>NZ_SDKD01000015.1 GCF_004521915.1 Brevibacillus migulae | reverse complement strand
TGTGAGAGGTCGGGGGTTAGTCACCCCCTCCTACTCGATTTCTTGCCGACGGATCCAGCTGAAAGAAGTTTTTCTTATTGACTTAGAGTTGAATCTAAGTCGTACACTGAGGGGGATTCAACAAAGAGAGAGGGATGAAGTTGGTGTATTCCATTCGCGAGGCTTCCGAAAAATCTGGGATCAGCTCGTATACATTGCGGTATTACGAAAAAATCGGGCTGCTTCCCCCAGCAAAACGAAATAGTGGGGGAAGGCGTACCTATACCGATGGCGATCTGAAATTTTTGGCTTTCCTGAAAAGCTTAAAGGAAACAGGCATGTCATTGGATGAAATCAATGAGATTGTCCAAGACGGCTGTATTATGGAACAAATCAGCATGGAGGTCGAAATGTCTCAGCTGACGCCGTCGCTGCATAAACGGATTGATATCTTAACGAGACACCTGCAGAACATGGAGGCCAAAAAGCTGGAACTGGAACAAGTCATATCGGCAACCATGCAGAAACTGGATACGTATCATTCCATTCTGGCAAAGGACGTGGATAAGAAATGAAGCAGACCAAAATATATATCATGCTGCTGAGTGTCTCAATTTTTATGGGGGCGGCTTTTCCCCTTGCGAAATATACGGTGGATTATTTTTCACCTGCGTCAGCGGCAGCATGGCGTTTTGGCATCGCGGCAGCGGTGATGCTGATCATGATGCTGGCTACGGAAGGAATTCAGAAACACCAGATCAAGCGCAATATCGTCTGGTTCACCATGATGGGTATCGTGGGGGTTTTTGGCTTTAATGCATTGTTTTTTGCGGGGATGAAATCCACGTCTTCGGTTAACGGGGCGTTAATCATGGCGCTGAATCCGCTGATCACGACGATGTTAGCCCGGGTGCTGTTAAAGGATCGGATCAGCAAACAGCAGGGAGTGGGCATTTTTCTAGCATTCATCGGGGTATCGCTTGTCATTACACAGGGATCGCTCCAGACGATCGCCACTTTGTCCATCTCAGGCGGTGACGCTATGATCTTGGCGGGCAATCTGTGCTGGGCGCTTTATGGAGTGCTTGGGCGTCGTTTTGTAAAGGATGCCACACCGCTAGCCACCACTACCTATACCATGGTGATTGGGGCCCTGGCCTTGATCATGAGCTCCGTATATTCGTCCAATCCCGTGCCCATGACGGACGTACCACTGCAAGCGTGGGCTGCGATCCTCTTTATGGCACTCTTCACCAGTGTGCTTGGATACCTGTGGTGGAATCAAGGCATGAAGCTGATCGGTGCTAGCAAAACATCGCTCTTTTTTAATCTCGTTCCCGTCGTGGTGATGATCATCTCGCTTGCGGCAGGAACACCGGTTACGCTCATACAAGTGCTGGGGGCGGCGATCGTGATCATCGGCGTTTTCACTTCATCAGGGCTGTTGAGCGGGCAATGGCGCGAAAAAAGAGCCGTACGCATACGGCTCTGAGACGTTGCTTATTGAACTTGGATTTGCCCGTTCTGGTCGAGGACCACATTGAATTCGTGAACGACCACAGGAGCCTCATTCGGATTGGTCAAGCTGTAGCGGAGAACTTGAAACGTGCCGTCACCGGTCAGCTTCCCTTTAAATTCGACACCGAGCAGCTCGGATTGGTAAAACGAAAAGTTGGCGAGCTCGGTTTCCTTCAGCTCAGCTGCGATCAGTTGGCCATCCCCCGTAAACATGGCATTGCGCAACTCTTCGGAGGACTCATATTTCTGTTGTAGATATGTTTTCAGCTGTTGGGCAATTTCCGATTCAGCGATTTGCTTTCCTTGTTCAACGACGTCTTTGCCCAATTCGATGGCTTGTTTGCCTGCTTCCACTGCTTGCTGTGCATCCTGAACGCCTTGTGTGACTTCTGCACAACCGGACAACAGCAGCGCCGACAAAGCAGCGACATATGCGAAACGCATGATTGGCAAGCTCCTTCCTTCTAATTGCTCACGTCACAACACGTGGTTATGCCGTGTGGGGCCAGAATGCAAACATGGCCTCCTCTCCATTGTAGCGGAAGATAGGGGAAGATTGAATCAATTTTTACCCACTTTGATCACGTTTTAAGGAGCCCGCATATGATAATAGCCTAAAGCAAATCTTCACAAGAGCAAGGGAGGAGCAATAAAGATGCAAGGAAAAGTGAAATGGTTTAACAAAGAAAAGGGTTATGGCTTTATTGAGCGCGAAGACGGTCCAGATATTTTTGTTCATTATACAGCAATTTCGGGTAGCGGCTATCGGAATCTGGAAGAGGGGGAGCTCGTTTCCTTCGAGGTAGTCAACGGCCAACGCGGCTTGCAAGCGGCGAATGTGACAAGAAGAGATAACTGAGCATCAACAACCGGGCCTGGGAAAGGGTCCGGTTTTTTTCATAATTCCGATAAACTTTGTGAAAAATTCAAACAATGACCTTCCGAGCTTAAAAATAGCTTAATCATTCCCCGGTACACTAGAAAGATGATCGAAGGAATGATGGAGGAAGGGAAATGAAAAAGGGGCTCTATGTATCGGAACAACTATCCGGTTTCGCACGTCTCGCGCAATTTTTGCAGACTCATTCAATAGAGCTGGTGGAAGCGGAAAGGGGAAGCGAGGAAGAGGGGCACATTCACTTTGTCCTGTTGGATTGCTGGGAGAAAGCGGCATTTCCTCTGGTTCACACCTATCGGAAACGTTTTCCCCAAGCCGGCATACTTGTGCTTGCCACACAGCGTGATGAAACGGATCTGCTGCAAGCCTTTTCCCAAGGGGCGGATGACTACCAGTTCAAACCGTGCTCAGAGCGGGAAGTGGCAGCACGGATTCGCGCCATCTTGAAACGCAAGGAGGCACCGGCTCCACACATTTCTCCACCCGCCCCCGGAAACGATTGGGATCACAATCCGCTGCTGGAATGGGAGGGAGTGCGCATGCAGCTCGATTTGACAAAAACAGAATCCCGGCTGCTCCAATACCTGCTAGCTCACCAGAAAACCATTGCCTCCCGCCAGCAAATCATCCAGGCGGTCTGGGGAGGCCAAATCGATCTATCCAGCAAAGTGCTGGATGTTCACCTGTATAACCTCCGGAAAAAGCTTCAGCAGGCCACGGATGGCCGGATCAGCATCAAAACGGTCACCAATAAAGGCTTTTATCTCATCAGCAACAAGGAATAAGGCGGGCGTCAGCATGGGCGGGATAGGCGGTTTTGCGTGTTCCTCCACTTTTCGCTATGATTACGTGGAGAACATGTAGCAGGAGGGAAACCGGATTGCCCTTTTTTGACAGAAAGAGAAAAAGTAATTCTGTACAAATGATCGTCTTCTTGTATGTGGGGATGATCTTCCTGGCAACGCTATTATTAAAGCTGCCCATCTTTCATAATCCCGGGGTAAGTTTGAGCTGGATCGATTCCTTATTCACCGCTGCCAGCGCTATCAGCGTGACCGGACTCAGCGTGATTCAAATTCACCATATCTTTAATCAGTGGGGAATTTTCTTTCTTACGCTGCTTTTTCAGGTTGGCGGGATTGGCATCATGACATTGGGGGCGTTCGTATGGGTGGTGCTGGGGAAAAACATTGGCCTGGAGCAGCGGAAACGGATCGCAGCGGACAATAATCGGCAAACATTGGCGGGACTAGTCAACCTGATTATCAATGTGTTGGTATTGACGTTATACATCGAACTGATCGGCACGATTCTGCTGGGGACCTACTTCGTATGGGCGGGTTATCATCAGGAATGGCATACAGCCTTCTATTACGGGTATTTCGTGTCAGTGAGTGCTTTTACCAATGCGGGATTTGATATTTACGGCAACTCATTGATCAATTTTGCGCAGGACTATTTCGTACAAATCGTGAACATGATCCTGATCACCTGTGGAGCGATCGGGTTCCCCGTATTAATTGAGCTGCAGAGCTATGTCCACCATCGCAGAAACAAAATGAAATTTTCATTTTCCTTATTTACGAAAATTACAACCATCACGTTTTTCTCGCTTGTTGCCATCGGGACATTGTTCTTTTACCTGTTTGAACGGGATCTGTTTTTGCAGGATAAAAGCTGGCATGAAGCTTTTTTCTATGCCCTGTTTCATTCCGTCTCTTCCCGGAGCGGCGGGCTCGTCACCATGGATCTCAGCTTGCTCTCAGCCCCGACCATGGTGCTGTTATCGGGTTTTATGTTTATCGGGGCATCGCCCAACAGCGTAGGGGGCGGGATTCGTACGACGACGTTTTTCGTCCTGGCTGCTACGATGTTCGCGTATATGCGAGGCCATAAAAGAGTGAAGGTGTTTCGGAAAGAGCTGATGGATGACGATATCAACCGTTCTTTCATGGTCTTCTTCTTTTCCATCTGTCTCGTCTTCACGGCGGTCATCCTGTTTATCTGGACGGAAGACCTGCCGCTTCAACACGTATTATTTGAGATTTGCTCGGCTTTTGGGACGACTGGGCTTTCTAGCGGCATCACTTCGGAAATCGGAGCGGCAGGCAAATTAATCTTGATTGGCATGATGATCATCGGGCGCATTGGTATCATCAATCTGCTGCTTTTTGCGAAAAAAGATGGGCGGCCGAGCTCGGTTGCTTATCCAAAGGAACGGCTGATCATCGGATAGAAGGAAAGGAAACAAGAAAAAGGCACTGGGCTCAAAAGCCGAGTGCCTTTCTTGTATTTACGATTCCTGTTCTTGGACAGAGGCAGTTGGCGCGTCAGATGTGTGCTTTTTGGCCAACATGGCAGCCGCATAGCCGATGGCACCTCCTGCGATTGCCGGCAGGAGCCAGCCCATTCCTTCCCTGTAATAAGGAAGCAGCGCAAGCGTGTCACTGATCGCCGCGATCTCAAACGCATTTGCGATCGAATCCAGCAAACTGAACACGAGCGTCAACAATACGGAAGCCTTGTAGACGGGTGAAGCGCCGCGGAACAACCGATGGGTAAGACACAGGATAATCATGACGATGGCTACCGGATAAATAAACCCGAGAATCGGGACAGAGATTTTCAGGATTTGGGTCAGGCCCAGATTCGCTATCAGCATGCTGGCAGCACTGGTGATCGCTACCCATTTTTGATAGGACAGACGCGGAAATACCTCGGAAAAATATTGCCCGCAAGCAGTGACCAGCCCGATGGATACGCAGAGGCAAGCCACCGTAAAGACGGCACCGAGAATCAGCGCGCCGCTTTGCCCAAACAGCGCGGTACTGACTTGGCTGAGCACCTGCGCCCCGTTTTCGGCAGGAATGCTGCTTGGATTGGCAGCGCCGAGAAAACCGAGGATCAGGTATACGCTGGTCAACAACAGGGCAGCGCCAATGCCGGCTATCGTAATCATCCAGGCAAGCGATTTGCTTTGTGTAATCCCGCGGGCACGCAGCGTATTCACGACGACGATGCCAATCGCGATGGAACCGAGCGCATCCATTGTTTGATAGCCGTCCAAAAATCCTTGGACGAAAGGATGGGTCAAATAGTTCCCCACGGGAGTGCCAGAGACGCCGTCAAGACTGAGCAAGCTTTTGATAAAAATAATGACAATGAGAGCGAGCAAGATCGGAGTCAGCAGCTTGCCGAACCGTTCCACCAGTTTGGAAGGGGTAAGCGCAAGCCAATAGACAAGCGAAAAGAATACAACCGTATAGAGCAAGAGAGACAAGGGATGCTGCCCCCACGCTTCAGGGAGGAAATAGCCAACCCCCATTTCATAGGCAAGACTTCCCGCTCGCGGAATGGCCAGTCCTGGGCCGATCGACAGGTAGACCGCCAGCGGAAAGAGAAAGGCAAACCAGGGATGAACCCGATTCATGAGACTTTGAAAGCTGCCTGCCTGAGCCACGGCGATCACGCCCATGATCGGAAGGCTAACCGCAGAGACAATGAATCCAGCCATCGACAGCCAGACATGCTCTCCGGCTGATTGCCCCAAAAAGGTAGGGAAAATCAGATTGCCTGCCCCGAAAAACAAGGAAAACAGCATAAAACTCACAAACAATAGATCTTTTCTCTGCAAGGCTTTCATCTTCAATTCTCCTATATACTTTTTATAAATATTAAAAGGATTCTACCAACTTTTCTTGGATTCTACTAGTATATTTCATAAAGTCGAAATTATAGTTTTATTTGATTTTTAAAACATGAGTGAATTTTCTCGAATCAATCGCTTTCATTTTCAAGTAACTTGTTTTCCCCTCTGTTGACGGGCCGCGAGCGGATCATTTACACTTGGATTGTGACAGGGGGAGGAAATCATTCCCTGCGCAAAAGAGGTGCATGACAATCGAGAATCAACCTTTTAAGGTAAAGAAGACTTATGAAGAAGTTGCCGACTATCTGAAGCATCAGATCCTGTCCGGCGTGTATAAAGCCGGGGAGCGATTGCCCTCGATCCGCGAGCTGGCGGAGTCGCTGGGGGTTGGTCAATCGACGGTACGCGAAGCAATCAGCTCCTTAAAGACGATCGGCCTATTGACGATGCGCCAGGGAGAAGGGACCTTCGTGACCCGTACGGAGCCGCAAGAGGTGCTGGCGAGCTTTGAACCGATCCGCCCCATGTCCTTGGACGACACGATTGCCCTGCTTGAAGTCAGAAAAATCATTGAGACAGGCATGGTCCGATTGGCGGCCGAACGCAGAACGGAAGCTGACCTGGCAAGGATCGAGGAAGCCTTGGCGCAGATGACCGAAGCCGTCCGCACGGGAGACCGATGGGAGCAGGCCGACTGGAATTTTCACTATGCACTCGCGGTTTCCAGCCACAATCCCGTGCTTGAATCCATCATGCAGAACCTGGCCGATACGATCAGCAAATCGTTGAAAACCAGCCGGGAAAAGCTGTTCCACAAGCCCGGAAGTGCAGAGCGGCTGCTGACCGAGCACCGTGAGATTGGCAAGGCGGTTGAACAAAAAAATCCGCAAAGAGCGGAGGAAGCAATGCTGCTTCACTTGCGTGGCGTTGAAAAAGAGATGCTCACGTAATTTTTTGCATAAGTCATCAGATGACCAGATGAATAGGAGGGTGGATATGAAGGTTTCTTTATTTGCTACATGCTTGTCGGATGCATTTTATCCCCGCGTGACAGAAGCGATGGCGCGGCTGCTTGCACGCTATGGAATTCGCTTGGATTTTCCTTCTGCGCAGACATGCTGCGGGCAGCCAGCGTTCAACAGCGGGTATTGGGACGAAGCGAAGGGGGCAGCCTTGCAATTGATCGATGCGTTTGCCGACAGCGATTTCGTGATCGCTCCCTCGGGGTCCTGTATCGGGATGATCCATCACCATTACCCTTCGCTGTTCAAGGATGATCCGGCAGGGCTTGCCAAAGCGCGGGCGCTGGCGGAGAAAAGCTACGAATTTACGCAATTTTTGGTCAATGTGCTGGACGTCAAGGATGTCGGGGCGAAGTTCCCCCATCGCGTGACCTATCATCCCTCCTGTCACGGGGCGAGGCTGCTGGGCGTTAAAGACGAACCACTCGAGCTGCTGCAGCATGTGCATGGGCTGGAACTGCTGCCGCTGCCCTTCGCGGAAGACTGCTGCGGCTTTGGCGGGACCTTTTCGATCAAGCTGTCCGAAGTATCTGCGGCGATGGTGACAGAAAAAGCGGAGCATGTGATCGACACGCAAGCGGAAGTGCTCGTCGGTCTGGACATGGGCTGCTTGATGAACATCGGGGGACGCCTGCGCCATCAGGGTACTTCGATTCGGGTGATGCATCTGGCGGAACTTTTATACGAAGGAGTGTGTCGGGCAGATGGGCGGATTTAATCCTGCGGTGAAGCTGGAAGAACGCATTCGGCAAGCGCTGAATGACGAGTTTTTGCGCAATGCGGTCAAGTTTACGACGGGACGACTGCGCTCCTCGAAGCAGCAAGCAGCGGAGCAGATGGGCAACTGGGAGGAGTGGCGTGAGCGCGGCAGACAGATTCGGCTGCATACGATTGCCCACCTTGACTACTATCTGAATCAATTTGTTCAGAATCTTCGGGAAGCGGGCGGCTATGTGCACTTCGCGTCTACCGCACAGGAGGCGGTGGAGATCGCGATGCAGATCATGGAGGAGAAGCAGGCCAAGTCGGTCGTGAAATCAAAATCGATGGTGTCGGAGGAGCTGCACCTCAACGATGCGATGGCGGCGAAGGGCATCGAGCCGGTCGAAACCGATCTGGGCGAATATATCATCCAGCTTGCCGGAGAAACACCCTCGCACATTCTGGCGCCAGCGATTCATAAAAACAGACAGCAGATCGCCGACCTGTTTTCCGAGATCGGGGGCGAGAAGCTTCCTGCAGATACGGCTGTCTTAGCCGGATTTGCGCGGTCCCAGCTGCGGGAAAAGTTTTTGCAGGCGGACATCGGGATGACGGGCTGCAACTTTGCGATCGCTGAGTCCGGTTCCTTCGTACTTTTCTCCAATGAAGGGAATGCCCGGATGTGCAGTACCGTGCCCCGCACACAGATCACGCTGATGGGGATGGAACGGATCATTCCTTCGTGGGAGGATCTTGAAGTGATGGCTGCCATCCTGCCGCGCGCCGCGACCGGCCAGAAGCTGACGGTCTACATGTCCGCCATCAACGGTCCGAAGCGGGCAGCCGATGGTGACGGTCCAGATGAGCTGCATGTCATCATCCTGGATAACGGGCGTTCCCAGCAGCTGGGTGATCCGGAGTTTCAAGAGGTATTGAATTGCATTCGCTGCGGTGCTTGTCTCAATGCTTGTCCGGTCTACCGTCATATCGGGGGGCATGCCTACGGATGGGTGTACAGCGGGCCGATCGGAGCGGTATTGACCCCGCTTTTGAATGAGGATCAGGATCAATGGGGCGAGGTAGCCAACGCTTCTTCCCTGTGCGGTGCTTGCTATGAGGCTTGTCCGGTCAAAATCCCTCTGCATGACATGCTTGTCTATCTGCGGCGCCGCAATGTGGAAGCGGGACGTACGGATGCCACAGAAAGGCTGGGCATGAAAACATACAAGGTCGCTGTTTCTTCCCAGCGCTTTTACCAGCTGGCTTTAAAGCTGGGGCAATTCGGACAAAAGCCACTGGCGCGCAATGGTGAAATAACAGCCAAAGTAGGTCCGCTCGAAGCATGGAATCGGTTGCGGGTAGCCCCGGCGCTGGCGAAAAAATCGTTTCGCGATTCATGGAAAGAGTTGGACATGGAGTTGCAGCACGAGCTGGTTGAGCTGAAACCTGAGACGAAAGCGCGTATGGAAGCCATCCTGAGAAAGCGGGGAAACAGCCATGAAAACTGAGAAGAAATCGGTGATTGCAGAGCTGCATGAGCAATCGCTCCAAAAACAGGAAACATTCATTAAGCATATTGCCAATCGTCTAGGGCGGGAACAGCCGCTAACGACCCCACCGAAACGATCGGTTTCTGGCGCCGTTGATTCTTGGCGGACGCATACGCTTGATCCGGAAGAGCGAATCTCCCAATTTCTGATGAACTGGGAAAGTCTCGGCGGGAGTGCTGTACGTCTAGCCGACATGGCGGAAGCAAAGAACTACCTGGATCGTCTCATCGGTGAGATGAAAGCGAAAAAGATTATCCGCGAAGATCATCCGGAACTCGCACAGATTGTTTCCGAATCGCCAGATCTTCACTTGACTGTATGGGGTGACAAAGACTTTGCCGCGATGCGAAAAGCAGCGGCAGAGGCGGAGATCGGGATCGTCATGGCTGACTTTGCGATTGCGAATACGGGTACGCTGGTGATCACCTCTACACCGCAAAGAGGCAGGTCGCTCAGCCTGCTGCCCACGATCTTTGTCGGGATTGTCAAAGCAAAGGACATCCAGACCAAGATGGGCGATGTGCTGTCTGTCATACAGACCTGGAACGGAAAGGAGATGCCGGCGGGAATCCATTTTGTCTCAGGGCCCAGCCGCTCTGCCGATATCGAGAGTGATCTGACCATCGGCGTTCACGGCCCCAGCATCGTGCATGCGCTCGTGATCGGATAATGCGTGGCAATGCTCCGCCTCTTTGAAAGAGACGGGGCATTTGCTACATTTGGAAGGAGAAACACATGCGAATTCTGTAAGAAGAGGTGAAAACTTGAGCTTCATTCACACCTTTATCCAGGTAGCTGCAGATTGCCCCGTTTCGGAAGGCATGATACCTGTTGGACGCAATGGGAACAAGCCGATCCATGTCATCCAATACGAATTGCTATCGCAAAACCCGTATCAATTCACACACGAAGAATTGATCTATGCGGTCCATCTGATCCACAAAAACATTTCCACGGAAGAACGGGATATGCATGGTGAGCGAATCCGCAGGGACTTGTTTCAGAAAAAGCATCCATGCATGCGGGCCTCTTTGCTGCCGAAAAAATACGGCTGGGGGATCCATTTTGACGGCCAAGGGAAGATGGCGCTGTATGGAATGGAGACGAAGGATTACCAGCAATTCGTCCAGTCGGCAGGCGATCGGATCAAAGTCCTTGCTGCTATGCGCAACAGCCGAGGCTGACTCCGCCCCCACAAATCAACACTTACATACCATCAGCACATTTCCGTCCGGGTCCGCAAAGGTAAACCAATGATCATGCTCAATGCCAGACAGCATGGCGGCCCCCAGCTCTTTCACATACTGATAGGCTGCTTCGATGTCTGCGGTATTGAAATGAAACAGCGGTGCCTTTCCGGGTTTTTCCGTATCAAAAATTTTGCTGTCTAAGACTAGCCCTGTCTCTCCAGCCATGGGCACTACGTACAAATGGCCAAACAGTATGTCGCCGGTGACGGGGATCCCCAGCAGCTGGCAGTACCAATTTCGTGCTTTTTCGATATCAGATACAGGGATAAAAACAGTGCCAATGCGATTCATGATCGGGTGTGCCACTTTGCGTCAACTCCTTTTCGGAAACCGTCTGTACGCTATTGGTATTCGATGGTTTGGCAGTTCTTTCCTTTCCACACCTCGACCGAGATTTTCTGTAGCAAGCCGATCTCGCTTTTTGCTATGATGGGTGAAAAGGAAAACGGAAGGGGAGACCGTCTTGTCAGATCTACTTACGAATTTACGCACATACATCCAGGAGCTGGAGCCGCAGATTGTTGCCTGGCGACGTCATTTTCATCAGCATCCAGAGCTGTCTTTTCACGAGGAGAAAACGCCTGCCAAAATTGCGGATATCTTGCGAGGATTGGGAATGGATGAAGTGCGCACAGGTGTAGGCGGACGCGGGGTGGTCGCTACCCTCCGCGGCGGTCAGCCGGGTCGTACCGTTGCCATTCGCGCGGACTTTGATGCGTTGCCGATTCAGGATCAAAAAGATGTACCCTATAAATCTACGGTTCCTGGCGTCATGCATGCTTGCGGACACGATGCCCACACCTCGGAGCTGCTTGGCCTCGCCACGATCCTTGCGCGGCACCGCGACCAGATTCCGGGAACGATTCGCTTTATTTTCCAGCACGCGGAAGAAGAGCTGCCAGGCGGGGCTGTCGCGATGGTAGAGGACGGCGCGGTCGATGGGGTCGATGCGATCTTTGGCGTTCACCTCTGGTCGATGTTCCCTGTTGGCAAAGCGTGGATTGGTACAGGCCCGATCATGGCCAATGCGGATGACTTCATCATTGACATAAAAGGAAAAGGCGGACACGGGGCGATCCCGCAGGAGACGGTCGATGCCATCGTGATTGGCTCGCAAATCGTCAGCAATCTGCAAACGATCGCCAGCCGCAATGTCAGCCCGCTGGATAGCGTCGTGGTCACGGTGGGCACGTTCAACGCCGGCGACAATTTCAATGTCATCGCAGACACCTGCCGTCTGACTGGTACGGTGCGCACCTTTTTGCCAGGGGTTCGCGACCGTGCCCAAGAGCGCCTGATCGAGATTGCAAAAGGCGCCGCAGCCATGCTGGGTGGCAGCGCCGAGGTCAATTATACACGCGGCTATCCGGCGGTGATCAATACCGAGGCGGAAGCGGCTGTCGCCTGGGAAGCGGCGATCGAGACATTTGGTGCAGACAGCGTGGAGCGGATGGAACCCATGATGGGAGGAGAGGATTTCTCCTATTACCTGCAAAAGGTTCCGGGTGCTTTCCTGTTTGTCGGTGCCGGAAATCCGGAAAAGGGTGCGACCTGGCCGCATCATCATCCGCGTTTCGATATTGATGAAAAAGCGATGGCCTACGCATCCGAGCTTTTGGGACGAACGGTTCTCGGCTATCTGGAGAAGCATCGTTCATAGAAAAAGAGAGTGAGAGCATCTGGTTCGATAGAGGGACCAGGTGCTTTTTTCGTGCCTATTCCTGGGAGGATAGGCGCTTGGCTCATAGCCAAGGCTCATGCCCTCGCATATATCTGTAAAGAGTTGAAAGAATCTTCAACGAACGCAGAGAGGGTGTCTTCCTATGAGAAAACCACTCATCGGCATTTTGGCGTATCGCGAAGGGGCCGTTTTTTTTGAACCAGACTATTTTCGGAGACTGATCGCCCAAGGACGTGAGATGGGCGCGGACGTATTTCTCTTTTCCCCTCAGGATGTGGATACAGAGGCACGGCAAATCAAGGGGTACGTACCGGCAGTGGAGAAGGGCTGGAAAGAGCGCCTCTATGCATGGCCGGACGTGGTGATCGATCAGTATCGCTATTATCCGTTGGAAAAACATAAAGGCTATTTGCCGTTTCGCCAGCAAAGCTTGTTTCTATATGCCAACAGCCGATTCGCCAACAAATGGCGGGTCCATCACGTATTGGCTGCGGACGAAATCATGAATCGCTGGTTGCCGGAGAGCCGACCGTTCAGCAAGCAAAATGTCGCAGAAATGCTAGGGCGTTATCCTCTTCTCTACATAAAGCCGACAAACGGCTCTGGGGGGCGCAGTATTTTGTGCGTCGAAAAGCGCGGGAAAGGGTATGTTCTGCGGGGGAGAACCAAAATCCAGGGAACCAAAGTGCAGAAGATCACCTCACAGCAGGAGCTGCTGCAACGTCTGCATCAATGGGTGCACCGCCAGAAGCATGGCAATGAGCTGTTTTTCATCCAGCAGGGACTTCGTCTGGATCTGCTGCCCAATCGCACAATCGACACGAGGCTATTGATCCAGAAAAATGGCGAGGGAGAATGGAAAGTAACCGGGATGGGAGTCCGCGTCGGCGGCATCAAAAGCTCTACCTCCAATCTTCATGGGGGTGGCAGGGCAGTGCCGGCCGGAAGGTTTTTCGCCTCCCGTTTTGGGCAGGAAAAGGCGCGAAAGATCATTCGCGAATGCGGGGAGCTTGCCCACCGCACCGTACAGGTGATTGAGCAGCATTATGGCTCCATGCTGGAATTTGGACTGGATATCGGGGTTGATGTGACGGGCAGAGTCTGGCTGATCGAGACCAATCCGAAGCCGGGGCGTGAAATCTTACGCAAGACCGGACAATTGGAGCGTTATCAGCTGGCAATCAGACGACCGTTGGAATATGCACTTTATTTGATCAAACAGCAGAAAAGGGCCAAGGAGCACATTAGCTAACCTCGGCTCTTTTGTTTCTTCCCATTCCTCTTCATAATAGGAGAGAGACCGATGAGGGGGAATGGCCAATGATATCGTTTCGAATCCCGCTTGAAGAAGATCTTGTGATTCGTGGTGAGATCCATGCAAATGGGGCCGTTGAGCAGTCTCAGCCCGTGCTGCTTTTTTGCCACGGTTTTAAGGGATTTAAGGACTGGGGGAGCTTTCCGTACGCAGCGGAAGCACTGGCGAAGCATGGAATCATCACCATCCGCTTCAATTTTTCCTGCAACGGAGTCGGGGAAAGCCGCGATGAGTTTGACGAGCTGGAAAAGTTTGCAGTCAATACATATGCAAGGGAAATCGCAGACTTGAACGTGCTCGTGAATTGGCTGAATGGACCAGATGCGCCATTACCGGCAAATGCGGATCGGGAGCAGCTTTTCGTGTTGGGTCATAGCAAGGGAGGCGGAGATGCGATCCTGTTCGGTGCGCAGCATCCCCAAGTCAAAGGAATCGTGACCTGGAATGGGATTGCGGACGTGAATCTGTTTGATGCGAGGCTGCGTGCCGAAATCGCTGAGCATGGCACGGGCTACATTGCCAATGCACGTACCGGACAGCAAATGCCGATCCGCAAAGTCGTGATCGATGACGTCGATGCGCACAAGGACGAGTACGATCTGCTCGCCAAGGTGTCGAACATGGAAAAGCCGCTGATGATCATACAAGGAGATAGGGACTTCGAGCGGATGGTAAAAGGCGCACAGCGGCTGCACCAAGCCGCGAGAAACAGCGAACTCCATTGGATTAGGGAAGGGGATCATACCTGGAATACGCGACATCCCTTTGCCGGCACCACACCCCAGCTGGAGGAAGCGATCCAGACAACTGCGTCATTTATACAGCGAAATGCTCGTCAATCATGAGCAATCGCTCGGTGAAAAGAGTGGCCAACACTCTTTTTTTTGCGTTTTTTCCTTGGTATACTGGAAAACAATAGCCAAGATTAATGCCTAGATAATTCAAAACATTCAAAAAAATTTTACCGCAAACCGGCAACAGAACCCACCTTGTAGATACGCCGGTAATGGAGTGGAGGAACATGAGAAGAGAAAAGGTCTATCTGTATGACACGACGTTGCGCGATGGAACACAGGGAGAAGGCATCAGCTTGTCTGTGGAGGACAAGGTGAAGATTGCAATGCGGTTGGATCAGCTCGGAATGGATTACATTGAAGGCGGTTGGCCGGGGAGCAATCCGAAAGACATGGCATTTTTTGAACGGATGCGAGAGATTCCGCTTGCACATGCAAGGATCGCGGCATTTGGCAGCACCTGCAGACCGGGAGTGGAGGCGCACGAGGATGAAAATCTGCGCTCGCTTTTGGACAGCGGCGTCAAGGTCGCTACCATTTTCGGCAAGTCCTGGGACCTTCATGTGACTCAGGCGTTGAAAACGACGTTGGACGAAAACATACGGATGGTCTCTGACTCGGTTCGTTTTCTCAAACAGCATGGGTTGACGGTCGTCTTTGACGCCGAGCACTTCTTCGACGGCTACAAGCAAAATCCCGTCTACGCTTTGCGCGTGCTGGAAGCGGCAGAGGAGGCAGGTGCGGATTGGCTGGTTCTCTGTGACACCAATGGCGGCAGCTTGCCACAAGAGATTTATGAAGCGGTACATACAGTGAAAGAAAGCGTCAGCCTGCCGATCGGGATCCATACCCACAATGACGGGGAGCTGGCGGTAGCCAATGCACTCTCTGCCGTGCAGGCGGGGGCGCGTCAGGTGCAGGGGACCATCAACGGGATCGGGGAGCGCTGCGGCAACTCCAATCTGATCTCGGTCATCGCCAACCTGCAGCTGAAGCTGGGATTTTCCTGTGTCGAGCCTGAGAAGCTGCAGCAGCTGACCAATCTCTCCCGCTATGTAGCGGATATCGCCAATGTGACGTTGCCCGGCAATCAGCCGTTTGTCGGCAACAGCGCTTTTGCGCATAAAGGTGGCATCCATGTCAGTGCCGTCCTCAAAAATCCGCAAACGTATGAGCATCTGGAGCCAGAGGCGATCGGTAACCAACGGCGCGTTTTGGTTTCCGAGCTGGCCGGTCAAAGCAATCTGTTCGCCAAAGTGGATGAACTGCAGCTGCCTTTTGACCGTACGAGTGCGGATGCGAAAGCGGTCATGAAAGAGATTAAGGAGCGGGAGTATCAAGGGTACCAATATGAGGCGGCCGAAGCCTCGCTGTCCCTCATGCTGCTGGAAGCGGGCGGGAAGCTGCGCGAGCTGTTTACGCTGGATTCCTTTAAAATCCTGATGGAAAAAACGGTAGGCAAGCAGATCGTCTCCGAAGCCATGGTCAAATTGCGGATTAACGGTCAGCGGATGCATACAGCGGCAGAGGGCAATGGTCCGGTCAATGCATTGGACAATGCGCTGCGCAAGGCTTTGGAGAGTCATTTCCCTTCCTTGAAAGAAATGCATCTGACTGACTACAAGGTACGTGTATTGGACGAAAGTGAGGCCACTGCGGCCAAGGTGCGTGTGTTGATCGAGTCGGCGAAAAACGGAGAGAAGTGGAGCACTGTCGGCGTATCCACCAATGTGATCGAGGCCAGCTGGGAAGCACTCGTGGACAGCATCCGTTATTTGCTCTGGAAGGATGGCTGTGAAATCGGGCACAGCGATCATCCAGCGGACATGCGGATCGGCATCGTCAACCACTGAGCACGGCAGCGCAGCGCTCCGCATGAAAGCGACCGCGGGGAGCCACTCTAAGAGGAGAAATACCGATACTCGAAGATGAGGTGAACCGCGTGCGTAATGCCGACGCGAAGCAAAATCCGGCACCCTATCCGTATGAAATGGACATCCGCCTGTCTTTTGACCAGCGGATTCAAGAAGAAGTGTTGTGCTCTCTTTTAGAGGATATGCGGCTTGCCTTGCAGACGAATTATCCGATCATGGAAATAAAGATCATCGGGGATGATGCGGTATGTCCGACCAAGCTGTCCTCCGCAGGAAATGAGCATCGGGAGCAGGTCGTGCCGACTTGAGAGGTTGAATGGAAAGAGAAGATCGTCCGGTTAGAGCGGACGATCTTTTTTTGCGGATGTAGGCTTGCCCAGCAGCAAAACGAAAAGTGGCTATTTGGTAAGCCATTCCTTTACGATCACGGTAGAAGAACCGGATTTAATCAATGGATCAGAGCTGCCAATCAACACAGCTTCTTCGAATGATTCTGCTTTTATGAGATAAGCTCCTCCGGTAGAATCACTAAAGGGTCCATATAATTCCAAGCGATTGTTTTTCTTTAAATTCTCCAAGTGTTCATAATGCCCAGGAATATCGTTCGCATTGAAGTTTGGGGTCCGATTGGTAATGATCAAAAAGCGGGTCATGGTTTCTCCTCCCATATCTTCTATCATCTTTTGGATCATCATACCACAATGCAAGGGAGAATGTGGCCAAACGAATGGCTCACCATGACAAAGAAAAACGCTGCACGGTTGTTCCCATGCAGCGTCCATTCATTCCTACGCTTGTTTTCTCATATTCCCCAATTCTTCTACAATCGCGGTCATTTCATTAATGCTGAAGGTCGTTTTTTTCTGCACCATGTTATACAAGTAGAGAAGGTCCTCATAGTGCTCGAGCGTAAAATCCTCCGGCCGCATCACAGCGGTGTTGGCCATATTCAGCTTCGTCTTGATTCCTTCGATCAGTGTTGCCAGATTTTCCAGCGTTGGTTGCGTCAAATCAGCCATTTCCTTCTCCCTCCATTACATGCTCCTTATTTGGTCAGTTGACCGCGGGTAACGCCCAATTGATTGGTTGCTTTCAACGTGCGCCATACGTGGGTGCCGCTTACTTCACCGCGCAGCGCTTTGCGATACAGCTGGATCACTTCTTGCACGCGCGCAGGCTCTTCTTCCAAAAATTCGATCCGGAAGCTGCCCACGCCTTGCTTGATAAATTCAGGCAAATACTCGGCTCCAGACTGGTCAATCGCATTGTAAACGGTATTGCGGCAGCCGGTATCCACCCGGACAGGATGGGAGAAGCCGACCCGATCCTTCAGGGAGATGCGGGATTCCTCACAAGGCGTGCCGCAGTTGGTATGATCCGTACCTTCGCTCAGGAACGTGCAGTATACGCAGTGCTCGGTATGGAACATCGGCAAGTGCTGATGAATCACCAATTCCATGCGGGACGTATCGGCATGCTCCAACAGGTCAAACATCTGCTGCACATTTAAATCATACGAGGGGGTCACCCGTTTCAGACCGCATTGCAAAAAGAGTTCAGCGGCTTTATGGTTCGCGATGTTCAGCGAAAAATCGCCGATCAGCGGAATGTTCAGCTCATCCTGACGAGCCATATAATAGTAAAGGGCACCCGTATTGCGCACCAGGATCGAGTCTGGCTGACTTTTGGCAATCAAGGCAAGAACACCGTTCTCATCCGGCATGTGGATGCGCATGGTGGCCAGGCCGATCTGTTTTCCATAGCGGCGTGCGATCTTGACCGCCTCCGGATACTGTTTCACAAATTCAAAGTCAGCGTACAGGTAATCTACATCTGTCTGTGCGGCTGCCTCCAATTGCTCCAGCGAGCGGCAGAGAGCGGTAAGCAGCGGTTTTTCCACAGGCTGCTTGGTCTTGGCTGCAGCATCACCGTATACGTCTACGTTGTATTTTTGGTAGACAGGCGGTTTTCTGCGCAGGTAGGTGAGCTGCTCAACCGCTTCGCGACGCATCCGATTCAGCTCGCTGACCGGCACGATCACATCACCTTCAAGATCCGCGACGAGACGGTCCTTTTCCAGATAGAAGAGAGTGCCGCCCAAGCGACTCAGCTGATCATGAAGCAGCTCCTGACTCAGCGGGCGTTTCAGCGCGGTCTCCAGGACCATTTCGGACTGGACCTTCACGGCGTTGTTCGCCTTCTCATCCATCCACGTGGTTTGCAACGGCTCGCCGGCCCGTCCGCTGACATGCACAGCAAGCGGGAAGGTCGTATATGGCTTGTCCGTTTCAAATGTCTTGCGCAAGCGCTTGTTCAGCTCCGGATCGTTTGTTTTCCATACTTTATCGCCGACATGGATCCGGCTGAGCTTCACATCGTTGCGGCCCATGACGATCTCGTATAGTCCTTTGGAGACTTCGCCTTCTACCTTTTCTCCTTTTAGGAGGATATCGTAGACGCGTCCCCCTTCCTCATCCTGGGTCGGATCGCCAGCGTCAAACACGATGCCGTCCCCGCGCTTCAAGGGGGATTGCAGCTCTACCAGCAGGGCATGCTTCAGTACCTTCTTCACACTGCCCAGATAGACTCCGCGGCTTTTCGGAAACGTTCCGTCCAGCAAGGTTTTGTTATTGGTGCCTTCCAGGAAGCCATGGGTAAAGCCGCGTGAAAAGCTTTGCTGCAGCTCACGCACCTCTACCTCGCTCGGCTTCGCATCCTGACCGGCAAAATAGCGATCGATCGCGGCACGGTATTTGCTGACCACATTGGCCACATATTCCGGCGATTTCAATCGCCCTTCGATTTTAAACGAGGTCACGCCAGCTTCGATCAGCTCCGGCACGATGTCGATCGCAGCCAAATCCTTCGGCGAGAGGAGATAGGCGATGTTGCCCATTTCTTTTTGTACGCCGTCGACGATCAGATCATAGGGGAGACGGCAGGCTTGCGCACACTCCCCGCGGTTGGCGGAACGGCCGCCCCACATCTCGGAGGTGAGGCATTGGCCGGAGTAGGAGACGCAGAGTGCGCCATGGACAAACACTTCCATCGGCAGCTTGGCCTTTTCTCCAATTTTCTGGATCTCCTTCAGGGAGTTTTCCCGTCCAAGCACGACACGCTCCAAATCAAACGGCTTGGTAAACTCGACCGCCTCCGGAGAGGTAATCGTCATCTGGGTGGAGCCATGAATCGGAAAGTCGGGGGAAAGCTCGCGAATCAGCTTCACCAGCCCCAGATCCTGCACGATCACGGCATCCACGCCAGCGTTGATACAGGCTTCAATCAATTCTTTCGCTTCCTGCAATTCGTTTTCAAAGACAAGAATGTTAAACGTTAAAAAACCCTTCACTCCGTACATATGGAGATAGGACATGATTTCAGGCAGCTCATCGGTGTGAAAGTTTTGGGCACGTGCCCGGGCATTAAACTTTTCGACACCAAAAAAGACAGCATTGGCTCCGTTGGCTACGGCAGCTTTCAAGCAATCCCAGTTTCCGGCAGGGGCCAACAGTTCGATATCTTCACGCTTGATGTTTGCTTGCACTCGATATACCTCCGAATCAATTGGAAAGCAATGGCGACGCGATTCATGCGGATCTGTGTCCGTGTCGCCTAAACTCCATCATAGGTAAAGTATAGGCGTGAAGCAAGGGGCAGATACAAATGAACAAAGGTTAAGGAAAAAAAACTTTTCAGAGGATGGGAAATAATGGTATTCTTTTGGAAAAGTGGAAATATATACAGCGAAAAAGTGAAGTGAGAACATACAATGATCGTAATGAAAGATATCTTGCTTCAGTTTTTTTTCATTACTTTTCCTGTTCTTTTTTGCGAAATCGGCTTGTTGACAAATAGGCAAAGCAGGCTGATCCCGACTCGTCTTTTTTTTGCCTTGACCAGCTCGCTGGCTGTCCTATTATGCATGAGCTTCCCGATTTCGATTGATGGCGGATTGCAATATGATCTGCGTTCGATCCCGATTGTTCTTTCCTGTTTGCCGTCATGCTGCTTTATCGAATGGTTTTGGGAGGAGATGGCTTGTGGGTCGTCGTATATGGCTCCTTGTATCTCGTGCTGCCCCTCTATCTCGCGATGGGATGGGAGGCTTGCTGCTTGCCGTGATTTTTGCCGGCTATTTGCGGGAGACCGCCTTGATGCGTATTCAGTTGCAAAATTCAGAAAAATTGACGTTGATCAGCGAGCTGGCTGCCAGTGTGGCTCATGAGGTCCGCAATCCGCTTACCGTTGTCCGCGGCTTTGTACAGCTCCTTCGTGACGGTGTTGACAAGGAAAGGAAAGAATATATCAAACTGGTGTTGGCTGAACTGGATCGAGCCGAATTCATCATTTCCGATTATCTCAATTTGGCCAGACCGCAGGACGAAATGATCGAAACGTTTGATGCAGCGGAGATGATGCGGGAAATCAAACAAGTCATGTTTTCCTATGCCTTGATGAATCGGGTGCAGCTGAAGGCTCATCTGGAAGAAGGAGCCCTGTACACTCGGGGCGATAAGCTGAAGTGCAAGCAAGCGTTGATGAACCTGATCAAAAATGGGATCGAGGCTATGCCAGGCGGAGGCACGATTGTACTGAGTGCGGAAAGGATTGCGCAGCAGGTGATGCTCCGAATCACGGATACCGGCCAGGGGATGAGCCCTGCACAGCTGAAGCAGATGGGTCAGCCATTTTTTACAACAAAAGAGAAAGGAACAGGGCTGGGGCTTCTCGTGAGCATCCGCATTGTCGAGGCGATGGGCGGAACCATTCATTTCGCGAGTGAGCTTGGGAAAGGCACAGAAGTAACGGTCATGCTTCCTCTGCATATGCAATCTGAATAAGAAAAAAGGAGGGAGAAAGCACCCTCCTTTTTTAATCATCCAGCCCTTCGAAAACGATGGATACCTTTTCCTCCATGATTTCCTCCAACGGCCATGCCCCGTCGCTGCGGATCCAGTCGTGCAAAGCGTTGTAGTAAATATTTTCAAGCATGTTGGCTGCAACGACCGGGTTGAATTTCCTTTTCAGCCGCCCTTTCTCTTGGGCTTCCTCAATGATGTCCGCAAAAATCTCGCGCAGCTCAAAATAAATGTTTTTCTCCGATTCGATGACCTTGCGATGCTTCATTGATTCAATCAGAACACGCATAAAATCACAATGTTGAATGTTGATTTCGTTTAAAATTTTATAAATTCGCAATACGCGTTGCTTGCAGCTGTCACCATAGTCCCACTCTTCCCGGCGCTCTTCAAGCTCCAGGATACGTTCATAGCCCCAGTTGGCCAAGATCGCTTCTTTGGAAGGGAAGTGTAGAAAAATTGTTCCTCGCGCCACATCCGCCTCTTCGGAAATCATATCAATCGTCGTGGATTCAAAGCCGTGCTCTTTGAATAGTTTAATGGCTCCATCAAATATCTTTTGCCGGGTCTCCCGCTTTTTCCGTTCGCGTCTTGTGGTCAACATAAACACCTCCAATCCACATTATAACATATTCGTGAACCGGCAAGAAAAAGGGATGGACTTCGCGATGACAAAAATGTATATTTATATATTATCATGAATATTTATTCTGAAAACAGGATAGAGCACGGAGTGGGGGAGTATACCATGAGCATCGCAAAAGCCATGACCATTCGGCAGGCAAAGATGAGTGATGTCGACCAAATGCTGGAAATTATTAACCAATATGCACTACAAGGGCTGATGTTGCCCCGTACGAAATTATCCGTATGCGAGAATTTGCAATCATTCGTAGTCGCTTTTGATGGCCAAGATGTTTTAGGGGTTGCCGGACTGCATATTTTATGGGAGGACTTGGCCGAAATCCGTTCGTTGGCCATATCCGAAAACGCCAAAGGGATGGGTGTCGGCAAGCGCCTGGTCCTGCACCTGGTGGAGCAATGCAAAAACCTCGGTATTAACCGGGTATTGGCGCTGACGTATCAAAAGGAATTTTTCGATAAATGCGGATTCCACATCGTAGCGAAGGAAACGCTCCCGCAGAAAGTGTGGAAGGACTGTATCAATTGTTCCAAGCTGCCGATGTGCGATGAGATTGCGATGATTCGGGAGAGCTTTTAAAAGATCGGGAAACCGGTCTTTTTTTATGCATGTTTATAGAAAGTGGCTGCGGTGGGATNTGCGATGATTCGGGAGAGCTTTTAAAAGATCGGGAAACCGGTCTTTTTTTATGCATGTTTATAGAAAGTGGCTGCGGTGGGATGAGCATGTTCCGAAACTCCGCTTCATTCTACGCCCCGCTGAGGGAAGGGACTGTCCGCTCCGCAGCAAATCGCGGGGGTGTGCAAAAAGTGGTAAACGCTCCGCAGCTTAGCCAAGTTTGCCCCCCTTTTTCCCGCGATTCGCTGCTCCGCTGGGGCGGGCTTCGCAGGCGCTCCGTTTCGGAACATGCTCACCAGCGTAGCAGAAGCTTTTTCAAATGCAAAAGACGAAATACAACAAAGCCCCGTGCAATACGGGGCTTTACGCTTTCGCTTACATCATCAACCGCAACGTAAAGAAGGGAAGACCGGGACGGGCGGAGTCTTTGCCACACCTACCGAGGTGGAGCTTGCAAAAACAGGACACGCTTGTCGCGCAACCGCTACGTATGAATATGCTTCCCCGAAACTTTTGTGCGACGTCCCGTTTTTGCGAGCGGAACCGGGCAGTCCACACTTCCCGCAGGTGTGGCAAGAACACAGCACGCCCGGTCTTCCCTTCCCCCACCGCTATGTTTGTACAAACGACCCCAGTTAAGGCTGCGGAGTAAATTTTTCCAAAAAGGCTGTTACGTCTCCATGCTGCCATCCGTCTAACAAGGGGAAAGAGAAAAGTGGTAACGATGGAAAGTGGAGGCAAATCAGATGGCGAATGGAATCGGCGAATTAACCGTGGAAGGAGTCAACCACAGCTATGGCACTGGGAAAATCAAAGTGCCTGTCCTGCATCAGATCAGCTTGCATATCAACAAAGGGGAGTTTATCGCGCTTTGCGGTACTTCGGGCTCTGGCAAGTCCACATTGCTTAATCTGTTGGCCGGCTTGACCAGACCAGACGAGGGGAGCGTATGGCTGAACGGAGAAGAAATCTCGCGTTTCAACGAAAATCAACTGTGCCTCTTTCGGAGAAAATGCATCGGCTTTATTTTTCAATCCTATAACCTGCTGCCGAATCTAACCGCCCTGGAGAATGTGGAGCTGCCCCTGATTTTCGCTGGCGAGGGAGTCAGGAAAAGGCGGGAGCGGGCCAAAGCAATCCTGCATCAGGTAGGGCTGGGAGAAAGGCTCGATCATAAGCCCAATGAGTTAAGCGGCGGTCAACAGCAGCGCGTGAGTATTGCCCGTGCCTTGGTGAACCAGCCGCAAATCGTACTGGCAGATGAGCCGACGGGAAATCTGGACAGTGCGACGGAAAAGGAAATTCTCGCCTTGATGAGACAGATGAATCGGGAAATCGGTACGACGTTCGTAGTCGTCACCCATGATCAGGAGGTCGCTCACCAGGCGGATCGCGTCATTTATCTGCAAGATGGGTGGATCAAGCGGATCGAAAACGCCCGCACAGCAAACGAGGTGCAGCTGACGTGAGAGGACTGGACAGTTTTCGCATCGTATGGCGCAACCTGTGGCGCATGAAGCTTCGCACAATCCTCACCTCTGTAGGCGTCATGATCGGTACCGCTGCGATCGTAGCGATGATTTCGCTTAGCCTGGGGCTGAAAGAAAATGCGGTGAAAAGCCTGGAGAGCTGGGGCAATTTGACGCAAATGGAGATCGCCCCTGCGTTCCGCTCGCCCGACGGAACCTTTATTCCCGACGAAGAACAGAGGAAGCTGGACAAGGAAGCGGTGCAGATCTTGAAGCAGATTCCGGAAATCACGCAAGTCATGCCGACCAAGCGTCTGCATGCCGACTCCAAGCTGAAAATCGGGCGAAGAGAGGGATATGTGGAGCTGATTGGTGTGGAACCGCGAGAATCCGCTGCAAGCAAAAAAGCGGATCTGGAAAAAGGCACATTCCTGAGCGGGGCTAAAAATGAGATCGTGGTCAGCTATGATGTGCTGCAGCAGCTCGTCGATGTGGAGAAGGAGCGGCGGGAAGCACGAAAAAGGAACGCCCAGCGGAACACGAGAGCGGCTGAGATGATGCCGCCTGAGATGGGCGAGGGCGGCGGAGAGCTGAAGCTCGACGTCGTGGGGAAAGCGGCGGTCATCGTCCTTACCCGGCAGTATACGGTAGATGATGAACCCAAATTCGAAAAGAGGGAAATCCGTGTTCGCGTAGTCGGTCAAGAGCATAAATTGGACAACCCCCGCTATGGCCCGGTTGCATATGTTCCGTTAGACATGATCACCGAATTGAACGAATGGGTGAATCAAGGAATGGAGGAGGAGCTTCAGGAGAGTGGCTCTTCCGTACGCAAGACCCGAACAAGAGCGAATGCAGACAAAAACAATACGATCTACGACGAGATTACGGTAAAGGCCGCCAGTCGCGAAGTGGTGGAAACCGTGGTCAAAAAGGTGCAGGAAAATGGCTTCGAGGTTTATTCCCCCGCGCGGGAACTGGAGCAGATCAATCAATTCTTTTTCGTCATCCAGATGATTCTGGGCGGCATTGCGGCGGTTTCCCTGCTGGTAGCCTCCATCGGCATCGTCAATACGATGATCATGTCGATTCTGGAACGCACGAGAGAGATAGGCATCATGAAAGTCATTGGCGCTACGGTCTACAACATTCGCTGGCTTTTTTTGATCGAGTCCGGCTTCATCGGGTTGATCGGCGGAGTCACGGGGCTGGGATTAGCCTATGGAGCGGTTGCCTTGATCAACACACTGGCGAAAAACAGCGGGGCGATGGAGCAGTTCGGCTTTCGCGGAGGACCCGGTCCCGAAGAGCAGCTGGCGCAGATCGCGGTTGTTCCGATATGGCTTGCGTTGTTTGCCATCGGATTCGCTTTCGTGATTGGGCTTCTAGCCGGCATTTTCCCAGCGTTTCGCGCTTCCCGCCTCAGTGCGCTGCAGGCGATTCGTTCTGATTAATGCATAGAAAGATAGGATGAAAAGAGAGGATACGGGGATGAACAAAAAATGGTTGATCATTTCGCTGGCTGTCGCATTGCTCTCAGGCGGCGGATACGGCGGTTGGAAATATTTTGGCGCAGAGGAGAAGGCCGCTGAGGAAACGATGAATGAAGCTCCCTCCTTCCCGACGGTTGCCGCCGATGTGGGAGAAGTGAAGAAAACCATCTACGCAACCGGAGAGATCGAAGCCAAGGACCGCGAAGAAATCAAGGCAGAGCTTTCTGGAAAAGTGGAACGGCTGTTGGTCGAAGATGGACAACGTGTCAGCAAAGGCGACGTCTTGTTTACCATGGACACCAGTGATGCGGCGCTCGAATTGCAAAAGCTCGACTTGACCATCATGCGGACAAAAAAGGAATTGGATGAACTGAAGAAACGAAAGCCGACGATCCTGTCAGACAAGGCCGGTAAAGTGAAGGAGGTCTTGGTGAAAGAAGGTGATCAAGTGTCCGAAGAGACGGTGGTCGCCACGATCGTCAACACCGAATTCCTGAAGATAACGGGGAGATTTTCTACCTTTGAAGCAGAGCATTTTACGGTAGGCCAAAAGGTCAAGGTGTTCCTGCCGAGTTCCCTATCCTATCTGGAAGGAACGGTATCAGAGGTGGACCTGATCGGAAAGGTGAAGCAAGAGGATACCAAGGGAACGTCGGAAACGTCCACAGAGGAGAATAAGCGAACCACCTCGGTCAGAATCAATGCACCGCAAAATGTGGAGGTGCTTGTGAAAAAGCAAGGCGCGCTGTATGTAGGGGAAAAAGGAGTCATCCAGTACATCGATCCCCAAGGCGTCTTGTATTCCAGCGCAACGCCTACCCCCTTCGAACTGCCGGACGAGATTGAGATCCGCGCAAATACGACGGGGAAAGTCAATAAAGTGGCGGTCGATGTGGATGATACCGTCAAGGCAGGACAGCTGCTGATGGAAATGGATACATCCATGAATGATCTGGAGCTGCGCGAGAAGGAGCTGGCTTTGCAGGAATCCATGCTCTCCCTGGAGCAAAAACGCAGAGATATTGCCAAAAAGCAAGTGACGGCCCCGATTAGCGGCGAGGTAACCAAGCTGGATATCAAGGAAGGGGAGACGATCGACCCCGGCAAAGTCGCGATGATCCTGATGGATACGTCCTCCTTTTCCTTCGTGGCTGCTGTCGATGAATTGGATATTCCTGACATAAAACCGGGCCAGACTGCGGATGTGTATGTCACAGCATTCGGCGATCAGGCGTTCACGGGAAAAGTTGTAGAAATCCCCAATGAAGGAACGAAAACGGATAAGAAGGTCAGCTTCGAAGTGGAAATCGCCGTAGAGAACAACGGAAAGCTGACTCACGGTATGACCGGAGATTGCGATATCCATATCCAAAAAATCGAGAACGTGACCCGATTGCCGGTATCAGCTGTGGAAATCATGGAAGCGGGGAAAGGCACGGTGATGGTCAAGGATCCGAAGAACGGAGAACCGGTCCCGAAAGAAGTGGAAGTGGGGGTCGAAGGGGCAGAATTTGTGGAGATCCGCAAAGGGCTGACCCCCGGTGAGGAAGTATTGATGATGAATGGCGTATAGAATGGGGTGAGGAGAAAAGACCGTCAAGCACGGTCTTTTTTCGTCAACAGGAATTTTAAATTTCCCATCGACATGCGTGCAGCTAAGGCTATGCAAAAGACTTGGCGCAGCTTAGTTTTCTGCTCGATAGGAAATCACATTGGCAGGATATTCTAAGTAAATTGTTGAATGATAAGGACGAGTGGATTCTAGCGGAGGGAGCGCATCGTACAGAAGATGGACTGGGATCTATATTTGCTGCCGTTTGAACAAGCGGTGGAAGAAATCAAGGTAAAGCTGAAAAATTTACGAAATGAGATGCGGAAACGAAAGGAGCACGCCCCCATCGAATTTGTCATGGGACGCGTCAAAACGGTCGCCAGCATCTATGCGAAAGCGAACCGCTTGCAATTTCCGATCAATGAGCAAATTGCCTGGGAAATTCGGGACATCGCAGGCATCCGGGTTATTTGCCAATTTATTGACGATATCCCTGCGGTCGTGGAAATGATCCGCCAGCGCAGCGACATGACGATATTTTTGGAGAAGGATTATGTGACAAAGCCAAAGGAAAGCGGCTATCGCGGCTATCACTTGGCGGTAAAATATCCGATGATGACTTCACGCGGACAGGTGACGATTCCGGTCGAGATTCAAATTCGGACGCTCGGCATGAATTTTTGGGCAACCATCGAGCATTCGCTTAACTATAAGTATGAAGGAATCATCCCGTCGAATATTCGCCAAAGATTGATCGAGGCGGCAAAGGCCTCCTCCAAGCTGGACAGCGAAATGAACAACATACGTGAGGAAATCAAGGAAGCGCAAAGGGCCTTCAAGAGTAAAAAAGAGCTGCCGATGGAATCGCTTTTGTCGATGGTCGAGCTTGATCTGGATGATGATGAGCAGAGCGAGAACGAGGCAATCGAAGGCAGCAAAGAGACAGAAGGGATGGAGTAAGATGAGTGAGATGACGATCGACTGGCGCGCAGAGGTGGAAAAACGCAAGGAGGAGCTGATCGCGACTACGCAGCAATTCCTGCGCATCAAAAGTGTGATGGACTTTTCCACGGCACGTGAAGGGGCTCCTTTTGGGGAAGACGTCAATAACGCCCTGCAGTTTGCGCTCGGGGTGTGCAGAGACGCCGGCATGGAGATCAAGGATGTGGATGGATACGCGGGTCATGCCGAATTTGGAACGGGCAAAGAGCTGATCGGCGTATTGAGCCACGTGGATGTCGTTCCGGAGGGGGATGGCTGGTCGACACCTCCTTATGCAGCAGAAATTGTCGGGGATCGAATCGTGGCGCGGGGGGCGATCGATGACAAGGGGCCTGGAATGGCGGCCATTTTTGCGGCCAAGATTGTGAAGGAATTGGGTCTGCCGCTCAGCAAAAGAGTGCGCCTGATTTTCGGAACGGATGAGGAAACGCTTTGGCGCTGCATGAAATATTATTTTGAACGGGAAGAAATGCCGACGATGGGCTTTACCCCGGATGCTGACTTCCCGCTGATCTATGCGGAGAAAGGGCTGACACATCTCGTCTGGCGGCAAACGAAGGAAGCCTTTGCCAAGCAAGGGCTTGCGCACAAGCAACAGATCGATGCGCGGCTGATCGAGCTGAAAGCGGGCCTGCGGATGAACATGGTGCCAGATCGGGCCCAAGCAGTCCTTGAGCCTGTCGGAAAAACAGCAGAGCAACTGGTCGCAATCTACCGTGATTATCTGCAGCAACAGGGCAAGACCGGAAATGCAGCCGTAGAAGGCAGCCGCGTCACATTATCCATGGAAGGCGTATCCGTGCACGGTATGGACCCTGCCAAAGGAGTAAATGCAGGCACGGAGCTGGTTCATTTCCTGAAAGAATTGTCCCTGGATGAGCGGGCTGAGCAATTCGCCTCGTTTACCGATACGTATCTCCACGAGCAGCATTATGGAGAAGCGCTCGGAATCGCGCAGGACGATCAAGAGATGGGGCCGTTGACGCTCAATACCGGAGTGATCTCCTACGAAGCGGAAGGAGACATCGCTTTCGACATCAACATCCGTTATCCGCACTCGACTACGTTTGAAGAGTGGCAGCCCATTGTGTTGAAACGCCTGGAGGAAGCCGCATTTGCGTTGGAAATCGAGGAGGTTCAGGTCCCTCATCGAGTCGATCCCAAGCATCCGCTCGTAACCACCTTGCAGCGAGTCTATACGGAGCAGACCGGAGAGGAAGCGGGCATCATGGCGATTGGCGGTGCATCCTATGGCCGTGCTCTGGATGTCGGTGTTGCTTTTGGTCCGCTCTTTCCGGGCCGACCGGACTGCGCGCATCAACGAGACGAATATATTTTGATCAAAGATTTGCTCAAGGCAACGGCGATTTACGCCCAAGCCATCTACGAATTGGCGAAATAGTGGGGAACGGGTGCCCTGGTGAAAGCCGGGTCGCCCGTTGTGTTTTTGGAAATACTATCTTACTATAGAGAGACGTGTTCAGGAAGGAAGTGAGAAGTTTGAGTCAACTATCGTTTGAAGCATTCGGTTTGCGAGCTGAAATCATGCAGGGGATTAAAGACCTTTATTATAAAGATCCGACTCCGATTCAAGCGGAAGCCATCCCGCTGATCCTGGAAGGCAAGGATGTCATTGGACAAGCGCAGACAGGTACGGGGAAAACAGCGGCCTTCGTGCTTCCGATCCTGCAAAAGCTGCAGACAGACAAGAAGGATATCCAGGCCTTGATCATGACGCCGACGCGGGAATTGTCCATTCAAATTGCGGCGGAGATCGAGAAGCTGGGGAAGCATCTGGATGTCAATGTACTCTCCTTGCACGGGGGTGCCGATATCGAGAAGCAGCTTAACAAGCTGAAGCAAAAGGTCCACATTGTCGTAGGTACGCCTGGACGGGTGCTGGATCATTTACAGCGCGGTTCCTTGCATTTTGGCCGGATTTCCACGCTTGTGCTGGATGAAGCCGACAAGATGCTGGAAATGGGATTTTTGGAGGATATGGAGAAAATCATCGTATCCACGCCAAGCAATCGTCAGGTTCTGCTTTTTTCAGCAACGATGCCGGATCAAGTGAAAAAGCTGTCTCAGCAATTTATGAAACAGCCGCCTCATATCAAGATTGAAAACAAGCAAAAGACCACGGAAAACATCGAGCAATTGTATTACGTGGTGAATCAGAGCGACAAGATGGATGCGTTGATGGACTTGCTGGAAACCACCAAGCCGTTTTTGGCGATCATATTTGCCAATACACAGCAGCGTGTGCAGGTGCTCACAGCAAAGCTGCAGGAAGAAGGATATGAAGCAAGAGCGCTTTACGGGGATCTTTCCCAAAACAAACGCGAGCAGCTGATGAAGCAATTCCGGGATATCAAATTCCAGATTCTTGTTGCGACAGATATCGCAGCGCGCGGGTTGGATGTCGAAGGGGTTTCCCACGTATTCAACTATGATTTGCCCAATGATGTGGAAAGCTACATCCACCGTGTAGGCCGGACTGGGCGGGCAGGACATAAGGGAACGTCGATCTCCCTCGTTTCACCGCGCCAGAAATCCATCATGCAACGCATTGAAAAAGCAACAAAAGCACAATTGGAAGAGAAGCTGCTTACAGCAGGAAGACATTTGGACGCAGGTCGCAAGGAACGGGCAAAGGAACGTGAAGTCCATTTTGCTGCCCTGCGTGAAGAAAAGGCGAAACAGGCAGCTACAGAAAAGAAGAAAAAGGAAGCGCCTTTGGCTTCCGCATTGAAAAAACAGACAAAAGTAAAGCCTGGCTATAAGAAAAAGCTGCAGCAGGATATGCAAGAGTGGCAATCCGCGTATGAGCAAAGACGGAAGCGCGACGAGGCGATTGCGGCCCGTAAAGCAGCGAAGAAAAACGGCGCGACTGCCGGTTCCAGACCAGCCGCGGCAAAACAAGCAGGCGGAAAAGGGAAGCCAGCTCCAAACAGAGGCAAAAAGTAGTACATGAGCCTGTATGGAATTGGTAACCCTATAATCAAGGAGGGTTTATTAACGTGTCCATGAAATGTATAACTGTCTACACCAAGAGCTATGAAACCTTTTCCGGCATCTATGAGGACGTACTGAACCAGCCTTTGTCCGAGTATGAAGAGAAAGAGATCGAGGGTGTCACCATCAGTGATGCGGGGGATGTGCCTTCCGACTACGTAGAGCGCATGAAAGCAAGACCGGAAGTAGCAGTGATGTCCATTCGCAAAAGAGGGATTACCATCCTGCAGCACGGTGATGTATTTGAGATTCTTATTCCAGAAGAGACACCTACGGTATAATACAGAAACAACCCGGAAGAAGCCCGGGTTGTTTTTTTTACGTTCATTTTGTTCCAGCAAAAGAGTATTATTTTACGGTCAATTGAACTACTGAATCGCCTGCCCAGTCTCCTACCGGACGGACCGAATACGTCGTCCCTTTGGTAAGCGTACCATTTTGCTGGATATCGAATATGCCTACCGCGCCTTTGCGACTGGAGTATTTATAGGTGGCAGTCAACTTCTCGCCGTTTTCAGCGGTCAACTCTACGCTGCGGCCGGAAAACAATTCATCGCCAGGATCGGAAGCCAAGGTGACGGAAATGGACGTTTCATTGATGGCGCCTGCCGCAGCAAGCTCCAGCGGCGCGATATTTTTCGCGACGAATGTAGGGGTGGCCATTTGCGCCCAATCGGATGATACGGTGTAGGTTACCCCAGGTGTCAAGGTTTGTCCGTCAGGCAGTCGGAATTTCGGTTCTTGTTTGCCGTCCGTCGATTGCGTAAAAGGAACATATTTGGCTATGATCGGTTGCCCGCCTTCTGGTGTGATCGTCACCTGTCTGCCCTGCATGGAAGAAATGACTTGATACGTTTTTCCGTCCGTCTGGTTGTTGTTATCCAGTACGAATGCATTGTCACCGCGACCTGCGCTGTAAGCAGAGATGATATAGCCATAGTCGACGACTCCCTCCGATTTCAGAGAAGCGATTTCAAACGTATCATTTGTGACTTGGCTTGGCTGGGTCATGGAGAGCTTTGTCGCATTGCCGACAAATGTGCCGGCATGTTTGCCTTTATACGTCAGGCTGTATGATGTGCCCGCTTTTTGCTCCGATGTCGGCACGATATACGTTGCGATGGAGCCGGTTTTCAAGCGCGGCATATTGGTCAAGGTCAATCCTTCGGTGAATGCGAAGTCTTCTTTCGCTTTGGCGAATGCTTCATTCGCGGATGTCAGCGGTGCATCAAAGGTGACGATCAGGGTGATGGCATTCAATGCTTTGATGTCGATTACGTTTGCCTTTTCGGATGGGATCGCTTTTTGCGCGGTATTCAGCAGATAGGCGACCTCTCCGCGAGTGGGTGCTTGCTTGGACGTGAATCGCTCCATCCAGTAATTTACCGTTTTTACATCGCGTTTCAGAGCTTTCGATACGATTTGCACGAGTTCGGCATTTGTCACGGTTGCGTGTGGATTGAATTGGCCGTTATCCGCTTGCATGATACCAAGCCCGACTAAGTCGGATGCGTATTTGTAGTACCAGGCGTTTGGAGCCACATCCGTGAAGCTGATGCGTGATGTGGCTTGATTTTCCAAGTGAAATGTTTTTGCCACCATTTTTGCCAATTCAGCACGGTTGATTTGATTATGAACGCCCATCGATTGGTTCTTGTAGCCTTCCAAAACGCCGAGGCGCGAAAGGACTCCGATCGCTTCTTGAATCTCTTGTGCGGTTACAGAAGCAGTTGTAGCTGCTTGCACATGCAAAGCCGGGAATGAAAGGGCTTGAGTCCCTAGTAACGTTGCGACCACCAAAGCGGCTGCTTTTTTTGAATGCGTGTTCAAAGTGATTCCTCCTCGTAACAGTTGTTGTTGCTCATACCTGTATGGTAGAGGAGAGAGTTAAACTGCAAAGAAACTGGTTATTAATAAATTCTAAACAAGTTCTTAAATCATTCTAAACACCAAAGCATGCTTGCATGATTACACGGTAAAACGATAGCCGGCCCCCCATACCGTTTCGATATACTGGGGGTTCGACGGATCGACTTCAATCTTTTCACGCAGCTTGCGTATGTGCACCGTCACGGTTGCGATATCGCCGCTCGAGTCCATGCCCCAGATCCGTTCAAACAAGTCTTCCTTGCTAAACACCCGGTTGGGATTGCTGGCCAAAAACTCAAGCAGACTGAATTCCCTAGTCGTAAACATGACCTCATGATTACGCACATATACTCTGCGGGACGCTTTGTCGATGACAATCCCGCGTATATGGATCTCATCTTTTTGAACAAGGTCTTGTTTTCCCAGCAGGCGTTCATATCTGGTCAAATGAGCTTTTGCTCTCGCCACTAATTCGCTCGGGCTAAACGGCTTTGTAATATAGTCATCCGCACCGAGATTAAATACGCGGATCTTATCGATTTCTTCTTTTTTGGCAGAGACAATTAAGATCGGAACTTCCTTTGCCTCCCGAATGCGTCGGCATAATTCAAAGCCATCCATGCCAGGAAGCTGCAAGTCAATGATGATGAGACTGTAATCGCCATGCAGGGAGAGGTGTAACCCCTCATTTCCTGTGCCGCAAATATCTACGGTGAAACCGTTTAGCTCAAAATAATCCCGTTCCAGTTGAGCGATGGTCGTTTCGTCTTCAATGATCAGGATTCGCGTCATCGGGATCATTGCCTCCTTGATTCTGCATTCGTTTTAACGTAAAGAACAGGCTCGTGCCCACACCTTGCTCGCTTTTCGCCCAAATGGTCCCACCGTGTCCTTCGATAATCTGGCGAGCGATCGACAGTCCCAGACCGCTGCCGCCTGTCGAGGAATTACGCGACCGTTCCGCGCGATAGAAGCGTTCAAAAATGTGAGGGACAGCTTCCGGAGGGATGCCCATCCCGTTATCCCGGATTTCGACCGTTACCCGATCGGAATCCGTATGCAGCAGGACATGGATTTGCTTTTGCGGCTTATCCATGTACTTCACTGCATTCCCGATAATATTTAGTACGGTACGCTTCAGCTTTTCCCGATCCGCTAGCACTGTTGCGTCATGGCAGGCATGATTCTTATAGTCGATGGCAATCTGCTTCTTTTCCAGGTCATAGCGCAGCTCGTCGATGCAGTCGTCGAGGAATTTGCTGACGTCCACATGCTCCCATGTAAAGGGTACTTGCTTCAGATCAAGCTTGGAGTAAAGGAACAGCTCATCCACCAATTTGTCCAGATCGACCGCTTTGGTATAAATGATATCGACATATTTCTGCATCTTCTCCGGCGTATCGGCGACACCATCTCGTATCCCTTCAATATAGCCTTTAATATTTGTGATCGGGGTACGCAGGTCATGAGAGATGTTCGAGAGCAGCTCCTTCCGATTCTCCTCATCGCGGAGTCGCAGGTCGACCGATGCTTGCAGTCGTTGCCGCATATTTTCAAAGGCTTTGTTCAACTGCCCGATCTCGTCCTTCGACTGCAGCTCCAGTGCGAATTGCAGGTTACCCTCCTGGATTTGTTCTGCCGAGTTGCGCAGCAGGTTGAGCGGTTTGACGACACTGCGTGTAATCCAGCGGTATAACAGGATATTGGCGATCACCAGCAATCCAATCAAAAGGATCGAAAGCATCGGCAGCAGCTTGCGTGCCAACTCTGCAAACGGGCTGCGCTCGCGGATGACGAATACGCTGCCTTTGGCACCATCCGAATAAGTGAAATCAAATTTTGCGTATGCATAAAAACGTTCACCGATGTTGAAGGTGTTGCGAATCTGACTGTTATTCAGATCGTAAGGCGGTAGGGCTGCTTCCAATTCCGGTTGATGAAACGTATTCGATTCAAAGATTTGGGTACTCTCGCGGCGAACATACAGACCGGCTCTCACCGTTTTGAGTTTAAAATCGTAGTCTTGCAGTAGTTTCTGATTTTGCAGTTGATCCGGTTCATTTTTGGCCAAGTATTTCAATTCAAGAAAGATCGATTCTTCCTCTTCGGTTAGCGGATTCAATTGATAGTGCACTTTATAAAAATCCCGAAAGCTGCTGATATCCCCGGTTGATGCAATCGTAAATAGGCTGGCGGTCAGGGCGAACATCAGCAGGCTGATCACGAGCATGCCGGTAAAGGAGAAGAGCAGTTTAAGCCGAATAGACATCATTTCACCTCTCTCGTGTTGTAGTAGCATGGAGAAAACCGTATACCTTTTTCTGCTCCATTATATACAAGTTGATAGAACAGTCTATAACATTGGCAGAGGAACTACATCTGACGAAATCGCATTTCCTAGTTGCAGACGTACTCCCTCGGCTCCAGTCATCATACAACCATTTCAATGAAAAATGGTCAGCCAGAAATTTCTGGTCTGACCAAATCATACGAAAGTGGTAGTAGCTATATTGATAGGGCAGGTTGCTCCTTTTTTCCTGTGATTCGCTGCTCCGCTAGATCTTGGAGGCGCTCCGTTTCGAAACATGCTCACCAGCGAAGCAGAAGAAATTTCAAAAGGGGGCGTGTATTCATGCTTTTTTTAAAAAATCCGATCGACTATATGCAAGTGCCACGTGAGGAAGGGAAGAGAGGGACGGGCGGAGTCTTTGTCACACCTGCTCAGGTGGAGCTTCCAAAAACGGTATAAGCTTGTCGCGCAATCACATCGGTTGAATATGCTTCTTCGAAACTTTTGCGCGACGCACCGTTTTTGGAAGCGGAACCGGACAGTTCTTACTCCCATGCGGGTGTGGCAAGAACGTAGCCCCCGCCCTCTCTTCCCTTCCCCCACCACCATGTTTGCACAATCGTTAATCACACGCTAGAGAACATGCTAAGACAACTCTGCCTGCGCCGATCTGTCTTTCCGAAACAAGAGATAAAACAAACAGGAAACCACACAGTAAATGATCGCGGTAATACAGAACGCATACGCATACCCCCAGTAAGACCCATACGTATACACCAGATAAGTGTTCACGGGCGCGACGAGGAACCAGCCAAGGTTGAAGGCTGCGTCTCCCATGCTGTTGGCCAAGCCGCGCAGGGAGCCATCCACTCTTGCCATTTTAATGGAGGTCTGAAACGGATTGGCAGCATTCATCAACGCTTGCCGGAACAAATACCCGCAGGAGGCGAGCATGAAGTCCATCGAAAAGGCGGTAATCAGCAGGAACGGAATGGAGGACATCTGTAAAACCACGACGGCCCGTACCTCTCCGATCCTATGGGCAATAGCAGGTCCGATCAGGTAAGCGATCGCGGTTGCCGCCTGACCAAGGGAGACAATGATCCCGATCGCTGTATGGGAGGCATCGAATCGATCCGCGAAATAAACATTCAGATAAGGAACGATCAGACCGCCAGCCGAGCTGGTCATGAGAGACAACAAGGTAAACCAGCCAATCACTTTGAGCGATTCCCGCTTGCTTTTCAGTTGTGCGCGCAGGGGCAGCTTTGGCTGTTTTTCAACGCTCTCCCCAGTGGATGGGCCAAACATCATGACGGGCACAAGTCCGACCGCTGCACAACCCACCCCGATCAAAAGCGTAATCCGCAGGCTGATCACCTCGGAATAGCCGAGGAACTCATGCCAGAAATCGGTAAGGGCTCCGCCGCCCACATTTCCAAGAAAATTGGCCAGCATCATCAAGGCCATATTGAAGCTGAACAGATGAACCCGTTGATCCATGGTGGAATTTTCAACGAGAAAGGGGATCCCCGTCACCTGCACCACAGCCAGAAAAAATCCACTGACGAAGGCAGCCGTCCCCAGATCAGGTGCGCTGGACATACAGGCACGAAAGCCAAGAGCAACGATGGCAAACAGCAATCCGATTTGCGCGACACGTTTCGGACCAAGCCGATCGCTTAACAACCCCGCTGGAATGAGACTGAGGGCAGACCCCAGCGCTGTCATCGCCACGACGTCACCAACTTCATCTTGTCCATACCCTAGAGATTTGATATACAAATTATAGATAACGCTAAACATCCCCAACCCGGTGTTCCACAGGAGATTAAACACGAAAAACAGCTTGATGTTGCGATTGTAGCTGTGAAACTGCTGATTCCACTCTGATAAAAATGACACGAGCCCACCACCGAATCGAATTCATTACGCTGAAAAATTTATTTTAGCGATCATTGCATTATTCTACTCCTATTATGAATCTTTTTACAATTCAGTTTCGTAAAAAGGAAAATGTTTCATGGTGTGGAAGGAGAGAGGATTTGAAATTGGCTGAGCGCCGGGATGCGATTTTGACTGCATCCAAAAAGGATTCATCTATGAAAACGGGGAATGGACTGATCATCGGGTATATGTAATCAATTCTCCGCAATTCCAATAAACAGGCATGGAGGCATGACGATGGGCGAGATGATCATTACCGAAATACAAGAATCTGATCGCACTTGGCTGCGGGAGTTCTGGATCAAGCATTGGGGAAGTCCCAAAATGGTCTATTCGCTGGGGGTACGCCATTGCGATCAGCTCCCTGGATTTGCAGCTTGGGACGGTCAGGAAGTCATCGGGTTGGTTACCTATGATGTACATGACGATCAAGTGGAGATTGTTTCTCTCGACAGTCTGCGGGAAGGCGCAGGCATTGGCTCGAGCCTGCTCGCAAAAGTGGAGGAGCGTGCCGCTCAGCTTGGCTGCAAGCGGCTGTGGCTGATTACGACCAACGATAATCTGCACGCCCTTCGCTTCTACCAAAAACGCGGGTATTTCATGACCAAGGTGTACCCGAATGCCGTAGAGAAGGCGAGACAGATCAAACCGGAGATTCCGCTGCTCGGCAATGACGGAATACCCATTCGGGATGAGCTTGAGCTGGAGAAATTGGTTAGGTCGAAAGGTGCATCATAATTGTGCAATATGAATGAAAAATATCAAAATCATGAAAAGAGTGGTTTCTCTTCACCGATAATATGGGTAAAATGATTGGTAGCAAAGATTCCAGGGAGAGGACATGCATCTTTAGACTCATCAATCGTCTGTTGCCCGGAAGGAGGAGAACCATTTTCATGAGTAAACAATGCCAATCATGCGGCATGCCAATCCGCCCGGAAGAGGAATTTTGCACGGATTGCTTTTCCTCGGAAATGGATGATTATCGGATTGTGAAAAATTACCTACGTGCCAATCCGAATTCAAATGCCATGCAGATTGCGAATGCTACAGGAGTATCGGTCTCGAAAATCATCAAATATATTCGTACAGGTTCGTTCACAGTGGTGGATTCCCCTGGCCAGCGCAGATCACGTTAAATAGAAACAGCCCTCCGTGAAAGGCAATCGCCTAGCATCACGGAGGGCTATTTATTTGCGGACCGCGGCTATAGCCAGCGCAGACCTTTTGGATAATGATTTTTCAATTGTCCGTCCACGCTTTTGGCCCAGCCGATCGGGAAACCGTCGACACAGATGAGTGTCCAGCCTTTTGCGGGAGTCACACTGTCCGTGGAAAGGGTAATCGTCTCCCCTCGTAAATACCGGAGCAGCTCTGGATCTTGCGCGGGGAAGTCCACCTTTCGCACTGCGGCATCGGCGGTAATCGAGAGCGCCAGCGCATGGGAAGGCTCAAACCGGTTTTTCTTGGCCGCCCCCAAATGCCATCCAGGACGGATAACCCGTAGTCCAGCAAGGTCCGGAGCAGCTTCTGGCAGATAATAGAGCTGATCGCCAAACAAGACAAAACGTTCCTGCTCCAAAGTGGCATCCTGCAAAGCAGGAAGTGTCTCGCGGACAAACTCATGCCAAGCGGTCAATGCCTCTTTCCATCCAGCTGGCCGCATATCTGCTTTTTTCGGCTTTCCTTGCTTTTTGTGGGTGATCGTGCCGTCCGAATCGGCTTCCTGCTTGATGAGCTTGGCGATATAGTGGCCTTCGCCACCCAGCTTATGCGGCCACAGGCGGGCAGTCTGCTTCAAGGCGTCGGCAAAGGGGGCCCCGTCTTGCGGCAAACCGGGGGAAAAGAACTCCGCATGCGGCAGCGGAGCGAGCGAGAACTCGGGATGCTTCTGCAAAAAGACAAGAATCGATTGTTCGTTTTCCAGCGGTGCAAAGGTACAGGTGGAATACACCAAGGTACCGCCCGGCTTCAACATATCGGCAGCGGCATCCAGGATATCGATCTGCATCCGGTGGCACTCCAGCACTTTTGCTTCGGACCAATCATCAATCGCTTCGGGAAGCTTGCGGAACATCCCTTCGCCCGAGCAAGGGGCATCGACAAGGATCCGGTCAAAATGCTGCGGGAAGCGTTCTGCTAGACGCTCAGGCGGTTCATTGGTGACGATCGCATTGCGAACGCCGAGACGCTCGATGTTTTCCGACAGTGCTTTTGCCCGCACCGGATGAATTTCGTTGGTGATCAGCATACCTGTGCCTTGCAGCGCCCCGGCGATCTGCGTGGATTTTCCGCCTGGCGCCGCGCAGAGGTCAAGCACCACCTCGCCGGGCTGCACATCAAGAGCGGCAGCGACTGCCATGGCGCTCGGCTCCTGTAAATAATAGAGACCCGCGGAATGATAGGGATGTTTTCCGGGGCGATCCTGCTCCTCGTAGGAAAACCCCTCCGCACACCAAGGAATCGGGGTAAGGGCAAAGGGACTCATGCCCAAAAAGGTGTGCGTCGAGAGCTTGAGCGTATTGACCCGCAGCCCTTGTTTGGGTTCTTTTTCATAGGTGGCGAGGAAAGCCGGGTACTCCTCTTTGAGAATGGTTTCCATGCGTTCTGTGAAAGGTGTCGGAAGTTGTCGTTCCATAGGATTGCCTCCCATTATTTTCTTTGCGTGTCAAGAGGAAAAAGGCGAATGATGGCGAATGATAGAGTCAGTGAGGTGGAAAATGTTGAAAGTATCCCGAACGGAAAAGCATCGCACGCGGCGGAGAATCGATGGCGACGTCAGCCGCTTTTGGGTTCTAGGGTTGCTCTTCTCACTGCTCGTCCTGGCCTTTGAATTTTTTATCCAGCTTCCTGCAGACAGAGAATGGTTGCAGGATATGGAGATGGCCTTGTTTAGTGCCAGTTTTACACTTTTAGCCTTCTATTTGCTTGGACTGACGTTTGTCTTTTCCAGGCAGCAAGAAGCGGGAAAAGTGAGCCATCAGGTAATCATTTATGTATGGCTGGGAGCGATCTTGTTTCATCTGTATCTGTTGATCAGCAATGTGGGCAACCAGCATGTGTATAAGGCAGGAATCATTCTGTTTTTGGGACCGTTATTCTTGACCATTTATCATTTTATCACGTACTTGTCCGCTTTGCGCGCGGCACGTCGGGAAGAACAGCAGGCAAGCGATGCTTCCTATGAACGGATGGCCTATCAGCTGATTCTCGAAGGCACGCGTGTGTATGGCGAAATTAACAGACTGAAGCAAGAGTACCCGGAAGTGGAACAAATGCTGCGGGCAAATGATTTCCACGCCAAGCAGGAGCGTTATCTGCTCGAGATGCAGCAGTATCTCCAGGCGCAAACATTTGGACGGAAGGACGTCGAGCTGTTGGAAGGGCACTATTACTTTTTGGAGAATCTTCTGACGCTTGCGAAACAACATCCCGGAGTCATGGAATCTCGCCTCTTTGCCCATCGAGAGGAACAATTGCCTTAAATCATGGAGGGGGAACAAATCATGTTTTGGAACAAGAAAAAAACGCAAGCAGTGCCAGCAGCAGATACGTTGAGCGCGGGGGGAGTAGCGCTGCAACCGCAGCAGCCAGACAAAGCGGACCTGGTTGCCGAAATTCAAGATCTGTACGAGCGTATGGGAGCTATCATTACCCAGCATAACGTCGTCAATGGACAGCATCGTGATCTGGCCAATCTGGCGAACCGGATGAAAAGTATTGTAGAGGATATCCAAGCGATCAGCGAGTCGTCCGATGTCTCTGCAGATCAACTGCAAGGGCGCGGAGAAAAGCTGACGCATATCTGTGAGCAGTCGGTTCAGCGCTCGGAGGAAGGCAAGAAGTCCATTTCCAATCTGGTTGAAGTCATGTCGCTGCTGGAAAAGGAATCGGCAAACACAGCGGCTTCCATGAGCCGGTTGGAAGAGCGGTCCTCGGAGATCACCAGCATCGTGCAGGTGATCAGTGACATCGCGAATCAGACCAATCTGCTGGCCTTGAATGCAGCCATCGAGGCAGCACGTGCCGGGGAGCAGGGACGAGGCTTTGCAGTGGTCGCTGATGAGGTGCGCAAGCTGGCAGAAATGACTGGCAACTCGACGAAAAACATCGCGACCTTGATTGAGAAGATTCAAGAAGAGACCAAAGAAGCGTTGGCCAATAGCGCGAAAAACACCGATGCGATTCGCAATGGTCTGGAAACAAGCAAGGACGCTTCGAAAAAGATGGACGGCATTGTGCATGCGTTCCATGAGGTAAGTGATGAGGTACACGGTGTCATGCAAACGATCCAGCAGCAAAAGCGTTTTGCGGATGATATTGCCGGCCAGGTGAACAAAGCCAAAAGCCTCCTGGATGAAATGCACGAGGAACTGGTTGCTCATGTGAAAGAAGCGAGCGTGGTTGATCAGGGGCTGGAAGGCACCTATCAGGATGTGCAAAAGTTGCTGAATCAATAAGAGACAAGCGAGCCGATATGATGGCTCGCTTTTTTCGTCGATAAGAATTTATAAAATTCTCATCGACATAAGAGCAACTAAGCTTAGCCAAAGACTTGGCGTAGCCAAGGTTTTTCTAAAACCTGCATCACTCTTCTTGTCGTAGGAACGAACAGGGAGGCATGATGGAATCAAGCTCCACAGCCGCGATTACCCCCGCTCTTTTTTCAACGCAAACAATGTGAGAAAACTAAGCGCTTGCCGCAATTCCTTGGCCAGTCCCTTCGTCAACTCCGCTTTGACACCATCCCGGTAAACCGGCTCCTCTGCGACTAATGTAAACCCATTCTCCGTCGCTAAATGTTTCGCTTCCCATGGCATCATGGTGTTTTGAATAACAGGTTCGCCATAGAGACGGCGGTAGCTGTAGGCCCGAGGGGCGGCAGTTGGACCAAGGATACCGAGCACCAGGACGCCATCTGGTTGCAGGACACGATACAATTCACGCAGTGTATGCAGTGGATCTTCAGTAAATTCAACCACATTGATCGCCAAGATGCCAGCGAAATGCTGATCGGGAAACGGCAACGCGGTGATCGAGCCTTGTTGAAAGCAGACCGCAAGCCCGGGATCTATTTGTTTGGTCGCAAGCTCAATCATCTCAGCGGAAAGATCGATGCCCTCCACTTGATAGCCCGCTTTTGCCAGTTTTCTGCTAGCGTATCCATCTCCGCAGCCAGCGTCCAAAATCGTTCCGGACTCCGGGGAGATCAATTGTGTCAAAAGGGGAAGGATGGTTTTGCGGCTGCCTTTCTCCCACATCTCCTCACTGCGCGAATGCCAGCCAGGGGCATTATCGTTCCAAGTCCGCTCGACGTAGCTGTTCCAGTTGTTGGTCATGAAAAGCCCTCCTTTTTTCCTCTCTCCATTCTACTCGCACTGGAAAAAAAGAAAAAGAAGCGCTTGGATGAGCGCTTCCGCATATGCCGTACCAATCTGATTACGTTTGGTTAAAAGGAGATTGCGGAGAAGTAGAGGAGACACCGCTGCCGAACAAGGAAGAAGCGGTCCCCCCGACGCCCACGGAAGAAGCTGACGACAAAGTGGATCCTACGTTTACGCTCGAACGCACGGGCTCAAAATTGGAAGGAGTCGTCGTCGTGTACGGATACGCAGTCTGCGCCGTACGAGCCGCTTCTGTCGCCAGCTGTGCGGTCATGGACTGGAGCTGCTGCAGCATGGCTGTGGCCTGTGTTTCTGTAGCGGCCAGATTCTGCAATTGACTTGCCAGACTGCGCAGCGTATTGGCATTATTCCGTTCGTTTTGTTGGAGCTGATTGATAAGACGCTGCACTTCGCTGACCAAATTATTCGTGTGATAGGGATACATCCAACGAATACCTCCCACGCATCTGTAGAATGTCTTTCACCAGATAATCTTTCTCCAGGAAAGGAAAATTATGCATGCTTTTTGCCACGTCGATCCATTGCTTTAACGTTGAACAGCGCTTATGCGGTGGTCGGTGTTCTTGCGAAAGAAAGCGCTGTCATAGTAATCTCGGTGGTAAGAAGTGGGAAAATTCAATCGTTGGAGGGGAAGGTTATGGGGAACGATTTCTTTCCGATTAAGGACTGGAATCATGTTGAGTTTTATGTAGGGAATGCCAAGCAAGCGATGCATTACTTTGTCAACGCATTTGGTTTTGAGGCAATCGCCTATGCCGGATTGGAAACAGGCTCGCGTGACAAGGTATCCTATGTATTGAAGCAAAACCATCTGACGTTCGTCCTCAGCGGTGCGTTGACCCCAGACAATCCAATCGCGGAATTCGTGAAAAAACATGGCGATGGGGTAAAGGACGTGGCAATGCTGGTAGAGGACTGTGAGCAGGCGTACCGGGAGGCGGTCTCTCGGGGGGCTATTCCCATCATGGAGCCTGCCGTCTACAGTGATGAGCATGGTTCTGTGAAGAAAGCAGCCATCGGCACCTACGGGGATAACATACACACCTTCATTGAGCGGCAAGACTACAAGGGTGTGTTTTTGCCAGGCTACGTACCGTTTGAGGCGCCGGTCAAGCATGAAAGCACAGGCCTGATTGGCATTGACCACATCGTCGGCAACGTCGAAGTCATGGACGAGTGGGTATCTTACTATGAAAAAGTGATGGGCTTTACCTCTGCGCAAAATTTCAGCGATGATGACATTTCCACAGAATACTCGGCGCTCATGTCCAAGGTGATGCAAAGCGGGACGGGACGGATCAAATTCCCGATCAACGAACCGGCAGAAGGCAAACGAAAATCGCAAATCCAGGAGTTTCTCGAGTTTTATCAGGGGCCGGGTGTCCAGCATATCGCCCTCTTGACCAATGATATCGTGACGACTGTAGCCAAGCTGCGGGAAAATGGCGTGGATTTTCTGCGGGTACCGGAAACCTATTATGACGATTTGAAGGAGCGGATCGGGGCGATTGACGAGGACATCGAGGAATTGCGCAAGCTGCACATTCTCGTTGACCGTGATGATGAAGGCTATCTGCTTCAATTGTTCAGCAAGCCGATCGTCGATAGACCGACCCTGTTTGTGGAAATCATCCAGCGTAAAGGGGCCCGTGGCTTTGGGAATGGAAACTTCAAAGCCTTGTTCGAAGCGCTGGAGCGAGAGCAGGCAAATCGCGGCAATCTGTAATGGATGAGAATGTACACCAAGCCTCCCCCAGACTGGGCGGGGGCTTTTTGGTGTGCGCAATACCGAATCTCTTGACCGCTGGCACTATCCCTAGTGATAATAGAAAGATACATAATATTCTTGCTACTCATGCTGGGGAGGGATGGGTGTGAGCCTGTTTCATCCGGTATTCATTGCACTGGCGGAACGGACCGCCTTGCTGGTTGTGGTTGCCTTTTTGCTGACGCGGGTGAAAGCTTTTCGCAGCATCTTGAATCAATGCGCATCTTTGAAAGAGCAGGCGTTGATGGTTCTCATTTTTTCGATGATCTCCATTTTGGGCACGTATATGGGGATCCCTTACCTGGACGCCATCGCCAATTCGCGGGTGATCGGAGCGGTTGTCGCTGGACTTTTGGCAGGACCCTGGGTGGGAGGAGCCACCGGGCTGATCGCAGGGGTTCACCGATATACGTTAGGCGGTTTTACCGACCTGGCCTGTGCCATTGCTACGATTCTGGAAGGTGTCATCGCAGGTCTGTTCTATCATTTTCGCCGGAACAAGGAGATTGGCTGGAGGACCGCTCTCTTGGTCGGATTTGTAGCTGAGTGGCTGCAGATGTCCATTATTTTGCTCGTTGCAAAGCCATATGAACAGGCGCTGGAGCTGGTGAAGGTGATCAGCATCCCCATGTCGCTGATCAATGCGCTCGGCATCGCGGTATTCATGATTATTATCAGCCTGGTGAAGCATGAAGAGGAGCGGATTGGTGCCCTGCAAGCACAGCGTACGCTCCAGGTAGCTGACAAAACCATTTCTCTGCTGCGCTCGGGGCTGAATCATGTCTCGTCGGAAAGAGTAGCACGCGAGATTCTACGCACGACGCGGGTGGCCGCTGTAGCGATTACCGACACCAACACGGTATTGGCCCATGTAGGGGCAGGAATCTCCCACCATATCGCCGGGCAGAGTATCATCACAAAAGCGACGCGAGAAGTGCTGGAGAAGAAAGAAATGCTCATCGCCGAGACAAAGGAAGAGATCGGCTGTCATGAACCGGCCTGTCCTTTGCGCTGCGCCATCTTGGTGCCGCTCATGCGCAAACGTGAAGTCGTCGGTGTATTGAAGCTGTACCAGGATCACTCGCGCAAGCTGTCCGCAGTCGACATGGAGCTGGTACGCGGTCTGGGCAATCTGATCTCGACGCAGCTCGAGATCGCGGAGCTGGAGAAGCAGTCGCGTCTTTTGCATGATGCCGAGATCAGGGCTCTCCACGCGCAAATCAACCCACACTTTCTGTTCAATGCGATCAATACGATTGTATCGTTTATCCGTTTTCGTCCCGAGCAAGCCCGTGAGCTGCTGATTAATTTGGGTGAATACTTCCGCAAAAATCTGCACGACAGCGGAGGTTATGTCACGCTGGCCGAGGAATTGCAGCATGTGGAAGCATATTTGTCGATTGAGCGCGCCCGCTTTGACGATCGCTTGCGGGTGGAATATGACATCGAGCCGGAAGTGGATAAATATGTAGTGCCCGGTCTTATCCTGCAGCCGCTCGTAGAAAATGCGATCAAGCATGGATTATTGCCAAGACGGGAAGGCGGCGTGGTGAGCATCACGGCGAGAAAGAAAAAACAGGGCACCCTGGAGCTGGTGGTAGCCGACAATGGCGTCGGAATGGCAGAAGAGCCGGTGACACGCCCTAGTGCTGGCCGTCATGAGAAAAGACGCTTGTCCGGGATCGGATTAAGCAATGTTCGCGGGCGCCTGCAATCCATCTACGGTCCCGAGTACGGAATCCAGATCGAGAGTGAAAAAGGAAAAGGAACGGTTTGCACCATTACCTTGCCTTTGGGAGTGAAACCATATGCTGAAAGTGTTCATCGTGGATGATGAGAGACCGGCACGCGCAGAGCTGCGCTATTTGTTGGAACAAATGGCTGAGGTCGAGGTGATCGGAGAGGCCGCAAGCGGGGAGGAAGCGCTGGAGCGGATCCCCGCCGTCGCTCCCGATGCGGTTTTCCTGGATATTCATCTGCATGATCTCGACGGGGTCAATGTCGGCCAGGAGCTGCTGGAGACCATGCAGAAGCCGCCGATGGTCATCTTTGCGAGCGCCTATGAAATCCATGCAGTGCGGGCCTTTGAAACGGAAGCCGTCGATTATATCGTGAAGCCGTTCAGCACTCATCGTTTGGAGAAAACGGTATGCCGCATTCGCAAATGGATGGCGCAGCGAAATGGGGAAGACAGCCAGCCATCAGCGATTGAGCAGAAATTGGCTGCTCTTTTGCAAAATGCACTGACGATGAAGCAGCCAAAGCGCATACCGGTCGAGAAAAACGGAAAGATCCTGCTGATCGATCCGAGCGACATCATATTCGCTACCCTTGAAGGCCGCTACGCCTCCATCTACACCGAAAACGAGCAGTTTGCGACATCGTTTACCCTGCAGGAGCTGGAAGCAAGACTGCCGGAAGAGCTGTTTTTCCGTACACACCGGGCCTATATTGTCAATCTGGCCAAAACATCCGAGCTGGTTCCCTGGTTTAAGGGAGCGGTTCACCTTGTCATGGCGGACCGCGAGAAAACAGAAGTTCCGGTCAGCCGTACCGCAGTGAAGGAAGTAAAACGCCGTTTAGGATTTTAGGTAAACGCTTTCATTCATGTCGCTATTTTTTCCGCTCGCGCTTATTTTTCTACAGTTCAGACAATTCTCGTTTTTGCGCGCTGATCCGTTCGCTATTCTATGGATGGGGTAAAATCTTCATGCCCTACTCTATCAGAAGGAGGAGTTCTCACATGCAAAAGTGGTTTTTGTCTGCATTGATCTGGGGCGCAGTGGCAGCCTTAGGGGCCGTGGGCTTCGGTATGCTGGCGCTTTCACGTGGGGAATCGGTCAACTCTTTTTGGCTGTTGACGGCGGCTTTTTGTACTTATGCGGTTGCTTATCGTTTTTACAGCCGTTTTATCGCCAAAAAAGTCCTGGGGTTGGATGACAACCGTGCGACACCAGCGGAAGTAAACGACGATGGAAAGGATTTCGTTCCAACCAACAAATGGGTGGTGTTCGGCCATCACTTTGCTGCCATTGCCGGAGCAGGTCCGCTGGTCGGTCCGACTTTGGCCGCGCAAATGGGCTACTTGCCGGGAACGATCTGGATTATCGTCGGGGTCGTACTTGGCGGAGCGGTCCAGGATTTTGTCATTTTGTTTGGCTCCATGCGACGCAACGGAAAAAGTCTCGGACAGATCGCCAAGGAAGAAATCGGCCCATTCGGCGGCGTGTTGGCGTTGATCGGCATTCTGGCCATTATGCTGATTTTGATCGCGGTGCTTGCGATGGTTGTCGTCAACGCACTGGCGGATTCGCCGTGGGGGACCTTTACGATTGCCATGACGCTGCCAATCGCGTTATTTATGGGCGTCTACATGCGTTATATCCGGCCGGGGCGCGTGATGGAGGGCTCCCTGATCGGATTGGTCCTGCTGTTTGTTGCGCTTTATCTCGGACAAGTGGTGGCTGCGTCGCCTACCTGGGGACCGGCTTTTACGTTCTCCAAGCCTGCACTGGCCTGGATGATGATCATCTATGGCTTTATCGCTTCGGTGCTGCCTGTATGGCTGCTATTGGCGCCGCGCGATTATCTCAGCTCCTTTTTGAAAATCGGAACAATCGGTCTGCTTGCGGTAGGGATCATCTTTACGCTGCCGCCGCTGCAAATGCCAGCATTGACCCGCTTTATTGACGGTACGGGTCCTGTATTTGCCGGAGATCTGTTCCCGTTCCTGTTTATCACGATCGCCTGCGGAGCGGTTTCCGGATTCCACGCGCTGATTTCCTCGGGCACCACACCGAAGCTGATTGCCAAGGAATCGCATGCCACGGTCATCGGCTATGGCGGCATGCTGATGGAGTCGGCCGTTGCGATTATGGCCATGATCGCTGCGTGCGTGCTGACACCCGGCTTGTATTTTGCGGTTAACTCGCCGGCAGCGGTCATCGGGACAGATGCGATCGCCGCGGCTGCGAAAATCACGACAGACTTTGGCTTTACGATCACGCCAGATCAGATCACGACGCTGTCCAATGACATCGGCGAGAAGACCATCCTCTCACGTACAGGAGGTGCTCCGTCATTGGCGATCGGGATGGCGACCATCTTTGCGGATATTCTCGGCGGGAAGGCGCTCATGGCTTTCTGGTATCACTTTGCAATTCTCTTTGAAGCAGTTTTCATCCTGACCACGGTCGATGCAGGCACGCGTGTCGGACGTTTCATGGTCCAGGATATGCTGGGCAACATCCATCCAAAATTGAAGCAAGTCGACTGGCTGCCTGGCAACCTGATCGGCTCCGGCTTGGTCACCCTCGGCTGGGGGTACTTCCTGCTGCAAGGGGTATACGACCCGCTCGGCGGCATTTACACGCTATGGCCGCTCTTTGGCATCGCGAACCAGATGTTGGCGGCGATCGCCTTCACCGTAGGTACGACGATCATTTTCAAAATGGGGAAAGCCCGCTATGCCTGGGTCACCCTGCTGCCGATGGCCTGGTTGAGCATCTCCACCCTGTATGCGGCTTGGCAAAAGCTGTTCCATGAAAAAGCATCCATCAGCTTCCTGACTCATGCGGAATCTTTCAAAAAAGCGCTCGCTGAAGGAAAGCTGCCCAATGGCGTAAAATCCGTGGAAGCAGCGGAAAAAATGATCCTCAACGATCAGATCGATGCGGCCGTATGCGCGATTTTTATCGTCATCACCGTAGGGATTATCGCGGATGGCATCCGCCTGTGGATCAACATCTTGCGCGGCAAACAGTATGAATTGCATGAATCGCCGTATGTCCAATCCAAAGGCGATGATTACTACGATCCGAAGGGACACAGCGTGGCATGAGACGCAAGCTGAGAACGATTCGCCGCTCCCTACGGAAAGTATCTTCCACCATCAAGTTCATTTTCGGGATGCCGGACTACGATCGCTATCTGAAGCATTGGTATGCCAACCACGCTGCGCCAGGTATTTTTCCCCTGTCAGAGCGGGAGTACTATATGCGTGCCCTCCATGATCGCTACGAGCGTGGCGGGATGTCGCGCTGCTGTTAAAGAATGTGCAAAAGCTTGCAAGACGACATGGTTCGTTTTTGCAAGCTTTTTTAACTTTATAAAGGGACTGCGGTGAGGAGAGCATATTTCGCAACTCCGCTTCATTCTACGCCCTGCTGTAAGTGGAGACTGTCCGCTCCGCAATGAATCGCAGGGGTCCGCAAAAGTAGCAGACGCTGGCGCAGCTAGGGCAGGTTGCGGCCCTTTTACCTGCGATTCACTGCTCCGCTTGGTCGGGCTCCGCAGGCGCTCCGTTGCGAAACATGCTCTCCTGCGTAGCAGAAGCTAATTTAAAAAAGAGAAAGAGGAGAGGAAGCGCACTCAATCCAGCTTTGAATCTTTTAATACGTTCGATTTTTATACAAACGCCACGTGAGGAAGGGAAGAGAGGGACGAGCGGAGTCTTTGTCACACCTGCTGAGGTGGAGCTTCCAAAAACGGTACACGCTTGTCGCGCAATCTCTAAGCATGAATAGGCTTCCTCGAAACTTTTGCGTGACGTACCGTTTTTGGAAGCGGAACCGGACAGTCCTGACTCCTTCGCGGGTGTGGCAAGAACGCAGCTCCGCCCTCTCTTCCCTTCCCCCACCACCATGTTTGCATAAGCATACGTATTCCTTACTGTTCCTCAGCAGGCTTGTCCGAAATCGTCACTTTTCCTACGAAAAAAGCGAGCAAGATGCCCAAGCCGACAAAGAGCAAGCCATACAAAAATACGCTGTGCAAGGCTGTCACCAAGGTCGATTGCAGGATCGGAAGCAATGAGCTGCGGATCTCCTGTGGAATTTGTGCGAGCGCTTCCGGGCTTAACAGCATGGAGTACAGTCCTTGGGGATTATGGGTCACCATATCTTCAAATGTATCCACCATATCATGCGCTTGCGGCGGCAGGTTTTCGAGATAGGGGATGAGCTGGTCCACGAGAAGTACACTGGATTGGTGATTCATGATCGCCCCGAGCACAGTCATCCCAAACGTTCCGCCAATCTGTCGGAAAAATTGGCTGGAGGAGGTCACGACGCCCAGCTGCTCCTTTGGAAAGCTTTCCTGCAGCGCCAGTGTAATGACGGGCATGACGAACCCCAGCCCAAGGCCAAGGACAGCCAAAAAACTCATGGCAACCAGCATGGTCGTTTCCATGGTCATGGTGGAAAGCAGGTAGAAGCCGGCAGACATCAGCGCCATGCCGAGGATGATTTGCGAGCGTACCCCAATGCTTCGCACGAGTCGTCCGCCGAGGACACTGGCGATCATCATCGAGACCATCATCGGCAGCATCATGGTACCGGACTGGGAAGGAGTCATGCCGATAATGCCTTGCATGAAAAATGGAATGAACGTTATGGCGCCAAACATGCCAATCGACATGAGAAAAGCAACACCGTTTAGCATCGTAAATGTCCGGTTCTGGAATAAATACATGGGAAAAATCGGTTCCGCTGTCTTCCTTTCGATCCGGACAAAGGCAACAAGAGCAACAACGGCGATCACAAACAAGGAGAGGATCTGCCATGAGTCCCAAGCGAAGTCCTTCCCACCAAAGGTGAGGGCCAGAAGCAAGGCGACGACGCCAATGATCATGGTAAACATCCCGCCAAGGTCAAGCCGGATCGGGCCTTCCAGACGATGATTATGGAGGCCGATGCTGATTAAAACCGTCGCTAGAATGCCGACGGGGAGATTAATGTAAAAGACCCAGCGCCAGTTGGCAGAATCCACAATCCAGCCGCCCACCTGCGGACCGATGAGTGAGGCGAGACCGAAAATCGCGCCAAACACGCCCTGCCATTTGGCACGCTGCGCACCTGTAAAAATATCACCGATGACAATCATCGCCATCGGCATCATGATCCCCCCGCCAATACCCTGGAGTGCCCGGTAATAAATTAGCTGGGTCATGGTGGTGGCCATGCCGCACAGTGCAGATCCTACCATAAACACGATCAGGCCGGTTACATAGATCGATTTTCTGCCGAGCATATCGGCGAGCTTTCCTGCGATGGGCACGACTGCTGTTGAACTGAGCATATAAGCGGTGGTCAGCCATGTCATCACACCCAAGCCGCCTAATTCCCCGACGATCCGCGGCATGGCGGTCCCGACGATCGTTCCTTCCAAGGCGGAAAACAGCATGGCGACAAGAAGACCGGTGATCAGCAAGCCGTGATTCGCCTGTTCGCGATTCACCGGGAGGGAAAGAGAGGATTTTTCTTTGGTCTTGAACATCGAATCACCCCTTTTCTTAGGAAAATGATCCCCTAAAGTCTGCCGCTTCACCCAAGCCAAATTTTGTTCAGCAGATCTGTTTGGAAGCACACCCAGGTTTATCTTTTCAGGAAAAAGTATGGTAAACTAAGTAAAAGTCCATGAGGTAGGTGGCGATTTGTTTGCAGCCAGTTCAAATTGAAGCGCTCAAAAAAATGGCAATTCATTGTGCGAAAACAGCGGGAGCGCTAAGCCTGGAACGATTGAAACAGCCAATTCTGGTTGAGTATAAGACCTCTGCTTCCGATCTGGTCACGGCAGTGGATAAAGAAGTGGAAAAACACGTGATCCAAGCCATAATAAAGGAATTTCCAGATCATGGCATTCTCGGCGAAGAGAGCATGTTCGAGGGGAATCCCGCTGATTATGAGACATTGTGGATTATTGACCCGATTGATGGCACGACCAACTTCGTCCATCAACAAATCAATTTTTCCGTCTCAATCGCTGTGTACCATAAAGGGGAAGGGCTTGTCGGGGTTGTGTACGACCCGTCTAGGGATGAGCTGTTCTATGCGGTAAAAGGGCAAGGGGCATACCTCAACGATCGCCGATTAGGCTTGACCAAACAAGTCAAGCTGGAGGAAGCCTTACTTTGCACGAGCGTATTTTGGAACAAGCGGGCGGAGCAGATCGGGATCGACCAGATTGTGAAAAGGCTGGCCGGCAAGGTACGGGGCATGCGTTTATTGGGCAGCGCAGCGCTGGAAATCTCCTACGTAGCGGCAGGCAGGCTTGACGGCTACGTCAGCATGTCTTTGAATGCATGGGATTTCGGCGCAGCCCGCATCATCGTGGAAGAAGCGGGTGGCGTGGCAACAAAAATGAACGGAGAGCCGCTCCCCTTCGATCAAAAGAGCAGCGTGATGGCCTGCAATCCGGCTTTTTATGAAGAGCTGCGGCAATTCTTGAATTTAGAGGGCAAGTAACGACAAAGGATCCAAGCTCGAAGAAGAGCGTGGATCCTTTTTGTTTTATTGATTATCTGCACAGCGGGGGAGAGGTGCTCCGTAGGGAGAGCGTGTTTCTTAAGTTATTACATCCGTAGTGCTACAAGCGGATTCATGCTTTTCTTTATCATGCTTTTGACTATACGCTACAGCCACGTGAGGAAGGGAAGAGAGGGACGGGTGGAGTCTTTGTCACACCTACTCAGGTGGAGCTTACAAAAATGGTACACGCTTGTCGCGCAACCTCTACGTATGAATAGGCTTCCTCGAACCTTTTGCGTGACGTACCATTTTTGTAAGCGGAACCGGACAGAATATACTCCCATGCGGGTGGGGCAAGAACGCAGCACCGCCCTCTCTTCCCTTCCATCACCACCATGTTTGCACAAACGAAAAAGCCCCACCAAAAATGTGGTGGAGCAAGGTCACCTTACAATTGTCCAGCCTCTTGAAGCATGTGGACCGTCAGCACAAACATCGCATGGGACCAGGTGAGCGGGATGACCCATGCAGCCTCTCCAGTCTCTTGGTCAACCTGCTCAGGCAAAAGCGCGAGCGAAGTGGCGTGGGAAACTGCCCAGTCCAGATGCTTTTTCGCTTCTTCATAACGCCCCTGCCGGATACGGTACTGGGCCAGCCAAAGCGTCGTCAGAATCCACGGATTTCCGCCGATATAATGGTCGTCTTCATAACGGCGAATCCCGCCAACTACGGGAGAGGTGCATGTGCGTTCGATGGCATCGGCAGTGGCTGCAATCCGCGGATCATTCGCATCCAGCACCGCAAAGGGGACGGACAGGCCGAGCAGCGAAATGTCCATGATCTCGTCATGGATTTGCAGATGAGTGACATACCCTTTTTGATCGGTAATCTGAGCAACCGCTTTGCCAGCTTCCTTTGCTTGCTGATAGGCAGCTTGATTCACGCTGAGCTTCACCCCGCGATAAAACAAGCCGGTTTCAGGGTTGACGGTTTGCTGAAGGATCGCCTCTTGGAGCTGATCAGCAGCACTGCCCCATTGGCTGGCTTGTTCTACTTTCGCCAACTGTTTGGCGATTTCGGCAGCTGCCCGGATACCCCCATAGACGGCCGCTGCCGAATACGTATGCTCCGCGACGCGCTCCTCCCACAGATCACGGCTGGGGAGAGGAAGCCCGGTCTCTGCATCCAAAAACGACAGCAAAAAGGCAGTTCCCTTTTCTACCGCAGGCCACATTTCCTGCAGGAAGGACAGATCCTGCGTCGCGAGAAAATGCTGATACATGCCCCAAAGAATGGAGCCGCCTTCATCGATTTGCAACCCCCACGAAGGAGCCAATCTTCCATCGTGATAATGGCGCTGCTGCCAAGACCCGTCTGCCGATTGGGCAGTCAAGGTCCAACGATAAAAGTGGCGGGATAAATCCGTCAATCCTGCCCGGTCAAAAGCGGTAGTGATGTAAGCAGCGTCGCGTCCCCAGCAATAGGCATAGCCGCCGCAGCGGGTAAACGCTTCGTCAAACTCAGGCGCAGCGATGACGCTGCCGGTCGCTTTGTCCGCCATCAACGGGAAGACGAGCAAGGAGCGCTCATAGACACGGCGGATGCGTTCATCCTGGGTAGGCAGCTGTGGTAAAGCGGCGAGATATTGCTGCCAATAGGCGAGCGTCTTCTGCCGCCAGCTATCCGCAGTCTGCGATTTCGCAGCTTTCATTTTGGACACAGCTTCATCGATCGTGTCGGCAGCAGTCAGATAGACAGGAACTTCTGCAGTCTCTCCGGGTTGGATTTCCATCAGCCAGCCTAGTGCTCCGTCCGGCACCATCGCAATTTCGTTGCCAGGAAGATACCCCGCAGCAGCGTGAGGCAAAGCATCCGAAGCGGTGTACTCCGTGCAATCGTTTGCACCAGCGAGCGCAAAAGCATAGTTATGGCGGAAATACAACAACCCATCGACAGCCGGTTCATAGGCTACCGTATTGTACAGCTTGTTTTCCGTGATACTCAGGGAGGCATGATAATAAAAGCGCAGGCGAAGCGGCTGTTGTCCGTTATTCACTATGCGGTAGTGACGGACAAGCAGATCTTCATCAGGCACGACAAAATCGAGGGATTCCACGATCACAGGAATCTTCTTGGCGGTTGCCGTAGTCCGCAGAATATTGCTTTTTGGCAGATAACCTTGGGCATAGTTCCATGCCTCAAGCTCATTCAACCATAGCGTTTCCTTGCTGTGTCCTTCGACAAAGATGCCTGCTTGCATCTTCTCAATATGCTGCGCCATATCCTGATGCGGCCACCAGAGACGATAGATTTCGCCGTGGAAGCCAAGTGCTGCGAGCATCGAGGAGTTGCCGATGATCGCATCGTTCAAATATGGTTTATGTGTAACGGGTGAAAGCTTCATAAGGGTGACTCCTTTCAAGCGTTCTACGTACGAGGATGCAGGGAGGAGCCGCGCACCACAAGACGATGCGGCAGTACCAGTTGGTTCTGGACAATCGGCTCTCCCGATATTTTGCGGATCAGCAGCTGCGCTGTCATGTAGCCAAGATGATAAATGCCGATATCAACCGTACTGATCGGCGGATTACTGAGTTCTGTCAGCATGATGTTGTTGAAGCTCACAATGGAGACGTCATCCGGGACTTTGAAACCAGCTTCATAGAGCTGGCGAATAAAGCCAAAGGCGATGACATCGTCGATCACAACGAAAGCGGTGGGCCTCTCCGGCTGTGTCAGCATCAGGGAGAGCGCGTGAAATCCGCCAGCTTGCAGCATTTCTTCTCCGATGATCCAGTCTTTCCGGTACGGCAGAGAAGCGCCTACCAAAGCCTGACGATATCCTTCCAACCGGTCCTCGGTGACGACCATGTCTGGCGAGCCGCTGACAAAGCCAATGCGTTTATGGCCAAGCGAAATCAGATGATTGGTAGCATCGAAGGCGGCTTTAATATTGTCATTATTCACACAGAGCAAATCCTCATGTTCCAAGGAACGCCCCAGCAGCACAAAAGGAAAATCATGCTGCAGCAGCTGCTCGATGACCGGATCCTTTTTTCGGGGAGCCATCATAATGATGCCGTCGACCCGTCTGCCCAGGATCATGCGGTTCATCGCTTCCAGCTCCTCCTGCCGACTGTTGGCAGCAGACATCAGCACATCATACTGTGCCTGATTGGCGAAAGCAAAGATCCCGCGCATGACCTCGGAAAAGAATGGATTCAAAAACTCCTCGACCGAGCGCGGCAGCACCAGACCGATTGTCTGCGTGCTTTTGGATACCAGGCTTTTCGCCATGATATTCGGATGATAGCCCAGTTCCACCATAGCTTCCCTTACCTTGCGCACAGTGGCCGGGCTGATTTTGGGATGGTTCGATAGCACGCGCGATACGGTGGACGGTGAAACGCCAGCGATGCGGGCTACATCCTTAATGGTGACAGACATAACAAAAGACCCTCCAAACAACTCGTGCAAACGTTTGATTTCCCCCATCGTATCGAAAAAGAGGGAACTTGTAAACGGATCGCACTTACAAAATTTTCTGAGGTGAAAAGTAGTGAAAAAAGGCGTAATCAGAAAGAAACGGGAGATTTTATCAATGTAAACGGTAAAAATACCGGATTTTGGTCAAAACAAGCATTTTGCAAACGTTTTCTTTGGATAATTTCATGTTGTAGGATGTAGGTACACATATGGTGTCAGGCATGATCATCCAAACCAAACGTTGATTTTCGCATTTTGTGCAACCGTTTGCACTAATTGTTCAAATGGTACTTATGAAGTTTCTTCGCAATTCCAAGGGAAAAGAGAAAGGGGTAAATCGATGAAACGCGTTTTCAGTATCTTTACCACATTCGCACTGTTTGGATCTCTCTTAGCCGGCTGCGGCGGCGGCTCCACAGCACCTGCCGGCCAAGAGGGGCAAGCTCAGCAGCAAGCAGGTCCGCAAAACATCACTTTCTGGACCACCATGCGTGAATCCGAAACGGTACCATTGAAGGAATTGATCACCCAATTCGAGGAACAAAACAAAGACATCAAAGTAACCTTGGAGATCGTTCCCTTTAACGAAGCGCAAAACAAATTCCGCACCGCGGCGCAAGCGGGCAATGGACCGGATGTGATCCGTTCCGAGGTGGCGTGGACACCGGAGTTCGCAAAAATGGGCTTGCTCGAACCGCTTGACAACTACTTCAAGGATCAGGACGACTTCCTGGAAGCGCCGCTCAATTACAGCAAATGGAATGGAAAAACATGGAGTGTGCCGGAAGTAACGGATGGACTTGCTCTCCTTTACAACAAAAAGCTGTTGGCGGATGCAGGCTTTACGGAAGCGCCAAAAACTATGGACGAGTTCGCTGCTGTGGCGAAAAAACTCACCAATGGCACGGACAAATGGGGATTCTATCACCGGCAGACGGAAGCATACTTCACCCTGCCTTTCGTATGGGCGTTTGGCGGCGGTTTGATCGATGAAAACAAACAAATCTTGATCAACACGCCAGGAGCTGTTCAAGGCGTTGAGTTTGCGGTGAAACTCGGGAAAGAAGACAAGGTCTATCCGAAAGATATCGATGCTGCGAACAACTATCAAAATATGAACGAGGCCTTCAAGAAAGGGACCGCTGCGATGATCTTCAACGGTCCGTGGGCATTGAGCGACATATTGACAGGCGATCAATTTAAAGATCCAAACAATCTGGGAATCGCTCCAATCCCGGCGGGGCCAAATGGCGATACCGGTTCTCCGGTTGGCGGACACAGCTTGGCAATCTATGCTGGGTCCAAGTCCAAGGATGCCGCATACAAGCTGATTGCCTTCTTGTCGACAAAGGAAAGCCAGGCGAAAATGGCAGCCACAAACGGCACGTTGCCTACGCGCAAATCCGCTTATGACATGCCGGAAGTGAAAGCAAATCGCATGATCTCCGACTTTAAAGCCGTGATGGAAAAAGCAAAAAACCGTCCCGTGATTCCAGAAGGCGGCCAAATCTTCGCTTCCTTTGATCCAGAGATTCAAGCGATCTACAAAGGAGATAAAGCTCCGAAAGACGGCCTGGATACGGTAGCGAATGCATGGAAAGGTTTGCTTGGTCAATAAGCGAACATGAGACGGAAAAAAGTGTAGTCGGCTCGCGCGGCATATCCGCAGAGCAAGGTGAAGAACAAGGGGAAGCTGCCTGAGGGCGCTCCCCTTCCGCTATTATGAATTGGATTGGTCGATCGCAGTGCTTTTGCAAAAGGGAGGCGTGATTGTGGGCGCTCGTAAGAACACGTGGATTGCATATGTATTTCTCGCTCCTGCGTTGGCGGTGTTGGCTGTGCTTGTGTTTTATCCGCTTGTGCAAGGGATATCGTACAGCTTTACGGATATGAGCCAGTACAACATGGGGAGTAAATTCGCTCCGCCAAGCTATGAATTCATCGGCTTCAAAAACTATTCCGACTTGTTTGCGTCGATTTTTCAGCCGGAGTCTGTGTTCCGTGACGTGATCGTGCAGACATTGATCTGGACATTTACCAACGTATTTTTTCACTTTACGCTCGGGCTGATCCTGGCGCTGCTGCTCAACCGCAATATCAAAGGCAAAGGCATCTACCGCATGCTGTTGATCGTGCCTTGGGCGGTACCTTCGTTCATTGCGGCATTCTCCTGGACGTGGATGTATAACGAGACCTACGGCGTCCTCAATCTCGTGCTGCAAAAGCTGGGCATCGGAGCGATTCCGTGGCTGGGCGACAGCTTCTGGGCGATGTTTTCTGTCATCCTGGTCAACGTCTGGCTGGGGGTGCCGTTTATGATGATTACGCTCTTGGGCGGCATGCAGAGCATTCCCCAATCGCTGTACGAGGCTGCTCGTGTCGATGGGGCGAGCGCTTGGCGGCAGTTTTGGACAATCACGCTGCCGCTGCTCAAGCCGGTGGCGGCTACGTCGACCGTCTTGGGTGTCATCTGGACGTTCAATTTGTTTAACGTGATTTTCCTCGTGACGAGGGGAGGACCGGTTCGAGCGACCGAGATTTTGGTGACGTATGCGTATCGGGAAGCGTTCCTCAACTGGAATTTTGGCATGGCCGCTACTTACGGCGTGGTCATCTTGAGCTTTTTGCTGGCCTTTACCATCATCTATCAACGGATGCTGAAGACCGGCAGCAATGAGGGGGTGTACTACTAAAATGAAAAAATCAAATTGGTGGGTACACCTGCTGCTGATCATCTCCTCATTCTTTGCCGTTTTTCCTGTGCTGTGGATCCTGTCTACGAGCTTTAAACCCAAGTCAGAGGTATTTTCGACCGAGCTGCATTTTATACCCGAGACCTTTACGCTGGAAAATTACATCCACGTGCTGACACGTGCGGATGGCGTGTTCCTGCAATGGATGGGCAACAGCTTCCTGATCGCGCTCTTGACCGCTTTGATCTCGCTGTTTCTTTCCACCACGGCTGCGTACGCGATTTCGCGGTTCAAATTCAAGGGAAGAGGTGCGATCAACTATCTCTTTTTTCTGACGCAAATGTTTCCGGGGGCATTGCTGGTCATTCCGCTGTATAAAATCATCAATGGTCTCGGCTTATTGAACAGCTACTTCGGTCTTGTCCTGGCGTATGCGACGGTAGCCATCCCGTTTTGCGTCATGATGATGAAGAACTTCTTTGATACCATTCCGTACGAGCTGGAAGAGGCGGCCCGTGTAGACGGACTGTCCCACTTCGGCACGTTTTACCGGATCGTGCTGCCGCTTGCCTTGCCAGGGGTGGCGGTCACCGGCTTTTATTCGTTCATCACGGCCTGGAATGAATTTTTGTTCGCCCTGACCTTTTTGTCTGAGCAAAAAATGTATACGCTGCCGATCGGTTTGCAGCAATTCGTCAACCAGTTCAATACGGACTGGCATTACCTGGCGGCTGGTGCGATTATCGTGACCGTGCCGGTGCTGATCATTTTCCTCTGGGTGCAGCGTTATTTGATCGCAGGACTCACTTCGGGCGGAACGAAAGGGTAAGAGAGAGGCGGCGACTGGGGCCATTGGGGCAAAAAAAGGCCACCGGCAGAAGGGGGTCCAAACTAACCAGTGGCAAAATGAGGACGCATATGTCCATCGTAGGGTCTGACCTCTTTCAGCTTACTCGAATGATATTAAGAGAACATGTAGGTTTGGTATAAATACCATTAACATTGTGTTAACAATGCTCGGATGTCTACCCAAATTTCCGGGGAGTAGACGAGGGTACAAGCGGAGCAGTTCCTTCCACATACAATGTCTTGCAGGCAGGTAATTCGACCTCATCCTCGGTTGAATGATCTGTCTTCAGCACGGTATAAGGGGGGAACATGGATGAGCGGATTTAAACATGACGGAGGCTTTTTTTGGATAATCATCATTCTCCTCCTGTTTTTCTTCTTGTTTGACGACTAGTTTTCAATAGGCAAAAAGAAAAGGACCCTGCTCTATAGTGGCAGCAGGTCCTTTTCCTTTGCTTATTTTCACTTATGATTGGATCAATTGTAAAAATTGCCGGGTCCGTTCCTCGCGTGGGTTAACAAATAGCTGCTGCGGAGGGCCTTGTTCCACAATGACTCCCTGATCCATGAAGATCACCTCGTCGGCGACTTCGCGCGCGAAGCTCATCTCATGGGTGACGACAATCATCGTCATGCCTTCCTTGGCCAGCTCCTTCATCACCTTCAGCACTTCCCCGACGAGCTCCGGATCGAGTGCGGATGTTGGCTCATCGAACAGCATGACGAGTGGGTCCATCGCCAGTGCGCGAGCGATCCCGACCCGTTGCTGCTGACCGCCCGAAAGCTGGAACGGATACTCATCGATTTTCTCCGCAAGACCGACTTTGCCCAAGAGCGTTTTTCCTTTGGCGCGAGCCACTTCTTTGCTTTCCTTTTTGACGGTAACGGGGCCTTCCATGACATTTTCCAAGGCCGTCATATGAGGGAACAGATTGTAGTTTTGAAAAACCATCCCGGTTTGTTTGCGCAATTTCGCAATCTGTGCTTTGTCTACTTTTTTACTGAAATCAAGCTGTACATCCCCGATCCGGATCTGGCCTTGATCCGGCGTTTCCAGCAGATTGAGGCAGCGCAGGAGGGTCGTCTTCCCGGAACCGGATGGACCGACGATGACCAGCACTTTCCCTTTTTCGATGTTCAGGGAGATGCCGCGCAATACGGTCAGCCCGCCAAATTGTTTATGCAGATTTTTCAATTCGATCATGGTGGATCCTCCTATTTCGACACATAGCGATCCAAGCGATGCTCCAGCTTATCCTGCAGGAAGGACAGGAACATGCAGATGATCCAATAAATGAGCGCTGCTTCAATATAGACGAGCAGCGGTTCAAAAGTGCGCGCGGCAATCTCCTGCGCCTTGCGAAACATCTCGGCTACGAGAATCGATGCCGCGAGCGAGGTATCCTTCACCAAGCTGATGAAGGAATTGGAGAGCGGCGGCACCGAGACGCGAGCGGCTTGCGGCAGGATGATTCGCAAGAGCGCCTGAGGATACGACATGCCGATGGAATAGGCAGCCTCCCACTGGCCCTTGGGAATCGATAGAATCGCCGCGCGCACGATCTCGGAGCAGTACGCACCCACATTCAGCGAAAAGCCGATAATCGCGGAGGGAAACGGATCGATGGTGATCCCGATGCTGGGCATCCCGTAAAAGATAATGAATAATTGCACGAGAAGCGGGGTTCCGCGAATGATCGATACATAAAAGCGGGCGATGCCCTGCAGCACTTTCACTCCCGAAATGCGTGCAAGCGCAGTAAGAATCGCCAGGATCAGGCCAAGGACAAAGGAGATCACTGTGAGACTGAGCGTATACGTGAAGGCTCCTTTCACCAATGGGAGAAAGGAGCTTTGAGCGATCTCGATGAGTCGAGCAGCGCGTTCTGGATTGTCAAACAGATTACTTAGAAACATCGGCACCGAACCACTTCTCGGAGATTTTCGCGAGTGTACCGTCTTGGCGCATCTCATCCAACGCTTTGTTGAAGGCTTCTACCAGCTCATTGCTGCCTTTGCGGAACATGAAGCCGTTTTGGGCGGCATCTGCATGGTTTGCTACGATTTTCACAGGAGTTTCCGGTTTTTGCTTCAGAAATTCAAGGAAGGAGAGACGGTCACCGACAGTGACTTCGACGCGTTTGGAAACCAAGAGGTCGATCGCTTGGTTAAACCCTTCAACACCAACGATTTCCGCACCGTTTTCTCTCGCGATATCAGTCAGGTTGCTGGTCAGCGTTTGCGCCGCTTTCAAGCCTTTGATGTCTTTGAAATCTGTAACAGTCGTATTATCTTTGTGAACCGCCAACACAGCAGTAGAAACGGTGTATGGGGAAGAGAAATCGTATTTTTCCTGACGGTCAGGGCGAATGCCAACTTGGTTGGCAATGACGTCAAAACGCTCAGAATCAAGACCAGCAAACATGGAATCCCATTGGGTTTCCATAAATTCAGGTTCAACGCCAATGCGCTTCGCTACTTCGGTAATCACTTCCACATCATAGCCGGTCAGCTTGCCGGACTCATCGTGGAACGTAAATGGAGAATAAGTTCCTTCCGTACCAACGCGAATTTTGCCTTCTGCCTTGATTTTTTCCAGCAGGTTAGCGGGCTGCGCATTTTCGGTTGGCGCTTTCTCGGCAGGAGCAGATGGAGCAGCCTGATTGCCGGAAGTGCCGCACCCGGCGAGGACCAGAACCAAAGAAGATAGGACAGCAATCGACGAAAAGATTTTTTTCATAAATTTAAACCCCCAGTAAACCGATATGATTTATCGTTTGATGAGTGTAACTCTAGCCCCGTTTTGTTTTTTTGTCAATATACTTCTCAAGCTTGCCTCGGTTTGGTATGATTCTATACGGTAATAACCGAGAGTTCGTAACCCCCTCCTCTCGCAAATCAAAACTAGGGGAGAGCCGAGTATGAAACGATGCCACTCTCCGCCCTTGCTTATCCTGTCAGGTGCGCGTGAAGTGGCTTTTTTTTGGTCGTTACCAACCCAACCATTATTAGGAGGTATCATTAGTATGGCCCACACAGAGCACAATCACAGCAAGTACAACAACATTCGTTTCGACACACAAGACGAGACCGCGATCATGGTTGATATTTTGGAAACGATCCCTTATGAATATGTAGGCAAAAAAACAGAGATCATGATGCCAACCAACGAATTTACTTCGGTTTGCCCGTGGTCCGGCCTGCCTGATTTTGCGGACTTGCGCATCCATATCATTCCGGATCAAAAGCTGATCGAGATGAAATCGCTCAAATATTATCTGACTTCCTACCGTAATGTCGGGATTTATCAAGAGCATGCGACCAACCGGATCCTGAATGACCTGGTAGCCTGCTGCGATCCTCTCTATATGCGCATTGAAGCCAACTGGAATGCGCGTGGCGGTCTCGGCACAGAGGTTGTAGTTGAGTATAAGAGAGAAGAAGCTTAATATAGAACTGGTACCTTCCCCCTTTGGCTCGGACTAAAGGGGGTTATTTCTAGCCTTCTGTCATGGAATGGGGAGCAAAGGGGTTATACGGATGAATGATTGGCGGATGTATACAGACGCGTCTGGACAAGAAGTAGAATCAGCCGGGTGGGCCCGCGTACTGAGGGAAATCGCCCAGCTGAATGGAACCACCCATACGCTGGTGCATGCGGCTTATGGCGAGCATGTGGATCTGGTTGTCGCAGGCGGGAACAATGGAAAGGTATTGGTGCAGTGGAAAGAGCATGAGCCTATCGAAAAGCATTTTGTACTGGCTTCCTCACAGCCGGATGGGGTCATGTGCAATCTCAACATAGAAGGGGCCGAAGTTGCCTTTCCGTTTGCATGGTGCATTTCCATCGAGCAAGCGGTGCCCATCTGCGGGGATATTTTGCGGACTTGTGAAATGGGACAGTATCCGGGCTTGACCTGGATTGCTGTCGAGATGTAGCCATAGAGATTGTTTCGTCCGCTTCAAGAAAGGGTTCCACCTCTTTTGTTGAAGCGGGCGATTGATCCGATAGGGAGGGAAACAGACGTGGAAATGGCACCCGTGCTCTCATCCATTCTCGTGATGGGAGTCATCGTAGGGATTGGAGCAATCATCGGAAAAAAGCTCCCGCTCACGGCCGATTCGCGTAAGCTGATGATCATGCTGATCGTGAATGTGGCGATGCCCTGCATCATCTTGGATGGAATCTTTCAATTGCCGATTGACCGCACGTTATTAACGCAAATTTTTGTAATTTTCGCGATTGCCGTACTCTTTACTTGCATGGGGATCCTGCTCGGCTGGATCGGAGCAAAGGCTTGCAAGGTGCCAGACAAGGAGGCCAGACAGCTGGCGATTCTGGCAGGCTGCGGGAATACGGGCTTCATCGGGCTGCCGTTGTGCGCAGCGCTGTTTGGAGCCAAGGGCGCTTTGTTGGCCGCCGTTTTTGATGCTGGTCTCGATTTTACGATCTGGACGGTCGGGGTCATGCTGCTGCAGGAAAAACGCAAGCTGACGCTGGGAGGACTCAAAGAATTGGTCAACATCCCGATGTTTGCCATCGCGGGAGGACTCTTCGTCGCTGTTCTAGGGCTGGAACCGCCTGACATCGTGAAGCAGCTGACGGGCAGCCTGGCCAAGCTGGCTTCACCTCTTGCGATGATGTATATCGGGATGCTGATTCCGGTGCTTTTGCACAACAAGAAAAGGGTACCTTTGCCCATGCTGGGACTTCCGCTGGCCATGAAGCTGATCGTGTTTCCGCTGGTGACGGCAGGACTGCTCTTCTTCTTTTCGATCGATCAGGAGCTGGCGCATGTTACCCTGATTCAGACCGCGATGCCCACAATCGCGATGGCGTCTATTCTTTTCGCCCGATACGCTGCCGATGAGGAAATGGGAGCGATGACGACGGTGTTTTCCACCTTGCTGGGTTTGCTGACGATCCCTGCTGTGATTGCGATGGGCAACTTGATTTTGCAGCACTCTCCATAGCTGTTGTGAAAGGGTGAAACGTTTTTGCCTTTGCCAGCGTCCATGTTGGCAGAAAGCAAATGCGAAAGGAATGTTGAAGATGAACAGACAGACAGCGATAGCATTGGTGCTGAGCGGGCTTTTTTTCGTCAATGCCCCCGCGAACGCGGCAACACCCATACAGATAACGGTACAGCAACAGCCCGTCACCTTCCAATACAAACCGATCCTTCTCCATGGCCGCACGCTGATCGCCGGAGAAGATTTGGCCCGCATGCTCCAAGGTACGTGGACCACGCAGCAGGGCTTGGGCAAGCTGACAATCAATCGGATCAGCTTAACATTTAAACCCGGCACGAATGAAGTCATGACCAACAGCTGGCAAAAAATCGATCAGGGCGCAGTTGTACAGGGGAAAACGATCTACGTGCCGCTGCGTTGGGTGACCGAGCAGCTTGGGATTCCGCTCACGTGGAAAAACGGGAAGATCGACCTCGGAAAAGCAGGCGAGCCTGATTCCTTCTCCTTGTTGACTTCTGCGGCGTTAACTGCGCAGGACAAGGCGTTTATTGAGGAAAGGAAACAGGCAAAAGGGGTTCATCAGCAAGGAAACCTTTATGTGATCTCCAGAGGGGAAGTGCCAAATCCGGGATACGGCATTGAATTTGTGAAGCAGGAACTGAGCTGGGAGCAGGTCTCTGTCTACGTTCGGATGACCTCTCCTGAGCCAGGCAGAATGTACCCGCAAGTGATTTCGTATCCATACATGGCAGGGAAGATCGATTTGTCGCCATATACAACCATCCAGTTTATTGATATCGATACAGGAGAGCCGCTGTTTCAAGAATAGTCCTTTTCAAACCATTTCCAAATGTGGTATGATGTTCTGCAAGTGATTTGATTCTTGGATGAGGAGGTGCAGGTACATGTTTGGAACATTTCATGCTTGGTTTGTGGTAGAAGTTACCAGCATGACACATGATTTTTCGCGCAAAGGGACCAGTATGCCCTTTTTTGGAAAATCTAGTGAAACGTTTCAGACAGAGCGTGCCATGCATCGATAAGCAGTAGGGCTTATTTTCGTACACGATGCCGCAGGATCTGCCTGCGGCTTTTTGTTTGCCCAAAAATGGCTTTGCCACATCCAAGGAGGAAAAACAAATGATCATGATTGCCACAAAACAAGTAGCGAAATCATACGGATACAATCCGGTTTTGGAAAATATTACGATTGAAGTCAAAGCAGGGGAACGGATCGGCATCGTAGGTCCGAATGGAGCGGGCAAAACAACCTTCTTCCGATTGCTCGCGGGCCTGGAAACGCCGGATGCAGGCGAAGTTTTTCGCGCGAAAGGCAGCAGGCTGGCGTATTTGCCGCAGTCGCCTAGCTATCCCGATGGCTGGTCAGGTCGAAAGGTGATTGAGAGCGCGTTTGCAGAAGTACTTGCCCTGCAAGCGCAGATGCGCCAGCTGGAAGAGGAGATGGCGGAATCGGCACATGATGCTTCCCGATTGGAAAGGCTGATGCACTGGTATCAGGAGGCGCAAGAGCGGTTCGAGCATCTAAATGGCTACCAGTCTGAAGCGACGATTGCACAGGTAGTGACCGGGCTTGGCATTCCCGGGATGATGCTGGATACGCCTTTTGCCCAGTTAAGCGGTGGAGAGCAGACCAAGATCGGTCTGGCGAAGCTGCTGTGCGAGCGCTGCGATGTCTTGCTGCTGGACGAACCGACCAACCACCTCGATGTCGAAGCGATGGAATGGCTGGAATCCTTTTTGTGTGACTACCCTGGAACCGTACTGATCATCTCCCATGACCGTTATTTTCTGGACGCGGTCGTGACAGACATCTATGAAGTCGATGGCGGAGAGATTACGACCTACCTGGGCAATTATTCGTTTTTCGTGAAAGAAAAAGAGGAACGCTTGCTGCGCCAATTTGCCGAATACGAGGAGCAGCAGAAGAAGATCAAGAAGATGCAAGAGACCATCAAGCGCTTGAAAGAGTGGGGAAATCGGTCCAATCCGCCCAATGAAGCTTTTCATCGCCGAGCGAAAAGCATGGAGAAAGCATTGGCGAGGATTGAGCGGATCGAAAAACCGAAACTGGAAGCCGATCGGATGGACCTCGTATTTCGCCAGAGCGACCGCAGCGGGGAGGAAGTGCTGATCGCAGAGGATGTGCACAAATCGTTTGGAGATAAGCCGTTGTTCAGACAGGCTCAGCTCCGTCTGCGCTACGGGGAACGAAAAGCGCTTTTGGGACCGAATGGCTGTGGCAAATCGACAATGATCAAGATGCTTTTGGGGGAGCAGGCGCCCGACCAAGGAACCGTCAAGCTTGGCAGCAGTGTAAAGGTCGGCTATTTGTCCCAGCATGCGTTTACCGGTGAACCGAAACGCCGCGTCATTGATCTGTTCCGGGATACCGTCGCAGTTTCCGAGGGAGAAGCCAGACATCGCTTGGCTCGCTTTCTCTTTTACGGCGAGCAGGTATTCAAAAAGCTGGAACACTTAAGCGGCGGGGAACGGATGCGGCTTCGCCTCGCGCAGTTGATGCATCAGGAGATCAACCTGCTTATTCTCGATGAGCCCACGAACCATCTGGACATTGAGGCCAGGGAAACATTGGAGGAGGCGCTGGCAGATTTCCAAGGCTCGCTGTTGATCGTATCGCATGACCGCTATTTCCTGCAAAAAACGGTGGATGGTGTGTTTTGGATCGACCAAGGTGCGATCGTTCATTATGAAGGAACGTATGAAGAGGCGAGGGAGAAGCGCAAGCAAACGCTGATGATCGCTCCTGTGCAGACAGCTAAAGTTCAGCAGCCGGAAAAGGCAGCACCATACCTTGTGGCAGCTGAAAAGCAGGAGCGGCAAGGAAAACGGGTCAATCCATACAAGCTGGCCGAGCTGGAGAGAAAAATCGCCGAACGCGAACAGGAAAAAGCACGTTTGCAGTCAAAGATGGCAGAGCCGCATACGGCATATGAAGTCCTGATCGGATGGCAAAAGGAGCTTGATTGCTGTCAGCAAGAGCTGGATATGTTGATGGAAAGCTGGATGGAGCTTCAGGAAGATTAAATCAAAAAAAGAAAGCGGCTGTCGATTGCTCGATAGCCGCTTTTGTTTTGCTTATTTTACTTCTACGGTCCAACCAAATGTGTCCTCGATTTTTCCACTTTGGATTCCCGTGATCGTATCATAGATTTTGCGAGACAGCTCACCGGTAACGCCTTGGTTAATCACCATGACGTGGTCCTCCCAGCGCAATTCCCCGATCGGAGAAATGACAGCAGCGGTACCCGTACCGAATGCTTCTTCCAGCGTGCCGTTGTTGGAGGCTTCCAGCAATTCTTCCATGGAGATCCGTTTTTCCGATACCGGTACTCCCCATGCTTTCAACAATTCAATGGTGGAGCTGCGTGTGACCCCTTCCAGGATGCTGCCGTTCAGCGCAGGAGTAATGACTTCTCCGTTGATTTTGAAGAAGACGTTCATGCTGCCGACTTCTTCAATGTATTTCTTTTCGACCCCGTCGAGCCAGAGAACCTGCGTATAGCCTTTATCTTTTGCCTCGACTTGTGCTTTCAGGCTGGCTGCATAGTTGCCGGAGGTTTTGGCATAGCCGGTACCACCGCTGACCGCGCGGACATATTTGTTCTCCACGTTAATTTTAACGGGGTTGATCCCTTCCGGATAATAAGCGCCCACTGGCGAAAGGATGATCATAAAGGTGTAATGGTCGGCTGACCGCACTCCCAAGAATGGCTCGGTCGCGATGATGAATGGGCGTACATAGAGGGAAGTGCCCTCTTCGACTGGAATCCAGTCCTTCTCGACCTGCACCAACTGCTGCAGCGCGTCGAGAAACAGTTCCTCATCGATCGGAGGCATGCTTAGACGGTCGTTGGAAATATTCATGCGCTGTACGTTTTTTTGCGGGCGGAACAAGAGGACGCGGCCATCTGCTGCTTTGTAAGCTTTCAAGCCTTCAAATACCGCTTGACCATAATGGAATACCATGGCGGCCGGATCGAGACTCAATGGGGCGTAGGGAACAATGCGCTCATTGTGCCAGCCTTTTCCTGTCTCATACTCCATGATGAACATATGATCCGTAAAATGAATCCCAAACCCAAGGTTGCGTTGATCCGGTTTTTCCTTTGGCGTACTGGTTTTCTCGATTTTGATCTGTCTACTCATATGGTTTCGATCTCCTTCTCTGTGTACAGACCCGCTTTTCTTTGCTGCAGGTCCTATTGCAATTATTATACAAATTTTTTGAAAAGTAAATTTAAAGTTTTTTCTTCTTTCGTAGCTGTTGTGGGGGGAGCATGTTCCGAAACTCCGCTTCATTCTTCGCCCCGCTGTGGGTGGGGCGCAGCGAATCACGGGGGTGTGCAAAAAGTGGGATCGCTTCGCAGCTTACCGGGTTTGCACCCCTGTTTCCCGCGTTTCGCTGCTCCGCTGGGACGGGCTACGCAGGCGCTCCGTTTCGGAACATGCTCACCTGCGTATCGGAAGCTTTAAACAATCCGAAGATCAGGAAGCAGGACAGGAAGAAGGAAATGCTTAATAGCCCCGTAAAATTCGAGGCATCTATGCTTTCACTTGTAATGGTGCAATCGTTACGTGAGGAAGGAAAGGCCGGGACGGGCGGAGTTTTTTGCCACACCGACCAAGGTGGAGCTTGCGAAAACGGGACACGCTTGTCGCGCAATCGCTACGGGTGAATCCACTTCCATGAACCCTTTTGCGCGACGTCCCGTTTTTGCAAGCGGAACCGGACAGTCTTCGCTTCTAAGGGGTGTGGCAACTTCGTAGCCCTGCCCGGTCTTTCCTTCCCCCACCACAATGTTTGCACAAAAAGGAAGGCAACGCCCGAAGCTAGGCGCTGCCAATAATAAATTCACTGTGTTTCCGTTTGCTTGACCGTATACAGCTGCCGGCTGCGGAAAAGAATCAGCATGATCACAATCAGTACAAAGCCGGTCAGGAACGGACCGCTCGCATGCCACGCATACAAAGCGCCGCCAAGCAAAGGTCCGAGAATGCGCCCGAGGCTGTCCATGGAGCTCATGTTTCCGGAAGTAACGCCTTGCCCTTGGGTTGTCCGCTGCGTGATCAAGGACGTCGCGGAGGCTCGAATCATGCCCTGCCCTGCACCAAATAAGGATAGGTTCAAAGCAAAGCCCCAGAAGGAATCGGCCATCAGAATGGAAATAAAGCCGATCGCATAGAGCAGGAGTCCGATGGAGAGCACCGTAGCTTCTCCCCATTTTTTCACCATCCGCCCGATCATGCCACCCTGAACGATCGCGGCGATCACGCCCATGACCAGAAACATATAGCCAAGCTCTTTCGACGTCAGGCCATACAGGTCGTTGATATACAAGGCAAAGGTGGTTTCCAGGCCGGAAAAGGTAAGAGATACAATAAAGACAATGTTATACAGCAACGCCATCGGACCGAACATAGCCGTCAGCGGATTGTCACGTTTTTCACGTCTGACATCGGCACGTTTTTCCGGGGGTAAGCTCTCCGGCAAGGATATGCCCACAAACAGGAAGGTGAGCAGAGCAACGATCCCGGAAGCGAAAAACGGATAGCTCGGATCTACCTCGCCAAGGAGTCCGCCGATGGCAGGACCAAAGACAAAGCTCAGACCGATGCCTGCACCGATGACGCCCATCCCTTTCGCTCGTTCGTCGGGAGGGAAGAGGTCGGCTACCATCGCCGTTACAGTCGGAATGGCTGCTGCAGAGACGATCCCGCCAAACAAGCGGTAGATGAGCATCTCTGTATAGCTGCCCGATAAGCCAAAAAGGATGAATGTGATGGAAAAGCCAAGCAGGCCGACCAAGATCAGCGGTTTGCGGCCGATGCGATCAGACAAGCTTCCCCAAATCGGAGCAAAAATGAACTGCATGATATTGTAAATCGCAAACAAGAGTCCGATTTCGAAGGATGAAGCCCCCATGCTTTCGGCAAAGTAAGGTAGGATCGGAATAATAATACCGAAGCCAAGCATCATCAAAAACATGATGATAAACAAGAGGCCAAGATACTTTTTGTGCACGAAAAAAACCTCTTTCTATATGGTTGGGAATGAGCGTTAGAGAAACCGAGCGGGCTTGTACCACGCGGACACTTTCAACCTTACGTGAAGCGAAGTGGGAAGTCAAGCAAGCCGTGCGCCCGACGTATCTTGCCTGTCTTTTCCATGCTATAATGAAGCGGCGTAACAAGTTTATGGAAAAGACACGGGGTGGATGGAAAGAATGACAGTACAGATGATTTATTATTTGGCCTGGCAAGAGGATGACTGGCTGGATGAAATATTAGATTTTTTCCCGCAGGTAAATGCGGTGGTCCCAACGGCCAAAGTGCTGGAACAAATCAAAGCGCGGCATGAGCAGGGCGAGGCGGACAAGCTGCTTTTTGTGGTAAATGTGGCGGACGAACAGGAAAAGAGCAAGGAGTTTCTGCAGTCGCTGCAAAAAGACGAGAAGCTGTCCAAGATGCCGCTCTATCTGGTGGGCGTAGATGCTGCGGAGGAGGAAAGCTGGAAACAGGCTTTTCCGCAAGCCAACGTAATCGTCATCCGGGTACATCCTTTTGAATTCGATTATGAGGCCGTATTCCGCCAGATGAAGTCCGAGTGGGAGGGAGCGTAGGTGAGTCAGCGTGGATCCGACTTCGATTTGAAGGCGTTTTTGCGACGATGGGGGCTCCTGTTTTACACAGGCGATCGGGAAGGCGACTTTTTTCTGATTGAGGACGAGATTCGTGAGCTTCGCCAGCTTGGATTGATCGAGACGGAGGAGTATCTGGAGGCGATCAGCGCGCTTGCGGCAGAAAAGAAAAAACTGTCTGGCGGTCCTTTGCAATAATCACGATTTCGCCTCGTGCCTGTACGAGGAAAACTATGGTATAATCACACTGGCTTTTCTTCTTACCTTTTTTCGACAACACTATTCGCAGGGAGGATCTTGATTATGACCACTCAGCAAGTATCGATTGACCAGCTTGCGATCAATACGCTGCGTACGTTGGCAATTGACGCAATCGAAAAGGCAAATTCCGGCCATCCGGGGATGCCGATGGGTGCCGCACCGATGGCACACGTACTGTGGAGCCGTTACATGAAAGTCAATCCGCAAAATCCGGGCTGGATCAATCGCGACCGTTTCGTCCTGTCCGCTGGCCATGGCTCGATGCTGTTGTATGCCATGCTGCACCTGATGAAGTACGATGTGAGCATCGAGGATCTGTACAATTTCCGTCAATGGGGCAGTAAAACGCCTGGACATCCGGAATATGGTCATACGCCAGGGGTAGATGCGACAACAGGCCCGCTTGGACAAGGGATTGCGACTGCTGTTGGTATGGCCATGGCAGAGCGTCATCTCGCTGCGACCTACAACCGCGATGGCTATGACATCGTGAACCACTATACATACGTGATCTGCGGCGACGGCGATCTGATGGAGGGCGTATCGGGTGAAGCTTCCTCACTCGCAGCCCACCTGAAATTGGGCAAGCTGGTCGTCCTGTACGATTCCAACGATATTTCCCTGGATGGCGAATTGAGCCGCTCCTTCTCGGAAAATGTGGCTCAGCGCTACCAAGCATACGGCTGGCAATACCTCCGTGTGGAAGATGGAAACGACCTGAAAGCGATCGAGGCGGCACTCGCAGAAGCACGCGGTGATCTTGACCGCCCAACATTGATCGAAGTGAAAACCACCATTGGCTACGGCAGCCCGAACAAAGGCGGAAGCTCCGCATCCCACGGTGCACCGCTCGGAAAAGACGAAGTGAAGCTGACTAAGCAAAATTATGCTTGGAACTATGAGCAAGAATTCCATGTGCCAGACGAAGTATCTGCCTATTACCAAGGATTGGCGGAAGCTGGTTCCAAGCACGAGGCAGAATGGAAAGAGCTGTTTGCGGCTTATGCCAAAGCTTATCCGGAGCTGGCGCAGCAATTCGAGACAGCGGCCAGCGGCAAATTGCCAGACGGCTGGGATGCAGACTTGCCGAAGTATGAAGCAGGTACAAAGCTCGCTACACGTGCAGCTTCCGGCAATGCGATCAATGGTCTCGCAGGCAAGGTTCCGTATCTGTTCGGCGGATCCGCTGACCTGGCGCATTCCAACAATACGGTTATCAAAAACGCGGGCAACTTCCTGCCAGGCAGCTATGAAGGACGCAACATCTGGTTCGGTGTTCGCGAATTCGCAATGGGCGCTGCTTTGAACGGGATGGCGCTGCACGGCGGCTTGAAGGTGTATGGCGGAACCTTCTTCGTGTTCTCCGATTATGTGCGCCCGGCGATTCGTCTTTCTGCGCTGATGAAGCTGCCTGTCACCTACGTATTTACGCACGATTCGATCGCCGTTGGTGAAGACGGACCTACGCACGAGCCCATCGAACATCTTCCGGCTCTGCGCGCAATGCCTGGTCTTACCGTCATTCGCCCTGCAGATGCAGTAGAAACCAATGAAGCATGGCGCTATGCGGTAAGCTCGACCGATGAGCCGGTAGTACTCGTGCTGACTCGTCAAAATCTGCCTGTGATGGCGGAAACCATCGAGAAAGCAAGCGAGGGTCTCGTTCGCGGCGCTTATGTACTGAAGGACGCGGCAAACGGAAATCCGGATCTGATTCTCTTGGCGACCGGTTCCGAAGTATCTCTCGTGATGGAAGCGGCGAACGTGCTGTCCGAGCGCGGCGTAGCTGTACGTGTCGTGAGCATGCCTAGCTGGGAGCTGTTTGAGCGTCAGCCGCAAGAATACAAGGAAGCGGTGATCCCATCTCATGTAAAAGCCCGTCTCGGTGTGGAAATGGCCATGCCGCTTGGCTGGGAGCGTTACGTGGGAGATGGCGGCCGCGTGATCGGCATCAATCAGTTCGGTGCATCCGCTCCTGGAGAGCGCATCATGAAGGAATACGGATTTAGCGTGGAAAATGTGGTAGCTGAAGCTGAAAAACTGTTGAAATAAGATTTCGTGATGAGGAATCCCTGTCTCTTTCCTTAGGAAGAGCAGGGATTCTTTTCCTTTTTAGGCGATTTACTCAGGACAGGTAACCAGTCAGGGGATAGGTCTATGACATAGGATATCGGAGACACCTGAAGGGAGTGCAAGCCATGTTTTCTCCTTCGAGTTCTTTTGGCTCGACTAATGATAACGGAGTTTCCAGAAAGTTTATCGACTTGCTGGTTGAAGCGATCAATGGGGAAGCGACTGCTATCGGGTTTTATGCGGAAATCCTAACCCAGGTCCACGGCGATCAGGTTGCCTATGATAACGTGAAACACGCGTATGATGACGAGCGCAAGCATTTTCGGCAATTCAGCCGCCTCTACATGAAGTTGACCGGTCAAGAACCGAGGGTGCGGCCTAAGCGGGTAGCATATGGTTCCTTGCGGGAGGCGTATCGCCTTGCCTTTTTTGACGAATTGGAAGCCCAGGAACTGTACAACAAAATGTATTTGATGGCGAAGGACCGGAAAATCCGAGATATTTTTTATGGAGCAAGAAACGATGAATCCGAGCATTCCCAGCGTTTTCAATATTTGTACCACCGTGAGGAAAGGAAATAAGAGGGGATCGTCCGTGCCGGGAAAATGGTACGGATTTTTTACCTTCATGCTCCAAACTCCTGTTTCTATGCTAAGATGGTAGCTTAGGACGCCCTTTTGCCAAGAAAAACAGAAACTTTTCCGGGTAAGGATGCGTCTTAGACTGTGGGAGAGGAAAGAAATCAGGAGGTACATCATGGCAAAAGCCAAGAAAACCAACAAGAAGAAGAATCGATGGCTCATGTTGGTCGTTTCATTTGCAGCTTGCTTGCTGCTGAGTGTGGTAGGCGGTTATTTCGCCTTGCTGTATGCAGGCGCGCAAATGATCGACATGTCAAAGCTGGATGAATTGAAAAAGGATGCCTCGGTCGTGTACGACAAAGATGGCAATCCGGTGTTCACCTTGCACATGAAAGAAGATCGCAATTACGTTCCTTATAATAAAATTCCGAAGCACGTGATTGAAGCATTTGTCGCGATTGAAGACAAACGGTTTTTTGAGCACAATGGCGTGGATTTTGTCCGGATCGCCGGGGCAATTTTGAAAGATATTCAAACAGGCTCCGCCAAGGAAGGCGGAAGTACGATTACCCAACAATTGGCAAGACAGGTATTCCTCTCCGATGAAAAGACATTTTGGCGGAAAACCAAGGAAGTGAGCATTGCCATCAACCTGGATCGTACATATACCAAAGAACAGATCCTGGAGATGTATTTGAACAAAATCTATATGGGCGAAGGGGCTTACGGGATTGAAGCTGCCTCTAAGGTTTACTTCGATAAATCGATTATGGAAGGAGACCAGCTTACAATTGCCGAAGCAGCGGCATTGGCAGCTACCCCGAAAGCACCTTCCTACTACGGTCCCTTTGGTGACAAAAATGGGGATCAAACATTGGCAAAAGAGCGCCGGGATACCATTATCCGTGTCATGTACGAGCAAAAGCTGATCACGCTGGAAGAAAAGGAAGCTGCCCAGAAGGAGCCAATGCCTGAACCGAGAGAGGTCGCGGATCAACAGAACAATGCGGCATACCGCGCCTACATGGACTATGTGATCAGCGAAGCCGAGGAAAAATACGGCATTGATGAAGCCATGCTGTACAAGGGCGGCTGGAAAATTTACACCGCCATGGATAAGCAAATGCAAGACGCGATGGTCACAGCTTTCAACAATCCAAAGAACTTCCCGAAAGACGGAGCGAAATATCCGGCACAAGCCGCGATGATCGCCGTTGATCCGAAAACGGGCGGAATCGCCGGGATGATGGGCGGACGCAACTACGTGGCCAAAGGCTTCAACTATGCGGTCGATGCCAAGCGCCAGCCCGGCTCATCCTTCAAGCCGATTGTGGCTTATGCACCGGCATTGGATAGCGATGACAAATATCATCCGTACTATCCATTAAGCAACCAATTGCAGGATTTCAACGGATATAAACCACGCAACTACAACAATAAATACAGCGACTCGATTCCGATGACGGAAGCGTTGAAGCAATCCCTGAACGTACCGACAGTCTGGCTGTTGGATCAGATCGGCGTGAAGACAGGCATGAATTACGTAGAGCGTTTTGGCATCAAGCTGGATCCAGAGGACCGCAACCTGGCAATCGCGCTCGGCGGGCTGCATACCGGAACCTCTCCCCTGAAAATGGCCCAAGCATATACGGCCTTCGCTAATGGCGGAATCATGTCGGAAGCGCATGCCATTGTCAGCATCAAGGAAGATAAGCTGGGCATTCAGGAGACGGTACAGTTGAAGCAGACCCCAGTAATCAAGCCGCAAACGGCATGGGACGTGCATACTATGATGCGCGCTGCCGTGGAACAGGGTACGGGGAAAGCGGCGAGAATGAACCGCCCAGTATCAGGAAAAACGGGAACGACCCAATCCGGTATCAGCAACAGCACAAAGGATAACAAGGATGTCTGGTTTGTCGGCTATACCCCGGAATACGTCGGGGCAGTGTGGATGGGGTTCGAAAAAGAGGATAAGCAGCATATTTTGCGCAACGGCAGCGACTTGCCTGCCAAACTGTTTAAAACGGTCTTCACCGAAGGACTGAAAGGCCGGAAGGTGACCGAATTCGAGAAGCCGCAAGGGGTAGAAGAGGTTAAGAAAAAAGAAGAGGAAGCAAAGAATCCTCTTACCTTGACGGCGGATATGACCATGGTAGATGGCGAGCTGAAAGTCATGCTTAGCTGGATTGGCGGCGAGGAGGACTATGTCAGCTACGATATCTACCGCTACAAGGATTCGATCGATAACAAGGAACTGATCCAAGGCGGGTGGACCGATACCGTATTCATGGACTCGATCAATGAACCGATTCCATACAAGTATTTGATCATTCCGCGAAAAGAAAATGGCGAGGAAGGAACACCTTCCGAACCGAAGGATGTCAATATGTCCCAGCTTGAAAATCTGCTGCAGGACGGCGCTTTGCATAACGATGAAAACGTTCCGGGGGATGACGGGGAGCTTCCGCCAGATGGGGAAGACGCTGGGCAAGGAGATAACCCGGATCAACAAGGCGATGGCCAAAATCCTGAAGAAGGTCAGCCAGCAGAGCCTGTAGATGGCGATGGATCGGGCGATGGCAATGGGGAAACCGACGGCAATGGAGAATCGGATGGCAATGGCTCATCAGACAATCCAGGCGATAACAATGCAACGCCGCCATGGCTTGATACCGATCAACCTCCCGCAGATGAGCAAAATTCCGAGGGTGGGAATGGCCATGGTAACGGAAACGGCAATGGAAATAGGAATGGCAACGGATAACATCCAGTTTTTCTACAACATTGACAAGTTTTCAACTATTTATGAATAACGATGCTCATGGTACAATAGGTCACAAGAAGTGCTGCTGAATGGTTTTAGAGAGAACAGCCACGGGAGGGAAGAAGGATGTCAAATATCGCGAAAAAAGAGTTAGAAACGTTTTTCCTGCAAAAAGTGGAAGCGGCCAAGGTCTCTTTCGAACGGGCTCTCGATTGCAAGCACACCGAATTTGACGACTTGTACCCATATATGAATGAGCAGCCACAATTTTTTTGGTATAAGCGCTACGTGGCTTGGTCAGAGCTATTGACTGTGGTGAAATTGGCGACAGAACTGGAGATTGACTGGACACCCGCTTTTACGGAGCAACAGGTAGAATTCATTGAAGGCAAGGTCTTGCAGGGCAAGGTTCTGGATTATTGGTATCCAGAAGGAGATAACCAGCAAGAAGAAACCTTGAGCCAAATGGAAGAATAACAGAAACATCCTAGCAGTGAGCCAATTCGGTTCACTGCTTTTTTGTTTCGATGAAGTGACCGAGAAAGGCTCCTGTAGGTTGATTAACAAAAAGCCGTTCCCTAAGTTACAGAAAACGACCTCCCCATTGAGATATTTTTTGTGTCCATTTACATCTTTTCAATAAGGTTCCATAATGGGAATTATTGTGGAGTATATATATTTGTATCATATACTTATCAAAAGGAGAGTGTAGACTTTGGATGATACCTGTGTTCCGACTGGTGTGGAACTAAAAGAAACCGGCTTTGGATACACCTTGTCCTTAATTGGCGGTAAATATAAGATGATCGTCCTGTATTGGCTGTCCGAAAAAAAGGTTATGCGGTTTAATGAGCTGAAGCGGTGTATCGGAACCATTTCCTTTAAGACGCTAAGCATTATGTTAAAAGAGCTGGAGGCAGATGGTCTTATCATACGTCAGGAATATCCCCAAATCCCACCAAAAGTCGAATATTCATTGTCTGAAAGAGGGATTTCTCTCATTCCTGTGCTGAATATGATGTGCGAGTGGGGGGAGAAAAACCGTTTACCAGCTCAGGAAGCTGTAAAGCGGCAGGCACAGTAATGTTGGTTCAATCAAAAAGAAGTATCTCCTGAACTAGGAAATACTTCTTTTTCTTTACCTTTACAAATTATCGATAAAATGAATATAATCCTGTGCACTTTTTTCCAGTTCGGTTGCAGGTCCTTCATTTTCCGACCCAGGCACATTTTCACCAGGTGCTTTTTCTGTGCCATAAAACGCAAAAACGGAACGATAATCAGCATTGCAGTAGAGGAAGGTCGTTTCAAAAGGGGCTAATAAATGTTCAAGTGTATAGCGATACCTTCCCTCTGGACGATAATCTTCTTTTCTAATTCCGGCAGATACGGCCAAAGCAACTTTACGATTCTTGATTGCATCCCCTTTTGAACCGTAGGCCCATCCATAAGCTAAAACATCGTCAAGCCATTTTTTAAGGAGAGGCGGACAGTTAAACCAATATATCGGGAACTGCAAAACCAGATTACCATGCGATTCAACCAATTTTTGCTCTTTTTCCACGTCTATGTTTCCATCAGGATATGCCTTATGCAATTCGTGTACGGTATACTTTTCCGGATATTTTTTGAGTTCTTCTACCCATCGCTTATTGATGACGGATGTATCTATGGTTGGGTGTGTGACGATAACAAGAGTTTTCAAAGATTTGTCCTCCTTTAGGAATCGTAATGAGTATCTTGAGTATAAAAATTGCAACGCGATTTTGTAAGTATGCACTTTTATTACAGGTACTTACATAAAGGTGAGGGTCAAGTGCATGTAAGCCCCGTACGATGTTCTGTGCCGGAATGCTTTAATGTTGCTGAAACGTGAGCTGTAGTACACACAGCCATTTACATAAATTTGGCCATTGATTTAAAAGTTCATTATCTGCTATATTGTTAATCCGGCCATCAACCGGTGGTCAAGAATGAAAAGACATTGAAGCGTAGTACAAAGTTAAACGAAGAGAATCGCAGGAACGATTGTTCTTGAGGAAAGTCCACGCTCGTCCAAGCTGAGATGCTTGGAGTATGGAGGCTAGGGCTAATAACCCTAGGAAGCTTGTTTAAAAGCTTACGCCAGGGAAAAGGGCTAAGTCCTTTGGATATGTCCTGAATACCTTGAAAGTGCCACAGTGACGTAGTTCCCATGGAAACATGGGAAGTGGAACGAGGTAAACGCCCTCTGCGAGAAACCCAAATTTGGTAGGGGAACTACTCCAATGGAAAATGAACGGAGGAGTAGCACACCAGAGCTGGTGTGAGACAGATGATTCTCCTTCGTTGTGCGAGGATGGCTTCCGTGATCAGCACAATGGAGAACAGAACGTGGCTTACGGAGACTTTGTACGTGCCTATTATTTATGTCAAACAGTTGGATACACAAAGATATCCTGAGATGCGCGTGATGGCTGTTATGTAGCCAAACGGCAGATTTGGGACATCTTACGTACATACTAGACTTAGGGAAACTGCTCCCTAGGTCTTTTTTAACTTTATCTAGAAAGAGAAAGAAGGATATAAAGAAAGCCTGCATTTCAGCAGACCTTCCTTCCATTATTCGATTTTGAGCGTTAGTTTTGTTGATAAATAAAAGAGCCACTGGCAAATCCACGAGTTTGTATGGAAATTCTTGTTTTGAAGCCTGAGGAAAATATGCCAATTCTGGCGATGCTATAGGGATTAACCGAAAACTCCTTTACTCCATCCAGAATGATTGTGCTTGGGTAGAAGTCCGATGGGTATTGCCTATTTTCTGGAAAATGCTAAAAAGCACCCTGAAGCAATTCATTCACACAGGGTGCTTTTGCTTTTGATTACGGTAAAGCGGATAGTCGATTTACTGCAGCCAGTGATAGACAATGCTGGGTGTCTCTTCCTCCGGGCCAGCTGGCAGAACGAATCGCTGGGGGTTGGACCAGGCAGGAAATGCGGCAGGTTTGCCGGATATGATCACATCGGTACCAGGGGTGACGAATGAATACAATTCCTCGACATCCGGGTTGAGCAAGCGTATGCAGCCAAGCGACATGGCGGCTCCGATGCTTTTCGGAGCATTTGTGCCGTGAATCGCATAGTCCCCTGCGTGGAAAATCATGCCCCGCGTGCCGTAAATGTGATCATGTCCGCGTGGTTGATTGATTTTTTGCTGAATCTGAAAGTAGCCTTCAGGCGTCGAGGACTGTTTGCCAATGCCAATCGGATAGCTTCTGACCGGTTGGGAACCACTCATCAGCGTCATCCGGTAAGAGGAAAGATTGACGACGATCTGCAAGGGCTCCAACGGGGTAGCAGGCTCAGGATAACCGGGGACAGGCAAGACGTTTGACAGACTGTCCCAAGGATTTTCGGGTTGAAAGGCTGTAGGCGTATACGTCCAACCGTTGTTTTCGGCCTTGGGAGTGTGAACGGGCAATGCGGGCAATGAGTTGGCTGGGTAAGAGCCTGCGAGTGCCGAGAGTGTGTCGGGCAAGCGGCCGGTGCGTTGGTAATGGTGATAGAGCGCATTGCGTAAAATCAACGTCTGTTCAAGGGTATGCTGTTCTTCTCTATGTGTTTGCTTCGCTGCGAGGATAGCGGGATCATTTTCGCATTTGCAGTTCAGCGGGTACCATTTTTGCGTCAGAAAAGACTGGGTCGCCGGATCATAGCGGAGCACACCTTTCACCTGTTGTGGCCTGTAAAAGGTCAGCGGGGTAAACAAAGGGGTTCCAACGGATTCGGGAACGATGAGCAATGAAAATGGTTGCTTTGGTGTAGGTCTTTGGGCGAGCAAGTATTTTTTGATATGCGCTCTCGCTTGTTCGCTGGTCATATTTGCAGGGACGGCGATCACTTCCGTATGGTTACGATGTTTCGTGGTTTGACTAGCCGAAACGGTTGGCTTCGTTGCCGGGCTTCCAGGTCCTCCTGCGGGATTGGGCAGACTCAGCAGGCCGAACAGAAGCAGCAGTAAAGAGGCGATTCCACGGCGCGTACGTTGCCGGCGCAAAAGGCGCTTTTCAGAACGTAATAGCACATGGTAAGCTTCGCGGGCTTCCTCCTGATACGAATCCGGCTTGCAGCGCAGAGCCTGACGATAGGCTTCCAAAGCCAATTCCGGCTTTCCGCGCTGCTCCCACTCGCGGGCGAGATGCAGCCAGCCTACTGCCTCTTTGGGATGCTTTTCGGTAAAGAAACGGTAGAAAGCCAGATCATTTTGCTGGGAATGTATATGTAAATAGGCGATTTTTTCTTGCAGAAATTGAGCGTTGTCCATGATTGCCCCTCCTACAAGTGATATCGGAAAAGAATGGAAAACATGTTAGAATGAACGTAAAAGATTGCGGGGAGTGAGTTCGTATGATCGCACCGGAGCAGGTCCAACGTGTCCGAACCGCTGTACAAGCCTTCGATGCACAGCTGGAACCGATCCTTTTTTCTGAACAAATGAAAACGACCGAAGAGGCTGCTGCCGTCTTGGGTGTGGAAACCGGGCAGATTGCCAAGACACTCCTGTTTCGCACAAGCCAGGGCTATGGGCTGTTTGTAACAGCGGGTGACATGCGGATCCGCAACGCACAGGTCAAAGAGCTCCTGGGCGGAGGCAATGTGAAAATGGCAACGCCGCAGGAAGTAGAGGAGATTACCGGGTTTCAGGTAGGAGCGGTTTGTCCCTTCGCTTTGCGACAAGAAGTGCCGATCTTTATTGATGCATCCTTGTCACGCTTTGATCGAGTCTATACCGCAGCAGGCATCGCCGAAAGCCTTTTGCCCGTATCGTTTGTGCAGCTTGTGGGGATAACAGGCGGAAAGGTAATCGAGCTTGTCAGCGTTTCATCCTAGCGTACGAATATGCGCCAAAAACCCCCGTTATACGAATATAGCGGGGGTTTTTGTATGGAGATGCCGTGTCGATCAACCAAGCGGGATATTGATCGCTTCTGTGCGGTAGATACGCTGTCCACGCTTGGAAAAGCGCTCCTCGTATTCAGTCATGACATTACCTTCCGCAAATTCGGATTGATGCAGATCGAAGGTAATATGGCGCAGCTGGAATCGCTCATTGGCAAACTGATTCAGCGAGAATTCAAACAGCTTTTCGTTGTCTGTTTTCTGATGGATTTCGCCATTCTCTTTCAATACTTGACGGTAGGTGTCCAAAAAGCTCTTGTAGGTCAGGCGACGTTTGTAGTGCCGTTTTTTCGGCCACGGATCGCTGAAGTTCAAATAGATGCGATCGATTTCACCCGGCGAAAACAGTTCTGTCAGAAGTTCCGCATTATATTGAACAAAAGCGAGATTCGGAATTTCACGCATCTCGGTGCGTTGAGCGGCGCGAAAAACCACTTCTGCTTTCAATTCGATAGCGATAAAATTAATCTCAGGGTGCTTGGCCGCCAGGGTGGTAATGAATCTTCCTTTCCCACAGCCGATCTCGATGTGGATGGGATGGTGATTCCCGAAATATTCGTGCCAGCGCCCTTTGTATTCCAAGGGCTTCTCGATGAACGTCGGATATTGCAGCAGGGCTTGTTCGACGCCCGGAATATTGCGTAAACGCATGATAACCTCCTGTTTGATGCGCGATAGATGATAGATAAAGAAAAAAGAAAAGCTTCTTCTACTGTATATGGGACATGCCTTTGTTTCAAGTCATTCCTTTGAAAATGCAGCTGAATGGATAGATTTACTTGCAGACAGGAGTAAAAAACGCATGAGTATCAAAAAATCGCCTTTTTTTCATAGCAAGATTTAGTAGATTGCATTAGTAATTACTGGGTGGAATATTATCAGAAAATTTGCCGGAATCCCTGATTTTATGGGAAAGAACGTGTCAATGGCCATTATTATCCAATGGAAAAAAGGAAGATTGGAAAAAGTTTGGGAATGTAAAGGACTACAAAACTCATGGTAGAGTTATGGACGAGAGAGAGACACAGCCAATCATAATGGCGAAAAAGGGAGGAGCTATCTACCATGACTTTGAAAAAGAGAATTCTGAATGTTTCTTTAGCTGTAGCCTTTGTATTTACAGGAGTGACCGTTACCGGTCAAGACCAAGCGGCATACGCGTACTCTGCTAGCAAAGCGGACAAGGTTATTGAAGAAGGTAAGGATTATCTCCATACTCCATATAAGTTTGGGGCAAGCTCCAGCACGACAAAGTATTTTGATTGCTCATCATTTGTACAGCGTGTGTATAAGTCAGTAGGAGTGAAATTGCTGCGTTCATCCCGTCAGCAAGCTACGCAAGGAACGAAAGTGTTGAAGAGCCAGCTGAAAAAAGGGGATTTGATTTTCATGCGTTCCTCAGGCAGTTCTTCTAACCGAATCACCCACGTAGCCATCTACGCAGGAAATAACAAGATTCTTCATACGTATGGCAAACCAGGCGTTACCTTCAGCACATTCAAGGGCAGCAACTGGGAAAAACGAATGGTAACTGCAAGACGGGTTCTCTAGTCTGCAAACAGATTGAATATTGAAAATAAAGAGGAATCTCTCACATAGCGAAAGAGCACCCAGCATTGACGGGTGCTCTTTCTTATCGAAAAACGGATCACGTTGCGAATCCCTTAAATCTTGAGAATACCGCCCATGCTGGCATTGGTGACCAGCTTGGAGTAACGGGCCAGATAGCCGGTTTTGACTTTCGGCTCAAAGCCGGGGAAGCCCGCTTGGCGTTTGGCCATTTCTTCCGGAGAAATATGGAGTTCAAGCGAGCGTTCTTCGATGTCGATACTGATGATGTCGCCATCTTGAATAAAAGCGATCGGACCGCCTTCAGCCGCTTCAGGAGAAATATGACCGACAGAAATGCCGCGGGAAGCGCCGGAGAAACGACCGTCCGTAATAAGCGCTACCTTGGTGCCGAGCCCCATTCCGACGATCTGTGAAGTAGGTGCCAGCATTTCCGGCATGCCAGGTCCTCCTTTTGGACCTTCGTAACGAATGACGACGACATGGCCTTCTTTGATTTTTCCGTTAGCGATCGCTTCGAGCACTTCCTCTTGGGAGTCGAAGCAGATGGCCGGACCTTCATGACGTTTGATGGATGGATCAACGCCGCCTGTTTTGATAATGGAGCCCATCGGTGCGAGATTGCCGAAAAGCACAGCAAGTCCGCCTTTTTGTGTATATGGATTATCCAGACGACGAATCACATTGTCATTGGTGATTTCCGCGTCGGCAATATTTTCACCCAATGTTTTGCCCGTAACCGTGATGCGGTCCAGATGAAGCGTGCCTTCTTTCTTGGACAGCTCTTTCAGGATAGCAGACACACCGCCTGCATCGTGGCAGTCTTCAATGTGGTAATCGGAAGCCGGTGCGAGCTTGCACAAGTATGGCACGCGCTCAGCGACCTGATTGATGCGGTCGATTGGATAATCGATGCCAGCCTCATGAGCGATCGCCAGTGTATGAAGAACGGTGTTGGTTGACCCGCCCATCGCCATATCCAGGGCAAATGCGTCGTCGATCGCGTCGAGGGTGACGATATCGCGCGGTTTGATATCTTTTTCGATCAGATGCATCAGCTTTTGCGCGGATGCTTTGACCAGCTCGCGGCGTTCTTCCGATACTGCCAATATCGTACCGTTGCCAGGCAGGGCAATACCGAGCACCTCTGCCAGACAGTTCATGGAGTTGGCGGTGAACATACCGGAGCAGGACCCACAGGTCGGGCAGCCATATTGCTCCAGCTCCGTCAGCTGCTTCTCGTCAATGCGTCCGGATTGATATGCGCCGACACCCTCGAAAACGGAGGAGAGGGAAATGGAACGGCCGTCGCTCGTTTTTCCCGCCTTCATCGGACCGCCTGTGACAAACACGGTTGGGATATTGACCCGCAAAGCACCCATAATCATACCTGGAGTGATTTTGTCACAGTTCGGAATACAGATCATGCCGTCAAACCAGTGTGCAGCGACAACGGTTTCCAGACTGTCTGCGATGATTTCGCGGCTGGGCAGGGAATAACGCATCCCGATATGGCCCATCGCGATGCCATCATCGACACCGATCGTATTGAATTCAAATGGAACGCCGCCCGCAGCGATGACCGCTTCTTTTACGAGCTTTCCGAATTCCTGAAGATGTACGTGTCCAGGAATAATATCTATATATGAATTGCAGATCGCGATAAACGGTTTGTCAAAATCCTCTTCTTTCACGCCGGCAGCGCGCAACAAACTGCGGTGCGGCGCACGGTCAAAACCTTTCTTGATCATATCACTTCGCATTCTTGCCATGGTCCCAGCTTCCTCCCTCTTGAATCTTATATGTTTGAATTATCTTACCATTGTCCGGCAAACAGAAACAACCTTAAAACTCTGAACATTCGCTCAGATTGAATCGTCGAAGGGGTATGATAAAATGAGTTCATTCATGTTTGGCGTTCATCGCGAGTAAGAAGGGTGAGGTACATGAGGGAAGAGCTGTTGGAGATTTGCGAAACGGGAAATGCGGAGGAACAAGAAATTCTCAGGCTGGCCATGCAAGCGATCAAGCAAAAAAGGGAGCGAAACAGTGCATTTCTCTCCGGCTTTATGGGACTTACGGGACAGTTTTTGGATGAAAGGACGTACCAGTTCATCGTACCCATCACTCCCTTTATGCACAATCCGCTCGGGGTTGTTCATGGGGGCATTCTCGCCACCTTGATCGATTCGACGATGGGGTCGCTGGTCAATCGTTCGCTGCCGGAAAACCAGTTCGGTGTGACGACGGAGCTTAAAGTCAATTACCTGCGTTCGAGCAGGGAGGGGACACTCCGCTCGGAAGCCACCATTCTTCACCGCGGGCAGACCCTGATCGTCCTGCAAGGCAGCGTGTTTGACGAGCGGGACCGGCTGCTGGCACATGGAACCGCGACGTTTATGATTTTACATAAGTAAAAAGAAAAAAGCCTCTGTTCGTTTCGGATCGATATCCAAAGCAACAGAGACTTTTTCTTATTTAATCACGACAAGGCCGGAATACTGAGCGATATACTGCAGCATTTTATCTGTCAAGGGAACGATAAACTCCATGTTTTCTCTTTCGATGACACCGGAGCGGGTTACGATCCGTGCCCACTTTACCGTAACTTTATAATAATCAGAGCCAAACTCTGAGCGGATCATTTCATGCTTCTGGCGGAACATTACGACTTGGGAATCGAGTGAATATGGAACGATGCTGACAATGTCCTCGAGGAACAAGTGGTAAGTCATGTGGGGCTTATGAAACACCAATTCCTTGTTGGTGACGGACGTTCCAAGGCTTCTATTCATTTGAGTCAGCTTCAGTTCTCCCTCAAGGTTCTTCAGCCGGATAAAATCATTGTTCACGTCTAAAACCTCCTTTAGGATAAGCCGAGTGATTTCTTTATCATAGTCACTTGCTAATTGGAACGCAATGTAAATATATTGAAAAATGTAAGCGAGGTGGATTGAACTTGCCAGTGATGTTGGTTACCATTCGAAAATGATGAAATCTTGACTGTAAAAGGAGACTTGATTGATGATCGACATCGCCATTCAGGCAGCGAAGGAAGCAGGCGCTTACCTCAAAGAGCGGTTTACGCAGCAGCTGTTTCCTGATCTAGAATCCCATAACGATGTAAAGCTGCCGGAAGATAAGGAAAGCGAACGGAGAATTATTGAAGTGCTGCATCGTCATTTTCCGACGCATACCATTATCTCGGAAGAAGTTGGCCTGGTGAAGCGCGAAGACGAATATCTGTGGATTGTTGATCCGTTGGACGGCACAAATAACTACTTCATTGGCTATCCTTATTTTTCGGTCTCCATCGCCTTGCAATATAAAGGTGAAATTGTGTTGGGGGTCGTCTATAACCCCGTTTCCGAGCAGCTGTTCTGGGCGGAAAAAGGAAAGGGCGCTTTTTTAAACGGGAAAAAACTAGCGGTCAATACACGCAAGGAACGAAAGAAGGCAGTTGGCACCTATGTCCGTGGCCGTGAATCCATTTCCAAGGAAGACGAATACGAATTTACGAAGCCGTTCTTCCTGGAAACAAAACGATTGATGCGCAATATCGGGCCTGCGTTGGATTTTTGTCTGCTGGCACATGGCTGGATCGATTACATTGTCTTCCACAAATCGGGCATCATGGATGTGGCTGCAGGACTTCTTATTGCACAGGAAGCGGGGGCGGTCATCACGTATTGGGATAGCAGTCCGTATGAGCAGGAGCCTTACGATGAGGCGAAGCTGCCAAGCTTTCTTGTCACAAATGGAGTCATCCACGAGGACATACGCCGTCTGCTCAGATGAGCGGGCGGCGAAACCTTTTTTTCCCTGAATCGTAAAAGATTATGCTGCCATATATGAAAAGGAGGGTTGCGGATTGGCGCGTTTGGAGTACCGAAAACTGGATGAAGCAAATCACTTCCCGGTCCTGTACTATTATGACCATATCGACAAAGACGAAATATCGTTGCGGTTTGCTTGCGATTATTTTGTCAAGGGCAGGGAGGTCTACGAAAAGACCTCCACGGCAATTGAACCGCATGCTTACGTGATCTATGTGAAACGCTCGGAAGAAGAGCAAGCGGTAACATACACAGATGCAGCTGGCTTGCGCTGGGGACGCGTGCAGATTGAAGTGCGCGAATACCGCGAAAATACCGCTCATTATCCCTTGGTGCATCTCTATCAGTTTACAGAGGATGATGATGCACTTTTGCTCCTGCAAAGCGATTACATCACGCTGGGCGGAAAAGAGTGGGAGAAAACATCAACAGAGGTAGACGAAGATCGCAAGGTGTACGTCTACTATGCGAAACCAACCGGGTAGGAGGGAAAGTGTGTGGGCAGTAAAACGGCAAAGGTGACCATCATGTTTGTCGCGGCAGCCATGATCGCGTCGGGATGTGCGTCCGATGATTCCGAATATGAGGATGATGCCTATTACGAAGAAGAAGATGACGACGGCGGTTCCGGCGGCGGCAGCACGTATGTGAGCTCAGGCGGCAAGAAATACGTTTCAAGCGGAAAAAGCAGCCCGAAAAGCGGGATCGGCAGCTCCGGTTCGTCCAGCTCATGATGCGAAAAGAAGAGTACCGTGAACGACGGGAGCACATCTATCGGCCGCTGCGTGAAGCCGGCATTTTTACATGGGACTATTTATATGAGGAAGAGTATGCGCTGGCGGATATCCATTTGATTCCTTCCGCTTTGCGTCATGAAATCGCCGCAGCGACAGCTCAGCTTGGGCGGATTTTTCAACGGGTGGTGCCCGTCTTGCAGCAAGCAGACGATCGGTTGCTTCACGAGCTGGGGATTCCCGAGGAAGCATGGGGGGCCGTTCGGCTTCGCTCAAAGCTATCCTATCCGACCGTGATCGGCCGCTTTGATTTTGCCCAGACGCTGGAAGGTTTGAAGATGCTCGAATTTAACAGCGATACGCCGACGGGGATCGTGGAAGCATTTTATGTGAATGAGCATCTGTGCCGTTACTATGGCGTAAAAAATCCCAACCAAGGGCATGAGCATGATCTGCATCAGGCGTTTCAGCAAGCTGTGGAGGAGTATAAAAAAGCGAATATTCCCACAGAACATGTGGTTTTTAGCTCACTGGATTGGCATGAAGAGGATGCAGGGACAACCCGCTATCTGCTGGAGAACTCCGGATTGGAAGGGCGTTTTGTCCCTTTAGCGGATTTGCGTGTCTGGCAGGATCGGCTGTATGCCAAGGTGGGGGAGGAACTTATACCCGTTGATCTGCTTTACCGCCTGCACGCATTGGAAAAGCTGGCCGCCGAGCAAGACGAGGAAGGGTATCCGACTGGTGCGCACGTACTGGATCTGATCGCGCGCAGGCGACTGACGGTGATCAATCCGCCCACTGGATTTCTGATGCAGACCAAAGCATTGCAAGCACTAATCTGGAGCCTGCATGAAGAGGGGCAGTTTTGGAGTGAAGAGGAACACGCCATCATCGATGCTTATATGCTTCCCACCTATTTTGAAAATCGCTTTGCAGGTTCGACAGCTTATGTGACCAAGCCGATATTTGGACGCGAAGGGGGAGGAGTCACCCTGTATTCACAGGAGGGGGAGACCATTGCCCGGGACATGGAGCAGGAATACTGGGAGCAGCCCATGATTTATCAACAGCTGGTGAAGCTACCCCAGGTCTCGGTACATACGCTCAAAGGCAGATACGAAGGCCATTTGCTTTGGGGCAGTTTTTTGCTGGGAGGAAAGCCTTCTGCGATCATCGCCAGAGTGGGTGGGAAAATTACGAGCAATCTGTCTTATTATCTTCCAATCGGACTGATACCAAATGAATAGAAAGGGGAGAGCAGCATGGGCTCTCAATGGCCATCCATTTTAAATTTCTTGACCTATCTGGCAGTAACGATTCCGATCTTCGCCTTTGGCATTTTCGTCTTTTTATATACGACGCCGTATAAAGAATATCAGCTCATTGCAGATGGCGCGAACACGGATGATCCGCAAAAGGTAGCAGCGGCAAAAGCGGCCGCGCATGACCTGGGGGGGAAAATCCTCGGGTTAACGATCGTGCTGGCTTCCGCGGTTTACAATTCAGTCGGTCTGCTTGATCTCGTCGTGTGGGGCATTCTCGGCACGGTTTTCCAGGTGCTGATTTTCTATCTGTTTGAGCTTGTGACGCCGTTTCGTGTCGTATCCGAAATCCCCAAAGGAAATGTTTCCGTAGGTATCTTCGCATCCCGTCTCAGTATTGCAGCTGGGTTGCTGATGGCCGCGTTAATCAGTTACTAGTTGTCAGAGCCCCTGCAGGATGGCACAATAGTGCTTGCACTGTAGGGGTTTTTAAGAGCGACTAAGCTCCGCCAAAGACTTGGCGTAGCCAAGTTTTTTTAATTGGTTAGGGAAGAGGGACCCGGAAATGTATGCACGCATCTTGTATGAATTGTTTGTCATGCTCCTCGTCATCACGTACGCCCTTTTGATTTTTGCCGATCCCGCGAATCATCCTGAATTGACGGAGGAGCTGCTGCAACAGATTGATCTCTTTTTGCTCATCTTTTTGTTTGCAGAGTTCATCATGCGTCTCTGGAGGGCAAAGGAAAAGCGCCGGTTCCTGAAAGAAAACTGGTTTGACATCATTGCCATGATACCGTTTGATCAATTCTTTTATCTGGCCAGGTTCATGCGGGTGATCCGGTTGATCCGTATTTTGCGTGCCTCTCCTTTTATGTGGAGTCTTCTGCATTCGCCTTCGATTCGCTGGATTTTTACCATCGCAGGGATGATCATGCTCTGGAGTTCCATCGGCATCTACTTTTTGGAAAAGGGCGTCAACGAAAATGTGCAGACGTTCTCCGATGCTCTCTGGTGGTCGATCGTGACGACTACGACTGTAGGGTATGGGGACATTTCGCCCGTCACCGGAAGCGGACGCACGATCGCGGCCTTTTTGATGCTGACGGGGATCGGACTGTTGGGGGCATTGACCGCGAACTTCGCCAATCATTGGTCGGATTATTTTATGAGCAAGCAGGGGGATCGATCCAATCGCGTCCATCATGAACTGAAAAACAATGCGCTCAAACAGGTGCAGCAGATTGAGACATTAAGCCAGGAAGAGTTTGCGACGCTGGTCTCTACATTGGAATTGCTGCATAAACCGCCTCAACATGAAAAGAATCACTTCCCTAAACCTTGATCCTCCCATCTAGCGAGAAAAAAAGAGATGTCCTCCGAAACAGGAGCGACATCTCTTTTGCTATTTCCGTTCTATGGAAGGATCATGGAACCGAGGTCGGCCTCATAGCCCTGTTCTTCTAAAGAAAAATCAATGATCGCTCGCAGGAAGCCGTTTTCGTCGAATGCTTCCAACGCTTTATCATCCTTCTTGAGATCCTCATAGTTTACGACGTCCGCTGCTTTTGGCACGTTAATCGCGGTCGCCTTGCCATAGTTCCAGGCAAGTGTATCTGCCGCAAAGCCAAATGTAACCGGCTTCGCGTCAAGAGTCTCATCATTTACGGTGATGGAGAAATCACTGACTTGCTTCACCGTCAGCTTGTTTTGGTCGATGTAGTAATCCAGCGTCAGATTGAGGCCATCAATGCCTTCTTCTTTCGCGAGCTCAACGATTTTTTCCGGGGTATACTCTTTACCCTCGGTCTCCAGCCATTGCTTCAGCTCCTGCAAGCCCAAAGTCACCATGGCTTCTGCTTGCGTACGGCGCTCGGCAGGAGTCATTTTCATGGTCGGATCATTTTTCTCTGCGATTTCACCAGTCATGACGAGGAAGTCGACAGCGAAATTTTTCACTTCCGCATTGGTGGTTGCATCTTCTGCGATATAGCGGAGCAATTGGATGATTTCTTTCATATCCAGGGTAATGGACAGATGAGTGGTCTCTACGCTCTCGCCATTTGGCAGTTTAACAGTTTCTTTGCCATGGTTCTTTACTTGGCTGAGCTTATACCCAAATTTCGGGATGTATTTTTTCAAGAAGGAAAGGGTCAGCTTCTGAGCTTTTTCTTGAAAATCCTTCATTTCTTCTGCTGAAATGGATGTATCGATATTGTTGGAAAGCTGCAAGTACTTTTGATCGAGAGGCGTCTTCACATACACATCGTTGGTATCGACCAGCACTTCGAGAGAAGCCTTTTGATCGCCGCTCCACAGCTTTTGATCGCGCAGTACTTGTTCATCGTTCATTTCAATAACCATTTTTGCCTTTTGCAGGTCCTGCTGGGAGCCAGTCAGCTTGAATCCAGCTTCCAACGCTTTCAGGATAGCTGTCAACTCCGGATCGTTTTCTTCCTCTGCCAGCTTGAACAATTTGTCCTTGTCTCCGGAAAGCTTAAACGTGGTTTGGTAATCGTAGTTGGGGTGATCCAGCGATGCGACAACCGTATCCCTTACAAGCGATGCTTGACCGGAGCAACCAGCCAATAACAGCATGAGCGCAAGGAATAGAACGCTCCATTTTTTCATCATGCTTTTTCCTCCTCAAATTTCTCCTCATCAACCAGATGGGCAAAAACACTCTCTATTAATAACGTTTGAATTGGAAAAATGTTTCAGTGGATAACAAAAAAACGCAAAAATACCGCAAAACCGCATTTTCTGGTAAGATGATAAGAAGTAACGCTGAAGGTCAAGCAGAGAGGACGAAGCAACATGTGGTCGTGGTTACTGAAGCTGATGCAATTTTTTCGAGATGAGGAAGAAGAAGGACTCGACAAGCCTGAGACAAAGGCTAGGGAAAGCCGGTCTGTCTATCCTTCCAGTCAGCTGCAGGCAAAAACGAAAAATATTTATCCGCGGGAACGAGAGGGTTCGAATACACCGAGACGCAGCCGTGAAAAAGAACGGCACTTCCGCTTTCCTGTTATTCCGGACCAGCCAAAAGAGAAGCGGCAGCGTCCGGAGCCGGCACAGCGGGATTATCCAAGCGCACCCAGGGCAGAGCACTTCCAGCCAAAGCCGGAACAACCAAAGAAAAGTTCACATACATATACACCAGAAAAAAGGCAGTATACGCCAACTGAGGTCGTATCGCCGATCTATGGCCGGTTGAAGCCGGAACGGGAGCAAAGAAACGAAAGTGAACGCGCGGACCATGAAAAACCGGCTGGGATGAACCAGCAGCTCTCGGAGCGGGAGAATATTCCGGATCTGTCTAAACAGCTGCCGGAGCCGAACTGGACGAAGCTTTTGCTGGCCATGGATCGGGCTGGCGAGCGCAATGCGGAAGAACGGTCCCAACAGCTGTCAGGCGCAATGGAGACGGGCAGCGAAAATGCGGCTCCACAGGTGATTCCTGCTGCAGCGAAACTGGCTGGACCGCAGGCAGCTGAAGCTATGCAAACAGAGTTAACTGCTGCTGTAGCCGAAACGGCAGCCGCATCAGCGGCGGACAGTGAAGCTCCATCCGTGATGACGTTCCCTGCAAAAGACTGGCCAATGCCTTCTATGCCGGTGATGGAGCGACAAGAGAGTGAAGAACTTGAAGAGCTTGAAGTTAGTAAGGATAGCGAAGGAACCTCCGGATTAGAGCAAGAGCTTTCAGTCTTACCGAAAGAGAGTGAGATTGCCTTTCGGGAAGAAGAAGAGGAAATCGTGCCTGTTCAGGTGCGCGAGGAGCCAACACCTTCTCCAGCACTGTCGGAAGAAGAGCTTCCAGTAAATGAGGGGCATCGGACTGAGGAAGCACAGGCGGAAGCACTGGAAAACGGGACACAGATGGAAGAAACATCTGCTGCTGCGTGGGTAGAGCCGACGAAAGTGGAAGAAGCGCCTGCTGCTGCGTGGGTAGAGCCGACGAAAGCGGAAGAAGCGCCTGCTGCTGCGTGGGCAGTGCCGACGCGTGTGGAAGAAGCGGTAAGTGGGGCCACTCCAGCTGCGGCTTCACATGTTGATATCCCGGAAACGGCTGCCGCACCGATTGCCCATGAAAGCTTGGCGCCGGTGGAGAACGATAACTCTGGCTATCTCTTTCCGGACGTCTCCTTATTAGACCCTTCTCCGCAAGCAACGCGGGTTGACGATGAACATACGGAGATCCAACGGATGCTGCTGGAGGATACGTTGAGCAACTTCAATGTCAGCGCACAGGTCATCGGGATCGTCAAGGGGCCGTCGGTCACACGCTTTGAGCTGCAGCCTGCCCCAGGGGTGAAGGTGAACAAGATCACCGGTTTGATAGATGATATCAAACTGAATCTGGCTGCCAAGGATATCCGGATTGAAGCGCCAATCCCGGGGCGCAACGCGGTAGGGATTGAAGTGCCGAACCTGAAAAGCGAACCGATTTTCATTCGCCGCATCATCGAATCGGAAAAATTCCGCAATCATCCATCGCCGCTTGCCATCGCACTGGGGATGGACATTGGCGGCGAACCGATTGTCACTGATATCAAAAAAATGCCGCATGGATTGATCGCAGGGTCGACAGGCTCCGGAAAAAGCGTCTGCATCAACTCGATTATCGTCAGCCTTCTCTACAAGGCAACGCCGGAGCAGGTACGCCTGCTGCTGATAGATCCGAAGATGGTGGAGCTCGCTCCTTACAATCATCTGCCGCATCTGGTCACACCGGTAGTGACGGATGCCAAACAGGCGACAGCCGCTTTGAAATGGGCGGTAGAGGAGATGGAGCGACGCTATACGCTGTTTGTGGATGCGGGAGCACGGGATATAGAACGCTACAATCAGACAACGAACGATCCGCTTCCCTATATTGTGATCATCATTGACGAGCTGGCTGACCTGATGATGGTTTCCCCGCAGGATGTGGAAGAATGCATTATCCGGATTGCCCAAAAAGCGCGTGCCTGTGGAATCCATTTGCTGTTGGCCACCCAGCGTCCTTCTGTGGATGTCATCACGGGCAACATTAAGGCGAACGTGCCGACTCGCCTTGCTTTTGCAGTATTTTCACAGATCGACTCGCGGACGATTCTCGACCAGTCCGGGGCGGAGCGACTGCTGGGCCGCGGCGACATGCTCTTTTTGGAAAGCGGCGCGACACCGCTGCGCTTGCAAGGGAACTATGTCTCTGACGATGAGATTGAGCGCGTCACGAATCGGATTAAAAAGCAGCGCAAGCCGGAATATTTGTTTAGCAAAGAGGACTTGGAACAATCGGTTCAATCCTTTGACATGGGAGATGACCCGCTGTATCTTGAAGCACTCATCCATGTGGCTGAGCAGGGCCAGGCATCGGCTTCAGCCCTGCAGCGCCGTTTCCGTATCGGATATAACCGGGCCGCCCGTCTCATCGATATGATGGAGGCAGAAGGACATGTGTCTGGACAAAGCGGAGGAAAAGCGCGGACCGTACTGATCACCCGGGAAGATGCACAGGCACTAATGGATGGAAGTACATTGGTCTAAAAAAGGAGGAGGCAATGGAGCATCAGCAACGAAAGTACCAGGTAATCAACGAGCAAGTGGTATTGTTTGATGAAGAGTATTATCTGCGCGTGTTTCGCTTACCAATCGAGTCATTGGCGGTGGACCAACGCACGGAGCTTTTTGATCAGCTGTATGCCTTCGAACATCACGATGTCCAGTTGGAGATCGACGTCTCGGAAGAACACCTAGGAGTATGGTATTTACAGTTGCTTGTTCCACACATGCTGACGTTACCTGAAGCCGCGATACGGCGTATGGATGCGGGGATACAGGTCTTGGAAGCATATTTGTCCGCATCCCGCATCAAGGTGAGCGAGCTCAGTCTGCGAGGGGAGCAGATCTACCAGTATGTCAAAAGGTACAATCCCCATCTCATCATTACGTCCTAACACAGAAGCAGCCGCTTCCCTTGGGGGAGCTGGCTGCTTCTTTTCCTCTTCCCATCGGGAAAAGCACTTTTCCTCATCCTGACAATGAGTTATACTGTATAGCAGAACACAATTTCACCTAATGAAACCTGAAAAGTAGGTGTCGGGATTTGGACGAACAAAAATCAACCGTTCGTGCTGTCGAACGTGCGTTGGATATCCTGTTATGCTTTACGGACGAAAAAGAATTGGGACTAACGGAGATTGCCAGCCGCATTTCCCTGCATAAAAGCACGGTTCATCGCTTGCTCGCCACGCTGGAAAGCAGGGGCTTTGTGCTGCGGGATGCCGATACGGACAAATATCGCTTGGGCTTCCGGCTCTGGGAGCTTTCCGCCAACCTCGGACATTCCGATGACCTGCCAACCGTGCTGCTGCCGGAGATGGAGCGCTTGCGTGATCTGCTAGAAGAGACCATCAGCTTGTATGTACGTGATGGAAAAGAGCGGATTCGCATCCAGGCTGTTCAGAGCAACCAGCCGGTGCGCAGGGTAGCGCCAATCGGGGCGCGTATGCCGCTTGCCGTAGGGGCTTCCAGCAAGGTGTTGGTAGCGTATGCCGATCATAGCTTTCTCCAGGAGCTGCTCCATGATTCATCGTGGCCGGAGACGGTGGATCGAGACTCCTTTCTCGAACAGCTGGAGCAAATCCGGGAGCACGGCTATGCGACCAGTGTGGAGGAACGCGAGATCGGCGCGGCTGCAATCGCCGCACCCATTTTCAACCGCAGCGGCAAGCTGGTGGCGGCTTTGGCGGTATCGGGGCCGTCTAACCGTTTGACAGAAGAGCAGATGCAAAAGTTTGCCGCTCCGATCATCGAGGCGGCCAAACGAATGGGAAAAATGGTGAAGTAATGGTTGGGAGAACGAGATAAAGAGTGATAAAGAGGAAAGGTCCTGATGACAGGATCCTTTCCTTTTGCTTTTACTGTATCAGAAAGGATAGACTTCACGACGAACCAGCCTGATCAGCATGATAAACTTCCGCTAAGAAGGACAGCTTCATCGAGAGGGCCACTATTGATTTTTTTTATTGGAGGGCAAAATGAATGCGCAACGGATATTGGTCATTTGCGAGTACCGTTACACAGAGACTCTGCAGATCAGGAGCAGTGGCCGGCTCGGGATACACGCTGTCAAATAGAGCAACTCGGGTAAAATCGACAGGCAGGCCCAACGATTGATATCCCGTAATGGCATGACCTTTTACCATATCGCCAAATTCAGTAAGCACGCTTTGCTTCATGCTCTCGTCTATCATTTCTGCAGGCACATTGAACGATTCGAGCAGCTTGGTTACGGTGTCCTCAGGCATTCCAATGATAATGTCGCCCTGAGTCGCGCCGGATAATTGCGAGACAATTAATGCGGTTTCATCCGTATAGGGGGATTTCTCTAGCTGCAAATCATGGCGCTGTATGTCCATTCCTAAAGGGCCCAAAACGGAGATCAAGCCCCTCAGATAGGTGTTTATTAGTTGTGCGTCCACTGGAATTCATCCTTTTTTCAGTTGATAGTTAGAAAGTTCCTCTGTATGTTGCGAGGGAATGCGTAACGAAGGGATTGTACCATGGAATGATCAGATAAACCAGTTGCAATCATGGACAAGAACCCTTAAGGATATGAGGCCACTTGAGGTGGTTGAGGAATATATACCCCTGATACTTGCTGATCAAACCGATGGAAGAGAAAATGGAAAGGAAAAATTCGTCGGCAGCAGCGTAACCAGAACGGATTCACATAACAGCCCAGGTCCATAATACCGGGCGCACGAAGCGCATCAAACGCGAATGATGAGTACATGCCAAAGAGATAAGCCGGATCAACGGATTCACGGCTTCCTCAACCGCACTGGCAATGATGACAGAAGAGTTGCAACTCTTGAAACAACGTTTTAAAGTGTAAGAGTGAAGCGGATAAATCTGGTGGACTTCAATCTCGAAAAAGGAGAAGCTGAGATTGGCTATCGGGTGGGAGAATCCTGTGTCGGAAAAGGAGTTGCCTCGCGGGGCCTGGAGCTTCTTCTACAAAAAGCGGTATGTGACTATGGCGTTTCCCGGCTATTTGCGAAGACCACGAGTGCAAATGTCGGCTCACAGTAAGTATTGGAGAAAAATGGATTTATCCTACAGTCGGTAGAGCACAATGGAATCCAGATTAGTGGGGAAGGGCAAGACTTTTACCATTATCGATGGAGTCCGTGCTAAGCAAGAACCAAAGGCCAGTGACGGTATCTCGTCATTGGCCGTTTTTTTGGTTTTACAAAAAAGCCACGTGAGGAAGGGAAGAGAGGGACGGGCGGAGTCTTTGTCACACCTGCTGAGGTGGAGCTTCCAAAAACGGTACACGCTTGTCGCGCAACCTCTACGCATGAATATGCTTCCTCGAAACTTTTGCGCGACGTACCGTTTTTGGAAGCGGAACCGGACAGTTTCCACTCCCATGCAGGTGTGGCAAGAACGATGCTCCGCCCTCTCTTCCCTTCCCCCACCACCATGTTTGCACGACAACAACCAAAATAAAAAGAAAGACGCCCAATTGGACGTCTTTCTGACTAAAATCTATTTATGCGTTTACTGGTTGACCTTCATCAAGCAGCTGGCGCAGAACGGTTTGCAGAATACCGCTGTTACGGTAGTAGTCTACATCCACCAAGCTGTCCAGACGTAAGATGGTGTCGAATTCAAATGTGCTGCCATCGGTGCGAGTCGCTTTCACCTTCACGCGTTGACCTGGTTGTACTTGATCGCTCAAGCCCAGGATATCGAAGGTTTCCGTACCGTCGATGCCCAGCTCTCTCCAGCCTTTACCGTCAGCAAATTGCAGCGGCAGTACGCCCATACCAACCAGGTTGGAACGGTGGATACGCTCGAAGCTTTCTGCGATAACGGCTTTTACGCCGAGGAGGAAGGTACCTTTTGCCGCCCAGTCACGGGAGCTTCCTGTACCGTACTCTTTACCCGCGATGACCACGAGGTTGGTGCCGTCTGCTTGATACTTCATGGAAGCATCATAGATGGACATCACTTCGCCAGTTGGCAGGTATTTGGTTACGCCGCCTTCAGTGCCAGGAGCCACTTGGTTGCGGATGCGGATGTTCGCGAAGGTACCGCGCATCATCACGTCATGGCTACCACGGCGAGCACCGTAGGAGTTGAAGTCTTTGCGTTCTACGCCATGCTCTTGCAGATAGATACCTGCAGGGCTGGTTGGCGAGATGTTACCCGCTGGGGAGATGTGGTCAGTTGTGACGGAATCACCCATGAGCGCGAGTGTGCGAGCGCCTTTGATTTCTTCGATATGACCCACATCGCCTGTGATGTTTTTGAAGAATGGCGGCTCTTGGATATAAGTGGAGTTGAGATCCCAGTCGTACAGATCGCCTGTAGGAGCGTCGATCTCGTTCCAAGCTTTGTTTGCAGTGAACACGTGCTCGTACTCCGCGCGGAACAGAGCCGGGTTCATTGCTTTTTTGGTTGCTTCCATGATTTCTTGTGGAGTTGGCCAAATGTCTTTCAGGTAAACAGGTTGACCGTCGCTGCCAGTTCCGATCGGATCTTTGGTCAGGTCGATGTTCACGGTTCCTGCCAATGCATACGCGATTACGAGCGGCGGAGAAGCCAGGTAGTTTGCTTTTACTTGCGCATGGATACGACCTTCGAAGTTACGGTTACCGGAAAGTACCGCAGCCACGGTCAGATCGTTGTCCGCGATCGCTTTGCTTGTTTCTTCAGGCAATGGACCGGAGTTACCGATACAGGTCGTGCAACCATAGCCGACTACGTTGAAGCCGATAGCATTGAGGGAATCAAGCAGGCCAGCATCGATCAGGTATTGGGTAACGACACGAGATCCTGGAGCCAGAGAGCTCTTCACGAATGGAGGCTTTTTCAGACCTTTTTCCACCGCTTTTTTCGCTACGAGACCAGCGCCGAGCATTACGCTTGGGTTGGATGTGTTCGTGCAAGAGGTGATCGCTGCGATTACCACGGAACCGGTTTTCAGTTCAGCTGTTTCACCGTTTGGATAAGTTACGCTAGCTTTTGCTGCGATTTTCTCTTCGGACAGACCGAAGCCGCCTTTTTCGATTGGCGCACGCAGGCTTTCATTGAAGGAGTCCTTCATGTTGGTCAGCTCTACGCGGTCTTGTGGACGCTTAGGACCAGCCAAGCTAGGCACTACGGTAGAGAGATCCAGTTCCAGTGTTTCGGAGAATACCGGGTCTGGAGTATCGTCTGTACGGAACAGACCTTGTGCTTTGGTATAGGTTTCAACCAGGCTAACCAGCTCTTCATCACGGCCGGTTTGACGCATGTAGTTGAGCGTTTCCGCATCCACTGGGAAGAAGCCCATTGTCGCGCCGTATTCAGGAGCCATGTTGGCAACGGTCGCACGGTCAGCCAGCGAGATGTTGGAGAGGCCGGAGCCATAGAACTCTACAAATTTCCCTACAACGCCTTTTTTACGCAGCATTTGCGTGACAGTCAGCGCGAGGTCTGTCGCAGTAGCGCCTTCGGACAGTGTACCAGTCAGTTTGAAACCGACTACCTCAGGAGTTACGAAGTACAGAGGTTGACCGAGCATACCAGCTTCTGCCTCGATACCGCCAACGCCCCAACCAAGTACGCCAAGACCGTTGATCATGGTGGTGTGGGAGTCAGTACCTACGAGAGAGTCAGGGAATGCAGTCAATTCGCCATCTACTTCACGGCTTGCTACCACTGTTGCGAGGTATTCCAGGTTCACTTGGTGAACGATACCAGTCGCTGGCGGTACTGCACGGAAGTTATCGAAAGCGGTTTGTGCCCAACGCAGGAAGCGGTAACGCTCTTGGTTGCGCTCAAACTCAAGCTTCATGTTGTTTTCGAGAGCTTTGTCGTTTCCGAAATCGTCAACCATGACGGAGTGGTCAATGACGAGATCCACTGGAACGAGCGGGTTGATTCGTTTTGGATCGCCGCCCGCGTTTTTCATCGCGATACGCATAGCAGCCAAGTCAACAACGGCAGGTACGCCGGTGAAGTCTTGCAGTACGATGCGTGCAGGCATGAGCGGAACTTCTTGGTTCTCGTCACGGCCTTTGTTCCAAGTAGCTAATTGTTGCACATGTTCTTTGGTAATGGCGCGGCCGTCAAATTGACGAACAGCTGCCTCCAAGAGAACTTTAATCGAGAAAGGAAGCTTGGAGATTTCACCAATGCCTTGTTCTTCCAAGCCTTGCAGTCGATAGTAAGCATACGATTTGCTGCCTACCTGCAAAGAGGACTTGACATTGTAAGCATCTTTCTTTGCCATTCGATTGACCTCCTTGTGTTCTTACGTATAAGTTTCATTAGATGAAACCACGTTTCGTTTTTTGTTTTTACGGTCTTATTATACTTCAAATGCTTCCGGCCTTCTAGCACTTTTTCATAAAATGTTCAAAAAATGTCATACGTGTAAAGTGATTATGAAACATCTATGCACCAATGTATTTCGCGTGCAGGGAACGGGCCAGTCCGATATCGTTCGTTCCTTGGACAAGCACGCGTCCGTCCGGGAAAACCACGAGCGTGTAGGGATCATGATGAAACCGCAGCAGGAACTTGTTTTGCTCGATGGTTCCAAGGGGAGCCAGGGTCTGAGCAAGGCGATCGAGATCGAGCCTCATCTGTTCACCGGGATTGATTTGCACGGTGTCACGTCCGCACAGGGATACCGCCAGTCCCTCAGGGGAGTCCGGAGAAAGAAAAGCGTATTCTCCTTTTCCGCACGCTGGGCAATCCTTTCGCCGCGTATGGCTGACTTTGATCTGCTGATGCTGATTTTCCCAGAGATCAAAGTGCTCGAGATGCGGATTGAAAGCATCGCTTGCTCCTACGAGTATCTTCAAAGCCTCTGTCGCCTGATAGGAGGCGATGATATGTATGATCGGACCGATCACGCCGGCCGTATCACAAGTCGGTGCATCTCCTGCTTTGGGTGCTTCCGGAAACAAGCAGCGCATACAAGGAGTTTCCCCCGGACGGATGGTGGTAAACATGCCTTTCGCGCTAACCGCACCTCCGTATACCCAAGGGATGCCGTGCTTGACGCATACGTCGTTAATCAAATATCTTGTCTGGAAATTATCCGTGGCATCCAGCACCACATCGACATCGGCCAGCAATTCCTCGGCATTGTAGGGGGTCAAATCGGTTACATGTGGATCCAGGCGGACGCTGGAATTGATTTTTGCCAGCTTCTCGGCAGCCGCCACCGCTTTGGGAAGCGCCTGTTTCGCATCGTCCTCATCATAGAGCATCTGCCGCTGCAAGTTGCTTGGCTCGACAAAGTCACGATCGATGAACCGGACAAAGCCGACTCCCGCACGCACCATATGATTGGCCAGCACCGTGCCCAATGCCCCCATCCCGACAATAGCCACACGACTGGCCAGCAAGCGCTCCTGACCTTGTTTGCCGATTCCATGGAACAGAACTTGTCTGGAATAACGAGTATTCATGAAAAGTTTTCCCCTCTTTGCTTAATTTCCATCCTCGTGCCCACGATATCATAACCGGGTATCGCTGCCAATGATGCTTGGCCGTAATTCACACTTTTCACCGATTGATTTATTTTGATCGCGGGTTTATCGTAGGAATAGTGTGGCAACACCCGGACAATGGAGGATGACATGAGCGATCAATTGACGCATTTTAATGAACAAAATCGCGCGCAAATGGTGGATATTTCGGAAAAAGGCACGACCAAGCGTGTCGCCGTTGCGAGCAGCAGAGTACAAATGCAGCCGGAAACGCTGATACGTATTAAGGAAGGAAAAATCAGCAAAGGGGATGTGCTGGCTGTGGCGCAAGTAGCCGGCATCATGGCTGCGAAAAAGACATGGGAGATCATCCCGATGTGTCACCCGATTCCGTTATCGGGGGTAGACATTCACTTTTCTTTTGAAGGGGAGGACACGCTGCTGGTCGAAGCTACGGCCAAAACGACCGGACAGACGGGCGTCGAAATGGAGGCGCTGACCGCTGCGAGCGTGGCTGTACTGACGGTGTACGATATGTGCAAGGCCATGGATAAAGGCATGATCCTGGGGCCGACCTATCTCGTCAGCAAAACGGGCGGAAAAAGCGGAGACTTTGCCAGAGAGACTTAATGGCCGACCGATTCTCGGCAGCAGTAGATATATAATAGGGAAGAAAGAGGAATCGGAATGAAGCTGCGCACGAATGCGTATCCAGGTATCATGTGGCTGCTTTTTGCAGCGGCGGTCGTCTTTGCGACCGGTATGGCTTTTTTGTGGCCTTTGACTACGCTTTACATTCGCGATGTGTTAGGGAAATCATTAACGACCGCAGGCGTAGTCCTCTTCTTTAACCAGGGAGGCTTTCTCGTCGGAAGTCTCATCGGCGGCGTCTTATTCGACCGGTGGGGGAAACGGCGAACACTGCTTACGTTCACGGTGCTTGCCCTGCTTGCTGCCTTCGGGATGGGACTGTGGCAGGATCTCTGGATTTACGGGGTGCTGCTTACGGTGACTGGCTTATGCTCCGGGGTCATTTATCCGGGGATGTATGCATTGGCAAGCGTGTTCTGGCCGGAAGGTGGCAGAAAAGGCATTAATCTGGTCTATGTGGCGGTGAATGTCGGGGTAGCGCTTGGTTCTGCTTTAGGCGGTCTGGTCGCGACGCTTTCTTTTCAATGGACCTTTTATGGAAATGGATTCGTGCAAGTGGCTGTGCTGCTGCTGTTCTCGCTCATGCTGACGAAAAAGCATTTGCAAGCCGCAAGCCTGCCAGCCGGAAGCCAAGAGGAAAGCAGACCAGTGGATACGGGCGGCACTGTGCAGGTCAGCAGCAGAAAAGGTCATTTGCCGATTATCATGCTCTGCACGGGCTTGTTGATTCTCTGGGTGGTCTATGTGCAATGGCAAAGCAATCTGGCGCCATATATCCAGAGCTTCGGACTGACCCTGGCTGATTACAGCACGCTGTGGACGTTGAACGGCGCGATGATCTTGTGCGGCCAGCCTGTCATTAGCTGGGTGATCAAGCGATTCGCCCGCACCCTGCATGCGCAAATTCTTCTGGGCTCGTACATTTTTGTTTGCTCGATGCTCATACTGTCGCAGGCGTCCACCTACGCGGCATTTTTTACCGCGATGATGGTGATGACCCTAGGGGAAATGCTCGTCTGGCCAGGAGTGCCGACGATCGCAGCGGAATTGGCTCCAGCGGGCAGGGAAGGCTGGTATCAAGGCATGGTATCCGGAGCTTCCTCAGCGGGCAGGATGATTGGCCCTTTGCTGGGGGCCATCCTGATGGAATCGTTGTCCCCGATGTGGATGATCGTCATCATGGCGGCCTGCTGTCTGATCGCCGTATTTTTCTTCAGCCAGTACAAGCGTTTTGCAAAAGCAGGTTCAGGGCTGGGGATTGACAGATCTGCACTGACTCGCTAGGATAAAGGAAGTTTATTTTAATGAAAAAAGCATAAGTACTTATCCAGAGAGGTGGAGGGACTGGCCCGATGAAGCCCGGCAGCGGATCGGCAGCGTGCAGCTTTTGCGATGCACGATGCAGATGCTGTGCCAATTCCAGCAGGATGATTCCTGGCAGATAAGGTGCGGATATCGAACCCCTTTTTCTGTATGGAAAAGGGGTTTTACTTTTGATTGGAAAGGAAGAACAGACATGCGTATTCAACCGTCCTCCATGGTGGAGCGACTGCCCGTACAGTTTTTCTCCACGCTGGTTGCCAAAACCAATAAAGCGATTGCCGCCGGACACGATATTATCAATCTGGGACAAGGAAATCCGGATTTGCCTACCCCGCAGCATATCGTCGAAGAGCTGCAGCAGCAAGCGGCCAATCCGCTGCATCATAAATATCCTCCGTTTCAAGGACGCCGTGAATTAAAGGAAGCAGTGGCCTACTGGTATAAGCAGGAATTTGATGTCGACCTCGATCCGGAAGAAGAGGTAGCGATTCTTTTCGGCAGCAAGACGGGGCTGGTCGAGATCTGCCAAGTCCTGATGAATCCCGGCGATGTCGCGCTTGTGCCGGATCCCGGATATCCGGACTATTGGTCGGGTGTCGCGGTTGTGGACGGACGGATGGTCATGATGCCGCTTCGTGCGGAAAACGACTTTTTGCCTGATTATGGCCAGCTGGCTGCGAGCGATCTGGAACGGGCCAAGCTGATGTTTCTCAATTATCCAAATAACCCGACTGCTGTGAATGCACCGGTTTCCTTTTATGAAGAAACGATTCAATTTGCCCGCAAGCATGAGATTGTGGTCTGCCATGATTTTGCCTATGGGGCGATCAGCTTCGACGGCAAAAAGCCGGTCAGCTTCATGCAGGTGCCTGGGGCAAAAGAGGTAGGGGTCGAGTTTTACACCTTGTCCAAGACCTACAATATGGCTGGCTGGCGCGTAGGCGCGATGGTAGGGAATCGCGAGCTGGTCCGCCTGATCAATTTGATCCAGGATCACTACTTCGTCAGCCTGTTCGGCGCTGTTCAAATGGCGGCAGTACGTGCGATGACCGATTCGCAGGCTTCGGTGCGTGATCTGGTCGCTATCTATGAAAGCAGGAGAAATGTGCTGTTCGACAGTCTTCATGAGATCGGCTGGAAGGCGAAGCCGTCGCAGGGCTCCTTCTTTGCGTGGCTGCCGATTCCGTCGGGATATGATTCCGTCCAGTTTTCCGATTTGCTGCTGGAAAAAGCGCATGTCGTGGTCGCACCGGGCGTGGGCTTTGGTCCGACGGGCGAGGGCTATGTGCGAGTCGCGCTGCTTTCCGAAGAGGCACGACTGCGGGAAGCGGTGCAGCGCATTGCCAAGCTCAACCTTTTTAAGAAATAGAATTCGATCTGAAAGAACCTGGTCCAGTGACTGGGTTCTTTTTTGTATACAAGTGGGATGAGGGTAAGCTCATAGCGTGAAAACATGGATGATGTAAAAAAAGATTCGAGGTTCACCTTCGAATCTTTTTCTGGCCAAGAATGATTGTTTTCACCGCTGCCTCCGGGAGGTTCAGCACGAGTGACATTCACGCACCTACAGGGGGATCATTCAACCCACCATTCGTAAAAGCATAAATGCCTGTACCGTCTGGTGGATCGTTTACCCCTCCATGTATGAAAGCAAGGATATCGCCCCCATCAGGATGCAACGGATCAACTAGTTCGATTGCATCGAGCAAAAACAATCCTCCACCTAACAGTACCATCATCAAGAAAGCTACAGCCAACTTCGGCATCGTTTTCACCTCCCTGTTACCCCATTTCCCTCATTGTAGCGCCAGCACATTCCCAAGCATAAGGGAAGCGAGGGCTGGAAAACCGGGAAATACGCAAGGAAGTCAACGGGAATAAAAACGACGATTATGTAAATTTACCAAAAGGTTACAAGAAGAGTATTGCCAATTATAATTGGGAATGATAATATTTATCAATGAGAATGGTTTTCATTATTAGTACTTACACTCAAGTGAACTGCCTACATAGAAAATGACAAACAAACAATCAATCAAGGAGGATTTTCATGATGCAGACGATTTTAGTAGTTGGTGGAGATAGGTTGGGTAATATTGTAGAGTTGCTGCAAGAGCAAGGATTCCGCGATGTTCACCATGTCAGCGGGCGCAAAAGCTCCCAGACCGGTATTAAAATTCCAAGCGGTGTGCATTTGATTCTGGTTCTCACTGATTTTATCAATCATAATTTGGCAAAAACAATCAAAGCGCAAGCCAAGGACAGACAGCTGCCTATTCTTTTTTGCAAGCGTTCTTGTGCAGCCATTTCCAAGGCTTTGCACCAGGTTGCGTAGCATACTGGGAAACGTCTCGGGGGACTCTAACAGTAGCTTGTGAAAGCATTCCCGGGAGGTTTTTTGAATGGAAAAACAAAACCATTTGGATGAACTGGCCATCGCCGAGCTGAATGAGCAGCAGCTGCAGCAATTAAAAGAGGCAGAAGCACAATTGAACCAAGGCGGCGATGATGTCTACCTGATTGCGTTTCAAAAGAGCGCCAAATGATGTCCTGTAAACTGCATAAAAAAGAAACATGGACCCCGCCTGCTGACGGGGTTTTGCTGTTTTTTAATAACCCATGAGTTCCTCCAAATACGGCTTCAACGCATTTATGCCAATGGCAAAGCCAAGGCATTGGCTGGACTGAATGATAAAGGCATTCACCCCGATAACTTCCCCATGGAGATTAATCAAAGGTCCGCCGCTATTTCCCGGATTGATGGCTGCATCCGTCTGAAAAATCTCTTCGTATACACGTCGCGACACTTGCAGGCTGCGGTTTTTGGCACTGATGATTCCAGCTGTGACAGAGGATACGGGTGAAGTGCCAAAGACAACGAGGGAAGTGAATGGCATTTACGTCGTAAGCGGCAAGTCATCTGGAAAGCGATAGAAGATGTGCAGGGAAAACGGAGTAATGCGCTGTCCCTTGCGCTTATCCCAACGCTCCAAGTGAACGGATGCGATGAGCAAGTGCAGCAGACGGTTTTTCAGCTCGGGCCGGGGAAGTTTTCGATAGGCTTGGGCAAAGGTGTGATAAGGCTTCGACCCATGCTCCATTCTCGCCAATAATGCAGCGTGAAGGGCTTTCTGATCTTGAAGCTGTTCCAGCTCTTGGGACCACGCAGCGAGGGCAGCCAATTTATCCTGAATCAGTGTACGCCTTTTTGCAAATTCGTCGGCGGTATACAGGCCGGACTCATAGCTGGCATACACCGTGCTCAGCTGCTTTTCCAGCTCACTGTGCTGCCGCATGCGCAAGGCCTTGTGCTGGTCGGGTTCGTGTTGGCGGGTGGAAAGCGGGAGATCTGCTAAAGAAGGGCAAGGGATCGCTGCGAGAAACGTCAGCAGCATTTGTTCCACCGCGCGATATTTGACATACGTACAGCCGGGTGTAGTGCACCATAGCATCTCTTTTTCGTACTGGCTATTGCTTCCGTCCTTCTTCCGATAGGAGGTGCGGGTGGTTTGGCGGACCATTTTTTTGCCGCAGCGGGCACAGCGAATCAACCCGGTCAGCTCGTGAAGGGAATGATCACTGCGCAGCGAGGGAGCTTGTGGGCGGCTTTTTTGCCGGACCTTTTGAAAGTCATGGGGAGAAATAATGGCAGGATGTGCATCGGGAACAATGATGGTCTCGCCGGCTTCTTTCTTGCGGTAATGAATTTCGCCGATATACACAGGGTTATGGAGGATTTTTTTGATGGTAGTGGGATTCCACCCGTCCCTGCCAGAGGGAGACGGAATGCCGCGATTCGTCAATCGGGCGGCAATGGCACGGTAGCCCAGTGGTCTGCCGCCTTCCCCATGCAAATAGGAGGCGAAAATCAGACGCACCACTTCTGCCTCGGCAGGGACGATCAGCAGGCGCTGTGTGCGCTGGTCAGTCCGGTAACCATAGGCGGGAGTCGAGCCCATGAATCGGCCGGAGCGGGCGTATGTATGCTTGGCACTCTGCAGCCGTTCGCGGATCGTTTCGAATTCTTCACGGGAAAGAAACATCTCAAAGCGAATCTGCCGCAAATCATTGACATTCAGCGGATCGTACAAGCGATAGGGTGTCAGGATGTATATGCGTTTAAGACGGATCAGTTCATACACGCGGCCATAATCGCGAAAGTCGCCGCGCGTCAGACGTGAAATTTCCTTTACCGCAATGCAGTTGTATTTTTCCTGCTCGAGATCGTGAAGCACCTGTTGAAATATCGGCCGGGTACGGATCTTATCGCCGCTGCCGATCTCGATGACCATATCATAGGGCAGGTCATATTCCTGCAGCACGCGTTCCATCACGGCTCGCTGCATGGCGATCGTGTCTTCGCCCGTACGTTTTTCCCGCTCGACATCTTCGCGTGATCGGCGCAAATAACTGATGATCCGATGGATGCGGACGCTCTTTGGCAGACTGATCATCCTGGCACCTCCAAGCAAAATGGGGCTTGAGAGTCACAGCGTTCTCTCTTTGTCATTGTATGGGCGGATGGGGAGAATAGCACGGCAGAAGACGTTCCATTTTCCCATTGTCAAGCAAGCATCATTCGTCTACTATCGAAGTATGAGTACATATCCAAATTTTGCTTATATTGCTGGATTGATTGGTGACCCTACCCGTGCTGCGATCCTGAATAGTCTCTTGGATGGTCGAGCTTTGCCGGCCAGTGAGCTTGCTTATATGGCGCGTGTCTCACCCCAGACGGCAAGCGCTCACCTCGCCAAGCTGGTGGAGGGAGGGCTTTTGGGGGTAGAGACACAAGGCCGACACCGCTATTATCGGTTAGCGAGCGCCCAAGTCGCTCATGTTCTGGAGATGCTGTCCACGATGTCCCCGCCTGTGCAGGTTCGTTCTTTGCGCCAGTCTGATCAATTAAAGGAAGTGCGGCATGCGCGGACCTGCTACGACCATTTGGCTGGCCAGCTCGGTGTGGAAGTCACCAAGCGGCTCCTGGAACGAAATATACTCAAGGAGGCCGATGGCGAGTATCAGGTGACCGCCGAGGGAGAAGCGTGGTTTCAGCGCTTCGGCATCGATGTCGAGGCGGCCAGGCAGAAGCGACGGGCCCTGGCCAGGCCATGTCTGGATTGGAGCGAGCGTCGATACCATCTGGCAGGAACGTTGGGTACGGTTTTTACGAAGCGGCTGTTCGAGCTGGATCTGATCACGAGGGCTTCCGCCACTCGTGCGGTTCATGTGACTGAAAAAGGAAAGGAGGCTTTTCGCGAGTATCTGGGCATTGAGCTCTAGTATGGGACAATTCCCGCTCCTCATACCTTTAGCAAAAAGGAGAGGAAGGATACCGTGGGGAAAGAGCTTTTGCAGAGCATACAGGGAGAGTATGGCGAGATACGTGTGAGTCCGATGGCCGCTTCAGGAAAAGAGGCCGAGTTACAAGATTTGTACGCATTTTTGCTGGAAGCCTACCTGATAGTGGAAAAGAAAAATGCGGAAAAACCTGCTGATTGATAGCAGGTTTTTTCTTTTATCGATTTTTTTGCTCCGTTTCCACTTTCTTACTTGCGGGAAAGAAGTATAAATCCCTTTTCTGGAACAATTCTATACTTGTCATGCTCCTCACGGCAGAGAATCTGACAGGAGGGGCAGAGGAAAGCGAGGTGAAAGCAATGACAGTATCCACACAAGTGAAACAGACTTTAGCTAGCCTGAAAAGCGCCCAAGCCAATCTGGAAACGTTCGCCCTGAATACGCAAAACAAGCAAGCGAAAAAGATGTACTCTCAGGCAGCGCAAACTGCACAAAGCATTTGCGATACGCTTTCGCAGCGTGTGACTGAACTGGAAAATGAAGAGCCTCAATACAAAGGCTTCTAAGGCTGCCATGCTTGCGTTGCTTTCGCCGAAGATCTGGGTTGGAACACTGTTTGCTTGACGAGAGGAGGGAACTCCTCCTCTCTTTTTCCAGGCAAAGGGAGGTACATAGATGCCGGGATGGCTTTCCATTATCGTTAGTTCGTTTGTTTCCCTCGCTTATCTTTTTGTTCTTTCCCGTTTGATTGGGAAACGGCAAATTTCCCAGCTTACGTTTATCGATTTTATCGTTGCGATTACCATCGGGTCGTTGGCAGCGGAAATGGCGAGCAACATAGATGGCCCGATTATCCATGGACTTTTGGCGATGAGTATTTTTGGCTTGTTTCCGATCGTGAGCGGTTGGCTTTCCATGAAAAGCAAAGTCATGCGCAATTTCTTTGATGGAAATGCAACGATTCTCATCAAGGATGGAAAGATTTTGGAGGATAACCTCAAGCAAGAGAGGCTCACGACCGAAGACCTGCTGGAAATGCTGCGGGCCCGTAGCGTTTTCAAAGCGGCAGACGTGGAATTCGCCGTCATGGAATCCAGCGGGAAGCTTAGTGTATTGCTCAAATCGGAACAACAACCGATCACTCCCAAAATGCTGAAAATGGCGGTCAGTCCGGCAGAGGAGCCGCAGACGGTCATCATGGACGGGGAAATCATGGACGAGCCGCTGGCGACCATCGGCTTAAACCGAGCCTGGTTGAAGGCAGAGCTGGAAAAGACAGGCGTGGCCCTTGAAAACGTATTTCTCGGTCAGGTGGACAAGGGTGGAGGGCTTTACGTCGATCTGTACGATGACAAAATCAAGGTGCCTGAACCGACCGCTACCAAGCTGACCTATGCCACGTTGAAAAAATGCCAGGCGGATCTGGAGCTGTATGCGCTCTCGACCAAAAGCGCGAAGATGAAACAACAGTACAGCCAGGAAGCACAGCGCTTGCAGGATGTATTGAATCAAGTGGAACCGTTACTGATGCGGTAAAGGAGTTGGGAGACTTGGCCAACGAAAAGAAAAAGATGTTCACTCCGACACAGCTGGACTATCAGGCGTTTGCAAAGCAGCATGAGCCTCCGCGGCCGCTCTTGAGAAATTTTACGAGAGCTTTTCTGGTCGGCGGCTTCATTTGTGTGGTAGGTCAGGCGCTGCAGGAGTTTTTCATGCGCTATTTTGATTTCACGGAAAAAACGGCGGGCAATCCTACCACAGCGGTACTGATTTTTTGCTCCGTATTGTTGACGGGCTTTGGCGTGTATGACCGTATTGCCCAATGGGCGGGGGCCGGCACAGCGGTACCCGTGACCGGCTTCGCCAACTCGATCGCGTCAGCGGCGATTGAACATCGTTCGGAAGGATATGTGCTCGGAGTCGGGGGCAACATCTTCAAGCTGGCTGGATCTGTGATCGTTTTCGGTGTGGTTTCTGCCTTTTTCATCGGGATCATCAAAACGGTATGGAAAATGGGGTGGTAGTGCGTGTTAGTCGGACATCAAACCTGGGTGTTTGAATCAAAACCCGTCATACTGGGTTCGTCTGCCATCGGAGGGCCATTTGAGGCAAAGGGTCCGCTTGCGGATGATTTCGATACGCTGCATGGAGATTTGCTGCTCGGGCAGGATAGCTGGGAAAAGGCGGAAAGAACGCTGTTTGAGGAGGCTGCGGACAAAGCGATCGAAAAAGCGGGATTGACCAAGGAAAAGATCACTTTCATGCTCGGAGGGGATCTGATGAACCAGACGATCTCAGCCAACTTTGCCGCACGTACCTTGGGTATCCCGTTTCTCGGCCTCTTCGGGGCTTGCTCTACGGCGATGGAAGGACTGGCGTTGGCTGCTCAGCTGGTCGATTCGAAGGCTGCCGAATACGCCTTGGCCGTTACAGGCAGTCATAATGCTGCTGCCGAAAAACAGTATCGGTACCCAACCGAGTACGGCTCGCAAAAGCCCCCGACAGCGCAATGGACCGTGACGGGGGCTGGTGCTGCCGTAGTATCCGCAAGCGGAAAAGGGCCGCGCATCACCTCAGCGACGATCGGCAGGATCGTGGATATGGGACTGTCCGATCCCTTCAATATGGGAGCAGCGATGGCTCCTGCTGCCCTTAGCACCATCGAGGCCCATTTCCGCGATCAACGGCTCGATTTTTCCCATTATGATCTGATCGTCACCGGTGACTTGGCCCGTGTCGGACATACCATCCTATCGGAGCTGTTGCCTAAGCATAATGTCCACATCCCATTGGATCGTTACAAGGACTGCGGCATGCTGATTTACGGAGACAATCCCAATGTATGGGCAGGCGGGAGCGGATGCGGATGCTGCGCAACCGTTACCTATGGTCATTTGCTCAACCGGATGAAAGAAGGAAAGTGGCGGCGGATGCTGGTGGTGGCGACAGGAGCGTTGCTGTCCCCGATCTCTTTTCAACAGGGAGAAAGCATTCCGTGCATCGCTCACGCCGTATCGATTGAGAACGAATGAGGGGGCCGTTCACCATGACATTTTTGTGGGCGTTTCTGGTCGGGGGATTGATTTGCCTGATTGGACAATTTTTAATGGACGTGATGAAGCTGACACCTGCCCATACGATGTCTACACTGGTCGTGGCAGGAGCGGTCCTGGATGGATTGGGGCTGTATGAGCCATTGATCAGCTTTGCAGGAGCGGGAGCCACCGTGCCGATCACCAGCTTTGGCAATGCCTTGGTTCACGGGGCGATGGCCGAAGCCGAGCAGCATGGTTTGATTGGTGTCGTAACCGGCATTTTTGAAGTGACAAGTGCAGGGATATCGGCAGCGATCGTGTTTGGATTTTTCGCTTCTTTGTTTTTCCGGGCGAAAGGATGACGTTTTTGGTATGAACGTCTGTACGCGGCTGTGACGGAGTTTTCCAAACCAAGCGGGGAACCGACTGCTGCGGCAGGGGTAAACGGCTTTATAGAAATTCCAGGCGGTGAATGGTGAGTGGGCGTCCAGACACGACCAGCCGCTGCACCAGGACGGCGATCCATTGCTTTTTTTCCATCACATCTGCATATGACCACAGCCTGGGGATATCTCGTAGGAGCATTTCCAGGTTTTTTGGCAAGGCGATGCCATTTTCTTCGTAATAGATCCTCTGTATGAGGGAAGCGGGGGCGCTGAGGCGGGATGCATGGGAAAGGAACAGCTCTTCCAGAGCGGTCTCGCGGATGGCAGGGGCATTACATTCCTTTTGTCGCTGCTTTTTACACAAGTAATATCGGTTAAGGTAATATTCGCCTTCCTTTTTCTTGGTCCGGATCGTTTTTCCATACATCAGCTCTCCACACCGCGCGCAGATCACTTTTCCGGCAAAAAGGAAGTCGGAGGCCAGCGCTCGCCCATGCTGTTGCCGACGTGCTTCCAGTAGTCTTTGTGCGGTTAGAAAGGTCATCTTGTCAATAATCGGCGGATGCGTTCCTTCCCGGATGATCCAGGTGTCGGGGCTGTTTTTTTTCTGGCCGCCCTCGGCGTAGTTCCAGCGCAATGCGCCATAATACACGTGGTTTTGCAGCATATGGGAAAGCGTGGTCGCACTCCAGCGAGCTCCGGTTCGGCTGGGAAGCTGCTGATCATTCAGCACCTGAGCGATATCGCTGAGACTTTTGCCGATTTCATGCAGGGAAAAAATCTTCCGGACGACCTCAGCTTCCTGGGGATTGATCCGCAGACTGCCTTCATGCAGGCGATAGCCATAAGGCGGCGGTCCCCCCGGTCGCTTTTCCTCCAGCGCCATCTGTTCCATCCCCAGCTTTACCCGCTCCGCCAGGTTTTCCCGTTCCCACTGGGCAAGGGCTGCTACCAGCGTGATAAACAAGCGGCCGATCGCAGTCGTCGTATCATACACCTCGGTACAGCTGCGGAAGCTTACCTGCACACGCTCCCATTCCTCCAATAATTGATAGAGGTCCAATACCGATCGGGTGAGCCGGTCAAGCCGATAGACCAGGACGATGTCAATTTTTTGCCGGCGTATGTCATGAAGCATTCGCTGCAGGGCTGGACGATCCAGATCCTTGGCACTGTAGCCTTCATCGATATAGTGATCGACAATCAACCAGTCCTGGGAAGACGCATACCAGCTCAGTTTTTCGCGCTGCGCCGCGATGGAGAACCCATCCTTTGCTTGTTCCTCCGTACTGACACGGATGTACAGAGCGGCTCGTTTCACCGTATCTCCCGCCTCCCTCGACTAGAAAGTGAACACGCTAGATCTTATCGCGGGGGAAAGGAAGATATGCCAAAAAGGCCTCCCCATCCGTCAGGTAACAGAATGGGTCAGGCCTATGTGTATGAGTCGTATGCGTGTCATTCCTTACAGGTATCCTCGGGTTTGATCTCTACCCAATCATGGCTCCAATGCTCAATGGATTCAATAACCGGGCGAAGATCGGCTCCTTTTTCCGTCAGCTCGTATTCAATCCGCACCGGCATTTCCGGATACACCTTGCGCTCAAGAATGCCTTCTTCTTCCAATTCCTTCAATCGTTCCGACAGCATTTTATCGCTCAGCTGCGGCACAATCTCGCGAATATCCTTAAAACGAACAGGCCCGTTCAACATTACGCGAATAATCAGTCCTGTCCACCGTTTGCCTAAAATGCTGATCGCATGCTCGTATTTGGGACACATCTGGGTCAACGGATTCGAATGTTCCATCTGGGTCACACCCCTGTATATCTGATTCTTTTCTACTGTATCATACTTACTTGAGAAAAGTAAGTGCAGGAGCAAACACCCATATTTTACCTATCCATGACGAAGAACACAGTATGGCTCCGCCAACATAGACTACCGCATGAGCAAATGCAAAGAGGGTGGAGTGATGAGTCAAGCCGTAATCGGAATTTTAACGTGGCGAAGCGGCACCCGGTTTTCCGAACCTGCCTACCTTCGCAAGCTGGTGAAAGCGGGTCGGGAGATGGGCGCAATCGTTTATTTGTTTTCCTATCAGGATGCTTATCCGGCCAAGAAGCAAATCCATGGTTTTGTCCCCGGAAAAAACGGGGGATGGGTGCGCCGCTGGTTTCCCTGGCCCGATATGGTGATTGACCGCTACCGGAAGCGGGTTCCGGGCTATATCCGGTTTCGCCATCGCAGCCATTTTCCGTATGCCAACAGCACGTTCAGCAAAAAATGGAAAATCACCAAACTGCTTACGGATGAAATCGCGACCAGACAGTGGATACCGGAAACGGTTGATTACAGCAAGCCTCGTCTGCTGCACATGCTGAAGCGGCACCAGCTGCTGTATGTAAAACCCGGAAATGGCACAGGCGGCAGGAGCATCCTGAAGGTAGCGGCCACTGCCAGAGGCTACCATCTGCAGGGGCGCGACAAGTATCAACGGATGCGTATGGCCCGCTTTGCCACGGAAGCTGCGACGGCCGCCTATGTAGAAAGATGGGTGCATGAGCAGAAGATCCAGGACGGCCCTTTTATGGTACAGCAAGGGCTGCAGCTGTCTTTATTGCCCAATCGGGTGGCGGATGTCCGGCTGCTCATTCAAAAGGATGAGCGCGGCGAGTGGGATGTAACGGGACTGGGGGTCCGCGTAGGAGCAGCCAACAGCTCTACCTCCAATTTGCATGGGGGAGGGCGCGGCATTCCGTTTGAGAAGTTTATGCAGGAGCGCTTTGGGGAAAGGGCAGAAGAGATTCGGCGCGAATGCTGTGAGCTTGCCCATCAGACGGCGGGCACACTGGAAAAGCATTTTGGGCGGATGATCGAGTTTGGACTGGACATCGGGATTGATGTGGACGGAAAGGTCTGGTTAATCGAAGTCAATCCCAAGCCTGGCCGGGAGATTTTTCGCGAAATGGGACAGCTCAAGACCTATCGTCTGGCAATCAGGCGGCCCGTCGAATACGCGATCCGCTTAGCACAGGAAACAAAGCGGCGAACCGTCCGGGTGCATCACCGATGATTTTACCCCTGTGCCCAAAGGCGGGGAACCGATGCTCAGTACCCATTCGCCGACTTTCGTTTCCGCGGAATCACCCAGCGGGAGCGGACGCAATTTCCCGTGGGGTTTGATTTTGATGACAGCATAGTCCCGGGTCCGGTCGCTGGCGATGCGTTCCGCTTCATACACGCGGCCATTATAATGTTTGACCAGGATGGTCTTTGATTTTCCAATGACGTGTTCGCTTGTTAAAATATAGCCATCGGGGTGAAAAATAAAGCCCGAGCCGTAGCTGCGTTCCGAATGCGTATCAAAGGGCTGCTGCTGCGTGACAAGAAATTCCTGCAAAAGCTGATCGATACTGCTGTTTGTAGAGCGATCTTCGGTGACAATGGAGACAACCCCTTCTTTCACTTGTTCCACAAGTGGCACGAAAAAGTTATAGGGGTGTAAGCTGCTTTTTACAGGATAATCTTTATTTGCGTATGCCGACCATTTACGGCGTTTCATCCGCTGATCCCCCCACTTGCCGTTCGATATGGTTCATAGTATGGCAATCGCGGAGGGGAGGGAAGCCCATTTATTCACTGATGGAATGAAGACAAAAATTGATATAATGTAAAAATAGTATTAGTATAGTAAAAAGGCAGTTATTTATCATAGTATTCATATAAGAATACCTTATCGTTTGACCGAATTTCAATAGGTGAGAATGCAACGAGAGAAGAGTCTGGAGGACAGTCATGGATGTAAAAACGATCATTTTAGGGTTTTTGAGCGAGGGGGAAATGAGCGGCTATGATATCAAGCAGGCTTTTTCCAACTCAATCGGTTTTTTTTACGATGCCAGTTTTGGGGCCATCTACCCTGCATTGCGTAAGTTAGAAGAGGAAGGGCTTGTAACCAAGCAAGAAATTATCCAGTCCGGAAAACCTAATAAAATTCTCTATCAAATTACGGACAGCGGGAAAGATCTTTTTTACCAGGAAATGGCTTCCCCCATCGTACCGCCCATTCTGCGTTCCGATATGCTCGTGAAGATCTTTTTCGCGGGAAATCGTACTGTGGAGGAGCGGGAAGAGCTTTTCGCGAATGGCTTGCAGATGCAGAAGAAGTTGTTGGAGAATACAAAAAAAGCGTTCGCGAAAATGGCAGACTCGCTGGATCCTTATCAAACCTTTTGCTGGAAGTATACGATGAATCATTTGGAAATGACCATCAAGTTCATTGAAGATCAAGCTCCGCACCTGTTGAAACAATAGAGGGGACATTCCCTGCGGCAAAAGAAAAGCGAAACGGCCTTCTGGCTCGTTTCGCTTTTTTTCACATAGTGCAGCTAAGGCTCCGCCAAAGGTGTGGCGAAGCCAAGATTTTTACATTATTTCAGGTTCTCGGGGTTAAGTGCTTCCAGCTCAGGAATGACAAAGCGTCCGTCTTTGCGAATCAATTTGTCATCGAAGTAAATTTCGCCTCCGCCCCATTCCGGACGCTGAATGCATACGAGATCCCAGTGAATGGCGGATTTGTTGCCATTCGGCGCTTCATCATAAGATTGGCCAGGCGTAAAGTGGAAGCTGCCGTCGATCTTCTCGTCAAACAAGATATCTTTCATCGGATTTTGAATGTAAGGGTTGACCCCGATTGCAAATTCGCCGACATAACGAGCGCCTTCATCTGTATCGAAAACTTCATTAATCCGTGCGGTATCGTTGGACGTTGCCTCGATAATTTTCCCGTCCTTGAAGGTCAGCTTCACATTATCGAACGTAAAGCCCTGATAAGGCGATTGCGTATTATACGTGATCGTTCCATTGACGGAGTCTTTGACCGGGGCTGTAAACACTTCGCCATCCGGAATGTTGTACGTTCCTGCACATTTGATGGCTGGGATGCCTTTGATCGAGAAAGTGAGATCGGTACCTGGACCGGTGATCCGCACTTTATCCGTTTTTTCCATTAGTTCAACCAGGCTGTCCATCGCTTTGTCCATTTTGCTGTAATCGACCGTACAAACCTTGAAGTAAAAATCTTCAAAGGCTTCGGTGCTCATGCTGGCGAGCTGGGCCATCGAAGGGCTTGGGTAACGCAAAATGACCCATCTTGTCTCGGGGACGCGTACATCCAGCACCGGACGCTGCAGCTGACTGGTGTACAGCTTCATCTTGTCGCCAGGCACGTCGGATTGTTCATTGATGTTATCGCCGCTGCGAATGCCGATATAGCAGTCCATTTTTTTCATGAAGGAAACCTCGGCCTCACGCATGACCGCCAGTTGCTCTTCGTTGGTTTGCCAAATCAGCTCTCTCTGGATGGAAGGGTTGATCAACTGAACGTAAGGGTTGCCGCCAGCCGCGTACACTTTTTTTATCGTGGCTTTCACCAATTCGGTCACTTCACCAATTGCATAAATTAAAACATTCTCACCCTTTTGCACACGGGTGGAATAATTGACCAACACGTCTGCGAGTTGGTCCAGTCTGGGATCTCTCATTTGAATATGTACCTCTCTTTCGATGACGTTCGTACTTATTGTACACAAAAACGGAAAAGACAACCACCTGCGCGGATAAAGCGCCCGAAAGCGAAAAAAGCAGAAAAAAGCAAGAAAGACTCCGCCAGCATGGCGAAGTCTTTGCAAATTCGATCCGATTAGTCTTCCGCTGCACCTACGATCACCAACAGGATAAAGAGAACCAGGATCAACGCAAAATCGTCAAAATCACCTTTGAAAATGCTGCTCATACAATCTTCCTCCTTTTATTTAGGGACATTGATTTTGGGGTGAGGGTTGCCCCCGCCCGGGCCCCATCAGGCGTTGCGCCGGACGGGTATCTCCATTAATCTTCCGAAGCGCCCACGATTACGAGTAGAATGAACAGGACGAGAATCAGTACAAAGTCGTCAAAGTCGCCGCTGAAAATGCTGCTCATGTTTGACATCCTCCTCCGTTTGTTAGTCTCTTGTGCTTACATCCATAACATATGGGGATATTTACTATGCGGTAACGGCATATGCCTATATGACGACAATGTTTATTATTCAGAAAACATGGAAAAGCTAGAGGATAGGAAAGACTACGCATCGCGAAAGGATGTTATTCATGCGCAAGGCAATGATCATACCACAAAACGAACAGCTCTCGATTACGATCAGTGTGGGGGAGGAGTTCAAATCCATCGTCTGGAAGGCACAGTTCGATATGGATTTCAACACGGAGTGCTTATTCTGCTATTCGGATCAGATTACCGGTTACCGGGTGGAGGATGAGTTTGGGAAAGCTGGGAAGGTAGCGGTATGTCCGCATTGTGAGAAGGTCAATGCGATATATGCATAGGTGACGAATGAGACGCTGGTTGAGCCCCTGACTCTTTACGGGGGCTCTTTTTTGCTTTCGTACTGGCACTTCACCCACCATGTACCACTGAGAGTTCAGCAGGACTTTTCAATCGCTTCACGAATTTTAGTATATGTAAAAAACGTGGAGAGTGAGGTGAACCCATGCAAAAGCATTGCAACCGCTGCGGCCATGAAATGAGTATCATGCTGCGCAATGTCGTTTATCGCAATCGTGTGAAGATAAATAATGTACCTGTCTATGTGTGTTTGGATGAAGACTGCTCACACTCCCAGGTTGTTGATATGGTGAAGGATGATTTGAAAAACCTGATGAACGAGCTTGGCAATCATCCACCGAAGCAAGCCGTTGAATTCGAGGAGATCTCCGAGTTTTCGAATCTGCTTGTTTTGGTTGCCGATCAGGAGGAAGAGATTCCGACCAAGCTTTTGATTGAAGAGCGAATCAATGAACTATTGGATATATTCCTGCTCGCGCAATCACTTGGCGACGAGAAGTGGATGGGAGAGGTCCGTAAACGTCTCATGCAGCTCATGCACATATAAGGGAATCGCATACATTCTCAAGGGCAAAGTGCATTTTCACGGGGGATTTGCTGGTATCTCTTCGCTTTTTTCCTTATACTAAGTGGAGAACGATAAAGTGAGGAGAATACTAACATGTCGACCTATCAGGAACTGCATTCGATTGAGGAATTGAATGGATTTCTGGAGACCCCAGGAAAAAAATTGCTCTTCAAGCATAGCACCGTCTGCCCGATCAGTACGGCAGCGTATGAAGAGTTTCAGGCATATCTGAAAGAGCAAGCGGTACAAGCAGCCGTGATTCTCGTTCGCGAAGATCGCCCGGTATCCAACGAGGTAGCCGAGCGGTATGGGATCAAGCACGAATCTCCGCAAATTTTCCTGCTCGATGGCAACGATGTAAAATGGCATACCTCCCATTGGAAGATCACCAAAGCATCCATTGGAGAAGCGGTTGCCCAATAAAGCCAAAAAGAACCAGTGTGTACCGGTCTCATGCCGGATATGCACTGGTTCTTTTCTTGGATGGGGGCGGGATTGTATCAGATGGCGGCTTGGGAAGATTGAGGGGATCGGGCCATCAAGCGGTCGAGCAGCTGCTTTTCATAGTAGGCAAACGAGCTGTCCTTTTCACGTGGCCGAGGCAGGTTGATCCGGGTGTCGGCCAAAATGCGGTCATCCTCGATAAGCAGCACGCCATCCGCCCATGTGAATTCGGGTAAGAATGTCGAGAATGTCGACTGAGTTAGTCGAGATTCACCTATCAAGAAACGATTGACCTTGTTAGTCAGTCTAATCAGCCAATTCCTACCTGTCATTGCTTCGCTTCAGGATAAGTGGCTACGATGAGCCAAGCATAGTTATTGAGCTGCGAAAAAGAAACATCCATGCCGTTCTTTTGAAAAACGGTTCGCAGGTCCTCATGCAGCTCATAGTACTCGGTCAGCAAATCATGCAGCACATTGTGCTGATGGTTTCGTTTGGCCCGTTCGATCATCTTTTGTTTGCTCGCTTCGTCGATGAAACAGGTATCCGCGATGATGATTCTTCCGCTGCGATCAGACAAATGGCTTTGGAGCAGTCGTATGGCCTCCCTTTTCTCCTCCAGCGGCAAATGGTGAAAGGCAAAGGTGCTCACCACTGCGTCTACCTTTTCATGCTTGAGCAAAGGCAAGCTGAGAAAATGACCGTCTCTCAGGTCGATTTCGATGCCTTTTCGTTTCAATTGCTCCCGCATCAGTGGGGAAGGCTCAACCCCGATGACATGATACCCGCCTCGTGTAAGAAGTCTGGATAGATTCCCTGTCCCCGGTCCGATCTCCAGCACGGTACGGCTGCCCAGGGGGATCTGCCCGACCACAGCTGCCAAGATGCGATCATAGCCTGCGAAGACCTCCTGATATTCCCCCTGGCTGTCATAGACAGTCTCATCATACGAGGAAGCCCATTGGTCAAACAGCTCGTTGAACCTGGCATTCTTCACCCTGTCCGCTTCTTTTTGCGCGGGCTCCTCCGGGGCGTATTGCTGACAGGCGGCCAGTGGAGGAGTGTACACATTCAGGGTGACGACTCTCTTCTTCGTGGCATTCTCAATGGCATGGATTTGATCTTTCGGCACATACACCAGGCTGTTTGATGGATATACCTCTTTTCCCGCGTCATGCAAGCGCCCATCATCTCCGGTTTGGTAAAGCAGATTGGTCAATTCTCCTTCGACGACGATTTCGCAGCCAAAAGAATCCCCGTGATTATGCGGCAGGGATTTGGCGCCGGCTGGCAAATGGATCAGCACCACCTCTACATCATCCGTGCGGAGCAGGACATTTCGCCCATACGGAATGCAACCATCAGGCTCCACCAGATGCGGCGCAACCTCGGAGGGATTCGCCTGCAGTGCTTCCAGTGCAAGCTTGAGCTGCTCCTCCTGCGGATTGACAAGGGGGGCAAAGAGCTTGTGCAAACGATCAATGAAATTCACAACATCACCTCTTTTATTGATTCATCATGAGGATAGCGGCTGAACGGGTCGACATTCAGCTGAAATGAAAGTGGTTGCACAGTAGCCTATTCCGCCGTTTTATCAGAAGTGCGGAAAGAGCGGATAGGCAATCGCCCAAAAAAACGACGAGGCAAAGGTTGGTGAGGTATTAAAATAAAGCCTATGGGGATACTTGGGATTGGAGAGCGAAAGATCCTGAAAGGAAGAGAATAACCATATGCAGGCCGATAAAAAATGGGATTTGATTTCTGTTGCTTCGATTCCGCTGATTATGACCCTCGGGAACTCGATGATGATTCCGATTTTGCCCGATTTGAGCAAGAGGCTGGATGTCACCTCGTTTGAGATCAGCATGGTGATTACCGTGTATTCGCTGCTTGCTATTCCTCTGATTCCGGTTGCGGGTTACTTGTCTGACCGCATCGGCAGAAAAAATGTCATTATTCCCAGCCTGATCATTGCGGCAGCAGGTGGACTGATTTCCGGTCTCGCCTGCTGGTTCATGAAGGATCCGTACTGGATCGTTTTGCTGGGGCGGCTTTTGCAAGGAGTGGGAGCGGCGGGAGCGTTTCCGATTGTACTGCCGCTCATCGGGGACATGTTTCAGAGGGAGGATGATGTCAGCCAAGGGCTAGGGCTAGTTGAGACCGCAAATACATTCGGCAAAGTACTGAGTCCCATTTTGGGAGCGTTTCTGGCGGGGATTCTCTGGTATCTCCCGTTTTTAACCATTCCTGTTTTTTGCTTGATCTCGATTTTGCTCGTTGCCTTTTTGGTGAAATCCCCGAAGGAAAAAAAGGAGCCAAAGGAGTTTCGCGCATTCCTGGGGTCCATCAAAGCGATTTTCCGGCAAAAGGGGCGCTGGCTGTACGCCATATTCGTAATAGGCGGGATTTGTATGTTTGTTGTGTTCGGCTTGCTTTTTTATCTCTCCTCGCGTTTGGAGGATCAGTACGGGATAGATGGGGTCAAAAAGGGACTGATCCTGGCGATCCCGCTTGCATCCCTTTGTTTGGCATCTTATTTGACTGGCAAGAAGATCGGGCAAAATAAAATCCTGATGAAGTGGATCACGTTTCTGGGATTGCTGCTGCTGGCGGGAGCTGTATTCATTGCCGGTTATATGCGCAGCATGACCTTCATTACGATTGCTTTGTTTATCAGCGGCATCGGAATCGGCGTCACCTTGCCTTGTCTGGATGCGTTTATTACGGAGGGAATCAAAAAGGAGGAACGGGGCACCATTTCCTCCATCTACAGCAGCATGAGGTTTATCGGGGTGGCAGCTGGCCCCCCTGTGGTTTCCGTGTTAATGAAAACGACACAAATGACACTGTTTTGGACGATGACCGGCTTGAGTGTGCTTTCAGCTTTGTTGGCGTTATTGGCATTGCGGCCGTCCCAAGGCAAAGGGGGAGCGGGAGATACGAAACGGCTTGGCAGCAATCGCCACCACTACGAGCGGACATAGAGTGGGCCAAAAGCTGTAAAAGAAAAAGGCTGTTCCCTGGCAACGCGCATTTGCTGGAACGGCCTTTTTGTTTCGATCGAAAATCAAGCTGAATGCCAGATACCGAACACAGGCGATCCGGCATGCGGGGGAACTGCGGAAATTATCTCCAAGACCTGACGTGTTGTTAAGTTTTTGTTTTGCTTGACAAAAGGCAGCATATGCTCAATAATAACCGTAATTCCAAGTAAGTAAGTATGAATACTAAGGAATAAATGGTGAGGTGACGAAGCAATGCCATCCGTGCTTGTGATTGGCGGTGATCGTTTGGGGAACATACGGACACTGCTTACCAGTATGGGCTTTACCGAGATCATTCATGTGACGGGCCGCAAACCGTCCGACTGCAGGCTGACTCTCCCTGTGCAGACAAAAATGATTCTGGTGTTTACGGATTTCATCAATCACAACCTTGCCAAGCATATAAAAGTACAAGCGAAACAGCATCAATTGCCCGTTTACTTTTGCAAACGATCCTGTTCGGCGATTACATCCTCCATCACTTCTTTGCCGTCCAGCGTATTTGCAAATGAAGCGGAAGCGGTTACCGCATAGGAGTCGTTATGGAGGTATGAACCATATGAAGCCGATCAGAAAGCTGAAGGCCCCTTTCGTCTGCGAGTAAATTCGCGAAGATGAGAAGGGGCTTACATTTTTTAAGGAGGCTCGATGAAATGGAAAAACACGTACAAATTCCTGTGACGATTGGATCTCTGGCAGCGACGCTTCATGTGCCGGATCGACAAGGCTCCGTTCACCATAAATGGCCGCTGATCATCATTTGCCATGGGTTTGTCGGGTCGAGAATCGGCGTGGACCGACTTTTTGTACAGGCAGGACGCAGCTTTTCTGCCCAGGACTTTATGGTGTTGCGATTCGATTATGCAGGCTGCGGGGAAAGCGAAGGGGACTACGGAACCTATCCGTTCCCCGATCTCGTGGAACAGACGATTCAAGTCATTGATTTCGCCGAACAGCTGCCGGAGGTTGATCCGGATCAAATCTTCCTGATCGGACACAGCCTGGGCGGGGCGGTGGCCACCTACGCGGCAGCAAGGGATAGCAGGGTGAAATCGTTGGTGCTATGGTCACCGGTCGCATATCCGTTTCGTGATATCGTACAGATCGTAGGGGAGGACATTCTCCAGCAAGTGCAAAAGCATCGTGCTGCCGACTATCTGGGCTATGCATTATCGCCCGTATTTTTCCAATCGCTTTCCGAAGCCCAGCCGCTAACGGAAACGAAGGATGTAGCGGGAGATGTTCTGGTGGTGCACGGCAGCAACGACGAAGAGATTCCACCGAAATACTGCTTCTATTATCAGAAGGCGTTTCGTTTTCGACCGAGGGGAGTATGCGATAAGGAAATTATCGTGGGAGCCAATCATACATTTTCACATGGGGCCCATAAGCGGGAACTGTTCGCATGCACGAGTGCGTGGATTTCTCAAAGAGCCAGCATCGGTGCGAAACGGATTTCCTTGCCCTAAGGCACCGCGCAGTTTTGCTTGCCGAATCTGTATGTGAAGAAGAAGGCGTATCCCCACAGGGGCCTTCAAAGCGAGTGGAGCTGCCGTCGGGGTATCCCATGCCCGGGAGCCGGGGATCAAGTATTTCGCGATGCCGATCCGTGCAAGCGTATGGCTGGGCGAGGAGGCGCTGCTGGTTGCCATCAATACAGGGACCGGCTTGAAGTATCCAGAGTCGGTGGATGTGGCAGTGCCACGCTTCAACCGGAGGATGATCTTCCTCCAGTGGTTAGACATGGGTAACATGGCTGATCATAAAGAAAGGATAGACAATCGGAATAGTTCCGAACCGTCTATCCTTTTTATTATACGACGATTATTCCCAAAACAATTCCAGGCGATCGCCGTTTTGCAGCTCGGTCTGGAAAGATGCAGGCTCTCCGTTCACCAAGGTGGTCAGGCGTGTAACGCCGCCTGCCGCTGGCTTTTCGAGGGACACCTCCACATAGCGGAACACATCATTAAAGATCGGATTTTTGCCAGGAGCGGCTTTCACCGTTATGAAGGAACCGTCTTCGATCGGTTCATCTGCGGAAACCGCAGCCCCATTTACTGTGATGGTCACATCGGCCATCGGGATTTTCACCGGTTTGCCGTTAAACGTCACTTTCATTTCCTCCTGGACCCATTCCTCAGGGGGAACCACATCTTTAATGGCAGGCAGCGGGAGGCTTTCTACCAGATAAGTCAGCTCATCCCCGATTGTTATCCGATCGGTCAGGGCAGCGGGCCGGCCGTTTAACAGAAGCGTTGTTTGGTGACGCGGCAAAGCGTACTCCTGTCCATTCAAGGTGAATCGGATACGCCCTTGCTCCTCGCTCTCTTCGGCATGATCCGCTTGCAAAATGCCGGTATGCTGCAGCACCTCCTGAATCGTACGCGGCATGCGAATTTCCACCTCATCGCGATCATTGAGCGCTGAATCGAGCGGGCAGGATTCGCCATTTCGATAGGCGATCACAGAGAGGCTGTGCGTTTCGCCATTGATGACGAAGGAAAAGGATTCATCCGTGTTCAGCAGATCCTTGATGCTGGCTTTGGCTTCTGCTCCGTCCTGGCCGGGGATGACATGAATGATATCGTCATTGGCCAGCGGGGCATCCAGCCCGGCAGGCTCCCCGTTTTTCGTGATGATCGGTGCCGTGCCGTGACCACCGGGGATGATTTTCATCCGCCCATTCACGGTGATGGTCATCGCGAGACCCGGACGGCCGAACAGGCGGCGAATATCCATCCCCGCGGTAATCAAGGCGTCTCCCAGCGTCATTTTGCGCAGATCAAAAATACGCACGGACAGATCATTCACTTTGACCGTCACATATTTGATCGGGTGACGACGCGCTGCAACCGCAATCCCGACAGGCGTGACGAATTCAGGCCCATTGATCAACGGATGGCTGCCTACAAATTGAGAAACGGCATCTGCTCCGCGTACGGCTACCCGGTTGGCAGGGATTTCGAGCATGCCGGCGACTTTTTCAGTAAGCTTCGGTGTCAAGCTGCCGCCGCCGATCAGCATGACTGCCTGAGGTGCTTTTCCGTTTAGTTCGAGGATCTTTTCTGCGATTTTTAATGCAAGCTGATTGATTTCGCCGTCAATCGCTGCCACGACTTCCGCGCAAGGAAGCGTATGCTCGATGCCCAAAATATCCTGGAACGTGACCGTTTCACTGGAGGCAAGCGATCTCTTCACCTCTTCCGCCATGGGAAAATCGAGCAAAAATGCGTTCATCAGCGCGTCGGTAATCTCGTCACCCGCGACTGGCACCATACCATAAGCGGTGATGGCGCCTTCCTCTGTCAGCGCGATGTCGGATGTGCCTGCGCCAATGTCCACAAGCGCAATGTTCAACCGCCGCATGGTGACGGGGATCAAGACGTTGATGGCCGCAATCGGTTCCAAGGTCAATGCCTGCATGGACAGACCGCATCGCTGCAGGGCCGCCAACAGGGAGTCTACGACGACGCGCGGGAGGAACGTAGCGATCACATCGATTCCGGCTTTGTCTCCACGCTGATCGATCAGATTCCCGATCAGCTCGCCATCGAGAAAATAATGGACAACGCTGTAGCCGACACAGTAATATCGGGTGAAATCCTGCTCATTCAGCTCTTGGGCAAGCTGTGCCTGCGCTTCCTGTACGGCGGAGAATTCCAGGGCGAGCACATCATCGCGGGAGAATGCCTGCTGCTGGGAAATCTCCATTTCCATCCGCACTCGTCGTGTACGGAGGGAACGGCCCGCAGCCGCAACCGCCACTTGTGTGAGCGGTCCGTGCTTTTCTTCCAGACGCTCTTTAATTTGGCTGATAACTTTGGCGACAGCGACTACATCATGGATCTGACCGTCGAGCATCGAGCGTTCACTATGCTCCTGGACAACGCAGTCAATCACCCGAAATTGGTCATCGACCGGCTCCACGATGAGTCCGACCACGCTGCGAGTGCCGATATCTAACGCAAAGATCATTTCTTGCGAGGATGTATGTGCATCATGTGACAAACGCGTCACTCCTAACAATAGGGGAGCTAGCCCTTATTTTTTCCACATTATGCATTCGACGCAAATAAGCAAGAATCCTGTCGAATAAGAGAGAATGATTACATATAGAAAACGCTTACAATTTCTTAACAAAATACTTTCGCGCTTTTTAGCGCTAAAATGCTGACAAAGGGACTCTGATCTATTATAATGATTCAAAATTCGGTTGGTCGATAGGAATAGATCGACGTAATCGGCAGTAAAGAATCTGTATCGCAAAAATTTGGCAATGCCAGGTTTTTAAAGACTAGAGAGGTGGAGAACGAGATGAGCCATGATCCAATTGAAAGCTTGCGCAAGCAGGTAGATGAAGTGAACCTGCAGATCCTAGCACTGATCAACAAACGAGCCGAGTTGATTCAAGAGGTAGGGAAAGAAAAACTGAAGCAAGGCATTAACCGCTTCGATCCAGAACGTGAACGCGAAATGCTGAATCTCTTGGTAGAAAACAACAAAGGTCCTTTTACTGACAATACAATTCGTCACCTTTTCAAACAAATTTTCCAAGCGTCGCTTGATCTGCAAAAGGATGACAACAAAAAAGTATTGCTCGTCAGCCGCAAGAAAAAGGCAGAGGACACCGTTATTTCGATCAAAGGTGTGGAATTTGGCGGAAGCGCTCCGATCTTGATCGCTGGACCATGCTCTGTTGAAAGCTACGAGCAAGTGAAAGCAGTAGCTGAAAACCATGTGAAGCAAGGGCTGCGCGTGATCCGCGGCGGCGCTTACAAACCTCGTACCTCTCCATACGATTTCCAAGGCCTTGGCGTTGAAGGTCTGGAGATCCTGAAACGGATTGGCGACGAATACAATCTCGTCACCATCAGTGAAATTGTAACGCCTGCTGATCTCGAGCTGGCGACTCAATACATCGACGTGATCCAGATCGGTGCACGCAACATGCAAAACTTCGAGCTGCTGAAAGCAGCAGGCCGCTTGAACCATCCGATTCTGCTCAAGCGCGGTCTGTCCGCAACGATCGAAGAATTCATCTACGCAGCTGAGTACATCATGTCCGAAGGCAACACGCAAGTCATGCTGTGCGAACGCGGTATCCGTACGTATGAAAAAGCTACCCGCAATACGCTGGACATCTCTGCAGTACCATTGCTGAAGCAAGAAACCCACTTGCCTGTTTTCGTGGATGTAACTCACTCTACTGGCCGTCGCGATCTCCTTCTTCCTACTGCGAAAGCAGGCTTGGCAGTGGGCTCTGACGGGGTCATGGTTGAAGTTCACCCGGATCCAGATGTGGCTCTCTCCGATGCGAAGCAGCAGTTGAACATCCCGGATTTCAACAACTTCCTGGAGGAATTGCTCAAATCCGGCTTGTACAAAGCGGAAGTGCTTTCCGGCAAATAAAAATTCCAGATCCTGAAAAGGGATCATCACGCAGGCTTTCTCTTTTTGGAGAAAGCCTGTTTTTTGTGCTTGTATAGTTGCTGTGGTAGGGAGAGCATGTTTCGCAACTCCTCTTCATTCTTCGCCCCGCTGTGGGCAGGGACTGTCCGCTCCGCAGCGAATCGATGGGGGCCGCAAAAGTGGTAGCCGCTACGAAGCTGATGCAGGTTGCGGCCCTTTTTCCTGCGATTCACTGCTCCGCTCGGTCGGGCTTCGCAGGCGCTCCGTTGCGAAACATGCTCTCCAGCGTAGCAGCAACGATTTGAAAGAAAAAACATCTAAATACGTAAATCATAAAAGAACGACACCAAGAATCTAGATGCCCTATGCATTTGTTGTATTGCAACGAGTGCATTGCTTTCATCATTTAACCATCCGGGCTATTGTACAGAGCTGCGAGAGGAAGGAAAAAACGGGAGGGGCGGAGTCTGTGCCATACATACAGAGGTGGAGCTTCCAAAAACGGTACACGCTTGTCGCGCAACCTCGTCGGTTGAATACGCTTCTTTGAACCCTTTTGCGCGACGTACCGTTTTTGGAAGCGGAACCGGACAGTCTTCACTCCCTTGCGGGTGTGGCAAGAACGCAGCCCCGCCCGTTTTTTCCTTCCCCGACCACAATGTTTGCACACAAACAAACAAACAAACAATGAGCACTTTCTATTCCGGTAAAGACCTGTTATACTAGAGGGGGGTATATTTGAGATCAAAACTTTCTTAATATAAAGGAGAAATTCAAATGGAAAATGAACAAGTGCTTGAGCAAGATCAACTGGAAGAGTGCGGTCATTGCGGCACGCATATGAAATCGACGCCGCATTCCGAGAAGCTGAAAAGCAATCTGGGATCCCGGTTAAATCGCATCGAAGGCCAGATTCGCGGCATCAAAGGGATGATTGAAAAGGATGTTTACTGCGACGATATTTTGAACCAAATCGCAGCCGTGCAATCGGCCTTGAACTCCGTAGGGAAAATGCTGTTGGAAGGACATATGAAAAGCTGTGTGGTCGAACGGATTCAGCAAGGAGACCACGAAGTGATTGAAGAATTGATGAAGACCATGAACAAATTGCTGAAATAATGGATGCCCTTTCTATCTTTTCTGGTAGAAAGGGCATTCTATATATGAACGTTCTTGAAAGTTTTCAGAAAAACGATTGCAAGTGCGAAAAGCTTGTCGTATCATATGTGCATACAATTTATGAAAATAGTATTGAAAGCCAAAAAATGGGAGAAAGCGAGGAATATCGCGATGCCAGTAACAATCTATGATGTGGCAAGAGAAGCGGGCGTCTCCATGGCGACAGTATCTCGTGTAGTCAACGGAAACCCGAATGTAAAACCGACAACCCGAAAAAAGGTAATGTCAGCAATTGAGCGTCTCGGGTATCGTCCCAATGCAGTAGCACGGGGATTAGCCAGCAAAAAGACAACAACGGTCGGGGTAATCATCCCTGACGTATCGAGCATGTTATACTCCGAATTGGCACGCGGGATCGAGGATATCGCGACCATGTACAAATATAATATTATCTTGTGCGACTCCGACCAGCGCTTGGAGAAGGAACTGCAGTTGATCAATACGCTGCTGGAGAAGCAGGTGGACGGGCTGCTCTTTATGGGCGCAGAGATCAAGGAGGATCATTTGCATGCCTTCTCGACAGCCGCAGTCCCTACCGTATTGGCAGCGACTCGCGACCCGGACAATATTTTGCCGGCGGTCTCGATCGATCATATGCAAGCGGCATATGATGCGACGAAGGAATTGCTGGATCGCGGACACAAGCGGATTGCGCTGATCGGCAGCCCGGCAAGCGACCCATTAGGCGGTCTGATGCGCTTGGAGGGCTATAAAAAAGCGCTGTTGGACGCAGGCATTACACCTGATGAGCAGCTGATTGCCAGTGGAAATTACCGTTATGATTCCGGGCTGAAGTCCATGAATGACTTTTTGCAGGTGAAGGAACCGCCTACCGCTGTTTTCGCGGCGAGCGACGAAATGGCGATTGGTGCCATTCACGCTATCCAGGATGCAGGGCTGAAGGTACCTGGTGACATTGAGGTAATGGGGTATGACAACATTCGCTTGGCGGAAATGGTGCGTCCTCGTCTCACCACCGTCGTCCAGCCGATCTATGATATCGGAGCCGTAGCAATGCGACTTTTGACCAAATACATGAACAATGAGCATGTGGAAGAACACGTCGTCCTGCTGCCGCACCGCATCCATTACCGCGAGAGCACGCGAAAAGAGTAGGCAAGACAAGGAGGCAATTGTGATGCGTGTGGGGATTATCGGCGCAATGGATGAAGAAATTGCGCTTTATTTGGAAGCCATGCAAGAAACCAAAACCACCACCAAGGCTGGGATTACGTACTATGAAGGCACATTTTCAGGACGTCAGGTTGTCCTGTGCAAATCGGGTGTAGGAAAAGTAAACGCCAGCGTCTGCACGCAGATTCTGATCGATGCATTCGGTGTGGATCAGGTGATCTTTACCGGGGTAGCCGGAGCGGTGCACCCTGAGCTCAATATTGGGGATATCGTCGTTTCCACCGATTGTGTGCAGCATGACATGGATGTGACGCCGCTCGGTTTCAAACCTGGGCAGATCCCATTCACGGAGAAGTGGATTTGGGAAGCTGATCAGCATCTCGTGCAGCTGGCAGTGGAGGCAGGGCAACAGCTGGGTGAGGACATTCATGTGGTGACAGGGCGGATTCTATCGGGTGATCAATTTGTCGCAGACCGCGAAAAAGTGAAAGCACTCTATGAGGAATTTGCAGCTTCCTGCACGGAAATGGAGGGAGCCGCAGTCGCTCAGGTGTGCGCGATGAATGAGAAGCCTTTTGTAGTGGTTCGTTCCATGTCTGACAAGGCGGACGGCTCTGCCCATGTGAATTTTGTGGAATTCACAAAGCTGGCTTCACAGCGCTCTTACGCAATCGTCGAGCAAATGCTGAGCAAGCTGTCGCCAAAAGCCATCGTGTATTCGACGAAGGGTTGTGTCGATTGTGAATTGGTGAAGCAGTGGCTGACAGCGAAGGGCATTGAGTTTGAAGTGCGTGATGTCATGACCAGCCGCGCTTACCAGGAAGAAGTGGAACGCTTTGGCTTCATGGGTGTGCCTGTGACCGTAGCAGGGGACAAGGCGTTTAAGGGCTTCCATCCGGACGAACTGGAGAAGCTGTTTTCGTAAGAAGCATAGAGTTGAGGAAGAAGAGGGACTCCCGTACAGAAACGGGAGTCTTTTTTGTGCGCCCAGCATGGGCGATAGCTATAGGGTGAAA
>NZ_SDKD01000014.1 GCF_004521915.1 Brevibacillus migulae | reverse complement strand
TCACCAACTAACAATTAACGGCTTGCTGGGCACGCCAGTAAGAAAAACCGGCTGATGAACTCAGCCGGTTTTTTTCTGTCCCGAAATGCTCGCGACGTGCTTCATTATTTCTTGGTAAATTCGCTGCATGTACCGATATGTATCCGCATTGATTTGCGGATCACGTGGAGCATTGGCTTGCAGGGTTTGCGGAAGCGGATAGATCACATAGTTACGCTTCCCGGCTTGGCGGTAGTAATGTACATAAGTTGGAATAATTTCGGAATGGTTGATGACGGTTTTTCCATCGGCTTGCTTGCGGATATCCAGCTTGAGAATCGCGCCTACATCCTTATAATCGCGGCGCTGGGCGGAGACGAAATTGCCCAATGAATAGGCAACGAATCCTGTGCGCTTGCTTCCATCCGCCATGGTCACAGTCCTCCACTCATACGGCTGTACCACATGCGGATGATGGCCGATGATCAAGTCGGCGCCCGCCTGAATGCTCATATCCGCGATATTTTTTTGCGCTTGATTGGGGAGTCGCTGATATTCATTCCCAAAATGAAGGGCAACGGCCACCAGATCGGCACCCATCAATTTGGCGCGGGTGACATCCTGTTTGATCAAAGCCGGCTGGATCAAATTGACCAGGTAAGGTTTTCCCTTCGGAATCGGGATCCCATTGGTCCCATAGGTATAGGAAAGCACTGCCAGCTTGATCCCGTTTTTCTCCAGGAACAACGGCTGATTTCGTTCCTCTGCAGAACGGAATGTCCCTGTATGCGGCAAACCTGCTTGATCCAGATGGGCGATTGTTGCCAGCACTCCTGCCTCTCGCCTATCCAACGAATGATTGTTGGCTGTCGTTACCGCAGAAAAACCAACCTGCTTTAATAGCGGGGCCAGTGACTCCGGCGAGTTGAACTGTGGATAACCTGTATAGCGGCTTTGGCTTCCGGCCAGCGTCGTCTCCAGATTGCCCAAAACCACATCTCCTTGCTTCAACAAAGGCGCCACCTTAGCAAAAAATGGCGCAAAGTCGTACACCTTCTTTTTCGGATCCCAGGCAGCTTCGAGCTGTTCCTGATGAACCATGATATCTCCTACTGCCAACAGGGTCAGCTGTCTCTCCTCCTGCTTCTTCTGCGCCACCGGCAGCGGCTGAACGACCGGCTGTGCACTGACAACCTTCATTGTCACCTGAGGCGGCGGCTCCGGCTGCATGAACGCCTTTTGCGAACAGCCGATCAAGCTGGTTGCCAACCCTAGGGCCAACAATGACAAGGCATAACGTTTCATGAATCAATCCCCTTACTTTTTTTGACAATCTCGTTTCTTTTTCTACACCGTTCTTGTCGTTTCCTGCCTCACTCATGAAACCTGCGCGCAAAAAAAGCACGACATTGTTGCTGTCGTGCGCTTGTCCGGTTACCGTAGCATCCCGGTTACATATGGGTTATATGTTTTTTCCATATCGATCGTAGTCGCAGGACCGTGTCCGGGGTAGACAATCGTATCGTCATCCAGCTCAAACAGTTTGTCCTGGATGCTGATCATCAGGGTCTCATAATCTCCGCCCGGCAAATCCGTCCGTCCGATGGAGCGAGCAAACAAGGCATCGCCTCCGATGCAATGCTTGTCGATGACGAATGAGCAACTTCCTGGTGAGTGTCCCGGGGTGTGGAGCACGCGAATGTCCAATCCTGCCAGTGAGAGTGTTTGCTCATCGTGAAGCTCGTGCTCAGCCGGTTCACAGATGATGGGAGCGGTCATGCCAAAGCGTGCGCTGCCGTTCAACTGCGGGTCACTCAACCAGCTCTGTTCCAAGGGATGAATGTAGACGGGTGCATTTGTCAGCTTTCGTACAGCATTAAGGCCGCCGATATGATCCAGATGAGCGTGCGTCAGCAGGATGGCTACCACGTTCTTGCCTTCCAGTGCAGCAAGCAGTTTCTGCGGCTCAAAGGTCGGGTCGACGACAATATGTTCATTGGTAGCCTCATTGGTCAGCAAGTAGGAATTGGTTTCAAATGGGCCTGAGGTAAAGCTCTTAATGGTTAGGGACATGCTTCTCTCCTCGCTTTTCGCTATAATGAGCATACAGGTATGATACACAGGGGGTGGAAACTTGAAACTGGAACGTATGTATGGTGTAGAAATGGAAGCGCCTGCGGGTAAATTACCGGGCTTTTACGCACAAGTCGTACATAAAATCGGTGAACAGGTAGCGGTTTTTGACCGTGCGCAGCAAATGCTCATCGTCAAATCAGAAGAAGAGTGCGAGCAGCTCCTCTCCATTTTGGGCAAGCATCAAATGGCAGGTGAATCATTCGCTTTGTGGCGGTTGCCAGAAGGATTTGCGGAAACGCCGGACAGCGATTACGGATTTCTCGGCTTATCCGGAAATGCTTATCTGCTGGCAGATCTGGTCACCTTTTTTCAGTTTACCGAGCCGAACAATTCCTCGCAAGAGCAATGGGCGGCCTTGGAGCAAATGAAGGAACATATTTTGCTGCAAATCCCGGAGAAACTGAACCACACACCCTTGTATGCGGTAGACCGGAATCTGACCGATTTAATCGATGGGATCGCCCGTGCCTATACAACCGACATCCAATGGATCGAAGAGTAAACTAGAAAACTTGGCTTAGCCTTCGTTGCATGTATAAACGAACCCCACCTTGTCTTCTGACGGGTGGGGTTCAAACTTATTGCACGGGGTCAAAGCGAAAGCCGATTACTTTCCCTTCGTGTATGCTGAACAGCGCTTGATACTTACTCCCTTTATAAACCCATTCATTTCCTTCCGATGTCGGATTGCCATAGAGCTGCTTCAATTCCTCCACGGTTCCATACAGCGGAAAGCCACGGTTTGTGGCAAACTGTTTTCCTGCTTCGGTCGGCACACTTCCCATGATAATGCTTTCGACGACACCTGCTCGGACTTTCATCATAAGCTGGGCTTTATCGATCAGGATCATGCCCATGCTGACGGTGCCTTCGCCTTTGGCCAATTGATCGATTGTCATGCTTTGTCGCGTCTCAGCATCCATAAATTCATATTGAGTCGGTTTTAACTCCTGCATGGCTTCAGCGATCCCTTGTCCCAGGTAAACGCCTCTGATGCCGTATTCCTTTGCGTTTTCTGCATCAAAGCTGGCGGACAAGCCATTTTCGTTGGTCGTGGACTCTCCCCCGCTGCAGCCGGCTGCCAAGAGCAGCAGCACCGCCATGAGACAAAAAGCCCAGATTCGTTTGTGTCTCTTCATTTCCGTACTCCTTTACCCTCTGAAGGACTTTGCATCTTTCATACCGCTATCTTATACCAGCAGAGGACGGGTCGGCAAGGTTATCGCTTTCGGCCGCTAACCTTTTGGCGAGGCTTGGGCATGGATGGATTTTGCTCCATATTGGAACGCAATCCCTCGAGAATTTTCAGAAGCGAATGAAACAACGGCGAAGCAAAAACGGCGACGATCCCCCAGACCCAAATGCCTGCGTTCCACGGATCCGCCACATACGCTTCTTCTTTTCCCATTAAAATCAAGGCAGGGTCAAGTCCAAGAATCCCGAAGATAAAGCCTGCGGATAAAACCGAAATCAACAAGTTTAGAAACTTTTTATAATGAGCAAGGCGACCCGCCATATTATGATCTTCCATGCAATCCTCTTCCGCGACGTAATCGGTCCCCAGAAAAGGCACGACGGATTTGCAGGCTTCCGTCACGCCCGCTGCCGCACTCGATACAGCTGTGACATATATGAGAAATGAAATCGATGAATTCAGATCCACCATACAAGCTCCCCTCCTCCCATTTCATATCTATGGGGGAGTTTCCTGGACATTCTTGGTTTGTGCAAACATTGTGGTGGGGGAAGGGAAGAACGGGCGGGGCTCCGTACTTGCCACACCGACAAGGGAGAGTAACCTGTCCGGTTCCGCTTGTAAAAACGGTACGTCACGCAAAAGTTTCGAGAAAGCGTATTCATGCGTAGAGGTTGCGTGACAGACGTGTACCGTTTTTACAAGCTCCACCTCGGAAGGTGTGACAAAAACTACGCCCGTCCCGTTCTTCCCTTCCTCACGTGGCGAATGATTATACTTGATTGTGTAATAAGAGAATACATCGCCCCCTAAATGATGTATCCGGATTCGTGGAGCACGGTTAGCTTTCTGCGTTTTAGACTTTAGACTTTTTCATTTTCTTTTAAGAGCTGTGGCTACGCTGGTGAGCATGTTCCCAAACGGNACTTTTTCATTTTCTTTTAAGAGCTGTGGCTACGCTGGTGAGCATGTTCCCAAACGGAGCGCCTGCGAAGCCCGACCCAGCGGAGCAGTGAATCGCGGGAAAAAGGGGTGCAAACTTGGCTAAGCTCCAAAGCATTTGCCACTTTTTGCACACCCCCGCGATTTGCTGCGGAGCGGACAGATTCTGCTCCCTTGCAAGGCGAAAAATGAAGCGGAGTTTGGGAACATGCTCTCCCCAAGCAGCCCCGGAATCACCACAAACAGAAAAAACCGCCCCCAAATGGAAGCGGTCTTTCATCGAGCACCAATGTTTTGGGGTACTAACGGAAATCCTCTTTGACACATCTCCTCCAATATAGAGTCGATCCTAAAGAGTACCGGTTCCACCAATTCGACTAATGTCGGACGTGATCATCTGGATCCACGCTGTTTCGCCTCCTGAAAGGCAAATCATTGTTTACCTTGATCACTGGGCTCGATGATAGTATTATGATCCGTCTCGAGAGATCTTATTCACGATTTCTTTACAGCAAATCCGCTGCCAACTGAGCCAGTATGCTTCGCTCGCCTTTTTCCAGGCGGATATGTCCTGCCAGCTTCTGATCTTTAAACATCTCGACCACATAGGTCAATCCGTTGTTGCTTTCATCCAGATACGGATGGTCGATTTGCTCCGGGTCACCCATCAGGACGATTTTCGACCCTTCCCCCACACGCGTTAAAATGGTTTTGACCTCGTGTTTGGTCAGGTTTTGCGCCTCATCGATGATAATGAACTGTCCCGGGATGGAACGGCCGCGGATATAGGTCAGGGCTTCTACCTGCAGGCTGCCCATCCCCGCCAGTATTTTGTCCAAGTCTCCCGGACGTTTCGTATTAAACAAATATTCGAGATTATCATAAATCGGCTGCATCCAAGGCCGTAATTTCTCTTCTTTTTCCCCTGGTAAAAAGCCGATGTCTTTGCCGAGTGGAACAATGGGGCGAGCTACGAGCAGCTTTTTGTACTTTTGCAAATCTTCAATCTGCAGTAATCCGGCTGCCAATGCCAGCAGCGTTTTTCCCGTCCCCGCCTTTCCCGTCATCGTGACCAGAGGGATATCGTCGCGCAGCAGCAGCTCGGTGGCCATACGCTGCTGCACATTCCGCGCCTTGATCCCCCAGATCGGATCTTCATCAATCGTCAGCATCTCTAACGTTTTCCCTTCGCTATCCACTTTTCCAATCGCCGAAACGGACTGGTTATATTCATCTTTCATCACTAAAAACTGATGGGGATGAAATTGATATTTCGGGAACCATTGAGCGAGAGAGAGCCTTCGCTGGGCATAATATTGCTGGATGATTTCCGAGGCTACCAGCATTTTCAAATATCCCGGATAGATGCTGGAGTACTCCCGGACCACTCGATCCGATAAAAAATCTTCCGCTGTCAGCCCCAAGGCATCCGCCTTCACCCGCATCAACGCGTCTTTGCTGACCAGAATAACCGGTCTGGCATTCGCGGAAAGATTTTCTTCATCTTGCAAATTCAACGCGACCGCGAGTATCCGGTTATCGTTGGTCATTTCGTGAAAATGGGTTTGCAGCTTGGTTAGTGTCGAGTGGTTCAATTCCACTCGCAGCACGCCACCCGTTTCCAGCGTAATTCCCTGATGCAAGCGGGCGTTTACACGAAAGCTGTCCAAAAGCCGTGATACATAGCGAGCATTCCTCCCGATCTCGTCCATGTAACGCTTTTTGGAGTCAATCTCTTCCAGCACTACCGCTGGGATGACGATTTCATTATCCTGGAATGAAAAAATCGCCATTGGATCTTGCAGGAGTACGTTTGTGTCAAGTACGTAGATTTTTTTCAAAATCTCGCCTCCTATTTCCCGTCTCGTATAATTTATGCAAAGAATAGAGGGTTGCTTTTGTTTACCGCAGGGCGATTTACTAATGTGTATGTCAGCCATGCCCTACTTAGACGAACACATAGCCGGGTATGAAAACCAGCGAGCCTGAAAACACTACAAGTACTTGGTGCAAGCCATCCTGATTCCATTTTCACATCGGGAACACAGGTCAATATCCAGAAAGGAGTTTATCTCGTGAAACCGTTTTTGGCACTGCTAACCGTTTGCCTGCTGTTGTCAGCCTGCAATACAGCGAATGAACCGCCAGCCAACCAGGCGGCCCCGCAACCCAATCAAAAGGAACAGCGTACACAGCGCGTGCAGCAAACTGCGCCATCACCGAAATACAACCAGTCCCCCCAGGCAAAAGCGGAACGTCTGGTTCAATTGGCCTCTCGTGTAAAAAACGTGAATGATGCGACAGCCGTTGTGATTGGGCGCTGGGCGGTAGTCGGAATTGATGTGAATGCCAAATTGGATCGGCCAGAGGTCGGTGTCATCAAATACACCGTTGCTGAAGCGTTGAAGGAAGATCCACAGGGGGCAACCGCTCTCGTCACAGCAGATCCTGATATCGTTCAACGCTTGCGAGAAATGGCGGCGGACATACGGAAAGGCCGCCCGGTAAGCGGCTTCGTGGAGGAACTGGCTGATATCGCTGGACGCCTCATTCCGCAAGCTCCGCGTGACGTAGAGGTACGGGAACGTCCCTCTACCCGGGAGAATGAGCAAAGAATGAACAAGTCGTCCAAAGCCAAGCCGGAAGGAAACAAGAAAATACCTGTGAATAAAAGCGAAAAACCCCCTAAGGAGTAACAATCCTTTCGGGGGTTTTCTCATTGGAATGCTCTTAACGGTTAGCCAAGCATTTCGCAGCCGCAATCGCCAATGCCTGTTCCAAATCTGCAATCAAATCATCAACATCTTCCAAGCCAACTGACAAGCGGATCAGTCCGTCTGTAATTCCCCGCTCCAGTCGTTCCTCTGCCGGCATTGCAGCATGAGACATCATCGCCGGATACGACAGAATGCTCTCTACCGCTCCGAGACTCACCGCAACGATGGGCAACCGCACGGCATCAAATAATGCCTTGGCCATATCCCGATTGCCCACATCAAAAGAGAGCACTGCACCATGACCGCTCGCCTGCCGCTCTTGCAGCTCATGCCCTTCATGAGCAGCCAGACCTGTGTAGTAGACGCGCTGCACATGCGGGTGGCGATCCAGCCAAGCGGCAATTTTTCCCGCGCTGTGCGTGCTTACATCCAGTCTGCTCTTCAGCGTTTTCAGCCCGCGCATGACGAGCCAACAGTCCTGCACACCGAGCACGGCTCCCATGCCATTTTGGATGAGGTACAGCTGATTTCCGAGTTCCTCATCTTTGGTGACGACCAGTCCTGCGACCACATCGCTATGCCCGCCAATGAATTTGGTCGCGCTGTGGATGACAATATCAGCTCCTAATTCAAGCGGACGCTGGTAATACGGGGTCAGGAAGGTATTGTCTACGATCGTCAGCAATTGATGGGCTTTGGCTAAACGGCTGACCGCTGCCAAATCGGTAACCTTTAAGGTCGGATTGGACGGCGTCTCGATAAATATGGCCTTCGTATTCGGACGAATCGCGGCTTCTATCTGACTGATCCTGGTCGTATCAACGAAGCTCACTTCAATCCCTAACCGGGAAAGAATCTTGGTCAAAAAACGATATGTCCCTCCGTACACATCCTCCGGTACAATCAGATGATCTCCTGTAGAAAACAGCATGAACACTCCGGAAATCGCAGCCATGCCGGATGCGAATGCAAAGCCGCGTGACCCGCCCTCGAGCACGGCGATTGCTTCTTCCAGCGCATGCCGTGTCGGATTGCCTGAACGTCCGTAATCATACACGCCTGGTTGGTCCAGATCGAACTGATGAAAGGTCGATGCCTGATAGATCGGAATCGAAGAAGCACCGGTGAATGGATCAATCCCGCTTCGGCCATGCAGCAGTTTGGTGGCAAAGTTCATGATCAACAACACCCTCCTGTCTTCACAGCTTGATCGAGCGCATACCCTAGGTCCGCAATCAGATCATCTGCATACTCGATTCCCACCGAGAGGCGGATGAGTCGATCGCAAACCCCTACTTTTTCCCGGATTTCCACCGGGATATCCGCATGCGTCTGTGTAGCCGGATATGTACAAAGCGATTCAACACCGCCAAGACTTTCCGCGAACGAGATCACGCGCAGATGCTGCAGGAAAGGTCCCACCAGCTTCGCGTCACGAATGCGGAAAGACACCATCCCGCTAAAACCGGAAGCCTGTTTTTTCTGAACCTCATGATCGGGATGACTCGTCAGTCCTGGATAAAACACCTCGGTCACGGCATCATGCTCCTGCAGGAAGCGTGCGACCCGGAAAGCATTTTCTTCATGCCGTTCCATCCGCAAGGCAAGCGTCTTCATGCCCCTGATCAACAGCCAGCAGTCTTGTGGTCCGAGGACAGCTCCGATTGAATTGTGCAGATATTTCACCTGTTCTGATAACTCTTTTCCTTTGGTGACAATCAATCCCGCCAGCACATCATTGTGTCCGCCCAGATACTTAGTCGCGCTGTGAAACACGATATCCGCGCCAAGCTCCAGCGGTCGTTGACAGTAAGGAGTCATGAACGTATTGTCCACGATGGTCAGCAACCGGTTTTCACGCGCAATTTCGACAACGGCTGCTATATCCGTGACCTGCATCAACGGATTGGTCGGGGTCTCCACAAAGATCGCTTTTGTTTCTGGACGAACCGCTGCTCTAACCGCCTCTGTGTCACGCACATCTACGTAGCTGAAGCGAAGGCCATAACGGCTCAACACCTGTTCAAACAACCGATACGTCCCGCCGTAGAGATCCAGCGATACGACGAAGTGGTCGCCTTGGGAAAAAAGCGCCATGATCGTCTGGATGGCTGCCATTCCAGATGCCGTGGCAAAGCCCGCGTCCCCCGACTCGATCTCGGCTATGGCTTGCTCCAGCACCGCGCGTGTCGGATTCGCCGTACGGGTATAATCAAAGCCGGTGCTTTGCCCGAGTCCCGGGTGGCGATAAGCCGTTGCATGATGAATCGGTATGCTGACGGCCCCCGTTTTTTCATCTGATCCTACCCCGATCTGTACCAACTTTGTCTGTACATGCATGATTTCTTCACCCTCCAAGCTCTTTTCTCAGCGTCATGATTTGGGCAAATAAAAAAGCCCTCTTTTCGAAAGAAGGCTTTGTCTACGTTTCCGTAAGCAAACCCTTCTCATCTATCAGAGTGTCACCACTCTGCAGGAATTAGCACCGTATCTGCCTGTATGTTCTACAGACGATTGGTTGCCGGGCATCATTGGGCCAGTCCCTCCGCCGCTCTGGATAAGAAGTTTGCTATTCATTTAAAGTTGAATCTATACTAGCCCACTCGGATTTTTTTGTCAATCGGTAATTTGGCGCAACCTTCACAAACCTGTAAATAACTTGTCCGTGTTTGCATTTCATCCGTCCAAAGGAACGTGGTAAGATAAGGGTGGGATATGATTTAACTCACAGAAGGAGAGATGGACAAATGAAATACCGTTCCCTTCCTGGAACAAACCTGACCGTATCTGAAGTTGGCTTCGGCGTATGGTCTGTTGCAACCAAATGGTGGGGCGTGTCCGATGCAGAGGTGGGCAAACGCCTGCTCCGATCCGCCTATGACGATTACGGCATCACCTTTTTTGATACAGCAGACGTATACGGAAATGGCTTGGGAGAAACCATCCTGAAAGATGCGCTCGGCGATATCCGTGACAAGGTAGTGATTGCGACCAAGTTCGGCTACGACATTTACAACCTGCCGGGTGAGCGCAAAGGCCACTCCGAGCTGCCGCAAAATTGGTCCAAGGAACACATCCGCTACGCTTGCGAGCAAAGCTTGAAGCGTCTTGGCACAGATTATATCGACTTCTTCCAATTGCATAACCCTCGTATGGAAGCGGTACATAGCGAAGAGGTTCACGACACTCTGGACCAACTGAAAAAAGAAGGGAAAATCCGTGAATACGGCGCAGCCATGGGCCCTGATATCGGGTGGGAAGACGAATCGATTGCAGCATTGAAACGCCCTGGTTACGCAGCGATCCAGATCATCAATAACATCCTAGAGCAAGATCCTGCACGCAACGTGATCCCTGTCGCCGAGCAAGAAAACCGCGCCTTGATCGTGCGTGTGCCGCATGCATCCGGTCTGTTGGACGGCACCTATGATCCAAACAAGCACTTCGACAAGAGCGACCACCGCAGTCACCGTCCGCTGGATTGGATGAATGCCGGTCTGGAAGTCGTGCAAGAAATGAAAGAGAAAGGCCTGTTCGACGGCAAAGAAAGAACCATTGGCCAATTGGCGATTCAATTCTCGTTGTACCATCCTTCGATCGTGACGGTGCTGCCAAACATCACGAGCGAAGCCAACCTGAAGGAATTTGCGCTGGCATCCGAAGTGGCTCCATTGACTGAGGAAGAAGCGAAATTTATCGAAAATCTTTGGGTAAATGGTTACAACAAACGTTTGGCACAGCATATGTCCAACACACAAACGAAACCTACGCCTGTCCTGAATGTACAATAAGAAAAAAGAGAAAGCTACTTGGCGAGCACCAAGTAGCTTTTTTCTATGCAAGCTTATTCGACCGCAAGACCGCGCAGCGCCGTCATGACCTGATTATCAAGCTTTTCCGCTGCATTTTTATCATACGTTTTTTCATATTGAGGTTCTACGGAAATACGGGAACCATAAAACATAACATCGCGTACCGCATCGATCGTAACCTCGATGGCAGCCAGTTTCAGCGGTACCCCTTCGAGTCGCTCGGCGGTCACCTTCGCCTTCCCGTTGATGGCGTAGGAAGATCCTGCGCCGATCAGGTGGAGCACCACCTGTGGTTCCTTGGTAATATTTGCGATTATGCGAGACCGATTATCGACGGCAAACCGTATTTTTTGCTGAGTGGGCGCATACACCCATGATAGGGAGCTGAGACTAGGCGCTCCCGATTCATGATCGATGGAGCCCAGCGTCATAAAGCGTTCCTTTTGCAGAAGCGCAAATAATTCTTCCGATAGTGATTGGGCGACAGTTTCAGCCACTCCGATTCCTCCCTTGGAAAAGATTGTACATCTATTGTACCTGTGGCAGGTTGTTTAAGCAAACCCCTTACAGAAGGAGGGCTTTTTCCAATGAAGAATCACCTTCATCGTCCTAGCCAGCATTTCCTGGATCGCATCGATCGATTGGTGGATGAATTGCAGCAGGTCCGGCAAGTGAACCAGCGTATGGACAAGATTGCGATCTTTTTGGAGGATATTCGCCTGGCAGATGTCATTCAAAATTATACAGCCCCGCGCAAGCTGCTCTGGACCAATTTCCTCGCAGGACTTGCACGGGGCTTAGGACTCACGATCGGAACGGCGATCGTCCTTGCCATTCTCGGATGGCTGTTAAGCAAATTTATCTCGATCCCAATTATCGGGGAGTACGTGAAACAGCTGATCGACTACGTGGGTTCGTATCGAAGCCCTTATTAGTCGCGATCGCCTTTTTTCCCTTCATGTTTCCCATTTACTTGAAGTCCCAGTTGTTTCCCATGCACAGACAGCTGAATTTGTCCGTTTCCTTGCCATTGTCCTTGGCTCTTCCAGTTGCCATTCCCCTTGCCGTTTCCATTGCCCTTGCCATTTCCTTTGTTTTTATCTTTCGCATGGCCAGGAGGAACTACAGGAAGGGTAATTTTCTTTTGCACGGGAGGCGTTACAATCGCTGGCAAAGTGTAGCTGACGTTTGTCTGTGAAACCAGCTTGCCATCTTGGTAAAGTTCCAGACGGATCGTCTTGGAGCTGAATGAACGGTTTTGGTAGCTGATGTTGCTCTCGAAGCTTCCGTTGCTGTTCAATTGAACCTCTTGTTTTTTGCCATCCGGTGCCACTACGTACAATTTCAATTCATCATCATCTGCATCACTGGACACCTTTACATTTCCTTTTACTTGCACCACTTTATTTTTCGGGCTGAAAGCGGCTGTAGCGGTTACGGTGTATGTGTCCGGTTGATCAACTTCAGGATCCTTGACGCCCAAGATGGCTACGGTATCCGAGTCGATTTTCTCTCCATCCTCGTAAGCTTCTACGAGAACTTCCTTATCATCGTCATTTGCCTTGAAAGTAGCCGAGAATGTCCCGGTTTCATCCCACATTTTTTTCAAGGTTGCCTTTTTCTTTTCGCCACCATAGGTTACATATACTTCATCCGCATCAAGCTTGACGATTCCCTGTACCTTAATTTCATCTTTTCCGGCGTTATAGGCAGCCACAGAGTGCAACAGGACATTCTTATCTTCCACTGTTCCTGCTTTGATGCGCAGCTTTTTCGATTCCACCAAGGTGTCGTCTTCATACGCTTTAACGGTTACATATTGCGAAGTAGAGCTGGTTGTTGCAGCGAAGCTGACTGTGAACGTATCATCCGATGTTGGCGTCACTTCAATTTTTGTCCCTGTTGGGGTGGTCAGGTTCACACGGGTAACATCGTCCGTTACCTCACCGGTTACATAGACCGTATTGCCTTTGATTTCGTGCTTCAATGATACGAAGCCTTCATTATCATTGTCATCTTCGTCCTGGTCGTCATCATCATTATCTTGGTCGTCATCGTCATCATCGTCATAACGAAGTTCCAAATAAATATCATCATAATATTCCTCGTAGATGTCATTCCATTTGTCTTCGTAATTATCAATGACGGTTGACAGCTTCACATCCACGTCGAGCTCGTCGATGACAATATAGAGGTTGTCTCCCTGTGTTTTGAGGAGCAGCGCCAATCTTGCCGGATCATCTTCAATCAGATCCTTCAGCTTGTAGCGAGCTTCTTTCAGGTAGTCGTCGTCCATCACCACTTTGCTATCGGAGCTAGTCCGCAATAATGTATCGGCATTTGCCACTACTGCTGGCGTCACACCCCCTACGATGGTTGCGGCAGCAAGTACGGAGAGTACAGGTTTTGTCAAGTATTTCTTCATAAGTCAATCTTCCCCTTTACTTCTGTATTTTGTCATGAGTACCTGAGCACCACTACAGACGGAGAACTTTGACGAAAGGTTGCAAGGAACATACAAAAAAAGAAACCTGGTCTGCCGGCAACGGACCGGCGTACCAGGTTTCTTCTGCATTTTTTATCGTTGAAATGATTTTTGCAGCTCCGACGAGAGCAAATTCAATTGTCGGATCTCATTGTTGATTTCGTTGATTTTCTCATGCTGTGTCTCAGCCGTCGCAAACAATTCCTCCAGGCTCGCCACAGCCTCTTCGGTTACATGCGTGATGGTCGACATTTCACCGGCTACCTGACCGGAGCGGACTTTTACATGCTCCACGCTGCTCAGCACGATCTCAACCGCTCCCATAAAGCCTTCCATCCCTGCTTTGACCTTTTCGATGGAGGTTAACGTCTTCGTTGCAAGCTCTTGTCCGATCGCAACCGAGGATTCCCCATCTTTCATGTGGGAAACGGCATTTTGACTTTCCTGGTGAAGGGATTGAAGGATCGCGGCGATCTCCTGTGTCGCTTGCGCACTTTGCTCGGCCAATTTGCGCACCTCGTCTGCCACGACAGCGAAGCCGCGTCCATGCTCTCCAGCCCTAGCCGACTCGATTGCCGCGTTCAGTGCCAGCAAATTGGTCTGCGTCGCGATTTGATTGATCGTACCGACGATTTGTTCCACTTTTTCCGCTTGCTGATTCAGCTGATAGATCGTTTCAGAAGCAATATGGACCGTACCGACGATATGCTCCATCTGCTCGGATAATTGATTCATCATTTGAATCCCGGTTGCAAGTCGACCGTTGTTCTTTTCCGCTTCTTGTTTCATCGCGCCTGCTTGCTCGCTCACATGCTCGATCTCTTGATCAATGGATTGCACATCTTCCTCGATTTTGACCGTAGAGTTGGCCTGTGCCTCCATCCCAGTCGCCACTTCGCGGAAAGCGAGCATCATTTCGTCATTATTCCGCTTGGTGACCTCTGCATGTTCATGTACCTGCTCGGAAGTCGCATCCAGCTTGTTGGTGATTTGATGAATTTTATGCAGGAGCTCGACCACTTGCTGTTCCTTTTCTTCCGCTTCTTTCCGGGCGTTCTCCGCCTTTTTCAGCGAGGCTTGTCCGGCAAGGCATAAATAAATCAGGCCAGCGATCATCAGCAATATCGAAACAATGCGAATGATCAGGATGAGCTGGGAAACTTCTCCCTCAAACAAATGAACCAGACCAGTTGCGTAACCGGTGATAGTGGCCGTGATTTCCACAGCACCCGCTGTCACAATCAGCTTCCAATCCAGATATGCTGCCAAAAATCCTAAAATAATAAAAGATAAGTACGAGATGCCCGATAAATTCGAGAAATGATCAAAGGAGTACGAATAAAAGAGGAAGCCTGCTGCGACTAGGTAGCGAATCACTTTGCTGTCTTTTTTCCAGAAATAGAGAGGTGATACGACTAATGTAAAAAACAAACCAGCCGAGACGACCTGCCAGTAATTCACATTTTCGGCGGCTGCCAGCAATCCTGCGACCCATAGGTGATTCCACAGAATAAAAATCATGAAGCCTTCTTTGTTCGTTAAGGTCTTACGGATAAGATTCACCATGCGTTTTTATCCCCTTCTGTTTGCTCTCTCCATACCTTTTACCTACCCGTTTTCTCTGTTTGTAAAACTGGTTATTGATTATACTTCGGTTCACTTTCGATGGCCATCAGCAATGAATCGACGTTCTCTTTATCGTAACGCTTCGTATGCCGCTGACCATCTATGTAAAAAGACAGGATATAGCTGACGTCATCTTCCTCGTAGCTCGGTTCGCTGACATGGTGGTCATTCGTCAAGATTTCTAGGAAAAAGGAAGCAGTCTCTTGCGCCGACACATCATGTGGCCTGGCGGCTGCTACAACCTGAATCTGCAGCCAGTTAAACAAAGCGTCATCTAACTTCATTCAGGGTTCCCCCTCTTTTTAGGTATGGAGCGCAGACGCACTACGACCAGAATGACCAAGGCTACGAACATTGCGCTTTTTACAGGCAGCTGCACATCGAGAATCGTAAAAATGACCGCTCCCACCAGCATCACTGCCACCAGCAGCACCGTTTTTAAGATCGGCATGCGAATGCGTGTCGCAAATCCCAAGTAATAGACGACAAACAGCTCAACAAAGATAATATAGAAGCGATAGTGATCCAGCAACATGCGAAGCTGATCATAAAAAGTCAAAGCAGATGGGTTGGCAGGCTCATACTGAGAGACTAATTCCATCCATTCCATTTGTGGTCCCTCCCTGTCCCGCGCATAATTCTTGCATACATGCAGCAGTATTTCGTTATCAACGATTTTCACCTCAATTTTATCTATCATGTCTACTTTATCAATAGGTACACCACCTGTCAAAATAACGGTTTGTGACAAAAGTAACAGATTTCAAAGGGCTCTTATGTTGTGCATACATGTTGGTAGGGAAAGGGAAAGAGGGCGTGGCGATTGCAGGCAGTCTAACAAATGAAAAGAATAAAAGTCACATAAAAAATCCGCCTGCCCGAAAGCAAGCGGATTTGTCCGTCTTTAGCAATTATGCTTGAGGAGCCGCTTCATAGCGTTTTTGCTTCTCATAACGCTCCCGATCAGACTTGTTCAGATATTTTTTACGGAGACGAACCGATTGTGGCGTTACCTCGCACAGCTCATCATCGTTCAAGTATTCCAGTGCTTCTTCCAGCGTCAATGTGCGCGGGGTTTTCATCTTCACTGTTTCATCTTTGTTTGCGGAACGCACGTTGGTCGCATGTTTTTCTTTACATACGTTAACCACCAGGTCGTTATCGCGGTTGTGCTCGCCGACGATCATACCTTCGTAAACTTCCGTACCTGGATGAATGAACATGATCCCGCGATCTTCTACGGACATTAAACCGTATGTGCTTGCTGTACCCGTTTCATGGGAAATCAGTACCCCGGCATGGCGTCCGCCAACAGCGCCAGGTACCAATGGACGGTAGCTTTCAAAGGAGTGATTCAAAATCCCGTATCCGCGAGTGATGGTCAAAAACTCGGTACGATAACCGATCAATCCGCGGGAAGGAATGATGAACTCCAAGCGAACTTGACCGAAGCCGTTATTGATCATATTGACCATTTCCGCTTTTCGTAAACCAAGCGTCTCCATGACACTGCCCACATATTCTTCCGGCACATCGATGGTCAGGCGCTCAGCCGGCTCCATTTTTTGCCCATCGATCATACGGATGATGACTTCAGGCTTGGATACAGCCAGCTCGTAGCCTTCACGGCGCATGTTTTCCACCAGAATGGAAAGATGCAGCTCGCCGCGTCCAGACACGATGAAGGAATCCGGAGAATCCGTTTCTTCTACACGCAGGGACACGTCGGTTTCCAGCTCAGACATCAAACGGTCGCGCAGCTTGCGGGAGGTAACGTGCTTTCCTTCGCGGCCGGCAAACGGACTGTTATTCACGGAGAACGTCATCTGCAGAGTCGGTTCATCGATTTTCAAGAGCGGCAGCGGATCTGGATGATCAACATGGCATACAGTCTCACCTACGTTGATGTCTTCCAGACCAGCCAGCGCGATGATATCACCGGCACGGGCTGTTTTTTGCTCAACGCGCTGCAGACCGCTGAAACCGAACAGTTTTTGCACGCGCATTTTTTTCACGGAGCCGTCACGTTTTACGACAGCTACCATATCGTTGACGTTGATGACGCCACGATATACGCGGCCGATACCGATGCGGCCCAGGAAGTCATTGTAATCCAGCATGGTTACTTGCATTTGCAGCGGCTGCGTTTCATCCGCTTCTGGTGCTGGAATATGCTCAATGATGGTATTGAACAGAGGCTTCAGATCGCCTTCGAGCTTGTCTGGTTCCATCCCTGCAAGTCCTTGCAAGCCGGATGCGTATACAATCGGAAAATCTAATTGATCTTCAGTGGCATCAAGATCGATGAAGAGATCATATACTTCATTAATCACTTCTTGTGGACGAGCATTTTCACGGTCAATTTTATTCACGACGACAATCGGCGTCACTTTCGCTTCCAATGCTTTGCGCAGTACGAATCGAGTTTGCGGCATGCAGCCTTCAAACGCATCTACGATCAACAGCACGCCGTCAACCATGCTCATGATCCGTTCTACTTCTCCACCGAAGTCAGCATGGCCAGGTGTGTCCAAAATGTTAATGGTATTGCCTTCATACTGAACGGAAGTGGTTTTCGCCAAGATCGTGATCCCACGCTCCCGCTCCAAGTCGTTGGAATCCATCATGCGGTCTTCCACTTGCTGATTGCTGCGGAAAGTACCGGATTGAATCAAAAGTTTGTCAACCAGCGTTGTTTTCCCGTGGTCAACGTGGGCAATAATCGCGATGTTGCGTATATCCTGACGTTTCATTTTTTCCTCCTGGTCTAAATGCATCTTTTCTATAGTAACAGGTTGACCCCCCACTGTATACTGGTAAGTTGTTAAGAAAGGGTAATTTCTGCTATTCCACGAGAGAGGGTTGAATGATGAATGAAGAAATTCCTCACTGATCCCCTGACGTCCATAGCCGAAAGTGTCATGGAATTAGCCGATTCCTTTGGTTTGCTTGCTATCTTTTACGCCAAACACTCGACTGAGACAAGCTATCTCTGGCAATCTGGCGCTTTCATCCGGCGACAGACAAAAAATCAACACGAGATCTTGCTCCATTTGATTTTCCCGGACGGAAGGATGGGACAAGCCTTCACGTCAGACTGTTCGCAGCAAGGGGTCGAGTTGGCCTTTCATCAGGCTCGTCATGCGGCAGATTTGAAATCAGGTCATCTGGATCTCATTCATTATTTGGATATAAGTGAAAAAAAGGTCCCCCATGCCCAAATCTCGCTCGAAGCCCCTGATTATGACCCAAATCAGCTTGCGCGCCACATCGAAAAGCACCATTACGAGCTGCTCCCGCAGTTTCAGCCCGACTTATTGGATACTTCCTTTCACTTTTTCCAAGAAAACGCCTACTCCCTGCGCAGCGACGGCACCCAATATAAAACAAACCTGTGCAAAGCGTCGTGCCGGCATGAGATATTTTCCTTCGAACAGTTTACCTCGTTTCCTTTTCAACAAGATTGGGTGCTTTCTCCTCACTATGCCTTTGACTCTGACTTGGAGCAGCTTGGCCATCAGATGAGACGCTGGAAAACCATGCGGGGCAGGAGCCTGCCACCCAAGCATGAAACCTTCCCTGCTATTGATAAGATTCCCCTGCTCTTCGATGCAGCGATCGTCGCAGGGCTTATGAATGCTTGGTTAGACAGTCATGATCATCCATCCATACGTTGCTCAGCAGCCACGCTTCGCTTTGAGCCGGGAGCAGTGGCCGATTCCCTCCCTCACCATCCGTACGGCTATCTGCTGCCACCGGCCACCCTTCTGTCCCCAGGAGACAGGAACAGTGAATTGCTGGAGGCGCTGCGTGAATATCCGCCCTTCTTTGGACATTACGATTGTCAATTGCCCTTCCACCAAGATCAGGTTCATTCGCCCTGTGCGATTTTTGCCGCGCTCACATCCAAGGGGCTTTATCAGCAGGACAGGCTGCGGGTTTGCGAAGGGATCTCCCAATTGTACACAGAGGAGAAGACAAACCGATTCCATTTGTTACCGGCCTCCATGTATGAGACAGACCTGGATTCTTGCAAGCCTGTCGCCCCTGTCTGGATCACTGGAGATGCCTTGCCGTTGTTTTCCTGTCTCCTGGCTGGCTTTGGTCCCAAGCAAACCATCTGGCCTCTTTCCGAAAAAACTCGTTCTTTTTCATTGCCTGCCTACCTGTTTTACCATCCGTTTGAAAGGAGCCATGCTTCGTGAACTATGAGGAAGCCCTTTTGCAATTGTTACAAACTGCAATCCGCACAAAACTGCCCATTGGCATCAAGTCTTACCAATATTGTCTGGATGAAAAAGTCATGATTTCTTCCGCTGGGACGCAAACGAAGGAGGCTTTTGCCGACATTACCCTTTATTGGGAAGACTCCAGTCTGTCGCGCCACCGCATCGCTCTGCCTTTTCCCCCAGACACTCCATTGCCTATTCACGTGTGGCAGCGCGTACGATATTTTGATCCACACTCGGCATCACTGGATTCACAAACGTCTGGACACTCCTCGATTGCTTGCGATCAATCAATCCTGGCATTGCTGGAGAAGCCTTTCTCCGCACGATTTTCAGGACCTTTGAAAACAACTGCTTACATTCATACGCGAAAATTAGCCAGCTCTCATGGCGAGCAAAAGCAGGAGATCGTCACGGAAGCTCTCTTGCAGGATACCAGCCCTTATGCAAACACGGTATACCACAAGCGCAGATTACCGAATGAACAGGAATTGACCTATCTTCACGAGGAGCAGCTCTGGATGCGAACAGTCGGCAGCCATGTGTCGGGCCCATTGGGTCAACGTCAGGAAAAAGCCTTCCTCCTTTTTTCCCCCGATGCCTTGCGTGCGATCCTGCATTCCGGATTTGCCGCTTTGTTGACAGACAAGCGAAAACGGGAGCACATGCTGCCTTTTATCCGGTTTTGTGCCGATCATTCCAGGCTTTCCGTTTCCCACGATCCCTATCGGCCGTGGTCAATCGGTACCCGCTCTCTCTGGCCAGATGGTTCCCTGCCAAAGAAGCAAGTGCTAATCGCACCTGCGCTCACAGAGCTTACGGAGCTGCCGCGCTATTATGAGGCTGCTTCCCTGCATGTGAATCATCCGAACATAGGGCAATTTCACCAGTGGCTTTCTCAACAGGAGCATGTCGATTATGTGCCGCATGTACAGGTCCAGCCTTCCTTTTCCCCCTATTCGCAGGAGATGGGGTGGGTATCCTGTGCGACCCGCTTCATCCAGGGAAGGCCGACGGTACAAGGCAATTTGACGTTCACTTTTTCCTTGGCGGCACTGGTTGCTTCCCCTCATCTGACACTGATCGCCAAGGTTGGCTGGGACGGATATGGACTTGCTATCCCCTATCGCGATCTGGTTTACACTCCCTGAGTAGGTTGGGCCACCTCGAATCAAACTAGCTACTGGAGGTGGCCAAAAATAATGAAAAAGCTAGTCTATCCGCTTTCGTTACTCATGATCGTCGCGGCGATGACGGCCTGCGGCAACAACAACGCAGCTGACAATAACGGAGCCATGAATCGCGGTGCGCAGACGCAAAGCGCCAATGATCAAGCACACCGCCTGAATGGTTATCAAGCCCCGACATATACACGTGGAAATTACAGCAATACCGGCACACTCGGCACACGCTATGGCAATAACGCCGGTTACGGAACCACAGCAAACAATTATGCAGGCACCCAAGGGTACAATCGAGTGCTGGCTGACCGCCTGGCCACAGCAGCCGACCAGGTACCCGGGGTAGAAAGCGCAACCGCCATCGTTTATGGAAACGACGCGGTAATCGGGGTCAACACCCGTTTTGCCACACTCAATGATACGCGCCAGCGCAGTGTCGTAGAGCAGCAGGTTCTATCCCAGACAAGATCGATAGCGCCTCGGATGAACATCCGCGTCACATCTGATCCGAGCATGATGACGAGAATCCGTAACCTGGATACTACTTTCCGCGGGAATGCTGGCACCACTTACGGCACCACTACTGGAAATGGCTACGGCTACAACGGTACGGGTACGGGCTATCGCCCCGGTACAGGAATCACAGGTGGTAACGGTACGCTCACTGATACCAATCGCACCTTCACCGGAGGTCCGGCAACGGTTCCTGGCAACCTGAGCAACGCTGCAAACGATTTCGGCGCTCTGGTGCGAGACCTCGGCCGTACCGTCACCGCTCCTTTCCGTTAAACGGTTTATGAACGAAAAAAAGAGGAGCATCTCGCTCCTCTTTTTATTTTTTCACCATATCTGGCACTTTCACCACAGGCTCTTCAACTTGAAGTTCGCCAATGCCGCGCACCAATTTTTTCGCATAAATTTTTTCCGGTTTCAATACGGATACCATGTAGTCGATCGCCAATTGAGGATCCACTGTTTCACCACAGGTGTAGCAATCCAGCGCAGCAAATCCGCGCTCAGGATATGTGTGGATGGATAAATGACTTTCCGAGAGAAGAACCAGAACGGTCGCTCCTTGTGGAGAGAATTGCTTCGCCTGAACACTCAGGACGGTAGCACCACATGCCTCTGCGGCTTCGATCATTTCTTTTTTCAAGAATTCGGCATCATTCAGTAGATCAAACTGAACTCCCCATGTGTCAATGGCAACGTGTCTTCCGAAAGTAGAGTATTCCATCTTTCGGTTCCCCCTTCCTAGCATGTGTAGTATTAAACATCGCTAGGACCTGCGTCATTCACTAACGGGGGCGGTTTCTCTCATGTTATCCACCCTTTAAAGTGAATCCTGGTTCCTAATCCTGTTTTCTCAACGAAATCAAAAATAACATGCTTCGGGCGAATTGACAATACCCTTTTCAAAAATTAAATGTTGGAAAAAGAAAAACGGGCGCATTGCGCGCCCGTCCTCATGTTTGCCCGCGTCGTTACGCTTCCAGCGTGAACAACTGACGCGACAAACCCGCTAATTTTCCGTCGATCGAAGAAACTTTTTCAGGGGCATGTTTCATTGCCCAATTACGCAAATCAAGCCATTTGTCCGTTTCTTTCCGGATCATGCTAATTTGGTCTTCAGCGCCATTCTGTCTGAACAAGCTTTCTAGCTGCTTCTTCATGTCGTGTGTATGATTTTCGAAGACGGAGACTTCCGCATCTTCGGTCACTTCCTGAATACTGATGACCGAACCTTCATCGTAGTGATAGACCACGGTGAAGTTATCATAAATGCGATGGACGATACCATGCCCGCGAAATGCTTTCATCGCTTTGCGCATCGTGTTCGCCAAGTGAATGTCCTTAATCATGTATGAGCTTTCGCAGATGTAATGATTCCCCATGCGCTGGAAGCTCAACTGGATTTCGCCGGACCGGTCGGCCAGAATGACATCCCGATCTCCATTATCGCAAATCTTAACTTGTACATTGATGTTTTCATTTGTGAAGTGCTTGATGAATTGGTCAAGCTCATCTCCACTCATGGTGAAGGTGGCGGTCGCGTAATTGGTAGCCAAACGCTGTGCCATAACTATCGCCTCAATTCTCCTTTTTTGCCAAGCCAGACTAACGCAATACAGTCGATGTTTCCGACTTACGCATCCAAGGAGTGGAGCTAGGTATCAACAAACGAACGTTGCAAAACTTGGCCTTGCCCCGAGAATCGAACATCGATTTGGGTAATGAAGGCGGATCACCTACTTTTAGGATTTCAAACAATCATCCACATTCATTATTATACACAATGCCACCCCAAAAGTCTTGAGAGAAAAGCGGAAGAATTCCAGCAAAAACAGGAAATATCCGTTATCAGCCGGATTCTGCTGAAAAGAACCCCACACTTCTAACGGATATCTCCCGTTTCTTTGGAAATCCAGCTTGATTTACCCGATTTTGGCAGAAGCCTTTTTGATGGCGGTCAGCTCTTCTTCCGACAGATTGTAAATGGACTTGCCCCCCTCTATGGGCTTGGCGTAAGTCCTCGATTCTTCGCGTCCATAGATGCTGGTGATGACAACCCCATTGAGATTATCATCCAAAAGAGCCAAGGAGAAGCTCAGATCGCTTCCCGTATCGCCAAAGGCATTGTAGCGGATCACGCTCAGGTTGGCGCATTGGTTGGCGATTTTCTGTGCGAGTCGATTCAATTGGAACTGCTGATCGCTATGCTTCTGCTTCCACTCGTTCATTTCATCCAGCAATCTGATCAAGCTGCTCTCTAGATTGTCGCCACCTACTCCGGTAAATACTTTGCGATTGAACTTGCGCATCCGGTTGGTACGGACAAACAGGATGGTCAAAAGGATGATAAATAACAGATTGAGAGCGATCAGACCAAGGATCACTTCAGGTGAGACAAATAAAGACATGATCGGCGGCATTCAATTTCTTCCTTTCTAACCTTCACGAGACTAACATACCCTTCCCTATTTTACATATGCGTTGGCCATCCAGCAATTTGATTTGTTTGCTTCTTCATCCGCGGCCAGTTTTTGCATATTTATGCACCAGTCCTTTCCTGGTCAGCAGAGACATGGGCATGCTGACAAAACGGCTGCAAGGAACATGTTGAACACTGCGGCGATCGTTTTCGGCAAGTCTCTTTTCCGTGTTCCACGATCAACGCATGCAGCAGCCCCAGCTCGTCCGGTGTATGCAGCTGTGCCATCATTGCCGATCGGATCGGTCCATATGTTCCTCTTTCTCCGGTTAGACGTTCATGCAAGCGTCTTGCATAAGCATCCCCCGAGATGGCAGGGCGAAGAAACACATAGGCGAGAATCGTGTCTGCAGTCTCCTCTCCAATCCCTTTTATCGAAAGGAGCTGTCGCCGCAGTACTTCGGTCTCCAATGCTGTAGAAGCTGCCTTGTCGATGCCCCCAAGATCCACCAACCAAGCGGACAGGCGAATGATCGTCTCGGCTTTTCTCTGCTGAAAGCCTGCCGAATGAATGACGGGAATCAACTTCTCTGGTGTTTGCCGGGCCAGTATATCCGCTGCGAGCATCTCTTCCCCCTGCATACGAGTAAGAGCCTTGCTCGCATTTGACCATGTTGTGTTTTGAACGAGCACGGAACCGATCATTCGTGCAAACGGATCATCAAGTCCCCACCACCCGTCGATCGTTACCGTCGGATATTGGCCACGAAGCCGTTCGTAAATCATGTGCCACACGAATGGATCACCTCCTTTTTCCCATTATACTGTCTCCATAAGCAAAAACGAAAAAAGCGACACTACTCACATGCGGAGCGCGTCGCTTTTATCCTGAACACTCATAATCCAGATCCATGATCAACCTACCCATCATCCATAATGTTGCCCGGTTACACTTCCAGCAAAAGCATCTCGCGGCGGAGCTGCTTCAGCCTTTCTTTGGAGCGTTTCACCTGTGCCTTGTCATTGTCTTGAATGGCGTCATGCAACGTAGCCAATTCATAATCCAATTCGAGCCGCAGAACGGGAATCCGTTCCTCTGCATCCTTTCGTTTCAACGCCGCAATCACCTGATCCATCGTTACACTGCACGCTTTTTCATAGATCACTTTTTTCTCAGCTCCTTTAATCTCGACTATTCTCACTGCCTCCCCATAGCGGATGTTTTGAACCACAATCTGTCCTTCATCAACAATTTTCACAATCGCGTGCCCCTTTGCCTGCTCGATGAAGCGATAGAGCGTAAAGGCCAATCGGATGTCACGAACAAAGTAGTCACATTCATCAAATTTGAAAGAACCGTTGATTTTTTGAAACGTCAAGGTGCTGGGTCCATCTGATGTGTGAACTTGAAGCTTAAGCTGTTTCTTTGATTCTTTCCAGGCAACATCGAGACCTGCTTCCACCAACGCATGCATCATCTGATGAACAGTGGGGCGATCGAACCATACAGCGACATTGCAGTACTCCAACTCTTTGTGTGCCTTCATACATAAACCCCTCCCGTTTCCTGAAAACTCTGACATATGCGGCGGCGGTCTGTTGAGGGAGTGAGTGGTATATCATATTATTCGACCTTCACTTTTGCTATTCCCTCTTCTGACTTTTTTCTTTTGCTACTTTTTTACCCGCTTTTCCCGATCGCGAATCCTTTTTTTAGATCTTTCTGTTATTTGTTATTATCCGATTTTTCCGACACTTTTTCTACATGAAGTTATTGGGAAAATTCGCTTCGATTATGTTATTATATGGTGGATTTTATCGCATCATCACAGGACAACCGCCTGTTTTGTCCATAGATGTCAAAATTCACTTCCCGGGAGGCGCAAAATTCCTATGGTCTCATTTACAGGATTTCAGCAAGAAGATTTCGATGTTTTTGCCATTGACGGCTTGGATCAACGCATGGAAGCCATCAAAAGCGTCATCCGGCCAAAATTAGTGGCGTTGGGCGAGCATTTCGCACCAGTCCTCAGCGTATCGACTGGCGACGAAATGGTCTATCACGTAGCGAAGCATGCGCGGCGTACGGTGAACCCGCCAAAGGATACCTGGGTTGCCTGGGCCAATGACAAACGCGGCTACAAAAAACATCCTCATTTTCAAATCGGCTTGTGGGGTACGCATCTTTTTGTCTGGTATGCCGTCATTTATGAATCTCCGTTTAAAGAGCAAATCGGACAAGCCATGGAGAAGCAGGTGGAACAGATTCTCAAGACTGTCCCCGCTGATTTCGTATGGTCGCCTGATCATATGCAGCCGGAGAGCACAGCGCAAAGCGAGCTTGGCAAAGATGGTCTGCTCACCCTCATCAATCGCCTGCAGACCGTGAAGAAAGCTGAACTGCTGTGCGGCATTCGCATCGACCGCCATGATCCGATCCTTGCTAATGGTCCGCAATTATTGAAAAAGATTGAGAATTCATTCGCTGTGTTGACACAGCTGTACAATCTGGCGAAGCCAAACGCGGTTGCCTCAGCGCGGTAAGCCTTTGGTAGTCTAGATTATATGCAAAAGAACAGGTCCGCTTTCTCTTGATTTGCGGGTGCCTGTTCTTTTTTGTGTTCGTTATTCCAGTACGTATTCGTCGAGGATGTAATTGCGGTAAATATGCGGCATGATTTGTTCCATGGCGAAGATCAGCTCTTGCTTATCCTCTTCCTTCAGCCGTTTCATCGGCAGCATGTGGGTCATTTGATGAATGGCCCTGCTGAGTGTACTCGTATCTGCGAAGACGAGCGTATTGGTCTGGTCATTTTCATCGATGACGATCATTCGCCAATCTGCGTCTTTTTCCTTTTCCAGGTATACATCCTTGACAATGTATTTGTTTGCCGTCGTCGTCATCTGCATCCTCCCTGTTGCATGCACTTTTGATGTCGTCACTAGTATGGGAGGAATGAAGCGAAAATATGAAGATTACCCGTTCATCCGCTCCAAGCGTTGTAGAGACGATTGCAGCCCGGAGAACATCCGTTCAAAAAGCTGTGCCACGGTCGGCACGTCCTCGATCAAGCCAATCACCTGTCCAGCCCAACCAAACCCGTTTTCGGCATCTCCCTCATAAATAAAGGTCTGGTTATTTTTCCCGCTGATATACGGCTTCAACTGCTCAAAATCGGCGCCTTCAGCTTCCATAGTCAGGATCCGCTCCGATCCTTTTGTTTTCACCACGCGCGCAGGGGCACCGAGCGTCCGCTTGATCACGGCCGTATCGTGCTCCGTGCCTTTGAGCAGCGCTTCCTTATAGGCGGGATGCGCATGTATGCACTCTTGCGTCGCGATAAATCTTGTTCCCATCTCGACCCCTTCTGCTCCAAGCGCGAGAGCTGCCAGGATGCCACGACCATCCCCAATCCCCCCGCTTGCCAGCACGGGAATCTTGACGGCATCCACCACCCGCGGGATCAGGACAAATGTGCCGATATCATCGCGTCCAAGATGCCCGCCCCCTTCCTGACCGACTGCCATGACCGCATCGGCACCAATGGACTCGGCTTTTTGTGCCTGCCTGACCGCCGCGACCAGGACCAGCTTCTTCACATCGTAACCTTCCATTCGTTTGAACAGGGGCTCTGGATTACCGCCTGTCACGGATATCACCTTCACCCCTTCCTCCAAGGCGACCTCCAGCATGTGCTCATAGGGGCGGTTATGCTGTCCGATCGCAAAGTTCACACCAAACGGGCGATTTGTCATTTTTTTCGTTTTCTGTATTTCCTCACGGAGGGCTTCCGGTGAAGGCAAGGACATCGCCGTAATTTGCCCCAAGCCGCCTGCATTGGAAACGGCTGCAGCCAGCTCCGCATAGGCGAGGTAGGCTAGTCCTCCTTGCACCACCGGATATTGGATTTGCAACAATTCCGTTACACGTGTTTTCATGAATTTTCCACCTCCACTTTTTCACTTCTCGACTAAGCAAACCTTCTCCTGCCCACCCTAGCAATAGTCATGAAAATTCCCTTGCTTTCCGACCTGTTTTTGCTATACTCAATTTGTTTGTTTTTTCCCCTTATTCTTATAGGCAAGCGAGGCGATTCCCTTGAGACAAGCGAAAACTCCGTTATTTTCTGGACTGTTGGAGCACGCAAAACGAAACCCGATCCAATTTCACATTCCTGGCCACAAAAAAGGCATGGGGATGAATCCGACGTTCCGCGAGTTTTTGGGAGAAAATGCGCTGTCCATTGACTTGATTAATATCGCCCCGCTCGATGACTTACATCATCCCAAGGCGATGATCAAAGAGGCGCAGGAATTGGCAGCCGAAGCGTTCGGCGCAGACCATACATTCTTTTCGGTACAAGGGACAAGCGGGGCCATCATGGCGATGATCATGGCGACTTGCAATCCCGGCGATAAAATCATTGTCCCGCGCAATACGCACAAGTCCGTCATGGCAGCGATTATTTTTGCCGGTGCCATGCCGATCTTTATTCACCCCGTCATGGATGAGCGGCTGGGCATCTCCCATGGCATCACACCAAAAGCGGTGGAAAAAGCTTTGCAGCAGCATCCGGATGCAAGCGCGGTGCTCGTGATCAATCCTACCTACTTCGGTATCGCGGGAGACCTGCGGCAAATCGTCCGGATCGCCCATAATTATGAAGTACCTGTATTGGTTGATGAAGCGCACGGCGTTCATATCCATTTTCACGATGAGATGCCCATCTCCGCGATGCAGGCAGGTGCGGATATGGCCGCGACCAGCGTGCACAAGCTTGGCGGCTCATTAACCCAAAGCTCGATTTTGAATGTGCGTGAAGGACTGGTGGATGTCAATCGCGTGAAAACCGTACTCAGCATGTTGACGACCACTTCGACGTCCTACATACTGCTGGCATCGCTGGATATGGCCCGTCAGCATCTTGCCCTTAACGGACATCAGCTGGCTGAGCAAGCGATTCGATTGGCGAATCGTGCCCGCGACCTGATCAATGAGATCCCGCGTCTGTATTGTGTCGGCCCAGAGATTTTGGGGCAGCCTGCCACCTATGCCATGGATCCGACCAAAGTGCTCATTCATGTGCGCGACCTGGGGATTACCGGCTGGGAAGTGGAAAACTGGCTGCGGGAAAAACATCGCATCGAAGTGGAAATGAGCGATCTGTATAACATCTTGTGCTTCGTGACCGCAGGAGATACGGAGGAAACCATCCAAGCGCTTGTGGGTGCGCTGCGCGATCTGTCCGTGGAATTTTCCCATGCGCAGCCGGAGGAGAGACCGAAAATCTCACTTCCAAAAATTCCGGTTGTTTCCCTCTCGCCCCGTGATGCTTTTTACGCGGAAACAGAAACCATTCCACTGGAGGAATCCGCTGGCCGCATTATTACCGAGTTTCTGATGGTGTATCCGCCGGGCATTCCGATCTTCTTGCCAGGAGAGGTCATTACAGAGGATAATATTGAGTATATCCAACAAAACATTCGTGCTGGCCTGCCTGTGCAAGGCCCAGAGGATGAAACCCTGCGCACGATCAAAGTCGTCAAACGACAAACAGCGATTTCCGGTTAAGACTGGCTGGATCGCCAACCTTCCAGCATCTTTCGTAAATATTCAAACCAACCAATGAAGAGGCCTCCGGTGCATGTTGCATGAATGAATCGGAAAGCCTCTTCTTTTTTGAAGACATGTTGGCTTGCTCATTGGTTACCCTACTTCGTCAAAGGAGGCCCATCAGATGCCTGACTGGTCCTATCATCCCCTCTTTCGTCCCCTGCTCTTTTCCCTTTCCGCGGAAAAAGGGCGCGATCTTGCGTTAACGGCGATGGGGACACTTGCTTCTTTGCCTTTTGGTCCCGCTGTGATTGAACTGCTTGGTCACATGGAGCCGCCAGAACAGCTGAAAACCAGCTATTTCGGCATTTCATTTGATTCCCCTGTCGGACTTGGCGCAGGTCTTGATGTCCATGCCAGAGCCTTGCCTGCCTTGGCCAAATTTGGTTTTGGCTACCTGGAGGCAGGACCCGTAACCGTTCTTCCCGTCAAAACGGAGCAGCCCATTCAACGGATCACTGGAACGGCCGACATCTTTTATCCGGATCCTCCCCCCAATGATGGGGCAGCGGCATGGGTCAACCGGTTGCAAAGAATCGGTACGCTTCCCGTCCCGCTTGCCATGCGAATCGGATGTTCGATTGCCTCTTCTCCTGCGAAAGCTGCTTATGAGCTCCTTACACTCATGGAGCTGCTGGAGCCGTACTGCTCCTTTTTTACAGTAGAAATCCCAAGGCAAATTCAGTCACAGGAATGGTCACTAACGGAATGGCGCGAGCTCCTTTCTATCGTGAAAGAACAGAAGCGTGGCGACTTGCCTTTGCTCTTATGTATCCCTCCAAATATCCGGGAAGATGTCGCTACACAGCTGCTTGAACCGGCTTTGGAAACCGGATTCGCAGGGGTGTTGATCGGCGGCGGCATCGAGGCTGCTGATCACGCTGCCCGTATCGTGGGGGGATCAACCTTTCCCCAAAGTCTGGAGTTGGTACGCCACATTCGCAAATGGGCCGGAGAAAGTCTGCCCATTATTGCTTCGGGAGGGATTCAGGAACCAGCCGATGCCCTTCTGATGCTGGATGCTGGCGCTTCTTTGATCCAGCTGCACAGCGGGCTGATCTACTCTGGTCCGGGATTGCCCAAACGAGTGAACGAGGCCATCGCCTTTTACCAAGCGCAAGACGCAGCTATTCTTCCTCATTCGCAAAAAGAAAACCGATCCATCCCAAGCTGGGTCTGGGCAGCCATTCTTGGCGCCGGCATGATCATCAGTGGAATCATCGCTTGGCTGGTGGCAGCTACCTCTGTCGTTTTGCCCTATGATCTGAGCTTTCTCAGGATGGATGCCACCGAGCTGGATGCACTGAATCCGCTTCTGCTTCCTTTCATGTCGCATGACCGCATCAGCCTTGCCGGCACCATGATATCGATCGGCGTGATCTATCTGCAGTTCGCGATCTTTCCTTTGCGAAGGGGCATCGCTTGGGCCCGCCACATTTATATTGCTTCCAATACAGTCGGATTCGTCAGCTTCTTTCTGTTTATCGGGTACGGCTATTTTGACTGGCTACACGCATTTCTTGCCCTGCTGCTGTTTCCCTTCTTTCTCTTGAGCCTGCGAGGCTTGCACAGTGTTGCAGGGCAGCCATCCCTGCCGCCTAACTTGGTAAATGATTCACAATGGAAACGCGGACTGTGGGGACAGCTCTGCTTTGTGATCATTGGTTGCGGATTGCTCGGAGCCGGTCTGATCATCTCGCTGATCGGGGTCACTCACGTTTTTGTTCCTTCCGATCTGGCTTTTCTAGGTGCTCACGCTCATCAGCTGCATGGCGAAAATGAACGGTTGATCCCGCTTATCGCCCATGATCGCGCCGGCTTTGGAGGCGCCCTCGTGTCGGATGGAATCGCTGTTCTGCTGCTATCATTATGGGGGTTTCGCCAGGGAGAGCGCTGGATCTGGTGGACCCTGCTCACAGCCGGCTTTCCCGGTTTTCTCGCAGGGATTGGGGTACATGTATCCGTAGGTTATCTGGATTTTTGGCATTTATTTCCTGCTTATGTTGCTTTTTTGCTGTTCCTGGTTGGACTTTGGCTCTGTTATCCTTATTTGTGCAAGCAAGCTCCTCTTGTTTCAAATGCGAAATGAAATAAGGTACAAAATGAAGCAGGCGCGATGGCCTGCTTCTGATTATTCTTTATTCGTTTTCTTTCGTGTAATTGCTGCATTCGCAGTCACAAACTCCGTAAAGCGTTTTCACTTGATTCGATTCAAAATGATCAATGATCTTTCCACATTCTTGACATACAATCGTACCCACAAGTAATCCCCTCCCAAAACATTGATCGTAAACATTATCTGTACTTGATTGAGCAATTGTTATGTTACATTTATTTTATTATGCCATACCAATTGGCGTCAATAGACAATTATTTACGGGTTTAAGAGATGGATACGTAGATGTATATTCATTATCCTTTTTAACTAGTATGTCACAATCACGTTTTTGCCTGCTGATTGTGTAACCATCTCACCAAATCGGCCAGCACTTGGTCGCGTTCCGGTTCATTCAAAATTTCGTGGTAAAAGCCGTCATATTCGATATACTGCTTTTCAGGATACGGCAATTCCCGGGCAAACGCCGCCACTGCCACAGGGTCAACCAGTTGATCCGCACCCGCTTGCATGATCAATGTGGGGAGCCGAAGCTGATCTTTCTCCTTCCAAGCCAATTCCATGGCGCGCAGCAGCTCATTAAACCAACGTACGCTTGCCTTTGGGTAATTCAACGGATCGGTTTGGTACTGCACGCGCACCGTCGAATCTCTGGTGACCATCTCAGGAGTAATGCCATTGGCAATCCGCAGCGTGGGCCACACTCTGTTCAGATAGCCGGCCAGTTCGACCTTCCAGCGTGGTACGGCAAGCTTTAATTGCAGACAGGGTGAGCTGAGAACCAGTCCGTCCAAGCGCTCAGCCCCGTATACTTCCGCATATCGCACGGCAACCAATCCCCCCATGCTGTGACCAAACAGATACAATGGCAACTCCTGGGGAAGCTGATTTCTCGCCGCATCCACCCAGCTGTCTACTGTCCCCAGATAATCATCGAAGGAATCAATATGGCCCTTTCTTCCGTCGGCTTTGCCCCAGCCGGGAAGATCTCCTGCCCATGCTTGAAAACCATGATCGTTCAAAGCTCGTACAACGTGAGAATACCGCCCATGATGCTCGCCCGTACCGTGCACCACTACAACGGCGCCTCTAATCGGCTCCTTTTCCCAATGGAACACTTCCATCCCGCAAACTCCTCCCACTCCGATCCTTCCATGCCTTTGGCTGGGCTTTTTGTAGTATTTATGTATAACGCAAAAATTTCCTCTCTGGTTTTACGAAAAAAATAGAGCAGAAGCGAAGGCTTCTGCTCCCTTACCGTCGTCGTTAGTATTGGTCATCAAATTGCAAGGCAGGCAGATTTTCTTGGAAGAAATGTGCCAATGCTTCCGCCTCTGCAAAAGAATCCAGTCGGAAAATACGCTTCAGTGTGTTGGGGTCAATCGCATCCTCTGAACTAAGAATGGTCGATTGCCCGGTTTGCATACAGATGACTAACGGTTTCCCATAAAAACGATGGGTAAAGACAATTCCAAAATCATGACGTGACTGATCAGAGGCGAGTCCCATAAAGCGGACTTGCGCGGTTTCCGACACATCATACAAATTGTCGTATCGATCCATGCGGCAATCACTCCATTCTTTTTTAAAATTCAGATTTCTTATTATTGTACCATTTATTTCCGTATCCGTCACGGGTGATCGCCGATTGACAGCTACGTTTTTTCAATGGCTTATCCTTCATTTTGCCTTATAAAGGAAAATCTATGCATCACTGGTTAGAGGTTTCATCAGTCATTGTAGTTGGGGAAGGGAAAAACAGGCGGGGCTGTATTCTTGCCACACCTGCATGGGTGAGTATTCCATAGAAAATAAAAAAGGAGGGTCTCTGTCCCTCCTTACATATGCGAATTCTCCAAGCTTATTTACTGATTAGCTGATATTGGCCTGGCTCAAAAACGGTGAACGATCTTCGCTCTCCTGGATCCAGCGAACCTTTTCAACGCCGTGCAGCGCTTCTGCCAAAAAGGAAAGGCACTCAAAGAACAAGCCGACAACCGCTCTGCTGTAGCGTTCCTCCAGCTGCTCCAGGGCATATGTCAGGCGGAAGATGATCGGCACACTGCTCCGGCTGGTTTCAATGACCTCTCGCCCTGCTTGCGTGGGATATACGTGAACCACACGTCCATCTTGATCAGACTTCTCTATCGTCACCAAATTTTTTTCCATCAGCTTTTTAATATGGATGACGATGGAGGATGGATGCCAGAAAGTCCAATCCGCGATCTGTGTCACGCGTACCCCCTCATAACAGTAGATAATCCATAGAATATTCAGTTGCACCGACGAGTCCAGACCTACCTGCTTCGCCGCTCTCTCCCAATCTTCTTTATTGACAACGTTAATGGCTCGCAACGTATTTAACGTCTCGTAAACATGTCGAACGGACACGTCTTGCATGGACACACTCCTCCACTGATTCGTCTCTTTTTTCTATTTATTTTCGTTAATTTTTTTACATTGTACACTTTTCTGAAAAGACTAGCAATTGTTTTCCTTCGTCGCTTTCCTGTGTCAAAGTTGTCAAAGGGAGGAAGGAATGCTACACTACTTGTTGGAAATAAGTTTGTCGCGTATGGGAGTGAAGGTCCACGTGAATATGCAATCGGCCTATATTTATCTAGTAGAAGGCTCCACTGTCACGCAGGCAACGCTTGCGGATGTAAAATCGACGTTGCAGCACTATATGGAAACCACTAAAAAAACGGGACAACAACTAGGATGGACATACAGCGATGTGGCTTTCCCTTATCAGCTGGAAGAAAAGCACGACGGCACGAATGCATGGTTATTGCTTCGCGGCAAAGATCCAAAATCGTATAAATATATCATCATCGGTGTAGGTTCCAAGGAAGAGAACGGGAAAGAAGTACATTACATTCAGGTAACACTGCCTGAAGCTGGGACTCAGGGCGATTACAACAAAGCCAACGAGTACTGCCGGTTTATCGCCCGCGAATACAAGGGAGAGCTCCATTTATTCAATAATCGCGTTCAATATTTTCAACCGCGTAAACCTTAATTCGTAAAATGTGGCTATGCCCGTTTTTTGGCGAAGCCTTCGTCGACGAGTGAAAAACAGTCCTGATTCTTCAGTGACTGTTTTTTTCTTTCCTCCATATGTTGATACCAAGGGAGGGATGAATGCTGGAGACAAGTGAATTTATCAATTTGGTGGCAGGTCCAGCCCAGCGAAGTTACTTGGATCATCATATTTTTGCGTCGGTGACCATCGCACAAGCCATTTTGGAATCGGGATGGGGGAAATATATTCCCGTAGATCCCGCTACACAGCGGTCCTCCTATAATTTGTTCGGGATCAAAGGAGTCGGTCCAGCCGGCTCTGTGCGCATCGCCTCTCAGGAAGTGGAGAATGGTCAAACCATCACGCGTGTCTCAGAATTCAAAGCCTATTTTAATTTTCAGCAATCCATCGATGATCATGCCCAATTTCTCTTGCAGCCGAAGTACAAGCAGGTGATCACCGCCAGCGACCCATTTGCAGCAGCCCACGCTCTGGAGACAGCCGGATATGCCACGGATCCCAGCTATGCGGAAAAATTGTCCAATCTCGTTCGCACTCATAATCTGACCCGGTTTGATCTGGTGGAGCCGGCTGTCCCAGCGGTCCCGCCATGGAAGCTCGACATCGGCAAACGCGCGCTAAATGAAGGCTTGCTTACCGATCCAGAATGGCTTACCAAGCTGGATGAACCCATGCCGACTTGGGCGGTGTTAACCGTTGCGCTCCGGGTGCTTGATAAAGCCAGAGGCATTCCGTAGGGAAAACAGCAAAAAGGTTCTCCTCTTGGGGAGAACCTTCCAGCGTCAACGTCCTATGTTATGAAGCTTGTGAAATGGTTTCAGATCTTGACAGCGAATAAAATCTTCCATCAATCATCCTGATCCCCAGGTCGACACAATACACCGCGCTGTCCGTGACTCCATACAATACCCATTCCGATGAGTGATGGTTGATATCGAAATCGGTATAGGAATCCATGCCATCATTTCGGACTTCCAAGCGGTCAGTCACGTCATACAGTCTGAGCACAAACGGAAGTTCTGCAAACGGTATCGCGAACTTCTGTTCCACTTCCTGTCGATAACCGTCTGTCATGTGCCATGTGGCCAAAATCGATTGCTCATCTTTCCAAGCAATCCGTATACTCGGGCCATCGACGTCTGTGGAGGAACGTGCGGAGTTGTTCTTCATTCGCTTCCATCTTCCCTTTCTTAAGCAAACTAGCGATAAAGGCCTTTCCTTTTCGTGCTTATATTATACCATGACCCAGATAAATGTGAAACCGCATACAGGCTGTAACTCTCCCTAAAATACAGTTGGCATACACCAGTCCAGCTGATGTATGCCTGATCGGTACGTCATTATCTGCCTACAGTAAAGCTGTTTTCACCAACGACTACGTAATCCTTGTATTTTTCTGTTTTCATTTTTAATTGCACTTTGTAAGTCCCGTACTTGGACAGCTTCGTGGAGACGAATGGCTGGGAGAAGTAAAAACTGGACCCGTTCTTGGTGGAATAGGTCACCTCTTTGTCTTCCACCTCTTTGCCATCCGGATCGATCAAAGCGAGCTCCATTTTCAGCTGCTTCGCTTCAGGCGCCCCGTCCACTTCTACAAACACGCCGAAAGTCCGCGGCACATCTTTGTCATTGTACGTTTTGATCGGATTGCTGAAGACAATATTTTTGCCCTTTACCTGCTGGATGCCTTCCAGGATCAAAATATTGACTTTTGGTTTTTCCACGCTCAGCTTGCCCGTTTTTCCGTCATAGCTGGTAAATCCGCCCAGTGAATGGACAATCTTTTCAACCGAGGAGGATTCGGAGGCGGGAACACTTGTATCGATCCGGTCTTTTCCCATCCATATGCGAATCTGACCCTCACCAATGGCGGTTGTGGCGACGCCGGCAATCATCATGGTCATCAGTGCAGTCATCCAAACTTTCTTCATCTTGCAGTCCTCCAATATCATGTACACCATTGTGGATAATTCGTACCGTTTACTGATTCATATACTTATACGCATCAGGAAGAAAATAGTTGTGGTGTTTTTGATAATTTTTTCAACAAAATCCACAATATCCACAGGCAGAAAATGGACTAGATTTTCGACTTATGCACATGGGTGTTAATAACTTCCAGTATTGCCGAAAATACAACAAGACCTTCTCCTAGCAACAGGCTGGAAAAGGAAATGAGAGGACTGCCGTGTATAAAGCCTTTTTTCTTACATGTTTATGCCGTCAAGATACAAAAAAACGCCATAGCCTGGCGTTTTTTTTATATTTATGCGGATTCCGTCGCTTTCTTTGCCAAATAGCCGGTGACCATCCGAAGCGCCACTTCAATCGCCTTTTCATCAGGTTCAATCTTGGCATGATGCAGTCCATATGGCGTATTCACGCCCAGCCAGAACATAAAACCGGGGATCTCTGCAAGCATATAGCCAAAGTCCTCTCCTGTCATCGCTTCGGAGCAATGGATCACTTCGATGCCCGGCTGCTCTTGGGCCCACTCCATGAATAGCAGCGTCTCCTGCTCGTCATTAAAGACCTGACAGTAATTGGAGCCATAATCGATGGAAGCCTTGCATGCAAATCCTGTTTCAATCCCTTGGACGAGCGCCTCGATTCGCCCTTTTATTTTTGTCATCGATTCCATGGAAAGTGTGCGGATCGTTCCCTCGATGCGCGCTTTCTCGGCAATGATGTTTTGCTTGGTGCCGCCCTCGATCTTCCCGATGGTCACGACTCCTGAATCAAGCGGATCGATATTGCGGGCGATGATTGTCTGTAATTGAGTAACCAAATGGCTGGCTGCGACCACCATATCATTGGCCCGATGCGGATAGGCGGCATGGCCCCCTTTCCCCGTCAATTCGATAAACAGCTCCGATGTGTTGGCAAACAGGATGCCCGGGCGAGTCGCGATGGTGCCTACCGGATACTCTGGCGCGATATGCAGGGCATAAATCAGATCGGGACGCCACGCTGCGAATTCTTCACTTTCCAACAGCGGTTTCGCTCCTCCTGGGCCTTCTTCCGCTGGTTGGAAGATAAACAGCAAGTCATCTTCCACTGGATGATGGACAAAGTGGGTCAGCACACCCAGCGCAATGGCCATGTGCATGTCGTGACCGCAAGCATGCATATATCCTTCGTGCGTGGAACGAAATGGGTAATTGGTCTCCTCCGCAATCGGAAGACCATCCATGTCGGTTCGCCAGGCGATCATTTTGCGCGGATGGCTGCCCTTCACTTTGACCAGGATGCCAGTGCGCCATGTCTTGATATCGATTCGATCCTGGGGAAGATTTTGCAGATAATCCAGGACATATCGCTGTGTCTTGAATTCCTGGAAGCCCGGCTCCGGAATGAGATGAAGCTCCCGGCGTATTTGGATAAATGTTTCTACGGACATGCGCTTCTTCCTTTCTTATGCAGTTGGCGCTCGATATGAAACATCCGCCCATCCTTGGCAAAAGAATGAGCGGATGTTACCATCTGACCTACAATTGGCGAAGCTCTTGCTTAATCTCTGTTTTCGCTTTTGTTTTTTCGTCAATTTGCTTGATGACACGCGCTGGTGTGCCAGCCACGACCGTATACGGCGGAACGTCTTCGATCACTACCGCTCCCGCAGCTACAACCGCTCCTTTACCGACACGAATCCCTTCCAGAATGACCGCATTGGCGCCAACCAATACGTCATCTTCAATGATGACAGGCTGTGCCGATGGTGGCTCGATGACACCCGCAACGACCGCGCCAGCACCGATGTGGCAGTTTTTCCCGATCGTGCCACGACCGCCTACCACCGCGTTCATGTCGATCATGGTGCCTTCCCCAATGACAGCCCCAATGTTGATGGTCGCGCCCATCATGATAACGGCATTGTTTCCGATGGTGACTTGGTCACGAATGATCGCACCTGGCTCGATCCGCGCCTGAATGCCTTTTGCATCGAGCAGCGGAATCGCGGAGTTGCGGCGATCGCTTTCTACCACATAATCTTCAATCTGCGCTTGGTGCTGTTCCAAAACAGGCTGGATTTCTTTCCATTCGCCAAACAGCACGCCAACTCCGCCTTGAATGAAGCTTTTCGTATTGGCGCCAAAATCAATGCCATCGAGCTGGCCTTTAATATGTACTTTCACTGGCGTTTTTTTCTCGCTCTTTTGAATAAACGAGATAATTTCATTTGCATCCATCATGTTCATGTTCTTTTCCTCCTAATTGGCTTCCATATTTACATACAAAAAATGCAATGAGTCAAGGATCGCCTTACTCATTGCATGTCATACTCTCGCAAATCATAAATAGCGCTCCATGAAAGTCTCCTTCCATGACAGGATGAATGTTTTTCACGATTCACCCCAGCTCCGGTCGCTCGGGGCAACAGCCGGAACTTCGGCGCATTGGCCTTTCCTTCTCTTCACGTTCCCCAACCTCGTCAAAGAAAAGAAGTAATCATCCGTTGCGCACCTCTATTTAGACAAACATATGTAATTGCTATTAACTGTATCAAATTCCTCTTCCGGTGGCAACCATCTATCTTCTCGTATTCACGTTTGCATGTTACAATTTATAACCCAATGTCTTTGAAACGGAGGAGAATCTCTATGCGGCAATGTGAACCTGCTCTATCCATCCGCCCTTTCCACGAGGTGGATGCCCATTCCCTTTTGGAGGTGCGCGTGAGAAATCGAGAATTTTTGCAGCCTTTTGAGCCTATACGGCCGGAATCCCATTTTACCCTGGAAGGATGTCAGGACCATATCGCTGCAGCCGGACGCGACTGGCAGGAGGACAAGGCTTACGCATATGGCATTTTTCTGGACGATCAGTTGGCAGGCCGGGTTGCTTTGGCCAATGTCTCCCGCGGTGCTTGGCAGAATGCGACGATCGGGTATTTTATGGATCAGCAGCATAATGGAAAAGGCTATATGACAAAAGCGGTACGGCTTGCTGTCACGGAAGCCTTCGACAAGCTCGGCCTGCATCGTGTGCAAGGTGCCGTTATGCCGCGCAACGTCGCTTCCATCAAGGTATTGGAGAAAGCGGGCTTCCGTTATGAGGGCTTGTCGCTGCGTTACTTGAATATTCATGGCGTATGGGAGGATCATGTGATCTATGCCATCACGAGTGAGGATTTGCAGAAGCAGGATGAATATTAGAAAACCTTGGTTCCGCCAAGTCTTTGGTGAAGCCTTCGTTTGTCTTATGTCACTGAAATTATATATCGACAAAAAAACTTGCCCCTTGTTATAAGAGGCAAGTTTTTGTCTTTTATTTCAGTACAATTGTAGTTGTAAAGACTTGTTCCTGTTCGACTCTATCGATATCCTTGTCATCTACATCGTGACGTCTGTCAACTTTACACTCATTATTCGCAAGCTCGTGGGTGATCCGGATCGTATACTTTCCTGGCTTCGCATCGTTTGCTTTAATGATGGATTCCAGGTTCAGCGATTTCATGCCGGATTTATCCCCAAAGTCCCGTTCACTCTTTGGCCGGATCGTCTTGATCACTTTGCCTTCGTAGAGAATGTCGACTTTATTTTGGGAGAAAATATTGCCGCCAAAATTCTGTTTTTCTCCAAAATAGTTCACATCGTATTCCCAGCGCACATCCGGAACGTTCAAATAGGTACGGTTCGATTTGGAGCCCTTTTTAATCCGTTTGGTCCCATAGTTGGCCACATGATTCGCCTTCATGGTCAAGGCATCATACTTGGACAGCTCGGATAGAGAGTTGATTTCCACACTTCCGTTTTCCGGCAGTTCCTCTCCCTTGTCCGTCTCCAGACGAATTGGAATTAGCTGCGGGCTTGGACCGGATTCATCAGCCTCGCAGGTCAAGGATGCCAACACAGGCGGCTCGTCTTCAATGATGCGGATGCTGCCGCACCACTGCGTCTTTGTGTTTCCCTTGCTGATGTATCTGATATTGTGCGTCCCAACGCCAAACGAAGCAATATTGAGCCCGGTATGATCCCAGTTCAATCGGGCAGCATCTACGACCACATTGTTTACAGCCCAGATACCCGGACCTTCTTCTTCATCTGCCCGGCTTCCATGCTCCATATGGTCAGCTGACGTGGTAATCCAGATTTCATGCAGCGGGTCTTGATAGATATCAAGCGTCGTGGTGGATGACTTCAGATTGATTTTTTCCAGCTCCAGATCGGAGTCATCGTTCGATTTTGTCATGATGTCCAACGTGGCCAGCGCTTGACTTGGATCGCACGTATTCGTTGCAGGACTCTCTCCCACTGGCACGTCAATTTGCACTTGGCTCGGGGTGGCACCATCAAAACCATCCGGTTGATAGTAGACGGTTACGGTCATCCCGCGGAGCGTTTCAGGGAGCATGACTTCAAAATCTCGCTCATTCGTTGTTGCCTGATTGGTCCCGTTTACGTACCATCTCCCGGGTGTATCCGCACTCAGCTGGATAATAGCCGGCACACTGGGAGCCGTGATTTTTTGACCCGGTGCTATTTTTTGCTTTTCCCCATTCACGATCTGGTAGATCGGGGGCAATCCGATTTCGAGCGTGATTCGCCACTCTTCCGCCCCTTCCTTCAGCGGCTTATAGGCGATCTCATAGGAGCCGGCTTCCAAGGTACCCGTATTGTATCGGAGTCCGTACGCACCTTTTAACTCCGTGGCCGATCCCTTGGTATATACCTTCCACGTTCCCTGTTCGCCCGCATAAAACCTCATGGAGCCACTGCTGGCGAAAATGGTCTGCGTAGAGCCCGACGCAATCAGCGGTCCTGTGGCATCCGTTCCTTGGTAAACATTGAGACTGGACGCTGGCTCCTCGACGATAAATTTCACGCTGACCGTCCCCGCCTGGCCATTGCCATCCTCCGCGATAAAAGTCAGGAGATGCTCGCCAGCGGAAAGAAGGGATGCCGGAATCGTAAAGCGCGGTACCTTCCAAGGAAGCACATGCTCTGGGGAACTTACCTCCCCGCGATACTCAACCAGCTCGGTTCCGTCTAAAATGACTTTTTTGCGGTTAACCGCATTCTTCCCCTCTGACGAATACGTATATTGCAGTATATCAATATCCAGCGGAGTATTGGCCGGCAAGATAAACTCATTATTGCGCACCCAGTTCCATCCATTTTCATTTAATCCAACGACCTGGTAATCATTGAAGGAAATCTGGTGATGGAGCGGCTTTTTTACTGTGGCCACGTTCTTTTGGCTCTGCAGCGCTGCATTAGCCGCAGCGGCATTGGAACGGTTGGCTGCGCCGGCGTCACCAACAGGGACGACGCCTGCAACCAAAAGGACGGTAGCCAGCAGGCAGGTAACAGATCGTTTCACTCTATGTCCCTACTCTCTTTCTTTTTGATAATCGTATTCTGTAGTATATTACCACGATTCACTCATTCATTTCGACACTGAAAAGCTGGTATTTCGTGAAAATTGTCGCCACATTAGCGGATATCCTTGCCCCGCAGCTGGGCAATCCCTTCTTTGCAGACCCCATACGGCAGCCATGAGCAGCCTGCACACAATACATCCAGATCGTCCGGGGCTACTTTTTCGCGGGTCAAGGCCACCAGCTCCGACTTTTGGTACGACTGATTTTCCTGCAAGCCGAGATGACCGATCACATTGCGATCAAGCGTCTGTACGTGCTCTTCGGATCCTTCATTGGCTTCGCAGGCTACTGCGCCCTTATGGGGACAGACCTGACAGGTCATATCAAAGCCTCTGATCACCTGGATCGGAAAATCAGTATCGACATCCCGAATCTGCTCCACGACACTTCGCATTTTTTCGACAAATGCCGGACTGTATCCCATGCCGCGAAATCCGTGCACGCACAGGAGATGATGTCCGCGCAAGACTACTTTCTCCATAGATCCCCGTCCCGTCATCCCTTTCTTTCTATCATAACACATGCAAGCGCTTTTCTTGGGACAAAATAGCAATAACATCAAGAAGGAGAGGTTACCTGGATGAGTCGGATGGATACAAAACAGAAAAGTCGTATGGGCACGGGAACGATCTTGGGCATCATTTTTGGTACATTGGCCTTGCTCATTGTCCTCACCTATGTGACGTTATACAGCTGAAAACGTTTTGGGCGGAACGAAAAAAGACCCGGCACTGGCTAACAGCCGTACCGGGTCTTTTTTCGTTGCGAGTGTGAATGTTGTCAGGCTTTTACAATACGTACGAGTACGTAAGCATCATCGTACACTTTTGCTTTAATTTTTACAGGATAATCATATGGATTCGTAAATTTAAAGTCCAATGCACCATAGGCTACCGTCGCATCTTTGCCTTGGGGAACATACGGAACCGTCTTGCTGTGTGAATGGCGCTCGACCATCACCATCCCCGCTTTCTCCGCCGCATTGAACAAGGTAGAGGATACTTGGCAGATCCCGCCGCCGTAATCTTCGACCAGTTTTCCGCCAACGTAGGTACCTGCTTGCTTCCAGCCATCTCCTGCAATATTGGAGTTGCCGACGGTCTCATTGTACGAGAATGTTTCGTTTGGGCCAATCTCGACACCATTGATTTGTTTCGCGGCTTTTCTCACATTATGAATGCGCTCGTCCGTGCTGGTGAACATCGTCGTCACGTAGATGCCCAGAAGCGATGGGGACTGGCGTGTAAGAATCTTTTTCAAATCCTTGTCCATCTTGTCATCCAAAAACGGGGAGGTTTGTTCATTCGCAGCTGCGGCTTTCGCATCGGCTGCTTGCGGGAATCCGCCCAAGAGGACTCCGCAAGTCAAGAACAGGGCAAGTGCCGCGATTGTGATACGCTTTTGATTCATGCTAAGCATTCCTCCTGTTTTTCTATCGATTTATGTTTATGTCAACGACCATTTCAGGCGAAAGAAAAACCAGCCATCAGCTGGCCGGCAATCTAATTAACGCTACATCATGTTTTGTTGAGGGGTTGTAGTTGCTACAATTGGAGTCTACTACACGGCGGGGATCCGGCTCAATGCAAAAAAAGTGGAAGGAGAAGAAAAAGACGGATCTCTCCGTCTTTTGGCTTCGAATTTATGCCGTTGGCAGCATGCCTGCTGCGTAATGCTTGCTTGTGTTCTTTTCTGCCGTCTCCAGCGAGATTTCAACAGGAAACTGATAGCGGGCTGCCAGTTGCTCCAGTAGTTCTCGCGAGCGGTCCAGCTGCCGGCGATCCGCCTTGAACTGCTCCTGTACGCCTTGCTGATATTTTCCGCCGACCAATCCGATCTGATTGATCATCACGGTGCAGCCGCGGCCCTCGATCTTACCGCTGGTCGCGTGTGTGCAGATCCGCAGGAATACATTCTCTCCCAGCTTGTTCAGCTGCAGCGGATAATCATAATCCGCATAATCGTAGTCCCACATGCTGCCGCGGATAAAGCCCAGCTCATGCAGCACATCATCCAGCTCAGCAAATGAAAATTCCTGACCTACCAGATTCGTTTCAATGTTTTTCATCTTGGTTCTTCCTTCCGTCGTATGCCTTCTTAGCTCATACTATAGAAGGAAGAGCGCTCCGCATTTGTGATGTTTCTCACAAAAATCGTGACGAAATCATGAGCATTACCGTTCAGGGACCACAGCATCCCAATCGGGCAGGAGCCTTTCCGCTTCACTGACCGGCAGCTCTTGCACACTGCGCAGGCGTCTTTCGATGGCACGGGTGCGAACGGCCGCTGTTTCGATGGTGCTGCTCGCTTCCTGCAGTTTTTTCTGTGTTTTGGCGAGCACGTCTGCAAACTTCCCAAATTCGGTTTTCACCGCGCCCAGCAGCTGCCAGACCTCGCTCGACCGCTTTTGGATCGCGAGCGTGCGGAAGCCCATCTGCAAGCTGTTCAGCAAAGCTGTCAGCGTCGTCGGGCCGGTAATGATCACCCGGTACTCCCGCTGCAGCGTGTCCCATAGGCCGCTTCTGCGCAGCACCTCCGCAAACAAGCCTTCGATCGGCAAAAACATAATCGCAAAATCTGTCGTATATGGCGGCTCCAGATATTTCTCCCGTATCGTTTTCGCCTCCAGCTTGATGCGCGCTTCCAGCTGCTTCGCCGCTTCCTGGGCAAGCAGCACATTGCCTTCTTCCTGCGCATCGAGCAACCGCTGGTAATCCTCGAGCGGAAATTTCGAATCGATCGGCAAGTATATATGGCCTGATTCTTCGCCAGCCGGCAGCTTGACCGCAAATTCCACGCGATCGGCCGAACCTTGTTTGGTCGCTACATTTTGCTCATACTGCTCCGGGCTCATCATCTGCTCGAGCAGATTGCCCAGTTGGATTTCCCCTAATGTGCCGCGCGTCTTCACATTTGACAGCACTTTTTTCAAATCGCCCACACCCGAAGCCAATGCCTGCATCTCGCCCAGCCCTTTGTGGACCTGCTCCAGACGCTCACTGACCAGCTTGAAGGAATCCCCCAATCGCTGTTCCAGTGTGGCATGCAGCTTCTCGTCGACCGTCTGCCGCATCTGCTCCAGCTTTTTATTGTTATCCTCCTGCAAAAAGGTAAGCTTTTGCTCCATCGTCTCTCTGACCTGTCCCAGCATCTGCTCGTTCAGACGGGTCATTTCTCCCAGACGGTCCGCAAAGCTGTCCAGCAGATGCTTTTGCTGTGTGGCCATCTCGCCCATATTGGCCATCAGCGTACGATTCATCAAGCTCAGGGATTGGTGCAGCTCTTCCCGATTCTGTTTCGCGGTCAGACTGCCCTCCTGGCGGTTGTGCGAAATCTCCTCGCGCATGCTTTTCTCCAGCTTGTCCAGGCCATTTTGCAAGACAGCAAAACGGGACTCCCACTCTCTGCCGCGATCATCAGGTGCCTTGCGGGTCAGCAGGATCAATACCAGCACCAGCATGATCAGGTTGAGACCTACCGAGGCCACCATCAGCCATTCATTCATTGTTGTACCACCTCTTGCCACATACAGATTGTCTTGTATCTATACTTTACCATAGTTGCCCAGATAAAGCGAACAATCGTTCTTATGCTATGGTACCAGCTAAAAAAATAACCCGGAAGCATTTTGTCCGGATCATTTCTGTTTTTCCTTTTCCATGGCCTGGATTCTTTGCTGCAGCTCATGCACTTCTTTCTCCAGCTGTTGGGTACGGCTTTGACTTGTTCGATTCGCCAGCCGGACGACGAAATACACCACGGAAATCATGATGAAGAGGGGGATGGAAAGAAAGAGTAGCTGGATGCCGATGGTGCTGCTTTCCAGCGAAATGCTTCCTAAATCGATCATGGGAAAACACTTCCTTTTCTATTGAGCGTCATCCTTATTTTACCAGACGAAAAAAAAGAGCCTTGGTCATTTTTTTGATCCTTGGCTCCTGTTGTATTTACAGCTGTTTGTCATTGTCATTGTCATTCATGGCTTCGGCCGGTAGGATGTTCATCCCGCGCAGAATGGTTTCTGTTTTCTTCCTGGCACGTTCTCCATTGCGATCCTGGCCGCTGGTTAGATGTGTGGCAAAAACAAACGTCTTTTCCTTCGTTTCCACATAACCGACGTACCAAGCGTTTTCTTCCTTTTCGCTAGCCATACCTGCGTATACGAGGCCATCCTGTTTGTGAATAAGCATTCCCTCTTTTACCGCATCGATCTTGTCTTGATCAACCGACAACTGCCCTGACAGCATGCGCACCAGAAATTCGACCTGCTCGCGGACGGTGATCGCGGTCGTGCCATCGCTTGCTTGATGACCGTATCCGAGCTTCTGAAGAGATTGCTGCAACGCTTCCTTCTTTTGCGAATCTTGTGTCAGAAACGCGAGTGGAATATGTACGGTTGATAAAGGTGAAAAGCTTTTCTTCGCTTCCTCTTCATTGACCATATAGGTTGACGTGCTTTGCAGATCGCGCATGACAAAAGCGAGTTTTTCCTCATGGATCGCCGCGGTTTGTTTCAACATTTCTTGGCCCTGTGCTTGGGCCTTCTCTTTCTGAATCCACTCTGGTATCTCAATCCCAAACCCGCTCGCCACCGCTAGTAACAGCAGAGCCGCCAGCATGAGAAGATTGATCTGTTTCATATGAATCCCCCTGTCCAAACACCCTAACAAGTCTCCCTAACGTACGATACCTCACGCATCGTCTGTCTTCCATAAAATCATCTTCACATTTTGATGATAAAACGATGATAGCTCGATGATACGGATCGGCAAGATAAGCTTGTTTTCGTTAGAGGTCAGGACCAGGCGGAATGTTGATTACCGCACAGAAAGCCAAGAGAGTACTTTTTCGATGACCACAGGAAGATGGGATGTAAAACCGTGATCTCCCTCTTCTACCAGCAACAATTCCTTGGGCCCGTGGTATTGCTCGTAGAAGATACGGGAACCTGCTGCGGGCACAGCTGCATCCTGTGTGCCGTGAATCAGCAATACAGGGGCTTGATAGCTTTTGCTTGCCTCCACCGGATCATGACCGCTCTCCAGCAAATCATGGACAAACGTCGGTTCCAGAAAATAACTGCTGCCATAAAAGTGAGAGATGGTCTTGCCGGATTCCGCTTCAGCCCATTGCTTAGGACCGATAATCGTCTCACGAAAGTTATCGACCAGATTGATCACGGGAGCGAGTGCAATCCGTCCGGCGATCGGCACTCCCTGTACATCGGTCAAAAGGACGATCGCTCCGCCAAGGCTATGGCCCAGGAGATAGAGATGAGATTGGTGAAAACGTGGTTGTCCAGCAGTCCATTGGACCACCTCATGGAGATCCTCTATCCATCCGGAGACGGTCGTCTGTGCTGCAAATGTGCCTTCACTGTCCCCGGATCCGGCAAAATCGAAACGAATCGAAGCATAACCCGCTTGTTCCAGCGCATTGGCAATATGTACAAGCCGTTGTCCACCGCCTACTTTTTCCCCGGTAAAGCCGTGTGCGATCACGACAACCGGCGGATGCTCCACTCCAGTCGGCAGCTGCATCATGGCAGACAGCTGCATGCCGCGGCTCTTGATCCAGACATGTTCCTTCGCCATCTCGTTTCCCACCTCTCCTATTTCTTATCGATCAAGCATATAGCCAAAGCGGGGGATCGTGACAATCTGATCACCGTATTTGCCCAGCTTTTTACGAATCCGATAGACAAGAACGGTAATCTCATTTAACCCAACATCCGGAACGCCGCTTGCGCTTTCCTCCTGACGCTCGGGCCAAATATGCAGCTTGATCTCGTCAAAGCTGACCGCCTGATTCGCCTTCTGATAGAGAAACAGCAACAATTCCATATCCTTTCCGGCCAATGGGATCAGGGTACCGTCTACAAATACTTCCCTGCGCTCAGGGTGGATGATCAATCCCCCTGTTTTGCCTTCTTTCCAGCCAGGAGGGAAGACAAATTCCTTCGTCTGCTCCCATTCCTTTTCAAATTCATTATGAAAATGCAAGATCGCCTCACCCTTGGCCAAGCGAATCTGGTCGCCATCCCGCAGTAGCACAGGTTTGCCGGTAACCGCCACACCATTCACCTCGGTGCCGTGCTTGCTTTCCAGATCCTCCAGATAGCATTCCTGCTGCTGGCGCCTGATCACCGCATGCGCCCTGGAAATATACAGGCTGGTGAAGGCGATATCCGGGATATGATGATGCGTGCTTCTGCCGATGGCATATTCTTGATCGGTAATGGCGATGATACTGCCTTCAGGGAATGGCTCCCCTTTTTCCACCACCACATACACGTCGTGTTTCATTTATGGTTCACTCCGCTTTTCAAAATACTAAGCAAAAAAAAGAAAGCCCTTTACGCAGATTGTACACGAAAACGCTCGATCGTGTAACTGCTCAAAAGGCTTTTCCCTGTTTCAGCGGACATTCCAGGAATTTAACTGCTCGATCGGGATGATGGCCGTGCTGTTAATCATGGGGGTACCGGACACTTGTGCGATATTTTCCGTAATATAGACGCGGACTCCCGCAGCGAGCGTCATGATGCGGACCCCTTCCCTGCCGTTGAGGAACCGATTGTGTCGAATGGTGACCGAACCTCTCGTCATTTGCACGGCGATCGCACGGTCCGAAAACCCGTCGAACACATTTTGCGTGATGTCGATCATCCGATTTGCCGTTGATTCGCTTTTGCCGATGAAGATGACATACGGCGAGCTGTTGTTGCGGAAACGATTATCCCGAATGAGCGTGTGAAGATTTGCATCCTTGCCGGTCTGCTCGAGCGTCAGGATCGATTGCCTCGTGCGATTTTCGAGAAAATCATTGTCAATAAACCGGATATCCTCCGCAGATTCATCAACCATGATCAAGTGAGAATACGTGGTCCCATCGACGGGATCGGTGCCATTATTGCGAAAGATATTACTTTGCACCAGGATGTTTTTCCCGTTGGCTAAGCCTAAGCCGAGCGCGTTATTTTCCACCCGGTTCTGCACAAACCAGGCCTTGAATGTCGTTCCACCCTGATTGTTCTGATCCCCCGACAGCTTCAAGTTGGCCGGGTAGCCCCGAATATGATGGAAATAGTTATTGTCAATGTGCAAATACCGTCCGGAGCCAAACATATCGATGCCGTCCCCATTCAAATGACGAAACTCGTTGAAGGAAAGATATAGGTTTTCACTGTCTCCTCCGTTGAATTTCACTCCGTCTCCCGTTGCTTTTTCGAAGAGGCATTGAGTGATGACGACATTGTTGGCCTTCTGAACCATGACGAGGTTGTCCACAAGATATTCCCCGGAAACGGTGCATTTCTCCAGGCGCAAAAATTGATTCCAGAAAGTCTTGTCTTGATAATCGATTGGGTCGCCGTCATAGGTGCCATAAAAATACGCCAGGGCGCCATTGGTCATATGGCAGTCCAGTAGGGTCACGTGTGAAAGACGAATACCACGCAAAAACCGGGCTGCCCCTTGCGTGGATGGTGGTTCATACGTGAGTCGATACACTTGCACATGCGAAGAATCCTGAATTCGGAATAAATCGTGCTTTCCCCCTCTGATGACAGACCCGTTTCCTTCTATAAAAATGCGATTGGCTTTGGTCAATTCCAACGGAGCCGAGATTTTATAGATGCCTTTCGGAAAGAGAAGTACAGATGCTTTTCCGCTCGCCACGACCTTTATCGCTGCCTTGATCGCGGCTGTGTCATCGGTGCTGCCGTCTCCTTTCGCGCCGTATTCCATGACGTTGACTCGCTCTCCAGCCTCCAACTGAATGGCCATAACAGCTTCCCCCTTCCTTGCGGGTATCGTGCAAGCCAGTTACTATCACCATTCTATGTGGGCGAACATTGAAATGTGAGCGTTTTCTTTTCACTCTTTCTCACGTTTTCATGAATTCACGGACCGTCGCACCTTGATAAGTAGGAACGATATGATGCAGCAACATGATGATTTCCTCGTTTAAAGAGGGGGTATAGCTTTTTTGGACGATCTGCTCCAGCTTGCGCAGCACATAGGTGAATTCCTCGTACGAAAGCTCGCTAGGTTTGCCTACGAAAATGCGATTGTGCTTGGAGGCGGTTGCTCCTTCTTCCTGCGTCAGGATCTCTTCAAACAGTTTTTCTCCAGGGCGTATGCCTGTGTATACCACCTGAATGTCAATCCCCGGCTCCAAGCCGGAGAGACGGATCAGATCATGGGCCAGATCGGCTATTTTGACTGGTTTGCCCATATCGAGGATGAAGATTTCCCCTCCTGTCGCCAACGCTCCTGCTTGAATGACAAGCTGCACCGCTTCGGAAATCGTCATGAAGTAGCGGACCATCTCCGGATGTGTGACCGTGACTGGCCCGCCCTGCCTGATCTGCTGCTTGAACAATGGGATGACACTTCCCCGGCTTCCGAGCACGTTGCCGAATCGCACGGCCACGAATTTCGTTTGGCTCCGTTTATCCAGGCTTTGGATCATGAGCTCGGTAATTCGCTTTGTCGCTCCCATGACGCTCGTCGGGTTCACCGCTTTGTCCGTCGAGATCGCGACAAAACGCTCTGCCTGGTACGCATGCGCGCATTCCGCCAGATTGCGGGTGCCAAAAATATTGTTCTTGATCGCTTCTACGGCATTGCGTTCCATCAGCGGCACATGCTTGTGCGCGGCCGCATGAAAGACGATAGCTGGACGGTACATCTCGAAAATCGATTCAATCCGGTTGCGGTCCTGGATATCAGCAATGATCGGGATGATGTAGGCCGTCGGATCCAACCGTCTCAATTCATTTTCAATCGCATAGATGCTGTTCTCGCCATGGCCGAGGAGCAGCAGCATGCGCGGATGGAAAGAGGAGATTTGACGGCACAGCTCAGAGCCGATCGAACCGCCTGCCCCTGTTACCAGCACGACTTTATCCATGATGTATGCGGAAATTTCCTGCAAATCCACCTCCACTGAGTCGCGTCCCAGCAAGTCCTCCACTTGCACGTCGCGAATATGATCCAGGGATATCTTGCTTTGGACCATATCGCTCAGCCGGGGCAGCAGCTTGACCTGGATCCGGGCTGCTTTGCAGCGTTCAATGATGCTCGCCACCTCCACCTTGTCTAAGGAGGGAATAGCAATAATGACGAGATCGATCCGGTAGGCTTCCACCGTCTTGACGATATCGTAACGTGTCCCGACGATTGGAATGCCCATCACATTCAGCTTTTGTTTTCGCAAGTCGTCATCGAGGAAAGCAACCGGAAACACATCCGTATCGGCAGAATGCAGAAGCTCGGAAACAATCAGCTTGCCAGCCGAGCCGGCGCCAAACACCAACGCTCGCTTCTGATGGGGCTGATACTTGTTCATGCTGTTATGAAAAACACGCCATGCGATGCGGGATGAACCGATGCCGATCCAGGAGAGCAAGCAGGAGAGGATAAAAATCGAGGTAGGAATCGGGATGTGAAACTCGATGACCTGCAAGGCATGGTAGGCGCTCCATGCCATGACCACCGCGAGCACTCCGGCCTTGATGATCAGGAGCAGCTCTCGAATCCCCGCTTGCCGCCACGAGCAGCTGTATACCTTCAGGAGAAAAAACGAAACCAAAAAGCTGCCAGCGATCAACAGCAGCGCATAGGGAATCCCCGCGAGATACCGTTCCGTGACACTCCCCTCGAAGCGGATCAGGTAACTCAACAGGACAGCCACAGCGAAAAGCATGAGATCCAGTGCGATCGAGGATAACAGCCTTTGGTTCCGATTCATTGTTTATCCTCCCATGACTAGTAAGCCTACCCACCCACGGTCCGGCAGGGTCTATATAGATCCTATGGTCTTATGCCTCATTTCATGAGTAAAATGACTGGACTTATTGCCCACGTATTGCTTTCACCAGCATGACTTCATCGTATTTGAGCATCGTGCTGCCTGCTTCATAAGCGCCAAGCCGCGGTACATTGGGCCTACCCTGCAAATTGGCGGCCAGGCAGGCGAAGTAGTCCTCCCCGCACAGGTATGCATGCGGATAGCCTCCGCCAAATCTCGGGTTGATTTCCGATATGACATACGACTCTCCAATTTTAAAGCAGTCGATATCGATCGGCCCTCTTGGCTGCAGCTTATCAATCAGCCGGTGAATCAGCCCGGTTAAGGCAGGGTCTTGGATCGCCAGCGATCGATCCGTTTCCCCGGCTCGCATCCGCAGCTTCCTTTTCGTAAAGATCGAGACAGGCTCTCCTGAAATCAAATCTACGTAGGCGTCGACCCCGTATTCATCCCCATGAAGATAAGGTTGGACAATCAGCTCTTCTAGTCCTTTGCCAAGCACCTGCTTCAGATCGGTGATGGAGGTCACCACCGAGATTCCTTGGCTCGCGCTCCCTTTGCGAGGTTTCACCAGCATCGGGAAGGAAAGCACGCCCTCGGAGATCGCATCCGTGATCTCTTCTACTGTCCCATAGGTCGGAATGTGCGGGAAATCATGCTTTTGCAAAAAATCACTCGTTGCTTTTTTATCCAGACATAGCTCTACCACTTCCGGAGAGGAAACAATGACCTGCACCCCTGCATCACGGAATGACTCCGCCTGCCGGGCGAGTAAAGACAGTTCCGGATCGATCAGGGAGAGCACGGCTTCAATCTGATAATGGATGCATATCTGTAACAGCACATCTACATAGTCCGGCTCATCAATCCGCGAGACGATTTGATGCGCATCCGCCGCATAAAGCGCCGGCGCCGTCCAGTCACAATCAACCGCTACGACCTTTCCTTTGCCCGCCAAGGACTCCTTCAGGCAACGCACCAAGTTTACGCGCCGTCCCACACTCGTCAACAATACATTCATCTCGCATTCTCCTCTTGGCCGCTTGGCTGGCTCGGAAAGTGGTACAGCTCATCGGAAAAAAACGCTTCGATCGTTTCTTTTCTCCTGGCAATCAGCCATTCGTCTTTGCGTGTTGCGATTATCGGAGGTCTTTCTTTGATAAACGGCGGGGAAAATACGATGGTATAGGCGCCGACATGGCTGAACAGGAGGAAATCCCCTATCTGCGGCTCAGGAGCCTTATGGCCAAACAGCAGGTAATCCTTTTCCATACAGGTGTACCCGACCACGTGATATTCCGCTTCCCCATTACGCGGATCGGGACTGATGATCTGCATCGGCAGATTATGGGGATGCATGGTCGGTTTTATGTTGTGGACGCTGCCATCTACCAAAACGAAGCGCTTGCCGCGATTTTCCTTGCGATCGATCACTTTGCAAACAAATATAAACGTATCAGCTACCAGTGAAATGCCCGGTTCCAGTATGAGGGTTGGCTTCTTTTCGAGCTTCCGCAGCTCTTCGTGCATAGCCGAACAGATCACCTCGGCGTAATCCTCGTAGCTGGGGATGTCTGTTGCCTGGAATGTATCCGGGAGCGGGCCATACATACCACCGCCGACGTCGATGTAGGAGAGGTTGTCCCCCAACGTCTCGACTGCCAGTTGGCACAGTGTACGCGTAATGGTTTCGTAGACGGACAGACTGCGATTCGCAGAAAAATGACCGTGCAGCCCAACGACGCTGACATTGGCTACCCCTTCCAATCGCTGTAAGGCCATGTGGTAGCTGCCATTTTCTACGCAAAATCCAAAACGACTCACCTCATATCCGGATTGAAGCGGACTTTTTCCATCCTGATCGAGCTGAAAATTGACCCGCAGTCCGACGTTGATCTGCCGCAATGGGTTCTCCCTGGCACAGTTGATGACCATCTCAAGCTCGGCCCAGGAATCGAGATTTACGATGCAGCCCTTTTGCAGCGCTTCCTGCAGCTCGGCTTCTCTTTTCAAGGGGCCATTGAAAATGATGTGCTGCGGAGCAACCCCCAGCTTGCATGCTAGTTCATACTCCAAGCCGGAGACCACCTCGGCATATGCCCCTGCTTCGTGCAGCGAATAGCAGAGATAAGGCAAATAATTCGTCTTGTACGAATAGCCAATCCGCACGTCGGGATATCGCTGTGCAAAGGCCTGACGCATTCGGCTATAGTTGCCTAGCAAGCGATCGGCATCAAACAAGTAAAAAGCGGATTGATAGAGCTCATACCATCGGGAAAGCTGATCATAGGTATACATGCAAAGCCTCCCCGCTAGAATGGGATTGGCAACTCCGGATCGTTTCGATCACGCGCAGCTGCTCTTCTTCTGTCAGGCTGGAGCCGGAAGGGAGACAGATACCCTGATCAAATAAGCGATCTGCTACGCTGATATTCTCGTCATGCGGATAGAAGAGACATCCGGTGAACAAGGGCTGCTGATGCATGGGCTTCCAGACCCTCCTGGACTCGATGTCGGCTTGCTCCAACGCTTTGATGACCGCCGACGCGGTGCAGCCAAAACGTGTTTCGTCAACAGTAAACACACTCAGCCAGCGTGTAGATCGACCCGTTGCTGCCTCTGGCATGCTCTCCCAGCCTGGCAGATGCGCCAGCCCTTGTTCATATCGCCTAAAAACCTGACGTCGTGCTGCGATACGGTCTTCCAGAACACGCAGCTGCCCTCTTCCCACTGCTGCGAGCAGATTGCTCAGCCGATAATTATATCCTTGTTCATGATGCAGATAGTAAGGGACTTGCTCACGTGCCTGAGCAGCAAGGAACCGGGCACGCTCGAGCGCGGCCCTATCATCGGAGACGAGCATACCTCCGCCGGATGTCGTGATGATTTTGTTGCCATTGAACGAATACACGCCAAATCTGCCAAACGTCCCACATGACTTTTCCCAATACGATGCTCCAAGTGCTTCCGCAGCGTCCTCAATGATCGGCACCTCGTATTCCTGGCACACCCGGACGATTTCATCCATCTTGGCGGCTTGCCCATACAGATGGACGACGATGACCGCCTTGGGTAACCGTTTTTTTTCCTTCGCCTCCTGCAAAGCCCGGCGCAATGCAGCTGGCGACATATTCCACGTATCAGGCTCCGAGTCAATGAACACGGGTGTGGCTCCCAGATACAACACCGGATTGACGCTGGCGACAAAGGTAAGGCTGGAGCAAAACACGAGTTCCCCCACCCCGATGTCCAGCAGTCTCAGGGCAAGATGGATGCCCGCAGTCCCTGAGGAAAGAGCCACCGCTCCTTTTGCTCCGACCCGCTCGGCCAGCTCCCGCTCAAACGCTTCCACCTGTGGCCCCAGGGGAGCAATCCAATTGGACGCGAAAGCTTCCGCCATAAAAACCTGCTCTTCTGTGCCCAGATGCGGAGGCGACAGATAGATACGCTTGTTGGTCGTCATCGTTTCTCCTCCTGTTCAGCCGAATGATTGCCCGTCCACCGCTTCCTTTTTGCTTCCGGCAAAATCCTCGACGACCAAATACTCCTGCTGGGCAGTCTCTTCGCGATGAAAGACTTTTCCCGCCGTCATCCAGAGAATGCGCAGGTCAAGCAGGAAGGAGCGGTGATCCACGTACCACACATCCAACGCGAACTTTTCTTCCCAGGTCAGCGCATTCCTACCGTGTACCTGGGCCCAGCCGGTGATCCCCGGCTTTACCTCGTGCCTTCTGGCCTGTTCGGGACTGTAAAGCGGCAAGTACTCCATCAGGAGCGGCCGCGGCCCGACAAGGCTCAACTCGCCTTTCAGCACATTCAACAGCTGCGGCAGCTCATCCAAGCTGTACTTTCGCAACATCCTGCCCAAAGGAATGATTCTGGCCTCATCGGGCAGCAGCCGCCCTTGCTCATCTCGCTGATCCGTCATGGTGCGAAATTTATAGATGATAAACGGCCTCCCCTGAAAACCTGGGCGCCTTTGCTTGAACAACACCGGAGAGCCGATTTTGACACGAATCAGAATGATCAGAACGATGAGAACGGGAAGAAGGCAAAGCAAAAGCAGCAAAGCGACGGTGAAATCGAGGCATCGTTTCATCTGCTTGCCTGAGTTGTGCTTTTCAGTCTGACGAGACGGGTTTCCAGTAGCTTGATGACTTCTTCCCCCATGTCCGTACGGGCTAAGGCGAAATCAATGGTTGCTTCGATGAACCCCAGCTTGTCACCGACATCGTAGCGTTTTCCATGCATCTCATAGGCCATGACCGCCTGACGTTTGGATAGGAGCCGCAGCGCATCCGTCAGTTGGATTTCTCCGCCCGCCCCCGCCTCCAGCCTTTCCAAAATAGCGAAGATCTCCGGACGGATGACGTAGCGTCCCATAATCGCAAGGCGAGAAGGCGATTCCTCGCGGCGCGGCTTTTCGATCAGATCGCTGACATGATAGAGACCACTGCTGGCAGGCATCCGTTCCCCACAGACGATTCCGTACCGCTCCACCGCTTCCTCGCTTACCTGCTGGACACCGATGACCGAGGTATGGAAATGTTCGTAAGCCTCGATGAGCTGCCGCAAACAAGGCTTCTCCGATACCACGATGTCGTCTCCCAGCAGCACCGCAAATGGCTCATCGCCGATAAAAGTACGGGCACACCAGATCGCATGTCCCAGCCCCTTTGGGTCCTTTTGCCTGATGTAATGGATGTCGGCCAGATTGGTGATCCGTTCGATTTCCTCCAGTTCGGCAAGCTTCTGCTTGGCAGAAAGAATCGCCTCTAATTCATACGATTTGTCAAAATGATCCTCTATGGCTCGCTTGCCCCGCCCCGTGACGATGATGATATGCTCGATCCCCGAGGAAACAGCCTCCTCGACGATGTATTGGATCGTTGGCTTGTCTACGATGGGCAGCATCTCCTTCGGCTGCGCCTTCGTGGCAGGCAGAAAACGGGTCCCAAGCCCCGCTGCCGGAATGATCGCTTTTCTGACCTTCATTTTGCCCATACCCTCCCTCTGGCAGATACCGTCTGCGCCTGGTTCAATGCTTTTGCCAATAGCTCCTCCATTTGGCCGGCTAACTTGATGCGGTCGTATTTTTCTTCTGCCAGACGCCGTGCACGAATCCCCATGTCCCACAGACGTTCCTTGTCGTTTTTCACAGCACGCAGCAAACGGGCGAGATTCTCCGGCTCGTGCGGATCGACATAGAAACCGACCCCATACGACTCTACGATCTCTTTCGTCCACCCTGCCGCATTGACGATCACCGGCTTTCCTGCTGCCAAAGAGTCGAAAAACTTGTTGGGAGAATTGGTCGCGAGGATCGGCAATGGACGAAACGAAGTGACCGTCACATCAGCCATGGACAAATAAAGCGGCATCTCTTTGCGCGGAACAGCCCCCGTAAAAAGGATGTTGGTTAATCCCTGTTCCCGTGCCGTTTTCTCCATCTCCGGTCTGGTTTTTCCCTCTCCCGCAAAGATAAAGAAAATCTCGCTTTCTCCCAGCTGCTGTAACAGGATGGCGGTGCGGATGAGAGAATCAAGCCCATTGGCGACGCCCATCGCCCCGCCATGCAGGACGACCAGCTTTCCTTCAAGAGACAGTTTCCTTCTTATCACGGCGGCACTCCCCTGCACCGTGGCGTTTGATGGGTCAAACAGTTCCAGATCAGAGCAGTTGGGGATCATGCTTACCTTTTCCTGCGGGATCCCGGTGTCTAGGATACCCGCAACCATCCCCGGCGACAGACCTACCACCTGTACCGCCTCCCGATACGTGGTGCGCTCCAGCCATCGCAGCAGCCGGATTGCAAGCCGGGAACGGACTGCCCCCATTTGGATCGGAGCCTCCGGCCAAAGGTCCCGCACCTCAAACACAAACGGAATCCTTCTAAGCTTTTTTAGCAGTAAAGCAGTGATGGCGACAGTCAATGGGGTCGAAGTGGCGAATACGAGGTCGTGCCGCTTGAGAAAGAGAGCGATCCACGTGGAAAAGAAGACGAAGGCGAAAAAGGCGAGCGCTCGGCGCAGAAAGCCCATGTAATTGGAGTACGCATTTTTTACGGCAATGATCCGGATTCCGTCCACCGTGCAGGTGCGAGTGAACCAACCTGCCTCCTCCCCCTCCATCGGCGGCAGATAGGAATCCCCGGTCAGTACGGTCACCTGGTGCCCCTTTTTCACGAAATATTTGGCGAACTCGTAGGAACGGGTGCCGAGCGTGCCTTCCCGGGTCGTAAAGTATTGATGGATATACAAAATTTTCACCGGGACCACTCCTTTTCGCCTAGCAGTTGCCAGCATGTATTGTTACTAGTACTTTATTCATGGCCATCCCTGCACAGAACCAAAGTCCCCTATCGGTAAGACTGGCGCAGCCAGATCTCCAGTGCCAACGGATTGAAAATATCCTTGAACCAGATGGTGCCTTTTCCTACAGGCTGACGACAGTACTGCTCGTACTTGGCCAACAGGTTTTGCCGGTGGATGAGTCCATGGGTAAAAATCAGGCTATCCGGTGAAAAATAGCGGAGCACCTCGTCTCTAAGCTCATGCTTCAACCATTCGCTTTGCGGATTGACGAAGCCTTGCTTATCCTTTCTCCAGGCGATTTGCGCTGGAAGCAGCGGCTCCATGGCTTTGCGGAGCAGGTATTTGGTCCAGCCGTCGCGCAGCTTGAAGTGCGGGGGCAAGGGAAGGAGCATCTCAATGAGTCGATAGTCCAAAAAGGGCAACCGCACCTCTCGCGACCATGCCATGGACATCCGATCCTCGTAATGGGTAAGCACAGGCACCGAGAACCGGGTGATATCGAGCAGCTGTCTTTCTGCTACCGTCATGCCTTTTTCCAGACCGAGCTGAACCGGTCGATAGCTCTGCAGCGCTTCGCCGGCAATATCGGCTTCCTTTGCTTTGAAAAAAGATGGCAAGTAGCGCTTGGCTTCCGAGTACGAAAATTGATGCAGGATCGTTTTCTGCCGCCAGAATGCAACCAGCACCTGCTGTGCCTCCCGATACTTCCCTTGGTGCATCAGCGCTTGCAGATAGAAGCCCACATATTTCCGGTAGCCGCACAGCAGCTCATCCGCCCCCTGTCCGCTCAAGATTACAGTAATCCCGAGCTCCTTGGCATGCTGCATCAGCAAGTAATGCGCCACGGTGGAAAAGCTGCCGATCGGTTCGTCGTTGTACCAGGTCACATTATGCAAGTAATCAAAAGCCTGCTTCGCCTCGAATTGCAGCATGACTTTATGAACAGGCTGCTGCAAATGCCGACTCATCATGTCTATATGGGGACTCTCGTCAAATCGCGTGTCATGACTGACCGCTGACAGGATATGCAGGTTGTCTTCCCCTTTGGTGAAGGTGTTCATGACTGCTGCAATGGAGGAGGAATCCAGACCGCCGGAGAGCAGCACTCCGACCGGAACGTCGCTGCGCAGACGCAGCCGCACCGCATCTGCAAACAGCTCTTGGACTTGTTCGATCAGTTGCTTCTCTGTCTTCGCTTCGTTCGTCTGGAGCTGGGGAAATTGCCAGTACGGCTGCAGCTTCATGTCAAGGGAGCCGGAAGCCAGATCGAGCGAAAGCGTATGGCGAGGGGGGACTTTGCGGATCTCTTGATAAAACGTGTCTTCTGTGGCGCAGAGCAATGATTGCTGGATATAAGCGCCGATGGCGGCATGATTCAGGGCAAAGGTGCGATTCGCAAGCTTGAGAATGGTCTTGATTTCGGAGGCGAACAAAAGCTCACCGCCTACCTCGGCATAGTAAAGCGGCTTTACGCCGAAGCGATCCCGACTCAGATGCAGCTTTCGATTGTCGAGATCAAGCCAGGCAAAAGCCCACATGCCGTTGAAACGCGGCAAGGCCGCTTCGATTCCCCAATGATGCAAAGCCGTCAGCACTACTTCTGTATCACTGTCACTGATAAACTGGCACCCTTGCTCGTGTAGCTCACGGCGTATTTCCTTGTAGTTGTACACCTCGCCGTTGTAGATCAATACCCCTTTTTTCCGCTGGTAGACAAACGGCTGTGCGCCTAGCTCGCTGCGATCGAGGATCGAAAGCCGCTGGTGGGCAAATCCCACGGTACACTCCCCGAGCCGATAGACACCAATCCCTTGCCCATCTGGTCCGCGATGACGCTGTATCGCTTCTGCCTGCAGCAGTTGTTCATGGATGGATGCAGTCGCTTTGGTTACGATGCCAGCTATCCCGCACATCGGTTAGCCTCCTTTCTCCATGGCGAGATCTTGAAGCGCCGTTCCTCTACCGACACCCAGCAGCGGGAGAAGGATGTCCCCGATGACCCGCTGCTCGGTAAATCGCTGTGCTGTCCTTCCTGCAGCCGCGCTGAGCTGGGCGTGTAACGCCGGAGTCTGGAGAACCTTTTCCACATAGAAGGCAATCTCTTCCGGACTCCGCGGGTTGACAAGAAACCCGTTTTCACCGTGATGGACAAGCTCAGGGATCATTCGCCACTGAGAAGCAACCACAGGTACAGAAGCAAAAAACGCTTCCACGATCACTGCGGGATACCCTTCTCCCGGGTGGTAGCTGGGCAGCAGCAGCAAATCATAGCCGGCTATCGTTTGCACCACGTTTTTTTGCGCCAGGATGCCCCCATAGCTCGCTTCGGGAAGCTCCGCCAGCAGTTGAAAAAATCGCTCACGATCCTGCCGAAAGATCGGGCCGTAAAAGGTACAGGACATGCCTGGCACCTGCTTCATAGCTTCGAGGATGTCAAAGACACCTTTTTCAGTGCGAATCTGACCCACGAAAACGGTACGGATCTTATCAATGACTGGCTTTTCCGTGTACGCGATGGGCTCAAAAGGGAGAAAATTGGGGAAATGCACCACCTTGGCCTCCGAGACTCCCTGCACTTGGGTAAAATAGCGGCAGAGCTGTTTCGTTTGCGGCAATAAAACATCCACTTTCGAGAAGATCCGCATAGCCAATCGTTGAAACCAGCGCGGGAGTCTGCCGAACTCCTCGGCAAAATCTCCGCCAAACAGCTTGAGGATCAGCCTTTTGTTGAAAAAATGAAACAGCAGGATCAGCACCAGCCCGATCGTATAGGCAAAGCGATTGTTTGCCCAGATCAGCATGCCGTCAACCGTGTTTCGCTTGAATAGAGCAGCACCGGCAATTCTGATAGCATTGCACAAATCGCGCCAATCAAGCCTGCGAACGAGTCTGCTTTCTTTTTCTTTACGTGAAGTATCAATGATCTCAAGCTGAATCCCGGCTTCGCGTAGAAGACGATTTTCTACTAACCGGGAAAAGGAGATGGTATCTCCGCCAATGGGAGGAGGCAATGGTCCTACCGCCAAGTACCTGTACGTTCGCATCTTTCCCCTGCTCCTTCCTCTACCCTCCCATGTTCAAATGCTTGCTCGTAGGCGTTCACGACCTGTTTTGCATCGTATGCCAACGCGCGTTCACGACCGGGAGCAAACTTGTATTCCCCGCACAGCACGCTGATCATCCCCGCTGTCAAGGCGGCTACCCGCTCCGGTTCGACCAGCAAGCCATATCGGTTTCCTTGTAAAATTTCACGAGGACCGCTTGGACAATCTGCCGCGACCACCTGACATCCGCAGGCTAGCGCTTCGAGCAAAATGTTGGGAAAGCCCTCCCAGCGCGACGGAAGCACAAACAGATCGGCTTGGGCCAAAAAAGCATATGGATTTTCTTGAAAGCCCAAAAAACTAACCCGTTCCTCTATTCCGAGCGCGCGAGCCTGCGCTTTCAGCTCGCCCTCCAGCGGACCTTCTCCGAGGATCGCGAGCCGAGCATCTTGTACAGCCTTGGCCACTTGGGCAAAGGCAGCCAGCAGCAGGTCAAACCCTTTTTGATAGGTCAGTCTCCCGGCTGCGACAATCTGCTTTCCCGCTGGCAGCAAAAAAGCTTCCTCTTTCCTCGCCGCTTTTTGGAGTACGCTCGCCACATCAAGCGGATTGTAGATGCGGATCACTTTTTCCTGCGAGAGATGGGGTAAAAAGTCTAGCAAATCCTGTTTCATTCCTTCTGACTGCACGATGACCAGATCTGCCTTCGGATAGAGCAACCTGTACAACGCTTTAAATGCCACACGTTTCAGAGAAGAGAGGGCTCCGATGGCATGTGTAGGCGTATTGGCTTCCCTGATGACAATCCGCGGCTTTTTCGCAAACGCCATCTTCCCCGCAATTACAGCCAGGTTCATATAATCCATCGTGGACATCACGACCGCTGGCTGCAGACGGTTGATTTCTTTGACCATCTTTCGCCAAGCATGGCGCACTCTTCCCGCCTGCAGATTCACGACCTGTACATCTTCCGGGATCAACGCGACATACGGTCCTGACAGCTCGACGGTCATCAGGATCGGTTCAAAACGGCTGCGGTCCAGATGACGCAGCACCGTGACCATGACCCGCTCCGCTCCGCCGCCTGCCAGATTGGGCATCACGAAAACGATTCGTAACGGTTGCTTCATCGTGTTACCCCCTTGCTTTAATGCGCCCTCACACCGGTCGTGAAGGAAGCCAGCCACGCTTTCCTTGTGCTTCATACAGCAGATAGAAGGAAGCCGCGGTCAGCAGCCAGCAACTTTTCTCCATATAGCTCACCATGCCAAAATCCCAGAGGAAGGAAATGACGGTCATCAACAGGACCAACAGATTGCGGCTGTCCGCGAATATTCCCCGCATGCAGAAGGCGATGATGACCAGATCCGTCAAGTAAAACAATGTCGTCCCAAGTAGGCCGAAGTCAGCCAGCATCTCCGCAAAATTATTGTGCGAATACGTGCCATAAGACCCTAATACACGGAACTGGTCGATGCCATTGCCGATCAACGGATGCTGCACCCAGAGTGCGAGCGCCTCCTCGATCATCGACAGCCTGGTTGCCGAGCTTGTATTTTCGCCGGCCAACAGATCGAGGAAACGTTTCGTTACCGTTATCTCCTCCAGATGACCATACAGATAACTGCCAACAAACAGCGGGATGGTCACAAGCAGCAAATAGATCGCCACCATTCCCGCCTTTTTCAAATAGGAGGTACGTGACCATACATGCAGCTTTACCGCCGCAAAAAACAGAAAGACCGCCCAGAATAAAATCATCTTGATGCTGCCCGAGAAGATCGTGGCAAACAGTACAAATCCGGTTGCTGCCAGACCGTGGCCAATCTTTCCTTTGTCCGCCGCCATCATGATAAAAGCTGCGGTTGTCAGATGAATCGCCATGCCGTTGGGATTGCCAAGAATTCCCGCAAGCCGCATATTGCTTTCCGCTTCTGCCATTTCCGGCAAGGTGCTGAGGATAATGATGACACCGCTCCACAAACAACCTCGCACCACCGCCTGCCAGGAAGCGCCAGCCAACAGCGCAGTCCACACCACAAAAGCCCCCGCGGAACTGGAAAGCAGACTGACCATCGAGATGAGGGCAGTGCCCTGGTCAGCTGCCCAAAGGATGGTTGCTAGCGCATAGATGATAAAGAGAAATGGCAGCATCATCCACCGCGATAGCAGCAGCTCCTCCCGCTGGTGATACCGGATCAGCAGCATAAAGCCGATGATGCCGGCCAGCACAATGCTGCTGCGGGAAAGGAGGGGGATTTCCGGAAAAAGCAGCACGCTGCAAACGTATAGGAAAACCAATACAGACAAAGGACGATCGCACTCCGGTTCATGTGCTGGTTTCATGACCCTTCACCCTCAACGTGTCACATGGGATATCGTATACCGGTATTTGCCGGAGGAAGTCGGAAGTATCTCGTCCAGAAATTCCACTTGCACCTCGCATGCCATCACACGTTTGATCTCCTGCTTGATGCCCGCAACTTCCTGGGCGTACACCGCATGCGGATCGCCCCCCTTTTTTACGGGAGCAATCAAGATCCGCAGCAAATCGACCCGTTCCTGAATCACTTGGAACTTCCGGATAAATGGCTTCGGATCAAGGATATAGAGAAAGACACGGCCATCTATCCAACGCCCATCCGTATCCACAAACATATCTGTGACGCGTCCGGAAACCTCCTTTAACAAGGGCAGCCCCCGCCCGCAGGAGCATGGCTCGGTGGCCCATGCTCCCATGTCACCGATTCGGTAACGTATGTAGGGCATCGCATAGTTTTGCAGCAATGTCACCACGATCTCCCCCGTCTCCCCGGGCTTTGCCGGCCTCCCTTCCTGATCCACGATCTCGAGCAGATGTGTGGCGGAGGAGACATGGAGACCTTGATGACATTCGCATTCACAGGCCATGTCGCCGGCTTCCGTGGAGCCATAGCGATTGAATACTGGCGCTTGAAAGACGCGTTCGATGGTCTGGCGCATGTAGTCGTATAAGGTCCCCGCCGAGGTCATGATCGCTTGGGGCGAATAGACGGTCAGACCTTCACGCTCGCAAAACCTGGCCAGCTCATAGAGGCTTTCCGCATACGCCAGGATTTGAACCGGACGAAATTCGTTCATTTCTTTTACATACCGAATCATATCGTCCGGCTTCATGCGAAACGAGCTGTACCAGCGTTCATTGCGAAACCAGCGGCCAATGTGCGTTCGGATTTTTTCGTGGCCGTCCATGATGTCCCGCTCCGACCCCCACAGCCGCACCTGTTTGTCAATCAGCGAACGCCCCGTCCATTCATCGTCCAGCGCTTTGATGGCCTGATTCCAGCAAAAATATTCCCTGTCCCGGACAAAGCGAACCGGCACGCCCGTCGAGCCACCTGTCGTCCCCTCATACCAATTGCGCGCAGCAAGATCATCAGAGAGCAATTCCTGAAAATGCTGGGTAACGGCTTCTTTCTCCAGAAACGGGATCGCCGTAAACCGCTCCAAGCGAACCTGCCCAAATCTGTCGACAATCGCATGCCGCTGGAACAATTCGCGATAATAGCGGGTATGATCATAAGCATGCTGCAGTACGGCGAGCAATCGCTGCTGCTGGAGCTCATACAGCCGATCGGCAGGCAGCCACTGCCATTCCCGCAGCTGATCCAGATAATCGAGGGTCTTTCCCTGCCAGGACACCCTTCTCTCCCATACAAATCGTTTGAAATGACTCATGGCGTACCCTTTCATCTCGTTTTGACCTTGGATACCGTATAGCGATATTTCCCGGAGGCCGTAGCCGGGATCTCGTTCACGAACATGATCGCAATCTGGCAATCCTCCCCCATCAGGTATTGGCACTTGGTACGAATCAGATCGACGTGCTCCCAATACTTCGCCTGCGGATCCGGGACATCTTGATGGAGGACGATGGCGATGGAAAGCTGATTCATATCTTCCTGTACGACTTGAAATTTTTTAATGAAAGGTTGTGTCCCCAGCAGGATGACGAACAAGCGGCCATCGACCAACTCCCCGCCAGTCTTCACGAACATGTCATTCATCCGCCCTGTAATCTCGCCCAAAAGCGGCAGCCACCTGCCGCAGGAGCAAGGCTGATCCGCCCACTTGCCAATATCGCCAATGCGGTAGCGGATCAACGGCATGGCGTAATTGTGCAAACACGTGATGACGATATCTCCGCGCTCCCCCGGTTGAGCAGGGATACCGTCCTCCCGAATCACTTCCACGTAATGTGTCAGCATAGACACGTGCAGACCACGGTGCACCTCGCATTCACAGGCAATTGCTCCGGTTTCCCGTGAGCCGTAGCGATTAAAGACCGGGGCCTGAAATACCCTCTCGATGGTGTCGCGCATATGCGGATAAAGCATACTGGCCGTCGTCATGATCGAGGTTGGCGAGTGAACCGGCAGGCGGCGCTCCTCTGCAAAGCGGGCAAGCTCGTACAGGCTTTCCACAAAAGCCAATAATTGCACGGGCTGAAACCGGTTGATTTGCGCGAGATAGTCTTCCATCCGAGCTGCGGACATATTTCTCGTGTTCAACCAGCGCTCGTTGCGCATCCAGCGGCCCATGCAGGTGCGCCAGGTCTCATGACCGACCATCAGATCGCGCTCAGACGCCCAAAGCATGATTTGCCGATCGACCAGATCCCTGCCGCTCCACTGATCAAACAACATCTTCAGCGCCTGATTCCAATTGAAATACACTTGATCCTGCAGCAAGCGAATCGGCTGACCGGTCGAACCTCCCGACCAGTTCTCATACCATTTACGCCGTATCAAGTCATCGGACGTCAGCTGATCAAAGCAGGAATGAAAATGCTCACGCTCCAAGAAGGGAATATGCTCAAACCGCTCCAGCGACACCTTGCCCCCAGTTCCGACGATACCCGCTTGCTGCAAGACATTCCGATAGTAAGGCACATGTTCATAGGCATGCTGAAGCAGCCTGATGAGTTTCTCAGCTTGCAACTGGCGCAGCTGATGATCATTCAACCATTGTTTTTGACCCAGCTCCTGCATGTAGCTTAATGTGTGCCCCTGCAAGGCAATCCGTTTTTTCCAGGCGTACGCCTTCAAATTGAGCATGCTATCCCCCTTCCCGCTGTCCCAGCTCTTTGGCCGCCGCTTCCTCCAAGCGAAGCTTCCGCCATCCGTAGACCACGACGCAGACAATCAACAACCCGTTGAACAAAGCCCCTACCACACAATAGAACGCGATGCTGGTCCGTGCATCGGCATGGGTCACTCCCCAATACAGAATCGATGTACGGGATAAAAACAGGGCGATTTCGTATCCGAGGAGAAAATGCTGGAGACCGTACACCTGCGCGGTAGCAAAGGAGGGCGAGCCCAAAAATCCGATGAACAGCCAGATGACCAGCCATTGCCCATAGCGTCCCGCCTCCTGCCACTGCTCCCCGAGCGCAAGCATAAACAACTCGGGGCCAAACATGATCACCAGTAGAACAGGGATCAAGACCGTTAAGGCGAGACTGATGGTAGACTTCACCAGGAGCCCGTACACATCCGCTTTTTGTTGAGAAGCTGCCGAAGCGCGCTGGTAATAGACTTGGGTCAACGACTGACCGAGCAGGCTAAGCGGCATTTCCAGCAAGCGATGAGCGAGCGCATACCAGCCAACCACAGTTGAACCATAGGCATTCATCAACAGAAAAGTCGGTACATTTTGTGATATGGCATTCAGCAAGGATTGGGGAGCGCTGTAGAGAGGAAAGCAGAGATAACGGTGACCTGCCAGTTTGATTTTCTCCCAAGACCACATCTGGCGAAATAATGAGCCTTGATCCTTCCACGTCTGATAGGCAAGGACACCGGAGGCCATGAGTTGACCGAGGAGTTGACCGCCAAGGAGTCCGATTAGACCTTGCTGGAGGATGCCGCCAGACAGCTGCGCGGTATTCACTGCGACGGAGCGGCTGATTTGCGCAGCGGAGAGGCGGACATACGCTTCCTTTCTCGTGCTCCAATAGGTCAGGCTTTGAAACACTCCCATCGCAAGCAGGCTCAACGGAATCCACCAGAGCCAGGGAACGATATGCCTAGGGACATAATCGGCGACGAGCTTTTGCCCACCGAAAAGCAAAAACAAGAGGGCGGCACTGGATATGCCAGCTGCGGTCAGGATTGCGAGCACCAGGAGATGACCGGCTTCTTCATCACGTTTTGGCAGGCAAATCGCCACCTCATAGCGCAAGGAGGCAATGACCGCAAGCACACTGACGATCGAGGAATAGAGAGAAAAGTAGCCAAATGCGGATGGCTCATACAAACGGCTGATGATCGGAGCAAGCAGGACCGTGATCACTTGAGCGAGTCCCGTCCCCGTCATCACGATCATGATTTGTCTCACGAAGCGGCTTTGGCCAAGCCGGATCACACCTGCGAGCCGGCTTGTTTTCATTTCAGGGAGCGAAACCAGCGCACGTATTCCCGCAGCCCCTGCTCAATCGGGACTTGCGGCTGATACCGCAAGATGCGCTTGCTTTTGCTGAGATCGGCCCAGGTAGCGGGCACATCCCCTACTTGAACGGGTTGCCATTCGATGATGGCTTCTTTGCCAAGCACACGCTCTAGGGTACGGACGAGATCGATCAGCTTGGTCGGCTGATCATTGCCAAGATTAAACACATGATAGCCGGTCAGCTCGACCTCCATCGCCTTGCGGATCCCAGCCACGATATCCGAGACAAACGTATAGTCGCGGCTGGTTGTACCATCCCCGTAAAGCTGGATCGGTTCCCCTTGCTCCATTTTTTTGACAAACGTATGGATGGCCAAGTCCGGTCGCTGTCTGGGTCCATAGACGGTGAAAAAGCGCAGGGCAATCACATCGAGTCCATAGCAATGCGCGTAACTCTGACAAAGCGCTTCCCCGGCGATTTTCGTAGCCGCATAAGGAGAGGCGCAGCGAAGGAGAGGATCCGTTTCCGCAAATGGCACCTTCTCATTGAGACCATAAACCGAGCTGGATGATCCGAAGACAAACCGCTTGATGCCATATTGGACAGATAAATCGAGGAGATGGGTCGTACCGACAATATTTGCTTCCACATAAGAGAGCGGCCGCTGGACGGAAGGGCGTACGCCCGCGCGAGCAGCCAGATGCAGCACCATCTCCGGCTGCCAGGATTTGAATATCTCTTCCAGCATCCCTCGGTCGCAGATATCCACTTCACTGAGCAAATATTTGTCGTGCAATCGATGCTGGGCGATGTTTTGCTCCTTCACCTGGCGATCATAGAAGGAATCGAATTGATCCACAACATGTACATCGAACCCGTCCTCCAACAGCTCATCGACGAGATGACTGCCGATAAACCCTGCTCCTCCTGTCACCAGGACACGCTTCCTAACAACTCGCTGTCCCTGACCGATCCCCGTGTATTGAAAGCCTGCCTGGCGCAAGTGATTGGCGTTCAAAAAATTCCGTGCGTCCACAATCCTTCTTTCCGCCATGCGCTCACCAAGCTGGGTATAAGGCAGATCGCGGAATTCTTTCCATTCTGTTACCAAAATGACCGCGCTCGCCCCCGTAAACACGTCCTCCACTCGTGGACAATAAGTGACGCTTAGATCCGGGAAAGCTTTTTTCGCGGCATCCATCGCTACCGGATCGAATGCTTTCACGCTCGCTCCCTTTTCGTTTAGCTGGCGAATCAGATCAATCGCCGGAGCATCCCGCAAATCATCTGTATTTGGCTTAAAGGACAACCCGAGCAGCCCAATCGTGCGGCCATCCAGTCTTGGAACCGCCTCCTCCAAAAGCTCGATCACATGCTCGCGCTGTTTTTGATTGACCGTAAGCGTCGACTCGACGAGCTGCATCCGGATGCCAAGCCGTTTGCCCTGCTGGACGATCGCCTTGGTGTCTTTGCCAAAGCAGCTCCCGCCCCAACCGATTCCTGCCTGGAGAAAATGCGTCCCGATACGCCTGTCCAGACCGATGCCTTTAGCCACATCCCCAATTTGGGCCCCAGCCTTCTCCGCCCAATTGGCAAACTCATTGATAAAGGAAATTTTCATCGCTAAAAACGCATTGCCCGCATATTTGATCATTTCCGCACTGGCGGAGTTGGTCACCAGCCATGCAGGTTGCGTATATCCATCCGGTCTCGGAGCGGCAGCAGGCGGAGTAAACTGCTGCTCCAAAATCGGTTGATAAAGTCTGCGGATCAGGGCGAGAGTCTGCTCGTCATCAGCACCGACGATGATCCTGTCGGGATAAAAGGCATCCTGCAGCGCTTCCCCTTCGCGCAAAAACTCCGGATTGGACAGGACCTCCACCCGGCCAAATTGCTTTCGCCGTACCAGCTCCTCCTGAATCACGTCACGTACGGCTGCCGACGTTCCTACGGGTACGGTTGATTTGATCACAACCGGCGGCACGGCCTTTCCTACCACTCGTTTGCCGATCTCTCTGGCCGCAGCATGAACATAGGAAAGATCCACTTCACCCGATTCCAAGGAAGGCGTTCCGACAGCGATGATCATGACGTCCACATCAACCGGAACATCCTCCCAGTCGGCGGTGAAGACCATACTGCTTTTCGCTATGGAAAAAACCTCAGGAAGGCCTTTTTCATGGAAAGGTACCCGTCCGTCTTGGAGGCTCCCGATTTTCTCCTGATCAATGTCCAACAGGGTCACTTGATGCCCCAAATATGCGAATACGCAGCCCGTCGTAAGTCCTACATAGCCCGATCCAATGATCAATACATGCATACTTCGGCCTCCCATTTTACGCTTGCTTACCAAAACCACCATTTCCTTGCGGGAGCTTGCGCAGGCTCCTTCACGCGGCACGGCAGACCCCGCAGCACCGCTTTTGCATTTTCGTGAAAAAGAGCCGCCTCTTCCTTGGACAGGAGTTCTGTGAGGACGGAAAAGGCAGCGGAAAGCTCGGCCCGCCGGTGTGTCGCATGGTGAGCATCACTGGCCAGCAGGTGAACCAACCGATTTTTCACCATGGCTTCCGACACCCGTTTGGTGCTTTTGCCCATCTTTCCGGTGAGACTATCTGCCGTTACCTGTGCCACCGCTCCCTTAGCGATCCAACGTGCGAGCAGCTGCGGTTGGTTACAGAGCACCTCCAGCCTTTCCGGATGGGCAATAATCGGCGTAACTCCCTTCTTCAACAACTCCTCAATCAATTTATCCGTAAAACGCGGCAATTGGTACGAGGGCAGCTCCAGCAGCACATACTTGTACTGGTCGCAGAGGGTTGCCAGCAGAGCCGTTTGGAGATTCTCCACCAACTCGAGATGGATATGGATCTCTGCTCCCACATGCAGCGTCAGCGGTATCCCGCGACTGCTGAGCACCTGCTGCAGCTGCTCTACCGCTTCTCTGATTTGCGCCAAAGAATTGTGGTAGATGCCGTCATGTGTGTGGGGGGTTACAATCATATCAGTGATGCCGTCGAGCCAGGCGTTTCGTGCCATGGCGACAGCTTCCTCAACTGATCTCGCCCCATCGTCCAATCCAGGCAATATGTGGCTATGGATATCGATCATACGCCGTTCATCCTATCGACTGTTTTTTTCCGCATACTCATAATAGTAGGAGCTGTTTTTGCTCACTTTTTTATCATTGAGGACCGCCCCGATCAGATTAGCGCCAACATGCTCCAGCAGCGCCTTCGCCTTTTTGACATGGTCCATTTTCACCTTTCCGCTGCGCACGACCAAAAGGACGCCATGGACGAAGGTGGCAAACAGTTGACTGTCCGTGACAGGCAGGATGGGAGGCGTATCGATCAGGACCATATCGTAACGTTCCTTCAGCTGCTCCAAAATGGCCCTCATCCGTGGTGAACTGATCAACTCCGCCGGGCTCGGCGGGATGGGGCCTGCTGTGATCACGTCAATGCCGATATCGGGTATCCGCTGGGTCACCTCTTCGATTCCTGCCCGATGGAAAAGCAAATCAGACAAGCCCTGTTCATTGCTCAGACGAAAAACGCGATGCAAAGCCGGCTTTCGCATATCCCCGTCGAGGAGCAGCAGATTTAGTCCACTTTGCGCCAGAACGATCGCCAAATTGGTGATCGTGGTCGTTTTTCCTTCCCCCGGCTCGGCACTGGTGATCATCAGCGACTTTTGGAATTGTCCATAGCTGGCAAACTGAATATTGGTGCGTAGCGTACGAAAGGCTTCTGCGGCAGGTGTTTTGGGATCGGTGAAACAAACCAGCTTGCTGATCGGCTTTTTATCCCTCATGTCGGACTACGCCCCCCTCCAGCCTGCTTTTATTGGCGTTTTTGGGATCAATATTGGAGATGACCCCCAATACCGGAATTCCCAGTACATGCTCGATTTGCTCTTCTCTGCGGATCGTTTTATCTGCAAATTCCAGTAAAAAGGAAAGAGCGATACTGACTAACAGCGCTAGCAAAAAAGCGATGGCCATATTCAAAAAAGGCTTGGGACGGATCGGTTCCGGCTCTGCTATTGTACGCGCTTCATCCAGAATGGCTACGTTATCCACTTTCATGATTGAACCCACATTTTGCTGAAACGATCTGGCAAAACCATTAGCAATGTCCGCAGCACTACCAGGGTCGTAATCAATGACGCTGATCGTCGTGACCAACGACTCCTCTGTCTCTTGCACGCGTACCTTTTTCAGCAATTCCTCCGCCGTGACCGCCAATTGCAGCGAGCGAATGACCTCATCCGCAATTTTCTTGCTCTTGATAATGGCCCCATACGTTTTGACCAGCTCCTGATTCGCGCGGAGGTCGTTATACAGGGAATCCTCCCCACGACTTTGGCCCTGGACGACGATTGTGGCTTTTGCCTCATACTCTGGTTGCAACACATAAAAGCTGATCCAGCCGGCCGCAGCAACGGAACAGGCGACGAGCAGCACGATGAGCCATGCCCGTTTACGCAATATTTTGCCAATCGCCGAAATATCAATGGTCTCCATATCAGCCCGTAACCCCTTACGTAAAATGCTTCTTCTTTCAAGCAACTGATACATTCAGCATATGGCCCATCCTAGTCTTATATGACTGTGGTGTTAGACAAAAGCAGTGAGCACTAGCCGGATTACTAGAATGAAGTGGAATGGTTTTGCCCGCGGCTTCATACCTATAGGCATAGGCATTCTCTTATTCTCACACGCAGGAGAGATTCGCATGAAACGATGGCTGAAAATAACACTGCTGGTTCTCGCATTTGCGCTGCTGGGATTAGGCGGATATGCCTATTATCTCTATCATTCGGTAAAGCAGGTCATGGAACAGACGTACGAACCGATACGCAAACAGCCTGCCAACACCCCCAAGCTGCGTCTCCAGGAGCCTTCCATCGCGCAAAAGGACCCGATCTCCATCCTGTTCTTGGGCATCGACCAGCGCAGGGGAGATGCCGGACGCTCGGATACGATCATGGTGCTTACGATCAATCCCAATACGCATCAGCTGCTCATGTTTCATATTCCGCGTGATACGCGTACGCAAATCAGCGGCTTGGAAAAGGAAGACAAAATCAATCACGCCTATGCTTTCGGTGGCGTCGAGATGGCTGTGAATACGGTTGAAGCCTTTTTGCAGATTCCGATTGACTACTATGTCAAGGTCAACATGAATGAATTTGTGAAGATCATCGATGAGCTTGGCGGTGTCGATGTGGAGAACAAATTTGCCTTTTCTTATGAAGGTCACTCCTTCGCTGTTGGGAAGCTCCATCTAAAAGGGGAAGAAGCCCTCGCCTACTCGAGGATGCGCTACGACGATCCAAAAGGAGATCTGGGACGCAATGAGCGGCAGCGGCAAGTCATCCGTTCCTTGATGGACAAGGGAAGCCATCCGGAGGTATTTACGAAGGCAGAAGCTATTTTTTCACATGTACAGAGCAGTGTAAAAACAAATATAACGTTCGAGGAGCTGCAGCAGCTGGCGCTGGATTACCGCTCCTCGATTCAGCAGGTAGACGTCATGGAGATCAAAGGGGAAGGCGTGATGATCGACAATATTTATTACTATGCGGTCCATACCGAAGAAAGAAAGCGAATCACCCAGCGGCTGCAGGAAAGCCTTGGGATCCCCTCACCCCAGAAAGACGCAGCCCATCCGCCGCACAACGGTGTTGAATAATCGGAAACAAAAAAACGATTGTCTCAAAAGAAACAATCGTTTTTTGCGAGAAAAATTTGTGAGTCCCAGCAACGGACAACGCTCAGATTCGCGTGATGGCAACCAACGCGATCTTGGCCTCTGCCTCGATCGCTTTCGCTGTCGAATCGGTATGCGGATTGTAGCTGTCCAATAGATCCGCGTCCGCATAGCCATCAATCGCCAGAATGGCCCCTGCCTTCATCCCGCGCAGCGCAGCAATCACAAACAACGCCGAATTTTCCATTTCTACTGCCAACACACCCGCTTTTTTATAGAGCGCGTGGGGAAACTCCAGCACGCCATTGTAAAACACATCGATGGTCAGGGTGATCCCCTCGGTGACAGGCAAGCCTTGGTGATGCTCCCGTGCCGCATCGCTCAATGCGCTGACCACTTCCCGATCGGCAACGGCCGGAAACCCTGGCGGCACCAGTTGGCTGGTCAAACCATCCGTCCGGACAGCAGCCGTACTGACGACCAGACTTCCCGGAGGTACCTCCTTTTGATAAGAACCCGCCGTACCTACACGGATGATCGACTTCGCTCCGCCCTTCGCCAGCTCTTCAAAGCACACCGCGGCCCCCGGAGCACCGACTCCGTGACTTACCACGGCGACGTTCACCCCTTGGAAAGAGCCTGCATAGCTGTGATACTCGCGGTTTTCGGCAAGCTGCCGCGGGTTGTCCAGCAATCCCGCGATGGTGGCGGCGCGCTTCGGGTCACCGCAGACAATGACACGCTCCGGCAGTTCCTGTGGATCGATTTTTAAATTTGGCAGCATCCTAATCAAACTCCTTTTTCTCCCACTCATCTTCCGGTATCGGCAAAGCCTCTCCGGAAAAACGCTCTTCCAAGAAAGGATCCCCATTCAAATGAAAGCCGTTTTGCTCCCAGAAGCCCGCCTGATTCTCCTGCAAAAATTCGATTCCGCGCAGCCACTTTACACTTTTCCAAAAGTACAGATGCGGCACGATTACCCGCAATGGCCATCCGTGCTTCGGTGTGAGCGGCTCGCCATCGAAGCTGTGGGCCAACAGCACGTCATCCCCCAGCAAATCCCGCAGCGGTACATTCGCCGTATAGTCGTTATCTCCGTGCAGCATCACATACTCTCCACGCGGCTCGATCCCCATCGCCTCGAGGAAATCCCGAAACCGCACTCCGGTGAATGAATTGTCGAACCGCGACCAGCGTGTGACGCAATGAATGTCGCAATGAATCGTCGTCTGCGGCATCGCCATGATCTCTTCGTACGTCCATGTCCGCTCTTGATCCACCTGGCCGAAAACGCGCAGGCTCCACTGCTTCATATCGTATTCCGGAACGTCGCCCTCATGCAAAATCGGGAAGCGCTCTGTCAGGACTTGCCCCGGCGGCAAGCGTTTTGCCAATGCCGGATCGATCGCTGGCACTTTCATTTGTTTAATCCGTTCTGCCTTGCTCTTCATTCTGATTCCTCCCTCTTATCGCCCGCTCTGCTGACTTGCCCGGTTGCTGCCCATCCCGCGATCCTTTAGGAAGAACATCGCGGCAATCGTCAGGATATACGGCAGCATGGCGGTAAATTGTGTCGGCAGCGAGAAGCCTTGCAAACGAATGCTAATGGCGTCCATCAACCCAAACAGGAGGCTGGAAGCAAGGATGCCAAACGGATGCGACTGACCCAGCATCATGGCTACCAAAGCGATGAAGCCTCTTCCTGCCGCCATCCCTTCAGTGAACATCGTCACTTGCCCCAAAGACAGCTGTGCACCTGCCAAGCCGCACAAGATGCCGCACAGACTGATCGCCAGGTACTGCAGCCGTACTGTATTCAGACCGATGCTTTTCGCTGCGGTCGCATTCATGCCTACAGCCCGTACGCGAAAGCCCGTGACGCTGCGGTAGTAAAACAGATACAGCAGGATAGCAGCTGCAAAAGATACATAGACCAACGGCGAATGCCCAGACAGGATTGGCCCCAGCAAGGGAATATCGTGCAGCACCGGTATCTGGAGCTGCGGCAGCCCCTGCATGTCTTTATCGTAAAAAGCTCCCTTGACCCCGAAAATGGCGCGCAGCAGAAACGTCGTAAGCCCCAGCCCAAGGAAGTTGATCGCAACCCCCACCACGATTTCATTGGCCCGCAAATGCACCGTCATATAACCAAAAAGCAGGGAAAACAGCAACGTCACGAATGCCGCCAGCAGCAAGGCAAGCCATAGGCTGCCTGTGAAATGATTTCCCACGATCGCAGCAAATGCACCTACGAGGATGAACCCTTCCAAACCGACATTAAAGATCCCGACCCGGGCACACAGCGACCCTCCCAAAGCCGCCAAGAGGATCGGCGTCACCATCCGGATCGTTGAACTGACAAGGGAGCTATCGAATATGTCAAGCATGTGATTCCCTCCCTTGTTTCCGTTTCTTCCACCATGCATACGTAAATCTTGCCGAAATAAACAGGATCAGCACGGCTTGGATGACGCTGGCCAATTCCAGCGGCACCTCCGTATTGCGCTCGACGCCCATCGCGCCGGTCTGCAGGGCCGCCAGGAAAATCGATGCAAATATGACGCCGATCGGATTGGAATTGGCCAACAAGGCCGCCATCAGACCCGTCCAAGCATAGCCCGGCATCGTGAGGGCTCCATCGACAAAGCGATATTGAGCTCCCAAGACCTCAACCGTTCCTGCCAATCCCGCAAAACCGCCGCTGACAAACATGCTGATGAGCATGACACGCTTTTGCGAGACACCGCCGTATAATGCGAAAAAAGGATTAGAGCCCAGCATCTTCACTTCATAGCCAAAGGACGTAAAGCGAAACAGCAGAAACAGCCCGACAGCTGCCACAATCGCGATCACGAAACCGGCATGCAGTGTCATCCCTGGGAAGAGCTTAGGCAGCCAGACGCTTTTCTCCAGCATCGCGGTCTGCGCCAAAGCCGCTGAGCCTGATTTGTCTTGGAACGGATCGCTGACCAGATAGCTCGTAAATAGTACCGCGATATAGTTAAACAGCAGTGTGGAGATGAGCAGCTGGATTTTAAATTTCGCTTCCAGCACGCCCGCCAAGAGCGACCAAAGACCGCCTACTACGATCCCGGTGATCAGTGCCGCCAGCAGCTTGATTACTCCCGCCCCGGGCATGTACAAAGCGACGAGGGCTGCGGATAAGGCCCCGAGCACCATTTGCCCCTCTGCTCCCATATTAAATACGCCAGCGCGAAAGGCCATCGCGAGACCCAGTGCGATCAGCAATATAGGGGTGGAACGAGCCAGCGTCGACATGAAAAAGTAAAAGCTGCCAAATGCGCCGTTCCACATCTGCTGGTACGTCTCTGTGATCGATGCGCCCACGATGCTGATAAATACCGCGCCTGCCGCCAGACCGATTGCCGTGGCAATCAGCGGCTGCAGCAAGGAATTACGCAGTTGCTTGAGTGCTTCCATCGCCACGACCTCCCGCCATTAACATGCTGATTTTTTCCTCGGTTGCCTCCGCACGGGAGAGTTCTCCGACGATCCGTCCTTCGAACATGACCAGGATCCGGTCAGACAACGCTAAAATTTCACTCAATTCGGAAGAGACCAACAGGATGCCGTCGCCCTTGTTTCGCTTTTCCAGCAACGCTTGATGGATCGTCTCCATCGCCCCGATATCGACGCCGCGGGTAGGCTCTGCAGCCAGCAGCAGCGGTGTTTCCCGTCCCATTTCCCGAGCGACGATCAGCTTTTGCAAATTACCGCCAGATAAGTTCCCTGCCTTTTCGTGCGCAGAGCTCGTCTTAATGGCAAAACGCTCAATCCATGCCGCCACCAGATGGTGGAACCATTTCCGCTGGATGATGATCCCGCGTGAAAAAGCTGGTAGGCGGTGATACCCCATCAAGGCGTTTTCCGCCACCGTCTCCTCCTTGGCCGCTCCCCAAAAATAGCGATCCTCCGGTATGTGCGCCAAGCCTGTCTCCCGGATCAATGCGACGGTACGATTCGTCACATCGGTATCCTTCAATCGGATCGTTCCTGATTGCACCGCAGCGAGTCCTGAAATGGCCTGCAGCAGCTCGGATTGCCCGTTGCCCGAGACCCCTGCGATGCCGACAATTTCGCCATGATGCACTGCAAACGAGACCTGATCGAGGACAGGTTTTTTCTTTTTCTCCTGCATCGTCACTTGATGGACGACGAGAAGCGGCTCTCCACGCTGCTCCGTCCGTTCGCTCAGCTGCTCCAGATCACGCCCGACCATCAGCCGTGCAAGCTCTTCCGCGGATGTATCCTTTGCGGCAACCGCCCCCGTCACTTTTCCGCCTCGCAGCACGGTAATCCGATCAGCTACTTCCATGACCTCCTGCAGCTTGTGGGTGATCAGCAGGATGCTTTTGCCAGCCTCTGCCAGCGTACGAATGGTTGCCAGCAGCTCACTCACTTCCATAGGAGTAAGCACGGCGGTCGGTTCGTCCAGGATAATGATTTCCGCACCTTGGTAGAGGACCTTCAAAATTTCCACGCGCTGCTGTTCTCCGATCGAGCATTCGCCGAGCACAGCCGTTGGTGAAACCGGGATACGATACCGCTCGGCAAGAGCCGTAGCATCAGCCATTGCTTTTGCGCGGTCAAAAAAGCCACCCCGTTTTGGCTCATAGCCGATCACGATATTTTCAGCCACGGTGAAATCGGGAAACAGCATAAAATGCTGATGGACCATGCCAACCCCATGGCGAATCGCATCATCGGGTCCACGAAACGAAACCGGTTTGCCATCTAACAGGATCTCTCCCGATGTCGGCTCCTCCATCCCGTAGAGCATGCGCATCAGGGTGGTCTTTCCAGCACCGTTTTCGCCAACAATCGCGTGGACTTCGCCTGCTCCCACGGCAATCGATACGCCTTCGTTGGCAAGAAACTGGCCGTACCGCTTCGTCATATTTTTCATTTCCAGACGCACACTCATCCGCTTGCTCTCTCCTTTTCGCGTTGCTTGAATAGGAAACCGACTACGATCAAGCCGTAGTCGGTACAGTGGTTACTGTTTCAATGGATCTGGAACCTGCAATTTTCCGGATACAATCTCTTCATTAATCGCTTTTACTTTATCCACAACCTCTTGGCCGACAAAGGCATGGAGCGGAGTGGTGCTTTCATGAGTGATGTGGGTTACCCCAACGCCTTTTTCTTTCAATCCGTAAGAAACCACCCCTGGCTCAAACTTGCCTTCTGCAAAAGCTTTTACTGTTTCATACGCTGCCGTATCCGTGCCTTTCAGCTGGGACAGCACGATATGCTCCGGATCGATCGTGGTGCGGTCCACGTCTTGCCCTGCTGTATAGAAGCCTTTCTCCTTCGCGGCTTCAAATACGCCAAGGTCACCTACAGCAGCCGCTCCGGCGATGAAGTCCGCTCCTTTGGAAGCTTGCAGAAGCGCCAGCTCTTTTGCTTTGGCCGGATCGGAAAAGCTTCCGACATAGTTCACTTGGTACTCGGCGTTTGGATTGGTCGATTTCAAGCCTTCCTGGAAGCCCACGGTCCATTTTTTGATCATCGGGATGTCCATCGCAGCAACCATCCCTACTTTGTTGGTCTTGGTTGCCAATCCTGCCGCTGCTCCCAAGAGATAAGCAGCCTCATGCTCGCGGAAGGTTACGCTGCGCACATTTGGCAAATCGATGACCGTATCGATGATGGCAAATTTGCCATCCGGATTTTCCGCTGCCACTTTTTTCAGGGCGTCCTCGGATTCAAAGGAAGAGGTGATGACCAGGTCGTATTGTTCGGCTATTGCTACGCGCAGATTTTCTTCGATGGCGGAGTGGTCGGTTGATTCGATTGTCTTTAGCTCGACGCCAAACTCCTGAGCCGCCTTTTTCGCGCCTTCGTCCATCTGCTGGAAGAACGGGTTCACGCCGATTTTTTCCGGCAGGACCAGCGCAATTCGTTTTTTCGGAGCGGTTTCTTGTGCGGCTCCCCCCTGTGCATTGTCAGCAGGTGCCGGTGCGTTCCCCCCGCCGCATGCCGTCAACAGAATGGCTGCTGTGCTTACAACTGCTAGAAACTTTTTCATGATGATGATTCTCCTCTCCATCTTCTCTCTCATTTTTGTTTTGTGGGCAAACAAAAAACTCTTCCCTGAGGAAGAGTTCGCATCCGTATGCACTCTACCTCATCTGTCAAAACCTATCATGGTCTTGCAGGAATTGGCACCTTTCTGATGTGGTAATACCATCTTCAGTGGTTGCCGGGCTTCATCGGGCCAGTCCCTCCGCCGCTCTCGATAAGGATCATCGTAGCTATCAAGTTGTCCAACAATATTCTTTATTTTATCCAATACAGGTAAAATTGCAAATCTTTTTTATTGCTTAGATAAATTCTTGTTTGTGTATACATTGTGGTGTGGTAAGGGGAAAATGGGCGGGGCTTCGTTCTTGCCACACCCGCAAGTGAGTTATTTCTGTCCGGTTCCGCTTGCAAAAACGGTACGTCGCGCAAAAGGTTCGAGGAAGCTGATTCATACGTAGAGGTTGCGCGACAAGCGTGTACCGTTTTTGCAAGCTCCACCTCGGTAGGTGTGACAAAGACTCCGCCCGTCCCATTTTCCCCTCCCTCACGTGGCGATTTTCAAACGTCGAAGGGTTAAAGAACAAAAGGCGAATGCACTTCTTCTCTGCTATTGGCATTGAAATCGTAATTTAATTGGCACTTCATTGCTTTTATTTTTTCAAATAGCTTCTGCTACGCTGGAGAGCATGTTTCGAAACGGAGCGCCTGCGAAGCCCAGCCGAGCGGAGCAGTGAATCGCAGGAAAAAGGGCCGCAACGTGCCATGGGCGGCGTAGCGGCTACTCCTTTTGCGGACCCCTGCGATTCGCTGCGGAGCGGACAGCCCCAGCTTCCTAGTAGGGCGTAGAATGAAGCGGAGTTTCGAAACATGCTCTCTCCACCGCAGCCCCTAACCTACGGTTTCCAAATACCGAAAGAGCAAAAACCGCCCTCCCACAAGGAAGGACGGTGCATATTGCTCTAATTAGCTAAGCTTTTGACGAAGTGCTTGCAATTCGGCACTCTCCAAATATTCATCATACGTGATTTCTTTATCGATCACACCATTTGGCAGGATCTCAATGATGCGTGTCGCGATGGTCTGCACAAATTGATGGTCATGCGAGGTGAACAGGACGCACGCTGTGGTATCAATCAAACCGTTATTCAATGAGGTGATCGATTCGAGATCCAAGTGGTTCGTCGGTTCATCCAAAATCAGGACATTGGCGCCGCTCAGCATCATGCGGGACAGCATACAGCGCACTTTTTCCCCTCCGGACAGCACATTCGCTTTTTTCAGCGCTTCATCGCCGGAGAACAACATACGTCCCAGGAAGCCGCGAACAAATGTCTCGTCTTGGTCCTTGGAATACTGACGGAGCCAATCCACCAGATTCAAATCTACGTCGAAATATTTGCTGTTGTCCTTCGGGAAATGGTTGTAGCTCGCTGTTACGCCCCATTCGTACGTGCCGCTGTCTGGCTCCATTTCACCGGAGATGATCTGGAACAGAGTCGTGTAGGCAAGCTCGTTGGTTCCTACGAAGGCAATCTTGTCTCCATTGTTCACCGTGAAGCTGACGTTATCCAGCACCTTTTCGCCGTTGATCGTCTTGCTGATGCGATCGACGGCCAGGACATTTTTCCCCAGATCGCGCTCAGGCTTGAAGTTGACGAATGGATATTTGCGGCTGGACGGTTTGATGTCGTCCAGAGTGATTTTATCCAACAGCTTTTTCCGGCTGGTTGCCTGCTTGGACTTGGAGGCGTTGGCGCTGAATCGAGCGATAAACTTCTCCAGCTCCTTGATTTTTTCTTCCTTTTTCTTGTTCTGGTCGCGCATCATCTGCAAAGCCAATTGGCTGGACTCGTACCAGAAATCGTAGTTACCTACGAAAATCTGGATCTTGCCGAAGTCGATATCCGCGATGTGCGTACATACCTTGTTCAAGAAGTGACGGTCATGGGAGACCACGATGACGGTGTTCTCATAGTCTGCCAGGAAGTTTTCCAGCCAGCGGATCGATTCGATATCCAAGTGGTTGGTCGGCTCGTCAAGCAGCAGGATGTCAGGGTTGCCAAACAATGCCTGAGCCAGCAATACGCGAACCTTTTCGCTGCCTTCCAGCTCTTTCATTTTCTTGTCATGCAGCTCGGTTGGAATGCCGAGACCCATCAGGAGCGCTTCTGCATCCGGCTCTGCCTGCCAGCCGTTCAGCGTTTCAAACTCCCCTTCCAATTCGGAGGCTTTCATTCCATCCTCTTCCGAAAAGTCAGGCTTGCTGTACAATGCGTCTTTTTCTTCCATGATTTCATAGAGTCGTTTGTGACCCATGATGACGGTTTTCAGCACTTCGTATTCGTCAAATTCAAAATGGTTTTGCTTCAATACAGCCAAGCGTTGTCCCGGTGTGATATGGACGTGTCCGCTGGTCGGTTCGATTTCTCCGGAGAGAATTTTCAAAAACGTCGACTTCCCCGCACCGTTTGCTCCGATCAGGCCGTAGCAGTTGCCGGGAGTGAACTTGATGTTCACATCTTCAAATAATGCGCGTTTTCCGTAACGCAGGGATACCCCTGAAGTACTAATCATGTATCTGGTACCTTCCTTTTTCCTTGGTTAACGAACTTTTACCCGTTCCTGAATACTATACCAGTTTTTTGACGCGGGACAAATACTCTTCTACATCATCGTACATTCCTGCCTGGTTGGCGTACTTCACATAATTTTTAACCGTACGCAGCCATTCTAACGTGGAAGGCTTTGTACCTGCAATCGCTTGCTGCAAATCATTCATGGAGATGGGGCGTTCGTTTCCTGTCTTCATAATCTCCATGATAACCATTTCTGTCGCGATCTCTACCACATTTTCAATATCCGCGCCGGAATACAGCTCCGTTTGCTCCGCGAGCTTGGCAAAATCGATGTTAAGGGCAGGGCGATCGGCCAACTTTAATTGGAAAATGGTTGCCCGCGCTTGCTCGTCAGGCGGCGCTACAAAAATCAGCTTATCGAAACGGCCGGGCCGCTTGAATGCGGAGTCCACATCCCATGGCATGTTGGTGGCTCCGATGATCAGCAATTGCTCTGTGGAGGAATCGATTCCCTCGATTTCGGCAAGCAGCTGGTCGATCACGGTTCGCATATGCTGCGAAGACGATTTGCTGCGGCTAAATCCGATCGCGTCCACCTCATCGAAAAACAATACGCCCGGCTTCATCGCCCGTGCAGACGCGAAGATATCTTTCAGATTTTGTTCGCTGACACCTTGATACGGATCGAGAATATCCGTGATATGCACAGGGGTAAAACGGGCGCGACACTCCCCTGCGGTGGCGCGGGCGATAAACGTTTTCCCGCAACCCGGCGGTCCATACAGCAGGATACCGCCGCCTACTTTTTTACGGAAACGGGAAAACAGCCCCGGTTTGAGAAACGGATTGATGATTTTCATCCGAATGGTCTCTTTTAACCCTTCCAAACCGCCGATATCCGCAAACGTTACAGTCTTTTTCGATGTGGACAAGACTTCCTTATCCGCCTTGGTCATACCGCCGGGAATGACTTGCAGCCCTGCCGCTTCCCTGATCGATGCAGTGGGCGAAGGGACAGCAGCCATGACGGGAACGGTCGCGGGCTCCTCTGCTTCCTCGATCACGGCTTCTGCATGCACCTCTGTTGTATCCTGCACAGTCGAACGATCAGGAGCAGCAGCCGTCTGAGGGGCGGAAAAAGACGCGAGCTCGGCAAAAATTTTGGCCTGCAACTCGCCATCGCTGTGAGCGAGCGCTTTGGAAAATGCCTCCAAGACATCACTCATCCGCCCTTGTTCTTTATATTCCAAGCCCAGCAAATACCAGGCATAACCATTGGTTGGATTTTCCTCCAGCATCTTTTTGATCAAGTCCACTTTATCCATTACGCTTTGCTCCATTTCATCCAGATTTTATAGATCAGCGGCGTCGTCCAGCTCAGAATGACCAGCAGCAGATAAATCGGGGCGATGATGCCGGCCACTGCACGCAATTTCAGCCAGTCCAAAGCAAACATGAGCACGATAAATCCGAGCCAGACGGGAATCGGTCCGCCGAGTTTCATGATCAAGCGCTGCGGGAAAAAGAGAAAGTGTGTCGCCTCGTCCAAATCTTTTAAAATCTCCAATATGCGTGTATCAGTCGGATCCATCAGAAAAGCCTGACGATAATATTCGCGAGCCAGTTTGAAATTTTCTCGGGACAGCTCTGTCATACCCATGTGGATCAGCTTATTTTTTTCGGAATCGGCCACTTGCACATATTGCTCGAGGATATGATCCTGTTCGTCGTGTTTTTCTTTGGCCACCGAAAACATCAGCTGGTAATGAAGGACATTGCTGTTTTCCGGATCGAGGCGCAAAGCTTCCTCCAATAAACGGTCCGCTTTTTCTTCGTGCCCTGTGATCAGCATCAAGTACCCGTAGGCCGCCATGGAGTCCGCATCTTCCGGGTTGTGACGTAGCGCATGTAAAAATGCTTCTTCGGACTCGACATATTCCCCACTCTCCAGGTAGGTAACGCCCAGCAAAAAGTGGCAATACTCTTCTGAAAATCCCACGCGCAGCGCTTCCCGGGTGAAGTGAATCGCTTGTGCATATTGATCGAGCAGGTAATGGCAACGTGCGATTTTATATAGCAAAAGCCCATTCTCCGGATAATGGGAGAGAAGCTTCATCCCCTTTTCCAGCGCTTGTTCGGCACGCCCCATATTCAGGTAATGGTTGACCTCCATGATCGCTTTGTCATAGATCTGGTCAAGCTCAGTCGACATTGACAATTCCCCCGATCACCGCTGCAAGTCCCAAATCAAGGCCAAAGCCGGCGATCGCCCAGAGAATCGCCTTTTTCAAGATTGGTTCATCTCCACCGCCCTGAAATTGATGAACTTTGTATTTCGGTTTCAGCAACAAATAAAAGCCCCAGCCTATGAGCACTGTGGCGATTCTTACAGCCCACCGAACGTTTCTTTGTTCATATGCAAGGATATCCGCCGAAACAAGGGCTGTCACAACGGCTTTTGCGAGAATCAGCAGGATCCCGCATGCAAGCAGCAGGGAAAGCCCGGTCTTGTTGGCTCGCAGCCACTTCGCATTTTGGGTGCCCAGCACCAGTGTAGGGAGAATACCTCCGAAGAAAGCGACATAGAAGAAATTTTTGATCTCGTAGGACTGCGTTTTGTAATTTTGTTCCTGTTTCAAAGACGCTTGCAGAAGATCTTGTACCACCGTTTTTTCCTCCAGCTTCTTTCATTTCTCCGTTAAGAGTAAAGGAATCAGGAAACTTTGTAAATAATTAGGGAGTTTGGAGGAGTCAAAAAAACCGCAGTGGAACAGACTGTCCTCCACTGCGGTTGCTCATTTTTCCAACATCTTTTCCAGTCGCTTCATCCCCTCCAGGATGCCTGCTTCCAGATTTTTCACTCTCTCCATAATGACCTGGGGCTCGTCCAGTTCAATGCCTGGATGAGGGACTTCCCTGTATCGGTTCATGGACAGGTCGTATTGATTACGACGCAGCTCGTCAACGGATACCAGAAAGGATTGGTCCGTACGCTTCCGGCTCTTCTCCCCAGCCCGATGATGAAATCGTTCGATAATATCGGGGATATCGCTCGCAGGCTGCAAAGTGCGCTTGTCATCCAGCGAAAATCCGTCCTGCTCCATGCCATAAAACCAGACCTCCTCCGTTCCCCCTTGGTTGGTCTTGGTAAAAACGAGTATCGCCGTAGACACACCGGCATAAGGCCGGAAAACGCCGCTCGGCATGGAGATGACCGCTTCCAGCTTGTGTCCCTCGATGATTTCCTTGCGTATCGCATGATGGGCAGCCGATCTGCCAAAAAGCACGCCATCCGGCACGATCACCGCACAACGTCCGCCCGGTTTCAGCAATCGCAGAAAAAGAGCAAGGAACAGCAGCTCCGTTTTTTTGGTCTTGGTCAAGCGGAGAAGATCGCTGGATACCGATTCTTCATCCAAAGTTCCCTTGAAAGGGGGATTGGCAAGGATCAAGGTATACCGCTCGGCCTCCTGATTCTGTGCAGACAGTGAATTGCCATAAGCGATCTGGGGATGATCGACGCCATGCAGCATCATATTCATCGCCCCGATCCGCAGCATGGTGCGATCGATTTCAAAACCGTGAAACATCGCGTGATGAAAGTGATAAGAAAATACAGAATCACGAAACTGCTGTGGGTACGTATGTTTGATGTATTTGCTCGCTGCCACCAGAAATCCGGCAGAGCCCATCGCCGGGTCGACAATCACATCGGTTGGCACAGGTCTCGTCAAGTCGATCATGAGCTCCACGATGTGACGCGGAGTGCGGAACTGACCGTTTCTTCCCGAAGTGGCCACTTTCGCCAGCAGGTATTCATACAGGTCTCCGGTCGTATCCCGGTCCTGCATCGGGATGAACGAGATTCCCTTCATCACCTTATCCAGCATCGTGGGGGTTGGTATCATGAACTGGGCATCTTCCATATAGCGGGTATAGGCAGATTCCGGATGCTTGTGCAGCTGCTTGATGAACGGGAAGACTTCCCTCGAAAACAATGCATACCTTTCATCGGGTGGGCGGCTCATCAGCATGCTCCACCGCAAATGATCATGTTCGGGTGAAAAGACGGAAGCCTCCAATTCCTCCAGCCCTTTTATAAACAACAAATAGGTGATTTGTTCGATCACAGTCAGCGGATTGGTGATGCCGCCTGACCAAAAAATTTGCCACAGGTTATCAATCTTGGTTTTCAGCTCGCCGGTGATCATAGCCGTTTCCTCCATTTCTGCTCCCATTATACTAGTCGTAAAAGGGATCCGCATCCTCACCAGCTTATCCATGCATCAGCATGCGGGCCAGCCTTACAGCGCCTGTCACCGCCAAGATCGCCAATCCCATGCCGCTGAGCAGTCCGGTAATCAGCCGCAGGGGATTATTGCTGACCCGCCATCCTTTTTGCTGCGTCACGCCATCGACCAGCATGGGTACATGGAGCATGATGCCCAGCCACAGCGGCAGCAGCATTTTAACTGCCACCAGCAGCGGAACACCGAAAAATCCGAGGAGGATCCCTGTGCAACGGGCACATACCGGGAAAGGCTTTCCACGGAAATGAAAGCTTCGCGCAGGGAGGCGGTGGCATGGCATGAATGAAAGAGTGGCGACTTCCTTGTAAAGTTGCTTGATCATCTTCATCCGTTGCAATCGCAATCACAGTCCGGCTTTCCATCACAATCGATGCAATTGATGGGAATATCCACATAGTTGCAGTCGAGGCAGTCGTTCTTTCCCCGCTTACGTCTTTTGCGTGTCAGGTAAAACAGGATGGTCAGCAAAAATAGCAGAATGCCCCCCGCCATCAAACCGATGGCCAGCCCTTTCTGCTCCGGACTGTTCACCCATAAATAAACGCCCGCTCCACCGAGAGTCAGCGATAAGGCGAAGAGAATAAAGACCATCAATTCCTCCTCCTCTTGCCAGATCAGAGATAGGTCTGATCCGACACCTTTTGAAGGCTATGCTTCTTTATTTGATGCAGAATGGCCGTCGTCACCATCGATATCGCGGCGCCATACAGAGCCACAGCCATATCCTGTTGGGCGTCCCACTCGTCTCCCTGCGTTCCTAAAAACATCGTTCCGATTTCAGGAGCGACAATCTTGGCCACCCACATCTCGATCAGCTCATAAAAAGCACCCGCAGAAAGAATCGTGATCACCGCCAGGACATATGCCCATATGCCATTTACTCGAATCAGTCTGGAGAGGAATTCATAGGCAGGATAAGCGAGCAGCAACCCAAACGAAAAATGGACAACCCGATCGTAATGATTACGTTCAAAATCAAATAGCCCGTGAAGCCACACATCAACCGGCGTCGTTGCATAGGTATAATGCGCACCCAGTGTATGCAAAGACATGAATAGCAGCAATTGACCGTAGGAAGCGTTGGAAAAAGCAAACTGGCGATACGTCAGGCTGAAGACGATCACCGCGGCAAAGACCAACAAATTCTCCAGCAACCAGTTAGAGCGGTGTACCGGATTGATCGCCATCCATATCCAGAATACAGCAAATGCGGCAAGCATCAGCTGCAATTTCCGATTATGCCCAAAGGTTTGTATCATCATTTATGTATCCCCCAAATCGCGGTCCAGCGTTTATGGTAATCTATGGACCTCCTTGATATACATACCATCTTACATTTTGTCGCGAAAAAGTACATTAGAAAAAAGAAGCTCCGCCAAAACAATGGCGGAGCTTCGGTGCACTGATGGCAATGAAAAAAAATAACCCACACCGATCGAGTGTGGATTGTATTTATCACTTATGAGGGTCTTTCTGACAGCACCTGCTTGCTGCTTCTCCGATCGTATGTGATAGAGAGGAACAGGCTGATCAGCAAAATACATGCACCAAACAGATAGGGCAGATCGATCTGCACATCATACAAGATACCCGCCAAGCCCGGCCCGATGATATTGCCGAGGCTCATATACGCATTGTTCATCCCTTGCACAAAGCCCTGCTCATCGCCTGCCATTTTGGACAGCAGCGTGTTGATCGCAGGACGCATCACCGAGGTGAAGGTGAAGAAAAACATCGTCAGCAGCAGCACATACCAGAATTCACCAGACAACAGCATCATGACCAACGTAATAGCAGAAAGCAGAAACGTCAGGTTGATCAATTTTTTCTCCCCAAAACGACGCAGCAGCCACCCGATGCATAGCGATTGGATAATGACTCCCATCAAAGCCCCGACAGTGATCAGAATTGAAATATCGGTAGAGGTATAGCCATACTTCTCATCAACGTACAGCCCAAAGATTGCCTCGAAGTTGGCCAAGCCAAATGTCAGGGTAAATACGAGTATCAGAAGCAAAAAGTACGGCGCTTTCACCGACTTGAGCATCTGCCGGAAAATGTTTTCCCGTTTTTCCGTTGATGTGCGTGCCTTCATCTGCGCGTCGTGCGACAAGGTTTCCGGCAGCATGAACAAGGATGCAACCGTAGCAATCCCGGCGACGAGCGCAGAGACATAAAACGGCACCCGCAAGCCAAACACAGCAAGGAACCCACCGATTCCAGGGCCGATGACAAAGCCAAGCGACATCGCCGCTCCCAGCATCCCCATACCTTTTCCGCGATTGGCTTCCGTCGTAATATCTGCCGTATAGGCCATCATCGCCGGAATCAAAAAGGCCGCGCCGACTCCACCAAGCAACCTGGACACATACAGCATCCACAACTGAGTGGCCACGGCGAACAACAATTGGGACAAGGCAAACAGCGCAAGCCCGATCACGATCATCTTTTTTCGTCCGAATTTGTCAGACCACTCACCCGCAATCGGAGAGCATAGAAATTGAGTCAATCCAAAGGCCGCAATCATATAGCCCATCGTTGACCCGCTGGCACCGAATTCCTGAATAAAGTCCGGCAGAATCGGAATGATCAGCCCAATCCCCAGCATGGCAATAAACATATTCACCATCAAGACGATCAACGGTGCATTTGTTTGTTTTTCAGTTGGCATCTCTCAAACTCCCTTTTTTTATATATCCGCCTATTCTATCAGGTTATTGATTGAAATCAAGCGAAAGCGCAATGCAAAGTGCGGGTCTTTCGTCCAAAAAAAAAGAGGCTTCCATCTGCAAAGGTTGGAAGCCATTCAATGAGGATTGATTCGGGCTATTCGTTTTCAATCCATATCAATAATGTAATGCGAATACTGTCGAAATGCAATTGAAAATTATAACTGTTCTAGCACAACCTCACATGGGAAGAACAGGATCCTAAGATCTACGCCTATTTTCATAGCTAAAAAAATAGGTTTAGGCCTTTTTTCTCATGGGTATATTTTCTTTAGATCAACTTAGAACAAGTAGGAGCTGAAGAAGATAATGGCAAGAATTTTAGTAGTGGATGATGCGGCTTTTATGAGAATGCAATTGACCGACATCTTGCAAAAGGGTGGCCACGAAGTTGTTGGACATGCTGAAAATGGTCAGGATGCCATTGAAAAATATACGCAGTTGAAGCCGGATTTGGTCACCATGGACATCACCATGCCGGTCATGGAAGGTATTGACGCGGTTAAAGGGATCAAACAATTTGACCCGAACGCGAAAGTCATCATGTGTTCCGCGATGGGCCAGCAAAGCATGGTGGTCAATGCCATTCAGGCAGGAGCGAAAGACTTTATCGTAAAGCCTTTCCAACCGGATCGTGTCATCGAAGCAATTGCGAAAATAGTGTAATTCGTTTAAACCTTGCTGCGCCAAGCTTTTGGCGTAGCTTTTTTTATTTTGCTTGTACGTACATAGTGGTGGGGGAAGGGAAGAGAGGGCGGTGCTGCGTTCTTGCCACACCCACTAGGGGGTAAGACTGTCCGGTTCCACTTCAGCAGGTGTGACAAAGACTTCGCCAGTCCCTCTCTTCCCTTCCTCGCGTGGCTGTAGCATAAAGTCGTACAAAAAAAAGAAGCTGGCCATTTTCATGGCACAGCCCCATTTCCATCCATGAATCGCAATACCTACAGTTTCCCCGCGCCTGCTTTCGCTTTCACAATCGCAGGTACGCTCTGAGTCGGGTCAATCTTGTCGAATAAGCTCGGTTTCCAGCCAACGTCTTTGCTCACCTTGGTCGTATTGGCTGGATTCGCGTTATACGCATCCACGATCGAAACTTCATGATGCTTGCCTGCTCCATTCAAATAGCTGCCGGTCTCGTACAGAGCCGTTCCCTTTGCCAGCCAGATCAATTTTGCCGGATCAAAGCCGGGATCCATTTCGAAATAGTTGTTTTCTGCGTAGATCTTGGAGGATTTGCCGATGCCCCACGTGTAGACGTAATGCTCGTTGCCGTCACTTTTGTAGTAGTTGTTATAGAGATGCACCTGGCCGAAACGGACACGCGGCGCCCGTTCGCCAATGTTTTCGTAAAAGTTGTGGTGGAAGGTGATGCGCAGGCGGCCCTCATCCGTCGTGGCGCTGTCGCTGGAGCCGATCAGATTCGTTTTGCTGTGCTCGCTGAAATGATTGTAGGAAATCGTGATCAGATCCGCACCGCCTTTGGCATCGAGCAGTCCGTCGTGATGCTGGTATTCGCGTCCGTAATACGTTTCATTGAATGCATCAGGCCGCTCGCCATCATTGAATGTGCAGTGATCTACCCAGACATGCGTAGAGCCGACTATGGAGAGGTTGTCATATTCGGAATTCCAGTTGCCCTCTGCTCCATCAGTTGGGTCCCACTGTGGAAAATAATCGTAGGCATCCTGAAATTCGATGTTGCGGACGATCACATTATCCACCTTTGTCAGGAGCAGACCGCCTCCCACGATCTTGGCTTCATTTCCCAAGCCAACCAGCGTCGTGTTGGATCCCACATTGATGAGCACCCGTTCTGCCTGATTTTTCTGTGAACGAGCACGTGCCTCCTCCAACGGTCCGGCGACATCCTTTTTCCCCCATGTCTTCGGATCGTAAGCCTTCAAATACTCCTCAATGGTGTAGGCTGGATCCCGGTACTCGTTGTAGCCAAGCGGCCTGTTTTGATCATCGACGCTCAAATTGATCGTGCCTCTGACGTAGATGATTTTCGGCGTGTCATTGGCGCCATTCGTCTTGTTATCGCCGCCCAACGCCTTGACCAACTCCTGCCGATTCGTCACCGTAAACACCTGATCTGCGCTCGCCTTGCTGCCGCCCGTCGTACCTGTCGAATAAGCTGCCCATCCATCATTTTTCCCCAGCACTTCACGCCCCAGATCTGTCTGACTCGCTGATAACGGCGCGATTGCAGAAGCCCAGAATAAAAATGCCAGTGTCATCCCTGCGATTTTCTTCATGACCTTCCCCGCCCTCTTTTGCACCATTTTTATTTTCTGAATCTAATAGAGAAAATCTTCGCGCTGCGGTGTAAACACATCCAATATGATCGAACGGTCTTCGAGTGCGACTACCCCGTGCTCGACGTTGGATGGGATATAGACACTGTCTCCTTGGCGCAGAATCTGTGTCTCGCTGCCCAATGTGAAGGCAAAGCTGCCATGCACGATATAGCTCACCTGCTCATGCGGATGGGAATGCATCGCTCCGACCGCATCTTTTTGGAACGTCACCTCCGTCATCATCAATGTCCCGCCAGCGCCTAGAATCTTGCGCGTGACGCCTTCTCCCGTTTCGGTTACGACCACCGTTTGACCATTTACGAACAACGTGTTCACTCTCCTTTTCTTTTCGGGGGGATGCCCCCTCTATAGATGGATCAAATACAGCTGACACTTCCCATCGCGATCCGATGTGTATAGAATTTTTTGATTATCCCAGCTGAACGTCGGGTGACAATGGGTCTGCTGGGTGTACCACGAGGTCTGATGGGTACATAGTGTCTCGAGGCGTGCCGTATCACCTTCCAGATGGATCAGGACAAGATCCTCGACCTCGTCTCCTACCAGCAGGTTGTTCTCGCGATTCGCATGGTAATGATTGCAATAGTAGGGCAGATCGATGCGTCTGATCACGTTCCCAGATTTGTCCGCCCAGCCGATATACGGAATCTGCTCGGGATCCGGCTCCTGTGCGTGCTGAATCGTCGCCTGGGTCTTCTCGGAGGTGATCGTGCCGTCATGGCCTTTGCGCCGATTATCGAAAAAGATCAAGCCGTCCTCGGTCCAGAACTCATGACCGATGCAATCGTCCTCTTCCTGCCGGACACATGGCTCCACTTTTCCGGTCACGATATCCAAAAGCCAGATGCGCTGGTGTACCAGATTCCAGGGACCTTCGTGGCAAAACATCGCCAGCGTGCTGTCATCCGGTGCGAACTGGAAATGTCCGAGCCAGTGCGTATCCTCCCAGACATCTTCGGCCTTGTAGGAGCCGTCCAGATAGACCAGCGTGATCCACCCTTTTTTGGTGGCGTACATGGTCTCCTTGAAGCCGGAATAGTTGGCCCCACTGGGAATCGGCACTTTTTCATTTCGGGCGAGACCCAGATATTTTTTGTTGGGAGCGAAAAACGGATGCCCCAGATGAACCTCTCCTGCTTCTTCATACACCACCGTATTGACGTTGGTAGTCGTGTCAAGCACTTTGATCTGCTTACCGGTCACGTAGGCGATGAGCTGGCTGTCCGGCGTCTTGGTGTGCGAGCTGGGGACGATGCCCTCTGGTTCATCCGTCAGCTGGGTCATGATCCCCGTTTCCAGATCCATCCTAAAAAGATTGTAGACCTCCGACACCGCCGATGCTCGATCGGATAGGAAATAGATCTCTTTGTCGCCCAAGGTAAAGGAGTTGTCGGTGAAATAGAAATGGTAGTTGTTCGAGTCACCGGCCGTTAGCTGCCAGATGACTCTCCCGGTTTTCTCATCCTGTATCTCTCTTTTCTCAGATGGATAGGTTTTCCCGATCACGATTTTTCCCCTCTCCTACTTCAATGTTTTCACGTGGGCATCATATTGCTGCTTCGATTTTTCCAGTGTCGCAGCCCATTCGTTCAGGAACTCCTCTACGGTTTTCTTGCCGCTCATCACCGCTTGAATATTTGGATCGATCACTTGGTCGAGAATCGAACGGTAATCCGGCTGGTGAACGCCTGGATAGTAGTAAACGGTGTTTGGACTTTGCAGGACAGAGGTCGCCACCTTCAAATGCTGGGCATTTTGCACCCAATCCTCTTTCAAGGCGTCTTCATGCGTTGGCAATTGACCAATGTTTTGGTTCCAGTAGCTTTGGCTAGGCGCAGATGCCAGGAAGCTTACGAACTTCCATGCTTCTTCCGGATGCTTGGTCGTTTTGAAAATGCTGTAGCCGTTGGTGTTGTAGCCTTCCACCACGTATTTGCCATCAGCGGTTTTCGGAAGCGGCAGGGCGGCGTACTGACCTTCCTTCAGCGCTTTGCTGTGCTCGCCGTACGAACCGATATTGTGCTGGATCATCGCCACCGCACCGGTATCGAAGCCCGCTACCATCGCCTTATAGTCATTGGTAATATCACTGTCCGGGGTGTATGTCTTATACAGTCCCAAATATTTCTTCACAAACTCGACATGCTTCGGATCGTTGATGGTACTCTTGCCGTTCGCATCATAGAAATCGGTGATGCCGGAATACGCGTACATCATCCGCTGCAGCTGGAAAGAGCCGCCCTTCCCGCCGCGAATGCTGAAGCCGTACCGGTTTTTGCTCTTGTCGGTCATTTTCTCGACAGCGGTGTAAAATTCGTCCCATGTCTCGGGCGGTTTCACCCCGGCTTCGGTAAACCAGTCCGGGCGGTACCACAAGATGTCCAGGTTGATCGTGTTCGGCATCTGATACAGCTTTTTGTCGATCACGACATCGCGATTGGATTGGATCACGGCTGGATTGATCTTGTCCTTGTCGCTCCACTTATCGAAAAATTCGTCCATCGGATACAGCGCGCCGCGGATGGAGAAGTCTGCCAGCCATGTGGTTTGCACGCCCCCTACGTCAGGCAAATCCTCTGCCGCGATGGCTGCGTCGTATTTTTGCTTGGCGGATTTGTTCGGCAAGCCTACGTATTCGACGTCGATGTTCGGGTTTTCCGCTTCAAAGCGTTTGATCAGCTCTTCGTAATACGGAGTGCGCTGTGGGCCCGCGTTTTCATCCCAAAACGTAATCTTCACTTTTTGATCGGCAGCAGGGGCCTCTTTTGGACCTTCATCCTTGATCACCGTCTCCTGCGGTCCAGACCCACAGCCTGTTACCAGTAATGAAGAAAGGAGTACAGCAGTTCCTATTTTCCGAAAATCACGAAACATATGTGGTTCCCCCTTTTTCTGATTGGATCATCTCTTTATCCTTTTACCGCACCGCCAAGACCATTGACCAAATGCTTTTGCGCATAGGCAAACATCAGAATGGCCGGAATCAAAGCGATCACCGAACCTGCGGCGAGCGCTCCGTAGTTCACATTGAACTCACCCATCATATAGCTGAGGCCGATCGGCAGCGTAAACCGCTCCTCCTGATTGGTCAGCATGAAAGCGAACAAAAACTCGTTCCACACATGGATGAACGTAAATACCCCTGTCGCGACGATCCCCGGCATCAGCACCGGCAGGATCACCTTGAAAATGACCTGCAGCCGATTGCAGCCATCCACCATCGCCGCCTCCTCCAGCTCCCGCGGCACATTGGAGATGAAGCCGTTCATCAGGATGGAGTTAAACGGCAGCTGAAATGTCGTATACGTGATGATCAAGGATAAGGGATTGCTGATCAGGCCCAAGCTCTTGAAAATCAGGAACAGCGGGATGATCAGCATCGCCCCCGGCACAAACTGCGTGCAGAGCAGCAGCAGCATGAACGCGCCCTTCCCTTTGAACCGGTAGCGGCTCAGCGCATAGCCGACCAGCGTGGCGAAGATCAACACGAAAAACACGGTGCAAAAGGCGATCAATAGGCTATTCTGAAAATAGGTGGAAAATCCTACCCCTTCCCACGCCACACGGAAATTTTCCAGGGTAAAGGAAGACGGCACATACTCGAGCGGCGACTTGACGATATCCCCCTCCGGCTTGAACGCCGTATTGATCGTCCAATAAAACGGAAACAGCGTGAAAATCACGGTGATCGCCATCGGCAAATAGAAGACGAACAGGCGATCCATATTTCTTTGAAACGTACTCATCATCCCTCCTCCTTTTGAAACCGGCTGATTCGCAAGTAAGCGATTGCAAAAACGAGCAAGAGTCCAAACGAAACGACCGTCAAAGCCGAGCCATAGCCGAAATTGTTCGAATGGATCGCCTGCTCCGCAATATACATGGTCAGCGTCGTCGTTTCATGGGCTGGCCCACCGCCTGTCAGGTTGAAGATCAAATCGATGTTGTTGAATTCCCAGACGGTACGCAGCAAGGTCGTCAATATGATCGTATTTTTCAGATGCGGGAGCGTGATGTGGAAAAAGATTCTCCATCTGCTTGCCCCGTCTACCTTGGAAGCCTCGTAGAGCTCCTCCGGGATGCTCTGCAAGCCAGCCAGCAAGGTAATGGCGAAGAACGGGATCCCCCGCCACAGCTCCGCGATGACGACAGACGCAAACACCGTGTCCAGATTGGCTAACCATGCCTGATTCGAATCGATGATCCCCAGTTTTTTCAAGATATCGTTGATCACACCGATATGCTCGTTGTACATGAGCGACCACATGACGGAGGTCAAGACCCCGGAGATCGCCCAAGGGGTAAACGCGGCCGCACGGATAAAAGCGCGGAACCGGAAGCTTTGATTCAGCAAGAGCGCGACCCCCATGCCGATCACCAGCTGCAGGCTGACCTGGCTTACCACCCATTTCAGGGAGATGCCCAGACTCGCAAAAAACTGCGGGTCCTCCGTAAAGATCCGAACAAAGTTATCCAATCCGGCGAACCCGTTGTAATACGGCTGGCTCGCATCGTAATTTTGCAAGCTGTAGTAAAAGACGTTCCCGAGCGGATAAAAAAGAAATCCGACGATGAGGACGATGGCAGGAGAAATAAACAGATAGGGCATCCACTTTTCCAGCTGGAACGTTGAACCTTGCTTCTTTTCCTGCACCCGAATCTGTGCTTCTTCCTGTGCCTGTAATCTGCTTTGCATCTGCTCTCTCCTTTCTTACGATGGTGATTTCATTGTAAGAAAGCGTTTAAATTTTCTGAATGCAATTTCTTTTTGAAAACGTTTACTTTTTTTATGGCTGCGCTTCGCAGTGAACGTCAAAATGGGCTGAAAAACAACAATGCGGCTATCAAGGACCAAATACGAAGGTCCTTGACAGCCGCAGTTTTCCGCTCCCTTAATAGGGAGGAATGAATAGAAACACGATTAGAAAATGGTAGGCACCATTCCCCCATCCATACGGATTGGAGAACCTTTAAATGCGGATGCATAAGGACTGCAAACAAATGCAGCCAGTCTCCCTATTTCCATCGGCCTGATAAAACGCTGTATTTCAGATTGAGGCAGGTTTGTAGTCATGAAGTCTTTCTCTTTCTCTGAAAAAGTCATCTCTTCATTCGCATACATACCCTCAATGATTTGCTGCACTTTTTCAGTGAGCGTTGGCCCTGGCATGATCGTATTGACTGTAACATCTTTTCCTATCGTTAATTTGGATAAGCTTTTTGACAAAGACAATAGCATCGATTTTGTCATGCAATACTGAGGCATTTGCCCGGAAGGCATAATCGCTTCTTCACTCGCTATAAAGATGATGCGGCCAAAATCTTTTTCCAGCATTTTCGGCAAATAAAATTTGGATAATCCATTTGCGGCAAGAACATTCGTCCGGAAGTACGTTTCCCATACTTCATCGTCAACATCCTCATATTGCATCATTTCATAGATCCCCATATTGTTCACTAAAATATCTATCTGTGGGTATTTTTCAAATAAAGCTTCTCTTTGACGGATATCCACAATATCGGCTGCAGCGTTTTGCGGGAAGGTAGCCGGGTAAGCTGACTTAATTTCCCTTACAGTTCGTTCCACCTCATCATCATCTCGTCCATTAATGAGCACATGAACCCCTTCTTTGGCGAGTTCAATGGCAATTGCTTTGCCTATGCCCTTCGTAGATCCTGAAACGAAAGCTGTTTTATTCTGCAATCCCAAATCCATATAACCATTCTCCTTTTCATGTACGGATGAGCAAAACGGTCATGATCAGCTCCTCTATAGAAGCGCACCCTTCATTCGCTTGTCATTCACGTGAAGCCGATGAGCCGTCACGTTTCAAACAGTGTTTTGCTCCGGATAGTGATTATATTACCTTGTCAGGATTGTTCCGTAACTAACATATCGCGCCAAACTTCTATCTTAACACGCCAAAAGATAAGTCTTTCGTACATGCTCGCTTTCGGTCGATTGGGTTGGGCCGCGATTACTAGGAATGAATCGTCGGCATTCCCTGTCCTTCCTCATAGATCGAGGTGGTACCAACATATTTCGCACGCCAATTTGAAGGAGTATCCCCTTCCCAAAGGCGGAAGGCGCGGTAGAACGAATTCTGGTTATCATAACCAAGCAGAAACGCAACTTCTTTCATATCGAGCGAGGGGTCTGCCAAGTACTCTCGTGCCTGCTCATGCCTAGCTTGTGTCAACAGATGCTTGAAGCTCGTGTTTTCGTCAGAAAGCCTGCGCTGTAAGGTACGATCGCTCATACCCAACTCTTTCGCGACAGCCTGAATGCCAGGGCTTCCTCCGGTGAGGCTGCGTTTCATGATCCATTTGACCATCTCGGCAATGGAACGGCTGCGCTGCTGTTCATCCAACGATCGGTCCAGCACGGGAGTCAGGATCTCCAGCAGCTCTTCGTTGTACGAGACAAAGGGTTGATCCAGATCTCTTCGATGTAACGTCAGCCGGTTGCATGCTGCTCCAATCCGAATCCGGCAGCCGAAGTAAGCTTCCAGGGCTTGTACATTGCCCATGGTGTCCGAAAATTCGACGAGCCGTGCCGTCAATGGAAGACCTGTGCCCCTGCGTCCAAGCTCCAGAAGACATGCCAGCGTGATCCCAATCAGTATCGGCGGACCAGGCTGCCCGGTATCAAGCCATTCCAGTTCGATCGTACAGTACTCACCCTCCTCGGTGATACGCAAGCGTTCAGGGGGGCACAATTGTTTGTAGCGAGCCATTCGGTTTAAGGCGTCACGGTAGTCACGAGCGTGGAAAGTCGCTAAAACAGCCGGTGGATACGTCGCTGTTTCAAAGGCGGTCGCAAGCTTGATGATTCCTGTGGCAGTGTCCCCTATGAGATCGGAATAAGCCTGCCAGATCGCGAAATATTGGGCGGAGGTGACTACCGATTCAGTCATAAAGGCAAGCGGCAATCCCGCTTTGCGCGCGATGTCGGCGGCGGAAATCCCTAATGGACGCAACCCTGCCCATAATCCGGGCGGGATTTTAATGCGGTCAGAGGCATGAGCCTTCATCCATAACGCCTCCTTTCGTCACTTTCAGATGGATGGGACAGCTATTCATGGCATCTCCCCCATGTCGCACTTTGGTTAGAGGAAAGTGGCCTATTACTTTCCCCTGCAAAATGGAGCAAATCAAACGCCGATTGGTTGAGAAAAGGCAGTCGATCAACTTGTGCCGACTGCCCCTGCCATGTGGTTATGGAACGTACGCAAATAGATTTACTTGATCCGTCTGGATATCGGATGATCTTCATTGAGCTCCAGTAGATCCCATAAGTTTCCATATAAATCCTTAAACACAGCAACCATCCCATACGATTGTTCTTTGGGTTCTCTGACAAATTCGATACCCCTTGCGACCATTTCATGGTAATCTCGCCAAAAGTCATCGGTATTCAGAAAGAGAAACACTCTGCCACCCGTTTGGTTGCCAATAAACGACTCTTGTTCGGATGTCGATGCTCTAGCAAGTAAAATAGTAGTTCCAACTGAACCAGGGGGAGATACGACTACCCATCGTTTATCCTGCTCGGGCTGATAGGTATCTTCCACCAAAGTAAAATTCAGCTTTTTTGTATAAAACTCGATCGCCTCATCATAATCTTTTACGACGAGTGCGATATGCACGATAGATTGAATCATTTTCATCCCCCCAACGAACGATTGTCTATCCTCTTCACCATAGTCATACTCTATCATTTTTATTTCGATTTGGTAACTGAAACGGCTGCTCGCGACTTTGATGCGTGCTTCCACCCCCACCATTTACCCATCCTATTCCTAGAGCTGGAACAGATTTACCTTGACCGCTTTAATCATTTTTTTACTCCCAAGAGTGCGGATGCCGAAATAATATTTTCTCCCCCCAACAGTCGATCAATAATAGTTTCGAGCGCATAAAATTTCTTCGTGATTTCCTCATCGGTCCAATCGAATATCCCACGGTCGAATAGAAAAGATATGCCAACCAATAAAAACTCCGTAACCTCTTCAGGCGTATTGAGGTGAAACACGCCTTCTTCGATTCCTTGTCGCACGATTTCTGTCACATAAGGAATAAAGGCAGTAATCTTAGCTACCAGCCATTTTTGATGCAGGACACTATTGCTCTCGCTATGCAAGTATTCCAATATACCTTGGTCTGTCTCAGGAGCGGGAAAACCCTGCAGCAGTACTTTCCTCAATTTTTCCACTGCGGTGAGGGTAGAATCTTCCATTACGTTTTTCACAAAGTCCATCCTTGAAGAGAGAGAGCGCTCATGGGCCGCATTGACGATTTCCTCTTTCGATCGGAAGTAATAATAAAAGGTCCCCTGCGCAACGCCAACCTTTTTGACGATATCGCTGACTGACGTATGCTCATACCCTTTTGTATTGAATAACTCGATAGCGGCATCCAATATCTCATTGCGCCGTTCTTGTGGATCTTTTGCAATTCGTGGCATGGTAATTTCTCCCTTGCTGATTATGTGGCTATACCTAAATATAATTATTGACTGACAGTCAGTCAATGGAATAACATTTATAAATGAACTGACTGACAGTCAGTCAGTTATTATTTAGAGAAGGATGTGTATTTGTATGAAAACCCGAATCATTTTGTACGTGCTTGGCCTTTGTGCTGCTATCGTATCGTTGGCACAAAACCTGTATGTTCCTCTTCTTCCTCAATTGCAGCATGATTTGCACACTTCATTTTATCTCGTGAGTATGACCGTCTCCGCTTTTACTCTGGCTCTTGCCGTCATGCAAATCGTCTTTGGTCCGATCATTGACCAAAAAGGACGCAAAGCCGTGCTAGTGCCTGGTATGACTTTGTATGCTTTGGCCTCCATAGGCTGCAGCTTCTCCAGTTCTATCTATGTCCTGTTGTTTTTCCGCGTCCTGCAGGGAATAGGAGCAGCTGCCGTACCACTAGTAGCAGCGACGATGATCGGCGACTTGTTTGATGGCAAGGAACGAGCCAAAGGAATGGCGACCTACCAAATGATCTTGGGTATCGCACCTGCATTGGGGCCGTTAATCGGAGGGATAATCGGCAGCATCGCTGGGTACTCAGGTGCTTTCGGCTTTTTATCTGTTATGGCCGTGGTGATGTTAATGATCGCAGCCTTCGTTCTTCCCGAAACAAAGCCAACCTTCACTCAAGAAAAACGCTTCACTCTTCAATCATTTGTTCTGATCTTCAATAATAAGATCGGAGCTCTCGTTTTATTGATCGGATTCATTTTGTACGATATGTTCTATACCTTCATTGTCTTTTTACCCGACTTCTTAACTCACAGCTATCAGCTAAATGCGCAGCAAATCGGATCGATTTTTCTCGGGCTCATGTCGTTTAGTTTCATTGGAAGTAAATTCAGCGGGAAATTACAGGGGAGATTGGGGTCAGCGAAGAGCCTTATTGCCTCTTGCACACTCGCATTCCTCAGTCTTGTCCTTTTCATACTCCTAGCCAAGGTTTCCTTGGCGGGGCTGCTTGCGTCACTTGCCGTTGTCGGCTTCACTGCAGGAATCACCATGTCAGTCCCCCCCACACTCCTGGCAGAGGAATTTGTAAGAGAGCGGGCGACAGCTATAGGAGTGTACAACTTTGTGCGATACCTGGGAATGGCCGCAGCACCTTTGTTGGGAAGTCTGCTTTATCAAGCCGGAGGGATCTTGCTGCTGTTTGGTTGCACAGCATTGATAATGGGCCTGGCGATCTTATTCACCAAAAAGCAGCTGGAAACATGGGTTGCGGCCAATGGGAGCCCTTCTTCAAAGCAGCAATGAACCACACAAACCTGTTGAAATCCTCTACCCAGCTATACATAGCGAAAAAACCTCGCCATCGACGAGGTTTTTCGCTCCTTATTGCAAATGAATCGTTCCGATTTTTTCAGCGCCTTGTTCGCCTGCATGGTACACGATGAGTTTGCCGTCTTCATCTTCCACGACCCCATACGCACAGCAATCGTAGATAATGAGACCTCTCAATTTTCCTTCTACACGGTAAGATTCATGGTAGCCTTTTTTGAGATCATCAAAATCATTTGCGGTGTAAACGACAACTTCGTCTCCTTTTTGCTCCGCGTAATGATGGGAGGTCTTGCTGACGATTTTATCCTGCTTCTTCGTAAAGAGTCGTCCGCAATCATAGGCATCCACCGTATTTTCGTCATACGTGCCGTCCTTATCAAATTTCGGCCATAAATCGCTGAATACCATCAATCCTTTGCTTCGATTCTGGATGACGATCATCGGCACTTCATGTTCGGTGCCCTCTCCCAAGAGAAAAAGATCCTTTAATGGCCCGTACTGGGTAGTGCCTTTTGTCTGATAAATTGGCTTTTCGCCATCGAACACATACACCTTTGTGTTGATTTGAACGGCCGTATAATCCGCTTCCTGCTCAAGCTTGAGTTCATTCTTGGTTTTCTTGTGCTCTGCTGCGCTTGCCATGCCCGGCGCCATCGCCAGTGCGACCAGAGAAATGCCCGCTGTGATTTTCGCACCGGTGTGAAAAAGTCCTTTCATTCTATACCCTCCCGTTTCGCTTGACTGCATCGATCTTCTACATCAGATTATATGGCGAAACGAATAAGGCAAATAGGGCAGCCCACAGGGATTTCCTTGGGAAAATTCATGGGAATGATAGGATATCAGTCGGGAGTTGGGCACTCAAACCCGTTCCAGATGATGGTTTGCTCCACGGGAAAGCGCGAGGTCGGTCGAGCTGGTCTCGCCGCCTTGCCAATGGCTACGAGCAAAACCGGTACATAGCGCGGCGGAACATGGAACGCTTTGACAAAGGCGTCTGCGTCGAAACCAACCATCGGTCCCGAATCGAGTCCCTTCGCTTTCGCTGCGAGCATCAGCTGCATGGCGGCAAGCGAAGCATTGCGAATCGCCTCGTCGCGCCGATAGGTAGATAATGCACTCGCGTAAGCATCTTCGATTTGCTCGAACAGCACGGGATGGGAAGAATATCCCGCGAAAGCATCATCCAGTCCTGCCTGGATGACGGGTCTATACACGGCATCGGCATTTCGGTTGGCCTCCAAATCCCCGAGTACGGCGACGGTAATGGAAGCGTCGATGACCTGTTTCTGGCTGTTCGCGACCGGAAGCAGCTTTTCCTTGGCTGCCTCATCGGTAATGACGAGGAACTTCCAATGCTGAAGATTCCAAGACGACGGGGCCATTCCGGCGATTTCCAAAAGCTCCTTGACCTCCTGCTCACTGAGTTTGTAAGAAGCATCAAAATGCCGGATCGAGTGACGTTCACGGAATATGGAGAACACATCATTTTTCGAAGCGGTTGACATTATGCATCGACACCTTTCTCGGTCGATAAGAATTTATAAAATTCTCATCGACATAAGAGCAACTAAGCTCCGCCAAAGACTTGGCGTAGCCAAGTTGTTTCTAATTTTAGTAAGGTTCGTGTTCGCGAACTTGAAACCGTTACTGACATCATAGGCCGATCAGCAACGTGCAACAATCGCGTTTTTCGTAAATTGTATCGATACAGTTGTCCGCCTCACATATAATAGGTACGGGAAGGCGGGGAGCGGCTTGAAAAAATATACGGAAATTCTTGATGATTTGGAGCAAAAAATCAATGTAGGGCAATTCATTTCGGGTCAAAAGCTGCCCTCTGTCCGCAATGCCGCGAAGCAATATGGCTGCAGCGTCAGCACGATCATACGGGCATACGCGGAATTGGAGAAGCGCCACGCCATATACTCGATTGCACAAAGCGGCTATTACGTGGTGGAAAAGCCCGTGTACCAGCCCACCGCAACAGCGAGCAGCACGATCGATTTCGCTGCTGCGTCTCCGGATCCGGGCGTTTTTCCGTATTTGGATTTCCAACACTGCTTGAACAAAGCCCTGGATACGTACAAATACGATCTGTTCACCTGTGGCGATTCAAAAGGAATGGAACCGCTTCGTCATACGCTCGTTTCCCATTTGGCCAATGATCAAGTGTTTACCAAAGCCGATCGGATCATCCTCACGGCGGGTGCCAATCAGGCGCTTGAAATATTGGCGAAAATGCCGTTTCCGAACGGGAATTCGGTGATCCTGGTGGAACAGCCAAGCTATGATCTTTATTTACGGTTTCTAGAGTCGGAGCGCATCCCGGTATGCGGCATCGCTCGAACGGCCGCTGGTATTGATATGCAGGAATTGGAGGAGAAATTCAAGCACGGCGGTATCAAGTTTTTCTATACCATGCCGAGATACCACTGCCCGATCGGCACCTCGTACAGCGCGGATGAGAGGAAAGCGATCGCTCGCTTGGCCAGCAAATATGACGTATATGTGGTGGAAGACGATTACATGGCCGATTTGGGTGAAGAGCCGGGCCTCGACCCCATTTACGCCTATAACGGTACGTCGCACGTCGTGTATGTGAAAAGCTTCTCGAAAATCATCTTCCCGGGACTCCGTCTCGGCGCAGCCGTTTTGCCGGAAAAGCTATTGGAGACGTTCAGCGAATACAAAAGATACGCGGACACCTCGCAGCTGTCCCAAGCGGCACTGGAAGTGTATATCAAAAACGGCATGTACGAGCGTCATAAACGCAAAATACGCAGCCAGTATGCAGCGCGGATTCAGGCTCTCAACGAAGCGATCCGGCGGCATGACGATGGCGGATTGCTCGAAATATCCAATGTCCGCTATGGTGTGTATGTACAGTTCAAAATCCCGCGAACAGTCAATCTTGAACGCCTGATCAAGCGGCTTGCGTCCAAAGATATTCAGGTCGTCTCCGGCAAGCGGTTTTATTTATCGGATTATTGGGATGGGGAGAAGTTTTTGCGGATCAGTATCTCGCGAACGCAGCCGGAGCAAATAGACGAAGGGGTTAGAGAGATCATCGAAGCGGTACAGCGGGAAGTAAGGTCTCCCTCTTCATAACGGAAAACGAAAATTGTAGACTCGCAAGCAGTGTTTGCGCTTTTTTGCTGACGCGTCCAGCCGTGTCGCTCAAGATCGTGTAAGATGGCGAGTGCAGTGCCGAACAGCTGTTGTCATGCCAGCGAATCTGCCGGAAAAAGAAAAGCTTCATTCAGGTTCGTGTCCCTGAATGAAGCCAGAATGCACATCACTTTGTATCTTTCGCTTTTTCCGTCTCAAATTGCGCTACCACTTTTTTCAATTCCGATACCATATCCGTCAATTCATTCGCAAATTGCGATACTTCACGCGTGGAGGCCGATTGTTCTTCCATGGCGGAGGCGATTTGCTGGGAAGATGCGGCTGTTTGTTCTGATACGGCTGAAATGCTGTCGATGGATTCTACTACCACTTCTTTTTGCTCCTGAATCCGCTCGATCGTAAGCTGCTCCTCTTGAATATTCACAAGCATCTTGCTGAGCAGGTCGCTCATTTGCTTCATCGCATTGCTGACATGAACCACCGCATCTTTTTGCGTGTGGTTGACCGCATTCGTGGATTCCACCACTTCCACCAATTTGCTCATTTCTCCGATCAGGAGATTGATGGTCTCCTGAATTTGGTTGGTCGATTGCTTTGCTTGCTCGGCAAGCTGTCGAACCTCGTTGGCCACAACAGCAAAGCCTCTCCCGTGTTCACCCGCTCTTGCTGCTTCAATCGAAGCATTCAAGGATAACAGGTTCGTCTGTTCGGCGATTTCCGAGATCGCTTTCGTCACAGAAGAAATTGACTGGGATTTGTCACTTAATTCCTCTACGATTTTCGTCACCTGCCCAAAGGAGTTCTCCAATTTTTGATAGGATGATTCCAGATTTTCCACCTGTTCGTTTCCGCCCTTCACCTGAGCGCTGGCTCCTTCCAAGACCTCCTCAATGACATGGGATTGCTTGATCAGCAATTCGATTTCCTCATTCAAGACATGAACCGCCTGTGAACTGCTCTCGATCGCCACGGACACGTTGGTGGCTCCTGTCGCAATTTCATCCGCCGAACGAGCCACTTCCTCTCCGGCAGCAGCGTTTTCAACCGCTACGCTCCGCACTCCGTTAGCCGCACGATCAACTGTGGATATGTTGGCATGGACTTGACGGATCAGCGTTCTCATATTGGCAACCAATTGATTGTAGCTGTCATTCAGATCACCGATTTCATCATTCCTCGGATATGTGGCTTCCGATACCAGATCGCCATTTGCTGTTTTGGCCGTTACCTTCCGAAACATATCGACAACCTTGAGCAGCTGTTTCGCAATAAAAAACGAGACCACTGCACCGAACAGGAGCGCCAGAATCATCGCAATCATGCTGGTTTTCATGAAAGAACTTTGCGCCTGTGACAATTCGGCTTCATCGGCTAAGGCGACCAGCTTCCACCCTACATGAGCCACATCCGCAACGCTTGCTTGATAATGGACTTGCTCCATTTCCACCTCGATCAGCTTCGTCTCGGGAGCATATACTTGCGACACCCAGCCAAATGTCTTTGCGAATTCTTCCTTATTGCTGATCGCATCCTCTGCTCCCTTTATTTTTCCGCTGCTTTTCGGATCAAGCGTTTTACCGTCCATCCCCTGCAGATAGGAGGTGATCACCAGGCCTTGCTTATCAAGGACGATCAACTTGTTTTGCCCCAGTTTCTCGATCGACCCGCGGACACTGCTGAGCGATTGGAGATCGATATCGTACCCGATTGCCCCGAGCAGTTGGCCTTTCGCCAGCACGGGCGCGATCACAGAGATCATCATTTTTTGGGAGATCTCGTCTTTGTACACTTCCATCCACAGCGTTTTCTTTTTTTCCGCCACCTCTTTGTACGTTCTGGTCTCACGGGCGTCCTTGCCTAAATCAGCCGGCGGAGCAATATGTAGTTTTCCGGTCGCAGAGGAAATGAAATAAGCCGCGACCAAGGAAGGATCCTTTTCCTGAACAGCGGTAAGATACCGGGGCGCAAGCTCTTCGATATTGCCCCCATGGTTATGAACCAGCGCAATCGTATCGCCTAATTGTTCAAGCGAATACGCATACTGCCCCATCTGTTTCTCGATTTCTCGTGCGGCACTGATTGCTTTGAATTGATTTTTTTCCTCAAATTGACTGTCAAATGACTGGCGCGCGGTCTGATTCAGCATGATGGTAGTGCCTAGCAAACAAATAAAAACCGTAACCGTAATGAAAAGTATCCATCGGGCGAGAATCGAGATTCTCCGCCCTTTCAGCGTTTGGCCCTGTTGCGATTGTTTCATGCACGTTTCTCCTTTTCGTCATTTGTGCGTATATGTATGTTGTCATCTTATCCCTCCTTGTGAACATTTTCAATTTGAGCATATTTTTTGAGTTGTATGAAAAAAGAGAGGTATACATCCCCTCCCTTGTTACACCTGCTTTTTAAAATCCATCGGTGAATAGCCTGTATACTTTTTAAAGCACACACTGAAATATTGCGGATTGCTGTACCCAACCTTTTCCGCGACCTCATAAGCCTTCATGTTATGATGCCGCAAATACTCCATCGCTTTTTTCATTCGCGTTTCCAGCAAGTAGTCGGAAAAATTGACGCCTTTTTCCTGCTTGAAAATGATGCTGAGATACGTCGGACTGATATGCACCTGGGTGGCTACCTCCTGCAGGGAAAGCTCCTCGTTTGCATAGTTTTCCTCCATATAACGCATCGCCTTTTCTACCAGCTCGTTTTTCTGGTTCTCCCGCTGGTCGTTGATATGTCCGGAGATCTCGCCAATTAAGGCTTTCACCCGTTCAAAAATCTCCAGCACGGTCTGCAGCTCATGGACCTCGGTATAGTACGAGGTCAACTCATGGCGGTGCTGTTCCTCCCAGCCTTTGGCACATTCCGCCGCTTCGCGAAACAGGAGTACCACGATGCGGATGGCGATCAAGCGAACTTCATGCAGCGTACAATAATTATCCCGCAACAGCGCCGCCGCAAATTGATCAACGAGATGGATCGCTTCCCGCTTCAAGCCCAGTCGGATTTTGAGCACCAGCTCTTTTTCCAGGCTCGCGACATCCATGGACGATGGATTGGCGGGTGCCAGACCCGTATCCTTGATGGCGAAGACTTGATCCTTGCCGATCATATGCCGAAACTCAATGGCAGAACAGGCATCCTGGTAAGAGGCGGCAATCCCTGACCAGCCTTCATACACATTGCCCATCGCGATGGTGACGGTCGACTGCAAAAAGGTTTTGCTGTTGACGCGGATTCGTTCGGCCAGTTCGGCCATCATCGCCTCGGCCGTTTGCTGATCGGCAGGACTCGAACAGATCACGACCAGCTGGTCCCCCTGGCCGTCAAAGACAGCGCCTCTTTGCTCCGTCAGCATGATTTCTTCACAGATATTGTAGATGCAAAATTTCAAGATCTCCTTTTCCAACACCAGATCTCTCTCTGCAGCCGCATGCTGAAAGTAGTCATCTGCCTTTACCAGCAGCACGGAAAAATACGGTCCCTGCAGGTTAACGCCCAAATACTCTGCCTCCGTACGGACATTTTGCTCGTCCATGCGCGAATGGAGCAGATGCTGTAAAAACCGCTGCCGCAAAAATGGGATTCCTTCTTTGAGCTTTTCTTTGATCTTTTGGTGATGCTCCCACTCTTTCGACGCCTGGTTTACCTTTTCGAGCAGCACGGTGCTGTCCACCGGCTTCAGCAAATAATCAAACGCTCTGAGCTTGATCGCCTCATGTGCGTACCCGAAATCCTCATGCCCGGTCAGCAAAATGATTTTGGTTTCCGGCAGCTTCTCGCGCACGGCATTCGCCATCTCCAGTCCATCCATGAAGGGCATCTTGATATCGGTAATGACGATATGCGGCTGCGTCTCCTCCACTACCTGCAGGCCTTGTTCGCCGTCGCTTGCTTCCCCGACAATCTCATAGCCATTTTCCGACCATGGGATGGTGTGGCGGATCCCTTTGCGGATAATGCGGTCATCGTCAACGATTACAATCTTACGCACGGATCTCATCTCCCTTTTTCTTGCGGGATCATTACCTTGGCAATCGTCCCTGCCCCCGGGTTGCTTGTCAGCGTCAAGCCGTAGGCAGGTCCGTAATGAATCTGAAGCCGCTCGTGAACGCTTTTCAAGCCAAAGCCTATGGCATCACCGGCATAGTGCTTTTGCTGAATGCTTTCATTGATCTTTGCAAGCCTTTCTGGATGGATGCCCCCGCCATTGTCGTGAATCTCAAAGATCAGGTCATGGTCCTGCTGATAGCCTTTGACCTGGATCAGCCCTGCCCCGCGACTCTGCTTCACGCCATGATAGATCGCATTCTCAATGAGCGGCTGTAGCGTCAGCTTGATTATCGAATGGGGCAATATATGCGGTTCCACATCAATCGTGTAGGAAAAATCATCTCCGTAGCGCATCTCTTGAATGAACAAATAATTGCTGATATGCTCGATCTCTTCCTGAACCGAAATGATTTCCTGTCCTCTGCTGATGCTGATCCGAAAAAAATTGGACAGGGCCGTCACCATGGCGCTCGCATCCTTGTTCATGCCCATATCGCACAATCCTTTGATCGCATACAGCGTATTGTACAAAAAATGCGGATTGATCTGTGCCTGCATGACCGCCAGCTCCAGCTGCCGCTTCATCTCCTGCTCCATGTGCACCTGCTCGAGCAGCGCATTCACCTGCTGCATCAAGTCGGTAATCCCGTTATACAAAATGCTGATCTCACTGGGAGCGTGGATGCTCAGCTTCAGGTCAAAGCCATCATTGGTGACGGTCTTCAGATTGTTGACCAAAAAGGTAATCGGCTTGGTCAAATACTGTGCCAGCATATTGGCCAAAAAGAGCGCAAACACGATTAGGACGACGATGACCGCCAACGTGACGAACTTGATGTAATTCACCCGCTGCAAGATGTCTTCTTCCGGGAAGATCGCCGCCACCTTCCACTGGTTCACCGACAAGGTATCATAGATGGCGATCATTTTTTTGCCGTTTGGCTTTTGGAATTGAAAGCTGCCGTTCTTCCGCTGCAGCTGCTGGAGGTGTTTCACGACCACGTCATTCAGCTGGTATTCCTCTTTCACCTGTTTGAATGAGACGTAGCCCTCCCGATTCACGAGGATCAAATAGCCGTTTTGACCGATCAGCGCATTATTGAGGACATTCTCCAGAAAGTCGCGGCGGAGGTTGAACATGATCACGCCATTGGTCGGTGTGTTCGGGTTTCCGATCATTTTCAGCACGCTGATCACATCATTGTTTTCCTGCTGATTGCTGAAGACCTCTTCATGGTGCAGGGTTCTCCAGTAATATTCCTGGCGATTCCCGTGAAAGCGCTTACGATACTCGTCGTAGGAAAAGTCGATGCTGCTGGTAAGTGATTCGCTTTTGGTCAGGACGAAATGGCCATGATGCAAGTGAACCAGGATGGAATCAATCAGAGGATTATAAAAGGAATAAATGCGATTGATATGATTGTCCATCCGTATGTAATCGTCGGGGGCTATTTCTTCCGGCTTTTTCGTCATGATGGACAGCGTATCCGGATGATTGACGAGGGCGACAAGCTGTTCAAAGACATCGGATAGCCGATTATCCAGATAGCTTCTGGTCTGGGTGACCGTATCCTTGATGCTGCTGTATGCATTTTCTTCGATCTGTTCGGAAGCGAGTAAGTAGGAAGCCGTCCCTGTTATCAGGATAAAAAGAATGATGATCGGCAAATAGAGAAACAGGATGGATGATTTGAAAGAGAATGGGAGCAGCTTGCTGAGAACGGTCCGATATGGCGTGACAGGCTTGATTGCGATCCCCTCCCTTTTTCACGCGATTCTGTCTTTTTAGCATACAGGAAGATATGGAATTCTGCTATTGACTTGGGTTATTGTAGCAAACATTTTAGCGAATAGAATGGGCATTTCGTTTTAATATTTTTTTGAAAATGTTCACTATTTTACTCATTTGATTGATCGTGAGAAAAAGAAAAGGAGACGAACGATTTCGTCTCCTTTTTCCCTGATTCCTGTCGATATGCTATTCGACCGTCACCGCAATTTTTACTTCTTTTCCTTTGTATGTCGCGGTAATGGTGGCCGTGCCTTTTTTCTTCGCTTTGATTTTTCCTTTGCTTACCGTCGCGATGTCGGAATCGGAAGTCTTCCAGGATGCTTTTGATGCTGACAATGTGCTTCCGTTGTATTTTAGCGTCACCGATTTGGTTTTGCCTTTATCCAGGGTAATCTTGGTTGAGCTTGCCGTCAGCGTGCTCTCGGTGACAGTGACCGGAATTTTTACTTCCTTGCCATTGTATTTCGCCGTGATGGTCGCGGAGCCTTTCGCTTTGGCTGTAATTTTGCCATCTTTTACGGTAGCAACGGCCGAATTGCTGGTCGTCCAAGTCGCTTTGGAGGCAGTGAGCGATTTACTGTTGTAGGTGAGGCTGACTTTTTGCTCATCGCCTTCTTTCAGGCTTACGCTCGTGCGATTCGCTTTCAGCGTGCTGGCGCTTACCGTAACCTTGATTTCTACTTCCTTGCTCTTGTATTCCGCCGTAATCGTCGCTGTTCCGGCAGCCTTTGCCGTGATTTTTCCTTTGCTCACGGTAGCTACGGAGGAATTGGATGTCTTCCAGGTCGCTTTGGAGGCGGTCAGCTTTTTTCCTCCATACGTAAGCTTAATGGTCTTGGTGTCCGTTTCCTTCAAGGATACTTTGGTCGAGCTGGCTTTCAGCTTTTTGGAAGCGGCAGCTGATACCGTCTCAGCCTGCATGGTAAGCGTCTGAGCAGCAGCTGCTGCCGGTTGAACAGCGGTCCCTAGCGCCAGCGCTGTGACAAGGGAACAAATGACTGCGGTGACGAAACTCTTCGTTTTTCGTATCATAACGTACCTCCCGAAATGTTAATCCATAAGATAAGACGTATCACTCAGGAAAAAGTTACTACTTGACACGTATTTTTCTTATGAGGCAGGTACCACCGCATCGTGCAGATGCTTCTCCAATTCTTCGGCATAAGCGTGTTCTTGCTCCTGCGTCCAGCCGAAACGCTGCGCCATGTATGCCAGTACGGGCTTTTTCCACTTGTGAACCTCCTGGATGCAAAAGAGCAGCATGGATGTGCGTCTGACAAAGAAATCAACCGGTGTGACCACCATCTCCGCTTCGATGCCATAGACCAGGGAAGCGAAAAGATCTGCAGGCAATGCGAAGGGATCATTCTCTTTTGTCCGCTGCTGAACAATGTTGAACAGCTGATCGACATTGGAGCCATACATGCGGGTCAGCTTTTCCGCTTGTTCTTTCGCCAGACCCATCTCCATGCCTGTTTTCGTCTTCGCCGCAACAAACGCTGGGAAGTGGGCACTTCCTCCCACATCTCCGCCTGAGATCGGCAGATGCTTGGTGGCACACGGGCGGAAATCTGACTTTCCCTGGGCCCGCAGATGCTTGACGAGCAAGTCGACGACCATCTCCGCCATTTTGCGATAACCGGTCAGCTTACCGCCCGCTATCGTGATTAATCCCGAATCGGATTCCCAGATTTCGTCCTTGCGCGAGATCTCCGAGGCCGATTTCCCTTCTTCATAAATGAGCGGCCGCACACCCGCCCAGCTCGACTCGATGTCCTTTTCCGTGATATTCACTTCCGGGAACATATAGTTAATCGCTTGGATCACGTACTGACGGTCTTCCTCTGTCATGCGCGGATGCGCGATCTCGTCCTGGTAAAAGGTATCGGTCGTGCCTACATAGGTTTTCCCGTCGCGCGGAATGGCAAAGACCATTCTGCCGTCCGGTGTGTCAAAGTAAACGGCCTGCGTCAGCGGAAACCGTGATTGATCGATAATCAAATGGATGCCCTTGGAAAGCTGAAGCCGTTTTCCTTTTCGAGACCCATCCTTTTCACGCAAGGTATCGACCCATGGCCCCGTCGCATTGACGATTTTGGTGCCATAAAGCGTATACGCCTCTCCGTCAACCTGATCGACCACTTTCACGCCTACAACGCGGCCATTTTCATAGAGCAGCTCCTCCACTTTCGCATAATTGACCAGGTCAGCGCCTTGATGATGGGCAGCCTTTGCGACTTCGATTGTAAGGCGTGCGTCATCCGTGCGGTATTCTACATAGTTGCCGCCGCCAAGCAGTCCCTCTTTTTTGATCAGCGGCACCTTGCGCAGCGTTTCTTGCACATCCAGCATCCTGCGGCGCTCCGATCCTTTCACACCCGCGAGGAAATCATAGAGCATGAGCCCGAGAGACGTGCTGAATCTGCCGAATGTCCCTCCTTTGTGGAACGGAAGTACCATCCATTCCGGAGTGGTCACATGGGGGCCGTTTTCATACACGATCGCCCGTTCCTTGCCGACCTCGGCCACCATCTGCACCTCGAGCTGCTTCAGGTAACGCAGTCCCCCATGCACGAGCTTGGTCGAGCGGCTAGAGGTACCTGCCGCAAAATCCTGCATTTCCACCAGCGCTACCTTCAACCCCCTGGTAACCGCATCCAGGGCGATTCCTACCCCGGTGATTCCTCCCCCGATGATGACGGCATCGTATGTTTGGCCGCTCATGGCACGTAGCATTTCTTTTCTTTGCAATCCAGACATTTGCTTGAACATGGCAATCTCTCCATTCCCGCTGTCCATCTGTATGAAAACGAAAAAAAGAGACCACTATCAAGCACTATGGCTGTCGCCATAATGATTGCAATCGTGGTCTCTCCATTTTCTCCAGACGCGTTTATTCACTTATCACCATTGTAACATACGCTTTCCATTATTTAAATGCCATTGTTGCGCGAATCGCCTTTTTCCATCCCTCATACAGCTTCGTGCGCTGGTCTTCCCCCATGGCCGGTTCATATCTGCGATCCACCTGCCATTGGGTCGCAATCTCCTCCCGATCGCTCCAGTATCCGACCGCCAGTCCTGCCAGGTACGCTGCACCCAGCGCGGTGGTTTCATTGATGACTGGACGCTCGACGGGAACACCCAGAATATCGCTCTGGAATTCCATCAAAAAGTTGTTTTTGACCGCTCCCCCGTCCACGCGGAGCGCTTTCAGGGAAATGCCGGAGTCAGCCTCCATCGCGGCCAGCACGTCCTTTGTCTGGTAGGCTAGCGATTCCAGCGTGGCGCGGATGAAATGCTCCTTGCTGGTTCCGCGTGTCAGGCCAAACACGGCCCCGCGCACATCGCTATCCCAATACGGTGTACCCAACCCCACGAAGGCGGGCACGACATAGACGCCATCCGTGCTGTCCACTTTGGTCGCATAGTCCTCGCTGTCTTTTGCCTCCCGGAACATGCGCAGTCCGTCACGCAACCACTGGATTGCTGAGCCCGCGATGAAGATGCTGCCCTCCAGCGCGTATTCCACTTTACCATCCAGTCCCCAGGCGATGGTGGTCAGGAGTCCATATTCGGAGGACATCGCTTTTTCACCGGTGTTCATCAGCATAAAGCAGCCCGTGCCGTACGTGTTTTTCGCCATCCCCGCCTCGAAGCACGCTTGCCCGAACAATGCCGCTTGCTGATCCCCTGCTGCGCCTGCGATCGGAACTTCTTGCCCGAAAAAGTGATAGCCGATCGTATGTGCATACACTTCCGAGGAAGGGCGGACCTCCGGAAGCATGGATGGCGGGATGGTCAAAATGTCTAGCAGCTCCTCATCCCACTTCAATTCATGGATATTGTACATCAATGTGCGTGAAGCATTGGAGTAATCGGTGACATGGGCCTTGCCGCCGGAGAGCTTCCAGATCAGCCACGTATCGATCGTACCGAAGAGCAGCTCCCCTCTTTCCGCCTTTTCCCGTGCTCCCTCCACATTGTCGAGAATCCACTTGACCTTGGTCCCGGAGAAATAGGCGTCGATCAGCAGTCCTGTTTTTTGGCGGAACAGATCGTTGTAGCCTTTTTCTTTCAGCTCATTGCAGATGTCGCTCGTTTGCCGGGATTGCCAGACGATCGCATTGTACACCGGCCTGCCCGTCTCTTTTTCCCAGACCACCGTGGTTTCCCGTTGATTAGTGATCCCGATGCCTTTTATCTGCTCCGGCTTCACATCTGCTTCCGACAAGCAGGTCGCGATGACGGCCAAAATCGAGCCCCATATTTCGCTGGCGTTGTGCTCTACCCAACCTGGCTGGGGAAAAATTTGCGTAAACTCCCGCTGGGCCACATGCACGATTTCCCCCTGACGATTGAACAGGATGGCTCGCGAACTGGTCGTTCCCTGATCCAAAGCCAAAATATACGTTTCCATCTTCATACTCCCTTTCTATTAAATGAATCGTTACGCTGTGACCTTGCTATTCGATGCGCGGGTATCCTTCTTTTTGCCGAATGCAGCCGCCAGTGCGAGCACCACGATTATCAGGATGAGCACAGTCCAAAAGCTGCCAGCTACCTTCCCTTGAAAAACCGCCTTGTAAAACAGCCCGCCAAACGAACCGCCCAAAAGCGGACCTACGACCGGCACCCAAGCGTACCCCCAATTGGAGCCGCCCTTTCCATGGATCGGCAGCAGGAAATGCGCGATGCGCGGCCCCAGATCCCGCGCCGGATTGATCGCATAGCCGGTGGTGCCTCCCAGAGAAAGCCCGATGCTCAGGATCAAAAAGCCTACCACCAGCGGATTCAGCCCTTCCGTGAACTTGTTCGCTCCAATCGCCAGGATTCCGAGCACGAGCAGGAAGGTTCCAATCATTTCACTCAGCAAATTGGCGAACGTATTTTGGATGGCTGGGCCTGTTGAAAATACTCCTAATTTCGTACCTGGATCCTCCGTTTCCTTCCAATGGGGAAGATAATGTAAATATACGAGACATGCCCCCAAAAATGCACCTAACATTTGCGCCAGCATGTAGCCGGGAACGTTTGCCCATGGAAAATCTCCCGTTAGCGCCAGGGCAAGCGTCAACGCTGGATTCAGATGGGCACCGCTGATTCCCCCTACCGAATAGGCGGCCATCGCGACGGCCATCGCCCAGCCGAAGGTGATGACGATCCATCCCGAGCTTTGGGCGAACGAACGCTTCAGGCTCACTCCCGCACAGACACCTCCCCCCAACAGGATCAAGATCATGGTACCGATTACTTCACCCCAAAACGGCGTCATCCTTGTTCCTCCTTCCAATTTTTGAAAAATAAGGATTTATGAGCGCAAGAAAAAGGAGACCCGCCAGAAAAAATCCTGATTGCTCAAGGACCTTCTCGGTGGATCTCCCGCTCTCCGTCACCATGATTAACTTATCCATAGTCTAACCACCAATTGGAAGCGCTGTCAATCCCCAACATTTTTAAAATGGTCCCATAGCTTTCGATTGGACGTCGTGATGGCTGTCGCTCCTGCTGCAATGGCCAGCTGCACATCCTCGACACTGCGTATCAAGCCCCCTGCCAGGATGGGGATCTGCGTCTCGCTGTACACTTCCGCAATCATCTTGGGCATCGCACCGGGCAGCACTTCGATAAAGTCGGGCTTCGTCTTTTCGAGTAAGGCATAACTCTTTTCCAGCGCATTGGTATCGAGCAAAAACATGCGTTGGATGGCAATGACCCCTTTTTGCTTGGCTTTGAGGATCACGCTTGAGCGGGTAGAGATCAAACCCGCTGGTCGAATCTCCTGGCATAAATATTCGGTAGCATATTCGTCATTTTTCATGCCCTGGACCAGATCGACATGCAGAAATATCTTTTTCTGCCGCCTGCGTGCCAGCTCATAGACACTTTTCAACTGGCCGATATGCACTTCCAGGATGACGCCGTATTCATAGGGACTCTCCAGCAGCTTTTCAAAATCCTTAAGGTGCCGGGCGGCTGGCAGGATGACTTGGCCGTTAAAATTCATAGACTTCCCGCTTTCTATCGTTCGTTCCTACATTTCCATCATATGTACAGAAACGCGAGATCAGAATTAGAAATCAAGATTTTGAAAGACTCCCCGTGAACGGACGTGATAAAACAGAACATACAGCGAAGCCTTTTTAATCAAGGAGGAGTACGTTTCTATGCATAAAGTAATCGAACCGAAAATTTTATACTTTGGCACTCCTGTCGTCCTCATCAGTACAGTAAACGAAGATGGATCGGCCAATCTGGCGCCGATGTCCTCCGCATGGTGGCTCAACCAGTCCTGCATGCTAGGCATGAGCAAAAAATCACAGACTGTACAGAATCTGTTGCGGGAAAAAGAATGCGTCTTGAATCTTCCTTCTGCCGACATGGTGGAGGCTGTAGATCGACTGGCTCTGACGACCGGCCGTAATCCGGTTCCGGAAAATAAAGCAGAGGTAGGCTATCAATACGATCCTGACAAGTTCAAAACAGCCAGACTCACCCCGGAGCGTGCGGATCTCGTAAAACCGCCCCGTGTTGCTCAGTGTCCCGTTCAGCTGGAGGCCCAAGTCGTACAGGTGCATCCATTTGAGGAGCCTAGCACCCTAGTGGCGATTGAAGTGAAGATCGTGCGTGTTCATATCGATGAGCAACTTCTGATGGATGTTGAGAAACACTATATTGATCCGGAAAAATGGAGCCCGCTCATCATGAATTTTTGTGAATTTTTCGGTCTCGGTCACAAGCTGCATCCATCCAGATTGGCTCCGGTCTTTCAGCCAGTCCGGCAAAACACACGGATGTAATTCTCGCCTTTCTCATGTTATCATCCTCCTAATAACACTAGATGAGAAGGAAACGAGGATTGGTACCATGAGCCTGGAATATCGAATCTTGCTGCCAACAGATGCGGCCGCCTATGTGGCGCTGCGTCTGGAAGGACTGCAACACAATCCGGAATCGTTTGGCAATACGTATGAAGAAACCATGCAAGATCCAAATCTGCTGGAAACGTTCGCGAAGCGCTTGCAGCCAACGGAAGAGGCTGCTACCTTTGGGGCATTTGCAGAAGGGCAGTTAGTCAGTGTGGTGACAGTAAAGAGAGAAACGATGAAAAAAGTTCGCCATAAGGCCTCAGTGGTGGGGGTATATACAACACCTGCCGCACGGGGGAAAGGGATCGCAAAGCAATTATTTCATCATGCGTTAGCCTGGGCCCAGCAGCAAGAAGGTCTGGAGCAGCTCATTTTGTCAGTGCTGACAGACAATGAGCCTGCGCTGCGGCTCTATCGTTCCTGGGGATTTGAAGTGTATGGCACGGAAACGCATGCATTGAAGTACGAGGGCGTCTACTATGACGAGCATCATATGGTGTTGTTTTTAAATAGGCTATGTTAATTCTTTGTTGTTGATTTTTGTTTCAAAAGGAAACCGCCCACAAAAGGCGGTCATTTCCATAATTCACGCTAATGAAGTATAAACACGATCCGTATACTTAGTAATGGCTTCATCGTAATCTGGATACTTATATCCGAGATTTTCTGATACAGCTTTTGAATATTTTCTAAATAACTCATAACAAGTTAATAAAGACTGCCACATTTCCTGATAGCCATTTTCAGAATAGGTTGATAGGAGTTTTTCCCAATCTTCAATGGGGAGGTAACGATTTATAAATTTATAGTTCTTCCCTACACTAAAGGTGTACCCTTGCTCTGATCCGATTTTCCAAGCCATCATTCTCAATAAATTAGGTCTTGCAATTTCGTTTAAATGATCAATAGCAAATAGTATCTCTTTTCTCGCTAATCCTTTTACGACGTAAGTTGAAACCATCCAGAACTCATTACAACAATCATCAAATTCTCTTGCAGTTGGCTTTTTAATCCAATATTGACGATCAGTTGCGATCACTTCATTTTTGATAAGAGTATCTTTATCGAGCAACACCTTAACTAAACCGTCGTTATTGGAAAAATAATCTTCCACCTCGTTAATGGGAATAAGTGTTAGGTCTACTTTCGTTCCATCCTCAAAAAGCATTAAATATGAAAACCAATTACCTGTTTCTGGCGGAAAAAGCTCCATATCCTCGGGTTTTTGCATCATAACACGATTCCCAAATACTTGAAGCCATTGATCATTCCCCTTGAAAGAATCAATATCTGTTACAAAATAAGAAATGTCATAATCTTGGAATGAATCAGGTGGAATATTTTTGTTTGTACGTGAACCTTCCAAAGTTACCAATCGAATTCTGTTATCATTTTTAGCAAAGTCCATAAGGATTTTCATCATTTCTTGTTCACTTCTCAATACAGGTATCCTCCGTTCTAACCGTTTTTATTTGTAGCGTTAAAAAATAGAGCTTCTCTATAGCCACATCACTTTGACGAAGACTGACATTCGTGAAATTTATCGTGAAAAGACATGAAGTCACGCGACACCTTCTTTATTCATTGGCGAGGTGCGGATGCGTCGGTCTTCCGATTCTGTTTACAACGAGCAACACATGATAGTACAGGACGGATGCTCCCATTCCCAAACCAAAGAAGCCACGATTGGGCGATGTCCATACAAACAGATCTCCTTCGCTAATGATTACGAGAAAAAGATATGTCGTAAGGAGTCCCGCCAGCATATACGCAGACAAGCAGCGGACATAATCGATAACCTTATTCGCATCTCCCAGCTTCCCGATCAGTCTGTCAATCAACACAGCACATGGAACACCGCCGAGCAAATATACAGGGGCGGCATAGATCATATAGACCATGAACAAAGACCAATACGTCCAATGATACACATCCGGTTCACCTTCCTTTGCTGGCGAATAGCTGAACCATGCGAGAGCCAAACAAAATAAAATCGAAGACAATATGGCTACGATGATTTTTTTTAGCACTCTTAGGGCCCTCCTCAACATAGCAAAAGCACCCGCCTATCATGTTCTTCCCCAGCCTGCGTGTGCTTTTGCTTATTTATTGCTGCTATTGCTGAACTTCTTGGAAGCTCTGCATGATCCCCTGAAGCTCTTCCTTCACCCCATCGTATTTGGATGCAAGCGTCCAGGCATGAAGCTGATGAAAGTGTGTTCCTGTCTCAACCACGGTCACCATATAGGCCACTTCAATCCCGTCCTCCGCTTCCTGTTTGAATGAAAAGGCAATCGCCGGAAAACCATTCACACTGGTTTCTTGTGGAGGTTGGATGGGACCCTCCGACATCTCTACCGCATAATTCTCTTCTACGATCTGCAGATAATCTTGCAGCGTGACCCCACTGTCAAAGTCGTCCTTTTTTTCCGACAGCACCATGAAATATTTCACGCCAAAATCATTGGAAATCGAAATGTCTGCCTCATCGTTCAGCGTCGAATCGCTTCTCCAGCTGGAGGGCGCGGTGATCTGGAATTGTTGGTCGCGACTCAAAAAGGTCTCCGGCTTGCTGATGTTGGAAAAGAGGGAGAAAATGCTTGCGATCGCGGATGCCAATGCGATGGCGGCAATGACAGAAAAAATGCCGATCATGAGTCCCTGATTTCCTCTTGCTTCCGGGTCCAGATCCTTCACTTTGACTACAAAGGTTTTTGCCGCGATATCCCCTAGCCGCTGTTTTTCCCGTGAGGTGAGTACGCAGATTCCTGCAGGTATGCCTCCCAACAAGAGCGGATTGGTATCGACTACCCGTAGCAAGGTTCGGAGCAGAGACTTCACGAATCCCGGCGGACGGCCAGCCGGATCCACGGCCCGAATGCGGAGCGCAAATTTTCCAAGCGTATAACCGGTGAAGCCCTCTAGCAACAAATAATAGCAAAGGATGCCTGCAAATAAGCCGGCTGCGACAGGTCCGGCTACCTGTTCGCCAAAACGGTCATTGACATAGACAACGGCTCCCGTCAAAAATATCATCAGAATAAAATCGATCACGGTTGCGGCCCAGCGGCGAAAAAATATCGAAGCCCCATAGCTCGCGCATAACGCTCCCATCGTTCTTGGCTCCGGCATGAGATTGTTCATCCCCGATGGATCTTGTGCAGGATATTGCTCCAATGGATACACCTCTATTTATTTGATGAAATGCCAATGTAATTAAAGCATTCCAAATTTTTCATGTCAATGGAACCATTGTATGAGCTGTGCCTTGATGAACATGTATGTGTAGGAGATCTACAATGGCTTGCACTTCCTGCTTCCTCTTCTTACTGGGTGAAACCGCAATTCCGATTTCACGCTGGAGGCCGGGGACAAGGTGCCGTACTTGATATCTTCCCGATTCCCTTAGCGCCAGCTTCGGCAGGATCGTCACGCCGATATTTTCCTCGACCAGCTGTAAAATCGACTGCGTCTCTCGCAGTTCCATGATGATCGCAGGTGTTATTTCTGCTTCTTTAAACGCTTGCCGAATCAAGACCTGGCAGCCCGCGATCGGCATGATAAACGGCTGGGAAGCAAGCTCTTCCAAAGTCAGCGATTCTTTATTCGCGAGCGGATTATGTTCGGATACCGCGACTAGCAGCGGGTCATGGAAAAGATGCTGAAATTCGTATGGCTTTCCCAAAGGAGCTGTCGTAATGCCCAAATCTACCTTTTCCTGTTTGATCCATTCCTCGATTTCCACATATGTCCCCTCCATGAGCGACACTTCCACATTCAAGCTTCGTTTTTTCAAGTCCGGAAGTATGCATTTCGCGAGCCAATAGGTAGCGCTTGGAAAGGTGCCCATTTTCACGAGCTTCTTTTCCGATTGGGCTTGATCCTCTATTTTTTGCAGAAGCAGCGCTTCTTGGTAAAGGATTTCTTTCATATTCCCGATTAGGCTTTCGCCGGTTTCCGTTAAGCGTATTTTGCCATTGTCTCGGATGAGCAGCTTTTTCCCCAGTTCTCTTTCCAGGGCCGCAATCGTGTGGCTGACACCCGATTGGCTCAGATTGAGCAGCTGCCCCGTTTTTGTAAAACTCCCTGTTTCGATTACCTTCACCAGCACTTTTAACTGCAAAAACGTCATGGCTCCTCCCACCTCATGAATATTTCCTCATATTATACATGAAAACGATTCATTGGACTCATAGAAGAGAGGATTCTATACTAATGGCATATGAGGAGGGCGACTATGACACATACATACAATGTTGGGATCATCGGGGTAGGAGGAGTCGGAGAGGTGCTGCTGAAAGCCTTTCAGGAGCATCCGCGCACCAATGTCATCGCGATCCATGATGCCAATCAAGCGAAAATGCAAGAGATGTCTGGCAAATACCATCTTCCTTCTTTTCCAGACTATCATGAGCTTCTTGCAAACGAAGAGATCGATGTCGTTTATTTAGCCGTACCACCCAAATTCCACCACGCCATCGCGCTGGATATCATCCGCAGCGGCAAACACATTCTGTGCGAGAAACCCCTAGCGAATTCGGTACAAGAAGCTCGCGAAATGCTGGAAGAAGCAGAGAGAGCCTCTGTCATACACGGCATGAATTTTCCGACCATCTATCGGCCTGCATTTCGGAAGCTGCAAGACTTTGTGAAGAGCCGCAGGATCGGCAACATACAAGAGATTGAGCTTATCTGTCAGTTTTCCCAATGGCCGCGTCCTTGGCAGCAAAACGATTGGATTTCTAGCAGGGAGCAAGGCGGATTTGTAAAAGAGGTTTTTCCCCACTATATCCAGATGATCGGCATGATGTTTGGCGGGCTGGCGTTCTCTCACTCCAGCATCACTTATCCGGAAGACCCTTCGCTAAGCGAGATTTCGATTTTGGCAAAAGGGACCACGCTTGGTGGGATCCCGATTGCTGTAAAAGGTACGGTGGATGACCGCTTAGCGGAAGCGATCACGTTTACAGTAAAAGGGGACAACAGCGCTATGACGCTAAAAAACTGGAAGGAACTGTGGGAGATAACCGGGGATGGACAGACGAAGGAGGTGCAGCTCCCCGCAGAAAATCATCTAGCGCTCTTGATTGACCATTTCCTGCAGCATCTGGAGGGGAAACCCGCTGTTACGGTCACCTTTCGGGAAGGCTATCAAGTCCAAGTGGTGCTGGAAAGTCTGATCCAGATCGATGCTGTTTACAATGGGAAATAGGAGGCAACGCCCAAGCCTTATGCAGCATGGGCGTTGCTCTCCCCTTGCGATTGGCTGATCCCTGCTGATCACGACCCCATCAGCGGTTTTCGCCTTTGTCAGACTTACCCTTTCATGTCTTTCTCGATTTTCTTCAGTTTTTTCTTCTGCTTGCACGCTTTTTCCTGTTCCCCGGCCCATGGCTCATTGCTCAGCTTCTGCAGCTCATTCATCAGTTTTTTATCCGACGTGACATGAATCTTTGTTTCCGGAAACTTTTTCTTCAACGCTTGCGAGACTTCCTTTTCGATGGTCTCCAGACGAAACCGGTTGAAATTGCTGACCTCGATCGCCACATCCAGCTCGTCATCAATCTGAACCGCGACCGCCTTGTCAACGCCTTTTACCGCTTTTGCCTCTGCGATCGCCATTTCTTCCCATTTCTGATAGCGAATCGGTGTCGGGTTGCACATCGGGTCCTCCGCAGAGGTTTTCGCTTTTATCTGCGGTTTGGATTCCTGCAAGCAGCCTGTCAAAAACAAGGACAGGGACATGACGATTAACAGTGTGGTACACATCTGCCAAGACCTCCTGATGCCAATTTGCGTACCTATATGTTTTCCTTAAAAGCCGTTTTCAGTCCAAAAAAGAGAAGAATGTAAACAGAGGAGCGGCTTGCCACGTTTCCCGTTATTGGCTCGCCACGGGAAAATATCCGTGCTCATGGCTGAACCGCAGAATGGTATAGCGATCACGCAAATGGTGCGCTTCCTGCAGCGCTTTTTGCACCAAATCGGGAGATATTCCTAGCTCTGCTGGATCGACAGGGGCCCCCACCGCTTGCAGTGTGGAAGCCAATTGCTGCGGAGCCGGGATTTCATCCACCAGCGCCTTGATGGGTTCAAAATGAGGGACGATTTTTTCATCTTGACGCACGTGCTCATCCTGAAGCAGGCGCTTATACAAATCGGCGATCATGACCGTCGCCACTGCCACTTTTTCTCCATGCAGCACCTGTGGCACTCCCGTTTCCAAAAATGCCTGCTCCCAATAATGCGACAAATGATGCTCTGCGCCAGAAGCTGGACGGGAATGGCCTACGTAGAGCATGGCCAGTCCGGACTGCACAAGCGACTTCATCAGGGTGGTTATCCCGCTTTCACTGCCCTCTTTGATTTCATCCAGCTGCTCCACGCATGCGCTGAGCGCTTGGCGCGTCCATTTTGCTGCAGTAACGCAATAAGGTTCACCATTCATCACATGGGAAAAATACCAGTCCACTAAGGATGTATATTTCGCCAGCATGTCGCCGACCCCGGCTGCCCACAACCGCCGTGGAGCGGCGCAAAGCACATCGACATCGGCAAAAACAGCGACTGGACAAGCAGCTTGCACCGTGATTTTTTTCCCTTTGACGATGATGGGGGCACCAGCCGATGTAAAGCCGTCGACGGAAGGAGCCGTTGGTACAGCGATAAAAGGCTTATTCACTTGGTGGCTGACATAGCGGACAATATCGTGGATCGTGCCAGCGCCTACAGCCAAGAGAACTTCCACATCTGGCGGCATTTCCTGTCTGACCTGATCGATCGCGCTTTCATCAGCGACGACATCCCCTTGCCGGTCGGCTCTGAGTATGCAGACATGCAGCGAAGCTTCTTTACTCAGGTCGTGGGCAATTCGCTCACTTGCCGCCGCAAAGGTGTTGGCATCCGCCACAAGCATGACATGTCGCCACTGCCTCTCTTTCAGATAAGAGCCGAGCTGCGACAATGCATTTTTCTCGATCCGTATCTCCATCTCGATGGAATGATGGCTCCCGCATAAGCACTCCATGTCCCTACTCCCTTTCACGCCTTTTTGCCAATCGTATCATATTCCATGAACATTTTGGCAATTGAGCCGTGATCACGCCGTCTGCCATGACTGCCCCCCCTGTTGAATACGGAGTGACGGCTGTCGGATTGGCTGCGGTATTTCGAGCTTTGAGATCCTCGCTTTCCAGCACGAGATGCTCTACCAGCTGATAATCGCCAAACTGTCTGGCTTCGCAAGTGAGCAGCAGACTCGCTTCCAGGCCGCGATTGACCGCGAAGATGGTCAAGGCTTCCTCTGCCTCGTTATACACCGCCATCGCATCGAGATAAGGCACATCGGTTATTTCCTTGCTGTCGTACTTCGGTGAGGAAATGATCGGCCGCAGCGCTGTTCCTCTGCCATAGACGGAAGTGTGCATAAAAGGGTAATAGATGGTTTGCCGCCAAGCTCCTCCCCCTTTTTCGGTCATGATCGGGGCGATCACATTCACCAGCTGGGCAAGGCAAGCGATCTTCACACGATCTGCGTTCCGCAGCAGCGTGATCAGCATACTGCCGACCAATACCGCATCTTCATGGGTATATATATCCTCTAAGAGCGGCGGTGCGATGGACCACGGCTGCTGCTTTGCATCTGCTTCCCGGGAGTGATACCACACATTCCATTCGTCAAAAGACAGGTACATCTGCTTTTTGCTGCGATTTTTCGCCTTGATATAGTCGCAGGTCGCAATCACCGACTGGATGAACGCATCCATCTCCATTGATTTTGCCAAAAAGCTGGGTGTATCGTTCTCCGGATTGCCGTAATATTGGTGCAAGGAAAGATAGTCCACTTGCTCATACGTATGGTCCAGCACCGTCGCCTCCCACTCCGGGAAGGTGGGCATCTGCCGACTGGAGCTGCCGCATGCGACCAGCTCGATGGAAGGGTCCACCCACTTCATCACCTTGGCCGCTTCGCTGGCGATCCGCCCATACTCGACCGCTGTCTTCTGACCGATCTGCCACGGGCCGTCCATCTCATTTCCCAGGCACCACGTCTTGATCCGATGCGGGTCCTTGTAGCCGTGCGAAATACGCAGGTCGCTCCAGTATGAGCCGGACGGATGATTGCAGTACTCGACCAGATTGCGGGCGGCATCTATTCCCCTCGTCCCCAGATTGACAGCCATGTTCACTTCCGCATTGACCAGTTTGGCCCAGGATACGAATTCATTCGTCCCGATTTGATTGGGCTCCAGACTGCGCCAGGCCAGATCCAAGCGTTTTGGCCGCAGCTCGACGGGCCCTACTCCATCCTCCCAGTTATATCCGGAAACAAAATTGCCACCCGGATAACGGACGATCGGAACCTTGCATTCCTTCACCAACGCCAGCACATCTCTGCGAAAGCCTTGCTCATCGGCTTCCGGATGATCGGGCTCATAGATGCCTTCGTAGACGGCGCGCCCCAAATGTTCCACGAAGGAACCGTAAAGGCGCGGATCAATGTCCCCGATCCGGTAATCCTTATCGATGATCATTTTCGCTTTTCTTTCTACTTGCATGGTTGCACTCCTCCTTGTTTTTCATTCCTATCCCTTAATTCCGCCTACGGTAAGGCCGGAAATGAAATAGCGCTGGAAGACCAGATACAGAATCATGATCGGGATGACCGACAGAATCGCACCTGAAAGCAAAATGTCGTAGTTGTTGCCATACGGGGTAAGCAGAGAGGAAAGCCCGATCGGCAACGTAAACTTTTCCTCGCTGTGCAGCACGACCAGAGGCCACACCAGATTGTTCCAGCTGGTTAGCGCCTGCAGGATGGCCATCGCTCCAAATGCGGGAGCCATCAGCGGCCGCATGATCCGAAAAAAGATGCCGAACTCCGTGCATCCGTCAATCCTCGCCGCATCGATAAAGTCACGGGGAATCCCGATGGCATATTGGCGAAAGAAGAAGACGGCAAAGGGGCTGACCACAAACGGGAGAATGACGCCCCAATACGTATCGATGAGGCGCAGGCTGACGATCAGCTTGTAGAGCGGCAGCAAAATGATTTCGATCGGGATCATCATGACAAACAGGACGGTCGCAAAAATGATGTTTCTCCATTTGAATTGGTAAACAGCCAACGCATAGCCCACCATCGAGGAAAACAGCAGCGCAAGCGCCGTGTTCAGAACGGTAATGATGACGCTGTTGCTGAACCAGACAAAATAGATGCGGCCATCCGCGAGCAAATAGTAGTAATTGTTGAGAGAGAGGATTTCTGGCTGCAGCTGCAGATTTAGTCCGTAGCGCAACAGTTCGGTAGAAGGTTTGAACGAAGCGAGCAGCAGGCAAAAAAAGGGAAACAGCGCCAAAAAACTGAGTACGGCAAAGAGCGCAAACAAGAGCAGAGACAGCCATTTCTTTTTCGCATACATGACTACTCCTCCCTCCGAAATTGCCCAAACAGCTTGAGCTGAACAATATTGATCACGAGAATCGTAACCAGCAGCACGATCCCGATCGCGGAGCCGACGCCCATGTTGAAGTTTTCAAAGCTTTGCTGGTAGAGGTAGCCGATGAGGGTCAAGCCGATATCCCCGGGAGAATGATTGGTCCAGAACACATAGCTTTCTGTAAACATCGTGAACCCGCCGTAGATGCTAATGGTTAGCACATAAATGGTCACGGGCTTCAGCAGCGGCAAGGTAATGCGAAAAAATTTGCTGAGCGAGCCAGCCCCATCGATTTCAGCGGACTCATACAGCTCCTTCGGAATGTTTTGCAAGCCCGACAAAAAGTAGAGCAGATTGATGCCCATCCATCTCCAGGAAGCCAAAGCCACCATGAGAAACATCGCGGTGCCCCCCTCCATCGCCCATTGCTGTGGAGAAAAGCCCAGTTTGATCAGGATCGTATTCATCGGTGCCGTATCCATCTCGCCAAAAATGAGGCGGAAAATGGCGCCGCCCACTACGATCGAGGTCAGAGCAGGCAGGAACAGCGCAGAGCGGAACAGCACGGGTGCGAGCATAAAGCGGGAATGGATCAGCACGGCCAGGACCAAAGGGACGGGGATCAGAATGATCAAGGTCCAGATCGTATAGATCACCGTGTTGGAAACGGCTGCATAGAAGTGTTCATTGTTCAAAGCCTGGTAATTTTTCAAGCCGACGAACGTTTCCTCGCCTGGCAGAATTTCCTGAAAGCTCATGTAAAAGGCGCTAATAATCGGATAGAGCATAAACAGCAAAAAAGAGATAACAAACGGTGCGACAAAGAAATAAGGGGCCATTTTCTGCGAATGGAAGAATGAACGGAGACGTGTGGGCTTTGTTGGCACCGTTTTGCTATCGGCAGGTGCGGAAACTTGACGATCCATTTTCTTTCCCCCTTCTTTTCCAGAGGAATTGCTTGACCGCCTGCTCAGTACCGTTTGGAGAACAGGCGATCCGTTTGGCTACTTGCGCAGTTCGTCGGCCGCCTTCTTCAGAGCGTCCTCAGGCGTCATGCTGTTTTCCTTGAGCGGCTTAAACAGGACGTCTTTGCGGATCAGATCGATCGCCTGAGGTGTTTTTTCCGAGATGTTTACCGGCTGGATCTCGTCTTTGATCTCCAGCAAGATATCAAAGATTCCGTCGCCGAAATAATCGGTGTACTTGTTTTTCTCCTTGATTTCCGGAGCATCCCATACATCCCAGCGAATCGGGTCAAAGCCCATCGTTTTCCAGACACGGATATTGCCCTCTTTGGAAAGCTTCGCATATCCGAGGAATTGCCTTGCCAGCTCCAGCTGCTTCGACTGCTTGGTAACGACTGTGCCAGTGCCCCCCATGCCAGCGGAGCGTTTCCCTCCCGGCTCCCAGCTCGGCATCGGGCGAATGACGATCTTTCCTTTCAAATCGGGCATGTATTCCAGGAAGCGGCCCATATACCACATCGGCATCAAGACAGAGGCAGCTCCTCCTTTATTCATGAAGCCGTAGTATTCTTCTTTATGATGGTTGCCTCCTGGTGCGGGGACCGCAATCTTGCTTCCATGCACCATCTCGTGCAGGAACTTCAGCGTCTTGATGTTCGTCTCATTATCGAGCGTGACTTGCCCATTTTGATCGAACATGTCGGAGCCTTGCTGGGCGATCATCGGCCAAAATGTCCAGTTGTCAATCACCTCAACCGTCGTCATCGGCTTTCCGGTTGCGGCCAACACCTTTTTCCCGGCCTCCGCGTAATCCTGCCATGTCTTGATGTCGTCGATCTTTACACCGGCTTGATCCATGATCTCCTTGTTGTAATACATCACGGTTGCCCCGACGTGGAAATCAATCCCGTAGTTGTGACCGTTTTTGCTGTAAATGTCAAAACGCGATTGGATAAACTTGTCTTTCTCCGGTTGAATCAAGTCATCCAGTTCAGCCAAAGGGATGTTGCTGCCTTTTAAAAAGTTGCCGAATTTGCTGATTTCGATATCTGCGATGTCAGGGGCTCCTACCCCCGATTGCAAAGCGATCAACAGCTTGTTGTGCATTTCTTCGTAGGGGTAGACATTCGGCTTCAGCTAAATTTGCTGATCCGGATGCTGCTGATTCCAATCCTTCACGGCCTCTTCATAAAACCGGACGTGCAGTTCATTAAACGTCCAAAAGGTAAGTGTCGTTTTTCCTCCACTGTTTCCCGCACCAGCTTGACTCCCCCCTTCCGTCGTACTGGAGCAGCCGGATAGGACGAGTGCAATCTGCAGAATAAGTGCGAGCAAAAGCAAACCGATTCTTTTCATCACGTTCTCCCCTTTTCCCCACATTTGGCTACAACAGAAATGACATCAATACAATGGATCTCGAGCATCGTGAACGCACACGAAAAAGTTCATGATTAACAGACCGTGTGCGCACACGAAATTGTGCAATTGTATTTTCCTTTCGCTTTTCCCCCCTCATATCGTCGCCCCAGGAATGATGCGATACGGCAATAACGGAATAGCTGGTTCCTCCTGACGATCCAAAATCCCAACCAAGCATTCCACCGCTTTGACCCCAATCTCCTCCACCGCATATTCCACCGTGGTCAATGGCGGCGTCACATATTTTAGGACATCGATGTTGTCGAAGCCCATCAACCCGATATCTTCCGGGATCCGCAATCCCTTCGCTTTCAGCGCATTCATCACTTCCAAGGCGTAGTAATCGCAGGAGCAGATAATGGCTGTTCGCGGGACGCTCCCGGTTAGGGCGATTTGGTCCAGGGCATGGATGTAATTTCGCTCTTCGATCAGGATAAGCCGCTCTTCCAGCCCCGCTTCCCGGAGCGCCTCCTTGCACCCTTCGTATCTTTCTTCTTGCGTGTAAATATTGCTTTTCCCCCGAAAAGCCAGAGGCGGGCAAATGTAGATATAGCGCTCATACCCTTTGTCGATAATATACTGGACGGCATCCTTCATCGCCTGCCGATCATCGATCCCGACATAATTCCAGTCCTCGGACAGACGATTACAAATGGTTACAATCGGCGTTTGCAGCCTTTTGGCAAACTGCTCAAACTCTTTTCCCTTATTGACGGTAAACAGAATGATCCCGTCTACCTTGCGAGTGATCAGATGCTCGAGACATCTCAGTTCGTTTTCCTGATTCTTGTCGGTCAGCACCAGATCGACGAAATATCCGAACTCATTTGCCTTGTCAGCGATGGCGTTCATCAGCTGGGCAAAGGAGCGGTTGTGCACATCAAACAGGATCACCCCCAATGTCATCGTTCTTCCTTTTGCAAGGCTTCTTGCCGTGTGGTCGGGTCTGTAATGCATTTCCTCTGCGATTTGCAAAATCTTCTTTTTGGTCTTTGCACTGATCCCGGGCCGATTGTTCAACGCGCGATCGACTGTCCCTACAGACACTCCACACAATTCGGCAATGTCCTTGATCGTAATTCTCATAGCGCCTCCTGCAATCAACGGTTTTCTCGGGCTGCTTCCCATTTTCGTGTACGTACACGGATTTGAAAATAATGGGATCGTGTGCGGTCACGTAAAATGTATCATGCTGTTGGAAACGCTGTCAATTTCATTTTCTGACTATCCACAAAAATATGAAAACGTCCCGAAATCTATGAAAACGGTTTGTGCATTCATGGCAACATGAGCGATAAACTCCTAAACATTTTTCCGTGGTTTGGAAAGAGTTGACCCGATGTATTGGCGCACATCAATACGGAAAGGCCAAGATTACAAAATAATACATAGACAAATGATAATTTTGTTTATTATAATGCAAACATAATTTATTTTCGTTTGCAAATGATAAGGAGGTTAAAAATGAAAATACCAACTACTTTCCAACATAAGCCTGTTGTCATCTCAGAAAACTACGAGCGCGTTGACGGCCGCCTTGCTCGAAATACGGATGCAAAAGGCCTCTCTTTAGGATTGGTTCATCAGAACGATAAAGGAAAGGTCGATATTTCTGCCAAGGTATGGAGACAAACGGGCGAGCAATGGTCACCGCAATCGGAGGAGCTGCCACTCCATCGTGTTCTCGATTTGTCCATTCTGATTTGTCGGTCCGTTGCGCATTTTCGCGAAGCTTACCGATATGAGCATTTATATGATCCGCAGAAGCCCGTCATCGACCGGGTTGGCCTGCAAGGAGATGCCATGGACGTGGCGATCTGTACGGACAATGAGAGAATAAACGAAGACATTCAGCTGTTTAGCCAAGCTTTGAGCAATGATGATGAGATGATCAGCGAACGTTTGCGCATATTATCCACAATGTTAAAGGACATGGGGTATTAGCTTGACGGGATTCATGTTCTAGGGTCTTCCTGGTATTGTTGTCGCATCCCCTGAAGTCCAGCATCATGACGGGTAGGAGGAGTTATTCATGATTGAAAATGAAGAAAATTTTTTGTTGTCCCCCGCAAGACAGCTGACGGATGAAGAAAAAAAGCTCGTCTGGAAGAAGCCAGTCTCTCATAAGGTCAGCGAAGAAGAACGGCGCATTAGCAAAGAAGTAAAGCGCAACTGGCATCGTGGGGAAATGAAAATTGCCAATATTTTGCTAGAAGGTGACGCAGGTTCCGGTAAAACACAACTGGCAAAAGCCTTATCCGCTAATTTCGGGCTGCCGTATACAAAAGTAACTTGTTTTGCCGATATGGATAAATCCGATATCATCGGGGCGATTTTGCCAGTGATTCCTCCTGAACGATTAGAGGAACTGGAGCCCGTGGAGCAAACCGTTTTGAAAGCAGTCTATGAGAGCGATGGGTTTCAAAGCATCACTGAAGTTTTGATGGACGCACTGGGAATGACACAGGAGCAGGCCGCCTCAAAAATGAAGCATTTGCTGAAGCTTGCTGGTGAATGCGCGGATGGCGAAGCGGTTGAGTACCGATTTTACCCTTCGGAGATCGTCAGGGCCTATCAAAAAGGTTATCTTCTGGAAATACAAGAACCGAATGTCATTCGTGATGCCGCGGTATTGATGGCGTTAAACTCAGCCTTGGAGCTCGATGGCAGCATCAACCTGCCCACGGAAATCATACGCAGACATCCGGACTTTGTCGCGGTCATCACAACGAATCGCAGCTATGCTGGGTCCAGGCCACTGAATGAGGCATTGCGCGACAGGGTTCAGCACACAGAAAAGATGGATCTGCCCACCAAAGAAGTCATGATCGAACGCGCTATGGGCAAAACCGGTTATCAAGATGAAAAGGTATTGAGTGCATTGGCGGATATCATTATCATCTTGGACAAAACAGCCCGGGCCAATGCGATAAAAGGCGTGGCTGGAATGCGTTCATTCTTCTATTGGGCCGACGCCGTTGCCAATGGAGCCTCCGCCACAGAATCCCTTTACCACAAAGTCATCTACAAGATCACAACGGATTCCGAAGAAATTGCCATTTTGGAAGAAGCACTCCGAAATCATGGGTTGCTTTCCAGCTTGGAAGAGGCCCAGATTGAAGAAAAAAAAAACGAAACGCTAGCGATGCAATCGAAATCAGGACATGGGGCCATATAGACGACTCCGGTTTTGACGATGAACGCTCTGCGGAAAAACAGGGTATCGCATTAAAAAAGTCCGCAGATAGCGACGTAAGTTCTTCTCGTGTCGCTTTTGATTCTGCCCATATGGAAGGTTCAGGTTTTGGGGACAATGCTTCTCCCAAATATCATCAGACAAATCCAGAGTCACGGGCAGAGGATGCCCAACAAAAAGATCGCGATTTCCGCAAAAAGCTGAATCAAGTCGCAAGGGAGATTGTGTCTGATTCGATTCATAAACATATAAAACTCATTGTGCACCGTCCAGATTACGATCAGGAAAATCAACAGGAATATGCTGCACTATGCAAGGAACTCATGCCGATCGTACGGGAAATCGCCCGAAAGACACTTCCGCTCCTCGAACATGAGATTTCTTCAGAATTCGCCAGGAATCATTACTATGGAAGCAAATTCCAGGCTGACAGCGTTGCTTACAGGGATTATCGGCATTTTGCGAAGAAACGTCCCCCCACTGAATCCCCCTCCCTTGTTGTCGGTCTAAGGGTTGATGAATCTGCATCGATGTCAGCGTTTGGTAGACTGGAAGCAGCAAAACGAGCGGTAATCGCGGTCTATGAATTTTGTCAAATGTGCAATATTCCCATATTGATATACGGCGATACTGCAGATGTTTCCAAGCTGGAGCAAATGTCGATCTTTGCATATGCCGACTTTGATAAAATGGATTCCGCTGATCGATTCAGGCTCATGCGGATCCGGGCAAGAAGCAATAATCGTGATGGAATGGCTCTTCGCATCATGGCGGAACGGTTAGCTGTCTCCCCGCAGCAGACCAAGCTGTTGATCAGCATCAGTGACGGACAGCCAAAAGCGATGGACGACTATACCGGCAGTTATGCCATGAAAGACATGCGGCAAACAATCGAGGAATATGAACGGAAAGGGATTACTTTCCTTGCAGCCGCAATCGGTCAAGACAAGGATGTCATTAGCGAAATTTATGGGGATGAAAGATTTTTGGACATTACCAATTTGCATGAACTCCCTGCAAAGTTGGTTCGAATAATCGCTCGATATTTGTAATTTTAACTCTTACCAGAGAAAAGCCGATGAGTCCTTTTCAGAATCTCATCGGCTTTCACGTGTTTTACAGTTTGTTAAACGTGTCAGTGAGCACCGGCACGATTTGCTTTTTACGAGAAACGACGCCTTTCAGCACCGCTTGGTTATCTGCCAACTTCACATTGTACGCTTGTTCTACCGCGTTTGTCGCACGACCGAGTGCCAGACCCACCGAATCGTTGTTGAGAATGTCGGTCACGACAAACAGGAACAGATCCAATCCTTTTTCCTCAATGATGTTGGAAAGTGCGGTTTCCAGCTCGGCTTTGCGTGCCAGCACATCATTGACATCCACCGCATTCACTTGGGCGATTTCTACCTTGTAGCTGCCCATTTGGAATTCCTTGGAGTCCAGGGAAATCAGCTGGCTGATCGTTTTATCAGACAGGTCGGCGCCTGCTTTCAGCATTTCCAGACCGTAGCTTTCCAGATTAACCCCTGCGATCTCAGCCAATTCACGAGCGGCTGCCACATCTTGCTCCGTGCAGGTTGGCGATTTTAACAGCAGCGTATCCGAGATGATCGCGGACAGCATCAATCCTGCAATCTGTTTTGGAATTTCTACGCCGTTTTCTTTGTACATCTTGCGCAGGATGGTGGTAGTGCAGCCTACAGGCTCGGCACGATAGTACAAAGGATTGCTTGTTTCGAAGTTCGCGATGCGATGGTGGTCGATGACCTCAATCACTTCTACGCTCTCAATGTCGTTTGCGCTTTGCTGACGCTCATTGTGGTCGACCAAAATAACGGTTTTTGCTTCGTTGGCCACCGTTTCGACCAGACGCGGCGCCTCCACGTTGAAATAGTTCAAGACAAATTGTGTTTCGCCGCTGATTTCACCGAGACGAACCGGTTCTACAGATGCACCTAGCTTTGTTTTCAAATCTGCATAGACAATGGCCGAACAAATCGAATCGGTGTCCGGGTTTTTATGCCCGAAAATAAGTGTTTTTTCCATGAGAAATGCTCCTTAATCTTATTTTGGCGAGAAAATTATACCATAGAAATGGGGCATCTGCCCATTGGCGAATGCAACTTTATGCAAATGAAGAAGCTGCCCGTAATGAAGTGACCCCAAAAAGTTAGACACGTTTGTTTAATTAAG
>NZ_SDKD01000013.1 GCF_004521915.1 Brevibacillus migulae | reverse complement strand
GACGCGACATCCTGTCGCAACACAGACGTAAGCACGTCCTTTTGCAAAATTGCTGCGTATCCAGTTTTGAAGGTACAAACGACCATGCCATCCCCAACTGGATGGTTTTTTTGTTTATATATAAAAAAGCCATTGAACACATATGAAATATGTTGTTCAATGGCTTTTTCCGTGTTAGAATGCAAAGTTTCGATAAGCCTAGCCTTTGATTTTCCCCAGTTCCTCATCAAGCAATTGAAACGCTTTTTTAATCTGGTCTTTTGGTGCATGGGCATACCGATCCCCGATGCTCACTTCAAAGTAACAGCTCGACTCATCGATTTCCTTTACGTAGTGCGTAAATCCAATACCAGTAGCCTCATAAATGGCCGGTAAAATGGCGGTCAGCTGATCTTTGGACACTTGAACATGAACGTGAAACATGTTCGAGACGGGGACAGCAGGTCTTGTAGCGACAGCAGTGCATTCATTATAAAAGTGGGCAAGCTCTTTCGCTTCTTCATAGTATTGAGGGAAACGATGCAGTCGCCGTTCAAAATAATAATCAGCGCTAACAATATACGGATACAAGCTGATCAAATCACCGCCATGCCGCCTTTTCCACACTTTGGATTCCTTAGTAAACGCCTCATCGCCCGCCAAAATGGCGCCAGCGATGCCCCCGATCCCTTTGTAAAGCGAAACATAGACGCTATCAAAAAGCTGGCAAATCTCCGCTGCTGTTTTTTGATAGTAGGGTAGGATTTCAAAGAGGCGTGCCCCATCGAGATGCAGCTTGATTCCTTTTTCGCGGCAATAGGCAGAAATCGCCTCAAGTTCTGCATAATCAGGCAATTGACCGCCGATCTCACGCTGAGGGAGCTCCAGAAGCAAGCAAGCGATATCCGCATTCAGGTTCACAACATCTTTCAATCGAATCAGGCTGTTTTTGTCTGCCAGCAGCACTACTTCGATCTGGTGCAGCTCTTTAAGGCCATCTTCCTCGTGAATCTCCAAGTGGCATAGAGGGTGATACGCCACTCGTTTGAGCTTTTGGCGATCACACCATATGCGCAAAGCGATCTGCTGTGCCATCGTTCCGCTCGGAAAAAAGACAGCTGACTCTTTTCCTAAATAGGCGGCCATTTTGTTTTGAAAATCGTCAATGACGGCTCCTGTCCCATAAAGATCGCTGTTCAGGTTTCCATCCAAACCGGCCAAGGCCTCTTGCAGAACATGCACATTTCGCTTGCTATGGCCGCCTAATGGATAGGGGGCTTGATCAAAAGCTTCGGACAACGATTGCTTTTCGCTCATCTCGGGTTTGCTCCTTCCGATATACACCGACTTATTCAAAAACAAGCCTTCCTTCTGACTATACACCATAAACGAAACAAGTCGACAGCTTCAAGAAGGCAAATAGCATTACAAAGAAAGCGGTGGATAAAATATGGATGAGCCACAAGAGATCGCGTGATGGGGGATATGATGAACATAACAGGAAATACCGTGCTGATTACAGGAGGAGCTTCAGGGATTGGCTTGGCGCTTGCGAGCGTTTTCTGAAAGCTGGCAATACGGTGATTGTATGTGGGCGAAGGGAAGAGAAACTGCAAGAAGCCAGACAGAAGCTGCCGTAGCTCCACAGAGGAGATCGGCTACGGCGGTACAGAGGAACGTATGCAACAAACCGCTGTGGAAGCCAAGGAAATGGCGAAGAATATGTACGCTGGCTTCATGAAACGATAACCAAAAAGGAGAGGGAGCGTTCAGTGAGGATGAACGGCTCCCTCTTTTTCAATGCGGTCGGAAAGTATAGCGGTGGCATGAGGAGGAAGATCAAACCAAAAGATCAGCTCTCCTTCGCTGCGATATTGCGGCGGTTTTTTCCCGTTCACATAGACCTCGGGGCTGCGGACTGCCAGAGAAAGGCCGGAAATCATGCGATTGCTCGGATTATGCAGCAAAACGGAGCCATCCGGGGCATAAGTCATGCGAATCTGGGAAAGGGCGAGCCAGTAGTCCATCATCTCGGCAACTGTGCTCAGATACAGTTTTCGCTGATCACGCAGGGACGCCATGCGCTGTAAAACCTGATTGAACGCAGGATTGATCACCAGCTGCCCCTGTCGATCTCTGGCCAAAAAACTCCGGATATACGTACCCTTGAAGAGACGGGATAAATAGGCATGGCTGATAAAAACGCCGCGTTGTTGGACGAGCCGATCAAGCTGTTTCCCCTGATAGTGATAAAGCGAATCATCCGTGACGATAGCGGTGCTCCAGGTGTAAAAGGGACCCGTGACCGTCGGATGGGACCAGTAGAGCGGAGTCCAGTATTGATCGCCGTTTTGCGTTTGCAGCAGATCAAGGGCCGTATCGATCCCGGTGATATCTTCACTGCTGTAGTGCCAAAAGTAGCGAATGCCGTGCTTTTCCCAGAGGCTTGCCATGGAATAGGGGGACGAGGTCTCCAGTCCTTGAAAGGCAAAGTTGGTCTTGAGAAAGCCATGATCGATCCAGGTCTTGCTATGATACCGATTCTTCATCCATTGCAAAATATTGTCGTGCACTTGCCGGTAAGGGGGAAAATCATACGGGTATATATTATGCAGCACGATCTCCGAACCGCGACCATGCAAATCATCCAGAAAACGCACAAACTGCTGATCCTGCAGCAAGCCGATGTTCAACGGTCGCTGAGGACGAAAATACGGGTTGGAATAGAAGACGCTTTTCGTGACGGGGATGCGATATTTGACAAATCCGCCAGTGGCCTGTGCCGGGTTGGTCCACTTTTGGGAGCCGTAGTAGATCGCCCGATTGCTGGCAAGCGTCTGTTCATCAGCGTGCTCCGTCCAAATATGCGTGGCCAGAAAACCATAGGGCTGGTTCATAAACCGCGGCTGCAAGCGCGGCTGCCAGCCCACCGTGAGCGAAAAGGAGTTCGTCCGCGTATCACCGGGCTGATATTCCGCAGGATGCCGCACCTTGCCTACTTTCATGGAGGACGTCTGCTGGACAAAATGATGATCGTTCATATGCTCCAGATGCAAAAGCAATTGCTTTTCCGCAACCGCCACCTCCATGGAAGACAGAGCCGGAGCATGATAGATCCAGGCCTGTTGCGAACCTTTGCCGAATTTGACGCCATGATGACCAAGCCAGTACCGTTTTTGCAGGGAAGCTGTATCCAATTTGCTATTTTTGCGATATACCTCCGTGACCGGCGGGATAAACCGGAGCAGCATGGTTTCCTGAAACACTTTGGCATGCTGCTGGTAGGCAGTCTCCACCTGCACATCGATGGTCGGGCTGTCGTGCGAGAAGGTGTATTGGGTGGTTACGACGGAAACCGGCGTATGGCCGGTAATGTTCAACTGCAGACCGTCCTCTCGAGAGACTGTGGTAACCGCCACCTTCTGCCATTGGGAGATCCGCTGGTTCACTCGTTTGATAAACAAATTGTTTTCCATAGGGTTGGCGGTTGCGGGAGAGAAATGCAGTGTGTTTCCCTGGATGCCGACGACTTTTGCCCTGTGCACCAGCGGCATGTTCATTCGCCCCAGATACGATTCCGAACGGATTTCCACGGGCTCCCCCATGCGAAATGCTGGCGCAGTATCCAAGGAAATGGCCTTTGCTCCCGCAGGTAATGAGGGCATCAGCGCATTGTAGATCTCGCCATACTCGGCAACATACTGGACGGAATCCACGATCACGTTCCCCGCCCGATCCTCAACGCGAATATGCCCGTCTTCCCCCCAACGGAAGGTATAGAAGTCATTGTGGAAGGAAGTCAAGTCTCTTGCATGCGGGACACGTGGGCATACAGTGAGAACCAGGCAAAAAACCAGCAGGACGAACCATGTTTTTCGAACCATTTGTGAACCTCTTTTCATCAAAGTGAACAGCCCTCCAGCATTGTGGTAGGATAGGGAAGGATACAAGTAAGGAGGTATCAGCATGATACGCAAGGCCAAAAAAGAAGATAAAGAAGCAGCAGCCCAGCTCCTGTATGACGCGCTGCATGATATCGGCTATCAGTTGACGGGAGCCGCCACAAAAGCACAAGCCTTGGCAGGTCTGGCCGAATGGTTTGGGAAACCGGGAAACCGGATCAGCTATGAAAATACACTCGTCAAAGAGATAGACGGGCAAGCGGTCGGTTTGGTCATCTACTACCATGGGAGCAGAGCCGAAGAGCTGGATCGGCCCATCGTGGAACATCTGCGCCGTCTCCATGAGGATCAGCAGTTCACATTGGACAAGGAAACAGACAGTGATGAATGGTACATCGATACATTGTCGGTCACTCCTGCGTACCAGCGGTTAGGGTATGCGACGGAGCTGATCAAGGCGGTAGAAGAGATCGCCAGCCAGAAAGCCTTGACGTCTCCCGTAAAAGTAGCGCTCAATGTGGAGCCGGGCAATCTGAACGCATACCACCTCTATCAACGCAGAGGATATGCGGTCGACAAGGAAATCACCATCAACAAAAATACATATTTGCACATGAGCAAATGTATTCCCCTTGCAGCAAAGCACCCGCTTTGACAGCAGGGGTTTCTTTTTTCATGGGTATTCGCACATCGAAAGGCAGCCACATACGATATGAAAAAGGATGCATAAGGGAGAACTGCAGGTATGTGGAATAGCGAACAAAACCGGCATCGTACGTACCAGGATTATCTGCGGGAAGCAGCGATGTATTTGGAAGATGCGGAAAAGAAGAAAAAAAGCCCGACACAGGCCAGGTTATCCATCCAGGCGGCAAAAAACTTGCTTCAACAGCTGCGCACAGCATTTCCGTCCAGGCCCGTTCTGTTTCCGGCTTCCGTCAAGACGACCAATGGTGTGAAGTGGGGATACATCAATACGAAGGGCAGCTTTATTATTCCCCCGCGCTATGAAGCCGCCGACGATTTTCAGGCGAACGGCTTGGCAGGCGTGCAGAGCAAGGAGCGAAACGGCGTAATTAACAGCTCCGGTCAATTTGTCGTGCCTCCGATTTACAACACCGTCACCCAGTTTTCGGAAGGGCGGGCGCAAATCCTGGACGACAAGGGCTTTCGCGTCATCGATGAGAGTGGGAAGATTCTGACCCCGAAATGGTATACCTACATCGGCATGTATCAAGAGGGCCGGGCGATTTTCGCTCAGGCTGATGCGCAAGGGAACAGCCTCTATGGCTATTTGGATCGCGATGGCAAAGAGGTCATTCCTGCCAAGTACCCGTCTGCCAATGATTTTCGGGATGGAAAAGCGGTGGTACAGCTCAAGGAAAATGAATACGCCCTGATCGATCGGAATGGCACCACGCTCCATACGTACCCACATGCGCTGGTGGGCAGCTTGGGGGATGGACTGATGTCCTTCAAACAAACCCCGGATGGCCTTTTTGGCTATATGGACGAACAAGGGAAAGTCGTGATCTCCCCCCAATTTTCGGTAGCACTTCCGTTTGAAAAGGGGAGAGCGGTCATCAATGCCTCCAAGGACTTCACGGCGAACCTGTACGGCTTGATCGACAAAAAGGGGAACGAGATCATCAAGCCTGTCTATAATGACGTGCAAACAGTAGGGGAAGACAGGGTAGCGGTAGGGAAAGCGCGGATCGCCTCCGCACCATATGCAGGATCTCGCTATGCGATTGCGGATTGGAACGGAAAGCTGCTGAGTGAATTTGTCTATACCGATGTCTCGCGCTTCCACCAGGGAATCGCCTCCGCCACCGACGGGCAGCGCACCTTTTTCATCTACCGGAATGGCAGGATCGCCCGCAATCTCCCCATCGTCTCGGGGGTGGGTACGCTCACGCTGACGGGAGACATCGTCAAGGCAGTTGTAGACATGCGCACTTCCTACTACGACCGTTCCGGCAAACTGATTTATGCGCAAAACACATTGATCCCCCTGCGCGGCGATTATCGCGTCAGAGAGGAAAAATATGCGCCCAACAAGGACTATCTGGTCTATTATCCGCAAATCGAGGGGATCAAGGACCGGAGTGCAGAGCAGCGCATCAATCAGATGCTGAAAGAAAGATCGAAAGTGAAAAAAATCGAGCCGAATGCGCAGCTCACGTCGAGCTACTCCGGCGATTTTGAGGTCGAGTTTTTTCAAAAGGACTTGCTTGTGCTGCAGCTAAGCGGCTATGAGTACCCGTTTGGAGCGGCGCATGGCATGCCGTCAGAAGAATACGTGCATATTGATCTAGCCAAGGCAAAGACCTACCAGCTGAAGGATCTCTTTCTGCCTAACAGTGACTATGTGAGAGTGCTCAGCGAGATCATCGGGCAGCAAATCAAAACAGATCCCCAATACTCGTACGTCTTTCCCGACAGCTATAAAGGAATTAAGCCAGACCAACCCTTCTATGTGAAGGAAGATGCGTTAATGATCTATTTTGCCCCATACGAAATCGCGCCCTATGCCGCGGGCTTCCCGACTTTCCGCATCCCCTATGAACAAATCCAATCGCTGATCAATACCCGTGGTGATTTTTGGCGGTCGTTTCACTAAGGAATGAAAATGAATGAAAAAGCCCCGGATCCTTGAGGATATCGGGGCTATCGTGCTTCGTTTTACATTTCCACCAAAATCTTCTCTGCCTTTCCGATCGGCGGGAGGCTGCGAGTGACAACCGGCCCATACATCGCATACACCTTCATCCCTTTTTTCAGCTCATCCAGCGAGACGGGCTGCATGTCCCGCGCCTGAATGATCTTGGTGTCCTCATCGATGTTCAAGACGATTTGCTCATAGCCTTGCTCGCTCAGTTTTTCCCCTTGAATCGTTACTCGTTTTCCGCCATCTGCCGTGGCAGACAGCTCTGTAATGTCTCCCAACGTACCGAGGAGATCTGGTGTGGAAGGCGTTTCTTTGACGACGATTTTTACGGCTCCTCCCTGAGGTGGCAGGCTCATCGCCATGATTGGACTGTGAACGGTTTCAATGGTCATCCCCAGCTGCAAATCGTCCATCGTCAGCTTTTGGTTATCTGCAGACACGATTTCGGTCTGATCGGAGACCTGGAAGATGAAGCCGCTGGTCATCCCGTTCAGATGGATGCTTGTTCCTTGGTCATTCTTCGCAATACGCGTAATGGTGCCGGTTTTAATCAATTCATGTGCGGTGATCGTGATCATTCCTGTTTTGGCGACGGTTGTCTGTGCCTGCAGCACCTCACGGAAATAGGAGAGGGGCACGAAGGTGACGCCGTTTTCCACTCTCGGCGCAACCCCCAGCTTGATTGTTCCCTGGGCTGCCGGATAGCGGTCAACGCCCGTCTGGATCGAATGCTTTTGCGTTCCTTTGACCAGCTCAATGTTCTTGGTATGTGGATTCCAGGTCAGCTTGTAGTCGAGGGCTTCGGCCACCGTACGCAGCGGCACCATGATTTTACTTTGATCGGGATGGATTTTGACCATGGACGCTTGCGGGGAAAAAGCTTTCCCATTGACGACCAGATGATATCGATATGTGTCCTCCTTCATCGGGGGCGAAGCGGACATAATCTGCATTTCTCCCGGTTGGGCCGGCGGACGGCTGGGATCATAGATGGCAAAAGCCGGATGGATCATCGATGCCATCATGGCTGTTGAAAGTAAAGTGGAAGTCAATATCTTTTTCAAGTGGGTTTCCTCCTTGTCATTGCTGTTTCGTTTTCTCTGACGAGAGGGGCTGGCAAAACGTTTCGCAGGAAGGTCGGGAATCACTTGCTCACTTGCGAAAACAGGGAAGAAGACCTAGAAGTGTAAATCTTACTTGACTGATAGGAATTATCGGGTTATAACAGGTATATTCTTTATCATTCACATACAAATTCATACCAAGAGTGGAGGAATCATCATGTCACCCTTTTTAACGGTTGTCAACATTGCGGTCATGATTGTATTCATTAGCGCATTGTTTTGGCTACAAAAGAAACACGTTTCCTTTTCCAAACGGGTTTTTCTCGCGCTGGGACTAGGGATTCTTTTTGGTCTCGGACTTCAACTGTTCTATGGGACGAAATCGGAGACGCTGAAGACGTCGATCGATTGGTTCAATATCGTGGGCAAGGGCTATGTGCAGCTGCTGTCCATGATCGTCATGCCGTTGGTCTTTTTGTCGATCCTGTCGGCGTTTACCAAGCTCAAGCTGACCAATAATCTCGGAAAAGTGAGCGGGCTTGTACTGGCGGTATTGATTGGGACGACCGCGATTGCGGCGGGTGTATCGATTGCCACCACGGCTGCTTTTCAGCTGGAGGCGGTACAGATCGAGCAAGGCGATGCGGAAACGGCGCGTGCCGAGCAGCTCGAGCAAAAGTGGGCGGGTATCCAGGATCAGACGCTGCCGCAAAAAATGGTGGAGCTGCTGCCTGCCAATCCGTTCTATGATTTTACGAACCAACGTCCGACCTCGACAATCGCGATTGTGATCTTTGCGGCGTTTATCGGGTTTGCTTACCTGGGCGTGAAGAAAAAGCATCCGGAGCAGGCCGAGTTTTTTGCGAAGATCGTTGACACGTTTTACTCGATCATCATGCGGGTCGTCACGTTGATCCTGCGCCTGACTCCATATGGAGTGCTGGCGATCATGACTCGCGTAACGGCTACCAGCGATTATCAGGCAATTTACAAACTGGGGAAATTTGTTGTCGCGTCCTATGTAGCTTTGCTGATCGTATTCGTCATTCATCTCGTATTGCTGGCCATCGCGGGGCTCAATCCGATCACGTATGTGAAAAAGTCATTCCCGGTACTGACCTTTGCGTTTACGTCCCGTACGAGCGCGGGTACGCTGCCGCTCAACGTCAATACGCAAACGGCGCAGCTGGGAGTACCTGAAGGAATCGCCAACTTTGCCGGCTCGCTCGGCCTTTCCATCGGGCAAAATGGATGCGCGGGCGTATATCCTGCGATGCTGGCGATCATGATTGCGCCTACTGTGGGCATCGATCCGTTCACGCCTTCCTTCATCTTCACCGTGATTGCGGTTGTGGCGATCAGCTCCTTTGGTGTAGCGGGAGTTGGCGGCGGTGCGACCTTCGCCGCGCTGCTGGTGCTTTCTACGCTCAATCTGCCGGTGGCGCTGGCGGGCTTGCTGATCTCTGTGGAGCCGCTCATTGATATGGGACGTACCGCATTGAACGTGAGCGGCAGCATGACGGCGGGGATTCTGACCAGCAAATGGACAAATGAGCTGGATACCTCGGCGTACGGCTCACCAACGGCTGCCAAACAGGCTGAAGCCTAAAAGTAGATAGACAAACGCCCCGTCATTGCAAGAGATGACGGGGCGTTTTCCATTAGGAAAGCGTAAATTGATTGACAATCGTACGCAATTGCTGCGCCATTTTGCTCGTCTCGGTAGACAGGCCAGCGACTTCATCCACGGAGGCGGAGGTCTGTTGGGCCGCTGCGGAAACTTCTACGGTGTTGGCAGCCATATGCTCGATGGAAGTGTTCAGATTTTGAATCAGTTGGACGATTCGTTCGGAAACAGCAGCTTCTTCATTGGTCAGTGCAGAAATCTGATTGATCTCCTTGACCGTGCTGTCGATGGCTCCCCAGATTTGTTCGAGGGCGGAAGCCGTATCTGTGACCGTGTGTTCGCCTTCTTCCACGCTCTTGTGGCTCTCCCGGACGGATTGCACCGTGTCGGCAATGCTCTGCATGATTTTGCCAATCAGTCCATCCACCTGGGCGACTTCTTTGTTCGACTGCTCTGCCAGCTTGCGCACATTCTCAGCTACGACCGCGAATCCTCTACCGTGCTCACCGGCACGTGCCGCCTCAATCGAAGCATTCAGGGCCAAGAGATTGGTCTGAGCGGCGATCGCGGAGATTGTTTCGTTGATGCTCTGGATTTCCGTAGTGAACGTGTTCAACGACATAATCGAAGCCTCGGTTTCCTGTGTCGCCAATTTGATTTCCGCCATGCGATTCGCGAGCTCGGTCACTTTCCCTTTTCCTTGCTGTGCGGCTGACATGGTGTATCGCGAATTTTCAACGCTGGCTGTCGCAGCCTCTTTGGCAGATTGGATCATTTCGGCCAGCTGGACAAGAGCGTTGTTTGCTTCGGATGCGCCCTTGGTTCCGTCGGTGCTCTCGGAGGCGATCTCCTCCATCCGCTCCGACACCTCCTGGATGGCCACGCTCATTTCATCCAGAGAAACAGAGGTGGTCTGTGCATTTTGGGCCAGCTGCTCGGAAGTGGTCTGCAGCACGGAGACCATGGAGCGCAGATTTTCCGTCATCACCTGAAGCGTTTGGGCGAGGTCACCGATCTCGTCTTTGCTCTTCACGCTGACCGGCTGGACAGCCAGGTTGCCATTGGCGATCTGGCGGGCTTGCTCGATCAGGGCGGAAATCGGTTTGGTCCGTTTTCTCAGCAGCATGACGGTCAGGAAGGAAACCAGCACGATCGGGATAAAGCCGAGCATCATCCCGCCGCTGACCACGTCCCATGTGCGCGCTGTCACGATGTCTGCATTGAAATCAATTACACTGATCGCGACGATTTCCTTGGAGGAATCATGATCGCGGAAGATTGGCGCATAGCCGGACAAGCGCTTGATGCCATCGTGTTCATAAATGCTGGAGTAAGTCGGATGACGCATATCCAGCAATTCTTTGATCGCCGCTTGGTCAATCGGGAAGGAATCCCCAGGCTTGTACCCTTTGGCTTGCAGGTTTTTATCCAAGGCAATGAGTTTGCCGTCTGGTGTCAATAAATACTGGGTCTCGAAAATGTTTTTGTGGTTGACCGTCCAGTTGAGAGCCTCGCCCACTTTTTTGGCTGCGTCCCCATCCATTTGCAGCAGCTTTTCGATATCTCGCGGATCAAGCAGCCCGGTTGTAATATTCGCACAACCATAGGCCTCGATACCGGCCGCTTCATAGATGCGCTCGTAGGCGGTTTTGTAGGTGGCAAAGGAAGAGATGAGCAAGGAAGCAATGATCATTCCGACGATGATGACTCCCAATTGCCAGGTAAGTGTTTTTCTCATGGTCGACTCCTTTTATCTATTTATCGAATAATATAGTAGGTTATTACCCTAACATAAGAAGTGTTGAAACTAAATACTAAATAGGAAAAAATAGAGAACACCGCATAAACTTGCATTACGTGCTTCTATATGGTTTATTCAAAAAGCATACATAAACTACTGAATCGAAAGAAAACGGAGGGCACACACATGAGTGTACATATCGGGGCCAAAGAAAACGAAATCGCAGATAAAATCTTGCTGCCGGGCGATCCGCTGCGCGCGAAGTTTATCGCAGAGAACTTTCTGGAGAACGCCGTCTGCTATAACGAAGTGCGCGGGATGCTGGGCTTTACAGGAACTTATAAAGGAGAGCGTGTCTCTGTGCAAGGGACAGGGATGGGCATTCCTTCCATTTCCATCTATGTGACCGAGCTGATTCAAAGCTACGGTGTGAAAAACCTGATCCGCGTCGGTACCTGCGGCGCTTTTCATGAGGACATCAAAGTGCGTGACGTGATTATCGCCATGACCGCATCGACAGACTCCAATGTAAACAAGCTGCGCTTTAATGGCATCGACTACGCGCCAACCGCCAATTTTGACTTGCTGAAAAAAGCGCATGAGATTGCTGTGGCGGAAAAGATGTCGGTACATGTAGGGAACGTGTTTACGAGCGATACGTTCTACACCGATGATCAGAGCATGACCAATCTGCTGGGGCAATACGGCACGCTTGCCGTGGAGATGGAAACAGCAGCCCTGTATACGATCGCTGCTCGTTATAAAGCCAAGGCATTGTCCATATTGACGGTAAGCGACCACCTGCTGACGGGAGAATTGACCTCCTCGGAGGAACGCCAGACCACCTTCAATCAAATGATTCGCGTCGCGTTGGATACGATCATCCAATCCTAGAGAAACGGAACAAAACGCTTGTCTTCGGAACCACAGGAGACAAGCGTTTTTTTAATTCTATTCCAGATAAAATAATTTTACCTTTTTCACTGTAACTATATTACAAAAGATCCATGAATATAGTACTATTATCAAAAATGGGCCAGAGGTTTAAGCCTTTCCATTGATGGATAAGTATTTATAAAATCATTTTTGATGTTACTGAGAGGTGTAAACGAATGAAAAGAATCAGCGACATGAAGCTGGGGACCAAGATGAACCTCTTCGTGTTAGGACTTATTCTGGTTTTAACGGTTTCGATGTAATTGGTGGTTATCATAGAGGTAGAGAATGGAATAAAGGCATCTGCCATCGAAAAGGCGAAATCCGATCTGGCGCTAGGATACCAGTATATCGAGCATAAGTATCCGGGGGAGTGGCGGATCAAGGACGGCAGCCTTTACAAAGGCGAAACAAAAATCAACGACAATTATGAATTGGTCGATGAGATTGGACAATTGACGAATGGGGATACGGTCACGATCTTTATGGGTGATACCCGCGTCACGACAAACGTGATGAAAGAAGGCAAGCGGGCAGTAGGAACCCAAGTATCGGAAACGGTCGCCCAAAAGGTGCTGAAGCAAGGGGAGACCTATCTCGGGGAAGCCAATGTCGTCGGACAAATCTATCAGTCTGCGTACCAGCCGATTAAAAGCGGCAGCGGAGAAATCATCGGCATCTGGTATGTAGGCGCGTCGCAAGAGATGATCGAAGCGACCCAAAAGTCCATGTTGAACGTGATCGTCCCTCTGCTGATTGGTATCGTGATTCTGACCATCATCGCGGTCTTATGGTTTACACGCCGCATTTCGCGAAGACTGTCTCTGATCGGACAAGCGCTGGAACATGCGGGACAAGGGGACTTTACGGTTGAGATCAAAGCGGAGACCAATGATGAAATCGGCCACCTGACAAAAAGCTACGAGCAGATGAGGAAAAATCTCGTGAATTTGCTGCGTCATTTGTCAATGACCACCGAGCAGGTGGCGGCCAGCTCCGAGCAATTATCGGCAAGTTCTCAGCAAAACAGCAGAGCGGCCGAGCAAATCGCTGTGACCGTTCAGCAATTGGCCCAAGGTGCAAACACACAGGTAGAAAACACCGAGGACAGCTCCCAAGCAATCCAGGAACTTTCTGCCAATGTTGGGCACATCGTGGAAAATACTCACTCGGTGTCGACGCTGGCGGAGAATGCGACAAGCAATGCAGCGGATGGAAATGAATCAATCCAAAAAGCCGTGCTGCAGATGAACGCTATCCATGCGACGATTTCCGGATTGGCGGAAGTGATCCAGAATTTGGGCACACGCTCGAAGGAAATCGGCCAAATCATTGAAACGATCACAGGGATTGCCGGACAAACCAATCTGCTGGCGCTTAACGCCGCGATTGAAGCAGCGCGGGCAGGCGAGAATGGACGCGGATTCGCTGTGGTTGCGGATGAGGTGCGTAAGCTGGCGGAGGAATCCTCCCAGTCCGCGCAGCAGATCAATGAGCTGATATCGGCGATTCAGGAGGAAACCTATCTGGCTACCCAGGCGATGGAGCAAGGGATGACAGAGGTTGCTGCCGGGATTGATGTGGTGGGTCAGGCAGGGGATTCTTTCCGTACGATCGAACAGTCGGTCAGCGAAGTGGCGCTGCGTGTCCAAGAGGTATCAGCAGCCATCGGTCTGATTACCAGAGGCACAGGCGAGGTAGTGGAAGCGATCAATGACATCAGCGCGATCGCAGAAACCACAGCATCCGGTGCCCAACATGTATCAGCGGCGACGGATGAACAACTGGCATCCATGGAAGAGATCCATGCATCCGCGACGACACTCGCTAAGATGGCGGATGATCTGCAGCAGGTCATGTCACGATTTAAAGTCTAATCTAATTGGAAAATGTTTACGGAAATAAGCTCCCGGGTAGTTACTATCTAGAAGCATTTTGCAGAATTAGAGGAGCGAATCTATGCATAGCCTTACACAAACGTATCATCTGACACTTGTCTTGCTTTCTTATGTGATCGCTGCGATCGCTTCCTATACAGCCCTTGATATGGGAGGCCGTGTAACAGAAGCATCGGGAAAAAGCAGGCATGCATGGATGTGGGGAGGCGCTTGTGCGATGGGGACAGGGATCTGGTCCATGCACTTCATCGCCATGTTGGCCCTGCACCTGCCAGTTACCAGCACGTACGACCATTGGATCGTCCTCATCTCGATCGTGATCGCTATCCTGGCCTCCGCGGTTGCCTTGTTTGTGATCAGTCGCAAGCAATTGGCCATGAGCAGTCTGTTCGTAGGCGGGGGGCTGATGGGGATAGGGATCGCTGCCATGCACTATACGGGGATGGCGGCCATGGAAATTCCGGCGCATATTCACTACGACCCGGTACGATTTGTTTTGTCGATTTTTGTTGCCATTGCGGTTTCTATCGTGGCTGTCTTGATCGCTTTTCGGCTGCGCCATGAGCAGGGGTCAGCTGCGCTGCGCAAGAAGCTGGCCAGCGGCTTGGTGATGGGGGCAGCCATCGTTGGGATGCACTATACCGGGATGTGGGCCACAACCTTTACACCGCATGAGGGCGCTATTTTTGCAGGCGGGAAAAGAATGAATGCCGAGCTGCTTGCGTATGCGGTCGGTATCCTCACTTGCTTTATTCTCGGTATCGCCATCTACCGGGCCATTATTGACCGGAGACTTGGGGAGTTCTTGAAAAAGGCGAAAGATAGTGAACAACGCTACAACTCTCTGTATCACAATAATCTGGACGCAGTCATTTCCTACAACCTGGCGGGGGGAATTACCAGCATCAATCCTGCTGCTGTCGCTACCACCGGCTATGACATGGATGAGCTGGAAAGTTTCCAAATCGCAACGAAGATGAGTCCGGATGATTGGAACCAGATTGTTCACTCCTTCCGGTTAGCGTCAAAAGGCATTCCGCAAAATTCTGATACGGAAATCCTCCATAAAAATGGCCAGAAAGTTGCGATAAACATTACCCATATCCCGATTGTGGTGAACGGAGAGATTGAAGGTGTGTACGCCATTTTGCGCGATATCACGGAGCGCAAACGGACGGAAGCGATCATCAACTTTCAAGCTTTCCACGATGAGTTGACCGGCCTTCCCAATCGCAGACTGCTTGAGCAGCAACTGGATCAGGGGCTGAAAGCGTTGGGGGAGGGGCAGTCGCTGGTCGTCATGTTTTTGGACACAGACCGCTTTAAGGTCATTAATGATTCCCTGGGCCATGGCTTCGGCGACAAAGTCTTGATCAGCATAGCGGAACGGCTGCGTGATTTGGTCCGCGTAGGGGATACGGTCGCGCGCATGGGCGGAGATGAGTTTACCCTCGTGCTGCCGAGCCTCTCCCAAGCAGAGGCGATCACGTTTGCAGACAAGGTCATCGATGGACTCGGACAGCCTCTCTTGATCGATGATATGGAGGTCCGGATCACTGTCAGCATCGGCATTGCGGTCTATCCAAAAGACGGCCAGGATATGACGGCCTTGATGAGAAGTGCGGACACGGCGATGTATGCTGCGAAGGAAAAAGGAAAGAATCAATACCGCTTCTATATGTCGTCCATGAACGAGCAAGTATACGAGCGCTTGCTGCTGGAAAACGAATTGTACAAAGCAGTGGAGCGGGAAGAGTTTATGCTGCACTACCAGCCGCAGGTCTCTTTGGCCACCAATGAGATTGTCGGCGTTGAAGCATTGGTGAGATGGAAGCATCCCGAAAAAGGCTTGGTTCCGCCTGGACAGTTTATCCCTTTGGCCGAGGAGACGGGACTAATCGTTCCGATCGGGGAATGGGTGCTGCGGGAAGCGTGCAGGCAAAATATGAGCTGGCTGGCAGAAGGTTTTCCCCCATTGCGGATGTCTGTCAATCTGTCTACCCGCCAATTCTGGAAGAAAAATATCGTGGAAACCGTTGCACAGGTTTTGGAAGAAACGGGGATGGATCCCGCTTGTTTGGAGCTGGAGATTACCGAAAGCATCATGATGGACGTCAACCGCTCGATCTCCACCCTGCAGGCGTTAAAAGAGCTGGGTGTGCATATTGCCGTTGACGACTTTGGCACTGGATACAGCTCACTCACTTACCTGAAACGGTTTCCGCTGGATCGCTTGAAGATTGACCAATCGTTTGTCCGTGACCTGTTACATGATTCTCATAATGAGGCAATCGTCGCTACGATCATCGCCATGGCTCACCATCTAGGCTTGTATGTGGTGGCAGAGGGCGTTGAGCATTTGGAAGAAGCAAACTTTTTGGTTGATCAAAAGTGTGATGAAGCCCAAGGCTACTATATCAGCAAGCCTGTCCCGGCTGATGAATTCAGGAAAATTCTTCAAGCGATGAAGACTGGGTAATTTGAAAAAGAGCTTCCGTTATGTGACGGAAGCTCTGCATGTTTTTTGAGGGTTTACTTTATTGACTGCGTGGTCAAAAACGGATATGATGCCCCTATGAGCAGACCAAGAGAATTCGATGTTGATCGTGCGCTGTGCCAATCCATGGAAATGTTTTGGACGAAAGGCTTCAAATCGACTTCGTTTGAGGATTTGACGCGTACGACGCAAGTGAAGAAACAAAGTTTGTACGGCGTATTCAAGGACAAGCGAGAATTGTTTTTAAAAGCGCTGGCGCTGTATCGTGAACAGAGCGTAGCCATGCTGGAAGAACTGGCCTCCCAGGAGGTGTCTCCCTTGCAAAAGCTGAAGGCCATTTGCGACGCTGCGCTTTATCCAAACGAGGAAGCCATGCGCCGCGGATGTTTTATGGTCAATACCGTGCTGGAATTCGGAGCCGACGATCAGGAGATCAACCGCGAGGCCGAGCTCATGTATAGTCAGGTCGAGAGAATACTCGAGAAGGTCATCCGCAGCGGCCAGGAGCGGCAGCTGATTACGACTCGCCAGAGCAGCAAAGAACTTGCCGCTTTTCTGAACAACGCACTTAGCGGCGCGAAGGTCATGGAGAAGTCGGGTGCTTCCCGGGAGCAGATCGATGAGGTGTTGCGTACCACTTTTGCGCTGATCGCACCGGAGAATGCGCGATAGAATCGGGCTTCTCGAACCAATGTCCGCCGCTGTGCGGAAGTGAGGAATGTGGGAAAAACGCTTGATCGACAGTAAGTCAATCGTCTGAACGGGCGAAACCGTGCAGATGCCGGATACGTGTGTGTATGTGAAATGCACACACGTAGATTTTTGAGGTTTTATTGACTGTCCAGTCAACAAAAAGGCTGATCTACATGTGATGAAGGAGGTGATGATTAGGGGGAGCAGCGAATCAAATTTTTTTGTTAAGTTATTGACCGCGCAGTCAATAAAAACCGCTACAAAGATTAAAATAATAATGTATTTGGAGGTTGTCATGAATTCTTCTCATTCTATTCAAGCATTGTTCCAACCGTTTGCAAACGGCAAGATGACGCTGTCTAACCGCATCGTGATGGCGCCCATGACCCGACAATTTGCTCCTAACGGCATACCGGGTCCGGATGTGGCCGATTATTACCGACGCAGGGCAGAAAACGGCGTCGGTCTGATCGTGACAGAAGGTACGGCGATCGATCATCCGGATGCGTCCAATCAAGAAAACGTGCCGAATTTCTACGGAGAAGCCGCGTTAAACGGCTGGGCAAATGTAGTGGCGGCCGTTCACGAAGCGGGCGGGCGGATCATCCCGCAGATTTGGCATGAGGGAGCGAGAGGCCATGTCGGTGATTATACAGAAGCGGATATCGCGGCGATCGTCCAAGCGTTCGCGCGTGCGGCATCTGAAGCCCGGCGGATCGGATTTGACGGCATTGAACTCCACGGCGCCCACGGCTTTCTGATCGACCAATTTTTCTGGGAAAAGACCAATCCGCGCACTGACCGCTACGGCGGCGACATGGTCGCGCGCACCCGATTTGCGGTGGAAGTCATCGAGGCATGCCGTCGTGCTGTCGGTCCGGAATTTCCGATCGTACTCCGCTTCTCGCAATGGAAGATGAGTGACTACACGGTGAAATTAGCGGAATCGCCGATGCTGCTGGAACAACTCTTGGCTCCCTTGGTCGAAGCAGGCGTTGATATGTTCCATTGCTCCACTCGCCGTTTCTGGGAACCCGAGTTCGAAGGCTCCGAACTGAATTTGGCCGGCTGGGTCAAAAAGGTGACGGGGAAACCGACAATAGCGGTCGGATCGGTCGGGCTAGACGAAGAGGATTCGAGCTTCTTTGCCGAAGGGAAGGGAGCGGGGAGCAGCAAGATAGAAGGATTGATTGAGAGGCTGCAGCGCGAAGAGTTCGATCTTGTAGCCGTTGGCCGGGCTTTGTTGGCCGATCCTGCTTGGGCAAGCAAGATACGCGATGGCCGGATCGACGAATTGATCCCCTTTACCCCGGAGGCATTGAAAACGCTGTATTAAGTTTCGCTAACACATTGGAGTTATCCGGTCAGCCTGTTGAAAACCTCAACAGGCCATTTTTATGCATGGCATGATCAGAAACACGCATAATTAGCTGTGATGAAGTCCGGTCACGGGAAGAGCACCAAGCCCCTGGGACGGATATAGGAGCTTTCGTTATGGGACGGGAGCTTTTTTTATGTTTCTTCGATTGAATTTGGTATATAATTTTATATTTTGGATGTGGTACTATATGTGCATGGATAATATGATTCTCGTCACTATGGGAGATAAGCAATTGTGGAGGGATAAAAACGATGAGCGTGGAAATAACAGCTCTGCAACGGAGTCTGGAGGCAATATTGGAGCATCGAGCTGCACTGCGTAAGGATTATGTCGATCGTGATCGTGAAATCGGCATGGAGATAAAAACGATTTTGAACCGAATCAGAGAATTGGAGGATAATGCTTCTCCTCGTACGGAAACGGAGAACCAAGCCCCTCAGTATGAAAGACCTTATCGGATGGATGTCCATCAACATCCCGCCCGCAAAAAAAGAGCGAGATACGACTATCAGACCGATGTGGTACCTGTCGTGCTGGAGCTGTTAAAAGAAAATGGAAAAATGAAAAGTGCCGAAATCATGCGCGCTTTGCACGAACGGCACAATCTGATCTTTTCCAATCCGACGATCGCGATGAACAGAATCATGGCGGAGGAGCCATCCATTCAAAAGATCGACGGCTACTATACCTATCAGCAGGTAGCATTGACCAATTAGGCATCGATTGGTAATATAAAGGAATACATAGTACACGGGAAACGATGAGCCATGCTTTTTATCTGGGCATCTGAAGCATGGGGAGTGAGTGATGCAACCGACCGACCTCTATTAGGGGTTGGTCTTTTTATTTTGAAAGAGGGAGAGAGAAGAAATGGTAAGCGCAGCTGTACTGCCAATCACGCAGAGAGAGTCGGCATCGTTGGAGCATGTGATCCGCACAGATCGTGGAATCGTCCAACGGGCAGAAGACGTCGGAATGGAAGTAGCATCGACCTTTTCTGACATGAATGATTCTACCTTGGTCGCGATATACGAGAAACAACGGGCAAGCTATCGCTCCGCAGCTCCTTTCTTCTATACCCCTTCTCGGGTCACCGCAAACCAATCGAAGCCTGCGGAAGCGTGGGAGACGTTTTATCAATGGAATCTTTCCTTGTATCACGCAGCAGGTACTTATACCAAAAGCATCGCTGAAGCTTTGGATCAGAACGCGGAAGTCCTGTCTGACGAGGATGTTATCCATCTGCAAGAACAGCTGCATACGTGGCTGCAGGGACAGCACCAGCAGCTAGCGGAAGGGCTGCTAGACGCGCCACCGGGCATCGCCGACAAGATCATGGATGCTGCCAGAATCGAGCTGGGGATCTACGGGTACTTCATGTGGAGAGACGTCCGCCAGTCCGTGCATGCACACAACCAAGCCGTTCCCGTAGCATGGGATATTTATGGGCAATGGAATGAACAATTGGCCAAGCAGTCCGAGGACTACCTGAAGCAGGTGAAAGGCCATGTGGATCAGCTGACGGGGAAGATCACCGACGAGCAGATGGTCCAAATGAACAAACAGCTTCAGGAATGGACGCTAGGTCAGCACAACCAATTGCAAGAGAAACTGTCAGCCAAGCCAGATGGGGTAGCGAGCAAGATCCTGGAGACGGCTGACCTCCAGCTGAAGAACCTCCGTGAACGGCTTTGGAACGAAGTCCTGCAAGCGATCAGCAAGCATAATCTATCGGTGCCACCGCTTCCACAGCCTTCTACCGGGTCTGCCGGCAGTGTATTTCACCCGCAAGTACGAAATGAGCGGTACGAAATCGGGTTTGGCCCCAATCGAGCCATCCTCGCCTTGCGCAACACGCCTTCCGTGAAAAAAGAGGATACGCTCTTTTATGTAGTCGATGCAGCGGGGCGCAGAAAGGCAGTTACCCTGACCTTTGCCGATTCTCGCCTGCAAAAGGAGTTTGTCGAGCGATTTTCCCAAAGCTCCTTGCGCGGGAAAGAAGTCTCCCTGGATGCATTCGAGCAATTCTTGAACCGTATGAAAAAGTCGATCCGCCACATTTCCGAAGCGGAGCTGCAGCGGCTCAAGTCGAAGATTTACAAGGAGCAGGAGACAAAGAAATTGGATGCTGCTGTGGCTGAGTTTTTGGCAGTGCTGAAACGAATGAAGCAAGCTTATTAGTAGGAATGATCATGACCCCTTCAAGAGGCTGCGCACCACCACTGAGTGAGCGCAGCAGTTTGGAGGGGTTTTGTGGCTCTCATGGGCTTGAATGAAAAAAGCCTTCCGTATTATAATGAGGAACAAGTACAAGTGATAATGAATATCATTGTACGTGAACCTCGCTTCATGAAAGGATACCGCTTATGGTCTCTACCGTTCCGTTGGCTTTGCTGGAAGATTTGTTTCGCATTCGTACGTCTGTCCCCACTGCTGCTTCGCAGTGTGAAGCGATACAATTGTTGGATGAAGAAAAAGGAAAAGCATTTCTGGAGGAAGTCGGAGCGACGCTAAAATCGCCCTCACCGGCAGTGACCGCGTCGATTTTCGTCAAACGGTATTTGGCGCTGGTCATGGGAGCGTTCTACAGCATGACGATGCACTCTTACGGACTGAACATCGCTTTGGAGAATGTGGTGCTGACGTCGGAAAACAAATGGAGCAAGCCGGAGTTTTCTTTGAAGGATCCGGAAGGGCTCGGGCCGCTTACAGGCGATAGAGGAGCATGGCGCGAAAAGATCGTGCGTCATATTTCCAATGAAAATTTGCAGCCGTTAATTTCGGCGCTGTCGGCACATTCCAAAGTCAGCCCCAATGTGCTCTGGTCCCATGCCGCGTATCTGATTCACCATTATTATGCGGAATGGCAAAAAGAAGCGCAAAGCGAAGAGTTGAAGCGACAGATCGAAGAGGATTTCCTCTATGTGAAGCAGATCGATGATGCCATGCTGTTTGGATCCTGTGAAAAGAACCCCATCAGCACGCAGTTCATCGAGATCGCACATCCGGCTAAGCCGGGTGAAATCGTTCGTCTCCGCAAGCATTGCTGCATGGCGTATCGCTTGCCGGAGGGAAAATGCTGTTATACCTGTCCGAAGCTGGATGAAGAAGAACGAATCGCGCAAATCCTGGAGCGCGGGAAATAGCGCGGCACGTAAACCATAAACAAGCCTGTCCACAAGCAGCGTCCTTTTTGACAAAGGACGCTTTTTCCCGTGTCTCCTCTTATTTCCTGCTCGCCAGTTTCATGGTATGATCCCCATATGCCATAAGTAAAATAGTTACATACTGAGTTTACTGACAAGTGAGGGTAAGGAAAATGGAAACGCATCTGGAACATGTCATTATCGGAAGTGTGATTTCGGCATTGTCGACAGGAATCGGTGCGCTCCCGATTCTGTTCTTTCGCGCGGTGACACATAGATGGCGGGATATTCTGCTGGCCTTGACAGCGGGGATCATGGTAGCGGCCTCCACCTTCAGCCTGATTCCCCAAGCGCTTTCCCACTCCAACGTATGGGTTCTCTGCTTCGGCGTTTTGCTCGGCACCGTCGTGTTGACGCTGTTGGAATTGATCGTGCCCCACATCGACCTGGAGCACAACCGCATGAATATTGCGATGGATACGCAAGCGAAATTGATTTTGGCTGCCATTACCCTGCACAACCTGCCGGAAGGATTATCGGTCGGCGTGAGCTATGCGAGCGGGCAGGACGGCTTGGGCGGACTGATCGCGTTTGCCATCGGATTGCAAAATGCGCCGGAAGGGTTTCTGGTGGCCCTCTTTTTGATCAACCAAAAAGTGAGCCGCGGGAAGGCCTTTATCCTGGCAACCATGACCGGCGCCGTGGAAATCGTCACGTCGATGATCGGGTATTTCCTCACCTCCTTCGTATCCGGACTGGTGCCGTATGGCCTTTCCTTTGCAGCGGGAGCGATGCTGTTTATCGTGTACAAGGAGCTGATCCCGGAAAGCCATGGGGACGGACATGCACGGGCTTCCACATTTTCCTTTATCATCGGGCTGCTGTTAATGGTTTGCCTGATCCAGTGGTATGGGTAATAAAAAAGTATGAATTTCGGCATCTTTCTCTCACAAAATATCAAGCTTTTACCGAAATTAGTAGTAAGGATATTATTTAAAGAGAACGTGGTATAGGGAGTGTCAACATGGAAAAGTCGACGTATATCGGTCTTGGTCTGAGTGTAATCGCGGTTGGTCTAGGTATGGTCCTCAAAGGTGCCAGTCTTTCCGCGCTTGTTAACCCCGCAGCTTTTTTGATTATCTTTGTCGGAACGGCGGCAACCATTTTTATTGCGTTTCCTATGAGCGAAATCAAGAAGCTGCCGAAATTGTTCGGTATCCTTTTTAAAGAGCAGCCACTGCCATCCAAGCGTGACCTGATCACTCAATTCATGAACTGGGCATCCATCGCTCGTCGTGAAGGATTGCTCGCCTTGGAAAGCTCCTCGGATGAGATCGAGGATCCGTTTCTTAAAAATGGCATGAAGATGATCATTGACGGGGGAGAGCCCGAATTCGTCCGTGATGTATTGAACGAAGAGATTCATGCGATTGAAGAGCGTCACCAAGGTGGGGCGCTGATCTTTACCCAGGCCGGTACGTATGCCCCAACCCTCGGGGTATTGGGTGCGGTAGTAGGTCTGGTTGCCGCCCTGGGGAACCTCTCCGATATTGAAAAGCTGGGTCACTCGATTGCGGCTGCCTTTATCGCGACTTTGCTGGGGATTTTCTCCGGTTACGTACTGTGGCATCCATTCGCCAACAAGCTGAAGCGCAAATCGAAGCAAGAGATTGCGATCAAAACGATCATGGTAGAAGGCTTGCTGTCGATCCAAGCTGGCGTTTCTCCGGCAGCCATTGAACAAAAGCTGATGGTTTACCTCCCGCCAAATGAACGTGTGGAAGCGCAAGCAGGGGAGAAAAAGGAGGAGGCTGCAGCGGCCAATGGCTAAGGGGAAGAAACACCATCATGAAGAACACGTTGACGAAAGCTGGCTCATTCCGTACGCAGACTTGCTAACCTTGCTCCTCGCGCTGTTCATCGTATTGTTTGCGACGAGCAAGATCGATGCGAAAAAGTTTGAACAATTGGTACAATCCTTCAATGTGGCTTTGAATGGCGGTGTCGGCGTCATGCAAAATCCGTCTGCGGTCAAGTATGACCCGACCCTCGAAAAAACGACGGTTCCGCCTAAAAAAGAAGGCGAGCAGGATGATTCCGAGCAGCAGAAAAAGTCAGAAGAGCAGAAAAAGCTGGAGCAGGCGCTGCAAAAGGAAACGCAGGATCTGCAGAAAATGAAGGCACAGCTGGATGGCTATATTCAGCGCAATAACCTGCAGGACAAGCTGCAGACGAAGCTGACCGAAGAGGGACTCCTCATTACGATTTTGGATAACGCGCTCTTTGATTCGGGAAGCGCCGTCCTGAAGCCTGAGGCACGCACGCTGGCCGCAGAAATTTCCAAGCTGCTGGTGCCTCATCCGAAGCAGGTGACGGTGACCGGGCACACGGACAACCGGCCGATCCATACGGCGGAATTCCCGTCCAACTGGGATTTGAGCACAAAACGTGCGACCAATTTCTTGAAGGTGCTGTTGGAAAACAAGTCGCTGGAACCTGCCAAATTCAGTGCGACCGGTAAAGGAGAATTCCATCCGGTAGCGGATAACAAGACACCGGATGGACGAGCGAAAAACCGGCGCGTAGAAGTAGCGATCCTGCGTGATCTCACTGTGAAATAGGAATTGGAATTCTATAATAGAGTAAGGTTTTGATTGAGTTTCTAATGCCAACATTGCGGCAGCCTTGGACCAGATAACAAAGTCCAAGGCTGCCGCTGCTATTTTATCGAGAAAAAGAAATGGCTAGCCTGGTAGTTTCCTACTCTCTCTATCGATCGGAACGGCTTGTTGAATGAATCTCATGCTGCATGGGTAGAACGGCAATTTGGCTAAGATGTGCGATTGTTGCATGGAAAATGTCCCTTTCTAGTCAAAGGAATATTCCATATGTTGACAATGAATATGAATCAGGGGGGATATTATTCTATGAAGGAGCTTAACTAGTTAACAAAGTGATAACTGACCCAGAGCAATGAAAAGAATTCAACAAAAGGATGTGGGCTTATTGGGAATTCGACCACCTTCCAAGGCAAATACATTTGACTACATTGTGATCGGTGGCGGAACTGCAGGAGGCGTGATCGCCAAAGAATTGACGGATGATAGGAGAACGTCCGTCTTAGTCCTTGAAGCCGGAACGAATCAGACGGCTCAGTTGAGCAGCCCAAACGTTTTAAATACCATTGCTTTGGCAAGTGATAATAAGTTTGCCTTCAACCTTTTATCGCGGACAGAGACTTTTGTTCAACGGCAGTTGATTACGGTAAATGGGAGGACCATAGGTGGAAGCTCAGAAGTTAACTTTATGTTTGCTGTCCGCGGGAGTAGAGAGCTGTATGACGAATGGGCAACCCTTTCTGGCAATGAACGATGGAGCTACGATCAAGTGAGTCCATTGTTTATTGAGAACGAAACGTATACGGGTCAAACACAAGAACCGAACGAAAGGGGAAGAAGGGGCCCCATATTTGTAAGACAACAGCATATACCTCCGAATGGAATCATCCAAACGTTGACAATTGCAGCAGCAAAGATATTGAACATTGCCATTGTTGAGGACTATAACACTGGCGTAAGAGACTGCACATTTTTCGCAAACCAATTCCTTCAGAAAGAGTTTGATGGCACGATTACCCGATCATCGACTGCAACCGGATATTTAAATCAGAGTATTGTTATTCAAGGCAATGAGCTTGAGCCAGATGAGATTGGGGTTGGAGGACGAAAGTTAGTCATCCTAGCGAAAACAACGGTAGACAAAGTCGTATTTCAGAAGAAGAATGGGCAGATGATTGCAAGCGGAGTCAAATATGTCAGGGACGGTATTTCGAATATAGCCTTTGCCCGAAAAGGTGTTATCGTTTCCGCAGGATTTTTATCCTCCGTTATCCTGCAGCGATCCGGCATTGGTAAATCCAGTGATTTGATTAACGCTGGGATTACACCATTGATAGAAAATCCAAACGTGGGCTACAATCTTCAAACGCAAGCATATGCCGGCCTGGGAGTCAGGGTGGACACATCGCAATTATTTCCAATTGTTGCAGCAGACCCGAATCAGCCAATTGCATTCGGTGCTTTTAAAGCTGAACAGGTGAATCGCTTGGAGGGCCGCCGACTTCAGATGCAAGGAGTCCCTGCTCCAATCTTTCTTCCTATTCAAGATGTGATCACGAATGGATGGGAGCTAGATTTAACGAAGCCTACCAATATTATGAGTTTTGGCATAATCGATCTTAACCCAAGCAGCAAGGGTACGATAATGGCAGCTCATAGCGATCCTGAAGCCCTACCGTCCTTTACCTTCAATCCCCTGCAGCCAAATACGAGCGATCTAGATTTTATGATCGATCAATATATAAACATGTACAACATTATTGTGGAGGCTAGAAATAATAACAGCGGCATTCATGAAGTGGTGTTTCCTCCAGAGCAAATCTTCACGCTACCAGATGAGGCTGAAAAAAGAAGGCAGCTTGGGAATTTTGTCAGAGCATCACTCTCCAATTTCTACCATTACGGCGGGCAATGCAAAATGGGAAGGAATATTCAAGAAGGAGTGGTCAATGGATTCCTGGATGTTTTTGGTGCCAAGAATTTAAAAGTCGCCGATCTTTCAATCGCTCCTATTTTGCCGGATGGAAACACATCTTTGCCTGCTCAGATGATCGGTTTAAATGCGGTTCGATTTATTCGAGATGAACAAAATTAAGAGCAACGTACGCAAACGATCCAGCAAGTGGAGCAAATATAAGATATTAAAAGGCATGAAGAAGCTTGCACCATTTTTGCCGGCGACGAAAAGACTTACAAGTCGGGGGCTATGGCATTTCATTGAAAAATACGGAACCTTGATGCTCAAACCATGCATCGGGCATTCCGGGTACGGCATCATTCAAGTATCCCTTTTGGAAGAAGACAGGTATGTCATACAAGCAGAAAACAGAAAGATCATATTGGACGGAAAGCAAGCTGTATATGACCAAATCGAAGAAATGACTCGGAATCGAAGCTATATCATGCAACAATGTATTCCTTTGGCCCAACTCGAAAAACGGCCATTTGACTTAAGAGTGGTAGTCAAAAGAAATAATCGATGCGCCCCCTATCGAGTAACAGGGATGTTTGCGAAAGTAGCTGAGGAAGGCTACATGGTTACAAACGTTTCCAGTCAAATCATTCTGGTCAAGACAGCGATCGAATATTCAAATATCGAGCCGGTTTCAACGCCATATTTGATAAAGAAAGTCAGGCGCGTATGTTTATTGGCAGCCAAACACCTGGGCTTTCATTATCCTTTGCAAAATATAATTGGCTTTGATATTGGTCTGGATGGCAATGCTCATGTTTGGATCATTGAGGCAAATTTTGAACCAAGCATGAAACCCTTTGGATTATTGAAAGAGAGAGCAAAGTTATACGATCCTTTCTCTTGACAAATTGTCGATCTGACAAACGGCGAAAGAAAGGCAAAGACTCTGACCCGTACGTACGGGCAGAGCCTTTTTTTCATGGGCGTATTAAGAATGAATAATAATCTTTATTCGTCCACAAGCTGCAAATTGAAAACCTCTTGCCATTTGACATTGCTGTAACCGATTCGCTTATAAAATTCATGAGCTTCCTTGCGGTGACCGCCTGATCGGACACGAATCTGCTGATAGCCCTTTGCTTTCGCCCATTCCTCACACTTTCGCATCAGCTGCTCCCCGATGCCTTTTCTCCGTGCCCCTTGATCGACCACCAGTCCGCCAATTTCCGCGAATGGGGCTGACTCGATTAACAATCTCCCATGCACATGAACCCAGCCTGCAATGTGGTCATTTTCCGTGGCTACGACATAGACGGCGTGATCGTCATCATGCGTTACCTTTTCAAGTCGCTTCAACACTTCGTCATGGCTAACCTCATACCCCAGCTGTGTGCATAGGGAGGATATGCCGGGGGCGTCGGTTACCCTTGCTTCACGAACGATCATGTGCGTCCATCCTTTCGATCCGTAATCCTTTCACCCAATGCCTCGCTCTTGGCAAATATGCTGCAACAAGCCCTGACAGCCGGCTTCAACCAATGAGTATACATGTTCAAACCGGCCAGTGTAGTAAGGATCTTCGACGTTACGCTCTGTTTGCTCCGGGGCAAAGTCAAGCAGGCGATACACTTGCTTGCCGGGTGTAAGCCATTTTTTGAGCCCTGACAGATTTTCCTCGTCCATGCATACGAGATAAGAGAACTGTTCAATATCCTTGGACTGGATCTGTCTGGCACGAATGGAGTCAAAGGCAATTCCGCGTTGTTTCAATACGTTCTGGGTTCCCTGATGCGGAGCTTCGCCTTGATGCCAATCCCCCAATCCAGCAGAATCGATCAGGAAATGACTGCTCAAGCCTGCCTGCTCCACTTGATGACGAAATACCGCTTCTGCCATGGGAGAGCGGCAGATGTTCCCCAGACAAATAAATAAAACACCGATCAAGAATGCTCACCTCAGTTCATCGTCATTGCATTTTCCAGTGCTTGACAATCGATTTGCGAATAATCATACGTGTGCAGCAAGAGCTCTGTCAATAAAGAGGAAAGAAAAAGCCGTCACTTGTCCGGATGGTTGGACAAACCCTGTGCTGGCAATCCGACCACTTATTTGGCAAATTGGCAAAATCCCAATCGATTACCAAGATTCAAGCATTGAGACTGTCTCTCATTGCCTGTACCATGGGTAGAAGGAGGTGGGATAAATGAAGAAGAGGAACGTGATCATCCTCATGATGCTAGCGGTCTTTGCATTCCTTTATCCGCTGGACCAAGCCGATGCAGCCGCCCAAACACTTAAGCCGGGAGCGACTTCCGGAGATGTATGGGATTTGCAATATCGATTGCAAGTACTCGGGTTTTATCCATATTCATTGGATGGAATCTATGGAAATAGAACAACAAGGGCTGTCCGCAGCTTTCAGTACCAATACGGTCTGCCTGCGGATGGAGTGGTCGGTGCGCAAACGTGGAGAGCGCTAAGAAAGTATTCGGTAAACGCGATAGAATTGGACTTGCTGGCAAGGCTCGTCTATTCGGAAGCGCGCGGGGAGCCGTACGTGGGGAAAGTCGCGGTCGCCGCGGTGGCCATGAACCGCCTGCAAACCAAGGATTTTCCCAAAACAATCCGAGGCGTCATTTTTGAGCCCTATGCATTTACAGCTGTCAATGACGGTCAGTTTTGGCTGACTCCTGACGCGAGCGCCTACAAAGCGGCTTGGGAAGCTGCACGCGGCTGGGATCCATCATCGGGGGCGTTGTATTATTTTAATCCCAATACGGCAACCTCAAAATGGATCTGGACACGTCCGCAGATTAAGAAAATCGGAAACCATATATTTACGAAATAAACAGGAAAAGAGGAATCACGGAGATGGCGGAGTGCCGACCGTGATTTCTCTTTTTTGCATGCAGGTTAACCATTTTTACGAAGCTGAAATATATCCCTGTGTGATCGTATTGGCATAAAAGAAGCAGAGCGACAGCACCGCGGCCAGACCGAGATAGGCGGCCAGCACTTTCCACTTCGTGCTGGCAGGAGCCTCATAGTAGGTGGTCAACCGCTGCAGCTGCTCGTCGATGCTCTTCAGCTTTTCGTCCGCGTCATGCTTGGCTCCTGCCAGGATGGGCGATGGAATCGGCTGGTTGGGATCGCTGTCGGCAAAGAGAACCGGCGTACGCTCCCATTGCTGATACAGCTCCCATGTGATCGTGCCATAAATCCGATCAATCTTCTGGCGATCGGATGCTAGGCGCTGCTCATCATGCAGAAAGGGGACATAAAAACGTCTTTTCTCCGTTCTTTTCGCGGTCGCGGACAAGTAATCACTGTACAAACGCTCGCGTGTCTCCCACGAAGAGTCGAGGGTCGGCCAGATGTCCAGCTCCCTGCGAAAGCGCAGCAGACGTTCCCTTTCATAAGAAAGTACTTGCTGCCGGTAGCCTTCGCGCAAACGTGTCCACCAGGTCAGAATGCCAAACAGCAGGATTAAAAACAGCATCGGGCCGGGAGAGAAATAAACAAACACGCCCAGACCGATCAGACCAAACAGCCAGATTTTGGTGGAGAGTACGGAAACGATGCGCCCTCCATCCAAAGGAGAGACGGGAAGCAGGTTAAACAGGTTAAGCATCGCGCCTACATAGATCACCAGGATCCAAAAGGGGTCCTCCGTCCACCAGTAAAGCGGAAAAGCCGGAAGAAATGAAAGCAATCCGGCGAGCGGCCCGCCGTAAGCCAGATAGGCTTCGGTAGCGGCATCACGCGGCTGCTCCTTCATGGCAATCATCGCGCCGACAAAGGGAATGAAAATGGCAGGCGAGGTGCGGATGCCTTTTCGTTTTGCCGCAATCACGTGCCCCATTTCGTGAATGAAAATGAGATAAATGATGGCAATTCCAAACTTCCAACCGTAAATCTGCCCGTACAAGAGCAGGGTGACAAACATCGAAAGAAAGGTCGCGCCAAATTTGGAGAATTTCAGCAACCCCCAAATCCATTTCAGATTGCTTAACAGAAAGGCGCCGATCGCCAGGAGCGCAGAGCGCTTTTTATTCATGCAAGTGACCTCCTGCACCAGCGAAAATATAGGATGACTGTAAGGATTCATACGAATGAAACAAGCAGAAGTTTCTCCCGCCTGTGCCTACTCCTCCAACCGGGGATTGTAGAAGGAAAATCCATACTCGCCGAGACGTTCATCGTACCTCAGGATTCCTCCGTCAAAATACCAAAAATCGCCCGGGCGAATGGTAAATTGCAAACCTTCCACCTGGAAGACGGCGTCTCCGGGAAGCACCTCGTCTTTTTCGATAGCAAAAAACAGTCCGCCTGTCCCCGGCCCCCCGGTCCGTGCGTACAGCCGCAGCGTATCTCCCGGCCGAAAATCCGCATACGTCTGATAAGCGCGAGCAAATGCAGGTTGAATCTCTAATTGAATGGACATAGATAGTGTACACCTCGATCGAAAGCTATCATGGGCGAACATTCGCTTGGCTACTATTGTAGCATACCCGTTTGCCAGCGGTAGCCCATTCGAGGATCAGCCATAAAGAAGCCCTGAGCCATGCAGGACTCAGGGGATGCATTTCCGATTAATCTTTTCCTTTGCTCACATCGATAGTGGGATGCATAAAGGGCACACCCTTTGGAGGGATATCCTGGAGCAGGTCACGGTTTTCCGGAGTATTCCAACCGATGTCGTTGGTCGGATGCACCCAGCGGTCTCCAGCCATGACCTCGGGATCTGTCTCGGTGCTCCATTGGTTTAGGGGAGACTCAGCGGAATCGTAAAAGCTGTCTCCAATCACGACGCCAAATTCATTGACGAAAGGTTTTTGCATATCCACTGAGGACTGTTTAAAATCAGGAGCGCTTGCCTGATGCGGAAACGTTCCATCGATGGCGAGGTTTTTTACCTCTGGATCCTTCTTGGATTGTTCGGTCATCCGTATACCTCCTCTGGCTTGGACCTCACCTACGAGTATGCGGAAATGCCAGCCGGTTTATGCGAGAATCCGCGCGTTGACCGATTTGTGACTTTTCTACCGGCCCAAGAGCCCAGCCCGGTTGCAGGCGACTTGCATATAGTGGTAGCAGCAAGTATTCGGGATATTGGCCGAAAGAGGAGGGGAAGTCAGTTGTTTGCCAGCATCATTATCCCTACTCACAATGCGGTCCATCGTCTGTTGTATACCTTGGCGAGCCTCAATCTGCAGTATGCCCCATTTGAAGAATTTGAAGTGATTGTGGTGGACAATGCTTCGACAGACGGTCTGAAAGAGCGGATTCGCCAATTTGAAAGCAACTATCCGCTGCGCTATTACAGAACGGTGACACCTGTGCCAGTCCCCCAGGTTATCAACGCGGGGATTGCCAAAGCGAAGGGCCAGATCGTCATCCTGCTGAATGAAAACATGATCGTTCCCCGCCACTTTGTCGGATGCCATATGCAAGCCCACGCACGCAAGGAACGGCTGGTGGTGGTTGGCGGTGAAACCAAGCGTATGTATTCCGTATATTACCCTTCTTTCAACGAAAGTCAGCAGCAGGAGTGCCAGAGCTGGCTGGAGCAGTATCCCCAGATCAAAAGACCGCATACATCTTCTGAGATCGTGCCGCTGCTTACCGAAAATATCATTGCCTCGGGCATATTGCCGGTGATCGGGTTGGAGCGGCCGCTTGACTCGAAGCGGGAAGCCATTCTTCACCGCTATGGACATCAATTGGAACGTTACCCCCATCTCTGGGCGCTGTTTCGGACGGAGCACGCCTCCATAGAGCGCAAGGCCTTTGCCCAGATCGGGTTGTTTCGCAAAGGCAGGCTGACAATGCGCCAGGTTGAGCGGGATATGGGACGCAGACTCTTGCACGCGGGTTATCATTTTGAGGTTGCCGACAAAATTATTCTTATGCAGCAGGAAGCGCCCTGCGTGCCAGAAAGCAAAAAACAGGGCTCAGGCATCATCCGGTCATAAAGGGGGGCTTCCGCTGCCAGTGGTGGGGGTGAGCATATTCCAAAACTCCGCTTCATTCTTCGCCCCGCTGTGGGTAANGGGTGAGCATATTCCAAAACTCCGCTTCATTCTTCGCCCCGCTGTGGGTAAGGACTGTCCGCTCCGCAGCAAATCGCGGGGGTGTGCAAAAAGTGGCGTCGCTTCGCAGCTTAGCCGGGTTTGCCCCCCTTTTTCCCGCGATTCACTGCTCCGCTGGGTCGGGCTTCGCAGGCGCTACGTTTTGGAATATGCTCACCCGCGTAGCAGAAGCTTTTTTGATTGTGAAATACGGGTAGTAGGACAGGAAGCTGAAAAAGCATAAAAGCTCCGTACATTGCGAGGCATCTTTGTTTATAGCTTACATAAGCAACCGCTGCGTGAGGAAGGGAAGGCCGGGACGGGCGGAGTTTTTTGCCACACCTACCAAGGTGGAGCTTGCGAAAACGGGACAGGCTTGTCGCGCAACCCCGTCGGTTGAATATGCTTCCCTGAACCCTTTTGCGCGACGTCCCGTTTTTGCGAGCGGAACCGGACTTTCGCTGCTTCCGTGTGGGTGTGGCAACTTCGCAGCCCCGCCCGGCCTTCCCTTCCCCCACCACAATGTTTGCACAAACCAAACAAAAGGCCACGCCAAAAGTCTGGCGTAGCCATATAGGCATGCGAACTAACGGTTTTCTTTCATGCGTTCTTGTGGTTCACTATTAATAGAACCGTTGGAACGTACGGCCTCTGATTGCGATTTGGGGCCTTGTATGTCGGCGGTTTTTCCGAAATCCTTTGCTTTATTGCGCATCTGATCTCCCTCCTCCTGCCAAAGATGCTTGTAGTATGACCAAAAGAGGCACAATGTAATGATAATGACGGAAAAGCAGGTGACCATAGATGGCGAAAAAACGATCCAAGCCACATCCATACGCACAATCCTCGCGTCAATCGCAGAACGCAGCAACTACCGAGGAAAAATCCGGACTGAGCCTCAAAGAGATGCTCGGTGACGATGCGCTGTCCAAGTTGAAAGCGCTGGAGCGGGACATGAAGGAAGAAAAAGCCCGCTTCGAGCAAGAGGAGCAGGAACGCCGACGCCGCGAGCAGGAAGAGCGGGAAAAGAACAAGAGCTTCGCCGAGCTGTTGGATGAATTTGATAAAAAAGGCGGAGGAAAGTACAGTTGATGAACGAAAAACCGGCACCACGGCCTGATACTTCCAAAAACGGGCTGCTAAAGCGGAATCAGCTGCAAGTAAAGGATGAATCGGTACGCGCGCGGGGCAAAGCGGTCTTGTCGCGCTTGGGGAAAGGGAAAAAGGAGAACCAGGAATAAGGGAATCATCCGTGGACCGTCTCTATGTCAGGAGGCGGTTCTTGGCATTTGTGGTTCACGAAAAGTCGGATCGAGCAAAAAAACTCCTGTTATTCTTTTGGAGAAAGGGAGGTCGTTTCCGTGGATATGCTGTCAAAGCTGAATGACTCGTTGACTTACATTGAACAAAATCTTGCCCAAGACATCGATGTGAAAGAAGCTGCAAAACTCGCCCTGTGCTCGGAATACCATTACAAAAGAATGTTCTCTTTTCTCGCGGGTATTCCGCTGTCCGAGTACATTCGCCGAAGACGCCTTACGCTTGCGGCCTTTGAGCTTGCCAACTCCGATATGCGTATCATTGATGTTGCCGTGAAGTACGGATACAGCTCGGCCGATACGTTCGCGAGAGCCTTTCACAGCCTGCATGGGATCACACCGTCCGAAGCGAGGACCAAAGGCCAAGCATTAAAAGCATATCCCCGGATGACCTTCCGGTTGACCATTAGAGGAGGCAGTGAAATGAACTATCGACTGGTGGAAAAAGATGCTTTCCGTATCGTTGGTATCAAGAAACGGGTTCCGTTGATCTACCATGGAGTGAATCCGGAGATTGCTTCCATGTGGCAGCAGCTGACAATGGAGACGATCACGCAGCTCAAGCAGCTGTCAAACGTCGAACCGTTCGGCTTGCTCAGCGCATCCACGAATTTTTCCGAGGGGCGCCAGGATTACGGAGAGCTGGACCATTATATCGGCGCGGCAACGACAAAGGAATGCCCTGAAGATCTGAGCATGCTGGAAGTGCCTGCCTCTGCCTGGGCGGTATTCGAAGCAGTCGGGCCGTTCCCGGACACGCTGCAGCAAGTATGGGGGCGCATTTATGCGGAATGGTTTCCTTCGTCCCTCTACGAACAAGCGGAAGGGCCAGAAATGCTGTGGAATGAACATAAGGATGTGACCTCGCCGACGTTTCGCAGCGAGATATGGATACCGATCAAGAAAAGAAAAGGAGAACAGGATCGCTGAAATAGGAGCGCTTCACCTGCCATGATGTTCCCCGTCACAATGTAGCAGGGATTTTTCCAAGCCTCTTCCCATATAGGTATTAGGAAGGGGAAGGGGGATGAAAAAATGGGGCCGGTCCTGCTTGTCATCAGTTTGTTCTGTATTGCCGTGGGTACCTGGAAGTTAATTGGCATGGTTAAAGAAAGGAAACCTGGCAGCAAGCCACTATGGGCGGCCGTCACGATTGCGGGGATTGTGTTGTTTCTACTGTTAAAATTGTTGACCGAGCTCGACATGATGGCATAAAGGCGATAGTAAGACACCCCCGGGCAGCTTTTGCCTAGGGGTGTTTTTTGCTTCGCGGCTGCAGGGAGGTGAGCATATTCCAAAACTCCGCTTCATTCTACGCCCCGCTGGGGGTGGAGAATGTCCGCTCCGCAGCAAATCGCGGGGGTGGTGCTTCTGTGGCTGCAGGGAGGTGAGCATATTCCAAAACTCCGCTTCATTCTACGCCCCGCTGGGGGTGGAGACTGTCCGCTCCGCAGCAAATCGCAGGGGTCCGCAAAAGTAGTAGCCGCTACGCAGCGCGAGCAGGTTGCGGCCCTTTTTCCTGCGATTCACTGCTCCGCTAGGGCGGGCTCCGCAGGCGCTCCTTTTTGGAACATGCTCACCAGCGTTGCAGAAGCTATAGCAAAATGCAAAATGCAAAAAGCGAAAAGCGAAAAGCGAAAAGCGAAAAGCGAAAAGCGAAAAGCGAAAAGCGAAAAGCGAAAAGCGAAAAGCGAAAAGCGAAAAGCGAAAAGCGAAAAGCGAAAAGCGAAAAGCGAAAAGCGAAAAGCGAAAAGCGAAAAGCTAAAAGCTAAAAGCTAAAAGCTAAAAGCTTGAAAAGATGCGTGCATCAATCGCCACGTAGGAAGGGAAGAGAGGGACGGGCGGAGTTTTTGCCACACCTGCTGAGGTGGAGCTTCCAAAAACGGTACACGCTTGTCACGCAACCCCTACGTATGAATACGCTTCTTCGGAACTTTTGCGTGACGTACCGTTTTTGGGAGCGGAACCGGACAGTTCTCACCCTTACGGGTGTGGCAACTTCGGAGCCCCGCCCTCTCTTCCCTTAACCCACCACAATGTTTGCACTAATCATCCAACATGCTTATTCATAACGAAGGGCCTCGATCGGATCAAGCTTGGCTGCCTTGTTGGCTGGATAGAGTCCGAAGAAAATGCCGATTACGCTGGAGAAGCCAAAGGCGAGAACGACGCTGTCCCAAGCCAAAAACGGTGGAAGCCCAGCAAAATAAGTGATGATAGCGGCAGCCCCGACACCGAGGATGACGCCAACGGTGCCGCCGATGAGGCAGACAATGACCGACTCGATTAAAAATTGAATCAGGATATCCTTGCGTTGGGCCCCTAAAGCCTTGCGTATCCCGATTTCCCGAGTGCGCTCGGTGACAGAGACCAGCATGATGTTCATGACCCCGATACCGCCGACAAAGAGCGAGATGCCTGCAATCACACTGAACACCAGAGTCAGCATATCGGTCATTTGATTCAACTGGGACAGCTCCTGCTGCAAGCTGCGCACCATATAGTGATCGGTGTGGTTGTGCTTGCGGTTGAGGTAGTTTTTCGTTTGCTGCATGGCCAATTCAACGGTTTCCTTCGAGCTGGCTTTTCCCAGCAAACTGGACACATAAGGCTCATCCTGAAAGGTCTGATCGAAACGGATGGGAATATAGGCGGTTCCGCTCTGGCTCATGTCAAAACGAAACTTGTCTTCCTTGACGACACCGATCACCACCACTGAGGTGTTGTACATCCGCACCCGCTGGCCGATCGGATTTTGCTTTTTGAATAGGGCGGCAGCGGCTTGATCGTCCAAGACGATGACTGCCCGTTTTTCCAGATCGTCATCCTTGCTGATAAATCGTCCCTTGACCAGCTTGATGTTGGATTGGATAGCCAGATAGTCTGCCCCGGTTGCCATGATATTCGTCCGTTCCGATTTTTTCGGTCCCTGGATGTCCGCGCTTCCGTAATTAACCGGGACCATCTTTTCGATGTAGGGACTTGCTTTGGTCAGGATTTCGGTGTCTTCTACCGTCAGATCCTGATTCTTGAATTCTTCCTTCGAATTCCAATCCACCATGACGTTAAAGGATGTTGCCCCGAATTTTTCGACCTCGTTGACGAGTGCTTGCTGTCCGCCCTGCCCCAGCGTATTGACCGCGATCACCGAGGTGATCCCGATCACGATCCCCAGCATGGTCAGGCCGGAGCGCATTTTATTGGCCCAGATACCTTCGATGGCGATGCGGAAGCTCTCCAGCAGATTCATGTGACAAACACCTCTTCCGATGGGCTGGCAATCAGCGGTTCCTGCACCCGCTCGTCACTGAGGATGTTGCCGTCTTTAAAAGTGATGATGCGCTGGGCGTGCTGGGCGATATCGGTCTCGTGGGTGACGAGGATAATGGTGACGCCTTGTGCGTGTAGCTCTTGAAAGATCGCCATGATCTCTACACTGGATCGACTGTCCAGATTCCCTGTCGGCTCATCGGCCAGCAGAATGGCCGGCTGATTGACGAGGGCACGGGCAATGGCGACTCGCTGTTTCTGACCGCCGGACAGCTGCGGCGGCTTGTGGTTGATTCGCTCTGCGAGACCTACACGCCGCAATGCATCCAGCGCTCTTGTTCTGCGCTCTTTCCTGCCCAATCCCGCATACAGCATGGGAAGCTCCACATTTTGCAGAGCGGAGGAGCGGGGCAGCAGGTTGAAAGCTTGAAAGACAAAGCCGATTTTACGGTTGCGCACCTCTGCCAGCTTTTTTTCCGGCAGCTGGGTGACTTCGATCCCGTCCAGCTGATAGCTGCCGCTGGATGGCCGATCCAGACAACCGAGCATGTTCATGAAGGTTGATTTTCCGGAGCCGGAGGGACCCATGATCGCGACGAATTCGCCTGCCTCGACGCGCAAAGTGACGCCCTTGAGGATATGCAGCTCTGTGCCGCCGCTGACAAATGTTTTGGTCATGCCTTCGATTTGCAGCATGAAATCCCCTCCCTACATCATCATGGGCATCCCGGCTGGAGCGTTCACCACTGGATCGCTCTCCTTCAGGTGCTCAGGAGGATTTGTGATGATTTCTTGGCCAGGCTTGACCCCTTCGATGATTTGCGTGAACAGCTCATTTTCAATCCCGATCTTCACTTTCTGCTTTTTGGCCAGACCGTTCTCCGCAATCCATACATAAGGGGTGCCATCTGGCTCCTGTTGGATTGCCTCAATCGGAACTTGCAAAGCATTGGCGAATTTTTCGGTGATGATGTTAATGTCTACGTGGTAGCCTGGCTTTAGCGTCTCGGCATGCTCGAGCAAGCTGAGGGTCACTTTTACCCGGGTCTGTTCACCTTGTCCCGAGCTGTTTTGCGTGGTTACCGCAATCGGGGCGATGCTGGTTACTTTCGCCTTCAGTGAGTCTTTTCCCAGAGAACTGCCGCTGATCACCGCTTCATGTCCGACAGCGATTTTATGGACATCCGATTCGTTCACTTCTGCTTCCACGATGATATCGTTCAGATTTCCGAGCGTGAGGATCTCGGTTCCTTTGGTTACATGCTGGCCGTTATTGGCCGCAATGGCAAGGATCGTTCCATTTTCCGGGGCGAGAAGCACGCTTTCACGGCGTTCCTTTTCCCATTGTGCCTTTTCCACCTGCAGCTGAGTGATTTGCGCTTGAATGGACTGCACTTCTTCCTTGCGTGGGCCTTTTTGCTTCAAGACGAGCTGCTGCTTGGCCACATTCAGATTCGACTGAGCGGTGGCAAGGGCATCCTTCGCTTTTTCCCATTCCTGGGCAGTGACTGCTCCTGACGCGTATAGCTGTTCTATGCGCTGCAGCTCTTTTTGCGCTGCCTGGACACTCAATTGCTCTTGCTTGATCCGCTCCTGCTGCTGGGCGATTTCCTCAGGCTCCTCGCCACTATGCAATTTCGCGAGATTGGCATGCTGCAAGTCAATCTGCGCTTCCAACTCGAGAATTTTGCTCTCTACATCAGAGGTATCAATTTTGCCAATCGGCTGTCCCTTTCTGACTGTCATGCCTTCCTTGATCGTAAACTCCCGGAGGATGCCATTGCCGTTTGCATATAGCTTGATCTCTTCTTCTACCTTCGCTTTTCCGGAGGTTAGCACTTCATTAGACAGATCTCCCTGGGTGACTGCCGCCATTGTGACCTGCACCCCGGCAGGCTGACCACTTCCCAAAGACAGGAAGAGCCCCGTGCCGACGACGACCGTGACGAGTGCTCCACCGATCCACCACCAGCGTTTGCGCATGGATCATAACTCCCTTCTCCATCCATTTCCATTACACACAATGAGTTACGTTTATGTTGGGGAAAGGTAACAGGGAGTTGTCCTTTTTCTGTCAAAAAGATTCAAATTGGACACGCTCACGCATTACTACGATGCTGATGCACATGTTACAATAGAGGAAAAAACAAGAGTTTGTGGTAGGAGGATACTATGAGCCAGACGATTCGCTTGGACTATTCTAACGTACAACCATACGTTCAGCCTCATGAGTGGGAATACCTTGCCCCCGCTGTCCGCGATGCCCATCGCATGCTGCACGACAAATCGGGACCCGGCAATGATTTTCTGGGGTGGCTGGATCTGCCTGTCAATTATGATCGGGAGGAGTATGCGCGGATCAAGGAATCTGCAGCGCGAATTCAAGCCTCTTCCGATGTCCTGCTGGTTATCGGAATCGGGGGGTCGTATTTGGGAGCGAAGGCCGCTTTGGACGTACTGGGCCATACCTTCTACAATCTGCTGCCTAAAGACAAGCGCAACACACCGGAAATTTACTTCGTGGGCAACAATATCAGCCCTGTGTATATGACACATCTGTTTGAACTCTTGGAAGGCAAGGATGTCTCGGTCAATGTCATCTCGAAATCGGGTACGACCACTGAGCCTGCGGTTGCTTTCCGGATTGTCCGTTCGTTCATGGAAAAGAAATACGGAGTGGAGGAAGCGCGTCGCCGGATCTACGCGACTACGGACAAAGCGCGTGGGGCGCTCTACAAGCTTGCGGTGGAAGAAGGCTATGAGCGTTTTGTGATTCCGGATGATGTAGGCGGGCGTTTCTCCGTATTGACCGCTGTGGGTCTGCTGCCGATCGCTGTGAGCGGCGCGGATATCGATGCTTTGCTCAAAGGAGCCGCCGATGCTCGCGAGCGCTACGCCAATCCGGAGCTTTCCGAAAATGATTGCTACCAATACGCGGCGATCCGCAATGCGCTGTACCGCAAAGGCAAGCAGATCGAGCTGATGGTAAGCTATGAGCCGCAATTCCGCTATTTCGCCGAATGGTGGAAGCAGCTGTACGGTGAATCCGAGGGCAAGGATGGAAAAGGCATTTTCCCTGCATCCGTAGACTTCACAGCCGATCTTCACTCGATGGGACAATACATACAAGACGGCGTGCGCAACCTGTTTGAAACGGTACTCTATGTTTCCAAGCCAGCGGTGGATGTAGAGATTCAGGAAGATCCAGCCAATCTCGATGGGCTGAATTTCCTTTCTGGCAAAGGCATGGATTTTGTCAATAAAAAAGCGTTCGAAGGCACCGTGCTCGCGCATGTGGACGGCGGTGTGCCGAACCTCGTCGTGGAAATTCCGGAGGCGAATGCTTATCACCTGGGCGCATTGATCTATTTCTTTGAAAAGGCATGCGCGATCAGCGGCTATCTGCTCGGGGTCAATCCGTTTGACCAGCCAGGTGTGGAAGCTTACAAGGCCAATATGTACGCGCTTCTCGGCAAACCAGGCCATGAAGCGAGAAAGGCTGAGCTGGAGGCTCGACTGCATGGAGGAAAATAAGACGTACCTGACCATGCCAGAGACAGCGGCCTATTTGGAGCTGCCGGAATCTTTTATTCTGGAAAAGGTGAAAGAGGGACGCATCCGCGCTGTTCACAATGGCGAAGAGTACCTGATCAACAAGGATCAGTTTGCTCATCATCTGGAGCAGATGAAAAAGCTGAAGGAGTTTCTCGAGGAATGGAACAATGAGCCGATTCCCGAAAGCTACGATGTGAAGGACGAGGATTAATCAATTGAATAACGTTTGTAACAACTGCTAGGGGAGTCCAGCGTGCAGGACTGAGAGGACGGAGCGGATCCGTCGACCCTTTGAACTTGATCCAGGTCATGCTGGCGCAGGGAAGTGGTGTGAAGGAAGCCGTGCAAATTCTGCCGCTTCTCTTTTTGCGTAGATCAGGACGCCCACCTTTCCTTGCGAAGGGTGGGTTTTTCGTTGTTTGTAAAAAAAGAGAGGCGGGGGAGAAAATGGATTTCATTGTAGTCGGCGGAGGAATTATCGGGCTGAGTCTGGCGTATGAGCTGGTGACACGGGGTGCATCGGTGACACTGATTGAGCAAGGCCAGTGGGGGGGAGAGGCTTCACAAGCAGCAGCGGGCATGCTCGCACCATATAAGGAGTTTAAAGAAGATGGCCCTCTGTTCGAACTGGGGAGAAAATCACTGTCGCTTTACCCGGAGTGGGCCTTGCAGCTGGAAAACGAGACCGGGATCGAGGTGCAGCTGAAGCGGGGAGGGATCTTGACCGTCGCTGCCAGTGAGGCTGACATCCGAGAGATCCAAGCCAAATATGTATGGCAGAAACAAGCGGGCTGCAATCTGGAGTGGCTCACAGGAGATGCTCTGCATGAGCGGGAGCCGCTTCTTTCTGCCAAACTGCAGGCGGGTATCTTCTCCCCGGATGAGGGGGATGTAAATAACCAACTCTTGCTGAAAGCGCTGCATGCCGCCTGCCAACGCCGTGGGGTCAAACTGCTGGCTGGGCATGTGGTGACAGGATTGATCACGAGCGGAGAACGGATCACGGGTGTGAAAACGGCAGCGGGAGAGCATAACGCATGCCACACGGTGCTGACCGCAGGGGCCTGGGCAGGGATCATGGCCGAATGGCTTGGCTATGCAAATCAGGTTCGTCCGGTTCGCGGGCAGATCGCGGCTGTTTCCTCGGTAGGAATACCGCTGCGTCATGTGGTGTTTGGTCCAGACGGGTATCTGGTGCCGAAGAGGGATGGGCGGATCATTCTCGGTGCCACTGAAGACGAGGCGGGATATTGCCGGGAGGTTACGGCAGGAGGCATCAGCCGGGTGCTGCAAGGTGTACAAACCATTATTCCGTCAGTCGCAAACGCCGCATTTCTGCAAGCCTGGGCGGGGCTGCGACCAGCTTCACTGGATGGCTTGCCGCTGCTGGGACCGATCCCGGATTGGGCGGGGATCTCCATGGCAGCTGGCCATTTCCGCAATGGGATACTGCTAGCACCGGTGACAGCCAAGCTGATGGCGGATTGGCTGGTGGATGGCAAGGGTCAACCGCTGGCTCCGTTTGATCCGGGAAGACTCCGCGAGCTGCATACAAAGTAATAAAATAACCCTATATACAAATTATTTGTATACGAATGATTTGTGTATAGGGTATTATTTTTATAGTCGATAAGAATTTATAAAATTCTCATCGACATAAGAGCAACTAAGCTCCGCCAAAGACTTGGCGTAGCCAAGTTTTTTCTAATCACCCCGATTCGGGAGGAGGAGACAGATGAAAATTGAAGACTGCCTGAATTTCCTAGCGAGCAAAACCTATCAACGGCTTTCCCAGCTGGCTAAGCCAAAATTGAGCAAGCTTGGGATCACGACCACACAATGCGCGCTGTTGCACGTCCTGTGGGAGCAGGATGGCTTGAAAGGCATCGAGCTGGGAGAGCGTCTTCGCATCGATGGCGCGACCATTACCGGGATGCTCGATCGGTTAGAGCAAAATGGCATCATCGAACGCCGGCCTGATTCACGGGACCGTCGCATTAACCTGATTTTTCTGACCGAGCAGGGGAAGGAATTGGAGGGGCCGGTCAAGCTTATCATGAAAGAAGTGGAAGATGACGTGCTGAACGGTTTCAGCGAGCAAGAAGTCGCCCTTTTCAAAAAAATGATGACCCTCATTGGGCTTGAGGAGGGGAAATAACATTACACGGTCAGGAGAAGGAAACCAAAAAAGAGCAGGCTGGCACTATGCCTGGGTGATTTTGCTTCTGGCCTTCGCCGCCTTGTGGGCCTCCCAGGGAGTCCGTTTATCATTTGGGGCGTTCATCAAGCCGTGGGAAGAGGCGTTTGCGACAGACAGGGGAACGCTGTCGCTCATCTCGATGATCAGCTTCATCGTGTATGGCATTTCCCAGCCGATTGTCGGCAAGCTGATCGATACATATGGGACCAGAAAAATTTTAACCGTCAGTATCGGGATCGTCGGAGGCTGTCTCGTTCTTACTTCGTTTGTGACGAGTCCGTGGCAGCTGATGCTGCTCTATGCGATCTTTGCCTCGATCGGCTTCGGGGGAGCTTCCAATGTGACGACGAGCGTGTTGGTCAATAAATGGTTTCACGCGAAAAAGGGGTTAGCCTTTGGCTTGATGGAAGCGGGGGCAGGGGCAGGACAGATGCTGATCGTTCCCGCCTCGCTGTTTTTCATCGACTGGTTTGGCTGGCAGGAGACCGCCTTGCTGCAAGGAGCCTTTCTGATCGTCATCGTTTGCCCGGCGATACTCTTGTTCATCCGCAATGAACCAGCAGAGAAGCAGCTGGTACCACTGGGGAGCGATGGACAGCATCTGGAGGAAAAAACGGGAGCTGATGAAAAGGGCCAAAGGAAGGGAGCGTCCATCTTCCGCACCAGGCTGTTTTGGTTTTTGGTCCTGCCGTTTTTTGTATGCGGGATCACGACGACGGGGTTGATCGATACGCACCTGATCCCCTTCTCCCATGACCACGGTTTTTCCACATCGGTCACCAGCACGGCGGTCAGTTTGCTGGCAGCGTGCAACATTGCGGGGATTCTCATGTCCGGCTATTTGGCGGACAGGTGGAGCAGCCGAAAAATGCTTGGCATTCTTTATCTGGTCAGGGCCGTTTCGTTGACGATCCTTCTCTTCACCCATGATCCGGCGATCCTGCTTGGTTTTGCGATCTTGTTTGGACTCGTCGATTTTGCAACGGTAGCCCCTACCCAAGTGCTGGCCGCCCATTATTTTCAACAATACTCGATCGGGCAAGTATTGGGCTGGATCTTCTTAGGGCATCAGATCGGTTCAGCGCTGGGCGCGTATTTGCCGGGAGTGCTGTACAATGTGACGGGCAACTACAATCTCTCCTTCTTTGCATCGATTATTCTGCTGCTGGGCGCTTCGTTTCTTCACGCGCTGCTGCCAGAGCCGGTGGCAAACAAGCAAATGAAGAAGGAAAAGGAAGCACAGCAGCAAGAAGCAAATCCGGCGTAGCCTCAAGACCGTTGCCGGAACAGCAAAAGAGAAGGGCCGCGCATGCACCCTTCTATTTTTGTTACTGTATCAGAAAGTATATACTTCACTACGAATCAACCTCATACAGCATGAAAAACTTCCTCTAAAGAAGGACTCGACAACTTCTTCGAAAGGGCTTCTATGGAATTTATCTTACTTCACCAGCGTATTCCAAAAGCTCTGATTTCCAAACCCAAGCCGCCACACACCATATCCGCCTAAATGATAGGCTTCCACCAAGCCGCGTTTTGTTTTCAGACTTTGATCATTCTCATACCAGAGGGTCCGTGTAACCCCGTCTTTGACATAGGTGAGCTTCGGCGATTTGGACTTCTCGTCCCAAGTAACCGTGCCATTGTATGTTTTGATCAAATCAGGGATCGCCTTGTACGGAACTGCACGATTGCCTGCGCTGCTCCATTCGTAGCCATAGCTGGCGATGCCGAGCAAAATTTTCTGTGGCGGAATCACTTTGGTGCTGTATTTCACGACGCTTTCCACCCATGGATAAGAGGCGACTGGGCCTGCTGCACTCCAGGTTCCATGCTCATCGTAGGTCATCAGCTGCACGTAGTCGCTTTTCGCTCCGATGCGGGCATAGTCAAAGCCGTAGGTCCATGAATGAGCGGGGGTATCGGCTGCTTTTGCCGGAACGGAGACGATCAGCTTTTTCCCGGCCGCATGCAGCCCGTCCGCCAGTTTGCCGATAAAATCGGCGTAAACGGTGCGGTCAGAAGCAGGGACATTTTCAAAATCGAGATTGATTCCCGTTGCACCCAATTCTCTCGTTTTGCTCAACAGGTTGGTAAGCAAACGATCAGTCGCCTGCTTGTTGTTCAACAGCGTATGAACCAGCTCACGGTCAAAGATTTTATCGCCGTTGTTGGTGACAGCCAGATACAGATCAAGACTGCCGCTGCGGGTGATATCCAATCCGTGCGAGGAAGCTGTTCCTTTCAGCTGTCCGTCCGCAGTCGCGTCAAAGGCGACCATGGAAACATCGGTAAGCATGGAACGATAGTTTGCTACGGCATTATAGGACACCCTGTCTTGATCGCTATACTCCACGTAATAGCCGAGCACTTTCTTCCCGGCCGGGACGCTTTGGACAGGGGAGGTGGCTGCAGGCTTGGTCTGCGCTGGAGCGAGCGGAACAGTCATGTCTTGCTCCATGACAGAAAGCCAGCTGTCTTTTGCGAGAACGTTCTCAACCCGTTCATCAGATGTAGCCGCTTTATGTAAAGTAAATGTACCCGCCGAATAGACGTGTAAAGCCGGAATCAGCAGTAGTGCGAAAAGCAAATAAGCACCGAATTGTTTGAATTTACTGCGCACGTAGGGTGACTCCTTTCCAAGAGAGAAAAATGTCTTCCTCTCTGTATCGGAGAATGGAGGACGTCCACAGCAGGTCCAAATCTTTCCTATTGGAAGTAAATGCGTACCTTTACCGCTTTTGTTGCACACTAGTAGGGAGACTGTGAAAAAGGCAGGGATCCCGCATGAAAACGATTCAAAGCAGCCTGACAGGAGTGCAGGGGGCGTTCGGTTATATCCGCGACTCCCTCCAGCAGGATGGCTTTACACTGGCCAATTGGGAGTATGACGGCGGATATTTTGATAAGGAACTGGATGACAAAGGGATGGTGTTTTTGCGTCTCCCGATCGAAGTGAAGCATGGGAAGCTGGATGACACGGATGCCCGGATCGAGTTTGGCACCCCATTCGTGCTGAAACATGTGTACCGGACAGGTGTGGAAAATCACATCGGTTATGCAGCGGGTCCGGTTGCCTCCGCGATGATGAACCAATTTCAAGAGCCGGTCGATAAGGATGCGCAGGTTGACGATCAATGGGTACAGCAAGCCACCGACATTGTGAGAAGGCTCGAGCAGCGATTTGCGTAAAGAAAAGCCACAGGGAATCCGAAATGATCCCTGTGGAAACGCTCTCCATAATTCTTTTACCAGCGAATTTTGACCGGAGTGCCAATCTGGACCAGGCGAGCGAGCTCTTCCACGTCCTTGTTATACATGCGAATACAGCCATGCGAGACAAATTTGCCGATGGACGATGGACGGTTAGTCCCGTGTATCCCGTAATGCGGTTTGTTGAGCCCTAACCAGTAAGTGCCGAAAACCGACAGCGGTCCCCCTTTGTAACTATAGGGATAAGGCACCTTGTTGATGATGTAAAAATCGCCTCGTGGTGTCTGGGTGGCGATTTTCCCTACGCCGACAGGATAGACCTTGACCAACTGGGATCCGTTATAGAGAGAGAGTCGGCGTTTGGAAAGGGAGATGCGAATCTGGTAGGACGGCATCTGCTCACATCCTTTCCTCTTCCTTCCTATACATTATGTGAACCTTCTATGGCGGGTTCGCGTGGCTAAATTCATTTGTGGTATAGTGAGGAAAGAGAAAAGCGTGGAGAGATCCACCGACAAGATGGTGACAGTAGATGAAGATAGCCACAGTACTGAGAAATGACGACTATACAAGGGAAGTCAGCGCAAGTCTGCGCCAAAAGCTGGCTGAAAGCAAGGTGCGTCCGTATCGCCTGATCGAAGAAGGCGAAAAGCCGGATCTGGTCCTGTCCATTGGCGGGGATGGCACGATGCTGGAGGCTGTCCACCAATATGGTTTTGAGCCGACCTATGTGGGGATACATACCGGACACCTTGGATTTTACGCCGACTGGCGGCCGGATGAGCTGGATGATTTCGTCCACGCGTTGGAATCGGTCGAACCGTTCATTGCCGAGTATCCGACCGTATCCTGCCTGCTTCAGATGAGCGATGGAGCCATTCATGAAAAATGGGCCCTCAACGAGCTGGTCATTCGCAATACATCGCTCTCTACATTGGTCGCTTGCGTGTATATAAATGGGGATGAATTTGAAACATTTCGGGGAGACGGCTTGATCATTTCCTCTCCGTCTGGAAGTACGGCTTACAACAAAGCGGTCGATGGCGCGATCGTGCATCCTTCGATTGAAGCGATTCAATTGTCCGAAATCGCCTCGATCAACAACCGCACGTATCGGACCATCAACAGCTCATTGGTGCTGCCCCGCCATCACGAGATCGAGCTGATCATGATGAATCCGGAAATCTTGATCGGGCTGGACCGGGAGCAGGCGGTATGGAAGGGAATCCGTTCCATTACGTGCCGGGTGGGTGCGGAGAAAGTCCGCTTTGCCCGGTACAAAAAGCATCCGTTCTGGGGACGTGTACGCAATTCATTTATACGTGATTAATGGTGAAAAAGGCTGCGCCTTGATTGTTGGCGGAGCCTTTCTTTCATTCGTCATGCCGATTTTTCCGCTTGGCCAGACAGGACACCGCTTGAAACGAATACGAGCAGCGAGCCCGCTAGACAAATCCCCGTAAACATGCAAACAGCCCAATATCCGTCCAATCCTGCATAAAGCATTCCTGCCAACCAAGCTGCACAGGTTGTCGCCGCATTCATGGTAGAAGTAGCCAGGCTGGAAATGGTTCCGCGGATGGTGGGATTTAAACCGTTCAGCAGCCCAACCATGAGCGGAAACAGAATCCCCAGAATGGTGAAAATGAAAAAGTAAGCGCCCTTTACGACCGAAATCGAGGGGATAAATGGCAGCGCAACATAGGCGGCAATCACGAGAAGCATCCCCGCAGCCATCGTCCGAAACGGATTGAGTGCTTTCAGTACATAGGGGCTGCATAGGCTGCCGATCAAATTGCCAAGGCCCAAAAAAATGATGACATAGCCTGCTTCGTCAACCGACAGGCTAAAGCGGTCCGTCATCCATTTCCCGAGAAAGGCGAAAGCTGCGCTGCTTCCCAGATGGACAAAAAAGTAGGCGAGGAACGTGCCTCTCGCTTGGCTGCTAGTCAGTAAAGGAACATATCTTTTTGCGATGGACGCGAGATTCGTCCCTTGCTGTTGGCTGGGTTTCATGCTAGGGACCGCGAAAAAGGCGGCCACCGCCAATAACAAGGAAAAGGTGCCGATGGTCCAAAAGGGAAGGGGCCAGCTTCCTGCGGCCAGCAAGCTTCCGATCGGCACGCCGAGTGCTTGCGAGACAGCAAGCCCTGCATAGGCGACGCCTAAGGCCTTGCTGATTTTGGCCGGGGGAAACAGAGTCGGGATGGATGCCCAGACTTGCGGTGCTGTAAACGCCGCACTGACTCCCGCCAAAAAGCGAAACAGGCACATGGTCCAAAAATCGACCGCGAAGCCGCATAAGAAAGTGGAAATGGCAAAGCAGGTAAGGCCGGTCAGCAGCACTTTTTTTCGATCCCATCCATCCGATAAAGGACCGGCAATCAGCGCAAACACCGCTGAACCCAGCGTGTAGGAGCCCATCATCCATCCGGCTGTTTCCGTGGGGACATGGAAGTTGCTTTGCAGGGTTGGGAGCAGCGGGGAAATCAGAAACGTATCCGTGCCAATCACAAACATGACAAGAAAAAAGAGTACAGTCAATCTGCCCATCATCATCACCGTTTTCTTTTTGATTTGATCACAACCACATTGTAGCGGATAATAGTGACAGAAAATGTCGTAGATCGAAAAAGGACGGGAGCTATGTCGAAATCAAAGCGTTTGTTGGAATTGATGATGACGGTCAACCGAAAACGGAAATTTACGGTGAAAGAGCTTGCTCAGGAATTTGGCGTATCTACCAGAACGATGCTGAGGGATCTGCAGGAATTAAGCGAGCTGGGCGTCCCGCTGTATTCGGAGGTAGGTCCTCACGGTGGCTATCAGGTATTGAAGGAAAGAATTTTGCCACCAATCGCTTTTTCTGAAAAAGAGGCAATCGCGATGTTTTTTGCTGTCTATGCCCTTCGCCACTATTCCTCGCTGCCCTTTGAGGCGGAATCGGCCTCCGCATTGGAAAAATTTTATCGGTATATGTCCGGGGATGTCCGGGATCGCATCGATCAGATGAAAAATCGGGTGGACTTCGTGACGCCAACGCGGCTTCAGGAATCCCCGCATTTGGAAATCCTGCTCGAAGCTGCCGTGGAGCAAAAGGTATTATGCATCGAATACGAGTCGCGGGGAGAGGATGCGATCAGAAACATCCAACCGATCGGGATCTATGCAAGCAATGGTTTGTGGTTTTGTCCTGCTTATTGCTTACTGCGCGAAGACTTCCGCATATTTCGCTGTGATCGCATTCGTTCTGCCGCGTACGTGACGGACGGTACGGAACCGATGGACTTGCGGCATGTTCATTTGGGCAATAAAGAGACGTTTTTCCAGATGGAGAAGGAGTCGACTCACCTTTATGCGGAATTAAGTCCAAAAGGTGTCCAAATGTGCGAAGCTGTATTATGGTTGCGCTCCCATCTGCGCGTACGGGAGGATGGCACCGGGTGGCTGGAAGGAGCAATTTCCCTCAGCGACCTCGCTTTCTATGCCCGCTTTTTCGTCGGATTGGGTACGGAGGCGACAGTGAAGCGCCCGATCGAGCTTGTCAGAGAAATGAAGCGGCTGTTTGCGGAAATCATGGCCAAATATGAATCGTAAACATTTGCGGAAGGCCCATGCAAAGATCGAGCAGGGCAATACCATCGGAAAAATCGTGTTGGCCCATTTTTCTAAATAAGCTTGTCTCTCCCCCTCGACTTGAGCGATAGAACGAGGGGGCTGTTTTTTTGCCGGGAGACAAGAAAAGGATCGTTCAAGAAGGCCGCATATTTCTACCGTAGGGCACATACAGCTCATAAGGAAGTAAAAAAATGGAAGTGCCTGATAAGTCCTAGCACTTCCCTGCAGGAGGAATGCTCATTGGCTCAAGCAAGTATTCAAACGGCCAAGACGGTGCGTCAGTTAGCAATTGGATCGCTTCAGGCTATACCCGAGGAGCTGTTTGATATTCAGCCCAACGGCTTCAACAACACGATCCGGTGGAATATCGGACATATCGCAGCAATGCAGGATGTATTTCTTGCCAATGGATTGGAGATTCCATCCGATTTGCCGAGCAATTACAACAAGATGTTCTTCATGGGGACGAAGCCAGCGGATTGGGCTGACACGCCGCCATCGAAGGAGGAGCTGCTGCAAACCCTTTCCACACAGTTCAACCGGTTATCAGAAGTGTCTCCAGACAAACTGAACGAATCATTCCATTCTCCCCGCGAAATGGGCCCATTTACGTTTTCCTGCAGGGACGAGGTCTTTCAGTTTGCCCTCATCCACGAGGCCGTCCACTTAGGTGTTATTTCGTCGATGGTAAAAGCCATTCAAGCTGGCAAATAATCGCGGATAATGGAGCGGGCCACATCATGAGGCTGGGCCAGCTGCCCTTCCTCCTTCAATCTGACAAACCGCTCGAGGGTAGGAAAATGAACATCAGTCGCAGAGCGGATGGTCTTTTGCATTTCAGTATCCATCACACCCGGATTGACATTATGGACCGATATCCGTTTCTGGTCTTTGACCTGCTCGGCCAGCACGTTGAAGAACATCTCTCCGCCTGCTTTGGTCGAGCAATAGAGCGCCCAGCCGTCCTTCAGGTTTTTCGCGGCACCTGAGGAGATGAACAGGACTTTTACGGGAAGCGTCTCCGCTGCCTGGAGGGAAAACAGCGTGTTGCTCAGCAGGATCGGCGCGGTCAGATTCACCTGAATCGCTTCCGTGATCTGCTGCGGGTCCAATGTGCCCACGGCTCCGATCGGTTCAATCACAGCGGCGTTGTGGATCAATACAACCTCTGATATTTCTTTATCTTGGAGAAAAGCATTCATATCCGAAGCCGTCGGCAGCTGCGCGGAATCACGCAGATCCGCTTGGAAGAGCCGGATATCGTGGTTTGACTGGGAAGCGAGCTCGATTTGCTCTGGCAAAAAGCGGCGCGCGATACAGAAAAGCGAATGATTTTCTGCAGCCAACAGCTCAAACAATGCTTTGCCCAAACCATTGGAGGTACCCGTTACAAAAACGGCTTTGCTCATTTTTCTTACCTACTTTCTGCTGGATATTTATGCTAGTATCTTAGCAGGTTACCAGTTTTCAGAAAAGCGAGGAGAACGGAAATGGGGAAAGTAGGGAAAGTGGCAGAGCTTGTCCGCCATCCGGTTAAAGCGCTGCGAGGGGAGTCTTTACAAGAATGCCGCGTCGATTCATTCGGTCTGTACGGGGACCGCAGTCATTATTTCGGCGATGGCACGAAGGAAGGAAGGCCGTTGAGTCCTGATAAGTGCCCCGGCTTTATCGAGTATGCGGCAAGATTGAAAGGGGAAGGAACCGAGGAAGCGTATCCGCCGGTTGAGGTGATAAGCCCTTCTGGAGAAACGTTTGCTTGGGGAGAGGCGTCCTTCTTTGCCGAAATGGAGAAAGCAGCCAAGCTGCCGATTATCCCTTTCAGCCGCACTCCGATAGAGGGGGGAGAGAACTGGGACGGACACATTCTGATCGTGACCGACGCATCCCTTCGCGACCTGCAAAGAGCCTGGGGAAAAGGAACAGTGGATCACCGCCGTTTTCGGGCGAATGTGGTGATCGCTTTGGATGCGGATCTCCCTTTTCAGGAGGATGAATGGTTGGGCAAGCAGCTGCAGATTGGGGAAGTGATCTTGCAGGTGAACAGTCATTGTGAGCGGTGCCACGCGATTAATATCGATCCGGCCACCTACGAGATCGATAAAAGCCTGCTAAAGACCGTGGTCCAGCATAGGGAGAATCGGTTTGGTGTCTATGCGACGGTGGTGCGGACGGGAACCATAAAAGTAGATGATGCGGTGCATGTGGTAGAAACCGCAGAATAAATTTCATACAGGTTGCGAATGAGACGGCAGCTGCTGGCGGCCGGACATTCGAACCGTCTATGACCTGAATCATTGCCAATTGTTTGGCAGGATTCAGGTTTTTTCTATTTTTCGGAACCGGCCTGCTGTTTTTACACTTTTTTTAGACTTTGTTTAGAGCCGTTTTAGAGCTGGTGGTTAGCATGAGTATCAGGGAAGCTCGCAGGGGCATCGAGGGAGCTTTCAACCAATAGACAGGAGGCTATCGAATCATGAACAAAAAGTGGTTGGCCATGGGAGGCGGCATCGGGCTTGGCGTGGCGATGCTGATTACCAGCGGTTTTTCGGCGAGCGCGAGCAATACCGGCTACGAAGCATACAAACAGGCGTGGAAGCAAACAAAAGCGGCAGCGAGTATCGCCGGAGACGCTCATGTCACAGTCAATGATAATGAAGAGAAAGTATTGGACGTGACCTCAGCTTTCAAGAAAGACAACGGTAAGGACTTATCCAGCGCAGCGATCCAGGTGGACAACGACAAGCAGAAGCACGCGTTGCATGTGTACCGTCAAGATGGCAAAATCATCGTCAAACACAGCGGCAGCGACATGTATCATGTGATGGAAAGACAGGGACCGCGGTGGGGACAAAATGAACATGATCCGGAACTGGCCAAGGACATGGAAAACGTGCTGGATGTCTTGGCAGGCAATCTGCGCAGCGAGGTCATGTTGAAAAACCAAGAGAATGGCAAAAAGCATGTATCCTTGCATCTGAGTGACAGTCAAATTCCCACGGCTGTAAACGCAATCGGTTCACTCATCATCAAAAATGCTTCCCAGCACACTGGAGCGGATAACCATCGGCACCAGGGAGTAAAAAGCATTGCCCCTGCTGATATGAAGGTCGATTTTCCCCAATTGACCGACAATATTCGGATGCAAGAGGTTAACCTGGATGCAATCATCAATGCAGATGACTATATCGAAAACCAGAAAGCGGAAATCAGAATCGTCGGTCAGGACGCTTCGGGAGAGGAGCATCAAGTGACGGTCGCATTTGATGTTGATTTATCCGGATTGAACCATACCGTAATCGAACCTGTTCAATTAGAAGGAAAGCAGGTGCACTCCATCACAAGCGAAGGACGGAAGCATTTCGGAGCGTGGTAAATATCCAGCCGGGTAACGTGCAGATGGCGTTATCCGGCATTCATCTTCATGCGGGAAAGGGAGAGGGGCGGCAGTGAGCGAACCAATCGTAGATGTAAAAGGCATCACCAAAATTTATCGGAATGGCCGTGGGCTTCATGATGTCAGCTTTGAAGTAGAGAAGGGAGATGTATACGGGTTATGCGGTCCGAATGGCGCCGGAAAGACGACTCTCCTCAAAATGCTTGTCGGGCTGATCTTTCCGGATCGCGGGAGTATCCGACTGTTCGGCCACGCAATCACGGATCATTTCGAAAAGGCAATGGAGCAAGTCAGCTGCATGTTTGAATCAATGGCAGCTTATCCCTATCTGACTGCCTGCGAAAATCTTAAGCTTGCAGCCAGATTTTATCCTGAACTTCCGAAAAACAGGAGCGCTGAGGTGTTGGAGTGGGTCGGGCTGGAACCTTATCGGCATGAGAAGGTTGCTGATTTTTCGCTGGGCATGAAGAGGAGGCTGGCGCTGGCTGCAGCCCTGCTATCGGATCCGAAGCTGGTCATTCTCGATGAACCGACAAACGGCTTGGATATCGAAGGCACCCTTCAGATGCGCCAGCTCATCACGCGTTTGGCGCGGGAAAGCGGGACGGCATTCCTCATTTCCAGTCACATGATCGGCGAAATGGAAAAGATGTGCAACCGTATCGGAATCCTGTACGGCGGCCGCTTGATTCTGCAAGCAAAGGTGAATGAATGGTCGGGCACAGGGAGGACGCTTGAGCACATGTACATGTCGGAAATCGGGAAAGCACAGGGGGTGTGACACGAAGATGAATCGCTTGTACGCGAATATCCTGAATGAGTCCCATAAGCTGTATGCCCGCAAAATAACGAAGATCACTCTGCTGCTTACCGTAGCGGCTCCTGTATTGGCAGCGTTGCTAGTAACCAGCTTTCAGCGAAATACTGGAATCATCCTGGGTGACGGCAGCCATTTCCTGCTCATGATGCTGGATTTGTTCACATCGTTTCTATTGCCATTCTTTTTGTTCGTCACCATCGCAGACCTGTTTACAGGAGAAGCGGCATCCAATACATTGACAAATGTGCTCGTACGCCCGATTTCCCGAACCAAAATTTTCGCTTCCAAAGTGGCGGTAATCGCACTGTATACTCTGTTTTGTCTAGCGCTCATGTGGCTGGGTTCCACCATAGTCGGCTTCTTTTTCGACAGCGGAAATGTGTTTGACACGTTATTGGCGTCATCAGCCTCGTATTTCCTTGCCTTTTTCCCAATGCTGGCTGTAGGGTTGATCGCTGTATGTTTGGTCATGTGGGTGGATCACAGCGTCAGCGCACTCGCCTTATGCTTGTTAATCTATACAGCTGCTAGGCTGTTGCCGTTTTTCTATCCGCAAGCGGTCTCCTGGACGGCTTTCGATTACACAGATTGGCATGAAATGTGGATCGGGAACGGGGCGACATGGGGCCAGCTGCTGCAAGTTTCCACACTGCTGCTATCGAATTGTATAATTGGTTATACAGCAGGTTGGTACAGGTTTGAGAAAAAACAATTTTAACCGCATGGGAGATCGATCGATGACGATCAGGAAGAAGCTGCTTTTATCCTATATTGGTATGATATTCATTCCGTTGGTCTTGTTTTTTCCGGTAGCCATGCTGCTGATGGGGATGTTCATGAAGGATATCCAAGGGGTGAGCGAGTATAGGGAAGATACCAGCCAAAGATGGGTGCCTGCAATGAAAGAGATGTTTGAAAAACGGGACGAACTGTATGCCGGCATCAAGTACATGGCACGCTACGACCCGATTCGGCTGACAGATACGGCTTTTTTACAAAAAACGGACGCTGAATTCAATTCCGTGCAGACAGGGCTGGTCATGATCAAGCAAGACCGTATCGTCTATGTGTCCCCATTCTTGGAAGGCGTTGATTTGTCCGTGGCGCTTGCATCCGGCCAGGAAGATGCGGGACACCACGGGTTTCAATTCAGGGGCCTTGACAGGAACTTCACGGTAGAGCAGTACAGGTTCACATTCCCGGATCAACAATCGGGTACCATTTATGCATTGTCGGATACCAAATCCCTTTTCGCGTTTTTCAGCAAATTTTTCCCTCTTCTTTTTTTGGCTTTATTGTTGATAATCGGGCTGACCAATGTGCTGCTCACCTATCTCGTCTCTCGCAGCATCATCAAACCGATCTACGCGTTGAAGCAAGCAGCCCTGCAGATTAAGGAAGGGAATCTCGATCATGAGGTGACAGCGCACAAAAAGGATGAGATTGGGGAACTGAGCACCGCCTTTGAAGAAATGCGCTGCCGTTTGAAAGAGTCTATCCATCTTCAGCTTCAGTATGAGGAAAATCGCAAACAACTGCTCTCCAACATCTCACATGATTTGAAGACACCAATTACCGGGATCAAAGGATGTGTGGAAGGCATTCTGGACGGGGTCGCTCACACGAAGGAAAAACAAGCGAAGTATTTGAACATGATCTACAAAAAGGCGAACGACATGGACCGGATGATTGAGGAATTGTTTTTGTATTCCAAGCTCGATATGAAGCGGCTGCCCTTTCATTTTGAAGAGCTTGATATCGTGACGTTTATCAAGGACTATGTGGAAGAAATCCGTCTTGATCCGCAAATGAAGGGAGTCTTCGTCACGTTATCCAGTGAAAACGATGAACCGATTTTGATCTGGGCAGACCGTGAGAAGCTGAATCGGGTGATGATGAATATCGTCGATAACAGTCTGAAGCATATGCGCGGGGAGGTAAGGGAGATCAGGATGGAGCTGGTGGACACGGCACAGGAAATCACGGTGAAAATCGCCGATAACGGATCGGGGATCGAGCCTGAGGCATTGCCGCACATTTTCGAACGTTTTTACCGCGCAGAGCCATCCCGCAGTCCAGCGAATGGCGGAAGCGGATTGGGCTTGGCGATCGTGAAGCACATCATCGACGAACATGGCGGGCGAATATGGGCGGAAAGCGCCGTCGGAAGAGGAACGACCGTTGCGTTTACACTCCCAAAAAGAATGGGGTTGGTGTCATGAAAAAGATCTTGATCATAGAGGATGATGCAGTCATTGCCGAGGTGCAAAAGGATTACCTGGAGGCAAATGGCTTCACAGCAGAGATCGCTGCAAACGGAGACATTGGCCTGCAAAAGGCGCTGCATGAAACGTTTGATTTGATCCTGCTCGATTTGATGCTCCCTCACACGGATGGCTATCAGATATGCAAGCAAGTGCGCCAAGCAAAAAATATCCCCATCCTGATGGTTTCCGCGAAAAAAGAAGAAGTGGACAAAATTCGCGGGCTTGGGATGGGGGCAGATGATTACATTATCAAGCCGTTTAGCGTGGGCGAGCTGGTCGCCAGGGTGAAAGCGCATCTCTCTCGGTACGAGAGGCTGATTGGAAGCGAGGGACGCGCCAAAGATGAAATCAACCTCAGAGGCATACGAATTGATAAGTTATCCCGAAAAGTCACCGTTCAGGAGAAGGAAGTCGTATTTACATCCAAGGAGTATGACCTGCTGCTCTTCCTGATCATGCATCCGAATCGGGTATTCACGAAGGATGAACTGTTTGAAAAAATTTGGGGCTTCGATTCATTGGGTGATATTGCGACCGTGACCGTGCATATCAGCAAGATCCGCGAAAAAATCGAGATCAACCCTTCAAAACCCCAATATATTGAAACCATTTGGGGCGTCGGATACAGGTTTAATCTGTGAAGATGCCCCTGATTTTGTTTTCACGATTCGAGCATCAGCTGATAAAAGCAAACATCCCGCCAAGCATCAAACTTGTACCCCACCTCGCGAAAGCGGCCAGCCAAGAAAAATCCGAATTTTTCATGCAGTCGTACGCTGGCTTCATTGTCTCCTGTAATCCCGCCGATGACGGTATGGTACTGCAGCTCTCTCGCACGATCAAGAATGGCGCTCATCAGTGCATTGCCGATCCCGTGGCCGCGCTTTTCGGAGGAAATATAGATCGAGACCTCCACGGTTTTGCTGTACGCCGGTTTTTCCCGAAAGGAAGACAGGCAGCTGTACCCCACGACTTCCCCTTCCAGCTCCGCGACGATCAGCGGATATTTTCCCCCGTATTTGGCAAACCATACGGCACGCTGCTCCAATGTCTGTTCTTCCAAATCAAAGGTTGCCGTAAGGGTGCGAATGGCTTCATTGTAAATGCTCAAAATGCTGGGCAAGTCTTCTTTGACTGCATCGCGAATCGTGACCATCGTTGTCCATGTCTCCTTTGTTTTCATCGTTTAAGGCTGATTACCGATTTCCTGATAGATTTCCTGCAAGTCACGAAACCCCTGCTGGATGGCCTTCTCCAGATAGATGCCCCACAAGGATGCGGTTGCCAGTGCATCGTGGTAAGCGTCATGCCGCCTGCCGATGGTGATGTGATGCAGCGCGCAGAGCGAATCCAGCGATACATTTCCCAGCGGTCCGGAGGAGAGGCGGATGAGCAGCATCGTATCCAGCAGACGGTGGACAAAACGGGTGCGGCTGGTCTTCCACAGGGTCGTTCGAAAAAATTCACGTTCGTGTCGGGAATGATGAGCCACCAACGGCCGATTGCCGACAAACTGAAAAAATTGCGTCAAGGCTGCTGAAGGCTGCGGCGCCGAAGCCAACGCTTCATCGGTGATGCCCGTCAAGCTTACGATATGGGCAGGAATGCTGCGGGAAGCCTGCACGAGCGTCGAAAAACTTTCGTCCCGCAGCACATGGGAGCCACGCATCGCTACAGCGCCAATCGCGATGATTTCATCGCCCTGCTGTGGATGAAAGCCTGTCGTTTCCAGATCCACGACGACGACTTCCAGCTCGGAAAGCGGGATCTCCGTATTCCGGCTGTTGTCCAAGTCCTTCGCCAAGGAGCGCAAATAAGCGAGATGGTGAGGATCATTGTCCAGCATGGCGGAAGATAAGGAAGGCGGAAGTCGTCTTTCCCTGGTCATTTCCCATAGTCGATAAAATGGATTCCACCGATTCATTTACACCGCTCCTTTTGCGAAGGAGGCAGTCATTTTATGCAAGTCGAGCGCTTGCTTCATCGCTTGCTTCAATGCAGATACCTCATTCTTGGAAAGGTTACTGATGCTGACGTAGCAGCTGCTCTCAAATAAATCCTCCTGCCAATGGGTAGCCGCCAGCAGCCGGAAGTAGACGGCTTGTTGAAAATGCTGGAAGACTTCTTCACAGAGCTCTTTGTTCCATATCCCTTGTTGCCGCAGCGCATCGAGTCGGTCGAGGGAATGGGTCGCAGAAATCCCCTGGGCAAGGGACCATAAGCGAATGCAATTGACAAAAGGCAGGTACAAACCATTTTTGATATGGATGGCGCCCTGGTATTGACCATTTACCTCGGTCACGATGCGGCCAAAAAAACCGAGGGGGACGCGGTGATGCAAGGTATTGCTGACACAGCGGCTGATCAGCGAAGGATGTTCGACAAACAGCTGAAGATAGCTAGCCCGCCAACTGGCAAACAGAGCCGGATCGCCGATGATCATCCGCGCATCCCCCGCCAGCAGCAGGTAGCGGATATTTTCCCAGGTAGGCTGCGAGTGCCACTCGGCAAACATCTCGCGCCACCCTTCCAGCGGACGATTCCACCGCTCATTCGAGCACAGGACGTTTCCGATGCAGGGGGGATAGCCGACTTCACTTAATCGCCGAACCGCCAGCTGCCCCAAGCGCGCAAAATATCCAACGATCTGGAGTTCTCCCTGTTCATCCGCTTGTGCAGGAATTTCATAGAGCAGCCCATTGTCCTGATCGCTAAAAAGCGTTTGCTCCCGCCTGCCGCCACTGCCGAAGAGCAGAAAGGCAAAAGGCGCAGGAGGAAGACCGTAGCCCGATGCGTTCATTTCCTCGATGCAAAGCTCGAGACAACGACGGATAAACAGGTCATGTGCATCATTGAGCTGATCGGAAAATCCTGGAAACGCAAAAGAAGCAGCCAGCACCGGGAGATCAAAAGATTCCCGGTGCAAGATGGCCAGCTCTTGAATCGTAAGGACCTGACTGATGATCTGCTCGCGATTATGAGACGGAATGAGAGGAGATTGCAGAGGCCCCACCGCCTTCATAATGACCTTTTTTGCTATCGTGCAAAAGCTCTGGATAGCCGTAACCGCCATGTTCGCTGATGTCGAGCCCGACAACTTCCTCTTCTTCTGTTACACGCAGCCCCATCACCGCTTTCATGATGCCCAAGACGATGAAGGAAACCGCCAACACGTAGACGATGGTTCCGGCGAGGCCGAGCGCTTGGACGCCGAGCTGGTGAAGCCCGCCGCCGTAGAACAGGCCAGGAGAACCAACCGCGACTTTTTCAACCAGTTCGGGTGTAGCGAAAAGTCCGGTCGATAGCGTGCCCCAGATACCAGCAATTCCGTGAACGGAGAAAGCAAATACCGGATCATCAATGCCGCGGCGATCGAAGTAGATCGACGTATAGAAAGTAAGGATACCTGACACCGCACCGATCACAACAGCAGCCCAAGGATCCACATAAGCGCAGGAAGCCGTAATCGCGACGAGTGCAGCCAATACGCCATTCAGCATGCTTGGGATGTCGGCTTTGCCCATGACGATCCAGGAGATAGCCAGGGCAGCAACCGCCCCTGCAGCAGCAGCCAGATTGGTAGTCAAAGCGACATAGCCGAAGAAGCCAGAAGTGGAGCCGAGCGTAGAGCCGGCATTGAAACCGAACCAGCCAATCCACAGGATGATCACGCCGAGCACCGTGTACACTTGGTTGTGCCCGGGGATCAGGTTGGACGTGCCGTTTTTATTGTACTTCCCGATGCGAGGCTTGAGCAGGATAGTCGCTGCGAGCGCCGCGAGGGCACCTTGCAAGTGAACGACGGTAGATCCAGCGAAGTCTTGCATGCCGAGCGCCGCTAACCAACCGCCGCCCCATACCCAGTGTCCGACAACCGGATAGATCAAGATGGTGAACAGCACGCTGAAGACGAAATAGACAGAGAGCTTCGCGCGTTCCGCAAATCCACCCCAAGCGATCGCCAGCGAGACACCGACAAAGCCCAACTGGAAGAGAAACTTGATGCCAACCGGAATGGTGGAAAAGGAGAGCGAAGAGAATGCGGCTGCAGCCTGTTCCTCAGTGCCATCAAAGAAAAATCCGGATAAACCGATGAATGAGTTCCCATCACCAAACGTAAGACCAAAGCCAAGCGCCCAGAAGGCAAGTGAGCAAATCCCAAATGTAAGGACGGTTTTTCCAGCGACGTGCCCCGCATTTTTCATCCGGGTCGAACCGGTCTCCAGCAAGGCAAATCCTGCCTGCATGAAGATCACCAAAATAGCTGACACCATCACCCAGGTGGCATCGATCGCTGTTGCAAGTTGCGAAATCTCTGGATTCATTTCTCCACACTCCCTTTTTGTGTAATGTTTTCTGACATGAAGTTATGATTTATGTAAGATTATATGACGTGAAAATACACGTGGCAAGAAAAAATTTGAATTTGTCTGTAAATTTTTTTCTTGATGTCGAAAAACGTCCGCTTGTAAAAATATTGGCGGAAAAGGTAAAATGAGGAATGTAATATATTTACAGATTCTTGAGATAAGAAAGGATGGGTAAAATGAAGCAACTGTGGAAAGTGTTGCTGGTGCTGACCATGCTGTTTTCTCTGGCAGGGACAGCATGGGCGGCAGCTCCGGCGGATCCTGAATCAATTGAGGTGGAGTTCAAATCGGTAAAAGACAGCTACAGTGTCGGGGAAAAAATTAAACTGACTGTGGAAACGACAGTCGGGGGAACGTTCAAGGACATTAAGCTGCAGGTATTGCCGATCGTGGGCGGAGATGAAGATGACGAGATCAAAAACATCAAGACAACAGGATCCAAATCCAAATACACGACAACCGGTTACATCACGCCATCGAAATCAGGGCTGTACATGATTGCAGCGACAGCATCCATGACATCTGGCAGCAAGGTGATTGAAGCCGAAGCAAGCGCGGTTCTCGATGTCAAGGATCCTAAGAAAATCACGCTGGCAGTAACTCCGGGGGATGCAGAAATTCAGCTGGGCCAGGAAATTCCTGTGCTGATCACTTACAGCTCCAAATATTCCACCAAGTTTACATACAGCGAGAAAGTGACAGAGCTTGCCTCCAAAAAGGTAAATGGCGTGTATAAAAAAGTCGTTCTCTTCAAGCCAGATGAAAAAGGTACACATTCCTTAAAGGTAACGGCAGAAAGCAAGTACGATAAGGTAAGCGAGACAATCGAGGTTGAAGTAAAATAAGAAAAAAGCCTACATCGATAAAGATGTAGGCTTTTCTGTGTATGCTTTTGCTTGTTTTTCCTTCCGATTCTGCAGCAGTCCTACTACGACCGTAGCCAGCAGGAATAATCCGCTGATGAAAAAGAGCGTGCCGACCGGCAAACGGCCCAACCAGATGGCCCCGAGGCTACTGGACAGGACACTGAAAAAGGTGAAGGTCAGCATATTCAAGGCGAATACTTTTCCGGTATTTTGATCCTGCACGACGGTCTGGATGGCTGTTAACTGAGGAATTCCGATCAATGGTCCGCCGATGCCGGCCAAGCAGGCAGAGGCATAGGCGAGATAAGGAACTTCCTGTCCAAACGACATGGTGATAAAACCGATGCTTTGAAACAGCCAGCCGATCAGCATGACTAGCAGATGATTCGAATGCGTGAAGCGAGCCATGTAAAGGCTGCCCAGCAGATTGCCGGCACCGTAGAAACCGACCAAAATCCCGAGCATGCCGGCATCCCCGTCTCCCATTTGATCCGCCATGACAGGAAAGCCGACACTCCAGCATACCTGCCAGACGAGGAAGCCGATGTTGCCGAAAAGCAGGATATGCAAGAGGGAACGATTGTAAAGCACTTCTTTGACTGCAGAACCAATATCGCGAGAGTACTGCCGGAGTGTCAACGGCTCATGAGCAAGACTTGCCTCATTTCCCAGCGAGCCTCTGATCGTATAGACAAAGAAAGCCGAGAGCAAATACATACAGGCATTGACGAAAAAGAGGGATGCGATCGGTACATTGGCAGCCAATACCCCGATGCTCATCGGAGCCAGGATGCGTATCGTGCGGAAGGTCGTATCCAAGATGGCATTGGCGCGGCCGAGCGATTCGGCGGGAAGCGATGCTTTCAAGGCAACCGTTTTCGCGGGATAAAAGAGCGTGGAGAAGATCCCGAGCAAAAACTGCGCCAGCAGGAATAGACCGATATGGTGGACGCCTGCCAGCACCAAAAAACCGACACAGGCGGCTATCACCAGGCGGGCAAGGTCCGCCGTAACCATCAAGGTGCGCGAGCTGAAGCGATCGGCCAGCACCCCGCCAATCAGGTAAAAGAGAAACCCGGCCACCATCTCCGGGATCGGGATCAGACTGAGGGTTGCCCCGGATTTTGTCTGCTGCAGCAAATACCAGAGCAAGGCGATGCTGTAAAATTGATCGCCGATATTCGCCGTGACTTGAGCGAGCCAAAGGCGTAGAAACGAACGGTTTTTCCATATGGATGTGGGCATCACGAACCGCAACTCCTTTAGCCGATTCCTGAATCGTAAAAAGATTCAATCAAATATTTTTTATTAGGATATCAGGAAAAGGTAGGCAAGTAAAGGGGAACGCTTATGGTTCTGCTCGGACAGCAGCCTGCCGGATTTTTCCTGCAAGCAAACATGACGAAATAAGTAAACAAAGGGCTGCAAAAATTCCTGGCAGGAAAAAATCATACGCCTCGTAAAGGAAACCAGACGCGATCGAGCCTACAACGTTTCCTGCATACATGGTGGCATTCGCCAGACTTGCCGACGTGCCACGTTCGGAAACGGTCAGGGACTGCAAGTAGCCCATCAGAGTAGGGACCAGCACCCCGCCAAAAAAGTAAAGGAGAATCAGCATGATCATGACTGCGTTTAAAGAAAAAAATGGCAGTAAGACAAAGGTAGCGGCGGCTCCGCAAAGCATGAATCCTACTACTTTTGGACGCCCCCATCTCTCCAGCAGCCATCCGCTGGTGATGCTCCCTGTTAAGTTACCAACACCAACAAGAAGCATGATCGTGCCAATCATAAGCTGAGCGACATGAAAATGATCGGAAAGCCAGTTGGGCACAAATGCAAACACGGCATAAAAACCGGTGAAGACAATGAAGTAAACAAGAAATGCCCGTCTGGTAACGGCGGAGGCCAGCAATCGGGTATAGCGTCCGAACAGAGAAGGTCGATTTCCATCATAACTGGCTGGCTTTAGCTCCGGCAATGCCATATGGATGATCAAAGCAAGAAGCAGGGCACATGCACCAATCATATAAAACGGGAATGACCAATGTACAGTCGCTAACCAGTTGCCGAGAGGAACGCCTAAGACCTGGGATAGGGATAATCCTCCCATGACCATGCCCATTACCTTTGCCACCCGCTCTGCAGGAAACAATGCCGGGATCAGCGCCCATATTTGCGGACTGGTGAATGCGGCACTAACCCCTGCGAGAAAACGAAAAACAAATAGCGCAGTAAAATTGTCGGCGAATCCGCAAAGGGTCGTTGAAACAGCAAAAAATACCAGCCCCCAAGTCATCACTTTTTTCCGATTCCAGTTGTCAGACAAGGGACCAGCGATCAGCGCAAAAAGAGCATACCCCAAGGCATAAGCGCTGACAAGCCATCCGGACATGGCGGCACTAATCCCGTACTCAGAACGCAGAAGGGGCAGCAAGGGTGCCACGATAAACGTATCGGTACCAATAACAAAAGCGACCAAAAATAAGGGAATGATCATGTTTCTCATGCAAAGAACACCTCGAAGTTACGATTTATATTTAATAGTTAAATAACAATTGAACTAAAAACCGAAAAAAGAGATACCGCCTACAGGGTATCCAGAAAACCGGGCAAATACTGTTCAAAAGTTTCTTTTTGCAAGGTAACTAAGCGGTTTTGCGCCTCCTTTCTTACCTTGATCAGTCCTGCCTCCCGCAGCGTGCGGAAATGGTAGGAAGCATTTGATTTGGATGATAAATCTTCCGGGCATGCTTCCCCGCAGGCCAGCTCTTTTCCCGTTTCGTACAACTTCTTGATGATCTGCAGTCTTGTTTCATCGGCAAGTGCCTTAAAAATCTTGACGCGGACTTCGTTTGCGTGTACTTGTTCAATAGTCATATAACCATTATTAGCAAGAATTTATTTTATTGACAAGTTATTTCTTTGTAAACGACGCGATCCGCAAAGATGCATTCTTTCTTTTGCGGGGTCTGATATTTGCCAACCACTTGCCTGTACCGATATAGTCACAGTGGATTTCGTCGTGATCGTCATCTTCGAGCAGGTAGGACATACGATAATGGCTTGTCAACCAACGAGGGTGATCCGTTGGCCCGTCCGAGCGGGGATGGGGAAAAAAAGACATCCGATTCTCTCCTTGCTAGTACAGCTTTCTTTTCTAGCGTGGACATCATGCTATGATTCTAAACGGTCCACCTGGCTTTTAACCGCATAATAAAACAGCGAGACCGTATCTTGCACGGCTTCGCTGTTTTGCAGTAACAGCAATGTCTTACGGATTCTTTTGGGATTTGCTTTTCTGCGGGCGTGAGTTCCCCTGGTTGTCCTCCGTGTGCAGATCGTCTGCGACGGTACTGCTGGTAAGGCCTGCTACCGCAAGGCCGATTTGATTTGCATTCCGTTGGCTTTTGAATTTACCCATGTTCGCTGCCCCCCTTTTCTCATGCCTATCAGTAGTCTGGCTTTGCATTTTCGCGTATAATCATCCAGATATCGGTATGGCAGGAATGGATGCAAAGACTTGGTGGCGGGAGGTATTTGAATGGATGTCCGAGTGATGATTGTAGAAGGAAAAACCGATCGCGAGCGGCTGCGCAGTGTGCTGGATGAACCGGTCACCATCCTGTGTACCTATGGAACCTTCAGCGCAGAGCGGGCAGAGGAGCTCAGGGAAGAAATCGACCCTGAAGCGGATTTGTACATTTTTACGGATGAGGATGACAGTGGAAAAAAGCTGCGCAAACTGCTGCGGGAGGAATTTCCTGACGCGATTCATTTACATACGCGCAAAGAGTTTGCAGAGGTAGCAGATACGCCGCTTGATGTGCTGGCGGAAATACTGGAGCGTGCAGGGTTTCTCATCAAGTCCACAAGTAATTGGGAGTAGCATAAGTTTCACCCCGGTTGGCAATACCAAAGCTAGCAGTGCATTAACAACCGGGAGTGATTGAACAAGTGGATAATGTATTCCGTTTTCTCAGACGGATGAATGTACTCGCTTGGGTGCTGGGCTTGTTTGTCGCACACGCCCTGTTTTATTTGCTGATAGGCACAGATAATTGGCTGACTGCTGCCTTGCTTGCAGCTGCGGTATACGGAGTCCTGTTGATGGTGTTAAGAATGGTGGCAAGACGTGGCGTTGCCGATAAGGAGGAGATGCGTTGATGAAAAAGCTGCTTGTTTGCATGGCGATGCTCTGTCTTTGCTTATCCGCCTTTTCGGTACCTTCTGTAGATGCCCAAACCCCTGAAACGGATGTGTATATCGTCCAGCCGGGGGACAGCTTGTGGAAAATCGCTCAGAGATACCAAGTAGGCTTGTCCGAGATCATTCAGGCCAACCCACAGTTTCGGAATCCCGCATTGATTTATCCGGGCAACAAAGTAACGATTCCATTGGTCCCTAGGCAGGTCCTGTCCATTGAGGAGCAAGTGATCCAGATGGTGAATGCAGAACGGGCAAAAGCAGGCTTGCGACCCCTCGCGAACAACTGGCAATTGTCTCGGGTTGCACGGATCAAATCGCAGGATATGCGGGACCGTCGCTACTTTTCCCATATATCGCCCACCTATGGCTCCCCGTTTGACATGATGCGAGCCTTCAATATTTCTTATCACGCTGCGGGTGAAAACATTGCCGCTGGCCAACGGACTGCCGCTCAGGTGATGCAAGGCTGGATGAATAGTCCGGGGCATCGTCAAAACATACTCAATCCGCAGTATACGCAAATCGGTGTAGGCTATGTAGAAGGCGGAGCATACGGCGTGTATTGGACGCAAATGTTCATCCGGCCATAAAAAAGAGAAAAAGCGCTTTGACGAGGCTTGCTCGAAAAAAGCGCTTTTTCCTCAATTTTTTCCAATGGTACAACATGGCTGCGGGGTGGTAGTGGTGCTTCCGCTACTATGGTGAGGTGAACATGTTCCAAAACTCCGCTTCATTCTTCGGCCCGCTGTAAGTAGAGTCTGTCCGCTCCACAGCAAATCGCAGGGGTGTGCAAAAAGTGGCATGGCTTCGCAGCTTAGCCAAGTTTGCCCCCCTTTTTCCTGCGATTTACTGTGGAGCTAGGTCGGGCTTCGCAGGCGCTCCGTTTTGGAACACGCTCACCTTAGTAGCAGATGCTAATTGAATGGAGGGCCAACCGCTCATTGAGGAAGGGAAGACCGGGTCGGGCGGAGTTTTTGTCACACCGACCGAGGTGGAGCTTGCAAAAACGGGACACGCTTGTTACGCAACCCCTGCGGGTGAATAAGCTTCTTTGAACCCTTTTGCGCAACGTCCCGTTTTTGCGAGCGGAACCGGGCGGTCTCCTCTTCTAAGCGGGTGTGGCAAGTATGGAGCCCCGCCCGGTCTTCCCTTCCCCCACCACAATGTTTGCACAAACCCTTACATTACATCCGCCAATAGCCAAAAAACTGCATTCCGAGGATGATGATACCAAGCAACCAGACATAGACCGCAAAGCCCTTCATGGAGCCAGTGCTGATAATCTTCAGCATCCAGCGTATCGCGAAATATCCGGCAATCGCGGCGAACATCGTGCCGATCAGCATGGGGATGAGGGCGATGCTTTCGACAGGACCTTCCACCAGCTTTTTCGTTTGCAGGACGACTCCGCCCAGGATTGCAGGCAGCGATAGCAGGAAAGAAAAGCGTGCCGCCTCTCCCCGTTCGATGCCGCGCATGAGCGCTCCAGCGATGGTCAGGCCGGAGCGGGAGATCGCAGGCAGTATCGCAGCGCCTTGCAGCGTCCCGATGATCAGCGCGTCCGTGTAATTGATTTGTTCAAAGCTGCGTTTTCCTTTAGGCATTGACTCGACTGCCCAGATAATGAGTCCTGTCAACAGAAATTCATAGCCGATCGTCACCCCGGTCTGGGAGATTTCCTCAAAAAAATCCTCGAAGGTAAGACCGATGATTGCAGTAGGAATCGTACCGACGACCAGCAGGCGTGCCAGCTTGCCAAAAGGATTGCGTAAGAGCTGCCGGATTTCCGGCCAAAAGACGATGATCACCGCAATCAACGTCCCAAAGTGAAGCATCGTGTCAAACAAGAGCCCCGCCTCTTGCAGGCCAAAGAGCTGTCGGAACAATACGAGGTGGCCGGTGCTGGAAATCGGGAGAAATTCGGTCAAGCCTTGGATGATGCCTAAAATGATGTGTTCGATCAAAACTAGCATGGGTTTTTCGCTCCTTGTTTCAAAAATGGCAGTACGAGACATGCACTTGTGTTATATATGTATGTATTCTCTGGATGGACTTGCCTAAATGAGGAAACCAATTGGTATAATAAAGCTATGGACTGTGAGCTTTTGCAAAAGGATGGCGACAAATGAGAAGACAAATGCGAACCAATCGCAACCAATCGTACAAAACGAACAAAGCAAAGAAGCCTGGGCATTTCAGCCAAGGGCTGTTTCAACCGGGTATGATCGTGACCTTGCTGATTGACAGAAAGGTGGAGTATGGATACTTCCTTAAAGACGAGGGTACCGGTATTTTGTTACACGAAAATGATACGGATGAAACGTTTGAAGTCGGAGACCAAGCGACCGTCTTTTTGTACCTGGATTCCGAAGACCGGCTGACCGCTACGACCCGTATGCCGCATGTGCAGCTGGGCGAATATGGCTGGCTCGAGGTGGTCTCGGTGAACCCCAAGCTGGGGGTGTTTTTGGATAACGGGATCGGCAAAGACCTGCTGATGTTTGTGGACGATCTGCCGACAATGAGAGAGGAATGGCCGCAGCCGGAAGACTACGTGCTTGTGACGATGAAACGGGATAAAAACGGGCGACTGGTGGCCAGACCGGCGAATGAAGAGGCGATCCTGGACATCAGCCAGCCAGCGGAACCGCACATGCGCAATAAATGGGTCGAAGCGACCGTTTACAAAACACTGGGAAATGGCGCCTTGCTCTTCACGGAGAATGAACATATCCTGTTTGTTCACCGCGATGAGATGACGGAGCATCTGCGAATGGGGCAAACCATCAAGGCGCGCATCACCTACGTGCGGGAGGATGGGCGTTTGAATGGCTCCATGCGCGAACGCAAGGAAAAGCAGTTCGGGGATGATGCGGACAGACTGGTCGATTATATGGCTGGTCGCGGAGGGGCGATGCCGTACACCGATGATACGCCACCGGAAACGATCAAGGAGAAATTCGGAATCAGCAAGTCTGCATTTAAGCGTGCCTTGGGCAAGCTGATGAAAGAAAGAAAGATTGAACAGCAGGACGGCTGGACCCATCTGGATAAAGGGGTGCTGGCACGCTACGCGGAAGAACAGGAACGGGAGAATTCGCTGGATACGGAATAAGAAAAAGAGCCTATAGACCATGCCCGAGAGGACGATGTCTATAGGTATTTTTTATTTCATCGATGTTTTTTACGTTAACATAGCAATAATGTAAAACGTTAAAGCAATTAATAGCCTTGGCCAATTCCAGTGAAAGCTGGAAGTTTGGCTATTTTTTTTGCTGCAATTTCCGCCTGATTTCGTAGCAGTACGACGGCAAACGCATGAGATCCGCTCATTCTCTGTCAACGAAGGAAAAATGAAGGCGGAGAATGTAAGATTTTAAAAATTGACTATAATGGCAATTAATTGAAATAATCAAATCATAGTAATATTCCAAAATATAGGAGGTAAAACAAATGAAAAAAAGGGTCAGTTTGTCGTTGTTGGTCGCTTCGGTTGCGTTCAGCGGGATGTTGTCAAACGGTTCCATCATCCAGGCAAAAGCAAGAGACAAGGAGCCGCAGATGCTCATGAGTGAGCAGTACGAGACCCCCACCTTTATCGGAGAAAAGTGGGAAGCGCCAGAGGGATTGAACAAAAAAGAGATTGTGTTTGCTTATCTCGAGGAAAAGAAAGATCTGTTCCAACTGGATGGAGAAGTGAAGGACAAGTTTAAGATTATCGAACAGGAATCCGACAAGAAAACGGATACCTATCATTTCCGCCTCGTTGAAATGTATGAAGGCATTCCGGTATATGGCTCGGATCAGACGATTTCCCTCGATGAGGACGAAAATGTAACGACCTTCTTTGGGCAAGTGATTCCGGATCTGGAAGACAAAAAAATTCCGAAAAAAGCGAAAATCAAGGAAAAAGAAGCGATTGAAGTCGTGGAAAAAGACCTGAAGAAGCGAGTAGGAAAAATCAAGGAGTACGCAATGGAGCCAGAGGCGAAGCTCTATGTCTATCCGCATAAGAACAAATTCTACCTCGCTTACGAGGTGAAAACTTCCTTTGTATCCCCAGAGCCCGGATACTGGCACTACTTTGTCGATGCGACGAATGGAAAGGTGATCGATAAGTTTAATATCATCAAAGAGGCAACCGGGTCGGGGACAGGCGTTTTTGGCGACACGAAAACCTTTGAAACCACCAGCAGCGGTGGCACCTATATTCTCAAAGGGACAAGCCGCGGCAACGGAATCCAGACCTATGACGCAAAAAATCAGCCATACTACTCCACATCGCTGCCAGGCTCCACCATTTCCAGCACGAACAACTATTTCACGGATGGCTCCGCCGTCGATGCCCACAAGTACGCGGAAGTCGTCTACGATTACTTTAAGAACACCCATGGACGCAATTCATATGACAATAACGGAGCCAAAATCGTCTCTTCCGTTCATGTAGGCTCCAATTGGGCCAATGCAGCGTGGATCGGCACGCAAATGGTCTATGGGGATGGAGGCAGCTCCTTTTATCCGCTGGCTGGCGGCCTCGACGTGGTCGCGCATGAGCTTGCTCACGCCGTGACAGAAAGAACCGCCAATCTGACCTATCGCAACGAATCGGGTGCTTTGAACGAGTCGCTGTCTGATATTTTCGGCGCGATGGTCGATCGTGATGACTGGCTGATGGGTGAGGATGTCGTCCGATCCGGAGACGCCCTGCGTTCGTTGGAGGATCCAACAGATTTTGGCGATCCCGACCATTACAGCAAACGCTATACGGGTACGAGCGACAACGGCGGCGTTCACACCAACTCCAGCATCAACAACAAAGCAGCTTACCTGATCGCACAGGGTGGAACCCACTACGGAGTAAAGGTGAACGGCATAGGGCGTGCAGCTACTGAAAAAATTTACTACCGTGCTTTGACTCGTTATCTTACCTCTTCTTCGAATTTTGCAGCAATGAGACAAGCTGCCATACAGGCTGCTACCGATCTGTATGGCGCCTCTTCCGCAGAAGTGACTGCCGTCAAAAATGCGTACACTGCCATCGGTGTAAATTAATCAGCGAACGCCAAAAAAACCCGGAGCCATTGCTCCGGGCTTTCTTTACGCTTAGGAAGCTTGCAATTGTTTTTGAGTGCGAGCTTTGTATAAGGAGAAACCAAAGCCCAACGCCATCAAGACAAAACCGATCAAATCGGTCGTGAAGCCTGGAACGACGCAGCATACGCCTCCTGCAAGAGCAATTATGCGTTCCAACCAGTTCATCTTTGCCATCCAGAACCCGATCAAGCCGGCTCCGACACCAATCATGCCCAGTGTTGACGTAAACATGATCCAAAGCGCTCCGTACCATGTCGTATCAATTAACAAGAGTTGTGGCGAGAGCACGAAGATGTATGGAGCCATGAAGGCTGCGATCGATAATCGTGTCGACTCGACCCCAGTCTGTATCGGCTTTGATTTGGCGATACCAGATGCCGCAAAAGCCGCGAGCGCTACAGGTGGAGTAATATCTGCCACAATACCAAAGTAGAAGGTGAACATATGTGCTGCAATATCTGGTACCCCCATCAGCACCAGAGCAGGCGCTGCGATGGTCGAGGTAATGATGTAGTTCGCAGTGGTTGGTGTTCCCATCCCCAAAATCAGGGAGGCAATCATCGTAAAGAACAGAGCCAGGATCGGTACGCCGCCAGCCATGTCAAGCAGACCGTTTGCCAGCTTCAACCCAATACCTGTCAGTGTAACGGTACCCACGATAATGCCCGCACAAGCGGTAGCTGCAACAACACCAAGGGCGGTACGCGCACCTGCTGCAAACGCGTCCAGAATATCGCGCAATCCCATGCGCGTTTCTTTACGGAATGCCCCTACGATGACACAAGAGATAATCCCAATCACCGCAGATCTTTCTGCAGAGTAGCCCATGCTCAGAACACCAATGATGATAAAGATTGGCAGTAGCAAATAGATCTTTTTCAATACTTCTTTTTTGTCCGGCAGCTCTTCTTGTGTCAGACCGCGAAGACCGAGACGCTTCGCTTCAAAGTGAGTCATGATCCAAATACCTACGAAGAAGAGAATCGCTGGCAAAATTGCTGCTTTGGCAATCTCAAAATACGGTACGCCGATGAACTCGGCCATCAAGAATGCAGCTGCACCCATGATCGGCGGCATGATTTGTCCGCCTGTTGAGGAGGAAGCTTCTACCGCCGCGGCAAATTCCGGACGATAGCCTAACCGCTTCATCATCGGAATGGTAAACGCACCGGATGTCACTACGTTCGCAACGGAGCTTCCGCTAATCGTCCCTTGCAGGGCGCTGGAGAAGACCGCTACCTTTGCAGGGCCGCCGATGCGACGCCCGGCAATCACGAGGGAGAGGTCATTGAAGTAATCGCCTACACCCGTTTTCTCCAGAAAGGCTCCGAAGAGAATAAACAGGAAAATAAACGTGGAAGATACGGCAATCGGGGATCCGAGAATCCCTTCCAATGTAAAGTAGGTATGGCCAATAATACGGGAAACATTGACGCCGCGATGCTCCAAAAATCCTGGCATATACGGACCAAAATACGTGTAGAGCAAGAAGATAATCGCAATGATAGCGATAGGCAGACCAACGACACGTCTGGCTGCTTCCATGACCAGCAAAATGGCCACTCCGCCGACGACCAGATCCAGCGTGGTATAGTTACCGGTCCGCATGACCAAGCCTTCATAATCAAATACCCAGTACAACGAAACGAGAACTGCCAGAATCGACATGATCGTATTGGCAATACCTATTTTGTCGTTATTGCCTTTGGCTCGTCCCGGAAAGAGCAGAAATACGAGCCCCAACCCAAACGCCAAGTGAATAGGACGATGGATTTGCGGTGGTAAGGTAAGAAATAGTGTGCTGACAAGCTGATAGACAGAGAAGAGAACGAGCAACCCGTAGGAGACCCATTTCATGGCACCGGAAAGCTGACGAAAGGCTGATTCCTTATCGTACTTCGCGATGAGTTCCTCCATCTCTTGTTGATTCATATTCTGTTGGCTCATAACCAACCCCCCAACTTTTCCCATGTTGATTGTTTCTCCACCTGGATCGTGACGGCAGAACCGGGTTTATCCAGTGTGCGAAACGGGATTTCTTTGCCTTCAAAGAGCAATGTGTGATTGGCTCGTACCTGGCCGATAAACAGATGCAGCGCAGGAAACAAGCGGTTCATGTTGACGACGCGAAAATCCCCGTCCTCGATCAAGAGTTGTTCCCCCGGTGCAAGCTGGCTTTCCATCCCGATTCCATACTCCTCAAAGGTCATTTGATGCAATTGGATTTGCTCTTGTTTAATCAAATAATATTCAACGATAGGAGTGCGATGTATGGAATGAATAAAACGAATGGCGAATGAGTCGCCGTTCTTAATCGAATGACTCCATACAATCTGCTGGGATCGCGTATCCCGGATGACCAGTGATGTAGAGAGAGGAATCTGTAAAAAGAGGAGAAGCGCTGCTGCAACGACCAAGAAGGAGAAAAGGCGGAACGTAGTCCGCCCTTTTGCTGCTCCTACTATGGATAGCATGAACATCGTAAGCTTATTTCACGCCTTTTTCATCAAAGAACTTTTTCGCACCTGGGTGAACAGGCAAGCTTACACCGGAAAGAGCATTTTCCAGTTTGATTTCTTTTGCTTTCGCGTGGCCCAGCTTATCTACGTTTTCATAGATCGATTTGGTGATCTTGTAAACGAGATCTTCGCTGAGGTCAGAGCGCACAACGAGCATGGATTTTACCGCAACGGTTGTTACATCTTGACTAACGGTTTGATAGGTATTGCCAGGGATGGTGTCTTTTGTATAGAAAGGATATTTCGCAATGATCGCATCGATTTTGTCTGCGTCAACCGGGATAATTTTAACCCCTTTGGTAGCAGCGAGCTCAGTGATGGCAGCTGTAGGTGTACCTGCTGTTTGGAAAGCTGCATCAAGCTGACCGTCCTGGATTGCTTTCGCAGAGTCTGCGAAGGAAAGACGCTGCAGTTGAACATCTTCAAATTTCAAGCCATAAGCTTCCAAAATTTGCTCAGCGTTCTTTTCGGTACCGCTTCCAGGTGCCCCAACGGATACGCGTTTTCCTTTCAGATCAGCAACGGTATTGATGCCGCTGTCAGGAGAAACAACGATCTGGATCGTTTCGTTGTAGAGAGCGCCGATGGCTTGGAATGTTTCAATTTTGCCGTCTTGCTCGAACATCGCTGTACCTTTGTTCGCATATTCAGCGATATCGCTTTGTGTGAAAGCGATGTCAGCACCTTGATCGCGAATAAGGCGCATGTTTTCAGCAGATGCCCCTGTCGATTGAGCAGTAGCTGTCACACCCACGTTTTTCGTGATTTGATCAGCCATTCCGCCGCCAAGTGGGTAGTATGTACCACCAGTACCGCCGGTTGCGATGATCAACTGCTTCGGATCGTTTGCTGATGCTGCTGGCTGCTGTGCTTCTCCACCGCCGCCGCCGGCATTGTTTTGCTGTCCGCCACCGCCGCCACAAGCTGAGAGGAGCGACATGCTGAGGAGAAGTGCGAGTGAAACAAATAAACTGCGTTTTTTCACGGTTAATCCCCCTTTTCTTCTATAAATCTAATTTGTACATTATATAATTTTTACATGAAAGCCTATAAAAATCTATAAAAAGTTTTTAGATTGAACTGCTTGGGGAGAATGAGAGGTACAAGGTATGGTACTATATAGCTATCTCATAACAAGCCATAGGGTATACATAACAAAGGAGGCGCCTACGAAATGGGGAAGGAGATTCGTCATCCATGGCAGCTGCTGTACAGAGTGTTTCGTTACATAAAGCCTATCATGGAGAAAGAATATTCGTCTTGGTACAAGCGAGCAGGCGATATCCCTGATGAAGAGTTGCGCAAACAGGCGCTGGCCAGCATGGACACCAAAAAATTTCATCTGCAAGGCGGTGTCGTATATGCCGCACAGGAGCTTGTCCACGCCAAGGATCTGGTGCCGCTGATCGTGGCCTATCAGACGATCAGTGATTATCTGGATAATCTCTGCGACCGCAGCACATCGCTGGATCCCGAGGATTTCCGCCAACTGCACCGTTCCATGCAGGATGCATTGACTCCGGATGCCCCCTTGCGTGATTATTATCTCTATCGGACCGAAAAAAACGACGGCGGATACCTGCAAGAGCTGGTGACAACCTGCCAGCATCACATTAAGCAGCTGCCCTCGTATGCGATGATACAGGAAAGAGTCCTGGAATTTTCCAAACTATATAGCGATCTGCAAGTGTACAAGCATATTGCCAAGCCGGATCGGGAACCGCATCTCCTAGCCTGGTGGAACCAGTACCGTGAACGGTATCCGGAGATTTATTGGCAGGAGTTTTCAGCCGTGACCGGTTCTACGATTGGCATCTTTGCCCTGTTTACCATGGCTACAGCGGAGCATTTGGCAGAGGAAAACGTGCAAAAGGTGTGTAATGCTTATTTTCCCTGGGTATGTGGATTACATATCTTATTGGATTATCTGATTGACTTGGAAGAGGATCGGCTCGGGGGAGATTTGAATTTTGTCAGCTATTATACCTCGTCCGACGAGGCGATCACCCGACTGCAATACTTTGTCGCGCAAGCAAAAAATCATGCGGCAAAGCTGCCGAATGCATCCTTTCATCGGATGATCGTCGATGGACTCGTGGCATTGTATTTGGCGGATCGGAAAGTGAATCGCAAGCAATCCGATATCTATACGGTTGCAAGGGAGCTGCTACGTCAGGCGCGCAGTGTGCCGGCCCTTTTGTTTTATGTAAGCAGCCTGCTTGTCCGCCGTTCATTATGAATGTTTCTTTTTGTAGCGGAAACCAGCGCCGAAAAAGAAAACGGTGCCGATGATGGATGCGATAATGCCGATTACGCTTTTTTCAGCGATGAAAATGCCGATCGCGACAACACAAGCTGCCACGGCGATGGCGAGGGCAAGGGTAACCCATTGGTACGTAGACATATGGTTGTTCAACCTCCTCTTAAGCAGTGAGCTTATTATACCTTATTTTGCGGCAGTGTTGTTTGGATTCCCTGATTTGGTGGAATAGCATGGTACAGTCATCCTGGTATGTGAGAGTCGAGAATTTCATGCGGGGGAAGAAAGATGGAGAGCATACTACAGATTAAGCGCGGAAAAAAGATGTACGAGGGAAAGGTCACTTATGAGGAAGGCGATCTGCTCGAGGTCGTGTTTGAAGAAGAGATTGATTTTTCCGTTGGGGACCCGATTCCGTGCATGATTACACGAAATTACGAGCAAATGAATAATTTCGAAGGGGTCATTTTGGCGAGAGATGCGCATCGATTAATCATCTTCCATTCGCCTACCGCTGTCGAATTCAAAGAGCAACGGAGGCGCTATCCCCGCTTTGACGTTTCATTCGACGGCTGGATTCGTCTGCCAGAGAGCGATCCGGCAAAACATCCCCTGATCGATCCGATGGTGGAAGTGATTAACGTCAGTCTGGGTGGATTGGCTTTTCGCTACAATGAGAAGTTGAAAGTGAAGACGGTGATGCCATTCTACATGGAGCTCTATGGCAAAAACCGCGATGATGGCGTCGTGAATGCTCGGCTTGAGATCTTGCATATAAAAGAAGAAGGCGGCAGCTATCTCTACGGTTGCAGGATCATTGAAATCAATTCAAAAAATTTGCTTGTCTTACGAAAATATTTGCTCCAGCGGCAGTTGGAAGAACTGAATAGAAGGGCAGCCCATGAGAACGCATAACCACACCGGAAAATTGGTGTGGTTTTCCTTTTGGTAAATCAGAAAGTAATAACTTTCCGATTGGCGTAGCCAAGTTTTTCTAAGCGCTCGGGAGAAAATGAAAGCGATAGGAGGGTGTGGAAGATGGATAGGAGAAAGATGAAGATGCTGGCAGTCACCATGTTTTTTCTAGTCATCGGGATGGGCTGTGATGCGGCATCACCACAAAGCTCGATGCAATCAGCAGAGATGGTTAGCGATGCTACGGTGACACAATCGCGGGAAGCAGCTCCCAGGCAGTTGAATGAGTCGGATATCCCGTACCGCCCCGTAGTGGCAGCTTCCGGCTTACAGGTTCCTTGGTCATTGGCAATTACCCCTGATCAGCGTTTTTTCTTTACCGAAAGACCGGGTACGGTACGTGTCATCGCGGAGGGCAAGCTGCTGCCGGATCCGGTCATTGCCTTCCCGGCTCCCTTCATCAGCCAGGGGGAGGGAGGACTGCTGGGAATCGCGGTAGACCCGTTATTTGCCCAAAATCATTATCTGTATGTGTACCATACGTACCAGTCAGGAGGGCGAATCTACAATCGGGTGCTGCGACTGCGTGAGCAAAACAACAAGGCCCAGATTGACAAGGTATTGCTCGACCGCATTCCTGGCCATACGATCCACAATGGCGGGCGGATCAAGATTGGCCCGGACGGATACTTGTACATCACGGCGGGAGATGCGGGCAATCGACAGCTGGCCCAGGATCTGTCCAGTCTGGCTGGGAAAATTTTGCGGATCACCACCGATGGCAGGATCCCTGCAGATAATCCTTTCCCCGGCTCTCCGATCTACAGCTACGGCCATCGCAATCCACAGGGACTGGCCTGGAATCCGCGCGATGGGAGGCTATACAGCTCCGAGCATGGCCAGTCTGCCCACGACGAGATCAACATCATCTCTCCTGGCGCCAATTACGGCTGGCCAAACGTCCAGGGAGATGAACAGGAAACAGGAAAAACGCCCCCGCTCATTCATAGCGGGGAGAATACGTGGGCGCCATCCGGTATGACGTTCCTCACCAAAGGACCTTGGGCAGGACGTCTGCTAGTGGCCAACCTCGCGGGTCAGCAGGTGCTGACGATAGAGCCATCGCCGCAAGCGAGTGAAGTGCCAGAGACTGCTGTTTTTTACCATGATCGTTATGGCCGCATTCGTGATGTGGTAGAGGGGCCGGATGGTTCGGTCTATCTACTGACCAACAATCGGGATGGCCGCGGCGATGTGCGTGAAGGTGACGATAAAATCATCAGGCTGATACCCCGGAATCCATAGGTTCCGGGTTTTTTTCGCGTCTACCCCAGATGAAGCTCTGCAGGGTGACGCCTGCGAACCCGATCAAGGTAATGACAGCGCCAATCATGATAAAGGTGCTGCTCACGCCGATCATCGTGATGAGCCCTCCGCCCAGCAGCGGCGCGATCATAAAGACAAAGCTGCTCAGCGACTCAATAATGCCCGTGACACGACCCATGGCTTCCTTGGGGGTCTCCTTTTGCCGAACGTAGTTGCTGCAAACAAAAGTTAGACCCGTTCCGATTCCGCCGATGAAGGAGCCAACGAGCAGCAGGTAATGGCCCCATTGCGGCTGATACAAGCCAAACGAGCTAAACAGCAGTCCGATCAAAAAGATGCCGCCGCCTAACATCCAGCCATATGCGCTCATTTCCTTGCGCTTGGTCATCACGAGCATCGGCAGCATAGCCCCTGTGCCGATCGCACTCACGACCCAGCCGACAAGCTCGGGGTGACCAGGTGCTTTTTCGCGTAAGATCGTGGCAAACTGGGCGTCAATCAGCTGTATGGAAAACAAGGCGATCAAGGAAAACAGGGTGCTGGAGAAAAGGATGCGACTGCGAAGTATGATCTGCCAGCCTTCTTTCCAGGCATCCCGGAATCGCGGCTTCGTTTCTTTTTCCGGTTGTCCTTCTGCTTCCTCTTTGATTTTCCCGATCGACAAAAGGAAGGCGGCAGAAGCGAGCATGGTGGCCGCATTGATCACCAGACAGATGAGCGGAGAGAAAGCAGATGCGATCGTTCCTCCCAAAAGCGGCCCGAAAATTTTCCCCGCCTGAAACACGGTGCCGTTCCAAGAGACGGCTTGCAGCAATTGATCCCCGGGGACGACATGGCGGGTCAGCGCTTGGTGGGCTGGCGTATGGAAAACGGTGGCGCAAGCCCGCAGGAAAATGAATGCATACAGGGTAACCGGATCATCAGCCATGATCATCAGAATGGTTAAGACACTGCGAATGACGTCCGTGACGATCATCAGCTGCAGCTTGTTCCACCGATCCGCGTATATCCCGGCGATTTGCGCCAGCAGGATCGCGGGAGCAAAGTAGACCAGCGGGAGAAAGGCGATCGTCATGGCATCGGCTCGCCATACATAGCCCAACAGAATGGAGACGGCTATAAAATCGAACCACGAACCAAGCGTGGAGAGACCGTAGGCGGCAAACATACGGGCGAAGACGCGATTTTTCAAGAGCACGGGTAGCTCCTCCTTATACGTTGCTTTCTATCCATCGTATAGGAGAAATATCAGAGGAATATCAGAGATGTGTCCGCAGAATGGATGTTATGATTTGCTCCAACTGGGGCAAGTTGTACTTTTCTTGCAAATTGCGCCACAGTTTCTCATAAGTGCGCAATGTCTCATCATCAAGCCGGTACTTGCGCAAATAATGGAGAATATGATGAATGCCGGTTAACAGGTGGGGGACGAATTGCGTCTGCTGTAAAATGCGCACCCCTTCTCCGAGGAAATGTCTCGCTTCGTTTTGTTCTTGCTGATGATACTTCCAGAGCCCTTTTGCAATGGTATACAAGCCCAGCTCACGCTGCACCGGATGTTCTTGAAGCAATCGTTCGGTTGATGCGATCGTATCCTCTGCAAGTGGACGGTCATGGGTAAGGATAGCCAGGTAGAGGCGGTGGACATACCAGAACAACCGGAAGCTGGGCGAATCCATCCCAAAGACAAGCTCGCGAATGGATTCATGCAATGCGCGGCCTTCTTCGATACGCTCCGTCTCCATATACAAAGTGAACATGTTCAATTCCACTTCTTTTTGCCACTCTTCGGGAAACAGATGCTTCGATTTTGCGGCCTGCTGCCAATAATAGAGCGCTTGCTCAGCGTCAAATTGAATCTGCGTGTACAGGTTAAGCAAGTAACACGATTTTTCCCAGAAGGTCAATGAATCGGTCTGGGCTATCCAGTGAAAATCACCGCTGACGAACCGCGTATAGACTTCATAAAAAGGGGGGATTTTCAGGCCGAGAACGGATTGGTTGGCGGCCAGGGTCTGCAAGGCAGCCCCCATGCCATAGCCGTGGTATTTGCCGATCAGCTTTTCCAGGTACGCATTGGTCTCCGGATCATAGAGCAGTGGTGCCACTGGAGGCGGAGAGACTTTTACAGCAAGCTTATACCCGTATCCGCGAATCGTATCAATGCGAATCCAGCTTTCCCATGGCATTAATTTTTTGCGCAATCGATAGATATGATCATCAACCGTACGATCAGTCGGCTCTTCCATGCTCCAGACGGAATCAAGCAGCTGCACGCGGGAAAAAGTCTGATTGGCATGAGTGAACAAATATTCAAACAAAGCGTATTCTTTGGGAAGGAGTGTCACCGACTCCCCATTGCACTGTACGGTGAACTCCTCTGGATAGAAACGAAGCTGTTCACAAAAAGATCGTCCCTTATCTTTCATCCTCAATCCCATACTTTCTCATTTTGTTGTAGAGCGTGCCGCGTGAGATGCCCAGCATATCGGCAGCCGCTTTTTTATTGCCATACGTACGCTCAAGCGCAGCAAGGATCCGTTCCTTTTCATTCATTTTATTTTCCTCCGGCAGAAACGGCATCAGGCGTGGGGCGGATAATGACAGAGGGGTGAGCGGTTCATGCTGCCGCTCCGTCCGTTCTGCGCGGATGGACGCAGGCAGGTGTTCGAGCAAGATCACCCCGCCCTCCTGCAAGATGGACAGGCGCTCCATCACATTGCGCAGCTGGCGGATATTCCCCGGCCAAGCATAGTCATAGAGCATTTGCATGACCTCCGGACTGATGCGCGGGACAGGCTGCTCATGCGTAATGGAATACTCGTGGATAAAGATTTGGACAAGTTCCAGGATATCCTCCTTGCGCTCGCGAAGCGGAGGGATTTCCAACGAAAACACGTTCAGGCGGTAAAAGAGGTCCTCCCGAAAACGCCCTTGGGCGACCATTTCTTCCAGATCGCGATTCGTCGCGGCCACGATGCGCGTATTGACAGTGATCGGTTCGGTTCCGCCCACCCGATAAAATTTCCGTTCCTGCAAGGCGCGCAGCAGCTTGACCTGCAGCTCCAGCGGCAGCTCTCCGATTTCGTCGAGGAAAAGCGTACCGCCGTGGGCCAACTCCAGCTTCCCCGGTTTTCCTTTTTTCTCGGCACCGGTAAACGAGCCTCCCTGATAACCAAACAGCTCGCTTTCAAACAAGGCGGCGGGAATGGCCGCGCAGTTGATGGCGACAAAGGGCTGATCACGGCGGCGGCTGGCTTGATGGATGGCCTGGGCAAACAGTTCTTTTCCGACGCCGCTTTCCCCGAAGAGCAGCACGGTAGCATCCGTCTGGGCCACTTTTTTCGCAGTCTGAATCGCAGCTTGGATGGCAGCAGAGTGCCCCTTAATCGTAAAGAAAGGATCGTCGCCCGCTTGAAAACGGCTCATTTCTTGCTTTAGCGTTTGCAGATGGGCGGTGGTGTCCGCCAGCTCCTGATTGAGGCGGACCAGCTCCGTAATATCCTGCTCGATCGACAGGGCACCGATGATCTCCCCGTTTTTCCGGACAGGGGCGGTGTTGATCAAGACGTGACGATCGGGCCTGGGCACATGATAAACACGCTGCAGGATGGTCCCCTCTGACAGGGCTTCTTTCAGGCGGATCGAGTCACTGGCAAAATGGGTCTCCAGCGATACGCCGACTACATCCTCGCGTGAAATCTCATAGATCTTTTCCGCAGATGGATTCCAATAAAGGACCGTGTTTTGTTTGTCCACGATGGTGGTAGCTTCGCTCATGGTGGCAAGCAGCGTATCCAGCAGCACGGCCTGATTGCTGTACACTTCCGTCACGATGGCAAGCAGTGTGGACAGCGTCACAAGGCCTTTGGGCTGATTCGTTTCATCCATGGTCACTACATAAAGATCGTCGGGATGAGCGAGGGCGAGCTGGACGGCATCCGCTACGGTGGCTTCTTCGGGAAGCGAGAGGGCATGGGCGATGGTGCCGTTTTTCAGGCAAACACCGAATGTGCCGTCGCTGCATATCTTAATCTGCTCGGACTGCAGTGGGCTGGCAAATGTGCTAACGCGTGTATATAAAGAGAATAACGGATTCAAATCATCACATCCTAATGGAAAGGTACCAAGCTCTTAATCATAAGTGTACAAAATTGAACAACTCTTGTACATATATGTAAAGATGTCAGCAGGAAGAGACGTGGCCAATCCCGATCCGAGCCAGTGCGTATCTTTGGCACGATTTATGCTTGAATAGTGACAGACAAGCATTTGAGGAGGAGACATAGGTATCATGGAACAACTACTGAAGGATTTTTTCCTGTTCCTTTCCAAAAACAAAACATTGAACGCAGCGGCGAAAAAATGGGGTCTCCGTTTTGGCGCGAGCCGGTTCGTATCCGGCGTGACGATCAATGACGCCATCAAATCGGTGCGTGAATTAAATCAAAAAGGTCTCGTCTGCACGCTCGACCATCTCGGAGAATTCGTTTTTAGCGTAGAGGAAGCCAATGAATCCGCGGATTACTGCATCAAGACGCTGGAGGCGATCCATGCATCCGGTGTAGACTGCAATCTCTCCCTGAAAATGACATCCCTCGGTCTGGATATCAGCAAGGATCTGTGCATGAACAACATGCGCCGTATCCTGGATACCGCCAAGAAAAACGGGAACATTTTCGTCCGTATCGATATGGAGGACTACGCCCACAATCAAGTGACGCTCGACATTTTGCATGAGCTGTTGAAGGATTATGATAACGTGGGAACGGTTATTCAGGCATACTTGTACAAATCGGAGCAGGACATCGAGGACCTGAAGGACACACGCGTGAATCTGCGTCTGGTAAAAGGGGCTTATAAAGAGTCACCGGAAGTAGCTTTCCCTAACAAAGCGGATGTAGATGAAAATTACAAGAAGATTATCAAACAGCATCTGCTGAACGGAAACTATGCTGCCATCGCAACCCATGATGATCAGATCATCGACTATGTGAAAAAGCTGGAAAAGGAATTCAATATTCCGCGCACTCAGTTTGAATTCCAGATGCTGTTTGGGATCCGGATGCAATCGCAAATCGAATTGGCCAAGGAAGGCTACAAGATGCGTGTCTATGTGCCATACGGCAACGACTGGTACGGCTATTTCATGCGCCGTCTCGCAGAACGCCCGGCCAACGTGATGTTCGTCTTGAAAGGCATGTTCAGCAAATAGGCTCTTCCCCGCGCACAACGAAGGAAATTCGTTGTGCGCTTTTCTTTTGGGCAAAGGACTGTTAGTCTGGAAATAACTGTATGATTGAAACCGGAAACAAGGGAGAGGAATTGGATGTTTACTGCTGATATCCCACTAAAACCACCATTCTCATTTGAACGGCTGCTGTACCGTTTGCAAACCCATCCTGACGCCCAGCTGCGCATCGAACCGGAAGCGGGACGGATGCGGCGAGCACTGCGGGTCGGGAATCGTTCGCACGTGGTCACTTTTCAATTTGCTGGCAGCACGGAGCAGCCTTTACTCACCGTCTCGACAGAGCAGGATTTGACCCCTGCTCAACAGGTGGAGCTGCAAAAAACGGTCAGCCACATGGTTAGTGCGGGTGTCGATTTGCAGCCGCTCTATGCAATGATGGAGCATGACAAGCACTTGCAGCCGCTTGCTGCCTATTTTCGCGGACTGAAATATTTGCTGATCCCGGACTTGTTTCAGGCAATGATCGTGAACATCATTGGCCAGCAGCTGAATCTGACCTTTGCCAATACCCTGACCGTTCGCCTGTTGCAATTCGCAGGGGATAGCGTAACCGATCAGACCGGCGAGGAATATCTTGTTTTTCCGACCCCGGAGGCTGTAGCCCGTTTGGAGGTCGAGCAGCTGCGTCCCTTGCAGTTCAGCCAGCGGAAGGCCGAGTATATCATCGATTTTGCCCGTGCGGTGACAGATGGCAGGGTTGAGCTGGAACGGCTGGAGCAGATGACCGATGAGGAAGTGATCGAATACTTGCTGCCATTGCGGGGGATCGGACGGTGGACGATCGAGTGTCTGTTGATGTTTGGCTTGGGGAGACCCGATCTGCTGCCGGTTGCAGACATTGGGCTGCGCAATGGGATGCAGCTGGTCTATGGCCTTGCGGAAAAACCGGATCAGCCTCAGATGCTGCGGATCGGGGAGAGCTGGATGCCTTGGCGCAGTTATGTCTCGCTGTACATCTGGGAGGCAGTCGGCGCCGTTCGGCGAGGTGAATCGGCCTTTGCGGAGATGATGAAACAAAAAAATCCGAAGTAGACGCATGGACCACTTCGGCTTGTATCCTCATTCCTGGTCGATCGGGGAAGAAAGATGATCTTGATAATAATCAAACACGAGACGCCCGTTGGAAGCCTTGACGGCATAAAACACGTCTGTAATGTTCTTCCCGTTTCCATGGATTTGATTGACTAGCCATTCCCGCTTAATCCCGTTTTCTTTGAGATTCTTTTCCATAATCTGTCCGTCCATGATCAGCTCAATGGGAAAGGCGGATGTTGGGGGAAATGGAAGGTTGAGATCTTTTCTGGTGACATTCTGGTACTCAGGCTTCTTCTTTACAGAGATCTTTCCATTGGGTTCCAATATGGCGTACTCGACCTCTTCCAGATTGAAAATATCCTTTTCTCTGAGCGATTGAGTAAGCGAATCAAGGGTATATTTGATGGTCTTCATATTCTCCTCCATGATCTTCCCTTGATCAATGACGACGGTGGGTGTACCGGAAATCCATTTTCGTGCACGGTGACTTTTTAATGACATCCAGGAAAAAACGAACGAAATGATGGTAAAAATGATTAGACATGTAACGAAATGCATGATCGGGATTTTTTCATTGAAGGCAAAATTCGCTGCAATTGCTCCCATCGTAATACCGGAAACAAAATCATGAAAAGTCATGTTGGAAACGGTTTGCTTGCCAAGAAATCTCGCTATCAGTAAAAAAGCCAGAAGCGCCGAGACTGTTCTCGCCATGATATCGATATACACATGCATATTCATCACCCAGGAATAGCTTTTCCAACTCCCTGACATTCCATTGAAGGACTTTGGGAATTTTGCCCTGATTCCTTTTTGGAGAGTGGCTCCCCGAGATTTTTATTTTGCAGAATAGGCCTTACTCCGTCGACGCATGAACCCTATGCGAGACAGCCCCTTCTGACTGGTTTGGCGCGGTTAGCTTAAAGAAAAAGCCGAATCGTTCATTGGCTTAACCAGCATGAGAATCGGTTGGATTAGCTGCCCGTAAGTACCCTCAATCTGTCGATACTGTTCGTACCCGTTTGTCCCGAAAAAGTGCAGGGAAGCGGTATCCTGAGCCAAAATTCCCGTGTGGAGGTAATCTCTGTTCATCTCCTGTACATGGTTTTCGAGAAGGGCTAATGCTTCTCGGCCATATCCTTGACGCTGCCAGTCCTGATGGATCAACAAAAGGCCGATCCAGCTTTTTTGATCATGCGGATTTTCGATCAGCAGGTGAGTGAGGCCGATCATGCGTTCTTTTGTCCATATCCCGAGCCAATGGGAAGAGGGAATCGGGGCATATGTCTCGTATTCAAGCTGCAGGTCCTGCATGGTGCGGTCAGGAGTCCCGAGCGTGGCTTCATTGTAGGCAGGATTGCTGTTGTATACATCAAGCGCCGAAAAGAAGTCCGCTGGAGTGAGAGTCGTGAGCGTGATTCGTTTGCCGGTAAGCGTCATGTTCATGGGCGTGGTCCGAGCCGCATGGTCAGCTCTTCCTCCTTCAGTCCGTCCAGCACATCCAGATAACGACGGCGTGCTCGTGGGAGTACGGGTTCAAGCGTTGGATAGCTCATCGTCTGCATCTCCTTCCAGAAAATCCTTCTTCGCTTCATTATAAAGGAATCAGGGAGAAAAACAGAAAAAGTTAATGAATGAATATTCACTCACATCTTGATTTGATTTATACTAGCATCATACGGATGGAAAGTGGGGATGCGGGATGGCTTATGTTTTTGAGCACACAGTGCGTTCAACTGAACTCGATTCACTGGGACATGTCAATAATGCGAAATATCTCGAGTATATGGAATGGGCAAGATTCGAATGGATCAGCCTTGCCGGTTTTACCTGGGAGGAGCTGAGCCGCCGTCAGATTTTGCCGGTGGTCGTCAATCTGAATCTGAATTACCGAAAAGAGCTGCGCTTGATGGAGCGGATCAAGATCGTGTCGACAGCCGGTCAGATAGGCAAGAAGAGCTTTGTGCTGCACCAGGAAATTTATAAAGAAAATGGTGAATTGGCCGCGGATGCCGATTTCACGATGGTCATGATGGATGCCAAAGAGAGACGCGCGATCGCCGTACCGGAGGATTTGGCAGCTGAATTGGTGAAACATCAACAGGAATAAAAAAACTCCCTTGCCTTAGCCGGCAAGGGAGTACTGCCTAGTCAAAACATGCGCAGTCCGATGGCTTCGCGTACCTCTGCGATTACCTTGCCCGCGGATTCTTTTGCTTTTCTCCCGCCATGACGCAGCACCTCCAGCACGTAGTCATCCGCTAACCCAGCCCGTTTTGTTTGAAAAGGCTCAACCAATGACAGAATGGACTCAGCTAATACCGTCTTGCATTCGGCACAGCCGATTTCCGCACGTCTACATTTGTAAGCGGTTTCCGCGAGTTTGGCTGGATCCGTAAAATAGCTGTGCAGATGGTACACATTGCAGCCTTCCTTGGTCGGATTCCCGGGCTGATGCTTGTAGGCGCGGGTCGGGTCAGAGAAGGCTCTGCGGATTTTTTGCCGTACCGCATCCGGCTCATCTCCCATGCTGATATAGGAATCAGCCTGGTCGGATTTGCTCATTTTGCCTTGTGCATTCAGCGAAGGGATGCGCACAGCATTTTCTTCGACCGGCTGGGGCTCCGGGAAAACCTCTCCATACAGCTGATTGAATCGTCTGACGATCGTCCGGGCAATCTCCAGATGCACCAGCTGATCCTCGCCAACCGGGACGATGCGGCCTTTATGAATCAAAATATCGGCGGTCATCAAGACGGGATAACCGACCAGCCCATAATTGACATTGTCAGGATGCCGCTTCGCTTTTTCTTTAAAGGTAGGGCAGCGCATGAGATCGCCCAGAGGCATGACCATGCTCAGATAGGTGTGCAGTTCACAGATCTCCGCAGCGATGCTGGATTGCGTGTAAAAGGTGGACTGCTCCGGATCCAGACCTGCCGCTAGGTAATTTCGGGCAACTTCAAGGACATTACGGCTCAGATGCTCCGGATTCGGATGGGTGGTCAGTGAATGGATATCGACAATGAAAAAGTATGCCTCATAGCTTTGCTGCAGCTCGACGAGATTATTCAATGCTCCGTAATAGTTGCCAAGGTGGATTTCACCTGTTGGTCGAATGCCGGATGTCAAAATCGGTTTGCTACTCATCAAAATCCCTCCATTTTTTGTTTTCCTTGCTTCGCTTGCTTCGCCACCAACCATCAGCCATGGCTGCCACTCTCCTTTCTCCCATTGAAATTTAGAAAACTTGGCTTCGCCAGCGTTTTGGCGGAGCCCTAGTTGCACTTATGTAGATAAGCATTTTTTATAAATTCTTATCTACGCAAAAAGGGTCCTCCATCCTCAAAAAAGGACGGAGAACCCGTGGTGCCACCTTCATTAGCTCGTTTGCACAAAAACAAGCTCACTCTACCCAGTACGGAATGCATGCTGCTGAAATCAACAGCTGCCTCGATACCTGTCTCCTGTAACGATGAGACTGATCGCCAAAGCCTACTTTGCTTTTCGGTTTGGAGGCTCCAAAGCCCATTCAGCACAACGTTCACACTGATTTGCACCAACCATCAGCTCTCTGGAGTGACCTTTTTGTGCTTACTCTTCTTTGTCATTGCCGTACATATGGGATTTCCGATAATTTATCACAGCTCCAGCAATCTGGCAAGGATCTTACATAAATTGTATCTTTATGCTTGTTCCTGCTTGAGCCTGCGCAACACCTCGATACCAAGCGCGGTGATTTGCATGCCTTGCTTTTTCAGGCCGACGGAGATGAAGCCGTGGCGTTTCAGGGCATCCAGCCTGGTGCGGATTTGGGCTTCCGTCAACGGACGGGTAAGCATGGCGTTGAGCGTGCCACGTCCGATGCGCTCTTCCCGCTTACTGCATATCCACAGCTTTTCCAGAATGTCCGCATACTCTTCCTGGGTCCCGTGGCGATGCAATAGCATCATGAGCTGCTCCATCTCTCTGTTCTCTTCGGTCTGGCTGTCGCCAATCGATCCATTTCTCAGGCGTTCGGGAAGATGGCGGAGCTCGACCTGATTTCCTTCCACGATGACTGTGAGATAGTGCGCGACATTTTCCAGCTCACGGATGTTCCCCGGCCAACTGTAATGCAGCAAGATATCCTTCACTTCGTCAGACAGGATCAGCTTCCTGTGTTTCAGCTCCAGAAAATGATCGATTAAAAGCAGGATGTCGCCGCGCCGCTCGCGCAAGGCGGGGACATGCAGGGGCAGCACTTCTAGCCGGTAATACAAATCCTCGCGAAAGGTCCCCTTTTGGACCATTTCCCGCAAATTCCGGTTGGTGGCGGCTATCACCCTGACATTGACCGGGATGACGCGATTTCCCCCCACGCGCATGACTTGCCGCTCTTGCAAAACCCGTAAGAGGGCGGCTTGGATGCTCAGCGGCGCATCACCGATTTCGTCAAGGAAGATCGTCCCGTTATGAGCCAATTCAAAAAGCCCGACCTTTCCGCCTTTTTTCGCTCCGGTAAAAGCGCCCTCTTCATAGCCAAACAGCTCGCTTTCGGCCAAACTTTCCGTCAGTCCGGCAAAATTGACCGGAACAAAGGGCATGTCCCTGCGGCTGGAATTTTGATGAATGGCCTGGGCGAACACTTCTTTTCCCGTCCCGTTCTCTCCGGTTATCAATACGGTATAATCACTGTTTGCCAGCTTGCAGGCGACTTTCTTGCTGGAGAGGATGGCGTCACTTGCACCGATGATGTGGTGGAAATCATATTTGGCAGTCAGTCCGAGCTGGACGCTTTTTCTTCGGATCTCCTGTTCAAGCTGCTGGACCTTGGTGACGTCCTGGAACGTCACGACTTCCCCCAGCCATTTGTCCTCCAGCATCATGGGGATCTTGGTCACCAGCAGAAACTGATGGCGGGTCTGCAAAAGATGGTTCGTCACTTCGCCATGGGAGTACAGCACATCATGGGAGGCGAACTCGGGAACTGCCTCCTGCAAAGTTTTGCCCACACACTCCGCAGGATCCACGCGCAGAATTTTACCGGCATCCTCATTGAAAAAAGTGATCCGGTTCTCATCGTCGATGCCAATGATGCCTTCATGCACAGCATTCAGAATCGACTCCAGCTTTTTCTTGAGCTGTTTTTCATTGTTGACCGATATGGAGAGGTTCCGCCCGAGCTGTACAAAATCGCGGAAAAAATCAGCCGTATAAAAATGGGCCTTATCCACCGAAAGACGAAAGTGCTGGGCGATATCAAAGATGGTAGTCAGATCGATGGGCCGATTGTCCAGGTTGATCACCTGCTCGATAGTAGGAGGGACCAGCTCCGGCCAGCCATGGGTGATGGCTACATCGATGCTTCTCATTTGCGCTTCAGAAAGCTTCATGCCGGGTGCGTAGGGAACAAACTCCAGATGGGCAAAGCCCAATCTCTGCAGGAATTCGATCGATTCCACGGCTGTTATCCAGTCATTTTGGACAAACAGACAGGTGGTGCCCGCGTTCAAATCCATCAAAGGGACGAGCTTGATCATCTCGATGTTTCTTCGGGCTACGAGAATAGGGATGCTTTCCTTTCTTCTCGGCAGGCCCTCCAGCAAATCCTCTTGGGAAACAAGAACAAGACCTACCAGATTCAGTAGGTCTTCCTTGATCGGATCGTTTTCCAAAAAGGGATAGATGTCGATTTGAGAGCCGAAGTAGGTCCGTAGGTTCCGTGCAAAGGTTTGGCCAACCTTTTTACTTTTGGTCACAAGCAAGATGCTTGGCTTCTCCATACGTCTCCCCCCTTGGTGCATGCAGTTTCTGATAAGTATCTCTCTTTTTCGTCGCTCTGTCAGCCCTTATTTAAAAAGGTCCCCAGTTGATCGAGACACCGATGATCAAAAAGACGCATCCCAAGACAAACCAAATGCCGATGAGCGGGAGGATAAAGCGAATCCATTTTCCATAAGAAATGCCGGTCGTGGCCAAAATCGCCATCAATACGCCGGATGTCGGGTTGATGCAGTTGACCAGACCCTCGCCAAACATGACCGCTTGTACCGCGACTTGTCGAGTGATGTGCAGCAAATCAGCCAGCGGGACCAAGATCGGCATGAGCATCGCCGATTCCCCGGAGCCGGAGGAGATCAGGAAATGGAGGGCGGCACTGCCGATGAACATGCCCAATGCTCCGGTAACCGGAGTCAATGGAGCCAGCAGGGTAGCCAGTCCGTTGACGATCGTATCCAGCAGCATGCCGTTTTCCAGGATGATGATCACCGCTCTGGCCATTCCGACGATCAGGGCCCCGTATACGAGCTTTTGACAGCCTTGCATGAAGGTTTTGGCAATTTCATTGGCACTCATGCGCACGATGATGCCGGCACCGACGGCGATGAAGATGAACAGCGCCGCCATTTCGTTTTCGCTCCATTTTAGGGTAAGCGTACATACGATGAAGGCGATGAGAGACAAGCCGGAAAACCACAATACCAGCTTTTGCTGCCCAGTCAGACGGAGATCGGCACTGACCAGATCGAGCTGGTTTTCGCCCAGCGAATTCGGGAAGATCTCAGAGCCAAGCGCGCTTTTAGTAATATCTCGCTTGATTCTCGTAGCGTACCAGTAAATATAGCCAATCGTCACAGCCAAAAAGACGAGATAAATGACTACGCGAAAGCCAAAGCCAGACAGAAGCGGCAGCTCTGCGATGCGCTGGGACAAACCTAGCGTCTGTGGAGCCATGATGGTGACATTCCACCCCGCATAGGTTCCCAGATAAATCAGGGAAACGCCAAAAATCGCATCCAGCTTCAAGCCTCTGGCGATGACAATTCCCAAGGGGATGAACGCGATGACAGAGTTGACGATGATTCCAGCCGTGCCCAAGGCGGAGAACACCAAACAGACCGGAATGATCAAAAAGAGCAGCTTATCTTTGCTGCTGATGACCACCTTTCTGAGGAACGCGTCGATCGCACCGGTTTTCTCCAGCACAGCCAGAGCACCGCTCGTAAACATGATGAGGAAAATCAGGGGCGCCCCTTTCACCATTCCCTCCTGTATGGCGGTAAACAAATCTTTGAAGCTGGTAGGATTGGATTCCACCGTATGATAGCTGCCTGGTACGGTAATGGTGACATCGCCATTTTTTACACGCTCAAACTCTCCGGCGGGCACCAGATAGGTAGCGACCGCGCAGACGACCAGGATGAAAAAAATGAGGACATAGGCATCGATTTGCGGAAATCTCTTTTTCTTTACAGGCTCGGTAATCACTGGTTGCATGTGAGATGTATCCCCCTTTGAGAATTAAGGCTAATGTAATTTTTAAAATATTGCAACAACCGTGCCAAAACAATAAACCAAGAATTCTTTCTGTTTTACCGCAGCATATGCAGTTTTTGGTTATGAAATTGGTTATTTTGGCTGGTTATCTATCCTAAAAATCAACCAAAAAGGATCCTATTCCTGATCTCTTCCTGTAAATCGGTTGGCAAGCTTTTTGCTAGTCAGAATGGGTGGGAAGACAGAATAGGTTCCTCTATATAACCACCAAGGGAGACAACGATACAGATGAACGAGACAACCAACAGGCAAATCAGCGAGTATCTGCACCAGCATCGCGACGAAATGGTAGCTGACTTGGAGCAATTTGTGAAAAAGGATTCGCCTTCCAATGTGAAGCGCCTCGTGGACGAATGCGGGCAATATCTCCAGGAGCTTTTTCACAAGCATTTGGGTTTGCAGCCCGAGGTGTACCCGCAAACGGAGACAGGAGATCATTTGAAATTTACGTACGGGCATGCCCACGAGCAAATCCTGATCCTTGGCCACTTTGATACGGTATGGGACCAAGGGCGCTTGCGCTATCGGGTGGAGGGAGACAAGATATACGGGCCCGGCATCCTGGATATGAAAAGCGGGATCATAATAGCGTTGTGGGGATTGAAGGCGCTGCGAGAAATGGGGTTGTCCCCACAGAAACAGATCGTATTTCTATGCAATTCCGATGAAGAAATCGGGTCCCCCTCTTCTCGGGAGCTGATTGAGACGGAAGCGGGAAAAAGTGCGTATGCGCTGGTGATGGAGCCCGCGGAAGCACATACAGGCGCTCTCAAAACAGCACGCAAAGGTGTCGGCATCTTCACCCTGAAAGTCCACGGACGCACGGCGCATGCCGGGAACCATCATCAAGAAGGGGTCAGCGCGGTGGAAGAGCTGGCGAGACAGATCGTGATGCTGCAGGAATTGACCGATTACGAAAAGGGGACAACCGTTAATGTCGGGATCATTCAGGGTGGCGGCCGGACCAACGTCGTACCGGACCATGCTGAGGCACACATCGATGTGCGGGTCTCCTCTATGGAGGAAGCGGAGAGAATCAGCAAGGCGATTTTGGGCATGAAACCGATTTTGCAAGGAGCATCGCTGGAAATCAGCGGGCAATTGAATCGCCCCCCCATGGTGCGTACCGAGACGACCGAGGCTCTATACCAAGCAGCCTGCGCAGTTGCCACCGAGCTCGGCATGAAACTGCAGGAGGCTTCTGTCGGCGGGGGCAGCGACGGGAACTTTACAGCAGCGCTGGGAGTGCCTACTTTGGACGGACTTGGAGCGGAAGGGGAAGGGCTGCATGCAGAGCACGAGCATATTCGGGCCGATTCCCTTCCGGAGAGAGCGGCTTTATTTGCCAATCTGATATTGCAGCTGTAGTGGCAAGCACAAAAAAGAGAGAGAGGAACCTGTCCGTTCCTGCTCTCTTTTTCACTTTTCTAACAACGAACGGATTTGCTCATTCGTCTTAGCTAACAAGAGAACGAATGGGAGGCAGTCTGCATGAGGAAATCAGTCGGTATGGCGCTGGTGTGCGCCGTCATTCTCTTGGGGTTCTTTTCTGTCGATTACATCCTGGATCCGCCCGGTATCATTGGGAAAGTACAAGGGCAGAAAAATGCCTCCTCTTTTCTTGCGCACTTGATGGCGGGGGAAGAAGAGAAGGCGTTTGATTATCTCTATTATTTTGATGGGATCATTGATGAAGAAGTGAAAATCTCCTATGAAGATGCCAAGGCGATCTGGGTGGAGCGGGTAAAAAACGAGCGCAGCCAGGGAACGTATATCATGGACTATCATGATTTGACGATTACTTCCCATGATGGTTGGGTAAATGGACGTGCAAAGATCACGGTAATGAACAACGGGAAACCCGCGATCCATGATGTCAGTATCCATTTCCAGCCGGTTGACGGGACGTGGAAAGTGGTTGGACTTCAAAGCTGGCGCAATATCACCGAGGACCGTGAAGCCCAAGATGAGAGGTGGGAAGGCGTCATTCACGGACATGTCCCAAATCAATAGCGATAGCCGCTAGCTCTTTGTTCCCGCCAAAAACAGAAAGAGCGGAATCCGCATGCGGCGCAAATAAGTTTCCTCATGGAGAAAGTTTTCGCGCTGTGGCCGGGACTCCCGAAGCGCCTCGACCCGGAATCCGGCTTGCTGCAGCAGCAAAAAGTAATCCTCAATGGTCCGGTGGTATTTGAACACCTGCCCGCCCATCCATTGCTGCTCGCGATAACCTGTGTGAAAGTAACGATCGACAATCCAATTGGCGCGCGTGCCGGATGGCTGCAAGGTAGAGGTGATCGTGGGGTGCTCGACCGAAAAGACGATCCGGCCGTTTGGACGCAAGGTGCGGTATACACCGGATAAAATCGCAGCCAAATCCTCAATATAGTGCAATACGAGGCGAGAGATCACCAGATCGTACCGCTGAGGAGGAAAGTCCCATTTTTCGAGTGTTTCATGGATCACCTCAGCCGTAGTTCCCGCAAGATTGTTCACAGCCGCCTGCATCATGTTTTTCGAGCCTTCCACACCGGTATAATGACTGCAGCCGCGAGCCAGCAATTCGCGGCCAAAAGCTGCATCCCCACAGCCGAGATCGAGGATGCGCAGTCCTTTTACGTCCCCCAGCATTTCCAAAAAGACCGGCTTTTCCAAGGTGTCGTTTGCGTTTTCCTGTTGACTTCTTCTTTCTTGGTAGCTTTGAAAGTTTTCGTCATTATCGTAAAATTGCGAGCCGCAGTATTTCATCATCAGCCTCCAGGATCGGTTTCTCCGGAAAAATCAAAAGCTTTTTGTCACCATACAATACAGAATGATGACCGGCAGCAGTGTAGCGGCAATGCCGTAGATCGCCCAATGGCGAGAGGCCCGCTCATAGGCGCTGGAGGGCTTTCCGCTGAGCATCGATTGTGCGCTGTGCCGGATCATGGCACGCTGCAACGGGAGGAGCACCGCGAGCCAAATGGCGCCGCTTATGGCAAACAACAGCAGGGAGAGCGTCAGCCAATTGAGTCCTGACATGGGCAGGTTGGCTTTGATAGCCATGACAATCCCGGATACCGTGATGAGAACCAGGCCGGGAAGCGTAAAGACGTAGTCGGCCAGCATGACATTTTTCACGGTGCGATGGATCATGGCCGGGTCCTTCTGCAGATCAGCCCGGACCTTCCAAAAAGCGGCAGTGATAATATTGCCCAGAAATAATACCACACCAAGCAGATGCACGAGAAGCCACAATGACATTCCATCTCACTCCCGTTTTTTTATTGAGGGGGCTGTAAAACTGAAGTTATGAATGAAGCAAAGTCGCGGGCTTGAAAGGATGACGAATCAATGATCGGAACAGACGAGCGAACGCGCAGACCGATCGATAACAGGACGAACAGCTCAGCAGTCCGATCGGTATCAACGGATGCCGGAATGACCCCATGACGCTGGCCGGCCATAATCCATTCCTTGGAAAAGGCGACTGACTGCGCATAAAACTGCCGGAGCGCTTCAGCGACCACCGGCTGATCTTCTTTTCCCAGCAAATACATCAAGACGCGATTGGTCACGTCGTCGGGATCCTCCAGAGCATGCAGGCTCTCGGAAATGGCTTGCATGGGTCCGGCAAACGTCTTGTTGCCGTGCTCCACTTCCTGCAAGAAACGTTCATTGATCTGGGCGAGCCGCTCCTGGAGTACCCAGGCAAATATCTCGTCCTTGCTTTTTAAGTAATGGAAGATCGCCCCCTTTGATAACCCCGATTTTTCCATGATGTCTTTCATGGTGATGGAATGGCAGCCTTTTTCCTGGATTAACGCTTTGGTCGATTCGAGGATGAGCTGAGTGGTCTGTTGTCTACGTTCTTCTTGCTTCAAGGATGTACCCTCCGTATTTACTGTTTGCTTTAATTATAAATACCGACCGTTGGTTTGTAAAGTTCACTTTACCATGTGCCGAACAATCTCCGCCAATTTCTTGATCCCCTTTTCCATATCCGGCAAAGAGGCGTAGGAATAAGACAGGCGAAGATGACTCACGGCTAGCGAGTCGTAGAGATTGCCCGGATTCAGCAGGATGCCTTCTTGTAAGGCTGCTTCAAAAAGCTCCCGCAACGAAACGGCAGCAGGGAGCTGCAGCCAGATATAAAAACCGCCGGAGGGTTTGGTCCACTCAGCGATTCCTGCAAATTCATCAGCCAGCAGCGCAAGCATGGTATCCCTGCGCAGGCGCAGACCATCACGCATGTTCGCCAGATGCACGTCATACATCCCGCTGGCCAGCCATTCCGCTACTGCCCACTGGGACAAAGAGCTGGAGCCGTAATCTGTCTGCATCTTGATGTCCGCCAACCGATCGATGACGGGCTCGGGCCCTGCTACCCAGCCGATGCGCAGTCCTGGAGCCAGCGCTTTGGAAATACTTCCCAGATAGAGGACGGTTCCGTGTTTATCCATTGCTTTTAATGGCGGAGGAGGCGGCTCATCCAGCCAAAGCTCCCGATACACATCATCCTCGATAATCGGCAGCTGTCCTTCTTCGCATGCCTGCAGCAACTGTTTGCGCCGCTCCAAGCTCATGACGGTGCCAGTCGGATTATGGAAGGAAGGAATGGTATAAAGCAAGGAAGCGTTGTGCTTTTTTTTCTGCTGCTTCACGAAAGGAATCTGGATGCCGTATTCGTCCATCGGGATGCCGACCATGTTGATCCCGGAGGAAGGAAACAGATTCAGCGATTTCAAATAAGACGGTTTTTCCAACAGGATGGTGGAGTTGCGCCGCAAAAGACCGATTGAAATCAGTTGAAGTGCTTGCAAGGCACCGGATACGATCATGATCGAGGAGGGAGAAGCGGCAATTCCGATTGATTGCAAATGCTTGCTCAGCTCTTCGCGCAATGGGTATAATCCCTTTCCTTCTTCATAGCCAAGCGACTGGATTTTCGCGGGAAGGCGGTGGAGTATCTGAGCCATCAGCTCCTGCGGAAATATTTCAGGCGACGGTTCGCCCGTGCCCAGACGGATGATATGGGGGAGGGGTTCCCAGCGATTGATGTCCTGAATTGTTGGCAGGTTCGGCTGATGTGCCCCTCTTTTTATGTATTGGTTCCAGTCAGGAGGAGGAGCGGAGGAGAGGAGTGACCATGTATTGTTTTTCACGCGTGTCCCCTGTCCGCTCTTTCCTTCCAAAAGCCCTTCGGCGATCAATTCCTCGCAAGCAAGCACCACCGTACTGCGATTAACGCCAAAAAGCTGGGCGAGCGCGCGTTGGGCAGGAATTCTCGTGCCTACCGTCCATTGACCGGTCTCGATTTTTTCCTTGATAAAATCCTTGATTTGGATGTATACCGGAGTCGCAAGCGATTTATCCGGCTTCCAGTCGATTTGGATCATTGCTTTATCACCTGAGCCATGTTATTCACTGCTTTCCTTTCATAGTAACACAAAGATATACGCTCCCCCATGAAACCTAGACAGGGGCCATCCGTAAACCAAGGAAAAGGGGAGTGATCAGCGAAATGTCCGCAAGAAAGGAAACCATCCACAACGCTTTGAAAGGATTTACGCAAACCAGCATTTTCGATCAAGACTTGTCTTCCGCGACCGACATGGAAGAAGTGAAGCCGATTTCGTTCAAGCAGTTTTTTCAGCACGCCATCGGGAAAGAACGATTATCGAATCAAGATCGGGAACGAATGAAAAAACAAGCGAAATACAGCCGTTTCCTTTAAGGAATTTCATATGACAAAAATTCCCACACCATTTATCTGCCTGCTCAGTTTTGCAATGGGCTTACCGGTGAGCAAGCTGCTAATAATATCCGCACTCCTCTTCTTCGGGATGAACGGTATCCTGATGTCACCACCTGAAGACGTAATGACCCAGTCTCCGCCTATGGAAAGTCGTGCATTCGCCATACTTCTGGTAGTCGCTACAATCACAGTACCGATTCTGACAAACAAGTGGTTGATTTCCGACTCCCCATACCAATTTGAATGCGCAATGGGTTCGTTTCTGAGCTTCTCCCTTGGTGTGTTTGCAGGAGCTTACCTGTGGAACTAAAAAAGCAGGCCTTCGCACGAATGCAAAGGTCTGCTTTTTCTTTATTCACCCAAATCCACGTTGTGGTACACCTGTTGGACATCATCCAAATCTTCCAACGCATCGATCAATTTTTCAAATTGCGCTTGAGCGTCTTCAGGCAGTGTGATTTCGTTTTGAGCGATCATCGTGATTTCCGCTACGGTAAAGTCCGTGATGCCAGCCTTTTTGAAAGCTTCTTGCACGGCATGGAATTGATCTGGCTCGGCATAGACGATGACTGCTCCGTCTTCTTCCGTAATGTCGCGCACATCTACATCCGCTTCCAGCAACAGTTCAAACACGTCGTCCACGGATTTTCCTTCGACCCCGATCACGGCCGTCGCATCGAACATATACGAAACCGATCCGCTGACACCCATGTTTCCGCCGTTTTTGTTAAATGCCGCGCGCACTTCTGGTGCCGTCCGGTTCACGTTATTGGTCAAGGCATCGACGATAATCATCGATCCGTTTGGTCCAAAGCCCTCATAACGCAGCTCGTCATAGCTTTCCTCAGAGCCGCCTTTTGCTTTTTCGATCGCGCGGTCAATAATCGCCTTTGGTACGCTGTATGTTTTTGCACGCTCCAGTACAACTTTCAGAGCACGGTTGGATTCCGGATCTGGCTCACCTTGCTTGGCGGCCACATAAATTTCTTTTCCAAACTTGGCATATATACGACTGGTATTGGCATCCTTGGATGCCTTTTTTTCTTTAATGTTGTTCCATTTACGACCCATTATAATTCCACTCTCTTTCAACAGAAGAAATAATAGCAGCTGCTTCTCGTCGGTTCTTTCACTAGACACGATTATACCTCAACTGCCTAATTAATATCAAAAAAAAGACGATGCCGGTTCATGACAGCTGACAGGGAGGAATCAAACGGCAGATTAAAAAACGCTTGACTAAAATAAACAATCAAATAAAATGTTTGTTATATAGCAAACAAAAATATAAAATGTTTGCAAAAGGAGTGTGAACTATGTCTAACGAAGCTTCCCCTCGCAGTGGGCTGCTCGATAATCGGGTGATTCGAACCATCCTGCTGTCAGGCGTGTTTCTGCAGATGGGGATATGGGTGCGCAACTTTGCGGTTCTCTTTTTTGTCATGGGGCAGACAAACAATGACCCTTATGCGGTATCCCTCATCTCTGTTGCGCAGTTTGGTCCCATTTTTCTCTTTTCGTTTATCGGGGGCACGTTTGCTGACCGTTGGCCGCCGAGACGTACGATGATCGGGAGCGATTTGCTCAGCGCCCTTTCCATTTGCCTGGTGCTACTTGCCCTTGTGTTCGGCACGTGGAAGGTAGTGTTTTTCGCCACGTTGATTTCCTCGATTCTTTCACAATTTTCCCAGCCTGCAGCCTTGAAGCTGTTTAAGGTCCATGTGCCCGAGGAGCAGCTCCAAGCAGTGGTGGCGATGAACCAAACACTAATGGCGATTTTCATGATCCTTGGGCCGGCACTGGGCACCTTCATTTATCAAACGTTTGGCATTTACACGTCGATCGGAGTCATGGCGGTTACCTTTTTGCTGTCCGCATTGGTCTTGTTTCAGCTCCCGCGGGATGAGGCTTCAGCGATGAAGAGGACGGACAGCCATTTTTGGAGTGAATTTGCCGATGGCTTCCGATATGTCTGGGTCAAGCCGATTCTTCGCAGGCTGGGAATGGTCTTCATGCTTGTAGGTTTAGCGTCTGGCCTCACCAGCCAGTTGTTAATCTTTTTAATCGTCGATCAATTGGGCTTGCCCAACGATTCGTTTCAGTGGGCGCTCGTCTCCTATGGGGTCGCCATGCTGGTCGGCGGAGGGCTTGTGATGAAGCTTCCCAAGACCATCACCCCGCAAGCGCTCGTGGCGATGGGGCTTTTGGCCAGCGCGATCGGCAGCTGTGGAAATGGCTTGTCGACAGCGCTTTGGACCGTGCTGATCTTTCAATTTCTAAATGGCTTGTTTTTCCCTTTCATCCATGCAGGCTTTAGCATGATGATCCTGCGCAACAGCGAGCAGGTGATCGTAGGGAGGGTGAATGGCGTACTCACTCCGATGTTTATGGGCATGATGGTGCTGTCCATGGGCAGTGTAGGCTGGCTGAAGAACACGCTGCCCATCCCGGTTGTGTATGGATCGGCAGCCGTGATGTTCGTCATTGGGATGCTGCTGCTTGTTCCGGTGTTAAAGCAAACGACCGCAGCGACGCAGTCCTCGTGAGCAAAGAATCCTGGAAAGGTGCTAGGCCTTTCCAGGTTTTTGCTGTTTTCAGCACGGTTAAAAAAGATGGATGGACAGATTTACCAATCGCCTATATGATGACATTAATGTAAGAAACAATCGCATAGAGAGGAAGGTAGTGCCGAATGTACAAGAAATTGCTTCGAAACACGCTTCTCATGGGATTTGCCATGTCTCTTGCCGTACCGCAGGCGTATGCGGCTCGCAGCGACCAGGACGAAGCGGGCCGGACAAGAGAGCCAGCGACGGCTACGGGAACGTCAGTAGACCAGGCTCCAGAAAAGACGGTGAAAAAAGCGAAAGCCGCGAAACGCATTCAGGCAAGCGAATTTCGCCAGCTGCAGGTTTCCACCCCTTTGATGTCCATGACAGAGGAAAGGGATATCGAGGTACAGTTCTCCGCCGATGATTCAGTTAATTTAGAAAATTTGGAATGGTCATTCGGAGGCAAAAGCTTCGAAGAATGGCGCAAGTACAGTGCCAAGGAGCAAAAGTACAGCGGAGAGCCCTTCCTTACCTTTGCGAAGGAGCCTTATCGGGATGGCGATGTGATTAAAGCCACCATCCACGTCGACCTCATCTATACGGTGTTGAACAGAAGCGGGGAAGAAGTGCCGACCACGGATATGTCAGCACGCTCCATTCGCAGAAAGTTCAATGATCTGCTCGGCACCTACGAGCTCGCGGTCAAGGACAAGGGATCCGATATCGCTTACACCGCGGCCATGAAGCTGAATGTCTATGACAATTACCATACGTACGAGGAAATCAAACCAGCGATCGATCAAATCATGAAGGATGCGAAAAAAGATCGCTATGTGAAATACGAAGTAATCGGGAAATCGGTAGAAGGGCGCGACCTGCATTTTGTGGTGCTGGCCAAAGACCGCAAATCGGTGGAGACCTACTTGAACAAAACGTTGCCGAAGATGAAAAGCGAACCGGAAAAATTATTGAAATATTTAGAAGAGGGGAAATTAAAAGATTATAAGGTGCCGGTCTGGTTTAACAACCCGCATCCGGATGAAACCCCTGCCATGGATGCCATTCTGGAGCTGCTTCGTCAATTTGCGACCGAGGACACGGTAGAATTCAATGCTTCCGAAGATACCGATGAGGTCAAACAGATTGATGTCGATGAAGCGCTGGATAACATGATCTTTTTGTTCAACCTGTCGCAAAACCCGGATGGACGTGTGGCAACGACCCGGGCCAACGCGAACAATTTTGACCTGAACCGTGATCATACGTATCAGACGCAGCCGGAGGTATTGGCAACGGTAGCGGAAATCGCAAAGTGGACTCCGCTGTCCTTCTATGATTTCCACGGCTTCGTCCCGGGATTTTTGATTGAGCCATGTACGCCTCCGCACAATCCCAACTTTGAATACGATCTGCTGATGAAAGGGATGATCGATCAGGCACACGCCATGGGGAATGCAGGAATTGCGAATACGAAATATGACGACTACCTGATTCCATTGGATGACTACGGCAATGGCTGGGACGACTATACCCCTGCGTATACAGCGGTGTATGCGATGACACAGGGCTCGTTTGGCCATACCATCGAGATGCCGGAAATGAACCAGGATTCCTACCATGCCACCGTATATGCAGGCCTGGGTGGAGTCAAATATGTGCTCGACAATAAGGATGAAATGTTCAAGACACAGCTGGAAATCTTCAAACGCGGTGTAGACGGCGAGGATGACCGCGCTGTCGATGAATGGCTCGTCAATCAGGACGGCGAGGAGATTGGCCGTCCGCGGGGAGACAACGACAATTTCTTCCCTGAGTACTATGTGATTCCGATGGATCCGGCCCTGCAAAAAAATCCATGGGAAGCGGCAAACATGGTGGAGTACCTGCTCCGCAACGATGTAGAAGTCAAACAGACGACTAAAGAGATCAAAGCTGATGGCACCACTTATCCGAAAGGCACCTATGTGGTGGACATGCATCAGGCGAAACGCGGCGTTGCCAATACAGTCCTGTTTGACGGGGAGGATATCTCCGACTGGGATGCCATGTACGATTCAGTCGTGCAAAACTTCCATGACATGCGCGGGTTCACCCGCTATGAACTCAGAGAAGAAGGCGTCTTCGACAAAAACGTCAGGGAATTGAAAGCGGCGAAAGTCACCAAGCCAAAAACCGACGTGCCAGGAAAAGCCGATGCCTATATCATTCGCAATACGAGCAATGAGGCCATCAAAGCAGTCAACCAGCTGCTGGATGCGAAGAAAACGGTCGAAATGGTGCTCGAATCCGGCGACGGCTATGAGAAGGGCGACTTCCTCGTCGAGAGGCGCGACCTTGACCGCGTCCGCAGCAAATATTATCTAGATGTGATCGCCGCTGAAGAGGACGTGAAGGCGGAAAAGCTGAAGATGCCAAAAGTGGCTTCGGTCGGTTCCGGAGCAAGCAAGTTCGTCCTGGAGGAATTGGGCTTTGACGTCGTCAGCTCCGTGAAAGGCAGCGATGTGATCGTGGATGATTCGGGCAATGCGAAGAAAAACGATCTGGATGGACGAGCCTACATCGGGATCGGCGGCTATGCCCTTGACTTTGTGAAAGAAGAAGACATTTTGGACGATTTTGATTTTGATACAACCGATTTCTATCATGAAGGGTTGCTGCGGGCGGAGCTTTCTCAGGAGAGCACGGTGACAGCAGCGTATGATGAGGAGGAGCTTGTGTACAGCGCATCTGGCTCGTGGATCACGGAAGTGCCGGAGGATGCAGAGACGCTCATTACGGTGAGTGATGAGGACGATTTCTTTAAAACCGGATGGTGGCCAGGACACGAGGATGCCAAAGGACAAGTAATGGCCTTTACACTGGAAAATGGCGACGAAGACATTACGCTGTTTGCCAATGATCTGGTATGGCGCGCCCATCCGCAGTTCAGCTACCGGATGCTGGCCAATGCGATCTATGCAACCACGCTGGATGAATAAATAGCGGCAGTAGGAAACCCCTGACTGGGATGGTCAGGGGTTTTCTTGGTCGATAAGAATTTACAAAATTCTCAACGACATAAGAGCAACTAAGCCCCGCCAAAACTTGGCGGATCCAAGTTTTTTCTAATGCCAAGCATCGCCATTCCGCGCTAGTTGGCTTCTACCGCTTTCCAACGCTTCAGGTGAGGCAGGCTGGCTTGCAGCATGGCTCTTGCCTGTTCTGCCTGCATGCCCTCCTCGACTAAAAAAGGGACACAGAAGTCTACCATTTGCTCGAGGGTAAAATCCGGCTGCGTAAACGCGCCTTGCTCATAGCAATACACACAGTATTCGGCGTGCTTGCTGCCATCCTGGTTGGTTCCCCATTGTTCTGGACTTGTCAGGGGCATTCCGCAGCTTTGACATGCTTGGTGTTGCTCCATATCGATCAACCTCCTGTCTGATTGGCACCAGTATAGCGCACCAAACTTGACAGCAGCTTGTCATGTTTCTTGAGGGATGGTAGCGTAGAGCGAAAATGTTTTTTGGGCACGATCGCGAATGATGTTTCTGAGATGAGGAGGTTCAATCACTTCGACATAGTGTCCGAAGCTAAGCACAAAACCGTACAGCCATTCGTCCTCCGGATAGTCGACACGGACGATGCATGATCCATCGTCTTCATGCGTAATCGACTCCAAGCCGAACCATTCTTCTACCCTGTGCCGCATCTGTGGCGAAAACCGCAAGACTAGCTCGATCACCTGCGTGGAAGAGTGCCATTCTTTGCTCCAGACGTTTTGATCCAACGCGATTTCTTTCCGTTCAAAAGTGTCATCTGGGTGAATGAAAAGATCCTTCATGCGTGCTACCTTGAAAAGCCGGAAATCCTGACGACTCGTACAAAAGGCATACAGATACCACTTCTGCGCCTTTAACATGAGCGTATGCGGCTCGACGGTACGCTGCGATGGTTCGCCGGAAGCGGGATGATAGACAAAAGAAACAAGGTGGGAGGCGGCGATGGACTGCCGGAGCTGCGTGATTTTTTCCTTTTGCGAGAGCTCTGCATCCCATGGGCTGACATCGATAAACACCTGCTCACTGATCGTTTTGAAGACTTGGGCTTCCTGGGTGCGCAGCATCCCTTCGATTTTGCTGAGAACGACATTGGTATGATTGTCTTGATATCCAGTGGAAACACTTTTTAACGCAATCGCGATGGCGGCCATCTCTTCTTTGGTGAGGACGTTTTTATCGAGCCGATAGCTATCGACGATACCGATGCCTCCGTTCGCGCCGGGATAGCTGACGATCGGGATGCCAGCCTGATTGATCGTCTCGATATCCCGATAGATGGTGCGTACGGACACGTCGAACATCTCGGCTAACTCTTTTGCCTGGATACGTTTTTTATGGATGAGAATCATGGTGATGGCAAGCAGTCTATCCAGCTTCATGGGCAAGCATCCTTTTTTCCACCATTTTCAAGCATACTGGCTGCGAGATTCCAGCAAGCTCACTGATTTTTTGCAACCTTCCCGTTTGTGGATCGATTTGGAAGGTGAAGATGTTATCCGAGCCTTGATTGGCTGCCAACAGAAAGCGGCCATTGGGAGCGATTACAAAATTGCGCGGCTTGAGCCCATGCGTGGATACATGCTCAAGCCTTGCCAGGCGTCCAGTGGCATCATCGATCCGGTACACCGCGATGCTGTCGTGACCGCGATTCGAGCCATACAAAAACCGGCCGCAGGGAGACAGATGGATGTCGGCACAGTCATTTCTTCCTTCCCACCCATCGGGCAGGGTGGAAATCGTCTGGATGGCGTGCAGCATCCCGGCTTCACGTGAAAAGGTATAGGCTGTAATCGTGGAGTCCAGCTCATTGATCACATAGACATAGTCTCGTTCCGGATGAAAAGCGATATGACGGGGACCGGCACCTGCTGGCAGGGACACGGTCTGATGCAGCATCAAAGAGAGTGAGGCGGGCTCTAGCCGATACAGCAGCAGCTGATCGATCCCGAGATCAGCGACAAACACATAGGAGTGGCCGGGATCATACTGGATGAAGTGGGGATGCGGCGCGTTTTGCTGCGGTTTGACGCTGCTGCCCTGATGATGAATGGTGCAGGCGGCTGGGGCAAGCTGCCCGTTTTCCTCCAGCGGCAGCAGGCTGATCGTTCCCCCGCCATAATTGGCGACAAGCACATGCGTACCTGTTCGATCCAGACTGAGATAGCAAGGTGCCGAACCTTCCGAGAATTGGTGATTTACCGGACTGAGCTTGCCCGTGTGAGGATCGACCGCATAAGCAACCACCAGGCCGCTTTGCTTTCCCTGTGACTCCATCATTTCACTGACCGCGTACAGCTGGCTTTTTTGGGGATGAATCACCAGATAGGAGGGGTTCTCAATGCCCGTGACGTTATCGATATAGCGCAGCTCTCCGGTTTGCTGCTGAAAAGCATAAATCGTTATGCCTGTGGGTGAGTGCTTGGTGTATGATCCGACATACAGATAGATCTCATCATCTTGAGCATCCGCGTTATGAGTATTCAACATGCGAGCCCCCTTTTTGTGGCAAAAAGATACCCATAATGTTACCAAACTTCCAGGGCTGTCGTCAGTCCTTACTCGCACTTGCTGTCTTCCGTTTCCCCGGTCGAGTGGTGAGCAAGGCAACCGTGGCGATGATGCACAAGGCACCAATAGCTTCAAACAAACCGAAAGAAACCTGCAGCCATACTACGGACACGACGACAGCGCATAGAGGTTCGGCCGAATTTAACAGCCCGGCTTCTGCCGGAGAAATATAACGCAGGCTCTCGATATACAGATAGAAAGGAATCAAGGTCCCGAATAGAATGACAAAGCCAATCAGGGACAGGGATTGGACGGTAAGCAGCTCCAAACCGATCTGCCAGGGCGGGTTGATGATCGACAGCCCCAGTCCGCCAAGCAGCATGCTCCAGCCGACGACTACCAGAGAATTCCAATTATTCAGCAGCTGCTTCGGATATAAGGTATAGAAGGCAGCGGTGACAGCAGAGCCGAGGCCCCAGAGGACTGCGGACGTAGAAATGGAAAGCTCCTTCAAAGAGCCGTTGGTCACAAGCAAAAACATCCCTGTACAAGCTAAGGCAAGAGCTGAAAATTCTTGTACTGTGGGCAATTTCATTGAGCGCAGAGCCAAATAGACCGTGATGAATACAGGCCCTAAAAATTGCAGCAGGGTGGCAGTGGCGGCATTGCCAGCTTCAATCGCGGCAAAGTACGTGTACTGTACACCGAGCATCCCGAAGATGGCAAAAATGATCAGCTGCATACGATTACCCGGCTTTGTCCAGATTTTGCCGACCTCCTGCCGGTGCGGACCGCATAACCCGATGGCGAGCAGCAATCCCCCTGCACAAAGCAGGCGAATGGTGACAAGCCAGCCAGGAGGTACGCCGATATCTTGAAACAGCACTTGGGCAGCAGCGCCTGAAATTCCCCACAACGCTGCGCCGAAAAAGGCCATTGCCAATCCCTTCAGCCTGGATAAATCCGATTTATTGACCATGGATAGCTGCTCCATACAATCCTCCTCGTGTACGTTCAAATGGATGATCATTGCGTTTCATCTATCATAACGTGGTCCGTCTGCATAATTCCATCCTTCTTATGAGAAACTTTAGATGAATTTTGGATCAAAGGTTCACGAGGAGAATGAGATGGAGCACAAACATGTTGTCAGCCTGTCTTCAACCGAGATCGCTGCGTTATGGTCCACTTACATCAGTGATACGATATCGATATGTATGTCCAAGCATTTTCTCCAATGGTTCAAGGATGAGGAAGCGAAGCGTTTGGTCGAGAAAGGGCTGCAAGCGTCGGAAACCCATGTAAAAGAGATTGCGAACATTTTCACGAAAGAAGGAATCCCGATTCCGGTCGGCTTTTCGGAGGAAGATGTCGATTTAAACGCGCCGCCTCTCTTTTTCGATATGTTTCCGCTGAGTTATTTATACGGGATGAGCCGCATGGGACTGCTTACATACAGCGTGCTGTTGTCCAATGTCGCACGGGAGGATGTGCGCTTCTTTTTCACCCAATGCTTGGATACCACGCAAGAGCTGTATAATCAAGCCACGGCACTGATGCTGGAAAAAGGGATCTACGACCGTCCGCCCATGATGCCGTACCCGGACAAGGTTGAATTTCTGAAAGTGAAGGAAACCTTCCTGTCCAAATGGATGGAGCCGCAGAGGCCGCTCAACGTGATCGAGCTATCGGAAGCATTTTTCAACATTGAGCGCAATTATTTTGGCTTGATTCTCCTTACCGCCTTCATCCAGGTGGTCAAGGATGAGGAACTGAAACGTTACCTGATAAAAGGGAAACATCTTGCCTCCAAGCAAATTCAAGCCCTGAACGAAAAGATGATCGAAGAAGATCTGTTAGGGACCATCATGGTGAACACAGAGGTAACGACTTCGACGGTTTCGCCTTTTTCTGAGCGGATGATCATGACGCTTATGAATATCATCAATTCCGGAGGGCTTACCTATATCGGGCACGCCTTGTCGACAGTGACTCGGGTTGATTTGGTCGCCTTCTATTCAGGGCTCATTTCGGAAATTCTGCAATACGGCAAGGAGGGAATGGATCTCTTGATTGCCAGGGAATGGCTGGAAGAGCCTCCACATGCCCCTAATCGAAAAGAACTGGCCAGTGTGTAAAGCAATTATGGAAAAAAGGAGCCTGATGATAAAGGCTCCTTTTTTCGTATGGCGCGGCTGTTATGACCGAAAAAAACGCCTCGTATAACGGAGTAAACAGATAATCAGGGTACAAGCGAAGAGGTAGATCAGGAGAAAAGTACCATAAGGCACATAGAGCTTCAAGATTCCCGCTTGAATCAGCGAGAACTGCCCGACCAGAATAGCCCCTATCGCGATGAAGGCAAAGCGTAATTTCGCAGACCAGTAGATGCTGTTTGCCAATACAAGCATTTTGATAAACGCATACAAAGCGCTAAAGAACACATCATCCCGATACATATTTTCATACACACCGGGCTGAAATTGACGGATCCCGGACAGCAGCAACAGAAAGACGGCGCTGTCGACCACGGTAAAGGTAAACATAAGAAAGGTGATATATTGATAGATTCGGTTTCCATCCATTACTTTTCGGTACCATAAGCGTGTCAGCCAAAAGAAAAACAGGAGTCCGGGGAAGGTATAGGAGATCTTCCACCAATGCAATTGGTAAATCCCCAATTGCAGAAAGAGCCACTCAATGCCGCATAAAAGCAGGGATATGGCAATGATCCAACCGACATGCAGCTGCAGGACAGCGATGAGGCTGGCAAGAACCGGAACGATGACGAAGTTGGATACGAAAGCCCCCAGCATGTTGTCCAGATAAGGATTGGCAATAAAATGCGGTATATATGCGTATGCGTCGAGAATGACCAACACGAAATACTCAAATATATACACCATTCCGACGTAAGTCAGGTACAGGATAACGGTTTGGTAGCTACGAGTGCGCGCGATCAGCCAAAGGAACATGGAAAAGCAGACCAGTATGATAAGCAAGTACGGAATATAGTTCGGCAAAAGACCATCCCCTTAGTTACAAATATTATGTGCGAAAGAACGGTCGTCTAGTATGAGCGTACGCAAAAATGTATGGGTCTTCGGTGAGAAGCCTTTTCCCCTCCCGAAACACAAGGATTCATCTTTTGAATAGGAGACCTGTTTGCAGGGGAGCTTACAGGAATAAATCCCTGAATTACTAGGGGGAAGAACATGGCAATATCCTTTTTCTATATCGTCTTTGTTATTCTCATTATCGCCTTCGTTTGTGTAAGGAAACGAATGCATCTGTTTGAAATCCTGTTTTTGTGGATGGTTCTCATGTGTTTGGAACAGAACTTTGTTACGATCGTAAACCTTAATCTTAAAATGGTTACAATACCGGAAAAGCATGATATTTATTGGGTAATGGCGGCTGGACGGTTATTGTTCAATCCGCTGCTGATGATCTGGTATGTGGAATTGTGTTTTACGAAACATCGCACATTCTTGTTCAGAGGCATTTTTGCCCTTCTTCTTATCTTTTTGTTAGTAGCGAGGGAATTAGCCAGCGAACATTTTCACTTGTTGTACTTTACCGGCTGGAAACCATGGTGGTCCGCAGTCTCCTATGCTTGTACCATATCGATTGCCGTGTTGTTGTACAAATGGTTCCACCGTCTGATAGGCAAGGAGGGGGCTTGTTAATGTTGCCTTTACCAAAAGCAATCGATGTGAATGAATGGATCATTGTCGCGGCTTGTTTGCTTGGTTGGGGAGCTGCCCTTCTGTTGCCCCGGAGATTTCCATTTGTGTTAACGGTTTTGCTCTTCGTATTTACCTTGACGATTGCCAACGAATTGGATCATGTACTGGCGGCGCCTCCCTTCGATTACTTTAATCTGAATGACCATGAAAAGTATGAACTGTTTGATGCGATCTTTTACTTTGTTTTATATCCACCAATCGGGTATATCTTTGTGTACCTGTATGACAGGTGGAATTTGAAGGGAATCTATGTCCTGCTGTACATGCTGCTGTGGTCATTGGCTGGCATCAGCATTGAATGGGCAGGATTGCATTTGCAGATTTTTTATTATACGAAATGGAACATCGCCAGCTCATTTCCCGTTTATCTTGTCATACAATGTTTGACGCTTGCCTTTTTCCACTTTATCTGTTTGTATGGACGCAAAACAGGTCTGTGGAGGGATTGCCGGACGGGTGTGTCATAAAATGAAAGACTGCATACCTTTTGGGTGTGCAGTCTAACTTAACGTTTGTGCTATGTATCTTTGGAGTACACGACCTATCAAATTCTGATTCCTTCAATTACCGAAAGAACTGGAACAAAAAAGCCCAGAGCTAGAAATGAAAAAGCTTAAATCATGTCGTGAAGGCTGCTAGTATCCACTACTTGAGCAAAGGTATCTTGCAATGATGCCATAAAAGTATCATGGACGGTTTTTGCAGGAATCACTGTGTCATTCCATACTAAATCTTTGGTGGCACATGCTTCATTGAGCAGTATTACTTCATAGCCCAAGCGTTGTGCGGTTCTCACAGTCGAATCAATACATATGTGGCTCATCATGCCGCAAATGACTAACCGCGTTACTTTCATCGATTCAAAATGTTTTTGTAATTCAGTTTGAAAAAAGCTGTCTGGAGTATGTTTCACAATCACTGTTTCATCAGATTGGGGTTTTACTCCTTCATGAATGTTGATCCCATCGGTATTGGGAAGAAAAAATGTAGCATTACTCTCCAGAAGAATACACTGAATATGAACAATAGGTAAACTCTTTTCTCGGAACAGCGCCAATGCTTCTTGAGCATGGGTTAACGCTTTATCGGCATTGAATAACTCATTTCTACCCCCTTTGAAATAATCATTCTGAATGTCTACCAATAGTAACGCGGTATTCATGGTACACAGCTCCTTTACTCGTAGTAAGAGTTGTTTCTACACGCATTATAATATTGGTATAGTGAACGGTGAATTACCCACTTTTTGGTGGGTATGGGTATACTAATTTCACTTTTTATAGCTGATGCCTTTGCGATCAAGAAGTTCCGTCTGTCCTAGTTCCACCATATATTCAATCCCTATCTCTTGCATAATCAGTACAGCATCCAACAGCCTTCTCCCACGGTCAGTAAGAAAGTATTCTACATGTAACGGGTACCCTTCCGTTTTGATTTTATCAACGATCCCGGAAGATTTAAGTTCTCTTAAATGCTGTAGCAGCATCTTTTGGGTGATCTGGTCAATCTCTCGCTCCAGTTGAGCTAAGGACGTATTCCCATTTTTCAATTGAAAGATGATCATTGTTTTCCATTTACCCTTTATAATGTCGTGTACAATCTCTAATGGGCAGTTACAAATCTCTCGAATAATCATAGAACTCACCTCTATGCAATCATATCAATGGTAAGGAGTCTTTTCATTTAAAAAGACATCATTCGACTAGAATGGAAAATACAAAAGCAGCAGAACTTGATCTGGCCCTGTGCCCCCAAAACAATATTGTTGTAAGAATAAAGTCTTTTTACAAAAACAGGAGAAAGGCTTCATCCGATTGGATTCTGCTTTTCCCCTGTTTTTTGCTCAGGAATTTTGGCAAAGGTGTATTTTGATTTTGTCAGGTGTTTATTATGAATGTCAAAGGTTTATTACTTATCTACACCCGCAATGTAAGCAGCACTATGCACTCCACATGCGGCGTATGGGGGAACATATCCAGCGGCTGAACGGACTGTAGTTCATAGGAGGCAAGAAGCCGGTTCACATCCTTTGCCAGCGTGGAAGGATTGCAGGAAACATAGACGATTCGCTGAGGTTTCACCTGCAAAAGCGCGTTGATCAGCGCGGGCTCCAGACCTGTCCTGGGCGGATCCACCACCACCACATCAGCCTGTATCCCTTCCTTCGCCCATTTTGGCATCAATACTTCCGCTCTTCCAACGTGGAAGCTGGCGCTGGAAATCTGGTTGCGCTCGGCATTGCGGCGAGCGTCCTCCACGGCTTCAGGGATCAATTCGATGCCGCGTACCTCCTTGGCGTCGGGAGCCAGCCACAGTCCGATTGTGCCGGTACCGCAGTACAGATCAAGCACACGCTCGGTTCCGGTTAAGCCCGCAGCCTTTTTCACCTGATCATACAGCTTGACCGTCTGCTCCGGATTCAGCTGAAAAAAGGCGCGTGCAGACAGATCAAAGGATAGCGAGCCCAGCTTTTCGGCGATGGTTGGCTTACCCCAGAGAACTTTGGTTGTATCGCCAAAAATCAGCGAGGTTTTTTGCGGGTTCACATTCTGTACGATGCTTACGAGTGAAGGCAGCCGATAACGGAGCTCTAAGATCAGTTCTTTTTCCCGAGGAATCTCCGTGGTTGCGGTGATGAGAGTCAGCTGTGTTTCGCCCGTGGCAAAAGCGACCCGTGCCACGATCGTACGTATAATCCCTTTGCGTTTTCGCTCATCATAGATCGGGATCCCCAGCTTTTCAATGACTTCCTTGGCTGCATCGACCATCGCCGTCGTCGCCTCATGCTGAATTTGGCAATCCTGCAGCTCCACCAATTCATGACTTCCGGCTTGGTACAGCCCTGCGATTAGCCGCCCTTCCTTGCTTCCTACCTGAAATTGGGCTTTATTGCGATAGCCCCAAGGATTGTCCATCCCAATCGTATCGGCCACAGGTGGTTGCTGCAGACCGGCGTATTTCTGAAAAGATTGCACGACCAGTTCCTTTTTGCTGAGCAATTGGGCTTGGTAATCGAGATGCTGCAGGCTGCAGCCGCCACAGCTTTCATATACCGGACAGGGGGGAGTGGTACGAGCTTGGGAGCGTTCGATGACACGCAGCAGTCGGCCTGCTGCATACTTGTCCTTCACCTCCGTGATCTCTGCATGGACCACTTCACCCGGAAGCGCGCCCGGGACAAATACGATCTTTTTCTTGAAATAGCCGATCCCTTCGCCATTAATCCCCAGACTTCTGATCGTCAAGGTCATTTGTTGACCAATGCGGATGGATACATCCGAAGGTTTGACAGGTTGTTTCATAGATGATGATTCTCCTCGTTCGTCTTCTATACGCTTTCTATATTATAGATGGTTTACGGAAGAAAAGCATAATTCATGAAGAACTTTCCCCGCCTCCCTGCTTTTTGCTATAATGGGGAATACATTGAAGAGGGAGTGTTTTTGACATGCAGGAGCTTTTTGACAAGCTGAAAGAGTATCTCAACATGGATACCGAGATCTCTTTTGAGGAATTTGACCAGTACTACAAAAAAGTATTGGATGTTCTGAATACAAGCTGGACAAGCTTGGATGAAGAAGACAGTATGAAGATGCTGTTCATCCTGGATAATTTGAAAGGAAACAGTGAAGACCGCGCCAAGCGCAAGGGCAAGGAGCAAAAGAAATACCAAAAAATGTTCCAGCGCTCCGAGATCTGGATGGCGGCTATGTATAAGCGTCTCAATGAATTTGGACTGAGTGAAGAAGAGATCAGCAAGCGCTATGAAGCGCTGTATGAAACGGTGTAAACAACGGGGAAGGGCCAGTCAGGCTCTTCTTTTTTTGCGTTTGACACGCACTTGACTTAATTTTTATTTTTCAGATATTTACCAAAATCCTAAACTTACCAGGTCGTCTAGCCGAAAATGATGGTAAATGTGTAAAAAAAGGGAGTTGTCACAATGAAGAGCAGGAAAGCCATATCGATCCTGTTCCTTTGCTTCGCTTTATTGTGGGGGGCGATAGGAACAGGGTATACCGAGGTATATGCTGCGGAGGAAATTTCCAGATTGGTACTCAATAAAAATGAATTGACCATGGAAGTCGGAGACACCCAGCAATTAACGGCCACCGCCGTATATAAGAGCGGCAATACCGAGATAGTGACCGTGAAGACGGAGTGGAACTCGGGTACGGCTAGTGTGGCCACGGTCTATGCGGGTCTAGTAACGGCTAAGGCGGAGGGGACTGCCGTCGTAACCGCTACCTATATGGGACAGAGTGTGATTGTAAACGTCAATGTAAGCAAGAAGGTAAAAGCATTGACCAAGGATACACAGGAACTGAATTTGCGGCTGAAGGAGTCGCATCAGGTGGGAATCACAGCGGTTTATGAGGATGGCACTTCTGAGGACGTGACCAAAAAAGCAAGCTGGAGTTCGGACAATAGCGCAGTAGCAACCGTAACCAACGGCTTGATTACGGGATACGCGTCAGGTACCGCCACCGTAACGGCGAAATATGGAACGCAAACGACGTCCATTCCGGTGTCAGTCGAGATCGTCAAGCGTCTGGATCCGGGAAAATCCACGGTTTCCTTGTTAACAGGCGGCTCGGAAACCATCACTTTGATCGCCACCTATCCGGATGGCAAGACGGAGGATGTGGCGGCAAAGGCGGAGTGGACGACCGATGCCCCTACCGTAGCGGATGCGATCAATGGGAAAATTATCGGCTATGGGCCGGGATCCGCTACGATCACAGCCAGCTATGGAACGAAAACGGCTACCGTCAAAGTCGAAGTCGACAACACGTTAAAGCTCACGTTTGATCATGAAAGCGTGTTTATGAAAAAAGGCGAGACGAAACAGGTAACATTGACCGCAACCTATACGGACGATTCGGCGACGGATGTATCCAAGCAGGCGACATGGACCTCCAGCGATTCGGACGTTGTCAGTGTCTATCAAGGCAAACTGAGCGCCAATGCGATCGGGAACGCGACGATCACAGCTACTTACGGGAATAAATCGGTGAAGCTGCAAGTCGATGTGGAAGTACCCAAACGAATCGAGTTTACACAGGATTATCTCTCGATGAAAACAGGGGATTCCAAGAACCTGACGCTGAAGGCCGTCTATGCGGACAATTCAACCAGCGAGATCACAACAAAGGCGGAGTGGAGCAGTGCCAACGAGTCCATCGCCATGGTGACGAATGGGGAGGTAACAGCTGTAAAAGCTGGGGAAACAACCATTACCGCCAACTACGCGGGGAAAAGCGCCACCATCGAGGTTGAAGTGGATATCCCAAACAAAATTGTCGCCAGCTATTCTTCCTTGTCCATGCAGACCGGGGAATCCAAACAAATTACCCTGAAAGCCGTGTTCCGTGATGGCACGGAAGAAGTCATAACGGATCAGGCAGAATGGTCGTCTGCATCGGAAGCGGTGGCAGAAGTCCGCAAAGGGTTCGTTACCGGTATTGGTACAGGTGCCACAACGATTACCGCAAAGTACGGTTCAAGAACAACAACGATCAAGGTATCTGTCGGCGTATTGAAAAGTCTGACTGCGGATAAAACCCAAGTGGTGACATCGAAAGGCCTTACCGAAACCATTAAATTGAACGCGAAATACGAAGATGGAACCGAGAAGGATGTATCAAAAGAAGCGGCTTGGACAAGCTCTAATCTGCAGGTAGTCACCGTAGAGGATGGAAAGATCACTGCGGTCGCCTCGGGAACAGCAACTGTGACCGCTTCGTTTGAATCAAAAACAGTAAAAATTGAAGTGTACGTGGATCAAGCCTCCACCCTTACAGCAAGCCCGCTGTTTTTGGTGTTGAGTCCAGGTGAGAGCAAACAAATCTCGCTGACGGCTACCACCGCTGCGGGAGGTACGAAGGATGTTACCTCGGAAGCGGAATGGAGTGTAAGCAACGTGCGTCTCGCCAGTGTGACGAATGGGCTGGTAACTCCGATCGGCAATGGCAAAGTGACGGTAACGGCCAAATACGGCGGGAAGAGCGTATCCATCTCCGTTGAAATCGGAGTCATCTCGGCAATCGAGGCGGACAAACGCTTTGTTTCATTCCGTACGGGCCAGAAAGCGAATCTGAAGCTTACGGCGACACTGTCAGATGGAAATACGATTGATGTCACCAAGCAGGCAACGTGGAAAACCGCCAACTACAAGATCGTGGATGTAGAGGACGGAGTGCTGACAGCTACGGGCTCTGGGAAATCGAGAGTAACGGCCACGTATGGCGGGAAAACGATTGCCATTCCGGTCGAGGTCGATACACTGAAGTATTTAAAAACGGAGGTCGTGAAGGTCGATCTGACTGTCGGTGGTTCGAAAAGCGTAAAGGCATATGCGACATATATGGACGGCTATGAAGAAGAAGTGACCAAGCCTGCGCTCTGGACTTCCTCCAGCATTTACATAGCCGATGTGAAGGATGGCGTGATCAAAGCTACCGGAAAAGGGCGTGCGACGATAAGTGTCACGTATGCCGGAAAGCGGACAACCATTCTAGTTACTGTGAAATAGATCGGTATACCGGGAAACGGGATGCCCCTTGAAGGAGGGCATCCCGTTTTTCCCTTTCCCCACCACTATGTATGCACAAACGATAACCAAGCACCCACAGTCATGCTTGCAAGCTGTTCCATTTGTGGGCATTCTATAGATAAGATAAATAGGTGGAAGGAGGGAGTAGGATGTTTCATCCGACCGTCTTTGACAATATCAAAGTGGTGTTGGAAGGTGCTGTCTACGATTGCGATTTTGAAGGGGCGATCTCGATTACCAATCGTGCGGACATGATGGATATGGCCACCTTCCAACGGCTGTTTCAAATTGAGTTCACATTGGCGGGAGCAAAAGAAAAGGCGGTAATAGCGCAGATGCAGTTGCGTACCACGCTTTCCGACATCGCCAGTGAGCAATTGGAGCAGTCTCTTGTCGAACGGATTGGCTGTACGGTCTGCATCCACTTTCAACTGGCTATTCATGACATCATGACCGATGCCGAAAAGATCACCGCGGCGCTAAACAACATCTGGGGGCACCGTCCTCATATCACCCAGTACATAGGCACGAGGCTGGATGAACATCGCCTGACATGGCCGCCGGAGCGCTTTGAGAATAAAGTGACGTTAGATTTTCATCGCAAAATAGATGAGGGCAACATCGAGGATATGCGCGGCTTGGTCGAGCATTCCATCGAATCGTTGCGTGTACTGGAAGAGCTGAACCGTACATAAAAAGAAAGCCATGCCGTTGGATTGCTCCTTGGCATGGCTGTATGTGTTTTTCTCACGCAGAAGCAGCTTCTTTCGGATAGAACGGAATGGTAAAGGAAAAGCAGCTGCCCTCGCCGAGCTCGCTGGTGGCGGTGATTTGGCCGCCGTGCTGTTCGACGATGCTTTTGCAGATCGTGAGGCCCAGTCCCGTACCACCGTTGTTCCGGTTGCGCGATTTTTCCGCCCGATAAAATTTGGTGAAGATTTTCGCCAAATCCTCTTGGGAGATGCCTTCGCCCTTGTCGATGACAGAAAAGAGCACGTGCTGTTCGCGTTGATCACAGGTGACGAGGATCGAGCCGTCAACTTTGTTGTAGTAAATCGCATTATTGAGCAGATTTTGCATGACCCTGCGCAGTTTTTTCTCATCTGCCTCGATATACAGCTCGTTGGAGACACGAATCTTCGTTTGAAATTGCAAGCCGGCCTCTTTTGCCTTTTCGCTGTATTCCTCCGTAATGTTCTGCAGGAAGGTTTTGATATGGACTCGTCCGATATGCAAAGCCTGATTGGTGCTGAGGTGAGAATAATCCTGCAGCTCCTCCAGCAAACGATCCATGTCTTCGGCTTTCTGCTCAATTTTTTTCATTTGCTTCTGGATGCGGTCCAGATCGGTTACACGGCCGCTGGCGATGTAGGAAGCATAGCCTTTAATCGTCGTCAGCGGCGTGCGGAAGTCGTGAGCAATCGCAGAGATCAGCTCTTGCTGCCGCTCGTCAGAATATCGCAGTTGATCGACCATGGCGATAAAGGAGCGGAAGAGCAGCGAAAATTCATCTTTTCTCTTATACGTAAAGGTGACGTTGCGTTTGCCGCTCTTGATTTCCTGAGTGGCCAAGGCAAGCTCGTTGACCGGCTTTAGAATCCAGCGGACAAGGAAGACCATAAATACCAGTCCGACGACGATCACACTGCCATAAATATAGATGACAATCATGGTAACGCCTTTGGTGGCCAGAATTTCAGAGTCGTCCGTATAAAAACGGATGATGGTCGCGCCTCGCTCAGGAAGCTCATGCTGGTAATAATACTCGGCGACAACCTTGGTTCCCGCTTCTTTGTAAGCTTTTGAAAACTTGGTGAAAATTTGTCTGCCCTGAGCATCCTCCACAATCATCTTGTACATGAGGTCTTCCGGGATTTTTTCAGTAAGCTCCCGCAGCTCTGTCGGGTCTTTGAAAGTACTCGTGCGAATGAGCTGATTGATACGGACACGATTGGCTGCTTCCCGTTCTTCCTTGAACTGTTCGTGACGGTCATTTTTCAGCTGTTCGACGATAATTTCCTCAAATACGAATTTGTAGGCCAACAGATTAAGGGCGATGATCGCGAGAAAGAAGAGGAACAGTTTTTGGGCAATCTTCATTTACACCTTTTCTCCAATGAAGACGTATCCGGTCCCCCATTGCGTCTTGATAAACGTACGTTCCAACTCCAGCTTCTCGCGCAGGTTTTTGATGTGTACCGTCACGGTGTTCAGCGATCCGTAGCCGTAGCCCCAGACACGGTCGTAAATTTGCTCGCGGGTGAAAACAATCCCGGCATTTTCGGCCAAAAAGGTCAGCAGCTGAAACTCTTTGGTCGACAAATCAATTTTTTCATCGTTGACATAGACAGAGTAGGTCTCCTTGTGAATCTCCAATCCCTTGAACTTGAGGACGGTGATGGAGGAATTGGTCGTCTCTACGGGAACCTCGTCGTGTGTGTGCTTGCGAATGCGCTCATAGCGGCGCAGATGGGCCCGGATGCGGGCAAGCAGCTCTTCGGTATCGAAAGGCTTCGTAATATAATCGTCCGCTCCGATCTCCAACCCGACCACTTTATCGACAGACTTTCCTTTTGCGCTGACAAACAGGATGGGCAGATCCCATTCCCGTCTGATTTGCGAACAGAGCTCATAGCCGCTCATGTTGGGCATCATGATATCCAGCAAAATGATGTTGGGATTGAGGCCTTGCTGCAGCTTGGCGAGGGCAGCTTCGCCATTGTCTGCTGACGACACCATAAAGCCTTCGTTTTCTAATATATCCTGAAGCAAATCAATGATTTCCTGGTTATCATCCACGATGAATACATGCTCTTTCAAAGAGAACTCCCCCAAATGAGACAATATATCTATATTACGATCTATCATAACACGTTTCGCCATCATTCGCGCTGTGAAAGGTTGGATTTTTTTCCCTTCAATTGGGCGGAAAATGCGGAAAAAAGATTGCCAATAGATGTCAGATTATATAACATGTAGATGACATAAAATGGTTGGAGGGATATACGTGCTGCTGTTCCTATCAGGCTTTTTTCTCTCATTGTCGCTTTGTTTGGATTTGGGGATGGTTAACGTTTCATTGCTGCGTACCGGTGTGCAGAGAGGGTTTATGCCAGCTTTTTTGATCGGATTAGGATCGGGTCTGGGGGACATGATCTACGCGGCACTGTCCATTGCGGGCATTACGTTGCTGCTGCAGTTTGTGGTCGTCAAATGGGTGCTGTGGCTGGGAGGATCGGCGGTATTGCTCTGGATGAGCTGGCAAATGATCCGTGAAATCAAAAAGCCCAAGGAAATCGACTTGCATCATGAGGTGAAGGTCCGTTCGCCGCTAAAAGACTTTTCCTGGGGAGTCGGGCTTGCACTCGCATCTCCTTCCGCCATTCTCTGGTTCGCTACCATCGGTGGGAGTGTGATCGCATCGAGCCAGGATGGTTCACAGTTGTCTTTGCTGCTGTTTATGAGCGGGTTTTTCGCTGCTTCGATCGTATGGTCCTTAGCCATCGCGTTTGTCGCTGCGCTTGGCGGCAAGGTGATGGGGCCGAGCCTGATCAAAGGCTTTTCTGTTGCCTCTGCAGTGTTGTTTTTGTTTTTCGCTTGCAAGGTATTCTACAGCGGCTACCAGACGCTGATCTTCTAAAAGCGCTGCTGTATCCAAAAAACAGGTGCCGACCTGAGTGGGCCAGCACCTGTTTTCGTTTCGCCTTACCATTGTTTAGTCAAATTACCCATTTCGATGGCTGCGGTCGCCGCTTCCCATCCTTTGTTTCCTGCCTTTGTTCCAGCCCTCTCAATCGCTTGCTCGATGCTGTCGGTTGTCAGTACGCCGAATATAACCGGAATTCCGGAAGTAAGCGCGACGTTTGCCACTCCCTTTGCGCATTCATTGCACACATAATCAAAATGCGGAGTGGATCCGCGGATAACCGCGCCGAGAGTGATCACGGCGTCATATTTTCCGGAGTCCGCCATCTTTTTCGCTACCAACGGGATCTCAAAAGCGCCCGGTACCCAAGCGAGCTCCACATCATCATCGTTAACCCCATGGCGTTTCAAGGCGTCTAATGCGCCGCTTACCAGTTTGCCTACGATAAATTCATTAAAACGTCCTGCGACGATGCCAATCTTGAGGCCGGTTCCGACTAAATGTCCTTCGTATGTTTTCATGTGTGGTTCACTCCTTGATCAATGTAAGCAGATGCCCGAGTTTTTCATGCTTGGTTTTTAAGTAACGTTCATTATGCTCTTGCGTTGGAAATTCGATCGGCACACGTTCGACCAGCTCCAGACCGTATCCGTCCAGCGCTTTCATTTTGCGCGGGTTGTTGGTCATCAGGCGCATCTTGTTTACGCCTAGATCCCGCAGCATTTGCGCTCCGAGCCCGTAATCCCGCAGATCCGCAGGAAAGCCCAGCTTTTGATTGGCTTCCACGGTGTCAAAGCCTTCCTCTTGCAGCTTGTAAGCGCGCAGCTTATTCAGCAGTCCGATGCCTCTGCCTTCCTGACGCATATACAAGAGCACACCATTGCCGTTCGCTTCGATTTGGCGCAGGGCTGCGTGCAATTGCGGTCCGCAATCGCAGCGATACGATCCGAATACATCACCGGTCAGACATTCCGAGTGGACGCGAACGAGGGTTGGCTTATCGGGAGAAATCTCGCCTTTTACCAGAGCGACGTGCTCCTTGTCATCCACTCGATTGGTATAAGCCACGATGCGGAAATCCCCGTACTCGCTGGGGAGACTGACTTCAATTTCGCGATGGACCAATGACTCTGTGCGCATGCGATACTCGATCAGGGAAGCGATCGAGATGAGCTTCAAGTCGAACTGCTTGGCAATCTCCTCCAGCTGCGGCAGGCGTGCCATGGTGCCGTCTTCATTTAAGATCTCGCAAATGACGCCAGCGGGGTAAGCGCCAGCCAACCTGGCCAGGTCAACCGCTGCTTCCGTGTGGCCTGCCCGGCGAAGCACCCCGCCTTTTTTCGCGACCAACGGAAAGATATGGCCGGGACGGCGAAAATGCTCGGCCTGCTTGCTTGGATCGATCATGCTGAGGATCGTATGAGAGCGTTCAAAAGCTGAGATGCCTGTATGGGTAGATGCTTCGTCAATGGAGACGGTGAAGGCCGTTCCGTGACTGTCCGTATTCAGCTCGGTCATGGGGCGCAGTCGGAGCTGTGCAGCCCGCTCTTCAGTAACAGGAACGCACACGAGGCCCCTTCCATGCGTGACCATAAAGTTGATGACTTCAGGTGTGGCGGCTTCTGCCAAGCAAAGGAAATCCCCTTCATTCTCGCGGTCTTCATCATCTACTACGATGATGGGCTTGCCTTGCTGCAGGTCTTTCAACGCTTCTTCTATGCTGTGGAACATAACTCCACCTCCCGGAATGGTTGCTGTTCACGAGTCTCGTCTTGGGTTCGATCAGGCAAACCCATGCAGTTTCAAGTAATCCATGTCGAGCTTTGGCGACTGGTCAGGTTGTGCATGATTTGGGAAATGCAATAAACGCTCTACATATTTCCCGATGATGTCGCATTCCAGATTGACGCGATCTCCCGCTTTTCGCTCCCGGATACTCGTATGGGCCAGCGTATGCGGTATGAGCGAGATGGAAAAGCCTTGCTCCCACACATCGACGATCGTCAGGCTGACACCATCCACCGTAATGGAGCCGCGGGGCATCATATATCTCAATAAATCAGGGCCAGCCTTAATCCGAAACAGAACCGCGTTGGCATAAGCCTCGCGGGAGATCACGGTTCCGGTTCCGTCCACGTGGCCGGAGACGATATGCCCGCCGAAGCGTCCACCCATTGCCATGGCTCTCTCCAGATTGACCGGATGGCCGTGCTGCAAATCGCTCAGGTTCGTCTTCTTTAATGTTTCCGGCATGACATCGACGGTAAACTGGCGAGAGGTAAAAGAGGTGACCGTCAAACATACGCCGTTTACCGAGATGCTGTCCCCAAGCTGCACATCCTCCAGCACCTTCTTGGCCCGGATGGTCAATTGGCTGGCTTGCTGCCCTCCTTTTATCTCAGCGAGCGTGCCGATTTCTTCCACGATTCCAGTAAACATAATGCCTCCTTACCAGTCCGGATACCCTGTAATGCGAATGTCGGTATCGCTGAGCCGTTCTATTTCCGTCTCTTTTACTATGATGGCCTGCTCCATGCGTTCTACGCCCACCCCGCCAAAAGAAGTGGGGGCATCCTGTCCGCCGACCATTTTCAGCGAAATATAGCTGATTACCTTTTGGATCGCCTTTGCCGTGAGAAAAGCTCCATTCACCGCAGCGCCGCCTTCCACAAGCAGAGAGGTAATGCCTTCCTTCCCCAAATAGCCGAGCATGGTCTGTATATCCACCTGATTGTGCCTGTCATCCACGATGATGACTTTGGCCCCCAATTCTGCCAGCTGAGCGCGCTTTTCAGCAGAAGAGGCTTGCGTCGTGATAATCCAGGTGGGTGCCTTTTGATCCCGCAGCAGCTGTGCGGTGAGCGGGATGCGACAGGTGCTGTCGAGCACAATTCGTACAGGCTGCCTGGTCGGCACGTCGAAACGTGCGGTTAGGGCAGGATCGTCGGCGATCACGGTGTTGACTCCCACTAAAATGGCGTCATGCTGCGTGCGAAGCAGATGGACTTCCTCGCGTGCCTTTTCTCCCGTGATCCAACGGCTGTGACCGGTGCTGGTGGCTACCTTGCCATCCAGTGTGCTTGCGGTCTTCACGGTGACAAAAGGGAGACCGGTCGAAATGTAGTGAAAAAAGACTTCGTTTAACCGTTTTGCTTCCGTCTCCAAGACACCGACGGTCACATCGATGCCGGCTTCGCGCAAGATCGCCACGCCTCGACCAGAGACGAGCGGGTTCGGGTCGGTGACAGCAATCACGACTCGGCGAATGCCCGCATGGATGATGGCTTCGGCGCAAGGTGGGGTTCTGCCGTGATGGCTGCATGGCTCCAGTGTCACATAGATGGTCGCTCCCTGCGCCTTTTCGCCAGCCATCCGCAGCGCGTGTACCTCCGCATGCGGTTCGCCCGCTCGCAAGTGGGCTCCGAGCCCGACGATATTTCCGTCTTTGACGACAACGGCCCCGACAAGGGGATTCGGACTCGTTTGCCCCTTGGTTCCCCGAGCCATTTGCAAGGCGATAGACATGTAGTGGGTGTCTTGCATGAGTGCATTCTCCTTTCTTGATAAGATGGAATATTTCCGTGCGAATAATGAGCCATAGAAAAGGAAAATGCCCTGACCAACATCATCAGGGCATAACGGAATAGGCCTTGCGACATCATTTTTTCGAAAAAAATGAGTGCAAAGCTTATCATTACCTTCTCCCATCCGGACTATAACCGTCGGCCTTGGAATATGCACCAAGTCAGTCGCTGCAAACGGTGCAGCGAGTCGCGGGCTCAGACGAAACGTCATTACCGCCGGTCAGGAATTTCACCCTGCCCTGAAGGTCACTATTCAACTGGGACGAGTATAACATGAATCACAAGAGAAAAACAGGGCAATAAGGGGGAGAAGTGCAGCGGGTTACAGAGGGTAAGCTGTTGTCATCGGTTGGGACAATATCCTGACACCAGGTGCTAAAATGCGCCAAAAAAAGCCAGGAGAATTCTCCTGACTTCAATCATTTGTACTTAGATGAAACCTATTTTTTTGTTGTGGTTTCCGGTGTTGCCGGTTTTGTTTCTGGAACGGATGCTGCTTGCACGGCTGGTTTTTTCTTTTGGTTTGCATCCACAATCATGGGATTCAAAGCCGGTACAGAGATCCGTTTGGCACCGACGTAACGCTTGCTCCAGTAATAAGGATCAGACAGCTTTGTATTGACAATGCCTCTGCCAGATTCGGAGTGTACGAAGGTGTTGTTGCCGATGTAGATGCCCACGTGGGAAACGCTGCGGCCGTTCGTCTGGAAGAAGACTAAATCACCAGGCTGAAGATCCTTCTTGGCGATCGATGTTCCCAAATTGAACTGACCTGCAGAGGTGTGAGGCAGATCTACACCCAACTGGTCGAAAACATAGCGTGTGAATCCGGAGCAGTCAAAGCCTTTTTTACTGGTGCCTCCCGATTTATAAGGAGCACCGTACAATGGTTTTACCGTATCCATTAAAGGATTTTCATCGGCAAACGCCGCGCTGGCACCTGTTAATAATAGCCCAGCAACAAGCAAAGACGACACGAACTTGCGCAACTTTTGCTGCCCCTTTCTTGCGCCTACGAGGTTAGCTGATGGGTTCGGTCGAAAGGATTGCCCTAGGCTGTCGAAACAGCCATTCACCCCGTGTAAGGTCGAAAAACGTCCTTACTATACTTGGTTCCCCCGCTTCCAGTTACGGAACTCGGCTTTATTCGATATTTTTTTACACGCCAAGGTTATACATTCTCTGTTGTCCACCTATTTCCTTTTCGACAACATTTTGTTCACAAAATTGTCACAAATTAACCGAATATTCTTGAAACGTTTTGAAGAGGTCACCTAAGGCAGGATTATCCCTCCGCCTGGAGACCGAGAGAAAAACCAACCGCTCGCCCGTTATCCCGGTTTCTTGCGAGGTCTACAATAAGGGTGTAAGGACGCAGCACAAGGAAAGGAGGGACAACGCAATGAGTGATCGGTCTGGAAAAGTGATCCTGGGCCTGATCCTTCTAATGGTTGGAGCGCTGCTGATCTTGGATCTCTTCGGGATTCACACCGGAGATCTCATCAGCTTCCTGATTCCAGGAGCGATCATGCTCTATGGAGGAAAACGGCTGATACATGGCGGCTCTGCCGGTAAAAAGGGCTGGGGTGCGTTTGTCTTCCTCTTTGGTCTGCTGATGCTAATCGGCAAGCTGGATCTCCTCTTTAGTTGTCTGCTTGCCATGATCGCCATCTACTTTGGCTATCGTCTGATCAGACGTCAGTCGAAGCCGGTACATAGTGTTCCGGATGTAATGGAACGGCGGTGGGCAGAAGCAGTCTTGAAGGAAGACGCTTTGGATCGTTGGGAGCGAGAGCATCAGGCACGAAAGCAAAATGGATAAGTTAACGAGTGGAACTAGATCAAATGGACAAGATCAAAGGAGGAACCAAACATGGGTATTTTTAAACGTTTGCGTGATGTAACAGCAGCATCCATTAATGATTTGATTGATTCGATGGAAGATCCGATCGTAATGTTGACACAATATATGAGAGATATGGAAGTGGAAATCGGACAAGTCGAAGTGGCGGTAGCCAGACAGATCGCGATGGAAAAACGTTTCCGTCAGCAGTGGGAAGAAGCGTTGAGCATTACAGCGAAGCGGGAGCGTCAAGTGAAGCTGGCGTTGAGCGAAGGCGAGGATGATCTGGCACGCCGGGCTCTAATCGAGCAAAAGCGCTATGAGGCGCGTGCACAGGAATATGAGGCGCTCTACAAACAAGCGGCAGAAGCAGCGGCGCAAATGCGGGAGAAGCTGGCAGAATTGAAAGATGAGTTCTATAAGATGAGAGCGAAAAAGTATGCATTGATGTCCCGTGCGCAAGTCGCCCAAGCACAAAAACAGGTCAACCAAGCGATCATCGGCTTTGGCAGCGAATCGGCCAGCCGCGGTTTTGCCCGCATGGAAGAAAAAGTGCTGCGTATGGAAGCGGAAGCAGAAGTGAGCGGACAGTGGCGCACTCTTCATGTACCGGCAAGCACAGCGGTTCAAGATGAAATCGAGGCAGAGCTGGCGCGAATCAAGGCTGGTTTGGTCGAGAAAGAGAATGTGGCAAAATAACAAGGAAACAATGAAGGTATGTTGAATTAGTAACTGTTTGGAAAGACAGCAGCCTGTGACTGACAGGCTGCTTTTCACCTAGGAGGTAGCCTTGTTGACAGATATGTTGGTATTCTTGAAGCGTTTTCTATCAGAGCCGGGACGAGTGGGGAGCATCGCTCCGAGTTCACGTTTTTTATGCAAGGAAATCATGAAACAGGTTCCATGGCAGACAGCCAAAACGATCGTGGAACTTGGACCGGGGACCGGTGTGTTTACAAAGGCTATTCTCCGAAACAAGCGGTCAGATGCCCGATTTATTGCGATTGAACGGGATGCGCAGTTTCGCGAGCTGTTGGAGCAGCGTTTCCCTTCCGTGATTGTCAAACAAGAGGCGTTGAACCTTAACGATTATCTAGAGGAACTCAAGATCGATCAAGTGGATGCCATCATTTCCGGTCTGCCGTTCGCTGTATTTCCGGAGGAGCTGCGTGACGGTATTCTTCGTGAGGTGCATAAAGCACTGGCACCGGGAGGATTATTCATTACATTCCAATATTCCTTACAGCTTCACGCGGAATTGCAGCAGCGCTTTTCCAAGGTGGACATCGGGTTTACCGCGCTGAATATTCCGCCGGCCTTTATTTATATTTGTCATAAATAATATCTTGCACAGTGTCACAGGGCAAACAGATCAGTGGCACAGGAATGCGAAGGCTCCGCCCGCTACAGGCGCAGTCAAGTTTTTCCGAGGAGAGGAGACAGACGTGAAATTATCTCGCTTGCACACAATGCTCGTCGGTATTGTCATCATGATCGCCGGAGTCGGACTGTTTCTTGATGGAATCAATCTGATCGAGTTTGATATATGGCAACTATGGCCAGTGATCTTGCTGTATTTTGGACTTCGGGAATGGTCAAAAGGAGCGCGGATCATCGGCGGCATTTTGACTGGGCTCGGAACGTTATTTCTTTTACATTTATGGTTTGATGTGCAGATTAATGATGTTTTCTATTTGATTGTCTCTATGGGGTTACTGTATTTTGGCTTCCAGATGATTCGCTCGCGAAAAGGAAAAGAGACGCAGCGTCCTGTGGGGCAGCCGGTTTCCGCTCCTGCCGACCCTCACCTGGATGAATCCGTAACCAAAGCAGAAGAAGCTGCGTATGAAACAATGAAACTGCGCATGGACCCTGCTCCGCGAATGGGAGGGACGAAAAACACCCGCAGTGCGCTTATCGGTGATTTCCATCTGACATCCGGCCGATTTGAGCTCTCCAATATGCACGTATGGCACGGGATTGGCAATGTGGTCATCGATCTATCCCGGGCTGTCATCCAGGAGGAGGAAGCCCAGATTTCCATAAAAGGCTGGGTAGGCGACATTACGATCTACGTACCCGTCGATCTGCCCGTCTCGGTTGGCGCCGAGGTCATGGTGGGCGATCTGGGCATTTTTGGCCATCATCAGGGAGGGCTGAATCGCTGTGTCTCCATGCGCTCGGACTCGTATGATAGCGCCTCGCAAAAAGTAGCACTCAACATCAGCCTGCTCATCGGCGATATTGAAGTGAAGTACATCTAGGAGGTGTACAGACGTGGGACGGCAGAGGCTGAGCAGTATTCAATGGCATTTTGTCAGGCAAGGCCTGATTTTATCAGTAAGCGTGGTCACCTTGATCAGCCTTTTATGGGGGATATTCGTCCATTTTGTGCAGCGGAGTGAAACCATTGTCTGGTTTTTAGCCTCCTATGTCGGCATATCCCTGCAAGACATGATGAACTGGAAGCTGATGATCTTCAATTACGTCTTATCCGCGACAATCGCTGCATTGATCGGGATGATCACGGGATACATCGCCGGTAATCTGTTGAAAAAAAGGCTGAATGTCCTCTGGGAAGCAGCGATGAATCTGGAGCGCGGTGTTCTTTCGTATCGTGTGCCTGATCTGGGCGTCGATGAGCTTGGCGAGATTGGCTGGACCTTTAACCGGCTGGCTGCCAAATGGGAGGATCAGGTCGCATCCTTGCAGCGGCTCTCCAACCATAATGCGGAGTTGGGCGAGCAGCTGCGGCAGAATGCTGTGACAGAGGAGCGACAGCGGTTGGCCAGGGAGCTGCACGATGCGGTCAGCCAGCAGCTGTTTGCCATCTCGATGACGACAGCTGCGATCAAACGTATGATTGAAAAGAACCCGCAGCGAGCTATCCAGCAAATTGAACTGGTGGAAGAGATGTCAGCAGCGGCGCAATCGGAAATGAGGGCGCTGCTGCTTCATCTGCGTCCAGCAACCCTGCAGGATCGTTCCTTGAAGGAAGCCATCCAGGGGCTCATGGAGGAGCTGAGTCAGAAGCAGACGCTGAAAATGAACTGGGAAGTGGAGGACATTCTCGATCTTCCGACAGGCATTGAGGATCATTTGTTCCGTATTTTGCAAGAAGCCCTTTCCAATACATTGCGTCACGCGAAGGCCAAGGAAATCACGGTCAAACTTTTCACGCTTCAGGGACAAGTCCGGCTGCGGATTGTCGATGATGGAATCGGCTTTGAGCTGGAGGATGAAAAACTCACTTCGTACGGACTCAGCTCCATGCGTGAACGGGTCAATGAATTGGGGGGAGCCTTGGACATTTATTCCTCGGCAGGAAAAGGCACGCAGATCGAAGTGCGTATTCCTCTGATGCTGCATACAGATATAGAAGGGAGTTGAGTGGAAAAAATGATACGAGTCATGCTTGTCGACGATCATGAAATGGTGCGGATGGGGCTGGCCGCGTACCTGTCCACCGAGGACGATATCGAAGTAGTCGCAGAAGCCTCGAGCGGTGAAGAAGGGGTAAGGCTGGCGACACAACTGTCTCCTGATGTTATTTTGATGGATCTGGTGATGGACGGGATTGGCGGCATTGAAGCGACACGCCGCATCCGGGAGAGCTGTCCGAGCGCCAAGGTGATTGTCCTCACCAGCTTTATCGATGATGAGAAAGTCTATCCCGTGATTGAAGCAGGTGCATTCAGTTATCTCCTGAAAACATCGCGTGCCTCCGAGATCGCACGGGCGATACGCTCCGCTGCGGCAGGCGAACCGATCTTGGAATCCAGAGTGGCCAGCAAAATCATGGCCCGCTTTCGCCACGGGCAGCAAGCCAGTCTGCATGAGCAGCTGACACCGCGCGAATTGGAAGTGCTCAAGCTGATTGGCCAAGGAAAATCCAATCAGGAGATCGCGGATGAACTGATTATTGGAATTAAAACGGTGAAAACACATGTCAGCAATATTTTAGCCAAACTGAATGTGGAGGACCGGACGCAAGCGGCCATCTACGTACATACGCATCATTTGCAATAGTCATGTGGACAAAAGCCTTGTTCCAGGAATGGGACAGGCTTTTTCTCATGGAAGTGTTGAAAAACGGTTACAATGACAACAACGAAAGAAACTCGGAAAAGAGGGATAGGATGAATGACAGAGTGCCGCTCCGCACCAATACCATGACGGCTGACCATGGCCTGGATATCATCGGGGATATTCATGCGTGTGCCGATGAGTTTTATCAGCTGTTGGACGAGTTGGGCTATATCCGCAGCAACGATGGTTTGTATCGACATCCCGATGGCAGGCGGATCTTATCCCTCGGTGATATCACCAGTCGCGGCCCTGACTCGATCAGCATGCTGGAATTCTTCATTCGCCATATTGAAGCGGGCTTGGCAGAAATGGTCGACAGCAATCACGGCTGGAAAATCGCCCGTTGGCTGGATGGACGCAAAGTCACGCTTGCCCATGGAGACGAGAATGTGGAAAAGGAATTTCGGGAGTATGAAGCGGAGCATGGAAAAAAGAAAGCGGAGGAGTTGAAGGAGCGAAGCCGTCTTCTTTTGTTTTCTGCTCCCTCCCATATGCTAGTAAAGGTGGCGGGCCGCACGGAGTTGGTAGCCGTCCATGCCGGGATCCGGGATGACTATATTGGAAAAGAAACCCCAGCTGTGCGCAACTATTGCCGGTATGGCGATGTGTCGGGGATGGGGGCGGACGGGAGACCCATTCGCAAAGATTGGGCGGGGGAGCGAACAAAGACGCACCCGCTGATCATTTGGGGGCATGATCCACGTCCTGAACCGGAGCGCAAAAACGGCGCCATTAATATCGACCAAGGCTGCGTTTTCGGCGGGAAGCTGACCGCATATCGTTTCCCTGAGGATGAATTGGTCAGCGTACCGGCTGCCCGGAATTACTCCGGATTAGACGATACGCCGTTGACCAGGTACCAGCGAGCCAATCAGGCGAGCAGTCAGGGTCAGACATAGGGGATATTATCGGGGGGAGTGCTGGCGGTTGGTGCATTGCCATTTCCGTTGCTGCTTCCATTGCTGCTTCCATTGCGAAAGATCCGCCATTGCTCCCAGGAGTTTTTGCTCGTCGAATAGATCCCGACGGATGCCAGGCCTGCGGTTAGTCCTTGAAACAAGGTCTGTCGCCAGTCAAAGCCTGCTGCGTTGAACAGGAGTTCATTTGCAACGTGCAAGATGATGATCAGCCCCAGTGAAAACCACCCTTTTAGCTTCTGCGGGATGCGCAGGTAATCGCTGACGGTTGAGGTAATGGCCATGGCGATGGCGATAATGGCACCCAATTCCAGACTCATACGATCACCTCCTCCATGCCGGATAGACGGGAATTCCTACCCGCGCAGTTTCTCGTACATACGCCGTAAAATAACGGCTTCTGCCCACAATGGAAGCGGTTCGTCCACTCTGTCGCGCCAATCTTCATTGGTCAGCAAGCCCTCCGTGTACAGCCAGTCAATCGCTTCCTGCTTCCACTCCATGATGCCGGAAACGGGAGCTGGAGTTGGGGTGCTTGGATTGGGAGTAGGAGCAGGAGTGGTTGGAGTAGGGGTAGGTGAAGGATTCGGAGTGGTGGCATTCGCTGGCGCTCGGTATGGGAGATTGGCAAATTCGCAAAATCCCCGTATGACTGCCTCAGCAAGATCCTGCCAGTCCGTATTCAGTTTTTGCGCATCGATGGAGTTGTCGGCAAAGCCGTATTCGACGATGACGGTCTCGACGCTGCCAGTCTCGCGATGCATGAAGTAGTAGTCGCGTTGAGGATTGGACGGCAGCGTGCGTGTAAATATTCTGCGGTTGGGCATGCCTTCTGCTTCCAATTCCTCCGCAAGCGCTTTGGGCAGTGCGGATGTGGCGTAAATGGAGTAGATCATCTCCGAGCCTCGGCCGCCGCCAGAATTGATATGATTGGAAATGCAATACCTCGCTCCGCTGTTGCGAACGAATGTCGCCCGCGCTTCACTGTCCAGCGTGACGTCTGTTCTTCTGGTGATTCCAACAGAGATCCCCAATTCTTGGAATCTCCGGTATTGGTAGAGAGATATTTGCAGGGTTTTCGCTTTTTCTTGAAAAAATTGGTTATTGCCGCCACCCGGATCAATACCGCCGTGTCCCGGGTCAATGATCAGGATTGGAGCCATCTCTATCACCTCCTGCAACATGTTATGCGCAAATAGCTATGTGCGTACGGGCGATACAAGCAAAATCCTACGAATAACCTATAAGAGTGTGGTACAATGAAGCGGTAGAAAAGACTGATAGAAGGATGATGCGAGAATGTGGAACTGGATTATTCCGATCTTAACGTTGTTGGCGGGATTGGTGGGCGGCTTTTTTATCGGCGCATACTACCTGCGCAGACAATTGAGTAATATGCAAATGGACGACAAACAAATACAGGCAATGGCTCGTTCCATGGGAATGAATTTGAATCAAAAGCAATTAAAGCAAGTAAGCCGCAACATGAAGAACACGAAACTGCCCAAAAAATCCGGGAAATAACGCGAGGGGGGGAAACACTTTGGCTTCAACCCGTTTGCGTTACACCATGCTCGGCTTCATTATCGGTGTCCTCATCGTATACATGAAGGCATTGCCGATTTCCGAAGGTATCCGCATGGCGGCTCCCTTTTACCTGGCGGGCATTGGCATACTCGTGGATAATCTGATAATTCGGATTAAGCAGCGTAGGCAAAAAGATGAATAACCAAGATGTCCGGTTCCTGATCAAGGGCCGGACATTTTTCGGATAAGGGGGACCCTGGGATGCAAATCACGCAAGCGTTGGCGGAAAAGATCGTGCAAAAAACAAGAGAACTTACGCGGCTGAACATCAATGTCATGGATCGTGACGGGATGATCATTGCGTCCAGCGATCCCAAACGCATCAACACATTCCATGAAGGAGCCTATAAGGTGATCCAATCAGGCTCCGAAATCTTGATCTCCACCGACAACTACATCCAGTGGGCAGGCAGCAAACCGGGAATGAACATGCCGATCTGTTTCAAGAAAGAAATCGTCGGGGTCATCGGGATATCAGGAAGTCCCGACGAGGTTGTTCCATTTGGCAGAGCCGTTACCATGATGACGGAAATGATGCTACAGCAGGCATCGTTGATGGAGCAATTGGAGTGGGAAGAACGGGCGAAAAACTATCTGGTGCAGGACATGATCACGGGCACGCTTCCGGCATCGCTTGATTCGGTCTTGGCGCGGGGGAAACTGCTGGGCATCGATCTGTCGCTACCGCGTTCGATCATGATTTTGCAGCTGTCGGGACATGAACAGACGGTGACTGATTTTGCGCAAGACCGCCATGCCATCAAGCGCCTTTCAGCATTTTTTCGCAATCCAGAACAAGTGCTAGTCTCTTTTGTGAAGCGGGATCGATTGATTGTCGTCACGGAGCTTTCGACGTGCAAACAGAAGGCCCAGATCAAACGTTATCTGGATGAAACTGCTCAAAAAATCAGCAAATCCTTCCGTGAAACGATGAATCTGGAAGTGAAAATTGCCCTGGGCACGAGCAGTCAGCATCCATATGAGTTGGCCAATTCCTATCAGGGAGCCATGAAAGTGCTGGATGCGTTGATGCGTTTTCCCGAAAAAGGCGATGTCCGGTATTATGAGGACATTGCGCTGGAGCTCGTCTTGGCAGATGTGAGCGAACCGTCTCGTACGGTCTTGATCGCGAATTATCTCGGGGAACTGAAGGGCAGCCCGGAACTGATCGATACGCTGCGAGCGTTGTATCTGTGTGATATGAACCTGTCTGTGACCGCCCAAAAGCTAAATGTTCACAGGAACACGCTGTTGTACCGTTTGGCCAAAATCGAGGAGCTGCTCGGGTTCAATCCGCGCAGATTCAATGAGGCAGTCGGGATTCAGCTCGCTTTGCTGCTGCAGCATTATGAAGAAAAAGCGGGAGATTAGATAAATAATACAAAAATCAGGTGTTTTCTCATGCTGATTTTCGTGCAATTCGCAAAATGTAAACGCTGTCATTTTTGTATATCATCAAAGCAGGAAGACGAAAGATGATGGTTGGGAAACCCTCGCAAAGGGAGGAGCAGCATGAAAATCGTAATCGCACCTGATTCATTTAAAGGGAGCCTGACTGCGCAGGAAGTCGGCGCTGCCATCAAAAAAGGCGTACAGAAGGCGGCCCCAACCGCTGAAGTGGTCGTCATGCCGATGGCCGATGGCGGGGAAGGAACGCTGCAGTGCCTGATTGATGCGACCGGTGGGCAGCTTTTGGAGACAACCGTGAAAAACCCGCTGGGAAAAGACATCACCGCCGCATTCGGCATTCTAGGCGATGGCAACACCTGTGTCATTGAGATGGCTGCGGCGTCAGGCCTGTATTTGATTGAGCAGGCTGAAAGAAATCCGCTGCGTACAACCACCTATGGCTTCGGACAGCTCATCAAAGCCGGTCTGGATCGCGGGTGCAGACACTTCATTCTCGGACTTGGCGGGAGCGCTACCAATGACGGCGGAGCGGGGATGCTCCAGGCGCTTGGGTTTGCGCTTTTGGATGAGGCCGACTGCAGCATCGGCTATGGGGGAGGAGAGCTCGGAAGGATTGTCCGGATTCGGTCAGAGCATGCGGATCCGAGGTTAGCGGATAGCACCTTTGTGATTGCGTGTGATGTGGAGAATCCTTTTGTCGGTCCCAATGGCGCATCCTTTGTATTTGGCCCGCAAAAAGGGGCGGATGCGAAGACCGTTCAGCTGCTCGATGATCATTTGCGCCACTTTGCCGATATCACGCAAACGACCACGGGCGTTGCCATCCATGATGTGCCAGGAACCGGTGCTGCAGGCGGTGTGTCAGGGGCATTGCTGGCTTTTTTGGGAGGTACGCTGAAGTCAGGGATTGACATCGTGATGGAGACGACAGGACTTCCCGAGGTCATGCAAGGAGCCGATCTCGTCATCACGGGCGAGGGACAAGTCGATTTTCAGACGGCGCAAGGAAAAACCCCTTGTGGAGTGGCCCGCTTGGCGAGGCAGTCGGGGATTCCGACGATTGTCATCGCAGGCTCGATCGGAGAGGGGATTGAAGCACTCTACGAGCAAGGGGTGACTGCAGTGACCAGCATCGCCAACCGACCCATGCGCTTGGATGAGGCGATGACAAATGCCGCAGCATTGCTTGAGCAGGCAGCAGAACAGATCATGCGAATCTATTGCATGGCAAGGAGGTAGCCAATGAGCCAAGATGCGTATACACCAGCTGTTATTCAACTGGGACCTGTCATTCTGATTTTGCTTTTTGCCAGTATTGTGTTCATCGTGTATTCAACGGCCAAGTGGAAGCTCCATCCGTTCTTATCCATTGTTTCTGCTACTTATCTTTTTGCACTTGGCACGAATTTGATCGGGAAGCTGAACGGCATAGAAAAGCCGATCATCAAAGACATCGGCCAAACGATTACCAGCGGCTTCGGCGGCATTATTACCAGCATCGGTCTGGTGATCATCTTCGGTACCTTGATCGGTAAGATTTTGGAAAACTCGGGTGCTGCTGTCAAAATGGCTGAGGTTGTCCTGCGCTTGCTCGGCGACCGCCATCCGGCACTGGCGATGTCCATCATTGGCTGGATCGTGTCCATCCCGGTTTTCTGTGACTCCGGCTATGTGATTCTCTCCTCGCTGAAAAAATCGTTGGCCAAGAAGTCAGGCGTAAATGTAGTCACATTGGCGGTGGCGCTGTCAACCGGTCTTTATGCCACTCATACGCTCGTTCCTCCGACACCGGGCCCAATCGCGGCAGCCACCAACGTCGGAATCGGACCAGAAGGCTTGTTTTGGGTGATTGTGATCGGCTTGGTTGTATCCATTCCGGTTGCTTTGGCGGGATACATCTGGGCGCGAAAAGTAGCAGATAAATTTCCTTCTGAACTGGATGAGGCAACGGAAACATTTGAAGAATACAAAGCGAGATTTGGACAGCTGCCATCCGGATTCGCGGCATTTGCGCCCTTGCTTGTACCGATCATTCTTCTCGCCTTGGGATCCTTTGCGAATTTTCCGGTAGGTGTGGACGCCGAAGGGAAAAACATTCCGTTGATGAGCGGATTCGCAGGTCAGCTTTTCCTGTTCCTCGGTGCGCCTGTGAATGCATTGTTTGTAGGTCTTCTGTTCGCCATTTTTGGATTATTGAAAAAACGCAACGAAGAAACCCTCACAAAGTGGATGGGGGAAGGCTTGCTAGATTCGGCCGTCATCATCATGATTACGGGTGCAGGCGGAGCGTTGGGTGGCGTGATCAAGGCAACCCCGATTGCCGACTATGTTAAGACATTGATCGACGGCAACGTTGCCTTTGTGGGCGTAGGGGCGCTGTTCCTGGCCTTCGTGATCGCTGCTGTGCTCAAGACGGCACAAGGCAGCTCCACCGCTTCTCTGGTCATTACCTCGACCATCATGATGCCGCTCTTGCCTTCTCTGGGATTGGACGCGATGATGGGCACTGTTCCAATCGGGCAAATGCTGACGGTGATGGCGATTGGAGCGGGAGCCATGGTTGTGAGCCATGTCAACGACTCTTATTTCTGGGTGGTCACGCAATTCTCCGGCATGCCATTGACGACCGCGTATCGGGCCCAGACGCTGGCTACGCTGGTTCAAGGGATTGTCGGCATTGTAGTAGTGGCGATACTCGGGTTGATTTTCTTGTAGGAAATTGTCATAAGGGAAACAAAAAAGCACCGGTCTCGGTGCTTCAGGCTGTCGAGAAAGTCGACAGCCATTTTTATTCCTCTAAATTTTAATACGACACCGCGTTAATATGTTATAATATTCTTGTATTTACATTTAACGGTAGGTGATG
>NZ_SDKD01000012.1 GCF_004521915.1 Brevibacillus migulae | reverse complement strand
TTAGGCACGCCGCCAGCGTTCGTCCTGAGCCAGGATCAAACTCTCCAATAAATTGGTGATTAATCGTTGCTCAACCTTTAAGCTTGGCTTATTTGAAACAAGTAATTGATTGACTCGTTTCACGCTTTTGCTGTTCAGTTTTCAAAGAGCATTTCTACTTAGCAATCAGCAGCAGTTGTGCTGCCGACCTTTATTACTCTATCACATTACTACCAGAGAAATCAAGTGGTATTTTCTGTGCGGTTTATCGTTTTTTCATTCTGTGTGAAAAAAGACAAAAGTTATCTTAACAACTCTCACCCCAAAAAGCAACTACCTTCATATGCCAATGCCTTTACGGACACCATACAAAAGCAAAGAGAGGCAGACCAAGTCTGCCCCTCTTTTTACGCACGAGGCGTTTCTTACATCATGCCGCCCATGCCGCCCATGTCAGGCATGCCTGCTGGAGCTTTGTTCTCTTCTGGTTTGTCAGCCACAACTGCTTCAGTAGTCAAGAACATAGCAGCTACAGATGCAGCGTTGGAGAGAGCGGAGCGAGTTACTTTCGCAGCGTCAACGATACCAGCTTCGAGCATGTTTACCCACTCTTCAGTAGCAGCGTTGAAGCCGATGCCAACCGCTTCTTTTTTCAGTCGATCTACGATTACAGAGCCTTCGAGGCCTGCGTTCGCAGCGATTTGACGAACTGGCTCTTCCAGAGCGCGCAGTACGATTTGTACACCAACTGCCTCGTCGCCTTCTGCTTTCACAGCTTCTACAGCTTTCGCAGCATTCACGAGAGTTGTACCACCACCAGGTACGATACCTTCTTCTACCGCAGCGCGAGTAGAGTTGAGGGCGTCCTCGATGCGCAGTTTTTTCTCTTTCAATTCAGTTTCAGTAGCTGCACCAACTTTGATAACCGCTACGCCGCCGGACAGTTTCGCCAGGCGCTCTTGCAGTTTTTCACGATCAAATTCAGAAGTAGTGTCTTCGATTTGTTGACGGATTTGAGATACACGACCGTCGATAGCTGCTTTGTCGCCAGCACCTTCCACGATTGTGGTGTTTTCTTTGGTAACAACCACTTTGCCTGCGCGGCCAAGTTGCGTGATTTTTGTAGATTTCAGGTCGAGGCCCAGATCTTCTGTAATCACTTCGCCACCAGTCAGGGTTGCGATATCGCCCAGCATAGCTTTGCGGCGATCACCAAAGCCAGGAGCTTTAACAGCAACAGCTGTGAACGTACCACGCAGTTTGTTTACTACGAGAGTAGCCAAAGCTTCGCCTTCTACGTCTTCAGCAATGATCAAGAGCGGTTTGCCGCTTTGAACGACTTGCTCAAGCACTGGCAGGATTTCTTGGATGTTGCCGATTTTTTTGTCGGTGATCAAGATGTAAGGGTTATTCAATACCGCTTCCATCTTGTCAGTGTCAGTGATCATGTAAGGGGAAGCGTAGCCACGGTCGAATTGCATACCTTCTACTACTTCCAGCTCAGTGGAGAAGCCTTTGGACTCTTCAACGGTGATTACACCGTCTTTGCCCACTTTTTCCATTGCTTCTGCGATCAGTTCGCCGATCTCTGCATCATCAGCAGAAATTGCAGCTACTTGAGCGATGGAAGCTTTGTTTTCAACTGGTTTGGAGATTTTTTTGATCTCTTCTACAGCAGCGCGAACCGCTTTTTCCATACCGCGGCGGATTACCATTGGGTTAGCGCCTGCAGTTACGTTTTTCAGACCTTCGCGAATCATCGCATAAGCCAGAACGGTCGCAGTAGTTGTACCGTCACCCGCTACATCGTTTGTTTTGGTAGCAACTTCTTTCACCAGTTGAGCGCCCATGTTTTCATAAGCGTCTTCCAGCTCAATTTCTTTCGCGATGGTTACACCGTCATTGGTGATGAGCGGCGAACCGAATTTTTTCTCCAATACTACGTTGCGGCCTTTTGGACCGATGGTTACTTTCACTGCGTTCGCAAGTGCCTCTACACCGCGAAGCATGGAACGGCGAGCATCTTCAGAAAACTTGATTTGTTTTGCCATGGAAAACTCTACCTCCTGCGTTATGTGTTTTGATGGTACAGTATGTCAATTGCGCAATTAGCCGATGATTGCAAGGATGTCGGACTCGCGCAGTACGAGCAATTCTTTGTTGTCAACCTTCACTTCAGTACCTGCGTACTTGGAGAAGATTACTTTGTCGCCTTCTTTTACTTCCAACGCGATACGCTCGCCGTTGTCAGCTACGCGACCGGATCCGACTGCAATAACGCGGCCTTCTTGTGGTTTTTCCTTTGCGGTGTCTGGAAGTACGATACCGCTAGCGGTTGTTTCTTCTTTTGCGATTGGTTCAATTACCACACGGTCACCTAATGGCTTTAACACAGAAAACACCCTCCTCAAAATAGTGAATACTGAATAGTGTTGACATGCCTGCTTCTCCGGTTCGGAAAAACAGCCACATCGTTTTGTTAGCACTCAACTTAAGGGAGTGCTAACATCCATTTCTTATAATAATGAATCCCTGAATACTTTGCAAGTATCTTCCTGCACTTTTTCTTTGAAAAATGCAGTTCCCTCTCTAGCAATTTTTCATCTCTTTTCTATAAATTTGTTCTATTATTCTCTCTGCTCTACTATAAATAAGACAAAGCCAAGAACCACATTCATCAGGAGGGAGAAAACATGCGCAAATGGTTAACGCTACTCTTGTCCGGAATCTTGCTTTTTGCTCTTTCGCGAGTCTTTTTTTCCGATGACTTCTCCATGATTCGTGCTGCGCTGCGTCCGGCAGACTTTTATCTGGATGGCCAAAAAGTAAACATAAGCGATCGACCTGGCTACTATCAAAACGGGAAAGACTATGTTCCCGCCGCTTTGGAATACGAAGGTACCATCTATGTGCCTCTCTCGATGGTTGGCAAGCATTTGGCGAAACCAGTCGGATGGGATCCTGCCAAGGAGGTCGCTTGGTTGGGGAAAGCCCCAGCGTCTGCTGCCGCCACAGCCCCAGCTGCACAGCCACCGGCTTCCCAGGCTAATCATGCTGCATCGGCTGAACAAGTGAGTGCTGCCGCTTCCACTCCCCAAGCGCCACAACCATCGGCTCCCCCGGCAGCTTCCAGCCTTTCGCTTTTTGAAATCTCCTTGGGAGACAGCGAGCAGGATGTCATCAAGCGCTTGGGGCAACCTGTCAGAAGAGAGCCGAGTGCCCTAGGATACGAATGGTGGATCTACAACAAATCCTATGATCGATACGTGCAGGTGGGCATTCGCCAAGGCAAAGTCGTCGATGTCTATTCCAATGCTCCGCTAGCCCAGATTGGCAATGTCAGCATCGGGACAAGCTACTCCTCTTTGACCGGGAAGCACGATATCAAGCGCAGCGTCACATTCACCTATCAAGGCGCCTCCATTCAGATTACGAACCAGATGAAAGAGCGTCCGCTGACCATCGCCGGCGATACACCGATCATGTTTTACCTGGACACCCAAAACAGCCAAAAGGTCACCGCCCTGCGTTTGATCGACAAGCTCGTCTTGCTGCAGGGGGGATTTTATGAGACCAAATGGACGTACCAAGGCAAAGCGCCGGAATTCGACCCTCCTCCGCTTACAATCAAGATGCGGGAGCTGGTTGACGCCGCCCATGAACGCCAGCTGCTTGATCTCGTAAACATCATCCGTTATCGTCACAAGCTGCCGCTCCTCACCTGGTACGATCCCGCTGCAAAAGTAGCAAAGGGGCACAGCAAAGATATGGAAAACGCCGGTTTCTTTTCCCACGTATCCGCCACGACCGGTCTCGATCCGTTTCAAAGGCTCAAGCAAGGCGGCGTCGTCTTCAAAATGGCCGGGGAAAACATTGCGGCCGGCTTCCCTGATGCGATCGAGGCCCACGAGAACTGGATGAACAGCCCTGGCCATCGCAAAAATGTTCTCGAAAAGGGCTTCCTGCAGTTGGGCACAGGCGTATATGCCGACTATTACACCCAGAACTTCATCACATTGCTGACGGTTCCTTGATGGAAACACGGCAGTGACAAGGGCTCCGCTACATTTTTTAGCGAAGCCTTTGTTGTTCCATGAAAAAAGCCCGGCTCTCATCCATCACCAGAGAGCCGAGCAGCATGTCCGTCACCAAGTCCTCTATCCAATGAATACTCATTTCGGAGCTTCTTTATAAGCGAACCATCTTGCGCAGCGATTCGACCGGTTCCACAAACTCCACGACCAATGTCGCATTATCTTTGGTGTGCAGGATCAGATACGGCTTTCGCTCCCCACGCTTGGGCATCACGACAAACATCCGGACAATTTCTTCCCTGATCTTGGCATCTGGCACCTCCAGTCGCTGGGGCGGTACCACAGGTATCTTGACAATATATGCATGCGTCAAAGGCGGATTCAGCTCCAATACCCTTGCCGTGACGCTCGCAAGCAGCATCCTCGCTGCCTGCTGATATTTCTCGGAATTCTCAAACGTGCTCACGACGCGCTCTTTATCCGTATCAAATACCTCTACCGGCTCGAGCGGAAGCGGTTGACTTGAAAACAGCATCAACCAAACCGCCAGGAATGCCCACATTTGCCTCGCTCCTTCCGACCAATGATGCGAATCACTTCCGATACGTTCATTCTGTCCAAACTTTGCCACATTATGTGAAAAAGAAAAAAACCCTCACCAGATCGGTGAGAGTCTCGCAGCTATTCATGCTGATTCTCGTATTCTTGTCTCCATCGCTCTTCTTCTTTCAGCTGTTTGCGATAAACCGTGCGCGAGAGCCAAATGCTGATCTCATACAACAGCAGCAACGGAACCGTCACCAGGATATCGCTGACGATTTCTGGAGGGGTCAGCGTGATCCCGACAATCGTCAAGCCAAAGTAAGCAAAACGCCGCATTTTGGCCAAGCGCATCGGATTCAAGATACGCAGCCTGGTCAGGAACATGACCAGAATCGGCAACTCAAACAAAAAACCGAACGGAATGACCATATTGAACATGAAACTGAAATATTGGGAAATCCCGTAGTTTGGATCCACCTGAATCGTTCCCGCGATATTGGTGACAAACTGCATCACAAACGGAAACACAACAAAGTAACCGAAGCTAAGGCCCAGCAAAAACAGGAAAAAGGCAGCCGGGATAAACATGAGTGTTCCCTTTCGCTCCTGTTCATGCAATCCCGGACTGACAAATCTCCATATGTGGTACAAGGCAACCGGCAAAGTCACGATCAATCCGATAACGAACGAAAACTGCATATAAATGCCTAAAACATCGGATGGATGAAACGATTTCAGCGGGATTCCCCCGGCCAATGGGCTTTGCTTCAAATATTCAATCGCCTGCCCGGCATATACGAGTCCCGCTACCATGGACAGGATAAAGACAATGATCACCCAGATGAGCCGTTTTCGCAACTCTGCCAGGTGCTCCACCAACGTCATTTCTTGACTCTCGCTCATCAATACACCCGCCCGTCTGTCTACGCCTGCTGCTTTTCTTTCTCGGCCTGAATGCGCTCTTGCTCCAGTTTCGCCTTGACTTCAGCTTCGATGCGTTCACGTTCCAGGCGCTCGCGAACTTCCCGTTCAATTTTTTCACGGTCGAAGGCATCCTTTTCTGTCAGCACTTCCACCTTTTTCGGCGCTTCTTTCACTTCGTCTTCGTCATCATCCTTGGTCAAACCGCGTGTCGCATGTTTGAATTCTTTCAAGGTGTGACCAATCGCTCTGCCCAGCTCAGGCAGTTTTTTGGGCCCAAATAATACTAGTGCAATTACAAGGATTAAAATCAATCCGGGTATTCCAATTCCGCTCATTCTTACTCACTCCTCAACTTCTTGTTGGCATTATTTATTCTTGTCTAACACTTGCGCAGACCGCCATATCCCAATCTGGTCATGTCTCGCTCCTCAATCCGTTCTCCCGCCAATATCCGGGGCAGGAATACATCGAAGGAAGTAAAGGGTTCATGCATCACCGCACCTGGTAGGCCCAGTACAGGGGTATCGCCGATGTACGCCACCATCAGCATGGAACCTGGCAGCATGGGGGTCCCGTAGCGGACAACTTCCGCTCCTGCTCCTGCAATCGCTCCGGGCGTCCGGTCATCCGGATCCACCGACATACCGCCGGTCACCAGGATCAAGTCGACACCTTGGTCCACAAAATAACGGATTTCGGCTTCGATCTTTTCCTTGTCATCCGGTGCGAACCTTTGCTCGACAACCGTCGAACCCAACGCTTCCACCTTTGCCCTTATCGCAGGACCGAACTTGTCCTCGATCCGGCCGGAGAATACCTCTCCGCCCGTGGTCACGACTCCGACTTTTTTGGCGGCGAAAGGTACAACATGGACGATGCCCGGAGCATAGCCAGCGGCAATCTCCTCCAGACGCTCAATGCGCTGCTCTTCCATAATCAACGGGATGATGCGGGCAGCAGCAACCGAATCCCCAGGCTTCACCACCTGGTTACTTTCCAGTGTTGCCAACGCGATGCCCTCTAACTCATTGATCGTATGGATGGCGTCTTGGTTTATTTTGGCCAACCCCAAGACGGTTGATTTCATGCTGACCTTTCCTTCATAAGGCTCTGTCAGCGTCAGGCAGTCTCCAGCCACGGCTTGGGCGATCCGAATCCCCGCATCGTTCTCATGAATGTGGCCTGCTGGCATCTCCATGATGTAGATGTGTTCTTTGCCAATCGACAGCAAGGGCTCGATATCTTCTTCGCGGATGACATGCCCTTTTTTGAACAAGCGTCCCTTGAATTCTCCGGGCAAAATCTGCGTCATGTCATGCGGAAGCACCAACCCTACCGCTTCACGCACCGGCACTTCCTTGAATTTTGGTTTGTTTACCATCCGAGGCCGCCCCAATCCTCATTGACTTGATCGGTTCCCTGCAGAATATGGAGCGCATCGGAAAGCATGTCCCCGATGGCATTCATACAGATCTCGACTCCTTTGGGATTGCCGGGGAGATTGATGATCAATGAATTGCCGCGGGTCCCCGCTACAGCTCGGGTAAGCATAGCACGGCGGGATTGCTGCAAGCCTGCGCGGCGCATTTCCTCCGCCAGTCCTGGGACAGGTCGATCGATCACCCAGCTCGTCACTTCTGGCGTTACATCGCGCGGACTCAGTCCGGTTCCCCCGGTCACGATCAGCAGGTCGCATTTTTCACGATCCACCAGCTCGATCATGTTTTCCTTCAAGTCCTCCATATCATCGCTAATCGCCCGATATATCGCCACATCGACCTTCAGCCATGTGTTCACCATCTGACGAAGGACCGGAATGCGATCATCCTCACGTTTCCCGCTGGCAATGGTATCACTCGCCGAAATAACGCCTACCTTCCAATTATCCATAACGCTTTCCTCCCCTAGCCTATGTGATTAATAGTACACTCTTTTCCTATTGCTGTAGATAGTCCACACCGAATTGTTTTATACCTGTCACAAACTCTTGCCAGAAAACGGCCCATAGACCGTTTCATCCGTAACCAAATAATCGAGTGAATAATCATGTTCCTCCAGAGGCACTTGCTCTACAACTTGGATGGAAAACGCATAGCCAATCAGCAAAGGCTTTCGCGGCAATTGCGCCAGGAAGCGATCATAGAAACCGCCGCCGTAGCCTAAACGCCCGCCCGTCCGGTCAAAAGCCACCCCTGGCACTACAATGGCGTCCAAACGTGAAATGTCGGCCAAGCGGCTCCGCTCAGGATCCGGCTCTCTGATTCCATAAACACCCGGAATCAGATGTTCATCACCGTCATAAACGTACGGCGTGAGCTTGCGTGCAGCCACCTCTGTACGGGGAAGCCACAGTTCTTTGCCTCGTTTCCTTGCTTCCTCCAAAAAGATCCGGGTATCAATCTCATCTTGAAAGGGATGAAACACCATGATCGTTTGGCATGCAGACAAGGCTGACAGCGCAAGCAATCGTTCGGCTGCTTGCACGGAGCGATAAGCTCTCTGTTCAGGTGTCAGCGATGCACGCAAAGCCAGGACTTCGCGTCGGAGATTCTGTTTTGCTTCCTTTTCTCCCATGCAGCTTCCTCTTTCTGTCCTTTTGCACCCGTTTCCACTTGTCCCTGCCTTTTCCTATACGCTACACTGTATGAGAGCCATGACAAGGAAGGCGACCGTTCCAAGACGAACGTGAATATATTTGAGGTGAAAACCATGATCTTGCTTCAAGCGGAACAAATTCAAAAGGCATATGGTATCGACATCATTTTACAAGATATTAACCTGCAAATACAAACAGGAGAACGCATCGGACTGGTCGGTGTCAATGGTGCCGGAAAATCTACGTTAATGAAGATATTGGCGGGACAGCTCAGCTATGACAGCGGCACCATCCGCAAGCCCAAAGAGGTGACGCTGGGCTATCTGGCGCAAAACAGCGGTCTCGAATCGGAGCGGACGATACGCGAGGAGATGCTCTCGGTCTTCACCCATTTGCAGGCGGAAGAGCAGGAGCTGCGCAAGCTGGAGGAACGGATGGGCGATCCCGAGGTACTCGCGGACACAAAGCGATATGAGCAAATATTAGAGGATTATTCGCGGCGCTCCGAGAGCTTCAAGGAACGCGGCGGGTACAGCTATGAAGCGAATATCCGCGGTGTGCTGCACGGCCTGCGCTTCTCCGATATGGACGTGAATACACCGATCAAGACGTTAAGCGGCGGACAAAAAACCCGGCTTGCCTTGGCCAAGCTGCTCTTGCAAGCTCCTTCCATCCTGCTGCTGGACGAGCCGACCAACTATCTCGACATCGAGACATTGACCTGGCTGGAAACGTATCTGGTCAACTACGACGGAGCCATTCTGCTGGTCTCCCATGACCGCTACTTTCTGGACAAGCTGGTGACGGTCGTCTATGAGATCGAGCGTACCCGCGCCACCCGCTATCCGGGCAACTACAGCGAGTTCCTGGATATGAAGGCGGCCAAGCTGGAGCAGGAATTGAAGCGCTTTGAGAAACAGCAGGAGGAAATCGCCAAGCTGGAGGATTTCATCGCCCGCAACATCGCCCGCGCTTCTACGACCAAACGCGCGCAAAGCCGGCGCAAACAATTGGAAAAGATCGATCGGATGGACCGGCCGATGATGCATACGAAGTCAGCCCACTTCTCATTCGATATCGCGAAAATGAGCGGGAATCTCGTCTTAAAGGTAAACGATCTGAGTGTCGGTTATCCCGATCACGTCCTTTCCCGCCACCTGAGCTTTGAGGTAGAGCGGGAAGAGCGGATCGCGCTCGTCGGTCCCAATGGGATTGGGAAATCGACGCTGTTAAAAACGATCGTAGAGAAGCTTCCTGCCGTCAACGGCACCTTTCAGTTGGGAAGCAATGTTACGATTGGCTATTACGATCAGGAACATCGCGTATTGAATGAAACGAAAACCGTTCTGGCGGAAATTTGGGATGATTACCCCCACATGCAGGAAAAGGATGTCCGCACCTTGCTGGGCAATTTCCTCTTCAGCGGGGATGATGTGCAAAAAAGGATCCGGGAGCTTTCCGGCGGGGAACGTGCCCGGGTATCGCTGGCCAAGCTGATGCTCAAGGAAGCCAATTTCCTCATCCTGGACGAGCCGACCAACCACCTGGATTTGTTCAGCAAAGAAGTGCTGGAAAACGCTTTGTTTGACTATCCCGGCACGATCCTGTTCGTGTCCCATGACCGCTATTTCCTGAACAAAATCGCGACGCGTGTGCTGGAGCTATCGCCAAACGGCGTGACCAGCTATCTCGGCAACTACGACTACTACGTGGAGAAAAAAGAAGAGCTGGCCCAGTTGGCCAGCGAAGCGGCTGCGCAAAACGCCGCACGGAAAGGGACTGCTGCTCCCGCTCCCGACAAGTCCAACTATGAGCTGGACAAGGAAGCGAAGCGGCGCGAGCGTCAACGCCAGCGCCGCCTGGAGGAAATCGAAGCAGCCATTGCCGAGCGGGAAGAAAGAATCGCCAAGTGGGAAGAGGAGCTTTGTCTTCCCGAGGTATATACGGATCACTTGCAAGCGAAGGAAAGAAACGACAGCATCCAGCAGGCCAAGGAAGAAATCGAGAAGCTCTACGAGGAATGGAGCGAATTGAGCGAGTAAAATCCCCGCTCCTCCGTGATGGCTGCTCGGTCTATGCACCCCACCATCATACGGTGTCATTCGTGCTGTACTCCCGATCGAGCGGTTCCCCGATCGCGGCAGACAATGCGGGCACCACAAAAAAGATGATGGATGTAGCTGCCGTGACGATTCCCGAGTCGTTCAGCAGCAAACCGGCAAGCGACCCGGCGATCAGTCCGGTAAAGCCTTTGACCAGATAAGGGTATTCCCCGGAGAGATTCCGCAGGTAGCGATCGGTACGCAGGCTCAGCAGACCGATCACGACCAGCGATACCGCAAATACCTTGCTCCAGCCAGAGATTCGGATCAACCGCCAATTCATCTCCAGCTTTCGTTCCACGATTTTCATGACCTCATCCCAGTTGCCCTGGACCATGTCATTGGCTACACGGCCAACATGGGTCAGCGGCTGGCTTGAGCTCAGGTTGATGATGATCAGAGCACCGACCCCAGCTAACAAGCCTCCTGTGATCAGCAGGAGGCCTTTTTTTCCCACTCGCCACTCCTGCAAGCGAAACCCGGCCACACCAAATCCAACGGTCGCCGCCAAAAATCCCCCCGCATTCGCCCCTAATGACGGTGCTCCCATATAGACCAAGACGAGCCCGAAAAGCATCACTGCTGCGGTCATGCAAAATACCGATCCTACCGGCTTGCGCAGCTGGTACAACGCGGAAACAAACAGGATCGTTGCCCCCACGACAACACCCTCGTATTCATTGCCCAAGCCGTAGAAACGAGCTCCAATGACTGGATCGTATCCAAGGTAGGAGCGCTGCATCGCTTCCGCACCCGTAAAGCCATCAATAAGGACTGCCCCGATCGTCATTCCTGCCACGAGCATCAGCATGCGCGGCAACCGCCATGACTCCACGATCAATGCCCCGCCCAACGCAAACATGATGATGACTCCCAAAATAACAGGAGGAGGCACCGACCAAGAAAGCAGCGGCTCCAGCAAAAACAATAACGGGTAAAAGAGCATCGACAAGAGCGAAAGCCGGATGCCCCGCCTCAGCTTCTCCGCCGCTTTCCCCCGCTCGTCTTTTTTCCAGAGCCAAAACAGCGCGGCTGCGACCAAAATGATAATCTGCAGCATGACATAGGTATACATGATCGGGGAACGATTCTCATACACCCGGTCAATCTCTTGCACATGGGTCAGCAATGCCTCGATATTTCCCGCTTGCCGAGGACTGCTCGTCAACGGATGCCCGAGCAACCCTTGAGGCAAAGGTACGGCAAGCCAATGCAAGAGGGTCGGCAGTAAGTCCAAGCCGCTAATTACCCCTGCTTGTCTGGTCGTAGCCGATTGCAGCCATGTACCCGCTCCTCCCTCTTGCCAGAGCAGTAAGGGGGTAAGCAATGATTTTTCCTTGACTGCCGCTTCATTCACCAACGCCGAGGTGACGATCACCATTTGATTGGCCTTTCGCGTCTGCAGCAGATTCCCAAGAAACTGATCCAGGTCTGTGAGAACCTGATTGTACTGGCGCTGAAAATGCCCGGAATCCATCTGACTTTGCGCCTGATAAAGCCTCGCTAGATCCGACACCTCTGCGACCAGCACTCCCGATCTCCGCTCTTGGGTCATACGCTCCAGCAGATAAGCGTAATCGGTGCGATGCCCGCCCGGAAACGAGGGATCAGCCAGATAGGTGCGGGAGGAAAGGTCGCCAGCAGGGATGATGCCCCGCTCATCCATTGCAAACAATGCGGCATGCCGATGTTTTTTTCCCTCCGCGTCCGAATTTCCAAAGACAGCAGCGATCATGCCATTGGCAGACAGCATATTGCCCAATAGACCAATACGTGCCGTAAACGGCTTGTTCTCATTCTCCACCTGCAAACGGTAAATACCCGGGAATAACAGTGTCTCTTCCGATAGACGGACAGGATCGCCGCGATAGCGTTGCATTCGTTCCGCGGCCGTTTCTCCACTTTCCATACGCTCCATCGCGTGGTAAGCCGTACCGCTTGCTTCCGTATAAACAGCCTGCCCGCCGCTTCCCAGCAGCAAATAGGCGTTTTCCTCATTCCGGGCCCCGGCCGGACGAATCGTCATGGCCCCTATGGCGCTTTTGGATATCCATTTGTCCACATGTGGATAGTTTTTCAGCTTCGCCAGGTCAGTAAATGAAAAACCGCTGATGAACAGGACAATGACCTGCCGATCCGCTGGCTTGGCCAAAAGCTTCCCAGCTGGCAGACACAGGCATAGCATCGCAGCCACGAGAAATAACCGCATGTAGCGAATCGAAAAGGGTCTCATGTATCCTCCTGTAAACAATGTTCTGAACAACACTGTGGATATCCACGGGATAACTGCTCACATATCAACAGCTTTATCCACATTCTCCACAGCTCAACCCACAGCGAAAAATTCGATCTGCTCGGGCTTGAACAGTTTTATCACCATTATTCACAAGAATACATGTTAACAACCGCTTTCATCTTTTTTTAGTTTGTGGATAAGTCCTTCGACATACAGATCACATTTCCCATGCTCTCCGTCGCGCGCAATTCATAGCGGACAAATCCATGCTTTTCATAAAAAGGAACGACACGCTCATTTTTCTCCAGCACCCCTAAGTGCAGGGAAGCGAAGCCGTTTTCCCGATACCACGCCATCAATGTATGCAGGCACTCTGCTGCCATTCCTTGCCCCTGCTTCTCCTGATGCATCATGAGCAAGCCAAGCCAAGGGTGACCATCTCGCGGATTTTCCAAAATAAACTGAAGGATGCCAATCACCCGATCCGTCTGCATCTCGCAAACAGAGATCGTATACGACCCGGGCATCGCCTGATTTTCCTCGTAATCGCGCATGACTTCCTGAGCGGTAACAGCGGACTTTCCTTCTGATATCTCCATGAAAAACGGATTGGAGTTATACACTTCTACCAATTGCGGAATGTCGGCAGAAGTGGTGGGACGGTAGGTTAAACGGCTGCTCTTTTGCGGAAACGCAGTGACCATGTTGTTGTGCCTCTCTTTCTTTTTCGTATGTAAAAATGAAAGAAACCGCCCCTTATTCAGCACAAGAGGCGGTTAAATCCAAGCCAGGGACACCGTTCAAATCCAAATCGGCAAACTCCCCTTTGGTATAGGAAACGTAGCCGGCAGCAGCGATCATCGCCGCATTGTCCGTGCACAGCGACAAAGGAGGAATGACCAAGCTGAGCCCTTCCGCTTCGCAACGAGTCGTCAATGCGGTTCGCAACCCGCGATTGGCGGCAACCCCGCCTGCCAGCAAGATTTGCTTGGCGTCGTATTCCCTTGCCGCTCGAATCGTTTTCTCCACCAAGACCTCCACCACGGAGGCCTGAAAGCTGGCGGCCAGATTGGCTGGGACAATGGTTTCCCCGCGTTGGGCTGCGTTGTGCAGCGTATTGAGCACGGCCGATTTTAAGCCGGAGAAGCTGAAATCATAAGAATCCGGCTCCAGCCAAGCCCTTGGCAAGGGAACATTGGCTTCCCCTTCATGAGCCAAGCGGTCGATATGCGGTCCGCCCGGGTATGGCAAATCCAATGAGCGCGCCACCTTGTCGTATGCTTCTCCCGCCGCGTCGTCCCGCGTTTCTCCGAGAATCTCATAATGACCATGCTCTTTCATCAGGACCAGTTCGGTATGACCGCCGGAGACCACTAAAGCAATCAGCGGAAACTGCATTTCGGTCACCAAGCGATTGGCGTAAATATGCCCGGCGATGTGATGCACCCCGATCAGCGGAATGCCCCTTGCAAAAGAGATCGCCTTCGCGGCCGCTACCCCGACAAGCAAAGCGCCGACCAGTCCTGGCCCGTAGGTGACTGCAATGGCATCGATCTCATCCAGCCGTTTTCCGGCTTCCTGCAGGGCTTCCTCAATGGTCATCGTAATATTTTCCACATGACGGCGGGAGGCAACCTCCGGCACTACGCCTCCGAAACGTTTGTGAATGTCCGCTTGTGAGGCGATGATGTTGGACAGCACAGTCGTTCCATCGACTACGACAGCGGCCGAGGTTTCGTCACAGCTCGTTTCCACCCCGAGGATCGTGACCGGGCGACCTGCCGTCAATTGGCTGCGGTATGCTGCTTGTACGCGTTGTTGATAACGCGATTCCTTTTGTCTACTCATGTAATGTCACCCACATAATAATGGCGTCTTCCTGATTATCGGAATAATAGTTCTTTCTTCTACCCGCTTCTGTAAAGCCCAGCTTGGCGTATAAATTTCGCGCCGTCAGATTGGAGGGGCGCACCTCGAGCGTCATCCGCTTGCCGCCGTACAGGACAGCCATGCCCATCATCTGGCGCATCAAGGCCTCGCCCAGCTTCCTCCCCCGAAACTGCGGGTGGACAGCTATATTGGTAATATGCGCTTCATCCAAAATGACCCACATGCCGCAATAAGCGACTACCTTGCCGTTGCTGGTCACCACCACATACTTGGCATGCTGGTTGATCGTCAACTCGTTCACGAATGCGTCCCTAGGCCAAGGTGTGGTAAAAGAGAGATGCTCCAGCTCCACGACCGCATCCACATCATCCAAAGTCATAAACCGAATATCGATTTGCTCTTGCGCTTCCATCCGTTGCCCCTCTATTACCCGTTCTGTTTGGCCAGCCATTTGGCTTCCGCCTCAGCGACCTGCAAATATTCCGGCACCAGCTCATGGACCGTGCCTGCCTGCATCAAAAGCTTTTGCCCCAACCAGCCGATGTGGGCTGCGCGCGGATGATTAAAAGAGACCGGAGCGAAAAGCGCTTGCTCTCCCAAATCAGCGAGTATGGACTCGCGGTGCACAGCGGTATCATCCCCCAAAAAGAGCAGCGGCGCTCCTTTTGCCTGCTCCTTAACAACGGACAGCCAATCCGTCAGCAACATGATTCGCTCTTCTAAGACCAATTCGGCCAGTCCCGCTTGGTCCGCCTGATAATACCCGGTATATACCTGACCGCGCCGGGCATCAAAGAGCGGAATGATCCCGCCGGAAAATCCAAACGCGTTCATGGCTACCGCCTGTAAGCTCGAAACCCCTACGACAGGAATCTGGAGCGACCAAGCCATGCTTTTCGCGGTGGATACGCCAATGCGCACACCCGTGTAAGAACCGGGGCCCTTTGCTACCGCAATCCCGGAAAGCTCCTCAGGTCCCATGTCCAAGTCGTCCAGCAGCTCGGAGATGGCATCCATCATCCGGACGGAATGGTTTTTCTGCAGATTGGTCGTGATTTCGCCCAACACACGTTTCTCGTCCACGACCGCCACGCTCAGTACCAGGTTGGACGTGTCAATCGCCAGTACGCGCATTGTAATCAAACCTTTCACATTTTTCTATGTATCGCTCACCCAGCGGTTCGAACTGGCAAATCCGGCTCTCCCCTTCACCGCGGGCGAGTGTAATCGTGAGTCGCTCGTCTGGTAAATACGGCTCGATTAACGAGGCCCATTCCACCACACAGACGCCCTCGCCGAAAAAGTATTCGTCCAAGCCCAGCGAAGCCACATCATCCTCCACCCGGTAGACATCCATATGATAGAGCGGCAGCCTGCCTGCGTATTCTTTAATCAGCGTAAACGTCGGGCTGTTGACCACCTTTTTGATGCCCAGCCCCCGAGCCAGCCCTTGTGTGAAGGTGGTCTTGCCTGCGCCCAGCGTTCCTTCCAACGCCAGGAAGTCGCCTGGTTGTAAAAGAGCGGCAAACTGCTCGGCAAAGCTTCTTGTCTCCTCCTCGCCTTGCAGCACCCACCGATATTCCTTCGTCATGTACCGAATCACCCCGTATGTATCAGACCCGCTTCGCTAACGGGAGAAATGATTGTAGCCGCCTTTTGGCAGCGGTCTTTTCCTGTCTTGCGCATCCGTTAGCCAGACCGCTGGTTCCCCGGCTTCCACACGGCCGATCACGCGGAACGTACAATCGTGCTCTCGGAAAAGCTGCTCCATTCGCTCCGCTTCCCCGGCAGCCACAGTGCCGACAAGCTCATAGTCTTCGCCACCGTACAAGCCCCAGTCCAAAGCGGACTTTCCAGCATGCAAAGCGTACTGCCGCGTCACATCCGCAATGGGAATGATTGACTCTTCTACGACCAGCAGCGCACTGCTCGCCTCGGCAATTTCCCACAGCTCGGAAGCGAGGCCATCGCTCACATCATTGAGCGCCCCCGGCCTTAAGCAACCGGTGAGCAATAATCGTCCTTCCTGGATGCGCGGAACCGGCCGGCGATGCTTGCGGATCAGCTCGGCCCACTCGCGGAAAGCGGCTTCGTCTCGTTGCCCCGCTTCTTCTGCGGACAGCAGCAGGTGGAGACCTGCCGCTGAACCTCCCACGTTCCCCGTGACAAAAATCAGATCACCGGGCATTGCACCCGAGCGCCGGATGGCTTTTCCCCGTTCCACTTCCCCCAGAACGCTGATGGAGAGGTGCAGGGCGTCAGGTGTTGACACGGTATCCCCGCCGATAATCCGCACGCCGTAGGCTTCAGCCGCTTCATAAATGCCCTCATACACAAGCTCACAGTCCTCTTCTGTCCATGTAGGGGAGACACCGATCGTGACCATCGCGTACTTGGGGATGCCGCCCATCGCGGCCACATCGCTCAAATTGCTGACCAACGCCTTGTATCCGATATCCGCAGGCTTCATCGTCCTGCGCAGAAAATGAACCGTCTCGATCATCGCGTCGCAGCAGGCGACTACCTCCATACCCGATGCAACGCCAAAAACGGCGGCATCATCTCCAATTCCGATGGACAGTCCGTCGCCGCCCTTATCTGTTGCCGATCGGCTCGTCCATTTTCGAATCCGGGAGAATTCATCCAGCGCCACCGTTCTCTCTCCTTTTCCCGATCTACACAGCGGAAGCGAGACAATCAGCCGATCGGCCTGCCTCGCTCCCCTCTGTTTGATTGTGCATTCATTATACCGTTGGCAAAAACAAGGTGCAACCCGCTTCCCGGCTAGGCCTGCGCGGAAAGCGGACGCAAGCGCAGTTTCCCCCGGCACCTGCCGCATACATAGCGGGTCGGATCCATTTTTCTCTTCCGTTTATACGACATCCCGCAATGATCGCACAGCAATTCATATTTATAAGGGAGAGCTTTCCTCGTCATCGATGGGAGGCTTTGGCAATACCTGCTCCCACCCACCGCTTTCAACAACCGCTTAAAATCCGGGTCGATATGGCGATACCCCTTGCCCTCCAGATGGAGATGATAGTGGCACAGCTCGTGTTTGATGATGCCTAACAGCTCGTCTTCTCCATGCTCGGCCAAATGGCGCGGATTAAACTCGAGATCATGCGACCTGAGCAGGTAGCGACCGCCTGTAGTCCGAAGACGTCCGTTAAAGCGGGCCTGATGACGGAACGGCTTGGCAAAAAACTGCTGCGACACCGATTCCACCAATACTTGCAGCTCTTGATCTGTCATCATCATTCCCTCCTTCCGGCAGACTTCCCCTCTCACCATATCAGTTTTTGCTCTAGCTTGCTACGGACATTCGGTCAAGATCGCAAACTGTATTCAGCCGGCGAAAAGATGACCATGACTGTCAAGTCCTCCGTAATGCTATGGAAATGGTGTTTGGCATGAGCCTTTACAAAAAGGATGGAACCCGCTTTCACCCCAATATTCTCTTCCTCTAAGCAAAACTGCGCACTCCCTTTCAGGACTACGTACATTTCATCTTCCGTATGCGGCTGTTGCCCATCCACAGCACCTGCCGCCAACTGATAGATCCCCACACTCATGGAATCCTCGCGAAGAAACTCATGATAGATCTCCCCTGCTTGAGATTGCGTACGCAGCAATTCTTCCAATACGAAATGCATCATCATTCCTCCCCCTCTCATTCCCAAGCATTTCCACAACAGCAGCCATGTTTCCTTTCGCTCGCGATAAACGGCGGCTACTTTCTGCTTGAATTCCTGCTGAGAATTGGGCTACACTTGACGTGGACTTGGCTTTATTCGGAGTCAAAAATACGAGATTGCGGAGGAACCGTATGCGCTTTCTACTTTTACAAGAAGCGGATGGGCTTCACTTTGTATCCATGCCCGCCTCACATATGTATCAGCTGGTCGCCTTATTCAAGCGGCTTCATAAAGAGATCGACAAACTGACCATTGCCGACCGCCCAAAATTGCCAACGGTAATCGCGGAATGCAGCGATCTGGAGCTGTTCGCAGAAAGCGCTCGGTTAGAGGACGGACTGTCCTACGTCAGCAAGCTGGAGCAGCGCTTTGCCGCCCTGCAGGAGACCGAATACCCACTCATCTCCCTGCTGACGGAAATTCGCGCCCTGCAAGCCCAGCTCGAATATTTGCAGGAAGAAGAATAAATGTGAAGCAATAGAGACAGGTACCCGGATCGCCTCTTGGGCATACACTGCCAGAAGAGCGATCAGGAGGTGCCCCAATGCCACAGTGGATGCGGAGGCAGTTACAACGTGCCTTCTTCGGAAAAGACGTTAGACAAATTCGTCTCTTGAACAGCTGCTGGTTTTTATACCTGGAAAAACACGGCGGCCGTCCTCAGGAATAGGATGGCCGCTGCCTAGTTGGTTGCCGTAGACCCTACAGCGTGATGATGCTGTAGGGTTTTTTGCTGGCTTTATTCTGCTCCCGGTTCAATCATGGTCAAGCCGACACGCTGACGCTGTTCATCGATATCCACGACCCATACATCCACGATGTCCCCAACGGTAACGACATCGAGCGGATGCTTCACGAAGCCTTTTTTCAGACGGGAGATATGGACGAGTCCGTCGTTTTTCAAGCCAATGTCCACAAACGCGCCAAAATCCACGACATTGCGCACGGTTCCCTGCAGCTTCATGCCTTTTTGCAGATCCGTAAGCTTTAGCACGTCTTTATGCAAGAGCGGCTTAGGCAGCTCATCACGCGGGTCGCGCCCCGGACGCAGCAGGCTTTCCACGATGTCACGCAGGGTCGGTTCCCCGATCTCCAAGGCTGCCGCCATCTCGGCGATGTTTACCTTTTGCAGCTTTTCGCGGCAGTGGTCGGTGCCGATATCCTCCGGTCCAAGGCCAAGGGTTTTCAGCAATTGGTGGGTAGGCGCGTACGATTCCGGGTGAATCGGGGTCTTATCCAAAGGATTCTTCCCTTCCATGACACGCAAAAACCCAATGCATTGCTCGTAGGTCTTGGCTCCAAGGCGAGGAACCTTTTTCAATTGGCCACGGTCTTGAAACTTTCCAATCTCTTCGCGCATTTTCACGATATTGGTGGCGACCTGTTTGTTCACGCCCGAGACATATTGCAGCAGCGAAGCAGAGGCCGTGTTCACATCCACCCCGACATGGTTTACCGCGGACTCGACGACGAATTGCAGGCTTTCCGCCAATCGGTTTTGCGACACATCGTGCTGATACTGACCGACTCCCACTGACTTCGGATCGATTTTCACCAGCTCTGCCAGCGGGTCCTGCAAACGTCTAGCGATCGAAACCGCGCTGCGCTCCGCTACATCCAGCTCAGGAAACTCTTCTTTGGCCAGGGCCGATGCCGAGTAGACAGAGGCGCCCGCTTCATTGACGATGATATAGAAAATTTCTTTGTTGATTTCCTTCAACACATCGGCGATAAATTGCTCGGTTTCCCGCGAAGCGGTTCCGTTGCCAATTGCCACGAGGGACACACCGTACTGGTCAATCAATTTTTTGACATGCTCTTTGGCTTCCGCCACTTTATTGACCGGCGGAGTCGGGTAAATCACACTCACGTGGTGCAGCTTGCCCGTCTCGTCTACGACAGCCAGCTTGCAGCCTGTCCGATAGGCTGGGTCGACACCCAGCACCACTTTGCCCTTGACCGGTGGCTGCAGGAGGAGATTGCGCAGATTCTCGGCAAAGATGTGGATCGCTCTCTCTTCCGCCGTCTCAGTCAGCATGGTCCTCACTTCCCGCTCGATGGAGGGGGCGATCAACCGTTTATAGCTGTCTTCCAGCGCAGCCGTCAGCTGCTCGCGGGCAACTGTCTCCCGCGTGATGACACGCCGGGTCAAAAAGCTGTGGATCTCCGGAACAGGAGCGTCGATGCCTACCTTCAAAATGCCTTCCTTTTCCCCGCGGTTCATCGCGAGGATGCGGTGGGGCACTACTTTTTTGATCGGCTCGCTGTAGCTGTAGTACATCTGATAGACGTTCTTGCCGTCTTCCTCGGCCTCCTTTTGCTCAGCGGAGATGCTGCCCTTCTGATAGGTTGTCTCCCGGATCCATTTGCGGATGTCCGGATCATCGGAAATCTGCTCGGCAATGATATCCATCGCGCCTGCCAGAGCTTCCTCCGCTGTCTCTACCCCTTTTTCCGGATTCACATAGCCTTCCGCCTCAGCCAGCGGATTTCCTTGTGTCGGCAAGGACAGCAGCCATACCGCCAAAGGTTCGAGCCCTCTTTCCTTCGCCATTGTCGCCCGCGTGCGGCGTTTTTGCCGATACGGTCTGTACAAATCCTCGACTTCCTGCAGCTTTGCGGATTGCTCGATCGCCTGCTTCAGTTCGTCTGTCAATTTCCCTTGTTCTTCTATGAGGCGCAGCACCTCTTCTTTTCGGACGGTAAGGTTGCGCAGGTAGCGGACACGCTCTTCTACCTCGCGAATCTGGGTTTCATCCAGCTGACCTGTCATCTCTTTGCGATAACGTGCGATGAACGGGACTGTATTCCCTTCATCGAGCAGTCGGATGGTGGCTTCTACCTGATGTGTTTTTACCCCAATCTCCCGGGAGATGGTCTGGGTCATCAACGCTATATCCATGTGTGATAATCCCCCTATGTACGGAACTTTTCGCTGTCCTATTGTATCACAAAAATTTCCTTGCCTGTTGGGGATTTGGCGGACGGGACGTAGTGGTCTGGAAGAGAAGCGCGGGAGCGCTCCGTTCATGCCACACCTGCAGGGAGGTTGGACTGTCCGGTTCCGCTCGCAAAAACGGGACGTCGCCCAAAAGCGCCTAAAGGGCGCGGGTATCTCACGGGAGTGGTTGAGCGACAAGCGTGTCCCGTTTTTGCAAGCTCCACCTGGGTAGGTGTGGCAAGGCCTCCGCGCTTCCCGCACTTCTCTTCTTCACCGTGACTACCGCCTATCTCGAACTAGGAAAAGACCGCGAATAAAAAAGAAAAAGCACCGTCAAATCGGTGCGTAGAAAGCATCTATATTCCAAAATCGATTAACAACAAGAATAATGAATCGGATGGAGCTTGTGATGCAGGAAGCCAGCCAATTTGTAAAACTACTCCCCCGCCGTCCTGCGCTGCTCCAGCAAGCCTTGCTTTTCGATCGCTTCCCTGAGCTTGGACAACGCCCTGCGCTGCAGTCGGGACACATGCATTTGGGAAATGCCGAGTTGGTCTCCTGCCTGTTTTTGACTCAGATTATCAAAAAAAGTAAGATGAATGATTTCTTTTTCCCGCTCGTTAAGCACATGCAGGATTTTTCCCAGCGTGATTTCCCGCTCTACATGGGCAAAGCCGTCGTCAAGGCTTCCTACCAAGTCGAGCAGCGTGATCGTGCTCCCGTCGCTGTCCGCCTCTATCTCGCTGTCCATGGACAAGGAGTGGTAGTTGCGTCCCATCTCCATCGTCTCCAGCACTTCTTCCTCGGTCACAGCGAGATATTCGGCGATATCCGCAATCTGCGGGGAGCGCTGCAATTGTATCGTAAGCTCGTCCACCGCTTTCTTAATTTTCGGACTCAGTTCTTTAATTCTGCGCGGGACATGCACACTCCAGGTCTTGTCCCGTATATATCGTTTAATTTCCCCTACGATGGTAGGGATCGCGAAGCTTTCAAAGGTGCGTCCAAATTCCGCATCAAAGCGGCGTAGCGCCCCCAAAAGCCCGATCATGCCCACCTGCACCAGATCATCCAAAGGCTCCTGGCCTTTGGCAAAACGGGAGGCAAGGGACTCTACCATCGGTTTGAAATGAATGACCAGTCTGGTCTGTGTTTCTTCGGTTGGCGTTTGCTGATAAGCGGCGATCAACTGGGCGACAGCTTCCTTGGTGAGCCTAGTTTGCTGCTCCGCCATGTTCCGCCACCCCGTCCTGCCGGAGGTATTTTGTCATCGAGATCATGACGCCATGTTCCCCGCTGATTTGCACTTCATCCATCAAGGTGTGGATCAAATAAAGCCCCAGGCCGCCTTCAGTCAGCTCGTCAACCGAGAGAGTGTGATCGATCGGTTTTAGTTTGGCTGGTACAGCATCAACCGGAAAGCTCTGACCGTCATCCGCAACCTCAATGACCATGCGATCCCCCATGATTTTGCAGCGCAAATGGATGCTGCCGACTTCATCTGCCCCATAGGCGTGCTGAACCACATTCGTACACGCTTCTGCGACCGCCAGCTTCACATCCTCAATATCGTCATAGGCCATGCCCGCTCGATTGGCAAGCCCCGATACAGTCAGCCTCACCACACCCACGTATTCCGGACGAGCAGGTAAAGACATTTCGATGACATCCACGCCTTTTGTCATTCCTGATCCTCCCCAGCTAACGAGGCAATCGAGATGATTTCATGAAGCCCGGTAATGCGGAACAAGCGCTCAATCCGCGAAGGCACCTTGTCCAGCTGCAGCTGACAGCCGCTCTGGGCAGCAGCCTTCAACGCCCCAATGATGATCCCGATTCCCGTGCTGTCCATATACGATACATGCTCGAGATCGATGGTTACAGATTGTTCTGAACCTTGCTGCACAAGAGGAAACAAACGATCTCGCAATTGCTGCGCCGTAAATGCATCCACCTCTCCGCTGAGAGACAACACTTGCTTTCCATCCCCATTTTCCATCCTGATCGATAAGTTCATACCCATTCCCCCTGTGTGTATGCGAGCCATGCTGGTAAAACCGCTTGCAAAAAACAGACTCTTTTACTTGCGCTGAATTACGATCATGGTGTGGTCGTCCGGCAATTCGAAGCTGGATGCTTCCAAAAGCTTGCGATACAAATTGTCTGCCAAGACCTGCGCTGGATTTCCGATCTCTCTTTGTATGTACGCGACCAGATCCTCCCGCTGCATATAGCGCTGCCCCACCTTGCGATCGATCACCCCGTCTGTCATGAGAAACAACATGTCTCCCGGAAGCAGGTCAACCTCATTTTCCGGATAAGATGCATTCCGCTTTACCCCTAAGGCCACTCCCTGTCCTGTCAAATCGAGAAACTGCTGTTCCTTTGCGCGGTATAGGATTCCCGGGTCATGTCCGGCCACTGCATACTGGAAGCGATGCCGATTCACATCATATCGGCCGCACACCATCGTCACAAACATGCTGGAATCGATATTTCGCTCGACGACCCCATTTAGATAAAAGAGCATTTTCGAAGGATCAATCGAGGAAAGATACATGCTGTCCATCGCATATTTGATCATGGACATACAGAGAGCAGCCGGTATCCCCTTACCTGTTATATCGGCAATTGCGAGACTAAATGAATGGTCTTCGTGCTGGATAAAATTGTAATAATCCCCACTCATCCTTTTGGCGGGTACGCTGACCAGCCCGATATCGATGTCCGGATAGGATGGACGACAATCAGAGAGAAGCTGATACTGCATGGTCACTGCCGCTTCAATCTCATGTTCCAATTGCTGCTGCTTGTTCCGCAGGGAATGGTGTTCGCGGTACAAGTAACCGTATTCAATCATGACTTCCGTGAGAAAATGGAAGGATTCCTGCACCGGTTCCGGGATGTCCAAGGTTTGCTCCAGTGCGAGCAAATGCATATCGACAATCTCTTCGGGCGAGATGTTTTGCCGCAAAAACCATTTGCTCAGCTGCTGCGCTAAATACAGCTGGGTTTCTCCCCGTCCCTCCAGATACGCTTGTAAAATCTCCTTGTACTGGGCTAGCATATGCTGTCGTCGCAGTGTGAATCCCTCCTTTCTTCGTCTGCTGTTAATTGTTCCACTTCACTACCGTTACTTTTGTGCCCATCCCCACTGCACTCTCGATCGTGAAGTGATCCACCATCCGTTTTACCCCGGGCAATCCAGCACCCAATCCGCCAGACGTGGAGTACCCGTCTTCCATCGCTTTGCGTATATCTGTAATTCCGCAACCCTGATCTTCAGCGGTTATGCGGATGCCACTCTTTCCTTCATCCTCTACGGCCTCCAGCGTAATCGTACCCTTTCCGGCATAAAGAAAGATGTTGCGGGCCAACTCCGAGATGGCGGTTGCAATTCTGGACTGCACGATATTGCCGAAACCAAGCTGTTTCGACATATTTCGGCCAGTTTGTCTTGCAAAGACAATGTCCTGTTCGTTCTCTATCACGATTCGGTTTGCCACGGCCATACCTAGAGACTCCCTTCTCGACGCATATCTCATCCCTGACCTATTGAAGCCGAGTCCGTGCCTAGTCAATTTTAAAAATATATCCTGCTAGCATACATTCGCCAAAATTCGATAAATTCCTTCCCTCCCCAGTAGGGAGACAGGCTTTCTCTTCACTCCAATTATTTCCCTGATTTCACAACCAATCCATCTTTTTTGCTGTACAAAGGAAAAAACCACACCCTGTTCCTCGGGTAGTGGCTGCCTGTGAGCGATATGCACTTAAAAGTCGATTAATCCCAAACTAATTTGCAGTGATTCATTTACCTTTTCCATCATCTCTTCATTCAGATGGGTAATCTTATCGGTTAGCCGTTGCTTATCAATGGTTCTTATCTGTTCCAAAAGGATAACAGAATCACGATCGAATCCGTATGTTTTGGCATCGATTTCAACATGCGTCGGCAATTTGGCCTTTTGAATCTGTGCCGTGATAGCGGCGACGATAACCGTCGGACTAAATCGATTTCCAATATCATTTTGGATGACTAATACTGGCCGTATGCCACCTTGCTCGGAGCCTACGACAGGAGATAGGTCCGCGAAAAAAACATCGCCACGTTTCACAATCACCGGCTTACACCCCGCTAACTAAGCGGTCCAGCGTGAGGTCAGCCTCTTCTTCAGCTCCAAATGCTTCCGATGCCATATTCAGATTAATCTTCGCCATTTCCATATAGCCTTTTTGCATGGTTTCGCGAATGTAGCGTTTCTTCCGCTCTTTTAGGTACAGGTTCATCGCTTGACGGATAAACTCACTGCGATTCGAATTCTCTTTTTGAATGACGCCATCCACCTCTTGCAATAAATGCTGTGGCAGGCTAATCATGATGCGCTTTGAATTGGTCTTCGACAAAGCAATCCACCTCCAACCATGACCGTAACTGTCTCAATGTTCTAGTAGTCCACGAATCCAGATATAACAATACCATTATGTCGAACAATATGCAAAAATATACCTGCAGGAGATGATGGATGGCAACCGCTCGTAACCCACATGCCTTTGCTTGCCCCGCAGTATATGAGGAATTGTAAACATGCGAAAACTCTGCCTCTAAAGGTATTCGCTCCGGGCAATGGAAATCCTGCTTTTTGGCGAGTGTTACTTATTGTCACTTCGGCAAAATCTGATGACTGACGCTGACCAGCTGCCCCTCCCGTTTGTAAACGCGCGGCACCCTGTAATTCAGCATGCACGGAACCTCATAGTTGATCGTCCCCAAAAGCGCAGCCGCCTCGTCCAACGAAATTTCCGCTTCTCCTTGCTTACCGTACAACACCACCTCGTCTCCAATGTCCGCTGTTGCTCCGGTAATACGAATCATGGTCTGATCCATACAGACTCTTCCGACAATCTGCACCTTTTGCCCGGCATGCAGGGCGAAGCCACGATTCGAGAAAGCGCGTGGAAACCCATCCGCATAGCCAATCGGCAGCGTAGCGATGGTTTCTCCCGTCTCCGCCGTATAGGTAGCCCCATAGCTGATCGTCATGGGCTCCTCGGCTCTTTTCAGGTGGACGATTCTGGTTTTGAGCGAAAGGGCTGGTGTCAGCTCCACATCACGACGCTCTTTCAAATACATGGATGGATATAACCCGTATAAGCCTATGCCGAAACGGATCATATCATACCCCCATTTCGGAAAAGCAATCGCAGCCGCTGTATTGCAGCAATGCACGGTCGGCAAGGTGAATCCATGCTGCTTCAATGCAGCAAGAAGGGCTGTAAACCGTTCATGCTGTGCCAGCGTATGAGCGGTATCTTCCTCATCCGCGCAGGCAAAGTGCGTAAAGATTCCGGACCATTTCAACCGAGTGGCCGAAGCAAGCCCCGCAGCCAGCTCCAGAAGCTCTTCCTCCTTGCGAACGCCAATACGCCCCATGCCGGTATCTACCTTGATGTGGATGCCTACCGGTCGAGCAGCGCCTGCTTGCACAAGGCGGCTCTCGGCTTCCTCGACCCACTCTGTATGATAAGCCGTTAATTCAACTTCCCATTCGCTAGCTTGTATCACTCCGTCGACTGGCGTATAGCCAAGCACCAGGATCGGAGCCTGAATCCCCGCCTGGCGCAGAACCTTGGCCTCGTCCAGCATGGCGACTCCCAAGGCAGTCGCACCCGCACTCAAGGCTTCACGCGCCACTTCAACCGCACCATGTCCATAACCATCGGCTTTCACCACAGCCATGATGCGTGTTCCCACAGGAATATGGCTGCGGATCGTGTGAACATTCGCGCGAATTGCATCCAGATCAACTTCTACCCATGTATCGCGGACATACGGCTTCATCGCTCATCGCTTGCCTTTCTTTCGGAAATAAAAAAGTCGTTCGTTCAGCTGGGCAAGAAACTCCCTGGAGACCATCAATGATTCACGTTTCCCGCTTAGCCGAAAGACATGTCGTCCTTCGATCACCGGCTCCACTTCATTCAGTGGATAGGACCTTTCCTGACCGGAGATCGAGACGATCAAATGTGTCCGGGTCAGCGTATAACGGGGTTTCATGACTGCTTTATAAAAGAAAGGAGAGAGTCCCACCACAGCGATCGCGATCGCAAAAGCCAGAACCTTGAACATATTTGATTCGGTTCCAAACATATTGGAAAGCACGAGCATCCCCAAAACGAACAGAATCGTTTCATAAACCCGCATTTTCAAGCTTTTTCGCAGCAGCAGGTCCTTATAGGTTGATTCTACTTCCATCAGTACTTCAGGCGGCCGGTATTTCATCGCGTAATCAGTCACCTCACACCATAGTTACGCGTATCTTATCCTTTTTTGACAGGCTGTGTCAATAAAGCGAAGGGGTTGTTCGCAAGGCGCAGAGGGATGTTACGCCGGATAATAGATCACCATGCTTAAACGGGCAAGATTATCTCCGGAATTATGGTAAGCATGCGGCCGATCCGCCTTGAAACGGATAGAATCCCCGCTTTTGACGGTGTATTCCATGTGATTGACGCGGATGGTTACTTCTCCATCGAAAACCGTAATCAACTCTTCCGTCCCCGCTGTGTGTGCATCCGCCCCATGATACCCGCCTTTTTCGATTTCAACTGTATACATTTCAAAACGTCTGTCACCCTGGAAAGGAAAGCAGGGATATACGCGGAACCTGCCGTTATCCTCCAGCAAAGGCTGTACCTCGCTTTTAAAAACCATCTTGGTGTCCGGCTGCGGTTCATCAATCAGCGCACTAAACGTGATCTTTAAGCCGTTTGCGATTTTCCAGATGGTGGTGATCGTAGGACTCGATTCGCCTCTTTCAATTTGGCCGATCATGGTTTTGCTGACGCCTGTAAGCTCTGCGACCATTTCCAGACTCAATTTTTTACTTTCGCGAAAAGCCTTCAGGTTCTTCGCAATAACCAGGTTGATGTCCGCCATTCATCATACACTCCCCGTATACAATATAACGACCATATTGTACAATAAAAAGCAGGGCGTTATGTTGTCTGTTTCGGTCGATATAACACACGATTTGAATAGGGGTGTTCTGCATGCCGATATTTTCATTTCTGCTCTTTGTTTTTGTCACCAGCTTTACGCCGGGCCCCAATAACATTATGGCCTTGTTCTTTGCCCATAAATACGGGCTCAAACGCACCGTCCGGTTTTGCTTGGGAGTGAGCGCCGGCTTTTTTGTCATCATGGTTCTGTCCTGTTTTTTCAACCGATTGCTGACCCATTACATGCCCAGGATTGAGTTCATCCTGACGATCATCGGCGCCGCCTACATGCTGTATTTGGCGTTCCTGCTCCTTCTCAGCAAACCGACTGGGCTGGCTCAACACAGTGAGGCAACGAACGGCTTTCTGACCGGCATGCTCCTCCAATTTGTCAATCCCAAAGGCATTTTATACGGGATTACCGTCATTTCGACCTTCATCCTTCCCTACCATAGCTCGGAGGTAAAACTGCTGTTTTTCTCCCTTTTCCTTGCCTTTGTCGGGTTTTTAAGCACTTTTTGCTGGAGCGCATTCGGTTCCGTATTTCAAAGATTCTTATCAACCTATCAACGCCCGTTTCATATCACGATGGCCTTTCTATTGGCATACAGCGCCGTATCGATCCTTATCGTGTAAGAAAGCTTGCCCCGCCATTGACAGACCGAGACCGAAAAGAGGAGGCCGTCTCATGATGAGATGGCCTCCGTGTTGGTTCCCGCTATTTTTTTTGCGCAAAATATGCACAGGCTTGTGACTTTTCCGTAAACAGTTTGATGAAGGTATCGAATTTTACAATCGTAAACAGCTCTTGCACGGTTGGCTGGATGCCTGCGATTACCAGCTCTTTCTGCTTTCGTCGAGCCTGGATCACAGAATCGGCAATAATGCTCAGTGCCACACTGTTCAAATACGAGACATCGCTCAAATCGAGCAGAAGGGCTGCTTGCTCCACTTCCAGCCATTCCTTCATTTCCAGACGAAATGCTTCGGCGTTTTTCAATGTAATATCTTCTGGCCACTTCAAGGTGGCAACCGGTTCCGATATCGGTTTACTCATTGCCTTTACAACTCCTATCTTTGCGCATCGTAAACTCGATGTAGGTCTCTTCTTGACGCACGTTCACTTCATCCATCAAATGGAGAATGAGCGGCAGGCCTCTTCCTCGAAGGGATTGCGGATTCAGCGTCCCTCCTGCAGGTAACGAAAATAGCTGACCGCACTCCCGAATCATGATCTCCAGCCGATCCGGGTGAATCTGCCAGCGCACTTCGTATGGCAGCGTCTGAACGGACGAGTAGTGTTCGAACGCATTGGTGCATGCTTCTTCTGTCACCAGGCGCAGGTAAAGGATTTCACTCGCAGGAAAGGCCATTTCCCTCGCGATCCGTTCTGTCTGTGCCATTGCGTCCCATATGTCAGCTTCGTTGAAAATACGCTTTTTGATCAATACCAATTGGCCATCCATAGCTAGACAGAAAATTTGGCCGTAATCTCGTTTAGCTGCTCGGCCATCTTTGCCAGCTCATTCGCCGTCGCGGCCGTTTCTTCTGTCCCAGCGGAAGCCTCTTGTGTCAAAGCGGCGATATTCTCCACCATCATCAATACGTCGGATGATTGGGCGGCCTGTTCTTCGCATGCAGCCGCAATTTCGGTTACCTTTCCTGCCGATTCCTTCACCACAGAGATGATCTCTCCAAAGGTTTGGCCAGCATGAGCAACCTGTACATTTCCGGCTTTGACGGATTCAACCGAGGCAATGGTGTTTTGCTGAATTTGTTTGATCAATTCCGTAATTTCCTTCGTCGCTTTTCCGCTTCGCTCCGCCAGTTTCCTCACTTCTTCCGCAACCACCGCAAATCCTTTTCCAGCCTCACCAGCCCGCGCTGCTTCGATTGCCGCATTTAAAGCGAGCAAATTCGTCTGCTCTGCGATTTCGTCGATCACTTCAATGATTTCTCCGATTTCGGACGACTTTCCAGCAAGCTCGTTTATTTTTTCGCTGATCTCCTTCATGCCGGACACCGTATCTTGGATGACGCGTTCCCCTTTTGCCGCCATCTCTACTGTCACTTCGGACGACGTAGCCGCCAGCTCGGAATTGCGGGCTACCATTTGGATCGCTTCCGCCATTTCACGCATGGTCTCTGATACGCTTACTGCCGATTGCGACTGTTGATTGGTTCCTGTAGCGATTTCATTGGTGCTGGCGGAGATTTGCTGTGCGCTCGCGGCCAGATTATTAGCATTCTCTACCACCTGCCCAACGACTACGGACAGATTGTCCATCATCTTGTTAAATGTAGCCGACAACAATCCCACCTCGTCTCGGGATTGATATTGGCTGCGAACCCGCAAGTCTCCTGATTCTGCTTTTCCCATGAGGTTCATGATATGCTGCAAAGGATTTGTGATGCTTCGGGAAATAATCCATCCAATGATGGCAGATACGAATACGGAAATAACAGCAAACGAGAGCATGATCCCGTTCGTCTTGGTCACATCGCGTTTGATTTCTTCATTTTGGGCTGCCGCATGCTCAGCGTTATAAATCGCAAGCTCATCCAATATCGCGTTTACTTGTTCCCGGACAGGCGTCACCTTTTCACGGTAATGGCGCTGCGCTTCTTCCATTTTTCCTGAGGCAGCCAACTCTACAGTCTGGTTGACCTCAGTGAGGAAGGCAGCGAATAGTTCCTTCACGATCGCTAATTTCTCTGCTTCAAACGTTTTCAGTTCCGTTTGCTCATAGGTCGTCAATAGCTTTACAATCTTTTCTTGCCGCTCTTTGATTGCAGTAAGAAAAACTCTTTCTTCTTCCTTTTTGTGAGGGGTCAGGAACTGCAGCAAGTTCACTTCAATGCCCCGGTTGAAAGCACGAATTTCATTCAAGCCTTTCACCGGAATCAACTTATTCTCGTACATGTCATCTGCAAGCTGTGCGGTGGTGTTCATATAAACGAGGCCAAAGGTAGCCACCAAAGCCAAAAAAACCATGTTCATGACGATCAGCACCAGCAGTTTTCTTCCGGTTTTCAGATTTCGCAGCCAATTCATTAACGTGTACGCTCCTTTTCTCCCACCTGCGGGAGTGTAGTCTTGTGCATGATTTCTTCCAGATTGGGGAGGAAAACGATACGATCCGGCAATTGACAGATCCGCTGCACGGCCTTGTACCTTTCCTGCTGGATTAGCGATGGTACTTGGATCCGGCGACGATCAACTTGTAACACTTCGTTAACCCGATCAACCAGGAGTCCAACCAGCTGGTCAGCGGTCTCCACGACAATAATGCGGGATTGTCGAGTAACAGGCTGTTCATCGTACTGTAAGCTTCGTCGCATACAGATGATCGGCATCAATACCCCGCGCACTTCCGCGATCCCCAATACTTCGGGAGGTGCCTCGTTCAGTCTGGCGATCGGAGGAACCGGGATAATGTCTCTCACCTGGCCAATCTCAAGACCATACGCTTCCTTTGCCAGCGTAAAAACAGCGAGCTGCATTTCTTCTTGCGTTTCCTTCCGTTTCGCTGTTTCATCTGCATCATCGTTTGTCCCGTTCTCCTTGACGATCGAGGCCACATCCAAAATCAAACCGACTTCTCCATCTCCCAATATGGTAGCCCCCGCCAGATAAGGTGGATTGTCGAGAAAACTGCCCAGTGATTTAATCACCATCTCCTGGCTGCCCAGCGTCCGATCCACGATCAGGCCAACGCGTTTTTCAGCCAATCCGATCACGACAACCAGCAGATGTTTTCCGGCCTGCCCGGCATCCTCGCATCCTAGGGTGGCATGCATTCGTTTGAGCGGCAGTACGCGTCCACGAACAACGCCCACCGATTGATGTTTGATCGTCTTGATCTCCGCCAGTGGAAACCGAATAATCTCGAGTACATTGGTAAGCGGAATGGCGAAGGTTTTGCTGCCCATTTTTACCAATAAGGAACGAATAATTGCTAACGTCAGCGGCAGCTTTACCGTGAAAGTAGTGCCTTTCCCGATTTCGGTTTCAATGTCGATCATCCCGTTTAACTTTTCGATATGGGAGCGGACAATATCCATTCCCACGCCCCGGCCGGAAATGTCTGTCACTTGTTCTGCTGTCGAGAAGCCGGGTTGAAAGATGGAGAACAGAACCTCCCGATCCGTTAGCGCCTCCGCTTCTGCTTGGGTATAGATCCCTTTTTTGATCGCGGACGCTTTGATTTTCGCCGGATCGATCCCTTTTCCGTCGTCACTGATGGAGATGACAATATGATTTTCCTGATGGGCTGCTCGGAGATAGAGCGTTCCCTTTGCAGGCTTGCCTTGGCGGACTCGTTCCTGTGGCAACTCAATCCCGTGATCAACCGCATTGCGCAGCAAATGGATAAGCGGATCTCCAATTTCCTCGATGAGCGTGCGGTCCAATTCGGTCTCCTTTCCTTCGATGATAAAATCGATCTCTTTGCCGATCTTTTGGGCAAGATCCCGGATCATCCGAGGGAAACGATTGAAAAGCTGTTCAATCGGAAGCATTCTCGTTTTCATCATGCCTTCTTGCAGATCGCTGATCACTCGGGAAAGATGGTGCGTGATTTCTCCAAAGACCTCCATATTGCTATCCGAGCAATCTCCATTGATGATCCGGTTGCGCACGTCATGCAGGCGAGTCTGATCGATCACCAATTCGCCGACCAGATTCATCAGCTTCTCCAATCGATCTACATCCACACGAATCGTTTGCTGTACTTTGACCTTGCCTTCTCCTTGGCTGCGCGGTGCAAGCGTGGGCTCTGCTTCGTCCCCGTCCTGATCACGCGTCTCCTCCTGATCCGTATGGACCATACGGATCGTCGTCCCTTGGCAAAATTGATCCAGATTGCCTGCATGAATCGTATCGATGTGGACGGTCTCGATGTCGGAAATTTGATTCACCAATTGCATGCATTCCTGGGTCTGGCTTTGCGTAACGAGAAGAAAGACAAGGCTGCCGGAAAACTTCTGCTCATCCTCCATGATCTCCACAGAAGGAAAGGAAGCGAAAATTTCCCCTACTTCTTTCAAGTTGTTATGGACCAGAAACGCTCGCGCTGTTTTCAACAGAGCGTCATCGCGGATTTTGACGTAAACGGCCAGCACTTTGAAGTCACTTGCCAGAGCTGCCTCCGTCAGGCTCCGCTGGGATTCATCCAGCTGTACCAGGGGCCAGGTCTCATCCCGTGATGCGCTCCCGCTGTTATTCATATTCCCATTCCGGTTGACAGCGTCTTCGCTAACCCCTGCGGATTCCTTGACCTGATCCAATCGCTGGACGATTTCGTCAATGTCAATCTCATCAATCGTCCCATCCAAAATGGCTTCCTTCAGCATTTTCAGATAGTCGATGCAATTCAACACCAGATTGACGACTTCTACATCTGCGGTAAGCTGCTTATTTCGAATCAAATCGAACACGTTCTCAAGCCGATGGGTTACCTCTTTCATCGGAGTTATGCCCATCGTCGCGGAAGACCCTTTCAATGTATGCGCTGCCCGGAATATTTTTTGAATGGTCTGCTGATTATCGGGGTTCTGTTCCAGGCACAAAATCTGTTCATCCAGCACCTGCAGCTGTTCGTCGACCTCGTCAAGGAATATCCCCAAGTAGGCAGACAGATCGTAATCAGACATGGTTACTCCCCCTCGCTTTCCGTGGGATAAAGCAGTCTGCGCAGATCTAGCATGCCGATCACCTGATCATCCTGCTTGGCCATACCGATGACGAATCCCTCCGTATGGGCCAGCATCGGATCAGGCGTTCCCTCCATCTCGTTGTCTTGGATATTTGTCACCTTTTTGACGAAGTCGACGACAAGCCCGATCTTCTCGTCATTTTCTCCCTTCACAATCAACACTCTTCCATGCTTGTCGAGCTGTTTCGCAGGGAGTCCCAAGCGGCTGCGAAGATTGACAACCGGGATAATGTTGCCTCGCAGATGGATAACCCCTTCAATATATTTTTTGACACCCTCGATGGAAGTGATCGGCCTGGGGCGAATAATCTCCAGGACCTCTTCAATGCCGAGTGAGTAAACTTCCTCTCCTACGGAAAACACAACGAATTTGCCTTCCTTTTTCACACTGACTGCGTCCACCCACTTTCCTCCTTGCTGAACCGTTTCCATGAAAAAAACTGTTTTGCCGAAAAGGGAAAACAGTCTGCCAGAAAAAGCTTCTTCTCGCGTTCGGTAACCCAGCCGCCTTAGTAGAATCACCGTAGACCTGTGGTTTTGCGTCCCCACTTTTCAATGAGTTTGCCCTTATCAAAACAGATTCAATTGTTTAATACTAATAAAATATTCGCAAGATTATTTCATCTATCTATACCCCGCAGTTTCCCAGTTGAAACTTGCGAATCTTAGCCATGCCCGTTCGGCAGATTGACCGAGATGAGACAAACATCATCATCCTGTGTCGCATGCTTAGCGGTTGGCGGGAAAAAGCGCTTGATAAACGCGGCGTTCTCCAACGAGTCCGTATCGATCAATAATGTTTGGATCTGTTCTCTTCCGGTTTGCAGACTTGGAGACAGCATTTCCAACAGCCCATCCGTAAACATGATGAACCTCGTTTGCGGAAGATACCGTTTTTTTCCCTTGGCAATGGGCGGTTGATCAACAATCCCCAGGGGAATACAACCTTCCGACAATGCCTGCACAGAACCCTGATGATACAGGTATGCCGGGGGATGTCCTGCATTGACGTACTCCACTTCCCGATTTTTCGTATCAAATACCGCGTATATGCCTGTAACGTAGGACACGGCCGTCTGCTCTTCTTCCTTGAATAAACGATGGATATGCTTATTTAGCTCCTGCATCACTTTAACAGGGTCGACCACACGTACAATCAAACCGCGCAGCAGCGCACGGATCGACATGCTGACCAGCGCCGAAGACACTCCATGACCGACTACATCCAGCAAAATGATCCCGTATTTATGCTGACTGATGGGATACCAGCAATACATATCGCCAGACAATTGCGCGGAAGGCAGGTAGATCGCATCGATTTCAATCTCCCGGTTGCTGATCGGAGCGGAGAGAACACTATGCTGGACTCGTTTTGCTTGTTCCAGATCCTCCGACATGCGCGCTTCCGCCACTTTTTGCTCTGTCTTATCGCGGAGCGTCCCTCCGATTCCCCGAAATGGATGCCGCGTGTCAGCCAGCATAAACAGGTCGGCCTCAACCCAGCGCACTTCGCCGCTGGCGGCAATGATCCGGATATCCATACTCCGCCGCTGTTCGTTGCTGTGGATGAGCGCGTGCAAAGATTCCATGAGCACAGCATGATCCTCTTGGCAGACAAAGGGCAGCAAAGGCGAGCCGATCGTGCTAGTTACCGCGTACCCGGTCAACGCAGTCCAGGCATCATTTATAAAAAGGCAAACACCGCTGCCATCCGTATGAAAAACTACTTCACGCATTTTACCGAGAATATGGAGGAAGCCTTCGTTGCTCTTTTGCAGCTCAAGCACCCTTGTATTTGCTTGTGCCAGTTCCTTGCGTAGACGATGTACGTCTGCTGTCGAAATCATCTGCTTCTTCATTTTCCCTCCCAACCAAGCCCGGTGCTTTCTCTTTCTTTTCCCTTTCTTGCTCAATCAAAAACGTTCCCCAATCGAAAAGCCGCGGATCCAGCCGGAATACTCCTGCTGTCCGCAGCCTCAAGAGCCTGGATTCCCCTTCCCATAAAAAAAGGACGGAGGTTTTAGCCCCGTCCTGCTTTCAACTCTTATTTTCCTCCTACACCATAGGTAGACTTGGCTACCTCGACCATTTCCTCTTCCGGCAGGTCGCCGATCAAGGTAAATTCGACACCATCCAGCTCCCATGTCAGCATCCGCTGGTTTTGCGAATCCTGCGTCAGGACACCGATCGTAAAGCCCAGATCAAGCGGCATCCCTTGCTCATACGAGACAGTAGCTGCCGTCGGACGGGATTCCATCAGCTTGTAATTGTACACGCCGGAATATTCCAACGAAATGACACGGTCTTCTTCTCTCTTGATCGTCTCAATGCTCGCTTGCTTGACGCCTTCCGGAATGTAGGTTGGCTCAATGACCCCGAATTGGCTGCTTGGTTGGGTATCGCTTTCTTCGATCGAAGCCATGGTTGGGATCGCAGTCAAAGCACTGGTCATATTGCGGTCTTTGTCAAACGCATCCTTGTCAAACTGCGGATTGAAGACGAAATCGGTAAATTTGATCTCTACCAGCTTGTTCATATTTGCATCCATGATCTCAGCCTTTGTCGGCTTGAAGTCCTCGGTCATCCATATTTTTTGCTTGGTTAACGAACGGTTTCCGCTGTAGTTGGCTTTGACCTCGAATACATACTCGTTGTTGACGGATTCCATTTTCCGTTCGGTATCTTCAATAATGCTCCGGGCAAGCGTTTCATACAGGTAGAGCGGTCCATTATTCTCCGGCCAACCGCTCTGGAAGCGGAAACTCTTGTTCAGGTGGGGGGTGAGCACGAAGACTCCCTCATCATTACGCAGGATGATTTGGGTGATGTTTCGCTGCTTGGAAGTCAAAGCAACCCGATAGTTCGTCGGTTTCTCATACCATACCGACACGTCATACACTTGCGGTGTGGAGCCTGTTTGCAGCGTTAATTCTGCGTTAGACTTGTACCCCGATATTTTTTCCAGATTACTACTCAAATCCCCTACCACGTCTTCCGGTGTCTTTTGTCCGCAGCCGCTGGCGAAGACGGATAGAACGAGTAATAATGCCAACCAAAATGCTCCACGCTTCATGGAATCAACTCCTCCTTGTCTGGTTTCGACAAAGGAGGGCAACCCTGTCTATTTCCTGGGAAATGTGTCAGTCCGCCTGTCCAATCTGCAATACCTGTCGATACCGGAAACGATTGTCGGGACGTCAGTATCACCAGATTGGATAGCAGGACTGATCCTAAGAGCCGACCAGGTAGTCCCTCCTAATCTACGTGATATATACCTATGTCCCGCCTCGTCCCAATATGCAGACAAGTTGGATTTTGTCCGATGAAATGGTCAAGATTGCTACTCTTCGATAATGACCTGTGCCACCGCATATTCCTTGCTGTGGGAAATGCTCAAATGAATGCGAAGCTTGGATGGGTCTGCAAATAACCGGCCAGCAGCTTCCTTTGATAAACGTATGTATGGTTTGCCGTATTCATCTTTCCACACTTCCATGTCTTGGAAACCAAGACTTTTTCCAATCCCCGTGCCAATCGCCTTGGCCATGGCTTCTTTGGCAGCAAAACGTCCCGCCAGATACTCCGCTGCCCTTCGCTCCGCAACCGGCTGTGAAACCGATCGTTCTTGCTCAGTCAATATTCGGGCCACAAAGTTCGGCTGCCGTTTTACAATCGCGGCAATCCGCTCGATCTCCACGATATCAATGCCGATTCCGATAATCATCGCTGCTCCACCTGCCTACCATTCCGAACATGCCTCTCTTCTGCTCACAGTACCACTTTTTGCAGGCTTGCCGCAAGGTTGTGGAATCGGAAACCGTGAAAAACCTCCACCCATGCGGTGGAGGTCGTTGCGGAAGTGATTAGGTGGTTGGGTTGTTTTGTTGGTTTGCACGGTTCGCAGATTGTTGATTTTGACGGCGAACTTGCGCAACGTTTGTTTCAGATGCAAACTCAGTTACGGTGTTTTGCTGTGCTGCTGCGTTTGCTGCTGCGTTTGCATTAGCATTAGCGCGATTGCGTTTAGCCATTGTTGGATTCACCTCCTCAACTGGTGTCGAAGTTAATTTGCTCTTGACCCATAGTCCATATGCACCCACATTTTTCCCTGCATCGCTTACACTTTCGCTTCCATTTCCTCTTGATAGACAAGAAGCATTAGGGCTATCCTAGAGTAAGCACATGGAAAAACTTGTGCAAAGAAGGGAGACAAACCGATGGCTCAAAAAGTCGTTGTTTATACACAAATCACTTGCGGACCTTGCCAGGAAGAAAAAATGTGGCTGACACAGCAAGGCATTGAATTTGAAGACCGTGACATCCGCGCAAATGATGCTTACTTTCAAGAAGCGATTAACCTGGGAGCGAGCGCAACCCCGGTCACTGTAATCGTGGATGACCAAGGAGAACAAACCGTTATTCATGGATATGACCGTGAGCAATTGGCAAAAGCGTTGAATCTAGCTTAGATTCAACGCTTTTTTTGACTTGATTCCTATATTTCCCTCTGCTTCATCATCTCGATCAAATGATCAGCCGTCCGTGCCGCCAACGCCATCACCGTGTTGGTCGGATTCGCCCCGCTGGAGGTCACAAAGGTGCTCGCGCCGGCAATATACAGATTGGGGATGTCATGGGTTCGACCATATTGATTCACCACCGAGGTCGACGGATCATCGCCCATCCGGCAGCCGCCCATCAAATGCGCCGTATCCTCCACGATATGCGCGGGTCTGCCGCCCATCGCTTCAATGATTTCCTTCATTGTCCGTACCGCATGGTCGATCAGCAGCAGGTCATTTTCCTGATAGCTGAAGGTGACTTTCGCCCGGGGGATTCCGTACTCATCCTTTTCGTCGGTCAGCGTGACCCGATTCTGCTCATGCGGCAGCACTTCCCCGACCAGCGTGATGCGGGCAAAACGATTGTAATCCAGCATCGATTCCCGCAAGGCACTTCCCCACAGAAGCGAGCCGTCCACACGTTGGGTCGAGATCGCTCCTGCCATCGCGACCGGTCGTGCGCCATGGGCATTCAAGGTGTAGCCGCGGGCAAAACCGCGACTGCGGTCAGTCTCATAAAAGTCCTGGGTCAAGGCAAGGACAGGCGTCCCTTTATACAGGCGTACCTCTTCCTGCAGCAGACCGTATACATCGTGGCTGCTGTGCGGCATGATCGCCTTTCCAACCCAACCGCTGGAATTCGCCAACCCTTCCGGAAAGTGAGAGGTGGCCGAGTGCAGCAGCAGACGCGGCGTCTCCACCACAAAGCCAGCCAAAATGACCACCCGCGCTTTTTGCTCATAGGTCTTTCCGTCGTGGTCAAACTGTACTCCTGTCACCTTGGTGCCGTCGGTGAGGATCTGCGTCACCATGCAATCTGACAAAATCTCCGCACCATGCTCGATCGCCTTGGGGATATGGTGAATCAGCCCGCTGTATTTCGCATTGGGCATGCAACCCTGATTGCAAAAGCCGCGATTGATGCAAGGCGGTCTGCCCTCAAAGGGGGCGGATAAAATGGCCAATGGTGCGACTTCGCTATTGATCCCCAGCTTTTCGCAGGCTTCCCGAAACAACTGGGAGTTCGCGCTAATCGGTTCACGCACTGGATAAGGGTATGGCCCCTTGAAGGAACCCCACGGAAAATGCTTGGGACCTGAGACCGCGATGTCGCGTTCGATTTTATCGTAATAGGGCTCCAGATCCGCGTAGCGAATCGGCCAATCATGCCCGACTCCATCCGCAGTGTAGGTCATAAAGTCGCTTTCATGAAAACGCAGGAAAACACCCGTGAAATGCACGGTCCCGCCACCAACCCCGCGCCCGGAATTGTTATGGCCCATTTTCAGCGGATTGGCTCCATCCACCAGCCTCGTATCCTGCCAGCCCAACCCTTTCATAGCAAGCTCGTCACTGGCAAAGTCGGTCTGCGGATTCCAAAAGGGCCCTGCCTCAATGACGACCACATCCAGGCCCGCTTTTGCCAATTCGTAAGCTAAAACACCTCCAGCCGCTCCTGCCCCAACGATGCAGATATCCGCCCCATCCGCATATTTCCGTTGGTTCAGCTCCTTGGAGCGATGCCCCTGATAGTGATCACTGTGATGCGTGACACGATCCTCATGCTTCATGCCGCTTCGCCTCCCACGGATCGACCAGTCCCTTCTCTACCCGCACGTAGCCGCGCGGATAAGCCGGGCCGCCATAGCCAATCTCCGACCAGATCAAAGGGTGGGAATAATAGGCATCCACTGCGTCTTTCAGCACTCTCTTGAAAAATGTCTTGGGAGTCAGCTGTTCCCATTCCCCAATCCGGGTGTCTTTGTCAGACTCCAGCTTGGTGAGTACTTCGATCTGACGCTCCCGGTCCAGTGCCAAAAATTCCGCTTGATGCGTGCTCCGACTGACTTCATCTAAAAATGCAAGCCCTTGTCGGTACAACGTCTTCTTGTCCGGCACCCCGACTTTTCGCTGACTTTCCCCGACCGGACTGGCCAGCGAATCATCAATGTGCTGAGTGACATAGGTCAGCACGTCCAGCCTCATGTCGTCCACCAATATAGCCGCGGCTGCCTGCAAAGTTAATGCCTCCTGCTGGGTCAAAAACTGATGGGCGACATCGGGAGTGCGCCGCTTTGCCACTATTTTTCGCGTATGCTCATCCCACTCCTGATGCTGATCCCACACGTCATAGGCAGGATATTCGCTTGATTTCGCCATGGCTGGTCACCCCCAGTAAAGCGCGAGCAGCCCTAAGGCTGAAATCGCACTGATTAATAATGGCAGTATGATCGGCGGTCCAACCAAAAAGTTCTGGGGTTGCGAATACCCGCCGACCCGCTGACCGACGCCGACCGCATGCTGATACGCCCCAAAAAGGCCTCCTCCAAGCCCCAGCCACATTAGCAGACCAAAGGTTAACCGCAGCCAGGCTGGCTGATAGAAGGCAAGAACAATCCCCACCAGCGCAAACAAGGGAGTCTCAATCACCGGAACCCACATCGACCAATGCCGAAAGTTCTGGCGCGAGTGAAACAGGGTTACCTGTATGAATATCAATGCAAACGCAAGCCCGGCGAACAACAATAATACCCGCTCCAGCGGCCATCCCTGCCACATCTCGTCTTCCTCCTTTTTTCTGTGACAACTTATTCACTCCCTATTTTTGCCATGGAATGAAATGCTATGCGGAGGCAAATAGCAAAACCCCCGGGAACGGATCCCGAGGGTGCGAATGCTACAGAAAACGCAGCGTCAGATATAGGCCGGTCAAGGTGATAAACAGAGTCGGAATCGTCAGCACGATCCCTGTTTTCATGTAAGTCCACCAATCGATTTGTACCCCTTTGCGCCCCAACACATGGAGCCAGATCAGCGTAGCCAGCGAACCGATTGGGGTCATTTTGGGTCCGAGATCGCTTCCGATCACATTGGCGTAAATCAATGCTTCTCGCACCAACCCGGACGTTTGCGCCTGCTCGATAGCCAGGGCATCAAACATAACGGTGGGCAAATTGTTCATCAGCGAGGATAGGAACGCCGCCAGATAACCCATGCCGAGAGTCGCTGCATACAAGCCCTGTTCGCTGAAGAAGCGGATAAGCCCAGCAACCAGCTCGGTGAAGCCCGAATTATGCAATCCCCAGACAACGACATACATCCCGATCGAAAAGATGACCACAACCCAAGGCGCTTCCCGCCATATTCGTCCCGTCTCGATGCTTTGGCTTCTGCGGGCAGCGACAAAGAATACGACAGCCGCCAGCGTAATGCAAGCGGACACGGGGATCCCCATCCATTCGCTCAGGAAAAAGCCTAGGAACAGCACGCTTAAAATCACCCACGACAGGCGAAAAAGCGAGCGATCCTTCAACACGCTGACCGGTTCAGGCAAATGAGCCAGCTCGTAGCGCAGCGGAATGCTTTTGCGAAAAAAGATCAGCAGCACGCCAAGGCTGGCAATGATGGAGAAAAGATTGGGCACGACCATCCGTGCGGCGTATTCGCCAAAACCGATCCGGAAAAAGTCGGCGGACAAAATATTGACCAGATTGCTTACTACAAAAGGCAGCGAGGTGGAATCGGCGACAAATCCGCATGCGAGAATATACGCCAGCACCATGTGGGGAGGAAGCTTCAACGCTCGCACCTGGGCAAGCACGATCGGGGTCAGGATCAAAACGCCTCCGTCATTCGTAAACAAGGCGGATACCAGCGCCCCGAGGATGACCATGTAGACGAACATCAGCCGTCCGTTGCCCCGTGCCAGTCGGGCCATGTGCAAGGCCGACCATTCAAAAAAACCGATCTCGTCGAGGATCAGCGAGATCACAATGATCCCGATCAATGATATCGTCGCGTTCCAGACAATCCGGGTGACTTCCCACACATCAGCCAGAGAGACCACCCCCGTGATCAAGGCAAGGACAGCGCCTGCCACAGCTGGCCAGGCGATCGATAACCCTCTTGGCTGCCAGATGACAAAGACCAACGTAACGACAAAAAGCAGAAATGAAATGATACCAAGAACCACAGCAGCCTGTTCTCCTCTCTATCTGTAAATTTCATCTATGTAGAAAAAGGCGTGCCATCTTTTCGATGGCAAACGCCTTTTCATTATACCCTTCCTTTTATTCCTTGCCACTGGTTATCCGAATCTGCCTGTAATATAATCCTCAGTCCGCTTATCACAAGGATTTTGGAAGATGACAGGAGTCGCATCATATTCCACCACTTCTCCCGTCAGGAAGAACGCCGTCTTGTCAGAAATGCGGGCAGCCTGCTGCATATTGTGCGTCACGATGACGATCGTGTACGTGCCTTTCAGCTCATCCAGCAGCTCCTCGATTTTCGCCGTGGAAATCGGGTCTAGCGCAGAGGTTGGCTCATCCATCAATAAGATTTGCGGATTGACAGCGAGAGCGCGGGCGATGCAGAGCCGCTGCTGTTGGCCACCCGACAGGCCGGTAGCCGACTTTTTCAGCGAATCCTTGACCTCGTCCCATAATGCTGCCGACTTCAGGCTCTTTTCCACGATTTCGTCCAATCGGCTGCGATCGGTGATGCCATGCAGCCGCGGTCCATAAGCAATATTATCATAGATACTCTTCGGAAACGGATTCGGATGCTGAAAAACCATGCCGATGTCCTTGCGAAGACTTTCCACCTCAACGTCTTTATCGTAAATGTTTTTTCCTGCTACCTTAACAGTGCCGGTTATACGCACATTCGGGATCATGTCATTCATCCGGTTTAATGTACGTAAAAAAGTTGACTTTCCACATCCGGATGGGCCAATAAAGGCGGTGATACTTTTCTCTTCAATATCCATCTTTATATCCGTCAATGCATGATGTTGGCCATAGTAAAGATTAAGTTCACTAACCTTGATCACATCTGCCATCTATGTTCTCTCCTCTTTCCAACACGTTAGTCAGCCCGATTCCCATTCTACCGAAACAGCTTAATCGTAATATGGAGTTGATATTAAGAAATTATTAATTTTTTTTCAAAAGCTTAATATTGTCCGAATGTAAAGCCTTGGTAAAGAATCCGTTAACCTCATCGACTATGCCATTTGCCACTACTACAATTGTACTAGGTCTAATTGAGTGAGGGGTGGATACTGGGTGTTTAATCAAACCATTTTACGTCGGCTTTTGCTTGGAATTTCCCTCATGGTTGTCTTGATGATGGCCATGGTTGCAATCTTTATCCAGCTTCAAGCTCAGGCAATGATGGAAGCGAAGACGATAAATCAATTGCAAGAAGCCTCGATTTCATCCGTAAAGGAAGTCGATTCAAGATTGGGCAGCATCGTCTCCTCCTTACAAACGTTTTCCGCCACTTACCAAAACAGCACGATATCCAACGGTGCGGCTTTTGAGATTTTCACCAGCATGAAGGCCAACAATCCCGATATCTCCGAGCTGCAGCTGGCGACCACAGACGGAAAATATTTAACATTTCCCGGTTCACCAACAGATTCCAGCTATGACCCTCGCACATCGGACTGGTACACCGGTGCGCTCCAGCAAAAAAAGGTCTTTATCTCGGACATCTTCCAATATTCAAAAACGGAGTTCCCGAAATTTGCGATATCCGTCCCGCTCTATTCAGGTGATGACGAGGAAGCCAAAGGTGTACTGGTAGCCTTTGTATCCATCGCCAACCTGAATACATTTGTAGAGAACATCAAGATTGGGCAATCCGGGTATGTGTTCATCGTCGACCATCAAGGAAAGGTTGTCGCCTATCCGGAAAAAACCTATGCGCTCTCCCGCCCTTCTCTGGCTGACCTCAGTGTGGTTCAGCAGGTCATGCAAGGGAAATCCGGAATTGGAGAATTCGCAAGAGAAGGAACCGCTTATCTTTCGGCATATGAATACCTGCCTAAGCTGAACTGGGGAGTCGTCGTCGCACAAACAACCGAAGAGGTTCGGGCCGATGCAGTCAAATTGCAGCTGATCATTATCATGGTCTCCGTGATCGGCATCGCCCTTTTATGGTTAGGCATCTATTTCTTTGCACGGCGCATCGTACACCCGATCCAGGATATACAAGCCAAAATGGTGAAGCTGAGCGAAGGGGATTTGTCCCAGCGCCTGGAGCCTTCGTCCTCTGATGAAATCGGAAGTCTGGCGATCAGCTTTAACACCATGAGCCAAAAGGTCCGTGACATTCTCATGCAGATTTCCACAGCCGCCGTCGATGTAAGGGATATTGCTCTCGATGTGACCGCGAGCTCCCAGCATTCGTTTGGGATGCAAAATGAAATCGTGCAGATCACCGACTCTCTTTCCCTCGATATGGAAAAGCAGAAAGAACGTGTGAACGAGCTCCAGGAAATTATCGATACCATTGCAAACGAAGTCCAGGAAATTCACCAGCAAATCCAGCTGGCAGCCAGCTATAACAACCAAGCCCATCAAGGCGCTTCCGAGGTCAATCATTCGATCACCGAGCTGAACGGCAAGATGCAAAGGGTCGTACACAATATGGAAGCATCCACGCATGCTTTTACGGATCTGCACTCCAGTGTACATGAGGTGAATCATATCCTGTCCTGGATTACGGATATCTCGAAAAAAACGAAGCTCCTGTCCCTGAATGCGCGAATCGAAGCTTCCCGTGCGGGGCAGGCCGGATTAGGGTTTGGCGTCGTAGCGGAAGAAATTCGCAAGCTGTCCGAACATACGGAAGAAGCCACCATCCAAATCGCAGACCTATTGAAGGTGATCCAGGACAAAGTGGAGATCGTTACCGTGAAAATGGCGCAGACAGATCAGACCACCAGCGAGGGCCTGGTTACCCTTGAAGAGACAGCCGCCAATATCAAACAAATCGCAACCAACATCAAAGGGCTGCATGATTGTTTTGCAGATATCACCAACTCTTCGGCATCCATTCACACGAAAAATCAATGTATCCAGAACGAAATCACCCAGCTTGCTCATTCCTTTGAAACCGTCGCTTCCGTCTCCCAGCAAGCCGTCGCGGCCACTCAGGAAAGCGCGTCTATCTCCCAGCACTTCCTGCAAAGTTCACAGCAGCTGTTACAGGTCGTGACCACCCTGGAGCAAGAAATCAATTACTTTGATTTAGGACATGCTGAGAAAAATTAGAAAAAACTAAGCTCCGCCAAAGACTTGGCGGAGCTTAGTTGCTCTTATGTCGATGAGAATTTTATAAATTCTTATCGACTGAAAAAGGCTTCGATTAAAAAATGGCCCCGCTCTCATCCCTCCCGGATGATGCGGGGCCATTTCTCAACCAAACTTTCCGCTGATATAATCTTCCGTGCGCTTATCTTGCGGTGAGGTAAACAGATTCGACGTATTCCCCATCTCCACTAATTCGCCCATCAGGAAGAAGGCCGTCTGGTTGGAAATGCGTGCTGCTTGATGCAAATTGTGGGTGACAATCACGATCGTATATTCATCCTTCAACTCCACGATCAGCTCTTCAATTTTCAATGTCGATATCGGGTCCAGCGCAGATGCAGGTTCGTCTAGCAATAAAACGGCTGGATCCGTAGCAATCGTACGCGCGATGCAGAGACGCTGCTGCTGTCCACCCGAAAGCGCCAGCGCGGAATCATGCAAACGGTCCTTTACCTCATCCCACAATGCTGCTTTTCGCAAGCTTTGCTCCACGAGATGATCAAGATCACCCTTGTTTTTCATCCCGTGAAAACGCGGCGCAAACGCAATATTTTCATAGATCGATTTAAAGAATGGGTTCGCGCGTTGAAAAACCATTCCCACGGTTTTGCGAAGTCCCTCAATCGGAACACTGTCGGTATTGACCTCAATCCCGTCGATCTGGATGGATCCTTCTACCCGACAGTTCGGAATCAATTCGTTCATCCGGTTCAGACTGCGCAGAAAGGTGGATTTTCCACAGCCAGAAGGACCGATGAAAGCCGTAACCGAATTCCGTTCGATATCCATATGAATCTGCTTTAACGCTTGTTTTTCGCCATAGTAGACAGATAGATCCGTTGTTTTGATGACTGTTTGCTGAGCCTCATTTACAAGCATGTTAGCTCCCCCTCTTCCTATCGTCTGGCACCCGAAGTAATTTTGTTGTAAATCCACGTTCCGAACCAACGGGCAAACAGGTTGAACAGCAGGACTGCCAACACCAAAATCGCAGCTGCCCCATCCGCTACGTCACGGGCGTCAGGGGTCAATCCCTCACTATTTACCTTCCAAATATGAACCGCCAAGGTCTCGGCCGGGCGGAACGGGTTAAGGGGCGAGGTAGGGCCGTTCAAGTCAAACGTATTAAAATTCAAGTCAGGTGAAGACATACCCGCCGTAAATAACAGCGCTGCCGCTTCTCCAAATACACGTCCCGATGCCAAAATCGAACCGGTGATGATCCCGGGCAAAGCTGCCGGCAGCATGACCGAGGTGATCGTTTTCCATTTGGATATGCCCAAGGCCAAGCTTGCCTCCTTTTGACTCGGAGGAACGTTGCGCAGAGCGTCTTCCGTGATACGGACGAGCAGCGGCAAATTAAACACGGTTAAGGCTAACGCACCGGATAGCAGCGTATATCCCCAACCGGTCATCGTCACGAAGACGAGCAATCCGAAAAGACCGATGACAATGGAGGGCAAGGAAGACAACACTTCAATACTGATCCGAATGTATTGAGTAAACTTGTTATTCGGCGCGTATTCAGCCATGTAAATCCCTGCTCCGACTCCCAACGGCAGGGCAATGATCATCGTCAAAACCAACAGGTAAAACGAGTTGAACAATTGAGGGCCAATTCCTCCCCCCGCCTCAGAGATATTCGGGGGCGAGGTAAGGAAATCAAAGGTGAACTTGTCATAGCCTTTGGTCAAAATATATCCAACCATCAAGACCAATACGCCAATGATCAGTACCGCGATGGTGGTCAAAAGAAAGGTAGCTATATGATCAAGCGATTTTGCTTTTACTTTCATCGGTTACTCAGCTTCTTTCTGCCCATGATGCGAAGAATCATAATGAATGCAAACGACATGAGGAGCAGAATCAATGCCATAGACCACAGTGCATTGTTATACGGCGTACCGGCAATGGTATTTCCCATGTTCAGGGTGATTCCGCTTGTCAGCGTGCTGATCGGATCGAGAATGCTCTCTGGCAATTTCGTAGTATTCCCAATCACCATCTGAACCGCCAGCGCTTCCCCAAACGCGCGCGCCATCCCCAGGACAACGGCGGTCAGGCAGCCAGGCAAGGCACTATGCAGCACCACATTCCAGATCGTCTGCCAGCGTGTCGCACCCAACGCCAAGGAGGCATTTCGCAAATCCTGCGGTACCGCTTCAATCGCATCTGTTGTCACACTTGTAATGGTTGGCAAGATCATCAATGCCAACACGCAGCCACCAGCCAATACGCTGAAGCCCAACACTTCAAACTGTTCCCGGATAAAAGGAACCAACAGGGTTAATCCCACGTAACCATAGACAACGGATGGGATCCCCACCAATAACTCAATAACAGGTTTCAATACCCGTTTTCCGAATCCCGGAGAAATCTCGGTCATGAAAATGGCAGCGCCAATCCCAAGCGGCGCCGCAATCACCGCTGCAAGCAGAGTGACCAAAAACGAACCTAAAATAAAGGGAAATACACCAAATTGCGCAGGCTCATCCTCTGGATCCCACTTCAATCCGGTCAAAAACTCTTTTATGCTGACTCCATCTACGAAGAAGGTAGACAATCCTTTTGAGGCGATAAAATACGTAATGGAAAGAACAAGCAGAATTAATAACGCTGCGCAAATTAACGCAACAATACGCCCGAATAGGTTTTCTCTATATATATTACGATTGCGAGTGGTCAGTTTTTGCTGGATCGCAGTAACGGCGGTTGCATTCTCTATGTTGTTTGTCTGCACATTGTTCGTCAACAATGTTCCTTCAGTACCCTGATGGCTCATATATCTCCCTCCGAAAACAAACAGAATGAGGGGTAGCGTATACCCCTCTTTTCTATTTGGTTAGGTAGTTGCTTGCTTATTTGATTTTCCCTTCAGCGTCACGTTCCACTTTCATATCCGTTACAGGCAAGAAACCAAGCTCAGTAACGGTTTTCTTTTGCACTTCTTCACTCAGGATGTAGTCGAGGAATGCTTTCGCAGTACCAGTTGGCTCACCTTTTGTATACATGTGCTCATAAGCCCACACTGGGTATTTGTTGGTGGAAATGTTTTCTGCATTCGCTTCTACGCCATCCAATTTCAACGCTTTTACAGAGTCATCGATGTAAGACAGGGCCAAGTAACCGATTGCGCCAGGAGTTTCTGCGATGATTTTGCGAACAGTACCGGAGGAATCCTCTGTGATGCCTTCAGCCTCTTCATTTTTATCCAGAGCAAATGTGTGGAAAGTAGCGCGGGTACCGGAGCTCTTCGGACGGTTTACCAGCGTCACTTTCATATCAGCGCCGCCAACTTCTTTCCAGTTGGTGATTTTGCCGGTAAAGATATCAATCAATTGTTGTTTCGTGAGATTATCGATGCCTACTTTTGGGCTAACTGCGGCAACCATGCCGACTACAGCCACTTTATGGTCTACCAGTTCATTTGCTGGAATGCCTTTTTTCTCTTCTGCAAAAATATCAGAGTTACCGATCGTTGCAGCGCCTTCAGCCACTTGGCTCAAGCCTGTACCGCTACCGCCGCCTTGCACTTGGATTTGTGCGCCAGCGTTTTTCGCCATGAAATCTTTTGCAGCCTGTTCAACAAGGGGTTGCATTGCAGTAGAACCAACAGCGGTAACCGGTTCACTGGAAGTGGTCTGCTCGCTGCTAGGTGCTGCAGCTTGACTTGCTTCTTGTTTTGGTTGTTCTGTCGTTGCAGGTGCAGGTGTGGACGATGTGCTACCAGTACCACATCCGGCCAAGACAGTGGCAGCAAATGCAAAAGCCATGAACAACTTGCTCATACGTTTCATGAGTGAAAAATCCTCCCCTAATGTTTCCTTGTTTTCTTTCATGAGTTAACTATACCTGTCCTATGTTGTGCGGATGTTTATGAATTGTTAAGCTTCTTTTAAGATTCTGCGGACAGGCACTTTACATAAGCCTTTTCTTTTTTGGTTCCATCATTGTGGTGGGGAAGAGAAGAGAGGGCGGCTATATAAATAAAACCCGCTCAACCTAACCTGCTCACGATAAAAAAGGGATGCCCACGAATGGCATCCCTTTTCATCGTAATTTACTCTATGAAAACTGCTGTAAAGCCAGATAATACGCCCCTTTTGCAGCAGAGCCTTCGTCAATGACAAACTGGGCTGTCGGAATCGCTGTACGCATTGTCTGCAGAAACGCCTCCTGAACCAGCGGAATCTTGGTCAAGATGCTTCCCTTTAGAGCAATCGGCACATACTCCTTCTCCGCAAATCCCTGCTTCCGATACAAGCGCAGGGTCATCTCCGCGAGTTCCTTCCCGGCAGACCGCAATAGCGAGGAGGCAAAAGCATCTCCCTGCCCGGCTGTCTCGACCACCGCCGGAACCAACGCTGCAATTTCCCCTTTGGCAGCTCCGTACACAAATCGCTTGATCTCCGGTACCGCTTTAATCGCCAGACGCTCCATCAGCACCCTACTCAAAGACCCGAGCGAAAGGTCGCATTCCTCTTCCCGGATCATCTGCCGAAACGCTTCCATGACAATCCAGTACCCGCTCCCCTCATCGCCCAGCAGATGCCCCCATGCTCCGGTCATCTGGCTGTCGCCCGCTTTGAGCCCGAAAGCGACTGAGCCCGTTCCGGCTATCGTGAGGATGCCGTCTTTGCCTTGCAAGGCTGCAGCGTGAGCGAGCCGGGCATCATTGACAATCTGGTACGGAAACGAAAAGCTTTCCTGCAAAGCTTGTTCCAAACGATCTCGATGCTTGCCGCTGTCGATCCCCGCAAGACCCAGCCCCAAAAACCGGCACGTACCCTCTGACGGAGCAGCCGCGATGCACGCGCGAACCGCCTCGAGGATATGCCCGATCGCCTTCGGTGCGTCCACGAGGACATTGGCGAAGCCGCTGGCAGCGCGGCTTACTTCTTCCCCCCGCATGCTGTAGGCGATCGCTTCCGTTTTCGTCCCGCCGCCATCGACACCGATGATGTAATCCATCACCAGCCTCCTACTTGGCGGTTGCGGAGAAGGCAAATTTGCTCCATGGCTGCAGGTAATCCAACAGGAAAAGCTCCTCTTCCGCGATACGTCCGACCACATTTGTCTTGCCGGAGTTCTCCATGTCCTGCAGGGCGATTTGCAGTTCCCCTTTGTATTGGCCGTACAGCTCGTTTTCGATCAGGATATCGCCGCGGCGAATCGGCGGCGTATACGTCGGCTTGAATTCCTCCGCCTTGTATTTCACCCGCGATTGCGTTGAACGGATCAAATAATCCGATACATCCCCGCGGTAAAAGTGCAGCTCTTCCAGCACGATTTTCCGTTCCAAGTCGGTAATCGTCTCATACAGATCGGCCTTGAACGTCAGCATCCCCGGCTTCACTTGCTGCAGCAGCTGCAGCTCTTCCTCCGTGGCATAGGCGTTGGCGATGATCACATCATCAATCAGCCCGGTGGCAAAGAGATGCTTGGCTTGGACATCAATCGGCAGCGTCCGGTGCATCTCCAGGCTGCACAAGCCCTCCATGATCGGCCAGGGACCGTAGGTGGCCGTCCGGGCGTTGACAAACGCGGATGTGCGAATGCCGTATTGCTTGAACTGCTCGCTGCAGCTGAGGAAGTGCTTCAGCGACAGACCCGAGTAGCGATGCGGATAAAAGTTATGCGAACCGATCAGATTGTCGCGATTCGGCTGATAGGTCATGATGTTGTCGATATATTTGGTGCCGCTGCTCATATTCAGCTCGATTTTCAGCCCATACGGATTATGGGTCATGATCGACTCTTCGTTGCCGGTAAAGCCCAAGTCCATGCGAATGCCGTACGCCCCAAGCTGATGGAAGAAGGAGAGATCCTGATACGAGATGCCCAATGCGCCAAAGACACGCGGGGCGATGTCCACGATGACCTCCATGCCCAGCTGATTGGCATAGGCAATCGTATCTCGAAAGCCTTTCATGATCGTTTCCTGGTCGCCTTCGACGGAAAGCAGACATGTAAAGATGCGGGTGTAGCCGTGCTTGTGTGCGAGCGCGATGTAAGCCTGATCCTGCTCAGGCGTCGAATGCTCCGGATAGATGGAGATGCCCAGACGGTTCATGACTGGCACTCCTCCTTTATTTTTTTCACGATACGGATCATATGCTCGATCAGCTTTTGCTCGCTCATCGCGGTCATCAAGTGGTCCTGAGCATGAATCATGAGCAGTGATTTTTCCGGCCCTTCGCCATTCAGCTCTGCCTGAATCAACGTCGTTTGGGTTTCATGGGCCAGACGCAGCTCTTCGTTTGACTGGCGCATCAGTTCGTCCGCTTTGGCAAAATCGTACTGCTCCGCCGCCTCCATTGCTTCAAACGCATAGCCGCGCGCGTTTCCGCTATGTACGATAATGTTGAAAATGGACTCCTCATCCTTTTTTAAATGATCCATCTCCAATCCCTCCCTCTTGATTCCCTCTCTGTGTGGTTCTTGGCGGCAAAGTGAGATTCCCCAGGATCACGGGTTCTCTTGCCCCGGTAGCAGACGGCAAATTTCCCGGAAGCCGATGCAGTGTTTCATTGGCAAGGATCGCAAAGGCGATTGCCTCCTTTGCTTCCGAGGAAAAACCGAGATCTTCCTGGGTCAATACCCGGCAATTCTCGCCCAGCCTCTCGCGGAGCATACGCAGAAGCGTCAAATTGTAGCTGCCTCCGCCGCCGATGATGACTTCATCGATATGCTGCTTAGGAAAAACAAATTGCTTGTAGCTTTCTGCGATTGATGCAGCGGTAAACATCGTCATGGTCGCTAACAGATCATGCTTTGACACATGAGCGAACGCCCGGACCAACCGCTCCACAAAATGCTTGCCGAACAATTCCCGGCCCGTTGATTTCGGCGGTGACTGGGTGAGAAACGGCAGCCGCATGCAGGAAGCCAGCAGCGCTTGGTCCACCGTACCCTGTGCAGCCAGCTCGCCATTTTTGTCATAGGGCAGATCAAAGAGCATCCTGCAAAGCTCATCGATGATCATATTGCCCGGCCCCGTGTCAAAAGCATAAACATCATCTCCCGCCGCCCCTTTGGGGATGACCGTCACATTGCCAATGCCGCCGATATTCTGCAGCAGCCGCGATTTTTGCTCATCGCGGTACAGGATCAGCTCGGTATACGGCACAAGCGGCGCTCCCTGACCGCCAGCTGCCATATCCATCGTACGGAAATTGGAAACCACCAATGTGTTCGTCCGGTAAGCGATGATGGCCGGTTCCCCGATTTGCAGGGTGGACGGGACATATTTGCCTTCCTGCATAGGCTGATGGTACATGGTCTGGCCGTGGGAGCCGATGGCCGTCAGCTGTGAAAAAGGAAGGCTGTTTTTCCGGCAAATCGCTTCCACAGCGTCCGCAAACAGCTCCCCCAGCTTCACATTCAAACTGCAAAGGAGCTGCACATTGGACAGCTCCGGCGAGGTCCCCGCCATGATTTCCCGTTTGATTTCATTGGAAAAGGGCAGCGTCAGAAAATCGATCAGCTCGACTTTTGTTTCCATCCCACTGCCCTCGATTCTCGTCAGCGCCGCATCGATTCCATCCAGCGAGGTCCCCGACATTAACCCGATGATGTATCCCATCTTCATCCCATCATTTCTTGTAGGTGTTTGCCAAACTGCGGCAGAAATTCCTGATGTGCCGCAAGCATTTCATCCAATACCGTCTTGGCGATGGAGTCGCTTGGTACCAGCGGATTGATGGTCATCGCCAGCAATGCTTTGTCGTAGGAGCCTGTGACGGCTGCTTCTGCGGCTACCCGTTCAAAGGACTTGATTTGCTGCACCAGTCCATTTACCGCTTCCGGAAGCGCTCCGACCGGTATGGGCTTGGGACCTTCCTTGGTTACGATGCAATTCACCTCTACGGCCGATTCATCCGGAATCCCCTCAATCGTGCCATTGTTGCGGATATTCAGGGTATGGATATCGTGCTTATCATTGTAAAGGGAAGAGATCAGGCTGCAGGCAGCGTCGCTGTAATAGGCACCGCCCCGCTTCGCCAGAATGTCCGGCTTGGTTTCGAGCTGTTCATCCTGGTACAGGGCGAACAGGTCATCCTCCAGCTTCTTCACCACCTCGGCACGGGTGGTTCCTGCCGCAAACTGTTTCAGCTCTTCCGCCAGAATCTGCTCGGTCTTGTAGTAATAACGGTGATACGGACATGGGATCACACCCAATGCTTTCAGGAAGGTTGGCTCCCACGGCATCGGGGCAATGTTGCGCATCGACAGCTGCTTTTCCGGGTCGGCCAACAGCTCCAATACTTGTCCCGTCACCTCTTCGCCGTCCACCGTGACACGCAGCCCGTAGACCAGATGATTCAAGCCGGCAAAATCGATATGCAGGCGATCTGCCTCGACACCCAGCATGGATGCGATCGTCATCCTGGTCGTGATCGGAACATTGCAAATGCCCAGCACCTTGAGATGCTTCCCGTAGCGCAGCAACGCCTCTGTCACCATGCCTGCAGGATTGGTGAAATTGATCAGCCAGGCATCGGGACAAAGCTGTTGCATTTCTTCTGCGATCGCCAGCAGCACCGGAATCGTGCGCAAGCCTTTGAACAATCCGCCAGCGCCATTCGTCTCCTGGCCGATGATGCCGTGCGACAGCGGAATCCGTTCATCTTTGATGCGTGCTTCCAGCCGACCGACACGCATCTGGGTGGTGACAAAATCGGCGCCAGGCAATGCCTCTTTTCGCTCCAGGGTCAGATGGATCTCCATCGGCACCCCGGCTTTTTTCACCATTCGCCTGGCCAAATTCCCCACGATCTCGAGCTTTTCCTTGCCCTCGGGGATATCTGTCAGCCACAATTCACGGACGGGCAATTCCGCATAGCGCTTGATAAAGCCTTCGACCAGCTCAGGCGTATAGCTGGAGCCGCCGCCGATCGTGACGATCTTTACTCCCTCTTTCCGCATATGCTCTCCCCCCTAGCTCAGGTATACCAAATAGTAGCAAGACGCAAACACGATCACCGCTGTCCCCAGACAAAAACGCAGGGCATGCATTCTTCCCTTGTACCTGCCTTCCAGCACCAGGACCACGATGGCTACACCGATGCTGCCAGCGATGCTGTTGATGAGGAACATCGCCAGCTGCTTGGACAGCCCCATCGCAAGCAATAGAGGGGTACAGAGTAGATTGCACACCACCGCAAACGTCAGAAAAAACAAGGCGCTCTTAAAGCGAAAGCGGATGAATTTGCTCTCTTCCATCTATACCCCTCCAGGATGCATATGGTTTGCTTACACGTTCTTTGCGTTATGCGGTAACTCCTTCACCTGCTGCTTCTTTTTCCTGTTCCATCAGCTTCTTCTCGTACATTTTGAAGAATGGCAGGTAGATAACAAAGGAAATCGTGATGTTGATCAGGACAAGCACAATGGCTCGCCAGTCGCCGCCTGTAGCCAGATATGCTCCAATCGGTGCCGGCAACGTCCACGGCGGCATGATATAAGTCGGATTCACCAAGCCGAGAACGGTTGCAAAGTAGGCAATGGTTGCATTGACAAGCGGCACGATGACAAACGGAATGATCAAGGTCGGGTTCAACACGATTGGCATCCCGAAAATGACCGGTTCGTTAATATTGAAGATGCCTGGAGCCAAAACGGTTCGGCCCAGTGTCTTGGTATACTGGGTTTTTGCAAAGAAAAGCATGCACAGCACCAAGCCCAGCGTGGCACCGGAGCCACCGATCCAGACGAACCATTGGAAGAACGTCTCTGGGGCTACGTGTGGGATCGGCTGCCCTGCCGCAACGGCTTCCGCATTTTTCGCGAGGTACACTTCCCACAGCGGACGCGCGATCGTTCCCACGATGGAGACACCGTGAATCCCGAAGGACCAGAAGAACGTGATCAAAAAGATCGGGATCAAGATACCCGGCAAGCTATCTCCGGCAGATACAAGCGGGCCAACCGCTTTATCCACCAATGCATGCAGATCAAGGCCCAAGACAACCGTGAGCAGGCTCATGATGATAATAACGATACCGATGGGGATAAGTGCTTCAAACGAACGAATCAAAGATGGCGGCACCTGATCTGGCATTTTGATGGTAAATTTGTTCTGCTTGCAAATGCGCAGCACTTCTACCGCGAAAATCGAAGAGAGCATCGCTACGAACAGTCCGTGGCCGCCCAGATTGCTCATCGGCAGGACAAAGCCAACGCCGTCCATGACCTTTGGCATGATGGTCAGCAAGTACGCACAGATCGCGATTTGCGCCCCTGCCAGCGTATCCAGATTATAGCTTTTGGCCAGATTGTGCCCGATCCCGAATGCAATGTACAGCGACATGATAAACATCGTGAGACGATAAGGAATCAAGATGTCGGCTACATGCGCTTTTGCCCACAGGGCGATGGCAGAGTCCTGCGGCACAGGCGGAAACGCAATAATCAGAAAGAAGCTGCCGATGATGATGAACGGCAAGGCTGAGATCACACCGTCACGGATCGCTCGCAAATGACGTTGCTCCGCTAGCCGGGCAACTGGTCCGGAAAAGTGCTGATCCAGAAAATTGACAATCTTGTCCATGCAAATCCCCCCTGATTCCCCTCAAAAGATTTACGATTTCTTTGCCAATTCGATCACTTTTTTATAGAGCAGCGGACCGCCTAATGGTGTATAGGCTTGCGGCGGAATCAGCTCGCATGGCACCTGCGCGGCATCCGCTTCCTGCTTTAACTGATCAAAACGGTGTCTGACTTGCGGAGCGACCATGGCGACATCCCAGCCCTGCTTCACCTCCTCTCCAAATTCCTGTGTGCTGACCGCTTTCACTTCCACCTGCAGCCCTTGTTTTTCCGCCTCTTTTTTCAGCGCATTCACCACGATGGCACTCGACATACCAGCGGAGCAGACAAACAGAACTTTCATACTTCATCCCCCTTTTTCTATATAAAAAGTGTGTATCCGTATCGTTATATCGCTTTGCGGACGAAGCCCTCTGCCTTTTCCAAACGCTCCACCGCTTCCGCATACGAGCAACGGGTCAGTACCATGACGATCGCCGCTTTCACATTGCCGTTTGCTTGCTCGTAGACCTGCGCTGCCTCTTCATAGCTGGCATCCGTCGCCTGCATGATGATCAGCTTGGAACGCTCGACCAGCTTTTGATTGGTAGGCTGCACATCGACCATCAAATTTTTGTACACCTTGCCGATTCCGATCATGGAGCAGGTAGAGATCATGTTGAGCACCAGCTTTTGCGCCGATCCTGCCTTCAATCGTGTGGAGCCCGTCAAGATCTCGGGTCCGGGCACGACCTCGATGGACACATCCGCGTATCGGCTGATCTCAGCGTCCTTATTGCAAGCCAGACTCGCTGTGCTCGCCCCGACCCGCTTGGCGTGCTGTAGCGCCCCGATGACATAGGGCGTGCGTCCGCTAGCCGCGATGCCAATGACCGTATCCAGAGGAGACAGGTGGATCTCCTCCAGATCCTTCGCTCCCTGTCCCTGATCATCCTCCGCCCCTTCCACCGCCGTGGTAAAGGCATCGGTGCCTCCTGCGATCAAGCCGCGAACCATATCAAAATCAGTACCAAAGGTAGGTTGACACTCCACTGCATCGAGGATGCCCAGGCGTCCGCTCGTGCCAGCCCCTACGTAAATGAGCCGTCCCCCTTTTCTGAATGACTGAATGACCAGCTGGATGGCTTGTTCGATTTTGGGAAGCTGGCTCTTGATCGCCTGCGGAACCTTGCTGTCTTCCTCATTCATCACCTGCAGGACTTCCATAATCGACATCTCATCTAGGTTCATGGTTCGTTCATTCCGGGTTTCGGTGACTAGTTTATCCAGCATGCATTCACCCTCTACCTCACTTTGTTTACGCTTTCATTGTACCATCATGAAATAATAAATCAACGTAATTATCTAAATATATGAATTAAAATTTCAGTTTAGACCAAAAAAATGCTTGCCGATAACAGCAAGCCTCATCTCCGTGACTGTACAATCTCCTCACGCACTTCATTGAATTTGTCGATCACTGAACCGCCAATCCGGTTGAAAATGCTGACAAAGAGCGTATCGATGATCGTCAGCTGCATGATCCGTGACGCAATGCTGCCTATCCGGAAGTCCGGCTCGATATTCGGCGTGCACAGCCGGATATCCGCTTCCTTGTAAAGCGGTGATTTCATGAGGCTGGTAATGGCCACGATCGTAATCTCTTTTTTCTTGGCAAAGCGTACCACATCCAATACTTCACGGGTGCTGCCGCTGTTCGAGATGGCGACCAGCACATCCCCCTTGGCCAGGTTGGAGAGGATTGGCAGCATCATGTGATAATCGGTGGTGATGTCGGAATGATAGCCGATCTTGCGAAATTTGTGACTGGCATCCAGCGATACCGACGAGGATCCTCCGACCCCGTAGAATATGATGTTTTTCGTCGCTAAAATGGCCTCAATCGCCCGCTCCAGCTCTTTTTTCTCCAGCGTGGTGGTAAGCTCCTCGATGGCCGTTTTATTGTGGTAGAGCACTTTTTGAAACAGATCATACGGCGCATCCTGTGTCTGGATCACGGAAAAATCGCTGATATTGGAATCGGAGCGCGTCAGCTCTCGAACCAGGGCGATTTTGAAAGCTTTAAAGCTGGATACCCCGATCGTTTTGCAAAACCGCACGACGCTCGCTTCACTGGCACCCGCATGCTTGGATACATCCTTGGTTGTCATGTTGGGGACCAGCTCTGCATGTGTCATGATGTAGGCCGCCACTTTTTTCTCTGCTTGCGTAAAATGCTCCATGTGGTTTTCGATTTTCTCCAGTATGGCGAATGACTTCATGATTTCCTCCCGCTCTTTCACGAACATGCTCCATTTTTCTGAAATAATATTTCATTTCAGTCTATCATAGCACAGAAAAAAGAGGGAGGAGGTTCACCTTTATCTTGCTTCCGGCAGCTCCTGCATCAGCGCCAGATTCACTTGATCCGCAACTGCTGGTATGATGGACAGCTCCATGATATCCCGATGCTTGCCGGGGCCGTAGTAATTCAGCTCTTGATGGGAGAAGCGAAGGCCGTGGGCCTGCAGTGCCTTGATCGATGCGGTGTTCGTCTCGCTGACCGTTACACGAATGCGCTCGATGCTCGGTATTTGCTTGAGGGCATTGATTCGCGCTTCAATCAAGCGTTTTCCGATGCCCTTCCCTTGATAGCCTTCTGCCACATTGCTGTAAAGCAGCCAGCCTGTTTTTTGGAACATATCTACCCCCGCACAGGCAAAGCCGATCAGGCAGCCTTGATCCGTCGCCTTGTAGAGCAGCTGGGGGAATAGCTCAAAGTATTTTTTCAGCTCGTGCAAATTCATTCGATCCGGTAAGGTTGCCCCTGCCAGTAAAATCATGTCCGTAAAGTCTTCACGATTTGCCAATGAAATCTGAATATCCATCTATATGCCCCCTTTCTGCACTCCTGTTAACAGTAGCAGACAGCCGCAAAGGCAGCGTGGAGACAGCGTTAAGAAATGATGAAAAAACGCCCGATCACAAGGATCAAGGCGTATTCAACCGGTAGTTATTTTGCCAATGCCTCTTCCAGGCTCATATGGCCCATCAACGACTCGATGGCTTGGCCATCCTGCAGCACGACAATTTTTTTGACCTCGGGGAACTGGTACAAGGTCTGTTTCAGGGCATCCAGCGCGAGAGCTTCTCCTGATGCACCCACATTATAGATGTTACTGCCTTTGGTGTCGATGGTTACCGTTCCCTCGCTGAAGGTAACCGAATGATACCCGAAATTCTCCCATAGCTTCACATGCCCGGCGTTCGCTGGTTTTTCCAGAGATGCGATGGCTTGTTTGTATTTGTCCACCTGATCGCTGTAGCGAATCTCTTGTTCTTCTTTGATCAGCTGTGTCAGATCCGCATCCGTAAAATAGACCGCGATCTTTTCTTTGGTTACGTTCTGCTTGGGCACCGTCTGCGCTCCACTATTTGCACTGTTTTCTGCGGGCTGTGGCTGTGGCGCCACTGCCGACGTATGTGTTTCTGCCGGCTTGGTCTGTTCCACGGGCTTTGTACCGCAAGCGCTAAGCAGGGCAATCAAGAACAGTGACAGTACGATGATCATGCGTTTCATACGACAAGCCCCCCTTTTCTATGAACTACTGAACGGTAAGGTAGTATTCTCGGATCGCTGCCGCAAACGCAGCCGCGACCTTTTGCTGGAACTCAGGCGATTTCAGTTTTTGATTTTCGATGGCGTTGGAGAGAAATCCGGTTTCCGTCAAGACGGCTGGCATTTTGGTATGCTTGATGACGTAAAAGCCGGTATTTTTGACTTTCCGGTCAGGGAATTGGGTAGCCGCTAACAGGTGACGATGAACCACCTGAGCGAACACTTGACTGTTTTGATTGTAGTAAAACGTTTCCGTTCCCCGTGATGTCGGAGAAGCTGAGTTGGCGTGAATGGAGATAAACAGATCCGCATCGCGCTCATTCGCGATCTCTACCCGTTCCGAAAGCTCCAAAAAAACGTCCGTGCTGCGCGTCGCTACGACCTGAAACTCGGGGTATTGCTTCAATTTTTCCACCAGCATCTTGCTGACGCTCAGGTTGAAATCTTTCTCCACATTCCCGCTGACCCCTTTGGCTCCATTATCCTTGCCGCCATGGCCAGCATCCACGACAATCAGGTAGCCGGTCTTGCGCGGGATCGGGTTGAGCGTGATTTGCAAGCCGTCCTCTTTTTGCTCCACCGTGTACTTGCTTTTTTGATTGAGCTCAATGACAACTCGCACGGAATCAGGCGACTGTGTATAGTGGGAGTAACGAATCGCTTTGATCAAGCTGTCCTCCTCGGCAGATGCTTGCGATGATTCCGCCAATTCGGATGCAGACTCGGCTATTGCCAGCTGATCTTCCATCGTACTCATTTGATCTTCGCCGCTATTCTCGTCATCTCCTGCCTGTTCCAGCGACTGCTCTGTGTCCAGCTCTACTTGGTCTTCTTCATCTTCATCAGGCTCATGCAGTCGCGCTGTCCCTTGACCATCGGCATTCAATGATTCTTCCAAATCATCGGAAAGTACGGTCTGTGGCAAATCCAAAACGATCCGGTGCGGTCCCTGCAGCGTAAAGTGCTTCGGAGTAATCGCTCTGGACGTTGCAAGAAAAATCGTCGTGTCTTCCGCTTCAATCTTTTCCAGCTCGGTTTCCCGCTTCACTTCAATCCGATTTTCTTCTCGCTCCCATTTGATCCGGGCATCCAGTATGTTTTCTGCCTGATCGATGGTTACATAGGCTTGTCCGTCCAGCGTTTTGCTGGCGACCCCTTGCAGCAGATTTTCCAGATGGGGAGCCCCCATGTATTCGGCCAGTTTTTGCGCCGGAATATAGGCTTGTTCTCCCAGCAAAAGCGGTCTGAACTGTGAGGTGACATCCTGCTGGTTGAGCGTCAGTGTAATCGTGTGATGCACAATCACTGTGCGGGCCGCGTCATCCCAACCGACCGTCGCACCCAACGCCTCTCCGACAAAGCGCAAAGGCAGCAGCATCCGCTGATGGTAGGTGAGCGGCGGTGTTTCCATTGTCACCGCTTTTCCGTTTATGTACGCTTGCTTGTTGTTGAGCTGCAAGACAACTCGCTGTCCCCCGCGTGTGATCGTAGCCGTCGAAGTAGCTTGATCCCAGCCGACCTCTGCACCCAGCCCTTCCGCAATCACGCGAACAGGAACCAAGGTCCGTCCATTCTTCACAAGCGGCGGTACATCCGGTGTAATCAGCTTTCCATCCATCATCAGCTGTACCGCTTCATCTGCGGATGCGGCGAAAGCCTGTCCACCTCCAAACATCACCAAAACCAATAAGAAACAGATCAACAAGGTACTTCTTTTCATCACGCCCTCCTTCATGCGTCTATTATCCGCCAGCTTTCGACATAAAGTTAGACGCAGATTGTCTATAAAAGTTTATAGGTGATTGGAACCAAAATTACAGCACGGTATTTTTTAGGGATGCCCACACGGCAACTTTCTGTCGTGTGGGCGCCATGACTATGCCCTTCTTCGCGTCGGCATCGCCGCCTTTGCCTTTCCTCCGGTATTGGCCATGAATTGCTGAATCATGCCAGCCACAGCCGGATTCGACAGGATCTTCAGCGTCTCTGCGACCTTCGGATTGTTGAGCTGCGGAATCATCCCGCCTAACTGAGGCAGGAGCGGCAGCAATTCATCGAGCCGCAGCGGTGATTTTACATTGGTTTCTGGCACCACCTCGACGGGGATCGGACGGCGGCGACGGGTAAAGAGTCCCCTGCGCGACTCGCGCTTGGAGCGTGAGACCACCTTGAACTGCTGCAAGATTTCTTTTACTTCATCAATATTCTGACGAACCAGTGTGATCTCTTCATGGACCTTGTCATTCGACTGCCGCTGCGTCTCGGTCATCTGGTTCATCTGGTCCATCAGTTGGGAAAACTTTTCGTTCGTCCTGTTTGTGCGCTTTTTCGCTCGCTTGCTGATAAGGGTACACCTCCTTATGCCATGCTGCGCCCTGCTGCATTACTTTTTAAATTTCTTTTTGATGGCAGAGAGGTCCCCTTGGCTTACGCCTTTCTTCGACAACTTATCCAGCAAGCTGCCTACCGATTCCGTGCGCTGCATTCTACGGAATTGGGAGACATATCCGTTGAGCTCGGATTCGCTCAAGCTTTTCCCGCTTTTTCTGGCCAACTCTCGAATTACTTCTTTCAAACCGGAATCGGTCTTCAGCTTATCTTTCGGGACTGATTTAACCACACCAAGCAGTTTACTAAGATCCACGCCTACTCCTCCTTCTGATCACAAAGCTTCTTCCCTCTTTACTCTATGATGGAGGCGGCATACTTGTTTGGTCGGATGTCCCGATTGCGCAAGAAAAAAGACACCCGCGGGTGCCTTTTTCTTTAATCGCTTACTTTTTATTCAACAGTAGCCCATTTGAAGTCTACGTGTCCAAGACCATCAACCGATACGCCTTTTACTTTATCCGCTTTTACCCAAGAATCGGTGTAGTAGTAGATCGGCGCGATTGGCATATCTTCCATCAGGATCGCCTCTGCTTGTGCCAGAAGTTGTTTGCGTTTCTCTGGATCCACTTCAAGCGCAGACTTGTTCAGGAGCTCTTTGTATTTCGGATTTTCCCAACGAGTATCGTTGTTTCCGCCGTCTTTGTCTTTAAACATTTCGAGGAAGTTGATCGGATCGTTGAAGTCACCCAGCCAGCCCGCACGAGCGATTTGGTATTTTCCTTGGTGAACGTCATCCAGATATACTTTCCACTCTTTGTTTTCCAGCTTCACGTCGATGTTGAATGCCTTTTTCCATTGGTCTTGGATCGCTTCTGCAACCTTTTTGTGACCTTCGGAGGTGTTGTAGGAAAGAGTGACCGGTGGCAGCTTGGTGATGCCTTCCTCTTTCATACCTTCTTCCAGCAGTTTTTTCGCTGTTTCCACGTCGTTGTCTTTGAAGAATGGATCAGCGTTTACAGACATGGATTGCGGAATATAACCCATTGCTGGTGTTTGTCCAGCTTGCAATACGTTGTCGATGATCGCTTGACGATTGATTGCATAGGTAAAGGCTTTACGGATTTTCGCATTGTTGAAAGGGGCTTGCTCCGTATTGAAACGGTAGAAATAAGTACCCGCGATTGGTTGAGTCACCATTTTGCCGGAATCCTTCAAAGCAGGGATCGCATCGGTTGGCAGCGCGGAGAGCGGATGTCCTGCCCAGTCGATTTCACCGTTTTCAAACATGGACAGCTCGGTATTCTCGTCTTCTACCATGGAGAAATCGATTTTGTCCAATTTGACAGCATCTTTATCCCAGTAAGTGTCGCTCTTCACGAGAACCATTTTGTTTTTGTGTTCCCACGTCTCGATTTTGAACGGACCGTTACCTACGTGGGTAGCAGCTTCAGCAGCCCATTTTGGATTCGCTTCCACTACTTTTTGGTTCACTGGATAGTACGTATAGAAGGAAGTCAGCTCGAGGAAGAATGGAGTTGGCGCTTCCAATTTCACTTCCAGCGTTTTGTCGTCGAGCGCTTTTACGCCAACGTCTTCCATTTTCGCTTGGCCTTTGTTGAACTTCTCACCATTTTTGATGTAATACAGCTGGTACGCATAGTTGGAAGCGGTTTTTGGATCGAGCGCGCGTTTCCATGCAAATTCGAAGTCCTTCGCGGTAACTGGGTCACCGTTGCTCCATTTTGCATCACGCAGTTTGAACGTATAAGTCATGAGGTCTTGAGAAACCTCGATTTTTTCAGCCATCGACTCTTTTGATTTACCGTCAACATTTCGAGTCAAACCATCAAATGTAGCACGTACTACCGCACCGGAAGTAGTATCCTCTGCGAGACCCGGGTCAGCAGTCGGCGGCTCGGAGTGCAGGTTCATTTTCAGTACTTTTGGTCCTGTGCTTTCAGCAGGTGCTGTTTGTCCGCTATTTGCATTATCTCCAGCGTTTCCGCCGCCGCAACCAGCAAGGGCAGCGCCAAGAACGAGGATTGAACTCATCGCAACAAAAATATTCTTTTTCATGTTACCGTAAATCCCCCTTTCTAAATCTGTTTATCAATATACCGCTTTTCAAAATTGTTTGAAACATAATTGAACAATATTTAATTTAATTTTATTGATTTATAAACTTTATTAAGAATGATAAAAAGGCTTGTACGCATAAAGAAAAGGAAGAGGTTTTCTCCTCTTCCTTACTTTGCACTTCTTTCTTGGGAATTATTACTGCATTTCCGCCCACTTAAAGTCAACGAAACCAAGTCCATCCACTTGCACGCCTTTTACCTTGTCACTCTGTGCCCATACATCTACGTCGTTGAAGATGGGGATTACCGGCATTTCATCCATGAAAATTTGCTCTGCTTCCGCGAAAAGCGCTTTGCGTTTTTCCGGATCTGTCTCTTTCGCAGATTGGATGATCAGCTCTTTGTAGCGCGCATTTTCCCAACGTGTATCGTTATTTCCGCCATCTTTATCGCGGTACATTTCCATATAGTTGATCGGATCGTTGAAGTCGGCGTTCCATCCCATTCGACCGATTTGATAGTTTCCTTGGTGCAAGTCTTCCAAGTGTACCTTCATTTCTTTATTGGCCAGCTTCACATCTACGCCCAGGGCCTTTTTCCATTGGTCTTGAACAGCCTCGGCGATTTTCTTGTGACGCTCTACCGTGTTGTAGGAGAGGGTAATCGGCGGGAGCTCGGTGATACCCAGCTCTTTCATGCCTTCTTCCAGCAGCTTCTTCGCTGTTTCCACATCGTTATCCTTGAAGTAGCCTTCCGGTTTGACCGCCATCGTTTGCGGCAGCATCCCCATCGCTGGCACCTGGCCTGCTTGCGTGATATTATCCACGATCGCCTGACGGTTTACTGCGTAAGCGAACGCTTTGCGGATCTTTGCGTTGTTGAATGGTGCTTTCTCTGTGTTGAATTTGTACCAGTACATGGTAGCTTTCGGATGGATCACCAGCGTACCCGCATCTTTCAAGGCTGGAATCGCATCGGTCGGCAGTTGGCTCAGCGGTTGTCCGGCCCAGTCCAGCTCGCCATTTTCGAACATGGACAGCTCGGTGTTTTCATCCTCGATCATGGCCATTTCGATTTTTTCCAGCTTCACATTGTCTTTATCCCAGTAATTTTCGTTTTTCTCCAAAACGATTTTGCTCTTATGCTCCCAGGAGGTCATTTTGAACGGACCGTTGCCAACGTGGGTTGCCGCTTCTTTCGCCCAGTCTGGATTGGCTTCTACCACCTTTTTGTTAACCGGGTAGTAGGTGTAGAAAGCGGTGAGCTCCAGGAAATATGGAGTTGGGTTTTCCAGTTTCACTTCCAGCGTCTTGTCATCCAGCGCCTTTACTCCTACCTCGTCCGCTGTACCTTTGCCAGTGTGGAACTTCTGCCCGTTTTTCACATAGTAGAGCTGATATGCGTAGTTGGAAGCGGTTTTCGGATTCAGCGCGCGCTTCCAAGCAAATTCAAAGTCATGCGCAGTTAACGGATCGCCATTCGACCATTTGGAATCGCGCAGGGTAAATGTATAGGTCAGTCCATCCTCGGACACTTTCACGTCTTGAGCGATCGAGTTCATCGGCTTCGCATCCTTGTCAAGACGAGTCAAACCGTCGAAGGTCGCGCGTGTGATCCCGCCAGAGACGTTATCCTCCGCAATGCCCGGGTCAACAGTTGATGGCTCTTGGTGGATGTTAATCCGCAGTACTTGAGGCACATCGCTTTTTGCAGGAGCAGCGCTGTTGTCCGCAGTCTGTGTATTGGCCGGTGCCGCTTGATTGCCGCCGCCACATCCAGCGATTACTGCACTGAGAGCCACGACGGTGCTCATCAAGGCAAAAACACTCTTATTCATCATCTTTATATCCCCCTTGTTTATCTAACGATTGGGAATAATATACACTTTGCGGAGATATCTGAAAATACATTATGTTTAGATTTAATTAAATTTTATGTCATTGTTAAAAAATCTTAACGATTATTAACGTCCTGTACCCTTCATAAAGAATCATTAATAACTGTGCAAACATGGTGGTGGGGGAAGGGAAGAGAGGGCGGGGCTCCGAACTTGCCACACCTGCATGGGAGCGGAGACTGTCCGGTTCCGCTTCCAAAACCGGTACGTCGCGTAAAAGTTTCAAAGAAGCGTATTCAACCGACGGGGTTGCGCGACAAGCGTGTACCGTTTTCGGCAGCTCCACCTTTGTAGATGTGGCAAAAACTCCGCCCCGTCCCTCTCTTCCCTTCCTCACGTGGCGATTGCATATGTTGAAACGAAAAATGATTAATAGCATGCAGTCAGAGTGAATTGCTCTGTAGATTTTTTATCTTTTATTAATGCTTCTGCTACGCAGGAGAGCATGTTTCGTAACGGAGCGCCTGCGGAGCGGACAGTCCCCACTTACAGCGGGGCGTAGAATGAAGCGGAGTTGCGAAACATGCTCTCCCCACCGCAGCCACGAATCATGCTCTCCTCAGCGCAGCATCGCTTATTGGTTCAATAAAAAAACCGACCCGGGAAATGGGTCGGTCGTTTCAAGACGATTCTTATTTTACTTCGCCTACGAACAATACGGAACCGCCGTATGTTTTGTCGATGAAGTCTTTTACTTCAGGAGAAGTCAGGGCTTTCGCCAGCTTTTTGATGCCTTCGCTGTCTTTGTTGTCTTCACGAACAGCCAATACGTTTACATATGGGTTGTTCTCACCGGACTCCAGGTAGATGGCGTCCTTCGAAGGATTCAGACCTGCTTCCATCGCGAAGTTGGAGTTGATTACCGCTGCATCAACTGCTGCGTCATCCAAAGCGCGTGGCAGCATTGGTGGTTCCAGCTCAACCAGTTCCACTTTTTTCTCAACGATGTCGGCGATCGTACCGTTAATGCCTACGCCTTCTTTCAGTTTCAAGAGGCCCGCTTTTTCCAAGAGCGCCAGCACGCGGCCATGCTCACCTTGTCCGTTTGTGATCGCTACTTTTGCTCCAGCAGGGAGAGAAGCCAGATCTTTGTATGCTTTTTCTTTATTGGAGTAAACACCCATTGGCTCGATGTGTACGCCCGCTGCATAAGTCAGGTTCAGGTTTTTCTCTTTGTTGGTTTGCTCCAACCAAGGAATGTGTTGGAAGTAGTTGGCATCCAGTTCTTTCTCAGCCAGCTGTGTATTCGGCAATACATAATCTTGGAAGGTCACGACTTCAAGGTTCACATTTTCTTTTTCCAGCAGTGGTTTTACCACTTGGTTGAGGATTTCTGCGTGAGGAACTGCTGTAGCTCCCACTTTCAGCGTGATGGCTTCCCCGCCGCCATGTGCTGCATGATCCGTACCTTCAGCAGGTTTTTGTTCTGTGCTGGATTGTCCGCAAGCCGCCAGAGACAGAGCAAGCGCACCAACCATCAGCGTTGACAGGATTTTTTTCATTTCGGTTTTCCCTCCATTTTTTGTTTTTTGTATGTGGTTAACGGTGATCCAGCTTGCGGGAAATGTAATCCCCGAGCATCTGAATCCCTTGGACCAATATGATGAGAAATACGGTGGTGACAAACAGGATATCTTCTTTAAATCCATTGAAACCATGCGTAAAGGCCATGGAACCCAGACCGCCAGCGCCTACCACCCCAGCCATCGCCGAGTAGCCGATCAAGCCGACTGCCGTTACCGTCACCGCTGAGACGATGGAAGGCAATGATTCCGGCAAAAGGATCTTCCAGATAATTTGCCAGGTCGTTGCACCCATGGACTGTGCGGCTTCAATCACACCGCGGTTCACCTCGCGCACCGCTGTCTCCACGAGCCTTGCGATGAATGGCGCAGAGCCGACCACGAGACTGACGATCGCCGCTTCCGGACCAATCGATGTCCCGATCAATTTGCGCGATACAGGAATCAAGATGATGACCAGCACAATATACGGAATGGAACGAAGAATATTAATAATAAAGCCCAGGATCTGGTTAAAACCGACCATCGGTGTCAAATGGTTGCGGCTCGTGATCACCAGGAGCACGCCAAGCGGAATTCCGATCAGCGCTGAAAACAACAGGGATACGGAAACCATGTAGATCGTCTCCCAGATCGCTTTTACGATAAAATCCCAAAACTTGACTACATCCGGCATGGTTGTCAGCAGAAATTCCATCACTTCGCTCCACCTCCTTCCACGCTTTGCAAGACCTCTACGTTGACGCCTTGTTTTTTCAAGTAAGCCACTGCCTTCGCTTCTACATCCAGATCACCGTGCACTTGAATGTACAGCGTACCGAAGGCGATTTCCTTCAAACGCTTGATCTGACCTTGGATAATCGATACCTCTACGCCAAGATCGCGGATCAGATGGCTAATGACAGCCTGATTCGTTGATTCTCCCAAGAAGGTGCAGCGCAGCAATGTCCCTGGTCCAATTTGTCGCAGGTCCTCATCCTCGAGCTGCTCCGCCCCCGTCACCTGACTGATGAATTCACGGGTTGTCGTCGTTTTCGGACGGGAGAAGACATCGACCACATCGCCCAGTTCAATCACTCGTCCGCTTTCCATCACCGCCACGCGATCACAGATTTTTTCAATCACGTGCATCTCGTGCGTAATCAATACGACGGTGAGGCCCAGCTTGCGATTGATCTCCTTCAACAACTCCAGAATGGAATCGGTCGTCTTCGGGTCGAGCGCGGAGGTCGCCTCGTCACAGAGGAGCACGTCCGGCTGATTGGCCAGAGCTCGGGCAATCCCGACACGCTGCTTCTGACCGCCTGAGAGTTGGGATGGATAGGAATCCGCCTTATCTGCCAGACCAACCAACTCCAGCAATTCTTTCACTCGCTGTGCATGTTCTCGCTTGGGTACGCCGGCAATTTCCAGAGGCAAAGCTACGTTGTCCGCCACAGTACGGGACCATAGCAGGTTAAAATGCTGGAAGACCATCCCGATCTTCCGACGTGCCTTGCGCAATTGGCTCTGCGGCAATTGCGTCAGCTGTGTATCGCCGACGGAGACATCGCCGCTAGTAGGAGTCTCAAGCAAGTTCATCATGCGGACCAAGGTAGATTTCCCTGCACCGCTGTATCCAATGATTCCGAAGATTTCTCCCTTGTTGATGGATAAATCAACATTATCCAACGCGTGGAAGGAACCGAATCGATTTTTAAATACTTTCGTAATTCCTTTCAGACTGATCATCAGCTGTCCCTCCCTTCCCCTATCTGATCTGCCTCATCGTTGCCGCAAATCGAATCTATTTTGTATGGTTGATAATTCCAACCAATTTACTATGTTTATTTAGGAAGCAAATATAACATTAGTAAATTACCCATGCCATGTCAATAGAAAAAACAGTAAAATATTTTCTATTAAAACGGCCTGCTATTCCATGATTCCGGAGCGAACCAGCTTGACCTTTACCTTCCATTGAAACGTGGATTGCTTGTACAGATTGTGCCACTCGTCATGCTTCATCTGACGGGCTCCACGTGTGCTCGCCCGGTACATCTCTCCGAACCCGATCGGATCAACCTCGAGCTTCTGCAGCTTTTTGAGCATATTTTTCAGTTTCTGCTCCAAATCCGCTTCCAAGGCCTTCTCTATTTTGGCTAGCATCTCTTTTGTCAAAGAGATGGGCTCCCCCAGTTCATAGATGCGAGCACTCAGCTTGATGGTTACTTCATAGTTGGGTGGACTTTTCCGCGTCACCTTCACCTTCGATTGACTGGACAACGTGTCAAACACCAGATAAAAGCGGTCTGCCCTCCTGGCGCTGTTTTTTTTGTTCGGAAGCCCGAGTGCGGAGCGCGGCAGGGAAGTCTCATAGCTGCCGGCTTCAAAAAAATCGCGGATGAGCTTGATCAAAAATGCTTCATTGGTATCAATCCAGCCGATGTATTTGTCCTTATGAAAGAGGGCAAGCCCTTTGATCCGCAGCTCATCCCCCTTTGGCTCGATTAGCGGGAGAAACGGATCGCTACCCGCACTGAAGTAAGAACGGAGGAATTCGTGGATCGTCGATGAAGGAATTTTCTCCCCATGCACATTTTGGTCGATCATACGGTACAGGTACATGCCGATGTTCCCTTCCTCCTTATAGGGAAAGGTGATAATCTTGCTGGTTTCTTCGGTTGTCACACACAAATAAAGGCGGCTTGCAATGGTAGGATCGCGGTACAGCGTATCCACAATGCTGATGATCCCTTTCCTGGCCAGCTTTTCATCATACAGCGCTACCCGAAGCTGTCCACCCAGAACACGCTTGTCCATCTGCAGATTGACCTTATCCCGGATGCCTTTGCTCGTCAACCCTACCGCTGAAGCGACCTGTATCTTTTCATCCGCCTCCGGATTAATCACAGGAACCAGAATTGTTCCACGGATTAACCCATCCTCCGTTTGATCATAACCAATGACCGTCACAAGACCAGTCTCATCCAAAATTTGTTTTTCCGCACAGCCTGCCGTCGTTAGTGCTAGCAGCGCCATGACCCATCTGAATGTTTGATGAAACGATCTATTTTGCAGACTCATCGTTGATCGCCTCCCGTTTCCGTCTCCACGCCTGTTTGATAACCACCAGTAAATAGAGGATAAATGGATAGGCAAAAGAACCGATCAGCCCCACCCTGCCAATGATGTCATTTAAAGTCTCGATCTGTTGACGAGTAATGAGAAAGAGGGAAGAGATAAACATCAAAATGATCACCACATAACTAAACTTCCGTTGGCTCCAATTAAAATTTCGCTTTAAACCACGTACGGCTGCCCATGAATACAGCATGATGTTCGGCATGATGACAAACAGCCATAAAGGAATGGCGACAAACTCAAACCTTTCCAAGAACGGCAGATACACCATCTTTTTCAAGTTAAGGGTTGCCCAGATCGTCTTGGCCAATTGTCCTTCACTAAAAAAGACCAGTGCCACGACCATCAGCACCAAATAAATCAGATTGGTAAGGAAAAGGCCGAATTGCGCCGATGCTCCTACACTCTTTTTTTCTTTGATATATGGATACAAGACGTAAATAATTTCAAAGCCGATAATGGTAAGCGACATCGACATGGCACCGCCCCAGATCTTGGAGATGTCCGCCTCCATCACCGGCAGCAAATGGTTCCATTCGGCAATCTGCAACGGGTAATACAAATCCAGGAGAAGCCAGATGACCACAATCACGGTGAGAAAGGTGTACCCGGCGATCACTCGGATTCCACCCAACATGGTATACAGCGCCAGGAACAAAAAAACCGCTGCGAACAAACCTGTCGGGATTTCCGGGAACACCCAGGTCTGGATCACTTCAATATAGTTGCGCAAAATCATCATCGCCGTGGCAATGCAATAAAGGATGAAGAACAGGCTGACCAGTTTGCCCAGCCGCTTCCCCAGCACATCAATATGGATCCCGTACAAGTCCGCGGACGGATACCGTTTTAGCGTCTTGACGATGATCAACATGGTGAAGTGTGCCATAATCCCAGCCACGATGACCGATATCCATGCGTCATGCCCTGCCTTCTCGGCTATAATCCGCTGAAATCCAAGGATCCCAACACCGATCTGATTCGAGCAAATCAGCACCCATACCAAATAAGTAGGGAGCATGTTGCTTTCTTTGGGTGTTACATTAATCTTCATCTGCATCACCTAATCATCGATGTCGTCAATTTTATCCGCTTCATTTGGTGAAAAGCGGCGCTTTGGGTCACGCGAGTAAAAAACCGGCAACCGGGAGAAGTACTTGATCGGCAATCGTACGGCACTGTCTTTCAAGTCCGAAATGCGCAATGGAAAAAATGGACTGAGGTACGGTCTCCCCAGGCTCTTCTGCCGCAGAAGATGTGTGATCAGAAAACTGAACCCGACAGCAATGCCAATACCACCCCACATGCCCGACAAAAGAATCATGGGAAAACGGATTACACGCACAGTCGCCCCCAACATATAGCTTGGAGCAATGAATGAAGATAACGCCCCCAGCGCAACGATAATGATCAGAATGTTGCTCGTAAAACCAGCCTGCACAATCGCTTGCCCAATGACGATACCACCCACGATACCGATTGTCTGACCTACCTTGGTAGGCAATCGTGCCCCTGCTTCTCTCAGCAGTTCAATCACGCCTTCCAGCAGCAGCGCTTCTATCAACGGCGGAAATGGCACGCGGGAACGCGACTGTGCCAAAGAGATGAGCAAATCGGCTGGAATCAGCTCATAGTGAAAGGTAAGAGAAGCGACATAGGCAGGCGTAAGCAAAAGAGAAAGAATGATCGCAACGAATCGCAGCAGCCGAACGAAGGTACCAATCCCCCAGCGAAAGTAAAAATCGTCGGGAGAATGAAGAAATTGAATCAAGCTGGTTGGCCCCAATATCGCAAAGGGGCTTCCGTTCACAATCACGGCCAGCTGTCCCTGCATGAGCCCGGAGACAACGCGATCCGGACGTTCGGTCTGCTGCATGAGCGGGAATACCGTTAAACCGTTATCGCTCAAATATTGAGCCAATACGCTGGCGTCTACAATGCTGTCTACCTGCAAGGACTCGATCCGTTGCCGCATCGTATTGATATTTTCCTGCTCCGCAATTCCATTCATGTAGAGGACAGCCACTTCCGTTGGAATCGATACTCCCACTACATATTTTTCGCAATACAGATTACTGGTTGGCAAATATTTGCGAATGATGGACAGGTTTGTATCAAGCTCTTCCACAAAAGCGATTTGCGCCCCAATGACAATCGCTTCGATCTCGGGTGCTGTCACATTCCGATGTGTTTTCCCCTCAGTCGGAATGGACAAGCCATAGCTTTCCTGATCAACATGGATATAGATGTTGCCTTGGAGAAGTCTCTCAATGACGGTTTCCGGCTTGGTTACCCTCTGGTTTGCCGGAATCGCCAATTCCTGCTCGAGCTGGCTGATACTCGCCGTTTTCAAGTCCAACCGCTTCATGCGGGGCAGCAGTCTTTCATGAATCACTTTTTGGTCCGCCATGCTGGATAAATAGTAAAGCTTGATCCGCCCTTCCGTTTCATCCACATTTATGACCTGCATGTCCCCGGTGTGGGAAAACCAATTCTTCCATACCTCTTTATCCAAGCTTTTTCACCTCTTCCCTGCGTGTGGAAAGATTCAGCTTTAGTATGAGCAATTTTTCCAGTATCCTTCCGGGAAGTTTGGAGTTTGTGCAAACATCGTGGTGGGGAAAGGGAAGAACGGGCGGGCTGCGTTCTTGCCACACCCGCTTGGGAGTGTAAACTGTCCGGTTCCGCTTCCAAAAACGGTACGTCGTGCAAAAGTTTCAAAGAAGCGTATTCATCCGATGAGGTTGCACGACAAGCTTGTACCGTCTTTGGCAGCTCCACCTCTGTAGGTATGGCAAAGACTCCGCCCGTCCCGTTCTTCCCTTCCTCACGTAGCTGTTGAACATATCGATCTGATTAATTCCAAATAAAAAAACAGTGCAACCAAATCGCACTGTTTTCCATCAAGTTTATTGCTCTGTTTGTGTTTGCTCAGTTGCCAGCTGTCCACGTTCCATCTGCTCCTGGACGAATTGCTTCACCGCATCCTCATCCGGCACAAGTACGGAGCCGCCTCGATTCTCTTCCCGGAAGGCCCCCATGGGCGGGAGTTGGAACTGCCCAGCCTGGTCGGACTTCAGGCTAAGCGACAAGCCTGCCAGTTTTACCATATCGGCGCTGCTCATATTCGTTTGGATGTATGGGCGGACGCTGTCCAAAATGGCTGGAAGCTGGATCAGATTGGTGCCCTTCTGCATCTGGACAGCCAAGGCCGCCAGCAGTTTGCGCTGTCTCTCCGTCCGGGTGTAATCAGACGTGGCATCGTGACGAAAACGCACGTATTGGAGCGCCTTATCTCCATCCAGACGCTGCAGTCCCTTTTTCAGATCGATATCATACTGACCTTTGTCTGTCGGGTCGCGATAGCGCATATTTTTCTCGACATCGATTTCCACGCCGCCTACTGCATCAATCAAACTTTTAAAGCCTTCAAAATCGGTAATAACATAGCGATCGACAGGGACCCCTGTAAAATCGCTGACGGTTGACATCGCCAGCTCCGGTCCTCCCTCTGCCAACGCGCTGTTAATGCGGGAAGAGCCGTAGCCGGGGATCTTCACATAGGTGTCACGCAAAATGGAGAACAGATCGTATGTTTTCGTTTCCGGATCTATGCTCACCACAATCATGGAATCGGAACGCGGATGCTCATCCGGCCGCAGCTCCCTGCGGTCGACTCCCATCAGCAGGATATTTACCCGCTCCGTTCCGCCCCAGACCGGAATCTCGCTCTCGGGTTTCTTTGGTTCTTCATCGGTTTTGCCCGGCGCTATGATATTCGGCTCTTGAACACCTGTAAGGAAAGAATAAAAAGCATGGCCGTAATAGCCTGCGCCGCCGACCAACAGCAAGAGCAAGCAAAACAAAATGCTTTTTGTCCGCAATTTCAAGCAGTACGCACCTCTATCCCATCACACTTTGATGTAAACGGTTTGCCCGTTTTTTTGTCCATTTTCTCAGTATACCTGAAAATCGACAAAAGATGGGACAGCAACTTTTTCCGGCTTCATGCCTCGTTCGGTTTCCGGCGAAGCGCTCCCCCGATTCCTGCTACAAAGGTCGGAATCCCTCCTGCCACGAAAACCAGCGCCCAGTCGCGGAAAGAAAGCGCGGTCGTTTTGAAAATCGGCTGCATCGGCGGCCAGTAGATCACGACCAGCACCAGGAGCAAGGAGGAGATGACGGCCCAGACCAGATACATGTTTTCAAACGGATTGCGATGAAAGACGGAGTGTTCGCTGCGGCAGTCGAATACATGGATCAGCTGGGCCATCACCAGCGTAACAAAAGCAACGGTCTGGGCATGGACCAGATTGTCTGGATTCTCACGCAAAGTCAGCCAAAAAGCACCCAACGTCATCAACCCGATTAAAAAGCCTCTGCTGATAATCTTCCAGCCAAGTCCGCGAGCAAAAATGTTTTCGTTTCTTCTGCGCGGCCGCTGATACATGGTATCGTCCTCGGCTGGGTCAACTCCGAGAGCCATCGCCGGAAGTCCGTCCGTGACCAGATTGACCCAGAGAATCTGGATCGGTACGAGCGGCAAAGGGAGACCGATCATCATGGCGAAAAACATCACCAAAATTTCCCCAACGTTCGAGGCCAGCAGATACCGGATGAACTTGCGGATATTGTCATAGATGTTGCGGCCTTCCTCAATCGCGGAAACGATCGTCGCAAAGTTGTCATCACGCAATACGAGATCGGATGCTTCTTTCGTGACATCGGTGCCGGTAATGCCCATGGAGATCCCGATATCGGACGTCTTGATGGCAGGCGCGTCGTTGACCCCGTCGCCTGTCATCGCAACCACATGGCCGCGGCTTTGCAAGGCCCGTACGATCCGCAGTTTGTGCTCAGGGGAGACACGCGCATAGACGGCAATATGATCGGCCTCCTGGGCAAGCTGCTCATCGCTCATCCGATTGAGCTCCGCGCCTTCCAGCACCTCCGAGCCCGGACGCAGGATCCCGATCTCGCGGGCAATCGCTTCTGCTGTAATCTTGTGGTCGCCCGTGATCATGACGGTCTTGATCCCTGCCTGTCTGCAAAGCCCGATTGCTTGTTTGACCTCCTGGCGGGGCGGATCAATCATCCCTGCCAAGCCGAGAAAAATCAACCCTGACTCCATCCCCATCGATTGCGTCACTCGCTGTGATGTCTCCAGCGGGCGGTAAGCAAAAGCCAGGACACGCAGCGCTTTCCCAGCCATCTGCTCGGTTACCTCAGCAATGGTCTGACGCAATCGTTGGGTCAGCGGCACCACTTCCCCGTCCCAGACGATGTGCGTGCTGCGTGCCAGGATTGCCTCGGCTGCGCCCTTGCTCAGCAAGGTGCGTTTTCCATTAGGAGTCTCTTCAATGACCGACATCATTTTCCGATCCGAATCGAACGGCAATTCATCTACCCGTTGCCCTGCAGGCAGCAGCCGCTTCCCTGCGCCTTGTTTTCCGACCGCTTTTGCTGCCAGGACTAGCAGCGCTCCTTCGGTTGGATCCCCGATCACCCGCCAGGAAGGCTCCCGTTTTCCCGAGAAGAGTCCGTATTTTTCCTCCTCCTGCTCAGTGAGAAGCTGGGCATTATTGCAGCGTTCCGCCACCCTGAACAACTGCAGCAGCCCTTCTTCACGGGCAAGGGAGATCGATTTTCCCCCCAGCTTGATCTCCCCTGCCGGATGATAGCCGCTGCCAGTCACTTCGTAGCTCTTGTTGCTCTGCCAGACATGTGTGACCGTCATTTTGTTTTGCGTCAGCGTCCCTGTCTTATCGGAGCAGATCACGGATGCGCAGCCTAGTGTCTCAACGGAAGGAAGCTTGCGGACTATGGCATTTCTGCGGATCATGCGCTGCACCCCGAGCGCCAAGGCAATCGTCACGATTGCGGGCAGCCCTTCCGGAATCGCCGCCACCGCCAGGCTGACACCCGCGAGGAACATCGTGAACAGCTCATGCCCATGCCAGACTCCTGCCAGCACGACGACAATCGTCAGCAGGATGGCAACCACAACAAGCATTTTCCCCATCTGCTCCAAACGTCGCTGCAGCGGCGTTTCCAAAGTTTCTGCCTCATTGATCAGATGGGCGATGCGGCCTAGCTCGGTGTCCATGCCGATGGAAGTAACAATCCCTTTGCCCGTACCGCCTGTGACCAGCGTACCCATGAAAGCCAGATTTTTGCGGTCGCCGAGCGGAATCTGCTCGCCATCGCGACCATTTCGGACAACATCTGTCTGCTTGCCCACAGGCACGGATTCACCCGTCAGCGCGGATTCCTCAATCTCCAATCGGGAAGCCTGCACCAGCCGCAAATCCGCCGGCACGCGGTCGCCTGCTTCGAGCAGGACCACATCGCCCGGCACCAGCGAGGAGGCTGGAATCAAATCAATCTTCCCCTCCCGCATGACCCTCGCCATCGGTGCGGCCATTTCCTTTAATGCTTGCAAGGAGCGTTCTGCCCTTGCCTCCTGAATAAAGCCGAGCACACCATTAATGAAAATAATCGCGACAATCGTGATCGCATCCAGATACTCACCCAGAAAAAAGGAGATCACAGTCGCAATTACCAGTATCGCAACCATAAAATCTTTGAATTGCCCCAAAAAAACGCTAATCAGGGAGACCCGCTTCGACTCCTGCAGCACATTGGGGCCGTAGCGCTTTCGCCTCTCCTCTGCCTGAGTCCGGTCTAATCCGGTTTCTTTGTCACTTCCCAGCAGATCAGTTGCCTCCTCTACCGGGACCTGATACCAAGGTTTGTTCGCTTGCATGGTTTTCCATCGCCTCCAGTGCTCGTCTCATCTTCATATCTATGCGGCCAAGCCTAACTTATGAAAGGCGATGAAGGAGGAAGAGATGAGCAAGGAAAACGACGTACAATCCGATCAATCGATTGCACAGGCCAAAAAAGGGCTGCATGTTGCAGATAATCCGCAACATGCAGCCCACCTTTGTTTACAATTATGTATCCGAGGCCACTTATGGCGTGACCATGATGTTCATCTTCCCAAAAACTCTGCCAGCGCTTGCTGCAAGCTACCTTTCGCATCGGCTTTTTTATCGAAGGGAAGGTTGAGGCGTATGACTTGTTTCACGACTTCAGGTCGCAAGCCGGTCAGCACTGGTTTGCAGCCCATCATGTTCAATCCGTCAAGGATCCTCATAAAATGCAAGATTGCCTCGTTTTCAATCTCTGCGACACTGGACAAGTCGAAAATCAGGTTCTCGATTCTCAATGTCCCCACATGGGTGATTACTTTATCTTCGATGGTATTTGCCCGATAGGCATCGATATTCCCGATCAGCGGAACGATACACGTCGTTCCCGTAAGCGGAATGATCGGAACAGACAGATCCTCGACCAATTCTCTTTGTTTTTGCAGTACTAGATCTTTATACTCCGTGTAGCTGATAAAAAAGTAAGTGAGAAATTGATCGACAAGCTGGTTAATCTTCTTTTCCTGCACGTAAAATCGTTCAAAGCTATCTTCGGTGCGACCGCAAAGCCGGTCAAAATTATATAAAAAGTCCCAGAGCACACGCCGAATCGCTTGTACCCATTCCAGCTTAAAGGCAATGGTCAACGAGTATTTGGCCCAAGCAATCCCTTCGGCCCTGGCAAAGGAGATCATTTCATGCTCTCGCCCCTCCACAATGTAGAGTACGAGTCGATGCGCATTCGCCAATAAATCGATATTACCTACGTTCTGAATCTCTTCAATTTTTCCCTCAACATTTACGGCATGGGCCAGCAACGCTTTCTCAAAATCGTTTTTATTTTCCCAAAAAAACTCCTTCAATTGTTGCCCTTCCGTATAGCTTAACGCCAACTCGTTCACCCCAGTTCCAGCCAGTTCCGCCTCTTTCGGCAGCATGATCACAAATTTGGTTCCCACATTCTCTTCACTCTGGACATGAATATTGCCCGCATGTTGATAGATCACCGAAAACACTTGTGTCAAGCCCATACCAGTGCCTTGTATTTTTGTCGTAAAAAAAGGAGTCCCCAGCATCTTTACTTTTTCTTGGGGAATGCCGACCCCAGTATCCTCAATCGAGATCACGATATACTGATCCTGCACATAATGCTCAACTTTGATCGTTCCCTTGTCCGGGATGGCTTCAAACGCATTTTTAAACAGATTGAACAGCGCTTTTTTCAACTGGTTCCTCTTTCCAAATACCTTCGCATCCGTATCGGTAAAATTTTTAATAATCTGGACACGATACATCTGGTCTTGAAAGAGATGAGACATTAGCTCTAATTCAGCAGACATCGAAACCGACTGGAAGGGTTCATCCTCCAGATCCGGTTTGGACACATGCAGCAAATTTTCCAAGGTCGAGATGGCATTGTTTAATTCAGCCTGCGCAATATCGACATACTCATCCACATGGTTTTCTTTTAGCAATTGTAAAAATCCTTTTACAGCCGTCAACGGATTTTTCACTTCATGGGCAATTCCCGCAGCGATTTGACCTACCGAGGCCAATTGGCTTAAATGGAATTCATTATTCACATAGTCATTTTTCGCGTCTTTCACATCCAATTATTTTCCTCTCCTTTCCTTTTTTCAGCGGAAGTAAACAATTGGAAATATAGCATAATAAAAACCATAATTATATTCTGTAAGAATGTTTAATAATCCTTCACAAAGAAAAAAACAGCTCATTTCACCTAGGAGGAGAAAGGCTGTTTTTCAGGTTTTTGCTTATTTGCCTATTGCATTATCAAAGCTGATGATGGCGAGATTGTATTGATACACTGCAGACCGGTGCTGATTTGCACGGTTGGACAGCTCCTCGTCTGCCTGCAAGACTTCCAAGGTTGTCGCCATTCCGTTTTCATAGCGCAGCATGCTGAGACGATAGTTTTCCTCGGCAGCGGCTTTCGCCTTTTCATAGGATTCCAAAGCCTTGCGCGCTGCTTCCATGTTGTAATATGCCTGAGCGGCTTCTACCGAAACAGCTCTTTCCGCTTCACCGATCGCCAGCTTGGCTTTTTCCACATCGTTGCGGCTGATTTTCCCCGGATAGGTGGAGAGCGCAGAATATTTGGCGATCAGCTCCACGTTAATCTCCGCTACTTTCAGCTCTTCTTGCTTTTGCATGACTTCCGGACGCTGTTTGACGGCAAGCGCAATCGCACTGTCTACGCTCATGCTGCGGCTTTCTGCGGAAAGCGCCTCTGGGACAACCTCCCACGTTTTCGTAAGGGATGTGCCCATCACATCATTCAGCTTCATATTGGCAATGCTGACATTGCTTTCAGAGACTGCCAGCGCTGCTTTTGCTGCCGATACACCCGCTTCTGCCTGCAATACATCCGTTTTTGCGCGTGTACCTACTTCGTAGGAGACTTTGGCAATCTTCAACTGGGCCTCTGCACGCTTCAATGCCTGCTGTTTCAACGCGAGATCATCCTTTGCGTTCAACAGGTCATAGTACGCTTTTTCGACTGCCAGCTTGATCTTGCTTTCCGTTGCCTTCAGGAACTGCTCATTGACCTTTTTGGCCATCGCAGCTTTTGCATTGTTCACATATTTTTGCTGCGCCATCTGCAGTGAATCAATCATCTCGGAAGGAATATCCCTTACCGATGAGCTGACCAGACGCGCATTAATATCCGCATTTTTGGCATCCAAGCGCAATGTGTTCAAATCCGCATTGGATTGCATGGCCAATTTCACGGCATCCGCCATGGCCAAGGTTGATCCGGTTGGCTCAAATACTTCCGTCTGGTTTGGCGGATTGGCTACGTCCGGGGAAACCAGGACATCCGCAGGTTTTACGGTCGAAGGCGCAGTTTCTGCTTTCGTAGTATCCGGAGTCGTCGCTGCGCTTGCTGTCTGAATGGAAATCAAGCGTTCATCTTGTTTCCAGTCGACAGTCGCTCCCAATGCCTCGCTGATGAACCGCAATGGCACATACGTACGTCCATTGCGCAGAGAAGCCGGCGCATCAAGCGTCAATTCTTGCTCTCCCACTTTTGCCTTAGCCTCGCCGATGGTGATGACGATCGTTTTTCCGGCTTGGGTAATGGTTACCTGATTTTTCTCGGCTGCCCAATCAACCGATGCTGCCAGCGATTCACTCACAAAGCGAACAGGCACCATCGTCCGTTGGCTGCCTGCTTCGATGTACACCTCGGCACCCGGAAGCTGAATCTCCTTCCCATTGACGGTGATATGGATCGCTTCGCCCGCTGGCTGCTCCTGAGAAGTTGTCGTATTTGTATCACTGCTTGCCTGAGTTCCCGCCGGTTGGAATGATAGCATCACAGCCGCAGTCAGCATCAGGCTCATCCATTTTTTCTTGGAATAAGGGTACTTCATCCACTCATCCTTCTTTCTTGTTGTTTTGTACATGGTTGTGCTCCAGAAGGTTTATTTCATAAAGTGAAATACTTCTTCACAAAGCCAATATAGCACATGTCCACAAGAAAAAAGGATGGAAAATGTTTCAGCACGCCCGTTTATTGTATGGCAGTTTCCACTAACGGCAATTTCACCAAAAACGTCGTCCCCTTGTCCACTTCGCTGGTCACGGTGACCTTTCCTTGATGATTCTCGATAATCGTAAAGCTGACTGCTAGCCCGAGCCCCGTTCCTCTCTCTTTGGTCGTGTAGAAAGGCTGACCGACCTTTTCCATCATCTCGAGCGCGATCCCATGTCCCTGATCCGACACCTGTATCATGGCATACCCTTCAAACGACTGGGTTGAGACCACGATTTCTCCTCCTGCCGGCATCGCTTCGATTGCATTTTTGATAAAATTGATGAAAACCTGCTTGATCTGATTTTCATCGCATTTAATGATCAAGGAAGGTTCCTCTAGCCTGGTGGTGATGGTGACGTTTTTCATATGGGCTTCGGTCTCCAGAAGCAGCACGACCTGCAGCAAAATGTCCTGGAGATTTTTGTCCTGCACCTTCATATCCTGCGGTTTGGCCAGCATCAACAGCTCGTTTAAAATCGCTTCAATCCGGTTGATCTCCGATTTCATGATGCCCAAATATTCATCCTTGAGCTTTTGTCCTTGCAGCATCATGTCGAGAAACCCTTTGATGGCCGTGAGCGGGTTGCGGATCTCGTGGGCGATCCCCGCCGCGAGCTGTCCTGCCATCGTGAGTTTTTCTGTCCGGCGCAGATACTCCTCGGACGCACGGCGTTCTGAGATGTCCCGGCAGGTTTCCAAAATTTTTTCGACTTCCCCCTGCTCATTGCGAATCTGCTTCACCGAATTTTCCATCCAGACGTAATGACCATCTTTGTGGCGAAATCGGCAAGCAAACACCTGCTTCTCTTGAAAGTCCATTTCAGCCAGCATTTTCAGGTCGTCCTCATGGTAGTAATCCAAATTATTTTCTCCAATGACGTCCTCCGGCTCATACCCAAGCACGGTGCGAATCGCCGGCGAGACGTAACGAATGATACCATCCGGGGTGCTGTAGGAGATGATATCCTGCGAGTTTTCCGAGATGAATCGGTACAGCTCTTCGCTTTCTCTCAGCAGCATTTCCGCCTTTTTGTATTTGGCCACGTCCCGTTTCAACTCCGTAATATCGTGAAACAAGACTGCGATCCCCTCCCCGCAAGGATAGGCTAGTACATCGTACCAGTGTTCAAACCGCTGATTGTACACCTGAAAACGGACTGACTCCTGGCCGTCGATCACTTTTTGATACTGCTCCCCGTAGATTGAGCGAAAAGCTTCCGGATACCGATCCCACAAACATGTTCCCACTAGGTCTTCCTTTTTGCATGACATCATATGAGCGGCTGCCTCATTTGCATACATGATTTGAAACCGCTCTCCCAACACCATAAACGCTTCGGGTAGATGATCCATATGCCCATGCTTATCCATGCTTTTACCCCTCATCCAGAGCTTGCCGTAATTAATCTCTTTTTCCTTCTTACAACATTTTTGTCTAAATTGCAAATGTTGGGAAATAGGGAAGAACCCCCCTCGGGGAATATTCGCTGAGCAACCGTAGTGATGGGGGGGAGAAAAGCGAGCGGGGCTCCCGTACTGCCGGGCGTAGAATGAAGCGAAGTTGCGAAACAGGCTCTCCCTACCTCAGCCTCTTTACAGAAAAACCTTAGCCTGATGAAAAGGCTAAGGTTCCTACCTACTCCTTTTTTTGCAAGAGTACGGCAATGATGATGATGCAGCCCTTCACGAGTCCCTGCAAATAAGGGGATACGTTCATCAGGTTGATCATATTGTTGAGCACACCGAGAATCAACACGCCAAACAAGGTACCCCAAATACTTCCCTTTCCGCCGGACAAGCGAGTGCCGCCGATCACCACTGCGGCGATCGCATCCAGTTCGTAGCTGATCCCCGAACTGGAGGAGGAGATGGAATTGAGGCGGGATGATTCGATGACCGCCGCCGCCCCGACGAGCATGCCGCACAGCGTGTACGCCAGCATTTTGATGCGGTTCACCGGAATCGCCGATAACAGCGACGCCTTTTCATTGCTGCCAATCGCATACACATACCGGCCAAAGCGCGTTTTCTTCATGAGCAGATAGATCAGGACGGTAATGAGAAAGAAGAGATACACCGGATAGGAGATACCGAGGATTTCCCCGTTAGCTAGCTCTGCGAAGCCTTCTACCTTCCCCGTTTGACTCCCGCCATCCGAGTAATAGAGTCCGATGGATCTGGCGCTTGCCATCATGCCCAGCGTGGCAATGAACGGAGCGATTTTCCCTTTGGTGACCATGCTGCCATTGATCGCACCAATGGCCATTGCACAGAGGATGGTGGTCAATACTCCGAGCGTAATGCTCCCCGTCTGGTTCATGACCGTGATGCCCATCGCCCCGGAAAGCGCGAGCGAGGCGCCTACAGACAGATCAAACCCTCCGAGCAGGATCACGATGGTCTGCCCCAAGGCGATGATCCCGATGATCGACACCTGCCGCAAAATATTGATCAGATTTCCCGAGGTAAAAAAGTTTTCGTTGATCACCGCGGCGATCACGATCAGAATGACAAAAGCGATGCCGACGCTGTATTTCTCCCATAATCTTTGCAGCTGCATCGCCGGCTTTCTCGTGCCGATGTCATGACTTTGCACCGGTTGCATACATCATGATCCTCCCTTCCGTTGCTTCCTCCCGCTCCAAGCAAGCGGTCATTTCCCCTTGGTACATGACAATGACCCGATCGCACAGCTTGAGAATCTCCGGGATCTCCGATGACAGCACGATAAATGATTTTCCCTCTCCGGCAAGCTTCATGATCAGTTGATAGATTTCATTCTTCGCCCCGACATCGACTCCTTGGGTCGGATTGTCCAACACGATGATATCGGCATCTGCCTCCAGCCACTTGGCCAGAATGACCTTTTGCTGGTTGCCTCCGCTCAGACTCGTAATTGGCAGCGACGGATCATTCGCCTTGATGTTGATCTGGCTTTTATGGGCCAGATAGCGCTGTCGTTCGAGCTGATTCCGAATCATCCCCGCTCGCAGAAATTTGCCTAGTGATGGCAAACTGAAATTCTCCAGGATGCTTAAATCTTTGATGATGGCGTTCTCCTTGCGATTCTTCGGAACCAGTCCCACCCCGCTAGCCAGCGCTTGCTTCGGATGGCGAATATATGCCTCTTTCCCGTGGACGCGAATCATTCCCGCCTCTTTTTTCCGATAGCCGATCAGACACTCCACCATTTCCGAATGACCCGCTCCGGATAGGCCCGTGATCCCCAGCACCTCTCCCTTTCGCAGCGCAAACGCCACTTCCCTGCATACATGCCCGCTCGACAGCCCTTTTACCTCTAGCACGACCTGTCCAAGCGTCCGACGCCGATACACCTGCTGGTGGGACAGGTCTTTCCCGACCATGGCCTGGGCAAGCCGCTCCTCATCGGTATCCCGGATGCAGCCTGTCGATGAAAGCTCTCCATCCCGCAGCACGGTATACCGATCGCAAAATTGGATGACCTCCTTCAGCTTATGGGAAATGAAAATGATCGATACCCCCTTGTCCCGCAGGGTCCGAATCACTTGAAAAATGCTGTCAATTTCCTTATCCGTAAGCGATGTCGTCGGTTCATCCATGATGATCACGTTGGACTCCTGCAGCAACGCCTTGCCAATCTCGATGACCTGCTTCAAGGAGCTGTCCAAGTCGCCCACCAGCGCTTTCGGATCAAGCTGGACACCGACCATGTCGATGATCCGCTCCGCCTCTTCGATCATCCGCTTGGTATCGACCGTACGATACCGGGTGATGATCTCCGAGCCCAGAAACAGATTTTCATAGACCGTCAAATCGGGAATCAGATTCAGCTCTTGGTGAATGAAGCTGATGCCGAGACTTTTGGAATCCTGCGGGCTCATGATCTGCACCTTGGCACCGCCCAGCAAAATATCGCCGGCATCCGCTTGGAATACGCCGCCGAGAATGTTCATCAGCGTGCTTTTTCCTGCACCGTTTTCCCCCAGAAGCGCATGAATTTCCCCTTCTTGGAGCGTGAAGTCCACTCCTTTGAGGGCATGAACACCGCTGAATGCTTTATGAATGCCCTTCATTTCCAATCGAATGCGATTCACACCGTCACCCCCCCGATGGTTACCTGACCGATTCAGCTAGAAAAAGGGGCAAGCATGACGCTTGCCCGAATGGGTGGTTTAGTAAGGGGCATCCGCTACATAGAATTGGTCCACGTTTTCCTTCGTGACTTTTTCCGCTGGCAGGACGGTGTCTTTTTGCGCAGGCTGTTTGCCATTCACGATATCCACAGCGGTTTTTACCGCTTCCTTCACCATCAAGGGGGTGTACGTAAACGTAGCGAGCGTGATATCTGTCGCCTCTTTGATCTCCTTGTAGAAATCCTTCGCTCCGCCCGCGCCCGTCAGAAACTTGATGTCGGTTCGTTTCGCTTCCCGAATCGCTTGCAGCGCACCCAGTGCCATTTCATCGTCGATGGTGTACACCGCATCGATTTGTGGATTCGCCTGCAGCAGGTTTTGCATCACTTCATAGCCTTTTTGCTTTTGAAACTTTCCGTTTTGGTCAGCCAAGATCTTGATATCCGGATATTTTGCTTTCATGACATCGGTAAAGCTGCCGACACGCTGGGTATTGACCGAGCTTGGGTCAGAGGAGATGATGACGACATTGCCTTTTCCTTGCAGCTTTTCCCCGAGATACTCGGCTGCGTTCTTCCCGATGCCTTCGTTGTCTCCTTTGATCAAAGCGGTGTAATCGCCGTTTGCCACTTCCCGGTCAAAGACGACCAGCGGGATATTGGCTTCCTTGATCTTTCCTACCGCAGGGGTTAACGCGTCGGTCTCCATAGGCAGCATGACGATCGCATTGACCTTTTTCGTGACCAGGTCCTCTACGTCATTCATCTGTTTATTCGGGTTATCCGCCGTGGTCATTTCCACCTTGACGCCAGACTCTTCCCCTTGTTTTTTCGCATAGTCGATGACCGCGCCCATCCAGCCGTGATCGGCGAACGGAAAGCTGAGACCGATGACCTTTTCCGCGCTCTGGCTGCTCCCGCCTGCGCTTGGCTGCCCACTAGCTGGTGCTGCTTCCTTACCTCCCCCACAGCCGGCCAACGCTGCTGCAAGAATTCCCGTCAAAGCCAACTTCGAAATGACATTCCACTTCTTCATGATCGACATCCCCCTTGTATGTTTCATAAAAGAATGAATGATGGTAAGAATGTTGTCTTCGCCTAGTTGTAATCGTTTTCAAGATTACGCTTCTTGCAGGGCCTCCTGGAGCAGTTTGTTTACGTTTACCCAGCTTTTTTGGGCAGCCGATCTTTCCACCGCTTCCATCACCGCCTGGTTGCGCAGACCATCCTCAAACGAAGGGGTCACGCCCGTACCTGTGGCAATCCCTTTCATCAGCTCATACAGCATGCTGATGAAGGTATGTTCATAGCCGACGATGTGACCAGCTGGCCAATAGTTGCCTGTATACGGATGGATGCTCTCTGTGACATTGATCGTACGAAAGCCTTGGACACCGGGCTCGTCGTCCGTGAAATAGACCTGAAGCAGATTCATATTTTCCAGATCCCAGCGAAGCGAACCCTTGGAGCCATTGATTTCGATGCAGTTGCGATTGCGGTTTCCCGCAGCGAAGCGAGTCGCTTCAAACACACCCAGTGCGCCATTTTCAAAGCGGGCAAGAAAAGCCGCCGCATCATCCACGTCAACCTTTCCCGTTCCCGCTTCCTTGGAGGCGTGCAGACCTCCTGCCATCTCGCCAAGCGGCCGTTCCTTGATAAAAGTCTCCATCATGCCGGTCACTTCCGCTATTTCTCCTGCCAGAAAGCGAGCCAGGTCGATGATATGGGAAGCGATATCACCCAGCGCTCCCGAGCCTGTCACTTCCTTGCGCAGACGCCAGACCAGGGGAAAATCCGGATCCATGATCCAATCCTGCAGATAGGCCGCGCGGATATGATAGAGCTTGCCCAGTCTGCCTTCCTCGATCAGCTTTTTTGCCAGCTGGATGGCTGGGGCAAACCGGTAGTTGTGGGAAACCATATGTACGATGTTTGTTTCCTTGGCAGCCTTCCACATCGCAGCAGCTTCAGCCAATGTCATCGCCAGCGGCTTTTCGCAGATAATGTGCTTGCCCGCTTTTACAGCTTCCAGGACGATTTGCGCATGCGAGTTATTGGGCGTCCCCACATCAATCAAATCGATATCGTCCCGCTCGATCAGAGTCCGCCAGTCGGTTTCATAGGATGCAAATCCGAATTTCTCCGCCGCTTCCTTCACGCCCGCTTCATCCCGGCCACAGATGGCTGTCAGCTCCGGTTGCAGCGGGGAATCGAAGTAAAACGGAACATCTCGATACGCATGGGTGTGCGCCTTGCCCATGAATTTGTAACCGATCATCCCTACACGCAACGGTTTATGACCTTTTCGTACCTCTGCCAAAATTCCTTCACCCTTTCTCTTCATGTCCTTTCCCACTGGATTCCCGAATGATCATCGTGTCCTCCAGCACCACTTGCGCCTGCCCCAGCTCTTCCGCCTTCATCAATTTGACCAGCATCTGTACCGATCGCTGACCGATCTCATATCGCGGCTGATGGATCGTCGTCAACGCTGGGGAAACATACGAAGCCATATTGATGTCATCAAAGCCCGCCACCGCGATATCATCGGGAACCCGCAGGCCGTGATCATGGATGGCCCGCAGTGCGCCGATCGCCATCACATCGCTAGCCGCAAAAATGGCTGTCGGAAGCCGTTCGATGGACAGCAGCTTTTTCGCAACGGCATATCCCGATTCGATCGAAAAATCACCTTCCTGCACGAGCAGCTCATCCTCAGGCATACCGTGTTCCCTGAGTGCTTGCTTGTATCCATTCAGGCGCGCCTGGCTTAAAACGACATTGCTCGGCCCCATGATATGGGCGATCCGCGTATGGCCCAGGGCCAGCAAATGCTTGGTGATCTTCCTTGCCGCACTTTCGTTGTCAATCGAGACGCACGGAATCTCGCTTCCTGCGATGTATTCGCATGCGAGGACCATGGGCCGGCGGGCAGCAAAATCTTCAATGAATGCCTGGTCCATCTGGGCCGTCGTCAAAATGAGGCCGTCTGCCCGGCTCTCCTCAAGCAGTGCCATGTACGCCTTGGCCTTCTCCCGGTCACCGTCCGTGCTTCCGACCAGCACATGAAACCCTGCCTCTCTCGCCCCGTCCTCAATGCCGCGGATCACCTCCGAGAAGAATGGATTTTTAATATCGGGGACAAGCGCGATGATAACATTGGTTTTTAGACTGCGCAGATTGCGGGCCAATCCATTTGGCGTATAATTGAGCTGCTCCATCGCTTCCATGACTCGTTGCTGCGTTTTCGGATTAACCGGGTCTGCCCCTGACATGACCCTGGAGACTGTGGCAATGGATACCTTTGCCAGCCTTGCTACGTCATGTATGGTTGCCATCGTGATCATCAACTTCTCTCTGCATGTAAAGGTTTACATAAATGTTGGATGATATAAGCTGTATCTGCCTGTTTTTTCCTAGTGATATTCTACAATAGAAATGTAAAGGTTTACAATTAGAATTTTTAGATAATTCGTCAGGTGGGTTCACATATGAGTAAAAGCAGGGCAGAACATCTTTCTTGTGTTCTGTCCTGCCCTCATTTTGTTTGTGTCAGCATTTTTCCTTTTTAGGCGTCAAAAGAAAGCTGCGGCAACCGATACCACTCCCCGGACATCCACTCACCGGCTTTCCAGCGAAGAACATCGGCTTTTACCAGCGGCATGATCTCTTGGAAAAAGGCAACACGCTCAATATCGTCCATCGGCTGAAAATGTCGTGCTGCCTGCAGGTCTGCTTCCAGCTCGTCCATTTTGCTGACACCCAGGATCGCGGTGGAAACAGGCAGGCTCCACGTATAACGAAGCGCCTGCTCCGTCCAGGGAGCAAGCTTTCCGAGCGCCATGACCTTCATGCCAATGACCGCTACTCCTTTTTCGACAGCCAATGGCACAAACTCATGGGCGAAGCTGTAAATAAAATGATCGAGCGCTGACAAGGCAACCAGTGCGCTGTCAAAGGGGAAGCGGCGGATCGCCTCGGCCAACAACCGTGGATCCGTATGTCCGCTGATGCTGATTTTTTTGACGAGACCTTGCTCCCTTGCCTCTAACATCGCTTCCAATACCCCGCCCTTGGCGAAAATCGCTTCCAGATCGTGGGGCTGCATGACATTATGTATGCGCCATTCATTGACGTAATCGGTTTTCAGCCTTTTCAAGCTGCCTTCCAAGTCTCGCAGAGCCAGATCACGTGTCCGCCCGCCTGTTTTCGTGGCCAGCCATACGCGATCACGCAAGCCTTCAAGGCCAAGGCCAACCCTTGTCTCGGATTGACCTGCGCTGTAGCTGGGAGCGGTATCAAAATAATTGACACCCTGCTCGACAGCTCGCCGGATGATGGCGATTGCTTCCTCCTCGGTACAATCGTGCTCATCGACAATTCGTTGAGCGCCGAAACCGAGCAACGAGACTTGATGCGGATCACGTCCGAACGCTCTTGTTTGCATGGTGTGCTCCTCCTGTAGTTTGTGTTGTAGTGCAAACATAGTGGTGGGGGAAGGGAATAACGGGCGGAGCTGCGTTCTTGCCACACCCGCAAGGGAGTGTTTACCGTCCGGTTCCGCTTGCAAAAACGGTACGTCGCGCAAAAGTTTCGAGGAAGCGTATTCAACCGTCGAGGTTGCGCGACAAGCGTGTACCATTTTTGCAAGCTCCACCTCGGTAGGTGTGACAAAGACTCCGCCCGTCCCGTTCTTCCCTTCCTCACGTGGCTGTTGTTGAAAAAAATCTCAGACGGAATAAAGGCAAAGGAATTGAAGCCCTTTTGAAAGTAAACATAATCATTTGGATGCTCCGAAGGGCTGCATTCAACTTTATTCCTCTACAAAAGCTTTTGCTACGCAGGAGAGCATGTTTCGAAACGGAGCGCCTGCGGAACCCGACCCAGCGCAGCAGTAAATCGCGGGCAAAGGGGGGCAAACTTGGCTAAGCTTCGAAGCGTTTACCACTTTTTGCACACCCCCGCGATTTGCTGCGGAGCGGACAGTCTCACCCACAGCGGGGTGGAGAATGAAGCGGAGTTTCGGAACATGCTCTCCTCCACCGCAGCAACGAAGCGTCCCCACTTTTGCACACCCCGCGATTTGCTGCGGAGCGGACAGTCATGGACCCACAGCGGGGTGGAGAATGAAGCGGAGTTTCGAAACATGCTCTCCTCCACCGCAGCACGAAGCATAACCCCTCTCCCCTAAGAGAAAGACGCCCTCGCAGGCGCCTTCATCAAACCTTTATTCTTATTTGCAATGTTGATCGTACATAGAAGTCAACAGTCCGGAAATGGTTGCCAGGTCATTGTTCTCGATTTGATGACGCTCAACCATGCCCAGCAGCTTTCCATCTTTCATCAGTGCAAAAGATGGCGAGGATGGCGCAAACCCTTCGAAATATTCACGGGCTCTCGCTGTCGCTTCTTTTTCTTGGCCGGCAAACACCGTATACAGATGATCCGGCTTCACATCATGCTGGAGGGAATGCGCTACTGCCGGACGAGCCAAACCTGCTGCACAGCCGCACACGGAGTTGACCACAACCAGCGCGGTACCTTTCATATTGGTAAAGGCCTGATCTACATCTTCAGGCGTTTTCAATTCTTGAAAGCCAATTCGAGTAAGCTCATCGCGCATTGGTTGAATGACCTGACTCATATATGCTTCATAGGACATCATGGGGAAACCTCTCCTTTATCGTAACTTTGCAACATGCCATTACCGCTATTATATCCCTTCTATTGGCCGAGGAGAATGCCTCGGGACACTTTCACATGATTATACTTCCATCAAAATAGTCAGGATCATTGGATTGCGCCCTGTTTTCTCGTAAATGTACGGTTTCAGCACCTCGTTGATCTGTGCTTTCAGTTCGCTCCACTCTCTCGTTTTTCGATCTAGAGCCTGCGTCAGCTTCTGTTTCACCAGATCCGTCGCTTCCTGGATCAGGGATTCAGATCCCCTTACGTAAACAAACCCTCGGCTCACAATGTCCGGACCGGTCAATATCTTGAAATTTTTCATATCCAGGCTGACCACTACGACCATGAGGCCATCTTCCGCTAGATGCTTACGGTCGCGCAGCACGATATTGCCGACATCGCCAATTCCGCTTCCATCGATCAGCACGATTCCCGCATGCACTTTTTCCAGATGCGCGCTTTCGCGGGTGCAGCTCAGCACGTCCCCGTTGTCCATGATGAAAATATTCTTGTCATCGATCCCCACTTGCTTTGCCAGCTTCGCGTGGGTACGCTGCATCCGATGCTCTCCATGGATCGGGATAAAGTAACGCGGACGGATAAAGTTGAGCATCAGCTTCAGTTCTTCACTGCTGCCGTGCCCGGATGCGTGGATATCAAAGTAAGTGCCGTAAATGACATTCGCCCCTGCGCGGAAGAGCTTGTCGATGGTGCGGTATACATTTACCGTATTGCCCGGGATCGGAGAGGCAGACATGATAACGGTGTCATCCGGGTAGATCTGCACATTGCGGTGAGATCCGGCAGCAATCCGAGTCAGCGCTGCCATCGGTTCCCCCTGGCTTCCCGTGCAGATGATGAGAATCTGATTGTCCGCGTAGTTATCAATCGTTTTGATATCAATCAGCATGCCCTCTGGCACTTGAATATACCCTAGCTCTTGTCCGATCAAAAACGCTTTTTCCATGCTGCGGCCGATCACGGCTACTTTCCGATCATATGCCATGGCCGCTTCTACCACCTGCTGCAGACGGTGGACATTGGATGCAAAGGTCGCGAGGATAATCCGGCCTCTTGCTTGGGCAACCACTTCCATGATACCTTCGCCAACCGCCCGCTCCGACATCGTAAAACCTGGTCTTTCCGCATTCGTGCTGTCTGACAACAGCGCCAAGACATCGCCGTTGCCCAAGCGTGCCATTTTGGCGTACTCGGTAGTCGCTCCCACTGGAGTCATGTCAAATTTAAAGTCACCTGTATGTACGACGGTACCTTCCGGCGTTTCAATCGCGATTCCGTACGAATCCGGAATACTGTGGTTGGTGCGGAAGAAAGACGCCTCCATATGTTTGAAAGGAATGACTGTGTCTTCATTGATCGGGATTAATTGCACATCGTTTTGCATCCGATGCTCTTCCAGCTTCGCTTTGACCAGTCCCAGCGTCAGCCGGCCTCCATAGATGGGAGGATTGATCTGCTTGAAGATATAGGGGATCGCTCCGATATGATCCTCATGACCGTGCGTCAAGAGCATTGCCTTGATTTTATGTTCATTCTCTTTCAAATACGTGATATCCGGGATCACCAGATCGATCCCAAACATCTCGTCCTCAGGGAACTTTACACCACAGTCGATAATGACGATCTCGTCCTCCACCTCGACGCAGTACATGTTTTTCCCAATTTCTCCCAATCCGCCCATGGCGAAAATTCTAACCTCACTCAAGCTAATACCTCCTATATCGTCAATGCCATTGATGGCCGTTCACACGCACTCTTCACTTATTGTAACACAAGTACTTCCATCCATTCCCTTAGTATTTACCAATCCTTGCATGGAAATTAAGTATACCACATTTCACATGGTGTTATTTCTTTCGGGCATACTGTGTCTGCGGCCTATCCAGCGCAAGCATGGCTGGGCCAAACATCTACTTTGCCGGGAGGAAGTCTGATGAAAAAAACTAGCCATCTGTTGTCGACTGTGCTCTCAATCAGCCTTTGCGCGTGTGTTCCCTTGTTCGTAACTCCTGCCATGACCACACACGCTGAGCCCGCTTATGCCAAGTGGGGACAAATGGCGATGAAGGAGACCAAGAAAAAATACCCAAAGGCCGACATTGTCGATTACAAACATGTCGGCCGTAAAGAGCTTTCCCCCTCTGCCGCACAGGAAACGTTCCGGCTATGGCTGAAAGAAGGGAAGCAGCGATATGAGGTTATTGTGCGGATTACCTTTGAAACTCGCACAGAAAAGGTGCTGTCTGTCCGCTTTCAGCAGGAAGAACGTACAATGAATCCTATTCGTCAGCCAGCAGTTCCATATCCTTCATGATTTCCTCGGTGTTCATATCGGCACCCATGCCATACATCTTCCGCAGATTATGCTGCTTGTCCAAAAGGAAGGTAACCATCGTATGCACGTAGCTTCCGTCCGGTTGCTTCAAGACTCCGATGCCAAAGGATTTCGTCACTTTCTCCACGGCCGTCTGTTCTCCTCGCAAGATGTGCCAGCCGCTCTGATCGACACGGAAGCGGTCGGCGTATTCTTGCAGCACCTCGGGTGTATCTCGCTCCGGATCAAAGGAAATGCTCAGAAAATCGACCTGTGAGGCGTACAATCCCTTTTGCTTTAATTGCTCCTGCATCTGTACCATATAAGCGGTCGTCGCCGGACAGACATCCGGACAATTCGTGAAAATAAAGGAGACTAGGCGCACTTTTCCGTCGGTTTGCGACAAATGAAACGGTTTGCCGTCCAGCTGTTCCAGTGTAAAGTCCTCCATCGGCTTGAGCACCGGAAGCTTTTGATTGTACTGGTGATTGTAGTACATGACCCCGGCCGCCGCTATTGCCAGAACAAGCGCAGCCAGATAGATCCCATATCTTTGGATAAAGCCCTTCTCTTGCACAACCATTCCCACCTTACTTGATTTTTGCTTCTAAGGTATAGTCAAACGGATGGCTCTCTCCCTGGTCATCCGTCCATACGACCTGAAGCTTCCAGTCCCCTTCCATCATGAGATGGGGGCCATCTGCTGTCCACGTGCCGTTTTGCTCCTTTTGCAACGCCAGCTCGCTTTTTCCGTGGTCCATCCCTTCCATCGAAAAGTGGAGCACAGCCTTCCCATTGGTTACAGGCTGATTGTTGGCGTCGGTGAGCGACCACGTAAACGTATTTGGCCCGACAATCGCCGATGAAACCGCCAGCTTTCCTTGGTAGCTGCCTTCTGTGGCTGTCAAGGTCAACGGACCGTTACTTGCCGTGTCTTCACTACCGCAGCCAGCGATCGCGAGACATACTGCGAGTAAAACAGTCCACCACATGCCTTTCATCCTGGATTCCCTCCTCCATAAAAACTTGTTGTCCATCACACTGGAGAGCAAGCAGCCCCGCTCGTCTTAAAAAAAGCTTCGATTGAAGCTTTTCAAAGGTGTCGTGCGAAGCGTAACCTTTCTTATTCCGTTAAAAACCGCTTTGCGTTACTATCCAGCGCAAAGCGGGCTAATTATGGTTGCCTTATTCTTTTTCGATGTCCCCAGGCCAAGCCAGCATACCGCCTACCATATTCGCCACATCAAATCCATACTGTAGCAAATATTCAGAGGTGCGATGGCTGCGTGCACCGCTGCGGCATACCATGATAATCGGCTTCTCTTTGTCCAGTTCATCCATACGGGCCGGCAAGCTGCTCATCGGGATCAGCTTGGCCTGTGCGATATGTCCTTCATTCCACTCTTCCACTTCACGTACATCAATTAATTGAATGTCTTCACCGTTTTTCAGCTTTTCCAATACCTCAACCGGCGTAACTTCCTTCACTTCCATCTCCATGCGTGAAACCTCCAGTCCGTAGTCCTTCTCTCGCCCTATCATACCATAGCTTGTCATGATTTTCTAATGAGCCCGCTGCCATGATGCGCAGTGTGAAAAAAAAACGTATACAAAAACCGCCAAATCGCAAACATACATGGTAACATGTAGATATGGAGGGGTCAGCTTGTCCCGATTACTGATCAAACTGCTACTCATCCCCATCACTGTACTGCTTCTGGATTATTTGATCGGCAGTCTGTATTTCCCTTCCTTTACGCAAGCCATCCTGGTAGGTTTGGTCTTGGCAGTGATTGGCTACTTCATGGAGCGGTCACTCTTGCGCAGCGGCACTCTCTGGATGACCACTGGACTGGATATCGCGGTGACAATTGTGGCTCTCCTGCTCTTCGATGTGTTCCTCCCGGGGGCCAGAATACCTCTGGATGCCGTATTTTTAACGGCCTTGATTTTAGGAATCATCGAGTATGTATACCACCGCTGGCTGCTGCGCCATGACGACAAAAATCGAGCAACCTTGTAATTTTTTTGGGGATACTTCTTGTAGATTTTTTGGAACCATTATGGTAAAATGGAATATGTTGATGGTTTTTGCGGAGATAAAGTGAGACCGCTGGTGCGGCTACACCAACGGTCCTGTACAATAGGCGTTCCCCACAAGGGGGGCGACTCATACGGCTTTGTTGTGGATCACCTGGATGGATGTGTTCAAGGGTGATCTACTTCTTTTTAGCGAAGGACAGCATTGCCACTATCAGCGTGCCAAAGGCGATCATCACTGATATCGACTCATAGACTGTCATAAACCCACCCCCTTTCAACGGGATGAGCCGACCACCCTTGAGGAGCCGTTACTACTGTACAAGGAAAATTATACCATGTGTGGACAATTTAGAAAAAACGCAAAAAGTCCTTTTTTCCTAAAATAATCGCATTTTTCTGTATTCTCAAATGAACTGGAATTAAAAATCCGCGCATATAATGAAACATTCGTTCGCCACACCTTGTTCGCTTGTCATCACTCCCCACTCTACCCACTTTGTCCTCCCCCATTTTAGCCGGTTGATCCATAGGTCCTTTTGCTTATAAAAAATTGTCCATTTTTCCTTGCTGCAAGTGGAACTACAGCTATTTTCCTACCGTGATTTATCCTACTTTTCCATTCTCCTTATTCCTATCCATTTACTCGGAAAAAAGAGTTGACAGCCCACTTTCCCTTACGTAAAATGGAAACAACGCTTACGAATTCCATATTTTTCATCAAGAGTGGTGGAGGGACTGGCCCGATGAAACCCGGCAACCGGCATGGCAAGCATGCAAGGTGCTAAATCCTGCAGGATCCAATTGATTCTGGGAGATGAACACGCGTGAAAGCAGCTACGCAGCCTTCTTCTATCCAGAGGAAGGCTTTTATTATTTTCTAAAGGGAGAGATGGGAAATGGCAGAAAAACGCGAATGGAAATTAGAAACGCTTGCACTGCACGGCGGGCAGGAAGTCGATCCGACAACGGGCTCGCGCGCTGTCCCGATTTATCAGACCTCATCATATGTGTTTCGCGACGCCGATCATGCAGCCAATCTGTTTGCCTTGAAGGAGTTCGGCAATATTTACAGCCGCATCATGAATCCCACCCAAGATGTGTTTGAAAAGCGCGTCGCCCTGCTCGAAGGCGGCGTAGGTGCGCTAGCCACCGCATCCGGCCAAGCCGCTATCACCTTTTCCATCCTGAACATTGCCGGAGCCGGTGATGAAATCGTCTCTTCTTCCAGCCTATACGGCGGCACGTATAATCTGTTCAGTAATACGCTGCCGAAATTAGGTATCAAGGTTCATTTTGTCGATCAATCCAATCCCGAAAATTTCCGTACGGCCATTACTGATAAAACGAAGGCTGTTTTTGTCGAAACCATCGGCAACCCCCGCATCGACATTGCCGATATCGAGGCAATCGCGGAAATCGCCCATGAACACGGCGTTCCCTTGATCGTGGACAACACCTTCGCCTCCCCGATCCTGGCCCGTCCCTTCGAACACGGAGCGGATATCGTGGTCCATTCTACGACAAAATTCATCGGCGGCCACGGCACCTCGATTGGCGGCATCATTGTCGATTCTGGAAAATTCGACTGGAATAACGGCAAGTTTCCCGGACTGACCACCCCTGATCCCAGCTATCATGGCGTCGTATATACCGAAGCGGTCGGCAATCTCGCTTACATCATCAAAGCGCGTGTCCAGCTGCAGCGCGACATTGGCGCAGCGGTATCGCCTTTCAACTCGTTTTTGTTCCTGCAAGGCTTGGAGACCTTGCACCTGCGGATGGAGCGTCACAGCCAAAACGCACTGGCTGTCGCCAAATTCCTTGCTGCCCATCCAGCTGTCGAATGGGTCAGCTATCCGGGGCTTGAAGGAGATTCGCAATACCCGCTGGCGCAGAAATATTTGCCCAAGGGACAGGGAGCCATCCTCACCTTTGGCATCAAAGGCGGAGTGGCGGAAGGCCGCAAGCTGATCGAATCCGTCCAGCTATTCTCCCACTTGGCCAATGTGGGAGACTCCAAATCGTTGATCATCCATCCGGCAAGCACGACCCACCAGCAGCTGACAGAGGAAGAACAGCGCCTGGCCGGTGTCAGTCCTACGCTGATCCGTCTGTCTGTTGGGACCGAGGCGATCGACGATATCTTGGAGGATTTGTCACAGGCATTAAAACAGGCGGTTCCCGTTTCCGTATAAACCCTGCCCAAACAAGCAGACACCTCTTTTCGCGAGAGGTGTCTGTTCGTTTTCGATGCTTTATTTTTACGTCGCCTTCTTGTCCATGGGATCCTTGCTTCGAATAAAAAACGCGAAAAGCAACGAGATGAGTGTCAGCACCGTCGCAATCATAAACGCGTCATTGATCGCCATGACCGTCGCCTGCGCAACAAGCGCCATCTCGGCATCTGAGGCAGCCGCGATCCGCACCCCGGTGGTCAAATTTCTCAAATCCAGGATCGCCGGGTTCGCCAGGATCGATCCGGAATCAACGGAAGCAGCATGCGCTCCTGCCGTGATTTCCCTCATGTGGGCAGCCGTCTGATTCGTCATCACAGACACGAAAAACGCCATGCCAACCGCCCCAGCCATCATGCGCAAAGTATTTACCATCGCAGTGCCATGCCGGTTCTGGTGCAGCGGCAGCGCATTCAGCCCCGCTGTAAAGATCGGCATCATCAAGATCGCCATCCCGAACATGCGCAGCGTATAGACCCATGTCACATAAGAAAATGAAGTATCTGTATCCAGCTTCGTTAACGCATACGTCGTCAAGACCGTGATCGCAAGCCCGATGATGGCCAGCCATTTCACCCCGAATCGATCAAACAAACGCCCCGTCACCGGTGACATCAGCCCCATGACAATGCCCCCCGGCAAAAGCATGAGCCCAGACTGAAGGGCTGTAAACCCCCGTACGTGCTGCATGTATATCGGGATCAGAATCATTCCCGAGAATAACGCCATCGTGACAATCACATTGATCACCGTCGTGAGCGAGAAAATCGGATTTTGAAATATCCGGAATTCTAGTATCGGATGGCTCACGGTGAATTGCCGCCATATAAAGGCAATCAGGCCAAGCCCTCCGACGATGAGGATGGTGACCACCTGCGGATCATTCCACCCCGCAGTACCTGCTTGTGCAAAACCATACAAAACACCGCCGAAGCCCATCGTGGACAAAATGACACTCCACACATCCAGTTTCGGACGAGCGGTTTCCGACACATTTTTGATAAAGAAAAGCGAAAAGAGCAAATTCGCCAAGGCAATGGGAAAAACAATGTAGAACAGCACACGCCACGAAAAAACATCGACAATCCAGCCTGACAACGTGGGCCCGACGGCAGGCGCAAAGTTAATGGCAATCCCCAGCATCCCCATGACCGAACCGCGCTTCTCCACCGGAAACAACGTAAAAATCACGTTGGTAATGAGCGGCATCAAGATCCCGGCACCTGCCGCTTGGACCACCCGACCGATCAAAATGGTATAGAAACCGGGGGCAAGCGCGCAAATGAGCGTCCCGATCGTAAACAGCCCCATGCTCGTCAGATAGATCTGTCTGGTCGTGAACCGTTCTAGGAGAAAGGCCGTAATCGGTATGACGATCCCGTTGATCAGCATGTAAATCGTGATCAGCCAGTCTGCCGTCGCGGCTTCGATCCGAAAAACGTCCATGATCTGCGGCAAAGCGGTATTAATCAGCGTTTGATTGAGAAACGCAATAAACGCCCCGATAAACATCACGGCGAAGAAAGGGCCTGTCCGGATCTTCGTTTCCACAGCTGTTTGCTCATTGTTCATGTTTCATTGATCTCCTCTGGGGGAAACGGATTAAGGAAATACATCAAATGGTATTCTTTCCAGAGAAAGATCAGATATGCACGTAACATGAGTATCTTTTGGTATTAACTTCCTAAGCGAAATCGCCGTTATATAAACATCAAAACAAGAGGAGTTCGTGAATTGTATGAATCGTCGTGATGGAAGCTTCGCAAATAGAATAAGAAATGCCTCTATTCGTGTGAAATTGCCTATTCTGATCAGTTTATTGGTCATTACCGCACTTCTGGCAACTTCCACGGCAGCCTATATTTATTCTTCTGATTTGGTGCTGCAAAAAAGCAAAGATGAAATCAACAGCATGGCGGACCGGCTCGGAGAAGGCTTGTGGACTGCACTCCAATTGCAGGAGCAAGCAACCTACCTGGTTTCCAATCACAGCTCCTATCGTGATTTGCTGAAGCTCCGGGAAGCCGGGACCATGTCAGATGCGGACTTTTTCTCTTCACGCAATCCCTTTTTCGACAATGTTAACCTGACGTTGAAATCCAGCTTGGAAGGGACAAGTGATACGGAATCCTATTTGATCCTGGATACCAAGGGGACCATCTTGGCCGGAACCAATGTTGACAATATTGGCCAGTCCCGCTCGGATCGGGAGTATTTTACCGAAGCGCTCAAAGGAAAAGCTTTCATCAGCGATGCCATCATCTCGAAAAGCAGCGGGAAAATATTATTAGCCTTTTCTCAGCCAATCAAGGACAGTGACGGAAAAATCCTGGGGGTATTCGCAACCACCGTGGACAGCAAGTTTTTTGTAGGGAAGCTGAAGGATATCAAGATCAACAGCGAAGGAAGGATCGAGATTGTAAGCCGCGGCGGAACGATCCTCTACAACTCCCAGGACGATGCCAAAGTTGGGACAAAGCTGGAAGGACCCGGTGTTGAGGAATTCCTGAAAGAACGGGCCACCAAAGAGATAAAAGCCTCCAGCATGGACTTGAATGGGGATTACATGCGGATTAACAAAATTCCGGGGGCGGACTTGACCATTACCATTCTCGACTCTTATGAAGACATCCAACAGCCGATACAGGATATGTTTGTGATCATCGCTATCATTACGATCGTCATCATTCTATTTGCGATTGGCTTTGGGCTGGTGCTTTCCCGTTCGATTGTCAACCCGCTTATGGAAATAACCAAACTATTCAAGCAGCTGGCGACGGGTGATCTCACGGTTACGGCTGATGACAAGTACCGTAGCGAATTCAAAATATTGGCGGACAGTTTCAATCGCATGGTTGAGCAAAACAAAGAATTGATTACGAAAATGAATAAGTCGATAGAGGTGCTGTCCATCAGCACGAATGAGCTGGATGCTTCCACTAAGCAAACCGCCACCTCGGTCAGCGAAACGTCAACCACGTCCCAGGAGATCGCCAAGGCGATGGAATCTCAAGCACAGGATACCGAACATATCGTGAACAAGTTTTACGGATTCGGGGAAAAATTCGCTTCCATGAGCGCCAAGGCTTTAGCCGTACGAGAACGGTCGGAGGAAATCATCAACGTGTTCCACAGCAGCAAACATGTCGTCGGAGAGCTGATCCAGATCAACGAACAGAATGAAGAACAGGTCCAAAAGATCTCCACGATCACATTGAAGCTTCAGGAAAGCTCCAATCTGATCAGCAACATTACCGGTGCGATCAGCGAGATTGCGCGCCAAACCAATCTGCTTGCCCTAAATGCCTCGATTGAAGCCGCACGGGCAGGAGAACATGGAAAAGGCTTTGCAGTCGTGGCAGCTGAAATTCGCAAACTTGCCGAGCAAAGCTCTGACCAGTCAAACGAAATACATGCCATCATCCAACAAAATCTGGCTTATGTAGCCGAGAATAATCAAAGTGTAAATGAGATCCGTACAATCGCCTGCAAGCAAGACGAGTATGTCGGTCAGACACAAGAAGCCTTTCATGCCATTCTGGGAAAAATCACCGATATTACTGAACAGATTAAACGGGTGGTGGAGGAAGTCTCCCTCATGGAAAAGGAAAAAGACGAAGTCATGGTATCTGCCCAAAACCTGTCGGCATCCGGCGAAGAAGTGTCTGCGTCCGTTGAAGAAGTGACCGCTACCATGGTCGAGCAGTCAGCGCGGGTCCAACAGCTGGCGTCAATGGTGCATACAATTGACAGTCTAACGAAAGAACTGGCTGATGCAGCGGCCCATTTTACATTGAAATAACGGAATATCTTTCGATCATGACAAGAGGAGCTGCTATCGCCAGCTCCTTCTTGTATGTTGGCTCATAAAAATCTGCGAATCGCCTTGATCGCCTCGATATGCATTCCTTCATGGAATATCGTGCGAATCAATACCTGCTCGATCGTATGCATGCCCATTTCCGTTGCAGGAAACTCTTCTTCCAATCGCTCGCCATAAGTATCGCGAATGTGCCCAGGCTGGCCTTTCAGCAGCTCCTGAAGCGCTTCCAGAGAAGGGGGATTCGTTTGCCAATCCGCAGGGCTAGTCCCATAGCCGAACCACTCCTGAAACCCGTCCGGCATTTGAATCGTCTCTTTGGTCAAATGCTGAATCCACAAGTACTGGTCCAGATAAATATGCCCCAGATTCCAGCGAATGTTATTGCGAAAGCCTGCCGGAATACGATCCGCCATTTCTTCCGTTACATCTCCCACGAGCTGAAGCGTCTCATCCCGATAAGCTTGCAATTGATTGAACAGGACTTCATGCCGTTTGAACATGCAACCCGCCTCCTTGTTCCGAAATTTTCCAATAAGTCCAACATAGCACGCTTCTTCCAAACAGTCAAAAAGCCCGTCAGGCACTAGACCCGCCGAGCTTTCTCCCCATTTCCTCTTTTGTGTCCCTTACTTGGCGACCCCTTTACCTTGATGTGCTTCCAGTGTCCATTTCAGATTCACCTTATCGCCCTGGAAGATATTTTGATCAAGGCCGGTATCGGTAAAGACGATTTTCATGCAGATCACATCAGAATCGCCTACCGGCAGATGCTTCATGAAGCCATACAGGGAGGAGATATCCGGCGCTTTGCCGCTATCGCTGAGCTGCTTTAGCTTTGCCAGCGATTGGTTGAGCAGCACGACCTGTCCATCGCTTGTCAAAAACTCGACATTGAGGTAGTTGGCGAAATCCTCGGAACCGTTGTCGCCTTTTGCATCCTCGATGGTATAGGTCGTCTTCATCAGGACATCCTGGATATCCAGCGTGCCGCTGTTGGTAATTTCAAAATAGCGCACCATATAATCGCCAGGCTTTAAATTGGCGACATCAAAGGCTACCGTCGGGTTCACACTCAAATCCAGAGTACCCGTGGCAAAGGTGTTGTTGACGACTGCGGTATCGCTAAAGTAAGCAAATGTGCCTCCGCTGACCAAGGCTGCCCCCAGCCCTACGGATGCCAAGGTAAGTGCAAATCGCTTTTTCAAGTTCATTTTCCGATCGCCTCCAACGCGTCAGTTCTATCTCTGTCTAGGAAAAAAAGCTTCTCTCTATAAGGAGAAGGTGGGCGTTGCACCCACCTTCAGCCATTGCTTTCTTATAGCGCTTCGCCTTCGCCTTGAGTAGCTTCGAAGGTCCATTTCACTTGGATAGAATCGCCTTGGAATTTGTTTTGGTTTTCACCGTTGTCGCGGAACTCGATTTGAACCAGGATGTCGTCGAGGTCGCCAGGAGGCAGGTCAGTACCAGTAGCAGCCCACCAAGCTTCAGCGATGTTTGGACGATCTGTGCCGGTTTTTTCTTTCAGCTCAGCGAGGGACATATCGAATACTGGAACGGAACCGTTGTCGATGTTCCATTTGAAGTTTACGTAGATGTGCTCATCCAAGCTTTCGCCGCCATTGTCGCCTTTTGCATCTGTCTCCGTTACTTCGGTAGACAGGTATACGTTGCCGATGTCCAGGGTGCCATCGTTTATGATGCTGTATGCACGAGTGGACCAGTCACCAGGCTTCATGTTTTCGAGGTCGAACACGACAGTTGGATCGACGGACAGATCCAGCGTACCAGCTGCGAATGTGTTGTTCACTTCTGCAGTGTCGCTGAAGTAAGCGAACGTTCCTCCACCGATGAGTGCTGCGCCCAAACCTACAGAAGCCAAAGTCAGTGCAAATTGTTTTTTCAGGTTCATTTTGAAATTCCTCCCGATTATCTCTTAGTTTTTATATGATGACTTGCAACCTGGAATCAGCACGCGGCTGATTCCATGCTACAAGATACCATCCGCACCTTACGTCTGGTTGTTTGTGTTTGCCTCTTGCTGCTTGATCATGCCCATCAGCTTCCAGATCTGGCTCACGATGATGTACAGCCCGGGAACGACCAGGAAGAGCAGCATGCCAACCTTCGAGCGGACAAACTCGATCAGATAGCCGATCAGCGGCACCCAGTACTGCACTTTGCCCAGAACCTTATCAGCTGGAACCGGATTGCCATCCTTGCCGTCATTGGCATCACCCTTAGTGACCAATTGTTTTTTCCCTTTGTTCTCGACAAAGTCGATCACACGGTGGGTGACGGTCAAATCATCCTTGTCCTTGAAGGTTACGATGTCCCCTTTTTGAATTTGTTCGAAAGGAACCGGTCTGATTGCCACGATGCTTCCCGTATCAAAGGTCGGTGACATCGAGCCACTGAGTACAACCAACAGCTCATTTCCAAACAATGTCGTTTTGCCTCCGTTAAACTTTCCGGCAAAAATGAACACGCTCAGCAGGATCACCAGTACCAGAAACGTCGTGGTCAGCACTGATACGATTTTTTTGACGACTGCCACAGTAAGCATTCCTCTCTTTCTTCGTGCGGCTCGCGTATGCCGTTCACAGTTTTAATCATACGGATTTTTCCAGCAGCTAACTTCCTGCATCAGGGTGAAATCGGGCAGATGTACGAATGAACCCCGCCTACAACCTCGCCTCCTCCTCTCTCATCCTCAAGTAGGAGGGCACTCTCATCCGCGGGGGGACTCGACAGATACGGACCTGTTCGCCGGCAAGAAAAAACCCAGTGAAGATTGGATCCTCACTGGGTCTACTGCACATACAACGGGTATATGGGTAACTGCATCAAGAGGATTTACCTCCGTCTGAGGAGCCGCCTCCATCCGAAGAACCGCCCCCATCTGTGGAGCCGCCTCCATCCGAAGAACCGCCCCCATCTGTGGAGCCGCCTCCATCTGAGGAGCCGCCTCCATCCGAGGAGCCGCCCCCATCCGTAGAGCCGCCCCCATCTGAAGAGCCGCCTCCATCCGTAGAGCCGCCTCCATCCGTAGAGCCGCCCCCATCCGTAGAGCCGCCCCCATCCGTAGAGCCGCCTCCATCCGTAGAGCCGCCTCCATCCGTAGAGCCGCCCCCATCCGTAGAGCCGCCCCCATCCGTAGAGCCGCCCCCATCCGTAGAGCCACCCCCATCCGTAGAGCCACCCCCGTCCGTAGAGCCGCCTCCATCACTCGGCGTGCCACCCCCATCTGGCGGATTGCTGCCGCTATCCGGTGGTGTACTCCCCCCGGAACCGCCTGGAGTAGGTGTCCCCGAGTCTGGAGGAGGATCGGTTGATGGCGGTGGAGTTGGCGGAGTTGACGGTGTACCGGGAGCTGGCGGTGGTGCGCTGACCGTCGTCACTTCCGTGGTCTCTTTATAATTCGTGCGGATCTTTATCGGTACCGTGACATGATAAAATCCGCCCAATGCCTGCACATGAAGCTGTCCGGTTACCGTTTCGTTCTTTTTGTTTACCGCATCCAGTTTGTGCTCGACGATAAACGCCAGTCCTGTTGCCCGGTCCGGCAATTGGGCCGGGGAGATCGACACATAATCCTCCGCGTCGCCTGTGACGGTAAAATTGGACGCATCCAGCGTCAAATGAGGCCGCATCGGTTGGAAAACAATGACCGCGCTGCCTCTTTCAATGCTCGTGTCCGAGGTGGATGATGAGCTTCCCCCTTGACCGCCCGCCCCTTGTGTACGAGTGATCTTGGTCTTCTTGTGCACGGACGTGGTCAGGACCAGGTCCCTTTCCTCAAAGACAAACATATCCCGATTGGTGCCGAGCGATACGGAGGATTCCTGCATTTTGTCACTCGTCAAATAGGCGGATGTTCCATCCAGTTGCAATAGCAAGCAGAGGGAGGAAAACGTGGTTACATATAGCAATGCCTTTTTCACATGATCCCTCCTACTCTGCGTATATCGCGCCGGTTGTATCCTGCTTCGCCTCAAATCTCAGCTGAAGCTTGGCAGCCAAGCCTTGATAGGAAGCATCGACACCCTCGTTCGGCAAGTACACCGTGATAAGAAACACTTTGTTTGGTTCGCCTTTTCGATGCACCAGTTCCATCTTCGTTTCCCTCAATGCCGGTTCTTTCTGCTTCTCTTTTTCCTCTGTCACCGGTTCCGTTACCGGCTCCTCACCTGGCCGGATCGGAAAGAGCTCACTCGCCAAGCCATCGAACAGGATATCTCCCTGGCTTTCAATGCGCATACGGAGCACCTGTGCCAGCTTGGCAATCGCATCCGGAGCAGATCCGTCCTTCAGCTCCGCGGTAATCTTATAGCGAAAATCGAGATCGCTGTCCCCTTTGGAGAGGACCGCTTCCAGCTGCCGTTCATCGCCCGGGATCATTTTCCCCAGGTCCACTGTCTGATTTCCGCCTTTCACAACCTTCCATTTCTCGTCAAAGGAGCTGCTGGTGATATCGAGCAAGCCGACGAAAAACTCATGGCCCGTGTCCTTCGCCTCGTTCCACATCCAGCTGTACGTATGGGATGGCTGCACCCAGAGAGCAACGGTCACACCGAAGAGAAAAACGCCGCTTATCCATTTGTCCCTGATACTCAACGTGGTTTCCCCTCTTTCGCCCTACTGACTCTGGTCTGCGATCATTTATACTTGTTCGCTTCCAGGTAGAAGTCTGCTTGCTGGACATGCACGGCCAGCTTCCCTTCGCCTGATCCGTCCTCGTCTGCCGCTTCCTTGAAGCCGGTGATGCCATCCCCGATGCGGACGCCGTCGCTGTCTACCGCGTAGCCGCTAACCTTGGTGAAGTCGTTGCCGACGATTTGAATTTCCGATGCCTTCTCGCCCGTAGCGGATACCGCATGCTCCACATTTTCAAACGTATTGCCTGCGATGACCACGGCCTTCATTTCCTGATCCAGCACGATCCCTTTGTCTACATTTTTGAAGGTGCTGTCTTTCACAGTCAGCCCTTTGCGTCCCTCGCTGTCGCCAGGAGTCGTCTGAATCGCCGCTTCATAGCCTTCGAAGGTGCTGTTGGAAATGCTGACATTGGTATCGACATAGAGGCCGACTCCCGAGCCGCTGAAGGTAATGCCGTCAAACGATACCTCTTTCACGTTCAAGTCCTCGGCGTCAAGGACCACCTTGCCTTCTTTGCCTTTTTCCGCTTTCCATGTCGAGTGGGCCGGGAAGGTAAAATCGTTTGGCAGGCTGTAGCTTCCTTCTGCCAAAATGAAGGTCGTACCCTGCACCGTATCCTTCATCACCCGTTCGGTCGCCTTCATGATGCCTTCTTCAAAATCGGAGGGAGTCAGCGTCATCACAGGACCACTCTGCGCAAAGTACTCGCCGTTTTCGATCTGGGTGGCCAGGAAGCCAAATTCCACTTCTGCCGATTTTTGCTGCACTTCATTGCCCGTACTTTCCGGCAGGTAGACCGAAAAATGGAGGTCATCTCCTGCTTCCTTTTCCAGCTCGGAAATGATGACATTCGCGCGGGTCAACTGGCTGACGCGTCCCATGTAGAGCAAATCTCCATCCGCTCCGCCTCTGCGGACTTCCACCATGAGCTGGTCATAGACGATATCATCGCCGCCTTGCTTGTTGGCCAACAGCGCATATTTCACGGGGACATCACTCATGTTTTCGATGCGCAGCTTTTTCTCAAAACGAACCCCTGGCAAAAAGGGCTCATCTCCCTCTGCACGAAAACTGGTCTCGGTCGTCCCCAGCCCGATTTCCAGCTTGCCGGCTGTAAAGGCACTCGTCTCTTGCACCTGGCTGGTAAAGTACGCATAGGTGCCGAAGCTCGAGCTCGCCGCAATGGAAGAGATGACGGCCGTTCCGATCATGATCCGTTTCCAGGGCCAATTCTTCATCTTTTCAAACCGACTGCTCATGAATCATATCCTCCTTATTTCTTCCAAGAGTCTCACCAGATCCCCGGTTCCTTTGCTTCCATTGTCGATAGCTGGTAGCCAGCAGAAGCAATATCATCAACCCAAGAACAACAGGGTGCCGCAAAAAGTTCTGCAGGGCTGCGGCGTAGGGAATCGTCAGCACGACCTTGCCCAGAATGCGATCCGGAGCCGTCCAACCCCCATCCGTCTCATGATTGGCATCTCCTTTTGTCAGTACATATCCATTTTCATCGAGCCGCTCCATGACGCGATGGGTGATCAGGGAGCTCCTGGCCTCATCCTGCCAAAACGTAATGACGTCACCCACCTGGGGATGATCGGCCTGGTATTTTGCGACAATCACCATATCGCCGGCCCGGATGACAGGCTCCATGCTGCCCGTCAGCACAGAGAGCACTCGCCAGCCTGCGATTCCTGGCATTCTCTCTGGTGTCCATTTGGCAGATACATAGAGAAACAAATTCATCAATACGAATAGACCTAATAGAACTTGTAAGACAAGAAGCAAGCCCCTGCGAGACATGGCGATACCTCCTTCTGGTTATTGTAGCGTCCCACTCGATCGTTTCTCTTCCATCATCAGAAGGACGTTGCTCCCTTGTCAGGTGGAACTTCATTGGCGATCAGGCTGAGGGTACCTCCTCCTTGAGGATGAGAAAACCCGATCTTGAGAAAAAAAGACTCCTCCCTTTTTTGAGGAGGAGCTCTGCAGGCTGTTATGGTTCCATGAGGTTGATCTCAATTCCTCTGCATACACGCCATACGCGGCTATGCCAAATCCCTTATCCGCAGAATGGATTTCGGCTGGTTGTCATTGCGTCTGCGGTCTTTCGCTGCATGATGGTTGCGCACGGTAAAATAGACGGGCGGCTCAGACTTTATATGGGTAATATCCTTTTGGCAATACGGACAGATCCACTCTCTCATTTCATCGTTGCCAAACGAGCTCCGTTTACAACGATCACATCTCTTTTTCAGCATGACAGCCCTCCGTTACCCCTTTTCTCTCAGCCTAGCAGGACGAGGAAACGGAAAACATCATCATCGAGGCGGATATTCCTTAGCCAACATACTGATTTTCTCCTACATAGGCAGGGAGATTTCGCTCCGCCCGCGTCCGTTCCTCGATAGCGGGCGATCCGATCGCACGATATAGTGCTTGCACCAGCTCTGGATGATACGCCTTGCCTGACAACGATTGAATATCCTGAAACGCTTCCTCTTCCGACCGAGCCGCTCGGTAAGGACGTGACATCGTCATCGCCATATAGCTGTCCACAATTCCCAAGATCTGTGCCAAATACGGGATATCATCAGCGGTCAGCTGATACGGATACCCGGAGCCGTCCAATCGTTCATGATGGTATTTGAGCGCGTCCATGATCCGCTCGCATTCCTGCTGTCCATACATGATTTCCTTGGCGAAAAAGCAATGCTCCTGGACGATCTGGTATTCAAACGTCGTCAGCCGGCCCGTTTTTTCAAACACATAATCCGGCCACTTGATGCGGCTTACATAGTGCAGAACCGCCAGCAGATTAAACTCCCAGTCGTGAATCTTTTCCTGCGGATAGAAGCTCGCGATCTGCTTCATCAAGCGGGCCGACTCCTCGATCTCACTGCTCGATGTCTGCGTTTTCCTCTCCACGATCGGAATCAAGGAATAAAGCACATGAAACATGTAGTCCTTATTGCGCTCATCGCTCAGGCGTAAATACCTGGCCTTCATCCCTTCCAGATGCTCGATGATCAAATAGCCCAGAGAATTGGCCACCAGCGCATACATCAATTTGCTGATGATGGCGATGGAGAGCGCCTCCGGAAGCGCAATCTCCTCCAGATGGCTCATAAAATAGAAGACATAGACCAAAAAGGAAGCGGTACACCAGATAAGATACAGCTGACGATGCTGGAAGAGGCTGATGATGATCGGGTAGAGGAGAAAGCCGATCCAGATTTCCTTGATTTGCAACGGGTTGTAAAACGCACCGAATGAAAACAGAAGCAGGCAAAAAAATGCGGTTGCATTGATCGTGAGAGAAGTTCGCAAGGTGCGCGATCGATGGAGCAGTGATATGGACCAGTACACGAGCACGCACATCCCGCACCCATACAGCAAATGATCCTGCATCAATGGCTTCGCGCTGGAAACAGACTGTCCCAATACGAAGAGAAAAGCAATGGTCACGAGTACCGCCATGCAAAATACAATTCGCTCCGCCAGAGATCGTTGAATCTCGTCTCTTACTTTTTCCATCCGATAACCTCGCTATCTTTTTCCATACTGTTCCGATTGACTAGGAAGGGACCTGCACATATCCCTTTTTGAGGGCATACAGCACAGCCTGCGACCGGTTGGGCTGCCCCGTTTTCCGTAAAATGCTGCTGACATGGGTCTTCACCGTGGCTTCGGAAATAAAGAGCTGCTGCGCGATTTCCTGATTGCTCAGATTTTCCATGATCAATTGAAAAATCTCGTGTTCACGTTCGGTCAGCGCGATCTCGCTCTCCTCCTCCTTTTTCTTCCGGTTCAGCTTGGGCTGGAAGCAGGAGTACCCCATCAGCACCATGTCGATCGTACTCAGGATCTGCTCGGGGAGCGTGTCTTTTTTGATATATCCGTCAACGCTGGACTCCAGTGCGCGGAAGATGTCCTCACTTTCGTCATACGCGGTTAAAATCAGCACTTTCACATCCGGTATGCTCTCTTTCAGCATTTTGCACGTCTCCAATATGGAAGGACCGGGCATTTTCAAATCCGATATGATCAGATCCGGATGGGTGGCCATCGCTTTGCGTACCAGCTCGTCTCCATTCGCCGCCTCTTCAATGACGCGGTATCGCGGAGAACTGTTTAAGATCAGCTTCAATCCTTCCCTGATGATCTTGTGGTCATCAGCAAGCAATAACCGTACTTCAGACATAACGTTTCACTGCCTTTCTAGGAATAATAGCGATTAATTCCGTACCGCGATCAGGCCACGAGCGAATCTGGAAGGTACCCGACATCTGCTTGATCCGTTCATTCATTCCAGTCGCTCCATAATGCCCCTCCTGCTCAGGAAGCCTTTCGGTCGGCAATCCAACGCCGTTATCCGCCACTTTGACCGTCCACTGGACGGACGTGACTTCGATGGTGACCTCCAATCGAGTCGCCTGCGCGTGTTTCAGCACATTGTAGACCGCTTCTTCCACAAATCGGTAGATCACCTCGAGCAGATTAAGGTTTTCCTCTGCGTAGCTGCCCCGCGTGATGTATTCCAGTTCAATCTCGTGTCCTGTCGTGATCCGCTGCAGCAGCTTTTGCACCGCTTGAAAGATTTGCCCCGTCTCTCTCGTATCATACAGATGGTGAATGTAGCCGCGTACTTCCAGATGACAATGCTTCACCTGTTCTTCCAAATGCTCAAACCTGCTGATGATATCAGGCGTTGCTGCAGCAGCTATCGATTGCTTGATCTGAAACAGCTGCGCCGAGAGAAAAAACAGCTGCTGCGCCAAGCCATCGTGCATATCCTGGGCCAGCTTGTTGCGCATTTCTTTATTGAGAGCGGCAGCAATCTCCAGGTTCATCTGCAGTTGTTTTTTCTGGTTGATGACTGCCGAGGAGACCAGCATCAGGTATAAAAAGATCAGTCTCGAGGGCATCTGCGGTTCTTTTAGCGAGACAAGAAAAGCACCGTAGTGTTGTCCCCCATCGCGCAGGGGAAAGCAATAAATCGTTTCTTCCTTGCCGTTGTAATTGATAAAGGTATGGAGCATCGGCTTGCTCTTCTCCAGCATGCCCCGCTCGGCAAGCTCGGTCATGTAGCTTAGCCGGCGCCAATCCGTGGTCGGCTGCGGCTCATCCAGCCAGCAAAGATAGGCGTGATGGGTCCGAAATAAACGGCGCAGCAATCGTTCCGTAGAGTGGCAAAGCTCTGCCGTCTGTTGGGTATGCGAAAGCTTCCGCAAAAATAAATAGAAGGTAATCACGCGTCGATACAACTTCATGAGATGGGAAGAAATGAAGACAAGAGCAAAGTAGATGCTGCACAGGGTGATCACTTGCAGGAAAAACATGATGAGTTCATTTGAGGAATCAGACAAGGTGTAGGTTTTCGTGGGTTTTGTTGCATATACGAGGCTGCTGATAAAAAAGAGAATGGTTGTCAGTACGAGCTTCCAACCAGCCAGATAGGTTCCTAACCAAAACAGAGTGGTATAGGCGTATATGGTGAATGGACTGTTCCACCCGCCCGTCTCCGCGATCAATCGGATATTGATCAGCAAATCAAACAAGGTGAGCAAGATCATGAAAAAACGTTGCGTCGGCCGAAACAACAGGACGGTATAAAATAAATTCATCACGACCAAGAAATATAAAAGCATGAATTCCCCAGTCGTCTCTTCCACGAAAAAGAGAAAAGAGGCCAAAAAAACGAACCAGCGAAAAATGAACAAGCAAACGCGTAAATCTTGCCACATCCCTTTCATGACAATTCCACCATATTTCGCATTCATATTTTACCAGCCAACAATTCCCAGCAGCTTTAATACTATCGGACTACTTATTGACTGACAACGGGATGAAATTGTCGAAATCCCTCCCATTTCCATGTGTTTTTCTACATTTTGTGCATGGTGTCATTTCGTCAAAAGCCGAAACGTTTTTTCAGGCAAACACCTTTTTATCTTACGGGCTTTTTGTTCACTTATGACTTTCATTTCAGCCGGATACGGGTCTTTTCCCGCAAAAAATGTCGTCGAATGCGGACGTTTCCTAGGAAAAGCAGGTGAAAAAAATTCGTCCTGCTTCGCAGTTGACAGACAAATTTACCCAAATCTGTCTACTGGGTCGCGGGTGACTATAGTCACAGTATGATTTTGGTTCCCCCTTCTTCCTGCCTCCTTTTCGAAGAGCGGGAAAAGAAAAGTGTGAAAATTCGGTTGATCTATGACATAATTCCATATATCCCCAATTGATTTTATGAAAAGGAGCTTTCACATGACCCAGCCAAAAACAACTGCCTTACTCGATACAGTTTCTCGCGTCATGGTCGGAAAAGAAGAGCAGATTCGCCTGCTGATCGCCGCCTTGCTGGCTCGCGGTCACGTGCTGCTGGAGGATCTGCCCGGCATGGGAAAAACCATGCTCGCCAAAACTGTGGCGCAGGCGATCGGCGGCAGTTTCCACCGTCTTCAATTTACCTCCGACCTGCTGCCGACCGATGTCGTGGGCTTGCACTATTTCAACCCGCAAAAAAGCGAGTTCGAGCTGCGGCGCGGTCCCGTCTTCACCGATGTGCTCCTGGCGGATGAAATCAACCGGGCCACCCCTCGTACGCAGTCTGGCCTCTTGGAGTGCATGGAGGAACGGCAGGCTACCATCGAAGGGGTCACGCTCCCGCTTCCCCCTGCCTTTTTTGTCATCGCTACGCAAAACCCAATCGAGTCAGAGGGCACTTATCCCCTGCCAGAAGCACAGCTTGATCGTTTTCTCTTCCGGCTTTCCCTTGGCTATGGCACTCGGGATGATTCAAGAGAGATTCTCCGCCGATTCCGCGACGATTCGCCGCTGGAGCAGATACAGCCGGTGGTGTCTGTGGAAGAAATCATCGCGATGCAGGCACAGGTGCGGCAAATCCATGTGAGCGAGGCGGTAGAAGGCTACGTCCTCGATCTGACTGAGGCATCCCGTCAGCATAAAGCGGTAGCGGTCGGAATCAGCCCGCGGGCCATGTTGGCGCTGGTACGATCCGCACAGGCACTCGCCTTTTTGGCTGGTCGCACGTACGTCTTGCCGGATGATGTGAAGCTGGCGGTGCCTGCCTTGTTCACTCATCGCATCCAGCTTTCCATGGAGGCGGAGCTGCATGTGACGGAAGCGGAAGTGGTCGCCCAGATCCTGCAAAGCGTGCCGACTCCGGTGGAAGAGGGCGTTCGCTAACATGTTGAGTCTGCGTCAGCTTTATCATCTTCTCGGGACGCTCATTTTGTTTTTCGCCTTGTTTTCGGGCAGCTGGTTCCTCTGGCTTTTGGGGACAAGCTTTTTTGCCTTGTACGCCATGCGCCGCTGGTGGCTGACCAAACTGCCGCAGCTGGTCACGGTGTCGTGGGAGGCCGATCAAAGCCGTGTCATGCCGGGAACCCCTGTACAGATACTCTTGACGCTGGTGAACCGTTCATGGCTTCCGCTCCCGTTGACTCGCTTGCAATTTTCGCTGCCTGAGCATGTCCACATTGAGGGTGCCGACTCCGTAACAGTCAGCCAAAAGCGCGCGATCGCCGAGCTCTGGCTCAGTGTTCCACGAAAATCTCAGGTGGAACGCAGCTTGACTCTGATCCCCTCGCAGCGCGGCGTGATCTGGCTAAGCGAGCTGCAGGGGGAAGCGTTGGACCCTTTTGGCGGGGATGGCTGTCCCATGGTCTTACCCATGCCGTTTTCCTTGCTGGTGTATCCGGCCATTTTACCTTTACCGTCGTTTTCCTTGGGCGAGACGGAAGCGGTCGGGAATCGCTTGTCCCGTCAGCGTACGCAGGATGACCCGACTTTTTTACGCGGGCTGCGTCCCTATGCGGCCGGAGATCGGCTTCGCTCGATCGATTGGAAGGCGAGCGCGAAGACCAGCGAGCTGCAAACACGGCAATACGAGTACACAGCCCGTGCCTCCTGGCGAATCGTCGGCCATATCCTGCCATCATACGAACCCACCCTGATGCGTTTTAACGATGCCGTCAATGAGCGTACCATCTCATGTCTGGCCGCTCTGGCGACGCGATGCCGTCAGGAAGGCTTGTCCTATGAGCTGCTGCTCAACGTACGTTTTCGCGGCAAGGAGCATTTTGACTTGCCGAAAGGAAGCGGAAAGAAACATTATGTGCAGGCGATGACGCAGCTCGCCCGCTTGAGTCAATACATACCGACCTCGCTTCCCTTGCTGCTGCGGCGCTTGGAGCATAGCCGGGAGAAAGAGGCACTGCTGATCGTCACGCCCCGTATGGACGATTTTATCAGGGAGTCGATGCAGCGACTGCTGCGGCGCGGCCACACCGTACTCCTGATGGATGTATCCGGTGAACGGCCTGTCTATCAGCAGATTGCCGTGGCTTCCCCTCCTGCTGGGAAGGGAGGCGTAGCGCGGTGAACAGACGTATGCTGTGGCGCTGGATGGCGATTTTTTGGCTCGAAGCTTTGATGGCAGCGGGGCTGCTCTCCTTGTTCGGCTATTTGGCAACCCGCTTTTGGCCGATGCTGGCCTTTTCGGCAGCGGCAGCCGGCTTGCTCGGTCTGGGGGCGTGGCTGTATCAAGGCGGAGGGCGCAGCATGTGGATCCATCTGCTGCTCTATCCGCTGATCGCCTTTGCGGGGATCGCCGCTTATCTGGGGTTCGATTCGTGGATCGCAGCCCTTGCGATCGCGGGTGCTTTCTACTGGCGGATCCATACGATCGTGACCATGCGGCTGTATCATTTTGATTTGCTGCGCCGGTTTGGACTCGCCACGCTCATTTTTTTGGCCTCGCTGATCTATCAAGCTCTCTATGTTTCGCTGTCCGAGAGCACGACCGGAGTCAGCGACTTGTTTGGCATGCTGAGCGTGCTGCTCCTCACCTACCTGATCACGAGCGAAGGCGAGTTTCTCACGCGGGAAAAACCAGCGGGACTGTCCGTTCCAGCCGCACTTCGCCTGCGAATAGCCGCAGAGCTGGGGCAAATCAAGCTGGTTGGGCTGGCGGCTTATCTGGCCATCGTCAGTGCCTTGCTCTTTGCCGGTTCCGTCCTCTGGTCGCTTGTCAAAAATCCCTTGGGCTCGTTGCTTTTTACTGTGTTTGCGCCGCTATTGGCGCTGATCGAGCAGTGGATTAACCAATTGGCCCAGATTCTGTCCAAAGATCAGCGCATTGATCTCGTGACGGGCAATGACGGTCAACCGGGGAACACGATCGATCACGGCATGTCTGGACAGGAGGAGACGCTATTTTCCCTCTTGCAGCCATATTTGATCGCGCTGATCGTGCTAGGTTTTGCAATCTGGTTAGGCCGGAAAATGTGGCAGCGGCGCTATCCTGCCGGAATGCCTGTGGAACAGGCTCATTCTGCGGGCGCTTCCGGCCGCATCTCCCCCGTCGAGGCACAGGGCAAGGCAGGCTCCGGCCTTGGAGGAATGGTCCAATCTTTCATGGAACGTTTCTCTGCACCAAAAGATGATCAGGCACGCTATCTGTACTACCAGTTTTTACGCTACATGAAAGCGCAGGGCATGCCGATGCAAAAGGATGAAACCAGCCAGGAGTTCCTGCTGCGCATCGGGCAGAAGTGGGGAAATGACCGGCGGTTCGCGCTGATTTCGCAAATTACCGATCTGTACCACCGGCATCGTTACCAGCAGCAGGCGCTGTCAAAAGAAGAGCTGGCTCATTTGGAGAGCTGCTTTCAAGCTCTGAAAAATGGATAAAGACAAGCAGAGAGCCCGAAGCGACAGCTGCATGCACGCTTCGGGCTTTCACCATTGTCCAGAAGAAGTGCCCATATTTGCCGATTGACAAAGTATCCCTATATCTCCATAATAATTATAATTTTCGCACTTCAATCTATAAATTAACCAAGCAGTTAATTCATATAATGATAGATGGGGGGATACCGTTCTTGCAAGACTTACAGCTGTGGCTGAAAAAGCATGTTTCCATCTTTTATTTGCCAGCCTACGAATTTTTCCTCAGCCTGCACGTACTGGCCAACCCGGAGCATCATACGTCGCGATTAGCCTGGGCGACACAGCAGCGAGCGGAGCTCCCGTCGAAGCTGGTGGAACAACTGCCCTATTACCGTACCTTATCCAATAATTTCCTCGAGATTCTCGATTTCATCGAACCGTGGAACGAACACGCCTATCCGTCTATAGAGGCCGCCTTGGAGCGCATCGAAGCCCTGACTCCGGAAGAATTTATCGAAGGGATGATCGGCCCCATCTATCACCGCCAGCAGGTCGAAGCGTGGATGAAGGGACGAACCGATGACTTGTATGAGCAGGTAAAACCGGAGCAGCGTGAAGTGATTGTCCGTCCAAAGAACATCAAGCGTTCCTTCCTGGATTTTTGCCATGCCTATCTCCCCTATTTCCGCAAAGAGGAACGGCGTGTGGAGCCCTGGCTCATCCGTGCTGTGCACGATACGGAAGAAGCACTGAAGGAAGACCCGCTGCACTTTTTATCCGGCATTCACCCACGCATGCAGCTGCACGATACCTTTGTCCAGTTTCAGAAGGCGAAGACGTATCAATTCAACTATGCGGATTTGAAGCGCATCTATTTGTTTCCCTCTTCCTTTGTAAATCCTCATCTCATGCTGGGACATTACCCGGAAAAAATTTCGGTGGGCATGCACGTCGACGTGCCAGGAACCGCCGCACAAACGGCGATTGCCAGCGACTTTATCGCGAAAATGAAAGTGTTCAGCGATCCGACGCGGACTGCCATTCTCAAATCGTTGCTGGATCACCCCTATTGCATTCAGCAGCTGGCGGATCTGCACGGGATCACCGAACCGGCTGTCTCCAAGCATATCAAGCTGCTCTTGGAAACCGATTTTATCTGGAGCGAACGACGCGGCCGCTATGTGTTTTACCGCGGTGTCCCTACCAAGATCGAGCGTTTGGCGGTAGACATCCATGAATTTATCGACATGCCCGATCCGACCATCGCGGAGAAAAAGCACTCGTGACGGGGGTTGTACCTAAGGTTTAATCATTTGTTTAAAAGGTTTAAAAGCGCGGTTACCCGGAATTTTCCTAGTCATATAGGCACCTACCTACGCCTCCTTTCATAAAATGCTGTTGGTAATGAAGGAGGGAAATTCATGAGTACTGTTCATTATGATCAGGCAGCCTTGTTTGAGCAGCGCTTTTGGCTGCAAATCCTTGGCGACCATGCTCGCTTTCTGTTCAGCTCGCTCTCCCCTGCAGAAGTGGAAGCGGTATGCACAGCCAATCATTTCATCAACGTTTTCGACCAACTTCTGGATACTGCCCGTCGTGATCTATCCCATGGGGAAATTCTCCATTTGAATCAGCAGGCTTGTTTACAGGCTGCCGAAATACGCACCTTTAAGCTGAGCATTTTAGCGAGACAATTGGAAGGCGATATCTCGATCAATCTGCCTCCCACCTTCCTCAATCACATGGTCAATGAAGTGGATGAGTACTTGCGGATCGCGCAATTCCTCGTAGCAGAGGATCTGCCGCCTGCCTGCCATCCGCTACATTATCACCTGCTCTGGCTTCCGGATGCTGCGGGACATGCGAGCACCATCGCCAGCTTGAGCGATCCGGTGGAAAAACCGATCATCGCCAGAGGCAGCGACTTTGCCCAGCAATTCGAAGCCTTCTATATCAAAGCCACCGAGCTGGCCGGATACCTGCGCACCAATCTGGAGCGTTTCCCTGCCCTGGCCCGCTTTAATCAAGAGGTCGATCTGGAGATTCGTCTGTTCTCCCGCTTCCTGGAAGAGATCGAGGAGTTGGATCTGGACGCGAGACTGCTCGGCGCGCTTTCTCCCCTCATGCCTGACCATATGGCACGCGAGGAATGCTACTACCTGCTGAAGCTGGCGTCTGTATCCGAAGTCGATGCGCCGGACTGCGACCCTACGAAGCCACGTGTCGAGGATTGAGTGCTTGCAAGAACGTATTTTCCAGCTGCTCCGGGAAATGCGTTCTTTTCTTTGCTTGTCCGCTTTTTTGCAGTAAAATAAAGGGATACATAGCGAGATGGAGGCAAAGAGATGAAACGCATTTTTTCCGGTGTACAACCATCCGGCAACCTGACAATCGGCAACTATCTGGGCGCCCTGAAACAGTTCGTGGAACTTCAGCATGAAGCAGAAGCTTTTTATTGCGTCGTGGACCTGCACGCATTGACCGTCCCGCAGGATCCCGAAGAACTGCGGAAAGCATCGCGTTCCATCGCACAGCTTTACCTGGCTTGCGGTGTGGACCCTGCCAAAGCGACCATCTTCATCCAATCCCATGTGAGACAGCATGCGGAGCTGGGCTGGCTGTTGCAATGCGCCTCTTACATGGGCGAATTGAACCGGATGACACAATTCAAGGATAAATCGGAAGGGAAAGCCAACGTACAGGTCGGACTGTTTACGTATCCAGTGCTGATGGCGGCTGACATCCTGCTTTACGATGCCACCCATGTACCTGTCGGCGATGACCAGAAGCAGCATATCGAGCTGACTCGCGACATCGCGGAGCGTTTTAACAAGCGCTATGAGAAGGATGTCTTCGTCATTCCCGAGCCGCACATCCAATCCTTTGGCGCACGCATCATGGCGCTGGACAACCCTGTCAAAAAGATGTCCAAGTCCGCTGAGAATGAAGCGAGCCGGATCGCGATCCTGGAGAGCCCGGACGTCTTCAAGAAAAAAATCATGCGTGCCGTGACCGATACGGAAAACGAGATTCGCTTTGACTGGGAGAACAAGCCAGGGGTTTCCAACCTGCTCACCATCTACAGTCTGTTCGCCGATATTCCGGTGGATACCTTGGTCGAGCGCTACCAAGGACGCGGCTACGGCGATCTGAAGAAGGATCTCGTCGAAGTCATGAGCGAAAAGCTGGGCGCCATTCAACAGCGCTACCGCGAGCTGGATGACCCTGCCCAATTGGACAAGATTCTCCGCGATTCCGCCGAAAAAGCAGCGGCCGAAGCCGAAAAAGTGATTCTGCGTGTGAAGGAAGCGATGGGTCTCGTCCTGCTGTAACCTTCATAACCATACAAGAAGAGGGCGTCGTCATCATGACTAGCCCTCTTTTTTATTGTATCAGAACGTATAATCTTCATAACTAATCAGCCTGATACAGCATGAAATACTTCCTCTAAAGAAGGACTCGACAACCTCTTCGCGAGGGCTTCTATGGAAGTTTTTCTTACGTAGACGAGACGCAGCCACGTTCCTGAAATGTTGGACGCGTGCAAAAAGTGTGACACCGATCACAGAAAGGATAACGGCCGATTGTTATGATAAAGCCATCAAGCAGGAGGTGACTGTGATGAGCATGACCTCAATTCTAATCGCCAGCATCTTGTTGATGGTGATCGCCCTTGCCGGAACCATCATGATCGGGATCAATCCGGCCGAAGCCAACTATGGCAAACAAACGAAACGCCACTATCAGCGTTTTGGCGTAATCTATCTGACTATGACCATTTTAACAACCGTTGTATGGTTTTATAAATTCTTTTAGATCGTTTGCTGCGCTTTTCGGTTCACCAGCTGCCGCAACGTCTCGAGATTGACCAGCACAATCCCGAGGATGATCGTGACTCCCCCTGCCAGCGAGAAAAACGACAACGGCTCATTGTACAGGACAGCTCCTAGCCCCAGGGCAAGCAGCGGAGAAATATACAGCCAGGTCGATGGAAGCACCGGATTGGTTTTCGCGACAAGCCAGTAAAAAATGGTGTGCCCCATCATGGAGCCGACGACCGTCAAATACAGCAGCGAAAAGATCGCATTCGGCGCCAGCAGGTCGGCCGCCTCCACTCGCTCTGTGCATAGCGACAAGATCATCAGCATGCCGCCGCCATACATCATTTGCGCAGCATTCAAAGCGATCGGAGAGGTCTCCTGAAAACGCTGGATCACGCGCTTGGAATAGATGGCTCCCGATGAATAGAACAGCTCTCCGATTAAAATCGCGAGGCAACCAAAGAGCCAGAGCATGCTGACGCTGACCGTCACGCTAGGCAAAAGCAGGATCAAGACACCAGCAAATCCGATGATGCAGCCCGCTACGGAAGTCGCAGGAGCCTTTTGGCGAGAGATCCCCATCTGCAGCAACAGAATCATCAGCGGCCCTGTCGCTGACAAGATCGCGGCAATCCCCGAAGTCACGTATTGCTCCGCCCAATACAAGGTCGCGAATGTCCCGAAGGTCAGACCCAGCCCCGTAAAGAACATCTCCTTGCGCAGCAAGAGCGATACGCTCGCCTTTCGTTTCCACACCATCCATGAAAACAGGATCAATCCTGCCAGAAAAAAGCGCATCCCCGCCGTGAAAAAAGGCGGCGCTCCCGCATCGATCCCTACCTTGATCACCAGAAACGTTGTTCCGAAAATCAGACACATCAGTACATAGTTGAACAGTATCATCCCTGCTCCCCCTCCTTTTTTCCTCATCATAACGCTAAAGGAATAGAACAGATTTGATAAAATAGAACAGATGAGAAATGGAAACGTGTATGATGGAAGGGAGGGGAGGAGTGTGCATGAAGAGGATAGAGGCTGAGCCTATATTCGCGCAATCGGAAAAGCTGTTTGAGCGTGTGTATGATTATGTTCTGGAACGAATCAAGCGCGGCGAGTGGCAGGAGCATGAGAAGCTTCCCTCCGTGCGGGTATTGGCCAAGGAGCTTTCCGTGAATCGGCTGACGGTATTGAAATCGTACCAGCTGTTGAAGCAGCAGCAGCATGTCTATGTGAAAGATAAATCCGGTTATTACGTGCAGCCCGGCGGCAGGATGACGATCGATTCCACGCATGATCCGGTACTGTCCGCTTATGTGCAGAAGAGCCACCTCTCGGAAATTCATCAGGTGCAGGCCGCCTTTCAATTTTCCATCGCGCTACTTGACCCGAACCTGCTGCCCAATCTGTATTTTTCCGAATATGTGAAAAAGGTTTTTGATCTGTATCCCAAGGTGCTGGGCACCTATTCCGGCACCCAGGGCGATGCGGAACTGCGCGAGGCTTTGTGCGATTATTTCAGCAAGCAGCATCAGTTTTACTTGTCTCGCGATGAGCTGATGATCACTACGGGTTCCCAGCAGGCGATCGATCTGGTTGCAAAGGTGCTGGTCAAGCCGCGAGATGCGGTGCTGCTGGAGCGGCCAACTTACAGCCCCGCCATCGATGTCTTTTCCCGGCAGGGCGCGCGGATCATCCCGGTCGAGATCCATCCCTGCGGCTATGATCTGGAGCAGGTCGAACGGCTGATGCAGACCCATAAGCCCCGCCTGTTCTACATGAATCCGACGTTTCACAATCCGACCGGCTATACCGTCCCTGCCGAGCAGCGCAAACGGCTGGTCGAGCTTGCGGAAAAATACCACTGCCTGCTGGTCGAGGATGATCCGTACCGCGATATTTATTTTGAGGAAGAGCCCCCACAGCCGCTGTTTTCCTACGACACCGCTGGCTGTGTCATCTATATCCGCAGCTTCAGCAAATATATTGCACCCGGCTTAGGGATTGCCTGCATCGCCTGCCGTCCTTATTACATGAAAGCGCTGCTGGCCGCCAAATCCTTGTCAGACAGCGGAGCGCCTCTGCTCAACCAAAAGATCTTTTTGCATTATTTCTTTTCCGAACGGATGCAGCAGCATCTCGGGAAGCTGCGCACCGCTCTCGCCATCCGCAAAGAAGTCATGGAAGAAGCGCTGTCCGTCACCGACTGGAAATGGATCAGTCCGACTGGCGGCTTCAATCTATGGATCTCGCTGCCGGAGACCATCCCGATGGATCACTTGCTGGCCAAAAGCATCGAGCACTCTCTCACCTTTGTGCCCGGATCGATCTGCGATCCGCTGCGGGAGAAGCAGTCCTGGATTCGATTAAGCTATTCCTATATGAATGAACAACAGCTTCGTGCTGGGATCAGCCAGCTTGTCAACCTTTCAAGGTTGTATTTCTAGCTACTAACTCAATTGCAATGGTATCTTTGTTAAACAGTAAATGTTCAGCAAACTCTTTAAAAAACCCCCGAGATTCGGGGGTAATTCATCAGGTTCCAACTATTCAGTTGTTTATCCTCGTTAGAGGCAGCTGCTCATCTCTTATATTATTGAACAAGGCTCCATGTCTGACTTTCCTCGTCAAAGGTCATTTCTTTTTTGATTGTTTCTCCCTTTCCACCTTCACGGGTAAAGATAAACTTTGCCTCATCTAAGTCCTCATTAATTAATATGACTGGCATTGTATCGCCTTTTTTCGATAAATCATCCAGAAGTCGCTCTTGCACATCATTGAAAGACAAGGCGGCTTCTTTTGAATATTTTTCCCTTACTTGATCGATTAACAACCCACTTTCTAAGAAGGAGCAATAAATCCATGAATCACCTTCATCATCAGTTACAATGTCTAAATTTCTTAAAGAATCCAAATTTGTTTTAATATTTAGCCACTGTAAATTTTGAATGTGATGCGCCTTCACATTTTTATTCTTAATTTCCATCGAATACTTTTGCTGATAAGGTGCTTTATCTTTGACAGCTGCAGCAATAGTAACTCCAGATAAAGCTAGACATAGACCTAAAATCCCGACACCAAGTGATCTTTTTAGATTGGAAAGCATTACATAATCCCCTTTCCATTGATCAGTTTTAAGAACTGCCTTATAGCATGCACCGACCTCTTCTTCAAAGCTTCTGCACACAAAAGAAATATCTTCACACACTTTGTTCGTTTTTAAAACACGCCATCATTTTGTTATGATTTTGTTTTCTTTAACTCTCCATTCTTCGTTCGCTCTTTCAATGAAATGAACAACGTACGCGTTTACCCTTTCTTCCAAAATCAATCCTTCATTTTGATTTTGTTTATGAATATATACGCTTGGTTTTCGATCATTCACTTGTTGCCGATCCATGATGTTACTTACGACATCGACTAAAGGATCATAGCTATCGCTTTTAAATAATCCATTGACATCGATTGAATTATAATTCGTTAAATTAAGATGAAAGGTCTCTGCTATTGATTCATCAGAACTCAGTTTTTTCTCGGTTAACATTTGGTGAAGTTCCTCACTTTTTTTAACCTCTTCCGCATTTCGGGGAACCTTCCAATAGTAATATTGTTGCGTCGCATAGACACCACCAGATATCAGAAGCATGCTACAGGTGATAATAGTAAGAACGAGTTTCCCTCTTGCTTTTCCGTGTTTTTTCACAGATTGCCGGGTAACTTTCGTTTGAATTTGTTCCCATATGCTGGGCATATTTTCAACTGTCTCAGCTTGTTCTTTCAGCATTTTTTTTAAGTATGTCTCCCACATTACTGCTTCCTCCCTCCATTGAAACGATTGAATGTTCTATTCCTTTGGATGTTAATGACTTGTGGATTTGATTTCTTGCTTTATGAAGCCTCGACTTTACTGTTCCATCAGAAATCGATAATATATTTGCGATCTCCTTTGTAGTCATCTCATTAAAATAATAAAGAATAATTACCACACGGAATTTTTCCCGTAACGCGTTTACCGAATCATATAAAGCATTGTAAGTTTCTTTATTCTCAACTTCTTCAACTATTTTAGGGTCATAACCCCAATCAATGTTTGATTTTTGCAGGGAAAAAATTGACTTCCACCTTTCTCTCTGTAACGCACGAGAGCTTAATCTTACGAGGATTCGATACAACCAGGTTCGAAAGTACTCAGGCTGTCGCAAGGAATGAATTTGGGTATAGCATTGAATAAACACCTCTTGAACAATATCTTTCGCTAACTCCCTATTTCTTGTTATGAGGTACGCTGTTTTTATCGTGGTATGTTCGTATCGTTTTACCAATTGCTCGAATGCCTCCAAATCACCCTGTTGGCAAGCTTTAATCAGTGTCACATCTTCCACAAACAACTTCCTTCCCCCGATGAAGTTTGTTTCTCATGTATATAGATACATGAATCCACTGAACGGTTCACTTTTTTCACTAATTTTCCCATGACGTATATTGAAACAAAAAAACAAGGACGCAATTGGATCAATTGCGTCCCATTTCATTCCGCCATTCATTTGGATCAATTCAACCTATACATTGTTCTTTCATTGCTTTTCAACTTTACAAGATATCTACATTTAGTTTAGTAATGGTCCAAGATGCTGTTGATCACGATCATGCTAGTTATGGTGCAAAAAAAGCCCGGTTCATTTAATCTGAATAGTAAAGAGTTTAACCGGACTATCGCCGCTCTCAAATGTAGCCCTTAACAGATAGTCATTTTGGACATACTCCAAAATATAGGCATCGTTACCCGTGTCATCAACAAACTCACGTGTTGGAGTGCTATCATTTTTTAACCTCTACTGGGTTACCTGTAATGTCAACTTTTTAGAATCAGCGTTTATAAGAACAACTCTACTATTTTCGTTAAGTTCTTCTAATGAGTTTGCATAATCCTCAAATTCAAAACTAAAACCGTCATAGTAAAATGAAAATCCGTATTCGGCATTTCCGGCTTGATTTGGTTGTCCAAACTTTTCTATTACTTCTTTTTTGGTGGAGCTAATACCAATAGAAACTCCCTTTAATTCTCCTAATTTTGCTTTGCTTCAATATCGGATCCAACTGAAGCGCTTGATTCTCCTGTTTCAGAACATGTAGAGCACCCATACAATAGTACAAGTAACAAAATTACTCCAAACCCCAATAGATAAACCTACTTTTTTTCATACAACTGAAATCACCCTCCCGTCATGAACAATCATATTTTCACCATTTGAACCATTTGATTTCAATGACATTTCCAAAATGAGTACATAAGTCCCGAACGAAATGGCCCCGAGAAAGTCAGCCAAATGGGTTCTTTTCGATTTACTAGGCTCAATTAAATTACCGGTGCAATATGCCTTTTTAATTGGTGAAAACTTTCACAAGATAGCCATAAAAAAAGGATGTCTTCGCATAGACATCCTTTTTATCGCATGGTTCAATAAAAGTGCAGCTTACTCCGGAATGACGCCGGTGTAATTGGATTGCGGACGGATGATCCGATTGTTCTTCGCCTGCTCCAGCACATGGGCGGACCAGCCTACGACGCGGCTTACCGCGAAGGATGGCGTGAACAGCTCGTCATCGAGGCCGACAGCACGCATCACAGCTGCGGCAAAGAATTCAACGTTGGTGTGCAGCTTGCGGTTCGGTTTGTACTCAGCCAGCAGCTTCATCCCTACCTTTTCCACATGGGTAGCCAAGTCAAACCACGGGTCGTCACCAGACAGCGACTGAGCTACGACACGCAGCGCGGTTGCACGTGGATCGATCGTTTTATAGACGCGGTGGCCAAAGCCCATCAGACGCTCGCCTTTTTCCAGCTTCTCTCTGATCCATGGCTCTGCATTTTCCTTGGTGCCGATCGCTTCGATCATCTCGGTCACTTCGGAAGGCGCTCCGCCATGCAGTGGCCCTTTCAAGGAGCCAATCGCCCCGGTAATCGCGGACACCAGATCAGACTGGGTCGAGGCAATGACGCGCGCGGTAAAGGTGGACGCATTCAATCCATGCTCTTGCGTAAGGATCAGATAAGCGTCCAATGCACGCACGTGTGCAGCGGAAGGCTCCTCCCCTTTTAACATGTACAGGTAGTTGGCGGTATGGCCAAGATCGCTGCGCGGAGACACCGGTTCACGTCCATCCAGACGTGCTTTGCGATACGCTACGATGGTCGGCATTTTTGCTGTCAAGGAGATCACTTGCTCCAGGCTTGGCGGCCAGCCGTGCCCGGCGCTGCCACAGAGGGAAACCCCTGTGCGCAATACGCTCATCATGTCTACATCAGCCGGAATGGCATCGATGGCTGTTTTTACATGGCTTGGCAGCTCGCGATTTGCTGTCAGCGCTGCTTTCAGCTCTGCCAATTCTTGCTCGCTTGGCAGATGTCCGTACCAGAGAAGATGCGCGACCTCTTCAAATGTATGATTGATGGCGAGATCCCGTGCCCAGTGATTGCGGTAGACCAGCAACCCGTTTTGTCCATCCACCAGGCTCAGGTCAGTCTCAGCCACAACGATTCCTTCCAAACCGATTGCGACGATATTTCCACTCATGCATTTCCACCCCTTCATCTTTCTGTATCCAATTGTTATCTTTCAGTATACCAAGGAAAAATGGAAAGCAAAAATAGAATGAAAGCGCCATATTAATTACAAAACGTAATCAATGGGGCAGCAAGGCAGATTACTCATCCACCTTCAATAACGGAGCGTACAGCGATGTCAGCACTTCGACGAATTGCTTGGCCGTATTGGAAAGCCTGGCTTTCGGCAAGATCAGATAGGAAGCCACAGTGGGAAGGATCAAGCCCGGCGTCTCCAGCTCCATGAAGCGATTTTCAAAGACCTCACGTGTGATCGCTGAGCGCGGGACAAAGGATACACCCAAGCCTTCTTCGATGAAGCGCTTTGTAATATCCACCTGGGAGACAACCATGGTGCGCAACGAGTAATCACGCTGGCGCAGCTGAAGGAGCAACTCATCCCAATAACCGGGGTGATTATGGGTCAGCAATGTCTGGGTCGTCAGCTCCTGCTCCCAATCCGGCAAGGGAGCGTCCATATCTCCTCCATTGTGCGGCACAGCGAAAACGATCGGGTCTCTGGATAAGACATGCGCCTCCACCTGCAGCTCTCCCGGCATCATCCGGGACAAGCCGAGATCGGCATCGCCATTTTGCACATAGGCGCCGATCTCGACGGATTCCTCAATGCGAATGGCAATGTCCACATCGGGGTGCAGGCGGGTATAGCGGTGAATCAGATGAGCGAGCGAGGTGCGTGCGATCATCGGGGAAACGACGATCTGCAGTTTTTCCGTATAGCCCTGCCGCCATGCCCGCAAATCCTCCAAGCCGCTGTTCCAGTCCTCGAGCAGCCGTTTGGCGTGGGGCAAAAAGCGCCGACCAGCCTGAGTCAGTCTCACCCGTTTGCCCACTCGCTCAAACAGCGGGATGCCCAGGCTCCGCTCCAGCTGGCGGATATGCTGGCTCACCGTTGGCTGGGCGATAAACAACATCTCCGCGGTCTGGTGAAAATTTTCACTCGTGGCCGCCATGACAAAGGTCTGCAGCAGTCGAAAGTCGATGGCGCCCTACCTCCCGTCCAATAGCTTCCAGAGCCGATCGACACGGGATACCGCTTGCTCTGCCTCAGCGCACAGCTTTTGGATGATCTCCGCCGCGCTTTCCTCTTCCCGCAGCTGGGCAACCCCCTGTCCTGCCCACATGGACATGGCTTCACTGTCGCTGTTCTGTGCAGCCGTGGAGCGTATCGGGTTCGTGACCCGGTTTTGCAGCGGAAACGGCAAGGGCTGTACCTGATGATCCTTCAACGATTGGATAAATCGGTTATGTAATCCGCGTGCCGGGCGTCCTGAGAATGCACGCGTCACACACGTATCCGTCTCTTTGGCCTGGAGCAGCCGTGATTTGTATGCAGGATGTGCCGTGCTTTCGCGTGCAGCGAGGAAGCGAGTCCCCAGCTGTACAGCATCTGCGCCAAGGGACAGTGCCGCCACCATGCCGCGCCCATCCATGATCCCTCCTGCTGCGATAATCGGCAGCTCAGGGATCGATTGGGCGATCAGACTGACCAGAGGCAGTGTGCCGATAACGGCTCCATCCCCTTCCGCACCGACCGCAAACGTCCCGCGGTGTCCACCCGCTTCCCCGCCTTGGGCCACGATGGCATCGACTCCTTCGTTTTTCAATGCCAGCGCTTCTTCCAGCGTGGTCGCCATGCCGATCAGCTTCATCCCCGCTTGCTTTGCTCTTGCCCCATATGTGCCAGAGGGAGAAAAAGCAAAGCTGAACACAGGCACGCCTTCCTCCAGAATGATTTGAAACCGTTCCTCAATCGGATCTGGCTGCAGCGGCAGTTCCCCTGTGCTTGGCGGCAAGCCGACTTGGGAGCGCTGTTCATTCAGCCAGGCGAGATAAGCCTCCGTCACAGCCGGAGCTGCCACCTCGGGATACAGCAGCAGATTGACTGCAAAAGGCTGGTTTGTCCGGGCCTTGATTTCCCGAATGGCTGAGCGAAGTGCGTCCGGCGCCATATACGCTCCGCCCAGCGTACCCAGCCCCCCCGCCTCAGAGACAGCGGCAACCAGAGCGGGTGAGGTAATATTGCCTGCCATGCCTGCTTGGACGATCGGCAATCGCACTTGAAAGCTGTCACAAAATCGGGTCTGAAACATTTTTTTCCTCCCTCTTTGCTCAAAATTTCCCAGTTTACTGCTTTTACTCAGCGGGAACAGATAGAGTAGGAACCGCTGCTGTTACCATCTTTTCAGGCATTGGTTCTCCTCCCTTTATACGTTTCACCCTTACCCCTTTTGCAGCCCGCTGCCGAGAAGGGGTCTTTATTTTCCGGATATTCCTTGCATGAGCTCGGTCATCGATCGGCTGGGGTCCATATGATCCGACTCGATGATGATCGCCATCATCCCGGTATCCGTACCCGACTCATGCCATTCGCCAGCCGTCCAGTATGCAGCTTGCCCGGCTTTTATCGGAACTTTGCTCCGCGATTCGTCCGTTACCCAGCCCTCTCCCTGGACGACCAGAAACAGCTGGGGCATCCCTGCCTGATGATACCCGACGACACCGCCGGCTGCGATGTGCATGCATCCGATATGCGCCCCTTCCGCAGTCCGGACGATCCGGGACATGACCACATTGATGCTATCGTACTGATGAATCACCTTTCCGCTCTGCGCGTCAAACCGAAAGATTTTCAATAGCCTTCCCCTCTTTTCCGTTAAAACCAAATATTACGGTAATCGATCCAGCCGAGCGAATTCAGCGTAACGCCCTTGAGCGCAGGATCGTGGGCAGACTGCTGTCGGGAATGATAGAGAAACATCATCGTCTGCTCGGACACCAGTAAATTTTCAATCTCCTCTAGCTTCTGCAAGCGCACATCCCTTTCCTGCTCTTCTACAGCGGCTTGCACCCTCGCATCCAGTTCCATGCGCAGCTCATCGTTCAGCTGGTAGCGGAAAAAGCTGTTTTCCGTCCGATACATTTCCACGATGGCAAGTTGAATATCTTCATCCATCACCTCGCCAGCCAGAATCATATCGGCTTCTCCGGCATGGACGGCTTCCTTCAACTGAGAGATCGTCAGCACGGTCAGATCGATCCGAATCCCGTAACGTCCGTATTCACGCGCGATCCAGGCCGCATCCTTCTCGTTCCCCGCTCCCTCATAGGTATATAATCGCAGCGTCTCTCCTTGATAGCCGCACTGTCTCAGTTCCTCGGCGGGGTCCGCTAGAAGTTGCCCTTCCTTTTTTTGCTCCTGTACTTGCCAGCTGCGATGCGGAAAAAAGCTGTGGGCAGCACAATACCGATCTTCGCCCAAATCAGCGATCAGCTTCTCTCTATCCAGCAGCCGCTCCATCAGCAAGCGAAACGGCTTATGCTGCTGGATCCCTGGCTTGTTCAGCTGAAACGTCACGTATTTCGCCCCGACCTCGATATTGTCCATATATCGCCAACGCTCCGGATATTCATCCTGTCGCTTGAACGGGAGGTAAGCGAGACGATAGCCGTCCACTCCCTCCTTGACGCCGTGCTTCACCAGCTCGGGCAATACCCAGACCTCCACCCGATCCAGATGTGGCCTGCCCAGAAAATACTGGGGAAAAGCCTCCAGCACAAACTGCGCATCGTCATTACGCACCAGACGAAAAGGGCCGCTCCCGATTGGAAAACGGGAAAAGTCCCGGCCTTTTTCCACGCATATCTCAGCCGGCACGATGGACAGGCGATCGGAAGCCAGAACATGCAAAAAGAGCGGATTCGGTCTGGCCAGCTCCATGCGCACGACCGTTTTCTTCACGACCTCTATATGGGTGATCTCTGCGACCATCCAAGCAAATGGCGATTTGACAGCAGGATTGGCGATACGCTGCAATGTCGCTCTCACATCATCTGCCGTCAGCTCCCTCCCGTGATGAAAAAGAATGCCTTTGCGCAAATAAAAGGTCCAGCAGCGCATCTCTTCATCACACTCCCAATGGTGGGCGAGCAGCGGCACAAACCTGTCCGTCGCAGCCTCATAGCGAAGGAGCGTGTCAAACACCTGCTTCACCATATGGGATTCGGTACGCCTTACCGTAAAAGCCGGGTCAATCGCCGGTATCGGCCGATAAAACGGCATCCGCAGGATATCCACTTGCTGCTGCGGGGTATCTTCGACCTGATAGCCAAAATGCTGAAGCAGCCAGGTAAAAAAACGATCCTTCCCCTCGGAGCGAATGCTCCACTCGTGCAGCAATTGGATGGCTTCCTCCACGTTGCCTTTTAACACATGCTCCTGTGCTAGCTGTGTGAGGATTGCCTCCATCTCGACCCGACAGATCAACCAGGAGCGGTTTCCCCGCCCGCGCCCCGGAAGCCATTCAATCCATCCCGTCTCTGCCATTTGGCGGAGAATCAGCTTCACGTTGCGCGTGGTACAGCACAAAACGTCCGTCAGCTCCTGCAGCGTCGTCTGGATCGGACTGTCAACCCGCTCGCTGGAAAAATGAGTGCACAGCCGCAGGTAATGATAAGCCAGCTGCATATTGTCCGTCCCTTCACCCGCAAAAGGGGAAATTTAATCGCAATAAGCTTACACTTTTTCTTCCCCTTTTTCCATTGAAAAATAGGAGTACGCAAAGAAGGAGGGTTTTCCATGTCTCACCTAAACGCTGACGCTTCTTCCGCTCGAGCGGATCAGCCTTTCATCCAAAGTGTCTGGCGCAATCGAAGCTTCTTCATCCTGTTTTTGTCGGGGGCCGTCCTCAGCTTCGGCAGCAAAGTTTACGAGTTGGCCCTGCCTCTGATCATCTACGAGATGACTCAATCCTCTATCTATATGGCATCCATGCGGGCGATCGAATTTTTCCCCAATCTGCTGCTCGCCATGTTCATCGGGGTGCTGGTCGACCGCTTTCATAAAAAGAAATGGATCCAAACCATGGTGGCCGTGCAAGCCTTGATCCTCCTCGGCCTGTATGCATTGGTGGAAACCGGGATGGTTCACTTATACCATTTCTATCTGGGCGGCTTCCTGCTGATGACCTTTAACTATGGCTATGGCAATGCGCGCATGAGCATCGTAAAGCAGGCGGTGCCGCAACCGCTTTTGACCTCTGCAAATGCCAAGTTTTCCTTTATCAGCACCTTTATCGAGATCATGGGACCTGCGATATCCGGCTTTATCCTGCTCTTTTCCTCCCTGCACGATGGGTTGATCCTCACTGCTGTCGCTTTTTTTCTGGCGCTGCTCACCGTATCCTTCTTGGACGGAAAGCAATTTGAAGCGAAGCCTGCAGCAGGCTCCTTTTGGAACGACTTTCAGGAGGGATGGCGGGAGCTGCTGCGCAACCGTCCGCTCTGGCTGATCACGCTTCTCGTCATCTTTTTGAATGCCACGGCCGGGATGTTCGATGCCATGGTCATCTTTTTTGCCAAAGATCATCTGCAGCTTGATAACGCTCAGCTGGGTCTTGTGCTTTCCGCTGCCGGCCTGGGAGGATTGGTCGGGAGCATGCTGGTGGAAACCTGTCGCAATTACCTCCCTACCGGCAAGCTGCTCGGATTCACCATATTCACGCTCGGCCTGGCCTACCTGCTGATGTACTTCGCCGATCATGTCTGGCTGATGTGTGTGTCGCTGTTCATCAGCGGTCTGGTCGGGACGGTTGAAAACATCTGCATCTGGACATTTCGCCAGGAGACTACGCCTACACGGCTGATCGGTCGCATCAGCGGGATTACCGGTTCCATTTTCAAGCTGGGGATGGTGTTTACGATTTTCGGCTCCGGCTGGATTGCCGAATGGTTTGGCACTTCCTATGTGTTTCTGGCAGCTGCCGTGGGGAATCTGTTGATTTTCCTGGTATATCGGAGAATGTCACTGTGGGGATTGAAGTAGGGATGTTCATACATCGTGGTGGGGGAAGGGAAGAGAGGGCGGTGCTGCGAACTTGTCCCACCCACAAGGGAGGTGGGACTGTCCGGTTCCGCATCCAAAAACGGTCCGTCACGCAAAAGTTTCGAGGAAGCCTATTCATACGTAGAGGTTGCGCGACAAGCGTGTCCCGTTTTGGGAAGCTCCACCTCAGCAGGTGTGACAAAAACTCCGCCCGTCCCTCTCTTCCCTTCCTCACGTGACGATTGCATAAAATCGAAAGGATAAAAGATTAAAGAAAGGATGAGGGCATCATTTACAGTTTCATCTTTTTGAAATAGCCTCCGACCACGCAGGAGAGCATGTTTCGGAACGGAGCGCCTGCGGAGCCCTACTCAGCGGAGCGGTAAATCGCGGGATAAAGGAGCGCAACATGCCCTGGCTACGTAGCGGCTACACCTTTTGCGTCTCCCCCGCGATTTGCTGCGGAGCGGACAGTCTCCGCTTCCCAGTAGGGCGTAGAATGAAGCGGAGTTGCGAAACATGCTCTCCCCACCGCAGCAACGTAAAAAAGAGCCGCCCAACTTACAGGGACGGCTCCTTTTGCTAAAGTAACTCATTTTTAAACTTTAAACCGACTAATCAATGCCTGCAGCTCTTCCGCCATGTGCGAGAGGGCTGCCGCTGACGCCGAGATCTCCTCCATGGAAGCAAGCTGCTCTTCGGTTGCCGCGGATACTTCCTGGGTGCCGGCTGCTGCCGAATCTGCAGTGCCTGCAATCTCTTCAATCGCTTGGACCACTTGGGCCGTCGATTCCATCATGTGACGGGAGGAACCCGAAACCTCTTGGATCTGTTGGGCAACCACCTGAACCGACTGATGAATTTCTGCAAAGATATCTCCTGCCGCTGTAACCAGACCAATACCTTCCGTCACGTCCTTTTTCCCGGCTTCCATCCAGTCTACCGCTTTACTGGTTTCCGCCTGTATATCCGTGATCAGCTGTGCAATCTGCTGTGCCGATTGGGAGGATTGCTCTGCCAGCTTCCGGACCTCGTCCGCTACGACGGAGAACCCCCGCCCGTGTTCTCCTGCACGCGCTGCTTCAATAGCTGCATTTAGCGCAAGCAAATTGGTTTGGGCAGCAATGCCCGTAATCACTTCCACAATCTGGCCAATTTCCTGCGAGCGAACCCCCAGACCTTTGACGACTTCTCCCAGCTGATTCATCGTATGCCGGGCGGTACCTACCTGCGTGATAGCCGTTTCCATCCCTTGGTTACCTGTCTGGGCAAGCTCTGCCGTCAACAGCGCCTTGGCGGATGCAGACTCCGCATTTCCGGATATTTGCTGCACGGCTGCGGAAAGCTGTCCGATAGATTGCGAGCCTCTTCTTACACTCTCAACCTGCTGCTCAGTACCTCTTGCCACGCTATGTGTAGTCATTGCAATATTTTCGGTAGCTTTGCTCGTTTGCTCCGCGCTTGCCGTCAATTGCTCGGAGGAAGCTGCCACTTGATCAGCATTGGCCCGCACCTGCAGGATCAGCTCACGCAAGTTAGCCAACATCGCATTGAAAGAATGGCTCAACTCACCAAGCTCGTCCTTTGTGGTCACGGATAATCGGCGGGTCAAATCGCCCTCGCCCTCCGCGATTTCTTTCATCTGCTGGTTAATATGACGAATAGGGACAGCGATGGAACGATAAAGGAAAAATCCGATAATGAGTCCGAAGATAATGGCAGTCATGGTAATCCCGATGCGTGTCGTCATGCGAACCGAATCTTGTTCTTTTTGATAGTCCAGATCAGCCAGCAACTCCTGACCGATTTGATTAGATAACGCGTCAAGTTCCTGCTCCAATGCTTTTCTTGCATCCCGTTCTGTTCCGGTCTGTATGCTTATCGCTTCCTCTTTATGCCCAGCCGCATATGCCTCTCGTGCTTCTTTGCTCGCTTGGTAAAAGCTATCGAATGCCTTTTCTACTTTTTCGATTTCACTTTTGTCATCTGCTGCATAGCTTTTCATATCCGATAGCGATTTGCGCACATCGTCAGCCTTCGCTTCCGTCTCTTTGACGAACTCTGAATCCCCATGCAAGAAGTATCCCCGTTCATCATTCGAAATGCCGGCTATACGATACTGCACGTTTTTTACTAAAAACCGCAATTCTTGATCGCCCATCATTTCCTGATAATCAGACGTAATCTGATTGGTCGACCAACTGGTTAACCCCGTATAACCTAAAAGAATCAGAAGCATTCCGCCTATTGCAACAATTAGTTTTCCCCTTATTTTCACGTTTTTCCCTCATCTCTATTTTTCCATCATCAGTCGCAACTACATATTGTCATCCTACATATTCCTATACCACAAAACGATTTCTTCAAAACAAAAAACGCAAATTTTGTCGATAAACGTCGAAAAATGCGTTTTGTTTATTGCATCTTACTTTTATACGAGTTGATAGAAGCTTTTTTCGGATGTGCCCTCCTATCTGCCCAGCTGCCCCTTGAAGCCGAACCAGAAAAGGACGCACATTTTTCATCCAGTAGTGGCATTGCACAACTTCAAATAAAAAAGCGCGCAAGAACGGCTGCTCTTGTGCGCTTGGTTGCCATGGTTATTTTACAGTGACGGACACTTTTACAATTTTCCCACCGTACGTTACCAGAATGGTCGTCTTCCCTGCTTTTTGTGCGGTAATGACACCGCCCTCGATGCTCGCAACGGTCTTATCCGCAGACGTCCATTCCGCTTTGTCTGTTACCGCATCCGACGACTTGTCTGAATAGGTCGCCATGGCGGTCAGCGTTTTCGTTTCCCCGGCCTTCATGGTTACTCTTGTCGGGTCTACGGTCAGCTTGGAGATCAAATCAACTTCCACCGGGATTGTAACGGTTTTTCCGCCATATTTGGCCGTAATTTTTGTCTTTCCTGAGCCGACCGCCTTTACGACGCCTTTCTCAACGGTCGCTACTGCGATGTTTTCTGTGGTCCATTCAGCCGATTCTGTAGCCACGGTCTTCGTCTTGTCCGAATAGACGGCGTTTAGCGTCAGCTGCTCCGTTTCCGCTTGGCGCAGGGAGAGCTTTTTCGCGGACAGCTCCAGCTTGGAAACCAAGTCCACCTCTACCGGGATCGTCACAGACTTGCCTGCATACTTCGCCGTAATTTTCGTTTTTCCGGAACCGATCGCGGTAACTGTCCCTTTCTCAATCTGAACAATCCCGCTTTCTTGAGCGGTCCACTCTACCAGCTCCGTCACGTCGGCCTTCGTTTTATCCGAGTACGTCGCTGTAATCGTCAGCTTCTCTGCCGCTCCTGCCCGCAGCGTCAGTTTCTTTTCGTTTGCGGCAAGCTTGGAGACCACGTCGATTTCGACCGGGATGGTCACTTTTTTGCCTTTGTAGTTGGCATATACCTTTACCTTGCCTGAGTCAACGGCTGTCACCAGCCCCGCTTCTACACGGGCGAGCTCATTATCCGACGAGCTCCAATCCGCCAGTGCGGTTACATCCGCGCTCGTCCCGTTCTTATAGGTGGCTGTCAACGCTAACTGCTGCGTTGCCCCTTTTTTCAGCTTCACGGATTTGGTGTTGACGGTAAGCTTTGCCACCTCTCCATCTTGCTGCTCCGCTTGTACGTATACGGTGCCGCTTTGCGCATGGATCGGTTGATTCAGAGCACCGGCAAAAACAGCGCCTGTCAGCAGGAATGAGAAAAAGGCTTTGCATAAGGTTCTTCGTATGTTTGCTTTGTGCATGGGTTCTCTCCTCAGCCAGATTGGTAGTCCTTTTCTTTATTTTATCGGACTTTTCTTTTGGTTACTTGAGAATTTTTTACAATAAAAGGAACAAACCATCGAAAAAAAGCACACCATCCACGATGAACGGTGCGCTTCTCTCCTGATTATCGGGCAATGGGCGACATGTTCATGTTCCCTTGCTCCCATTTTCGCTCAACCCGCTGTATCATCCGGTATTGCAGCAAGCCAGCGAGAATCATCATGATCGCTACGATGGCAAACGTCCCTTCCCCGCCCCACTGCGCAAAGGCCAAGCCGCCCAGTACAGGACCGATGCCTCTTGAGATTTGCCAGTTCAGGCCATACACCGAGAAGTATCTTCCTCTCATTTCCGGCGGGGCAATCAGCGACACCGCTTTTTGCATATGCGGTCCGACGAGCATTTCTCCTACGGTAAACAGCATCTCTACGGCAACCAATAGCGCAAAGCTCGGGGCGAATCCATAGCCAAGCGCGACCACCATCAAGGTCACATAGGCAAACAAGATGACTTTTGACGAGGCGATATGCTCCGACCGCCTCGCGATCCACATTTGCAGGAAGATCACCGTAGTTCCATTGATGGTCATGAGCCAAGCGAAAATCGTCTGGTAGTGATCGAATCGCTCCTTCAGGTGAAGCGGAAATACCGTTTCCACCTGCGCATACAGCATGCTGATGGGTACCGCCAGAAGCGTCATCCAAAACAACGGGGCATGCTCCCGTATGACCAGCCGCGGAGCTTTTTCCTGCTGTTTCTTCGCTTCCGGGGAAGATGGCAGAGTTTCCGGCACCTTCCACCAGAGGATCACCGCATAGATGAGCATAGCGGCAGCCGAGATCCCAAAGACCAGTACTGGATTTTGCGTGAAGAGCACCAGACCGAGCAGAGGACCAGCTGCAGCTCCGACGTTGAGAGCCGTATGCAGCAGGGCAAACACTTCAGCGCGCTGCTCCTGTGGCACCACATCGGTAACCTGTGCGTTGGCCGCTGGGGAAAACAGCGCCTGACCCAATCCATTCAATACCGTGATAAAAGCAAAATGCCAGACCTCCTCTGCAAACATAAAGCCAAACATGGAACAGGTCTGGATCAACTGCGCCGCAAGCATCACCGGTTTTCGCCCATAGCGATCGGAAAGGCCACCTCCCCACAGGCTGAGCAGGATGCCTGTCAAAGGCTGCAATCCCACGACAATCATCGGAATCAGGATGGATCCGCCCATTTTTTCATACAAGTACAGAACCAGAAAAGGCCGAAGCATAAAACCGGTCAACGACGTGAGCGCTGTCCCCCAAGCTCGCACCCAGATGGCCGTATCATAGCGGTCGTACATGCCTGTAAGCCGCGTTTTCCATTGCCTTAGATATTCCATTCTCCACCCACCCGCTCTCTCTATTCGTTACGTTTCAGCTGCCAGTTCTATATTGTCGATAGCTATATTCTATCTGGATAAAGATGAAGAAAAAGTGTAATGTGAAAGCAGAGTTTTTCATCTTTTTCGAGGGGGCACCTGAATGCACCTGGTCAACCATTATGTACGCCTGCGGAACCACTTTCCCGCCATCAAGGAAGGGACAGGAGTCGCTGTATCCCTGCAACAGCTCGCTGATATCCTCTGCTGCACCACCAGAAATGCGAATTTTCTGCTAAAACGGATGATTGAGGCTCACTGGATCGCCTGGACAGCGGGGCGGGGCCGCGGAAATCTTTCTCAACTCACTTTTCATGCAGAAGCGGAGAGCCTCCTGCTTGAGCTAGCTCAAGAGCAGGTGCGCAAAGGAGAAATTCGCGAGGCGTTGGACCTGATTAATGATGCCCACATCAGCTCACGCCATAAAACGCAGTTTGTCGAGTGGCTGAACAGCCAATTCGGTTTTTATACAGAAGCACGCGAAAAGAAGAAAGTGGATACGCTGCGGTTTCCACTAAGCAACCCCTTCGGTACGATCGACCCGGCCTTTGCTTTGTTTTCCAAGGAAGCACATATCGTCCGGCAGGTGTTCGATACGCTGGTCAGCTTTGATCCGGTCAATAAGCAGATCAAACCGCATCTCTCTCATTATTGGGAAGCCGATTCCACACGCACCGAGTGGACATTTTATTTGCGCAAGGATATCTTGTTTCACAACGGCCAAGAGTGCACTTCGCAGGATGTCGCTTTTACCATTCGCCGCTTGATGGATGCCCAGCTACGCTCTCCGTACCGCTGGATGTTTACACAGGTCCGTGACATCCTCACCCCTGATTCCCATACGCTGGTGTTCCGGTTGGCAGAGCCAAACCATCTGTTTCTTCATTACATGGCCGCTCCACATGTCTCCATCCTACCGGAAGCGCTTGTCGCCGAGAAAGGGAAGGCCTTTTTTCAATTGCCTGTCGGGACAGGGCCTTTTCAGGTCACCCAGTATGATGATGTTAAGCTGATTCTCGAGGCGTTTCCTTCCTATTTTCAAGAGCGCGCCCACCTTGATCGCTTGGAGATTTGGTTCATACCGCTGGCAAAGACAGAAGATGGTACGGCCCAGACTGATATGTTCCAGATGCGCTATCTGTCCTCCCATTCCTCCCACACGATCCTGCCGGGATGGAAGGGAATCGAGCAGCTGCAGGCGGGCTGCAAGTATCTGTCGCTCAACCTGTCCAAACAGGGGCCTCAGCAGCATCCTTCCTTTCGTCTAGCGTTAAAGCATGCTGTGGACTACGAGCGACTAATCAAGGAACTCTCCAACAAAACGTTTGTCTTGGCCAGCTGTCTCTTGGCAGAGCAAGAGCCAAGGGAGCTTGCCTCCGCCTATGATCCCGCGCTGGCCAAAAGACTGCTTCAGGAAGCCGGGTACCGAGGGGAGACCTTGCAATTTTATACCCATCCCCATCGTGAAAAGGAATCCCTTCTGATCGCCGAAATGGCTCGGGCGGTCGGTATATCGATCGAAGTATCCCTGCACCCTATCGAGGACATTTTGTTTACCGATAAGGGGCGCGAAGCCGATCTGATGTGTTCCGACGTGGTCTTTGATGACGATATTTTGTTTTCCTTATTGGAAACCTTGCAGACCGAAAACAGCTATTTTCATACGCAGATCGGGGAGACATTGAGCTCGTTACTGACAGCGGAGATCGTGCAGATTTTACGCGAGCCCGATTCCGGGCAGCAGTTCTCCCGACTCTTAGGGTTGGCTCAGCAGATCATTGACCACGGGGCCATCATACCGCTCTGCCGCCACAAGCAGACTACGTACTATGATCCATCCCTGAAAGGAGTCACGCTCAGCTCGTTTGGCTGGGTTCCTTTCAAAAACATCTGGTTTCAGCCGGAACGAAAAACAGGCTGGCAATAGCTCTTCTTTTCGAGAGCTGCCAGCCTGTTTCGGCTCGTTGTTTTTGTTTTACAGCCTTTCGATGACCTTGTCGATGATCCCATACTGCAAAGCTTCCTCTGCAGACATGTAGTAGTCGCGGTCCATGTCCTTCATGACCTTGTCAAAAGGCTGCCCGCTGCGCTCCGAGATGATCCGTACCAGCATCTCTCGCATCTTGAGTATGCGCTCTGCCGCAATGATCATATCGCTTGCCTGACCTTGAGTGCCGCCCCAAGGCTGGTGAATCATGACCTCCGCATTGGGCAAGGCATAGCGTTTGCCCGGCGCGCCCGCCGCGAGTAAGACTGATGCCTTCGATGCCGCCATCCCGACACAGATCGTGGAGACATCCGGTTTGATAAACTGCATGGTGTCAAAAATCGCCATGCCTGCGGTCACCGAACCGCCTGGAGAATTGATGTACAGATGAATATCTTTCTCGGGATCTTCCGCTGCGAGGAACAGCATCTGTGCAACGATGGCATTGGCGACCTGATCATCGATCGCACTGCCCAGAAAAATAATGCGGTCCTTCAGCAGGCGGGAGTAAATATCATACGACCTTTCCCCATAACTCGTCTGTTCCACTACTACAGGCACCAAATTCATCTGAACATCTCCTTTCGCTTGCCTACGCAGCCAGGCGCATGCTGGCTTGCGGAGCCGTTGTTTTCGCTGGCGCTTCACCAAAGCCGGACGACACCATCGTGATTCTGACAGGCTCAGCACTTGGGCTTTGCTCTTGCTCCACCGTCCATTGGGTTACCGTCGACTCCTGGACGATCCCGCTTTTGTCTGTGGCTGTAGGGAACGGGATGACGCGTCCCTCTTTTGTCTGCTCGACAAGATTGACCATGTTTGCCTTGGTTGGGACGTCTTCCTTTTTACGCACCTGCCATACAAGCACTGGATTCATTTCTGATCGCCTCCCGGTTCAATCTGTGGATAGACAGCCATGATCACTTGGAAAAGCTGCTCACCATCACTGGACGCATTGTACTTTTTCACGAGCTGCTGCAACATGTGCACATACTCCGCTACGAATGCCTGCCGCTCTTCCTGGTTAGCCAGCGCAACACTGGTCTGCAGCGTAGCGCTGGGAATTTCCTCTTCCCCATCTGAACGTTCCAAAAGAAGCAGCGCATCCCGCTTCATCCGCTCGGAGGTCGTTACCAGGTGGGACAATGAGCCTTGATCCTTTAATTTTTGGACCATCTCATCCTTCCAGCCGAGTGATTCGGCCAAGATAAAGGTTTTCGCAATCGCTTGATACAAGACCTCTACCAGATTGCGCACCTGTCTCGTCCCCACGCGGCGAACCAGCCCGACCTTTTCCAACGCCTTCAAATGGTAGTTGATCCGCTGCGCCGTTTCACCCATGGTGCGGGCAACCTCTGCCGCAGAGGCCGGCTCGACCAATTTGCCAAGCAGCTCTGCACGCAGCGGATTTAACAGCACCATCGCCTGTTCCGGCTGCTCGACAACATACGATTCCATCATCTCCTGCAGCAAAGCATCACCCCCTCACACAAAACATATTATTCACGTAAAAACATTTTATTACGTGCGTGTTTATTTGTCAAATGACATCCATTCGCCATCCTGCGGAATGTGCACCTGCCCAGCCAGCCCTTCCGCTTCAGCGGCTTGCTTCAATTCCGCCCGCGTCAGCAAGCAGTGATTCCACGCTTCCATGTGGACAGCCACGACTCTCGTAAAAGGCGCATGCTGGCACACCTGCATCACATCCTCGCTCGTCATCGTTATGGGGTCCCCTTGCAGAAAACGAGCAGCTCCTGCGTTGACCACCGTTACATCCGGCTGATACGTTGCTAGCGCGATTTCCACTTCTTCACACCAGATCGTGTCACCGGCAATATAGAGGGTCGGCTCCAGCTCGCTGCGCAGAACAAACCCGGCGACAATCCCCATCGCCTTGCCGATCTCTCCGGTTCCATGACGACCGTCCGTACGCGCGATCGTAATGCCCTCCCATTGCATCTGTTCTTCTACCGGATGTACGGCTTGAAATCCGTGCTCTTTCAGCTTTTCTTGATCGACTGGCTGCGCAATCACGGGAATCTCTTTGGACAACTGAGCCAGCGCTTCCTCATCCAAATGGTCCCGATGCAGATGGGTAATGATCACGGCATCCACAGCAAGCAGCTGCTCCGAATCGACCGGCAATTCTACCAGCGGGTTCTCTTTTTGATTCGGTGTATTGATCGTAGCAGGCAAGGAGCCTGCGGGGCTGAACATCGGATCGACCAAAAACCGTTTCCCTCCATACTCAATGAACAAGGTTGCATGTCGCACCAATTGCATTTTCATCGTGAATCCCTCCGCGTAACATGGTATGTTTACCTATGACGATTATATATAGATCCACCCTATCCCCGCGAAAAGAGTGAGCTTTCCCTCTTTTCACGATGAAAGGAACGAACAGCTGTGCTGGATCCAATTGATATGGCGATTCTCAAATGTTTGCAAGAAAACGCCCGAGCTCAATGGCGCGAAATCGGCGAACGGGTGCATCTCACCGGCCAAGCCGTCGGCGGACGCATCCGCAAAATGGAGGAGCTGGGGATCATCGAAGGCTATACAGTCCGCCTGAATCCGGGCAAGCTGGAGCCATCGATCCACGCGCTTGTTACCATTTTTATGAAGACATCCGATCATGCTCCCTTCCAAGCTTTTATCCAGAAGCAAGCGGAGATTATCGAGGCTCATCGCATCAGCGGCGAGGGTTGTTATCTACTGAAAGTATCTGTCTCTGATCAGGAGAAGTTAAACACGCTGCTCGATGATATCCTTCACTTCGGAAACTATCGGGTGAATCTGTCCATCAAGCAATTGAAGTAGAAAGCTCGCATAAAAAAACTGCCCGGCGCAATGGACCCGAGCAGTGGAGGGATTATTTTTCCAATTTGAACTGTTTCACCGCATCATGCAGTTCTTTGGCCATCTCGCTGAGCGATTGAACCGCGTTAGAGATTTCATTGATAATGCCCAGCTGTTCTTGGGATGCCCCTACGACGCTTTGCGTATGCAGCGAGGTATCACGCGCTATGCGGGACATTTCCTCGACGGATGCGGTCACTTCTTCTGTGCCTGCAGACATTTCTTCGGACGCGGCGGATACTTCCTGGATTTGTTCCGCTACATGCTGGACCGAGCGCAAAATTTTCTGGAACGCCTCGCCTGCTTCTTGTACGACCTGAATCCCGGAATCCACCTCGGTGTTTCCTTTTTCGATGGCCGTGACAACCCGGCTTGTATCTGACTGAATTTCCGTAATCAATAACGTAATCTGGTCAGCAGATCGCTTGGACTGCTCCGCAAGCTTGCGCACTTCATCAGCCACCACCGCGAAGCCGCGGCCATGTTCGCCCGCACGTGCCGCTTCGATCGCTGCATTTAAGGCGAGCAGATTGGTTTGGGCGGCAATGTCGACGATTACGCTTACAATTTGGCCGATCTCCTGCGAGCGTATTCCCAGCTCCTGCACCGCTTGGGAAGAGCTTGTGACCGAGGCGCGGATGGAATCCATCTGCCGCACTACGTTTTGGATCGCCTCGTTCCCCAGCTCCGCCTCTTTCGCTGTTTCCAGCGAGGCTTCGGATACAGTTGAAGAGGACTCTGCGATCCGTCCGATGCCGATCGCCATTTCTCCCATGGCCTTCACGCTTTCCGTCGCACCGACCGCCTGCGTCTCGGCTCCGGCAGCAACCTCTTGAATCGATTCCGAAATTTGTTGGGCCACCAGCACGGTATGTTCTGCACTGGCAGAAAGCTCTACCGCCCTAGCCGACAAATAATTGGCACTCTCATTCACCTTGGTGACAACCTCGCGCAAACCGTCCATCATTCGATTAAAATCAGTGGTCAACGAGCCAATTTCATCCTTCGACTCATATGTTCCCCGCACCGTCAAATCTCCGCTTCCCGCCTGCGTCATCAACTGCTGCATATCCCTGAGCGGTTTCGTAATCATCCTGGTGATGAACAAGCCTACGAGCACAGCCAGAACAATCGCCAGCACGGTAATGGCAATCATGATGAGATAAGCCATCTGCGAGAGCTTGGAGCTTTCCTCGTTCAGCTCCTTTGACATGGTGACATTGTGCTCGACTAGCGTATTGAGAAGAGTCGTTACCTGCGTCCGGTAATTGTACAGATAGTTTACGTATTCTTCATACGCCTCTTTCTGATGATCGAGCTCCGCTTCCTGCATGACGACCAAGAGCTCATTGCGATAGTCATTCAGCACCTTCTTGTAATCAGCGAATTTCTTTTTTTCCACGGGATCGAGTTGGGAAGCTTCATACTGCTTGATCAGCTCGTCCGTTTTTTTCAGCAAGTCATTGATCTTACGTTTGGTTCCCTGCTTTTGCTCCTTCGCATTTGAGAGGATCATCTCCAGCACATACGATTCGATTTCCCCCCGATAGGACCGAATATCATTGAGCGTCTTGATCGACAGCAGGCTGTCTTGGTACATCACATCCGAATTCGCCTTCATCTTGGTCATGTTCAGGAATCCGGTCATCCCGACTGCCAGCATGAAAATGACGACAAGGACCTGAAGCACCATAATCTTTTTCGAAATTTTATAATTGCGTAAAAACTTCATTGCTTACTTCCCCCTTTTGTCCTATGTCTTTGTAAGCAATTTATACTCTATTTACCAATCATAACCTTGATCTGCCTAGTTCTTCAACATGGAAGAAAAGTTTTATTGGATTTGTGCGAACATTGTGGCGGGGGAAGGGAAGACCGGGCTGGCTGCGTTCTTCCCACACCTGCAAGGAAGCGGTTACTTTCCGGTTCCGCTTGCTAAAACGGTACGTCGCGCAAAAGTTTCAAGGAAGCGTACTCATACGTAGAGGTTGAGCAACAAGCATGTACCGTTTTTGCAAGCTCCACCTCTGTTGGTGTGGCAAAGACTCCGCCCGTCCCGGTCTTTCCTTCCTCACGCGGCTTTTGGAACTAAAAAAAGCAATTTCCCGGACTACAGGAAACTGCCTTTTCTCTATTTTTATTGAGGCGGAGCGGTGGTCGATAGAAAACCTGCCGCTATGAGAACCGCACAAGCGATCACGAATTCGGCACGCAAGCTGTGGAAAAGTGAGGATACGTTTATTTGCTCCCCTCCGTTTTCTCCCGCTTGCATCACAAGATGGATGCGCGGCAGCAAATAAAAGCGATGATAGCCTGCCAGGATTAGCGCAACCACAAAAATAGAGAGCTTGACTAGCAAAGTGCTGCCGTAGCTGCTGGTGATCAATTGATCCATATCATCGAGCCGATCGGCACTTAACACCAATCCCGTAGCGATGACCACACCGATTGTAAAGAGGGCAATCCGCGAAAAGTGGGCGGTTGCTTTGTGTAAGAGTACCACTCCCTTAGCCTCTTTGTTCAGTGTGAAGGAGGCGATGGTCAATCCGGCCAATCCTCCGGTCCATACCGCACCTGCCAAAAAGTGGATCGTATGCAGCAGGATCGGAATCCAGATCGAACCCGTCGAGCCCATCGCGTGTCCAGTCAACGGAAAAGTCAGCATCAGGAGAACGATGAGGCCTGCCCTTCCCATCTGTACAACCGTTTCCCGCCAGGATGTCCAGCGGGCCAGCAGCATGAGCAGCAATACGAGCACGGGCCTGAACCAGCTTACGAATCCGATCAGCGTAGTGGAGAGAATGGTCAATGCCAGGTCGCCCACCTTGCCTGTGGTTCCTTGCAATTGCGCGGCCAGGCCATATACATGACTCGCTCCTGCCACCACGAACACGACAAGGCTTGCGGCCAAAAGGAACCGTTCCGCTCCAGCGTCTCGCTGTATGGAACCTCCCATCATTTCTCCAAACGGCTTCCAGCAGCGGAGGAATACCATAGCTCCAAGCATTGTCGCAATGAGAATTTCCACGATGCGGATTCGCGTATGGACCGCATGGGAGGGGCTTGGGGAGTCGTGTTCATGTGCATGTAATAGAGGGGCAGGTTCGGAGGAATTGGCGGCCGTTGGATCCTTCTGCCCCTTTGTCTCCAGAATGACATCAGCAACGCTTCCTTCCTCTGCCGGGAGAGCCTCGCTTTTCGCATCCAATCCCTTCTGTACCTCCGGCGTTTTTAATCCCTCGCTCGCCTTGGTTCCCTGCTCCGCTTTGCCCCCTTGTGATGGACCACCCTGTGCTATGGTGGAGATTGCTTCACTCGCACGGGGCTGCTCTTGCTTGGCATTCTGTCCAGGTGTGACAGCCGCTTCCTCAGCTTTTTTCTCCTGATCAACGGTCACAACCGGCTGTTTGACCACGGCTTGAGCCGGTGCAGCTGGAGTGTTGGCAATCGGTTTTTCCTGCTTGTGCGTTTGGGCCTCTGGTGCTGACGTTGATGCAGCGGCAGGCTCCGACTCCGGTTCATCCAGCGATTGGGTTTCCGCCGGTCGGGCCTTGGGCAGCGGCACTCCCACCGCAAAACGGTAGGATCCCTCCGTGACATGCGTATCTACCGACAATACCTGCCACACCACTTTATAAACACCGTCTTCCAACGGCTTGATGTGCAGGACAAGCCCATTGTCGCCCATTCCTTCCTTTGTTCCCGGAATGGTGTTGCCGGCTGCATCCAGCAGTGTCAGCGTGCTTAGATTCGTATTGATGCTTTCCGAAAACTGGACACGAATTTGCGTGGGCGATTCCTCGATCTCTGACTCCTGGATAGGGGTCGATTGATCGATGTAGGCATGTGCGTCAGCGATCGTTGGGCATAGCAGAAGAGCCAGCATGCTGAATAGCCATAGGAAGTGTGCAATCCCTCGTTGTCTCATTCCTTCTCCCCCCCTTTTTACATAGTGAAGCCGCCGACACGCATCGGCGACTTCACTCTCCACGCTTTGCTTTCTATTTGTCAGTGTGAATATGGATCGCTGCCGGAATGGCGCCTACCGGTGCGAGCACTTCGACGGACCCGCCGAGCGATTCGATCGCTTTGTCCAGTTCGACGGTTCCTGTTCCGTTGAACGATGGATCCACTGCGTTTTTCACTTGCTCTGCAGGGAGAACGAACTTTCCTTGCTGCATATCCAGGCCTTGCACATCTACTGCTTTTCCATTCACATAGAGCGCCGGTTTACCTGCAGCAGCCGATGGCGACAATGCGGATTTGCCGTTTTGCACGGTAAAGGTCATGGTTGCCTCATAGTTGGTCGTATCGTATTTGCCGGCTTCTTTTTCTGCGGTAGTCGGCTTTGCCCGGAGCAAATAGTAATCCGCTGGACCGGTTTTGAAGCTGATGAGGCCGTCTTTATCCGTCTTAAGCACTTGAGCGTCCGAAGTGCTGCGGCGAATGATGCTGACCTCGGTATCCGCCAATGGCTTTCCTTTCAGCAGCAGCTGCACCGACACGTTTTGGTCAGGAGTGATGGCTGCCGGGTTGAATTGAGGCACCAGCTCTGCCCGATCCGGGCTTACCGGTTTGCTGAAGCCTTTCAGCCCTTTCACCCTCTCCAACGTGGGAATGTCGCTTACCGCCACAAAGGATTTTGCATTCCGCAGGGTGCGGCTGGCCACTTCCCCGCTTTTGAAAATGCTGTCTCCCTCTACCGAGATGATGTACGCACCTGGTTGGGATGCGGAAAACGTGGATATGTATGAATTGTTTTTACCGGGCTCTTCCGTTTCCTTCATTTCCCCCGTATAAAAGAGAGTAGCGGTAATATCCGATTTCTTTCCTGCTGGGGTCGTGACGAACACTTTGGATGTATCGGTGCTCCATTTTCCTTCAATCCGATAGCTGGCATGATGGTTGGAATGGTTCCCCAGGAGCAGCTCGACATAGGAGACCTCGCCAGATGCGATGATCGGCGCATTGGTCTGGGACCAGCCATCATGGGCGAATGCCGGTACGGACAGTGCCAGCGAAAGCGATGCAGCGGTTAGAAGTGAAGCCATTTTTTTCATTTATCGTTTCCTCCATTCGTGTGAACTTGTCAGTATGTTCGCTTTATCAGTATACGAAGTTGCCTGTCCTGGATTGTATGACCCAACCGGGCTATCTTCGTTTGCGTAAATGAACAAAGTGTGAAGAAAACTGGCAAATGGGGCACAGAAACAAAAAACACACGCCAGCAACTATTGCCGCGTGTGGGAACTCTTATTTTTTCATGATCATCTTTTGATATTCCACGATCAATAAATCAAGCTCCTGACTCTTTTCCAAGACACATCCTGCATCCAGTGGGCTAAAACGCCGATTGGCCAGTTCGAGCAGTTCTTGTTTTTTTCGTTCGATCTGTTCCAGCAGCGCCTTTACTTGATCAGCCAATCTCATCCCTCATCCCCTCCGATTTGATCAAGCAGTTGGGTAAGCTCATCAGGCGGAAACGGCTGGCTGAATAAAAAGCCTTGGACTTCATGCACATGCCACTTTTTCAGGATAGACATCTTTTCATCTGAATCTACCCCTTCGACGACCACCTTCAGGCGTAATCCTTGAGCAAGCTGGATCATGGCTTTCATCATCTGATAGACCGAATCCTTCCCCAGCTGCTTCGTCAAGGCGCGATCGATTTTGATTCCGTCAACCGGCATTCGCTGCAAGCAGCTCAAGGCGGAATATCCAATGCCAAAATCGTCCATGTAAATTTGAATACCCAATCTTTTCAATTCGTGGAGTCTTTTGATTCCTATCTGATTGTAGTAAATATCGGCGCTTTCTGTAACCTCAAACTGCAAAAAATTTGCACTTAACTCCAATTCTTGGAGAATTTGTGACACATTCTCTACAAAGCCCTCCACTTGCAGCTGATAGGCTGATAGATTGATAGCCATATGCAATTGCGAATGACCGGCGGAATGCCATTTTTTCAGCTGCAGACAGGCCATGCGGATGACCCAGGAACCGAGTGGGATAATCGTTCCGGTGCGCTCTGCAAACGGGATGAATTCGTCGGGGGAAATCCTTCCGTACACGGGATGCTCCCACCTTACCAAAGCTTCCATCCCTACGATTTGCTGTTTATACGGATTGATCTTGGGCTGGTAGGCAATGTGCATTTCTCCACGCTTTTGGGCACCTTGCAGATCCTTGATCAACTGCAGCTTACGCCGAACCGCTGGGTCCACCTTCGTCGTTTCCCAAACGCTGTTCTTCCCCACAAACTCTTCTACCATACCATCCACCCCGTTTTTCGCATTCACAGGCGCTTGCCATCCGCCGCCCTCGTTATCCATATTTTGTCTAATTCTGCAGCGGAAGGATATCCCCATGGTTTCCTGTTTTTGCTAGATTGCGAATAGGAAGGTAGGTAGAACAAAAAAAGCCCCCTTTTCGAAGGGAGCTGTATTTTCCAGACTATGACTCTTTCGCATCCAACGCTTTTTGATAGACGTATGCGATCGCTTGTGTACGATCGGTGACTTGCATTTTATGGAAGATGTTGGTCAAATGGTTCTTCACGGTATGTTCGCTGATGTAAAGGTTCTCTGCAATCTCACGGTTGGTCGCACCTTGCACGACGAGAACCAGCACCTCTTTCTCCCTCCCGGAAAGAAGCGGCATATCCACGATCCGTTGACGCAGCGGCGCGGTCAGATCCCCTTCTGCTTCAGCGGTGTCAGCAGAGCTGCCCAAGGTAACCGTGCGATCCATGACCTCTCTGCTCTGCAAAAAGGCATACGCTTGCTGGCACAAAACAGGATCATATCCCTTGATTGGTTCATGGAGGCTGGTCAGCTTCTTGCCATTCTTCACGTAATCATAGAAAAAAGAAAGCAGCTGTGCCTCATAGGAATAGGAAACGTTTCCTAGTGAATCTCGCAGCCGATTGCGTTCCTGCAAAGCACGGTACTCGGAAAGAATCGAGAGCACCTTGGTCTGCTCCGGGATGGTCTCCCGCAAAATATCCAGATCAAACGCTGCGATTAAGCACGCTTGGACCAGCGGGCGCATTTCCGCAGCCGGCTTGTCCTGTCCCTTCCCAAAAGCTTCAAGCAGCTCCTTGACCTCGCTCGCACTCGCATAGGAATCCGGGTCCCATTGCCGCAAGCTCCTGTGCAAATGCTCCGCATATCTGCTGCTGACCGTATGCTCCGCTGTTTCCCTGGCTAATTGCAGCGCTGCTCCCCCCACAGAGGCCAGGCTCATGAGAAAGCTGTCGTGCTCTGCTGTCGCTTCATTCAAATGGGGATATGTCACACTGAGTACGGCTTGCACATGCCCATTGCTTATAAGCGGATACTCCGCGTACGTCTTGTCCCCATGCTTTCGATAGGACACCGTGTCATTCGAGCTACCGTGCTTCTCAGTCAAAAAATAATGCTCAGCGATTTCTTTTCCATAGGAGTCCGCATGCGCTTTGTCCATCCCCCGTGAAATCACCTGTATTTGCGCTTCGTCCGTCTTGACCACGACACAGCTGGACGTGCCTTTGACCAGGTGAAGGCTCATGTCGACAAGTATGTACAGGATCCGGTTCACATCACGCAAAGAAGTCATGGTACGGGTAATCAGCAATAATGTATCAAGGTACAAAAGCTGGCTTTCCATACTCTTCTGCATGGAATAGTAAGACAACTGGAGACCGAAAAGAGAAGCGAGAAGCGTCACCTTCTCCATCGTATCTCTACGGATCGACCGACTTGTCACAGCCCCGCCAAACAACAGTCCGATGATGGTGTTCTCCCGCAGGATCGGTAAACAAAACAAAGCATGAGGGTGAACGCCTCTCTGCGTAAAAAAGAGCACACGCGGATCACGTCCAATCTGCTCCCAATACCCGTTCTCACCAGTCAAAGCAGGTAAGCCGAGGAAGCCTTCACCGATCGTAAAGCATGCATCCAGTAGGCGATCGGCATTCTCTCCCCTGACCGAACGTATCACAAAGCTGCCGTCATCCTCTTTTGAGGCAAATCCCGCAAACTGCAGCTCTCGCCCTGCCAGTTCGATCTGCTCCAGCCACTCCGCCGTTGAACGCTCCTGCTTCACGATGGTGGATGAAAGCTCCATGAATGGTTGCATAGACGGTTGCTGGCCTTCTTTTTGCTGATGCTCCTGCACGAGCGTTTCCACAATTCCTGCCAGCTGCTCCATTCGTTGCAGGTCCTGCTGTGTCTCCCCGTCCTGATGCGGGCTCTGTTCTCCCAATGCCTCCAGCCAGTGGGCAGAGTCCGCTACCTGTGTGCGAATATATTCGGTGATCATCTCTCTCGCATGAGCTTCCATATAGACACCCGACCAAATGAAAGCCTGAGTCTCTCCCTCGATCACGACCGGTGCCACTATGACTTTGATCCCCGGCTGCGCATCAAAGACAATGGGTTGATTCCCGTGATGCCTTGCCGTTATCAGGGGGCGCGTCCGTTCAAACAAGGACGAAAAATCGTGAACAAATAGCAGCGTAGTCAAGGGCGTAAGCGCAGAAGGCTTTGTGAGCGCCTTCCCCTCTCGATCGCTGATCCATATCGTCCGGTTCATCCATGCGGCATAGGCATCCTGCAAATCCTGCAACTTGTTTTGCTCTCGCACTTTCTCCATAGGCTAACTCACGTGAATCATATCTGGTTGATTGTAGCTGTATATGGCACGTTCGCCTTCACCCATCCGTTTCAAGATGCTCAAGGTAACCAGCTTCTGCAGGACCTGATCCAGATGCTCCGGCGTTCGGCCCAACCGCAAGGCCAATCCATCCAATGTTTCATAAGCATGGGGGTTCATTTGAAAGAAGAGTGTACATTCCATTTGCAATGGGACGATATAGCTGTCACTCATGTTTCTCCCCTCCTATATCAACCGAATAAACGGTTTTTCCGCAATATTTTCAATTAATAGCGGCTCTGACATCCGGCCGTGCGGCGACTTGGTCACCTGCAGATACTGATAGGCACCGTCTACCCACGTCCGAATCACCCCGTTACAGGTCCGCTCCAGGAATGCTGACGTCTCATCATCGATTTCCGCAAAGTTGCAAAGGATGATCAAGGTAAGCCCTACAGCCCTTGCCCGATTGACCTCCTCAGCAAAGAAGCGTTTGACAAACGATTTTCCACGCTCGGAAAACATCGTATTCAAATCATAATAGGCAAACCAATTTTCTCCCTTGTCCCTGCTCTCGTTAACAATGGGTCCCAGCTTTTCATCAAGGTACTGATGATATTCCTCATCCGAAACATGGTTCAGCTGAATGACCGCCTGCTCAAATCCTTTTGGCGCAGGGCGTTCGAAATGGTCGAGAAAATAGGCCTTTCCTTGCTCCACCGCCTCAAGCAGATCTACACCAAAGAGCGCCATGATTCGCTTGGAATCAAACAATGTTGAAATGCTGGGCACCATGGAGATTGTGCGTTCTCCAGCCAGCAAGCGCTGGGCAAATATGGAGCCCATGATGTACTTATAGTTGGCTTTGCTATTGGTATCCAAAATAAAAGCGGTGCCGGATGCGATTCCGCCGCAGAGAAGCTCGTCCAATCGCGCAATCCCGGTAGGTACGACTGATACATCCTTGCGAAGGCCGCGATCTTCCACCATGGACAGCGCAGGAATCAGATGAATCCCCTTATCCGTAATCCGATAGACGTGCTCGCCCTCCAAGATCCGAGTACCGCGCATTTTGGTGATTTCAAGCGTGCGCTTCCGATACTTTTCCATATGCTTCTGTAAAGCAAGCCGGATAACCCCGTCCGCCACGTAATGCTCGTAGGTGATTTCCGTACGCTCCGGGTCGGTTTGCTCGCGTAACAGGAGAGAGGTTAACGATAGCTTTCGCAGAATATTTCGGATTCGGTAAACATTCTTTCTGCTTTCTGCGTCCAGGCCGTCATGCATCAGGCTGATGCTGTCGATCACCACGCGGCGGCAGTTCATTTCCCGCACGATCTGCTCAAAAAGTCCTTCGGGCTGCATCATCTGCTCCAACAGGATTTCCGGCGAGATACAGATGACGCGCAGCAGATTCTCCTTTTCCAACTGGCGCAGGTCCCAGCCAAACGCCAGCATGTCTTCGTAAATCTGTTCGGGCAGCTCTTCAAAAGTGAGATAGATGCCTGCCTCTTTATCAACAGTCGCTCCATGATACAGAAACTGCATGCCCAAGGTCGTCTTTCCCGTACCCGGCGCTCCTTCCACCAAGACGGAGGCACCTGCGGGGAACCCTCCATGCAGCAAATAATCAAGTCCAGCGATCCCGGAAGCAACAGGTCTTTTCATCGCTCCACCAACCCTCCGTATATTCGAGATGTATGTAGTAGGTGAATAAATGTAATTTCTTATCTATTTTACCTGTAAAAGCTGGGAAAGCGGTAACAATTTCCTTGGCATCATATCGGAATTGGTACATAAGACCTATATCTTCGTTTTATCTTCTTCTCCACCATCGATAAAGCAAGTAGACGGCCGCAAGAAAAACCGTGTACCCTACTGCAAGCCCAAGCACATTCCCCTGCTCGCTGAACAACTGCTCGCCAGCTATCGCCATAGCTACCATGACAGGAAATTTCCCTACGATCGTCGCGACGATATAAATGACCGGACGAATCCGGCTGATCCCGGCATAGATATTCACCGCTGCCGCCGGAAGGATCGGGATCAGGCGTGCGAAAAGAATCGCGAAAAAAGGGTGGCGCTCCATCAGGACGGTGAACTGCTCCAATCGTTTCACCCGAGCCACATAAGCTCGTCCCCGTTCCGCAAACACATAGCGAACGAGAAAAAACATGATCACCGCAGCAACGGTTGAGCCTGTCACATTAATGATTCCGCCGGTCAAGGCCCCATATTTGGCCCCCATTACACCGCCCAATACGCCATAAGGCAGGACAGGAAAAAGGGCAAACAGGCTTGCTGCGCCAATCATCAACGGGATATCTCTGGTTTCCCCTTGCTCAAGCCAGTGCAGAAGCGGCTCTTTGTAGATAACTGCAGCGATGGAGACCGCTGCATACAGAATCAGTAACCACCATTTCGGCATGAAATCTCTCCTTGCATAAACCGGTGTCTTCGCAGATTGTATCCTTTCCGCAGGCAAAAGAAAAGCGCCTCATGCAAGCCAGCAGAGGCACTTTCTCAATGATCCTTACGCGGAGACAACATCGTATCCTTGCTCTTCAATCACTTCTTTGATTTTCTCCAGAGAGGTTTTTGTTTCATCAAAAGAAACGTTCACCTTTTTCTCGGCCAGATCGACTTTCGCATCTACAGCCAATTCACGCTTCAAAGCACCCTCGATGCTGTTTACGCAGTGATTGCAGGACATTCCTTCCACTTGCAGAGAGATTTGTTGCATGGTTGATCTCACCTTTCCATATGGTTTACATCTTTATAATACTATACCCCCCTAACGTATGCAAGAGAAAAAATTCAGAGGGGATTCCCCCTCTGTTTTCTCCGATTTCCTTCCTCATTATTCATTCAAATGAGCAGACTTCTGCTACCCGGCCCTAGCTGCGAATCACGTCCAAGAAGTGGGACAGGATTCTCGCCGTCAATCCCCAGATGACATGTCCGTCTACCTCGTAAAAATATTGAGGGAACGTACCTGTCCGCCATTGATACTGTTCACCATTGGGCACGAGATGGTACGGAAAGTCCTCCGAGGGCTCCACCTTGAGCCGCGTATGATGGATGCGCGGCTGGATGGCCAAAAGCGTCTCCAGATCAACCGTAAAAAAGCTGTCCACCTCATCGGGATTGGGACGAATCGGCTCTGCGACAGTCACTTTCCCTACAAACGGATAAATGATCAGCCCCGCAGGCGTGACGAAGATATCCAGATCCCCCACATGCTCGATGGATTCTGGGGAAACGCGCAGCTCCTCAACCGTTTCACGCAAGGCTGTATTCCATTCGGTCCGATCATCCTCTTCCCAATGCCCGCCTGGAAAACAGATTTCTCCCGCTTGTCGACGCAAACTGGCTGCCCTTTTTGTGAACAGGACAGCCGTTTTTCCTTCCTCTGTAGTTACCAGCGGCACAAGAACGGCATTTTTCTTGAATTGCTGCTCTCCGAGAATGCCTGGACGATGCAGCTTCAGCTTATTCATGATATCCGTTTGCTTTCTGTCCTCGTTCGCTTCCGCCATTCCTTTTTGCCTCCCGACACATTGCTGAACCACTCCCGGAAGTTAACGTCCTTCCAGAGGATTGGAGATTTCAATCAAATTTTCATCTGGATCGCGCAGATAGACAGAAAGGATTTTCCCAGTCGCCCCAGTCCGCGGAACAGGCCCTTCCAGAATCTGCACACCACTCTCCTCCAGATGCTTTACGACCTCATCGATCGGCACGCTTGTCAGAAAGCATAAATCAGCCGAGCCTGGCATCACGCGACCCGCTTTTGGCTCAAACTCATGGCCGCTCTGATGCAAATTGATTTTTTGTTCCCCAAATTGCAAAGCCACCCGATTTTCTCCAAATCGGACCACTTCCATCCCGAGAACTCGCGTATAAAAGGCACAAGTCTCTTCGATGTTTGCTACTGTCAGCACGAGATGGTCCAATCGATCAATATGCATACTCCCCATCCCTATCTATCATGGCTTACAGGGTGATGCTTTCCCCTGGCTTTACAACGGTTCCTTTGATGTTCTTTTCGGCCAATGCCGCTACAAACTGCTCTCCATCCTGTTTGATCGGCGGGAATGTATTGAAATGGATCGGCACGACATGCTTCGCATTCAACCACTGTGCCGCGATCACTGCATCTTTTGGTCCCATGGTGTAGTGATCGCCGATCGGCAGGAATGCCAGGTCGATCTGGTTCAGCTCGCCAAGCATTTTCATGTCGCCGAACAGTCCGGTATCTCCGGCATGATAAATCGTTTTGCCGCCGATTTCGAGCAAGAAGCCGCCGGGCATGCCAAGATAGACAATGTTTTGATCCTCATCTGTCGTGACTGCCGAGCTGTGGAACGCATGCGTCATTTTCACCCGGCCTATCGGCAGTGCATAAGAGCCTCCGAGGTTGATGCCGACTGTCTTGGCGCCTTGCCAGCCCAGATAGCTTGCCAACTCTACGATCGAAATGATGGTTGCGTCGTTTTGCTTCGCAATTTGCACCGCATCTCCAATATGATCGCCATGTCCATGCGTTAACAGGATGTGCTGAACACGCACATCCTCCGGTTTAGTGACAGCGACCGGGTTCCCATTGAGAAACGGATCGATGATTAAGGAGTGCTCCCCTTCTGTAATTTGGATGCAAGAATGACCGTGGAACAAGATTTCCATGCCTGTACAACCCCTTTTCATTGAGGAATAGAATCGATTATGTATGGATGCTTGTTAGCTTCTTTTTATTATTATAACTGGCAGAACTCTCCAAGTCATGCCAGCCAGAGAGTTTCAAGACGGTTGCTCCTATGTGTGCAAGAAAAAACCACTGGGCAAAAATCCTCCTGCCCAGTGGCCATCCGATCGAGCCAATCGTTATTCAAGATAGGCCCATTTGTAATCGACGTGTCCAAGACCATCCACAAAGACGCCTTTCACATTGTCCTTTTTGACCCAGGATTGCGTGTAGTAGTAGATGGGCGCGATCGGCATGTCTGCCATTAAAATTTGTTCGGCTTGAGCGAGCAGCTGTTTTCGTTTTTCGGGATCCTGCTCGACCGCAGACTTGTTAAGAAAGTCCTTGTACTGCGGGTTTTCCCAGCGTGTATCGTTGTTACCGCCCTCTTTATCCTTGAACAGGTCGAGGAACGTGAGCGGATCATTATAATCGGCCAGCCAGCCCATCCGGCCAACCTGGAAGTTCCCGGAATGCAGGTCCTCGATATATACCTTCCATTCCTTGTTTTCCAGCTTGATCTCTGCTCCGAATGCCTTTTTCCATTGATCCTGTACAGCTTCCGCAATTTTCTTATGCGCCTCTGACGTATTGAAGGAGATGCCGATTGGCGGCAGCTTGCTGATGCCCAGCTCTTTCATACCCTCAGCCAGCAGCTTCTTGGCCGTCTCGATGTCGTTATCTTTGTAGAAAGCGGCATTGCCTACCGAAGTGGACGTCGGGATGAATCCAAGCGCCGGTTCTTGGTTGGCTTGGGTCACATTATCGATGATGGCCTGCCGGTTAATCGCATAGACGAATGCTTTGCGAATCTTCTCATTAGTAAACGGCGGTTTTTCCGTATTGAATTTATATAAATAGGTTCCAGCGATCGGAATCGTGACCATTCTGCCGGAATCCTTCAAGGCCGGGATCGCGTCGGTCGGCAATGCGCTCAGCGGTGCGCCCGCCCAGTCGATTTCCCCATTTTCAAACATGGCTAACTCAGTATTTTCATCCTCCACCATGGAGAATTCAATCCGGTCAAGCTTCACTTTCTCCTGATCCCAGTAGTTTTCATTTTTTTCGAGGACCATCTTGCTCTTATGGACCCATTCTGTCATTTTGAACGGCCCATTGCCGATATGGGTCTTGGCTTCGGCTGCCCACTGCGGATTGGCTTCTACGGTTTTTTTGTGCACGGGATAATAGGTATAGAAAGAAGTGAGTTCGAGGAAGAACGGAGTTGGATTTTCTAGGACTACCTGGAGGGTCTTATCGTTCAGGGCCTTCACGCCGACATCATCCATCGTCGCTTCGCCTTTGTTGAACTTCTCACCATTTTTAATGAAATACAGCTGATATGCATAGTTGGAGGCCGTTTTCGGGTCGAGCGCCCGTTTCCATGCATATTCAAAATCTTGGGCAGTGACCGGATCGCCGTTGCTCCATTTGGCTTCCCGGATCGTGAATGTATAGGTTAGCAGATCTGGGGATATCTCCACCTTTTCGGCTGCCGATTCGTGCGGCTTTCCATCCTCCCCGGTTCGCGTCAATCCATCAAAAGTGGCCCGCACGACCGCTCCGGAAGTGGTATCCTCGGCTAGCCCCGGATCGGCAGTGGGTGGCTCAGAGTGTAAATTCAGCCGAAGCACTTGGGGCTCTCCTGATGCCTGGGGTGCGGTCTGTTCGGAGGTCTGATTCCCTGGCGGCTGATTAGCCTGCTGACTCGCGCATCCTGACAATGCCGTTCCGAAAACAACAAGCGAACTGACTGCAACAAACAAGCCTTTCCTCATTTCCATATTCCCCCTTTTCTTTTCTGGTTATTACTATACTTCGTTTCGAACCAGCGCGTAATGGGTTTTGCAAAGATTTGATTATATTTGACAGATTTTTATGAAAATTAATACAATTACCAAAAAGATAAACACAAATAAATAGAGGCTTGGATTCCCCAAGCCTTTGCCTATTTATCCGGTTAGCTTCCCTTGAAAAGCGCAGTGACGGATACTCTGCGCCTGTTCCTCCAAGGCGGTCAGCTGCGCTTGCATCATCCGTTTCTGCCGTTCGATATGCTCGGCCAGCTGCCCAAAAGCCATCTGTTCACGGAGGGGAGGCAGCGGAATCGGCATCGCCCGCAGATCGCCCAATGAGATGAAGCGCTGCGTCCCCCCGCGATGGACCTTTTCCACCCAATTGGTGAAATAATGTGAATCGAGAACACCCTTCATATAGCGATTGGTGATCCGCCCCTGATCCGGAAACTTCAGCAGCGCCACATTTTTGATGGCAAACGCAGCATCAGTCTGTACAAGCACCGGATTGCCAATCGTCCCGATCATCGGCAGCAATATATCTCCCCGATCCACCTTCGAGCGTTTGTTGATCTCGTGGAAATCTTTCTCGCTGATGCATTTTGCCCCGCGAAAATCGATGTCTCCTCCCGCCAGATTCCGTGACGTAATAAGCGGATAGCCAGCCTGCACGTACCGAGGTGATTCGTGGGTGCCATCCCTCACGTCGCATAGCTCCTGCAGCGGGAAGATTTCAAAGCTTTTGGGGTTTTGGACAAGATCCCCGAAGCGCTCATGAAAATACGATTGCAGCAGCTGATCTTGCAAAAGCAGCGCTTCTTTCCGCTTGTTGATCAGATCATCCGCTTCTTGGAAAATGGCGACCAGCTTTTCCTGCTCGGGTATCGATGGCAGCGGAAGGATGATTCGCTCTAGATCCGCCTTGGTCAATTTTCCTCTGGTGGTACCGGTAATATGGCTGGATAAATCGGCATGATTGAGATAAAACCTCACATATTCCAGCTTGGCATGGCTCGTCTCCAACAGTACGTGAGCATGGTTATTCACCCAGCATTTGCCCTCATACAGAAACGCACAATGCTCCCCGGCGCCCCAATATCCCCCGTCTTCCGCCACACAAAGAATTTTTTCATCAAACAGATACTCATCCACGTAGTCGATGATATTGTTCGCACCGATATACGGATAACGCTTTTCCTTGCTGATCGCTGCCCTTTGCCTTTCGTTCAATGGCTTGCGGCGTGAATCCGCATTGATTGTTATCTCCCCTAGATGAACCATGGTATACGTCATACATTCCCTTTCCCTCTGTCGATGAGTCAGGCAGTCCCTTTATCAAAACATATCAGAAAGTCGTTTCCACTGGAACCAGTCTGCTTTGGAAAACAGCCGCAATCCAGCGGTCGCGCTGTTTGCGTGCCTCGCTGCATGGGTTACTCAACATCCGCTCAAAAAAAGGTCCTGATCAGCGCAGCCATCCCCGCTCATCAAGACCTTTTCCTTATCGTCGTTTCGATTCGCCTAGTGACCCGAGACGCTTAGCCCTATCCGGTTTATCAAGGATTGGCTTTCTTCGTTCAGCCCTTTGATCGTCACTTGCTTGCCCAATTGTTCATAATGCTGCAGCACCTTCGCGATTGCCGTCACTGCGGAATGATCCCATACATGCGAATGTCTGAAATCGATGACGACCTGCTCAGGGTCATTCGCAAAATCGAACTGCTCGACAAAATGACTCATGGTGCCAAAAAAGAGTTGGCCGGAAACCGTATAAACGATCGCTCCCTCCAGGTTATGCGTGACGGTCGTTTTCAAGCGTGCGATTTTCCAGCCGAAATTCAACGCGCTCATGATCACACCGGCGATGACACCTTTGGACAGATCGTGCGTGGCCACCACGATCGCTACCGTCGTGATCATCACGATGGAATCGCTCAACGGCACCTTGCGCAGATCCCGCAGCGATTGCCAGTCAAAGGTGCTGATCGATACCATCACCATCACACCTACGAGAGCGGCCATCGGGATGCGTGTCACCACATCGCCCAAGACCATGATCAAAAACAGCAAGAAGCTGCCGGCCACAAACGCGGAGAGTCGTCCTCTCCCTCCCGACTTCACATTGATCACGGACTGTCCGATCATCGCACAGCCGGCCATGCCGCCAAAAAATCCTGTGACGATATTGGCGATGCCTTGTCCTTTTACCTCTGTATTCTTATTGCTTTTCGTCTGGGTCATCTCGTCCACGATCGTGGCGGTCAAGAGCGATTCCAGAATTCCCACCAGTGCGAGGGCGAAGGAATACGGGAAAATGATCGACAATGTCTCCAGCGAAAACGGTACGGCCGGCAGATGGAAGCTAGGCAGCGTCTGCGTGATTGTTCCCATGTCTCCTACTGTACGGATGTCCAGCCCTGTAAAGATCGCCAATGCCGTCATAACGATGATGGCAATCAACGGCGCCGGAACTGCTTTTACAAAGCGGGGCAATGTGTAGATGATCAGCAAAGTTCCCGCTACCATGGCGTACATGACCCATGATTCTCCCACAAAGTGCGGCAGCTGCGCCATGAAGATCAGGATGGCCAGCGCGTTCACAAAACCAATCATCACTGAATGCGGAATGAAGGTGATGAATTTCCCTATCCGCAGCGCACCCATGATGATTTGCAGCACCCCCGTCAACACGGTCGCCGCAAACAAATACTCGATGCCATGGTCTTTCACCAAAGTCACCATGACCAGCGCCATCGCGCCGGTAGCCGCCGAGATCATCCCCGGTCTTCCCCCGACGATGGCGATCACACAGGCAATGCAGAAGGAGGCGTACAACCCCACCATCGGATCGACACCTGCGATGATCGAAAAGGCGATTGCCTCTGGAATCAGCGCCAATGCAACCGTCATCCCAGACAAAATATCTCCGCGGATGTTGGACACCCATTCCGTTTTCCATTGTGTAATGTTCATGATTACCTCTTTTCTGGTTTGATTTTTATTGATCTTTTTCTTGCAAAAAGATCGGGCCGTAGAACACAAGGAATTATTATATCGAAGGATTGTTTCGTTATCTAGTTAAATATTTATATATTTGTTACCAAAAATGATTTCATAGCGTCTTAAAGAAAAATGATAGTGGGTGAATGAATGTCCAACGTGAAGCTTTTTTTCAAGCTGCTCGGAAAGAACATAGAGAAAATCCGCGAACCGCAAAGCTACGAAGCGGCCGGCCTGGAAATATTTTGCCCGCATTGCAAGCACAATAAGTTCCATCATCAATACAAGCTATTAAATACGGCCGGTTTGACGTTTTTCAACCTCGATTTTGCCAATCGCCAAGCGCATACGTTGACCTGCGCCCGCTGTGGCCACATCCAGTGGTATGGACTTGAGATCAGCAGATTGGTGGATGAATGAGTACGCTTTTTCCCAATGAACCATATTAAAATTGGAAATACCATCTCCCCCAACCAGGTGATCGAACATGGACAAGATCCGCCAGCTTCTTACCCCCGAGTTGAAAAAGAAAGCCGAAGAAGAAATCAGCGGCCTGACCTTTACGAAAAATTTCCGTTCGGCGACCGCAGAGGAATGGTATGTATTTTTGCCAGGCTATAAAGATCCGCAGACCGGCGGAGCAGCCGGAAAAGTCATCATTCACTATGATCTTTACGGCAATCGGGACGTTTTCATCAATACGACGATCATCTACGACGATCCCGCCCTATGCATGCCTGAAGTGAGCCCGTTGGTATACCAAATCTCAGAAGAACTGGTCAACAGACTGGTTGGATACGCGAACACCCTGCTGTCCGTCCATGCTGGGGCCAATTCTTATCAGGCGGAATATGTTCATTAAGTCTCATGGAGGAAAAACAAAATGGATAATCAATATTTTGTAGGCTGGGGAACGCTTGCACTGATCAATGCGGGGCTCGCTCAAGGAAAAAACCGCAGCGGCCTGAATTGGTTTTTCTTATCGTTGTTGCTTGGCCCACTCGCCACGCTGATCATCGTGGTGTGGGACAAATTGCCGGAAGAGAAGGACTTGTCGCAATAAGAGGGAATTTACATAAAAAGGAAACGTTTTCGTTGTTATCCTCGTCTTCTTAACGAGGTGATAGCATGCATTCCATCCTAAAAATCGGCTTGCTTTTGATCATGGTTGTTCTCGTTCCTATGTCGTTTATCCCGTCAACAGCTCATGCTTGCTCTTGTGACATCCCCGACACGGCGAAAGAAGCCATGGACAGAGCCGCTGCCGTCTTTGTCGGAACTGTTACCAGCGTGAAGAAGCAGAAAAGCGGCTTTGACATTACATTCGCCGCCAGCAAGAGTTGGAAAGGTCCTTCTTCCACAGAGATCCATGTATTCAGCCCATATGGCAGCTGCCAATACAATTTCGTGGAAGGCACTGCGTACTTGGTGTATGCGAGCTCTTGGAAAAATTCTAAACTGCTGACCGTTTACGACTGTGGAAGAACAGCCCCTTTGCCGAGTGCGCAACCGGACATTGATGAGCTGGACTATCCGGACAACACGCAGCGACGACTGGGGGAGACCCTCGCCGATGAAGCCTACCTTTCCCTTTTTTTACCCCCGCTTCTCCGCATCACCGTTGAACTTGTACTCAAATAAGAAAAACTTCATTACAAGCCCGCTCGAAGAAGGTATCGAGTCCTTCTTTAACGTTCGTTTTTCATGGTGTATCAGATTGATTCGTCGTGAAGTATATTCTTTCTGATACAGCAAAAAAAGCTGCCCTTTCTGAAGTGACCCCAAAAAGTTAGACACGTTTGTTTAATTAA
>NZ_SDKD01000011.1 GCF_004521915.1 Brevibacillus migulae | reverse complement strand
TGATGAAGGTGTTCCAGAGTTTACTTTTGGGACACCCTCTTCATCACCATGTGGAATTACGTGATGACACAATGCGCTTCTACAGCAAAGGTTTCTTGGCAGGTATCCCCGCTTTTCGCGGATAGGCTTTCGGGGTTGCTTCCGCTTTTGAGATGATCACAATATTGCGTTCACCTGCATCCTCAACCAGTTGAAACTCTTCTACTTTTTGGGTGCGCCCACCCAAGGTCTTGATCGCTTTTTTCGCTTCATTCAACTCCGGCGAAATATCGGCGCCTTTCAACGCGATAAAATGACCGCCCACCTTGGCAAACGGCAAGCAATACTCGGACAGGACGTTCATTCTGGCAACGGCGCGAGCGATGACCAGGTCAAATGACTCACGCAGGCCCGGCTGCTGGCCCATATCCTCCGCACGTCCATGCAGCGGTTTCAAATCCTTCAGCCCCAGCTCCTTGCCGACATGCTCCAAAAAGCCCATGCGTTTATTCAAGGAGTCAATAATGCTCATCTGCAAGTGCGGGAAGCAGATTTTTAAAGGAATGCTGGGGAACCCCGCTCCTCCCCCGATATCCGCAACCGTTGTGACTTCCGAAAAGTTAAAATAAAAGGCGGGCGTCACCGAATCATAAAAATGCTTCGTATATACTTGTTCTTCCTCGGTAATCCCGGTCAAATTCATTTTTTCGTTCCATTCCACCAGCAGGCGGAAGAACAGATCGAACTGCTGCCGCTGCTCCTGGGATAACTCAATTCCTTGCCCAGCCAGTAACTCCGCAAATTGGTCTTTATTCATCTGTGACGCTCCTTACTTTACACTTTGCTTGCTACCCGATTGTACTGCTCCAGATACACCATCAAGACGGATATGTCCGCAGGATTCACACCCGAGATCCGGGAAGCCTGACCGATGTTGAGCGGACGGATTTTGCTCATTTTCTCGCGGGCTTCCTTCGACATCCCGCTGATCAGATGATAGTCGATATCGGTTGGAATTCTGCGTTCCTCCACCTTTTTCATCCGCTCTACCTGCTGCAGGGACTTGCGAATATAGCCATCATACTTGATCTGAATCTCGACTTGTTCTTTTACTTCCGCTGGCAGCTCCTCAGGCGCAGGAGAAATCCGCTCGATATGCGCATAAGTGATTTCTGGACGGCGCAAAAGCTGATCCAGCCCGATTACCTCGGTCAGCTCTGGTGTGCCTACCTCACGCAGTACTGCCTGAACCTCTGGATGATCTGGACGAATGCGCGTGTTTTCGATGCGTTCTTTTTCCTGTTCAACCAAAGCGCGTTTTTTCGTAAACCGTTGATATCTTTCCTCGCTGATCAAGCCGATTTCATAGCCGATATCGGTGAGACGCAGATCGGCATTGTCATGACGCAGCAGCAAGCGATATTCGGCACGTGATGTCAGCAAACGGTATGGTTCACTGGTTCCTTTGGTTACCAAATCATCGATCAGGACACCGATGTAAGCATCCCCGCGGCCCAAAATGACCGGTTCTTTGCCTTGCACCTTCCGCGCAGCATTGATTCCCGCCATCAATCCTTGCGCCGCTGCCTCCTCATAGCCTGATGTCCCATTGATCTGACCAGCTGTGAACAGCCCTTCCAGCCTTTTCGTTTCCAGGGATGGCCATAATTGCGTCGGCACGATCGAATCATACTCGATCGCATAGCCTGCACGCATCATCTCGACCTTTTCCATCCCGGCCATGGAACGCAGCATCCCTAATTGAACTTCCTCAGGCAAGCTGGTAGAGAGACCTTGCACATACATTTCTTCCGTATTGCGTCCTTCTGGCTCCAGGAAGATCTGATGGCGCGGCTTATCGTTGAACCGCACCACTTTATCCTCAATCGAAGGGCAATAGCGCGGACCAGTTCCCTCAATCGCTCCGGAATACATCGGCGCGCGGTGCAGATTGCTGTTGATCAGCTCATGTGTCTCTTCATTGGTATAGGTCAACCAGCACGGAAGCTGGTCTTTGATCGTTTCGGTTGTTTCATAGGAAAATGCACGCGGCTCCGGGTCACCCGGTTGGATCTCCATTTTGTCAAAATCAATGGTGTTTTTATGCACACGTGGCGGTGTTCCCGTTTTAAAGCGAACCAGTTCAAATCCAAGCTCTTTCAGATTCTGCGCCAGTTTGACGGACGCTCTCATGTTGTTCGGGCCGCTTTCGTACTGCAGATCCCCAATAATGATTTTTCCCCGCAGATAAGTCCCTGTCGTCAGTACGACCGCTTTCGCCCTGTACTCAGCGCCAGTCTGCGTGATCACGCCTTCACAGACTCCGTTATTGACGATCAATTCATCCACCATGCCCTGACGGAGCTGCAAATTGGGGGTATTTTCAATCGTCTTTTTCATTTCATGCTGGTAGGCAAATTTGTCGGCCTGCGCACGCAGCGCGTGAACAGCCGGTCCTTTTCCTGTATTCAGCATGCGCATCTGGATATAGGTCTTATCTGTATTTCTTCCCATCTCTCCGCCAAGCGCATCCAGTTCTCTGACTACATGTCCTTTGGCCGGACCTCCGACTGACGGATTGCAGGGCATATACGCGACTGCATCCAGATTGATGGTTAACAGCAAGGTAGAGCAGCCCATCCGCGCTGCCGCCAGCGCCGCTTCACAACCAGCGTGGCCCGCGCCAATGACAATGACATCATACGATCCCGCTTCGTATCCCATTTTCTTTGTTCCCTCCTATTTCCCCAAACAAAATTGAGAAAAAATCTGATCAATCAAATCCTCGCCTACACTCTCCCCGATCACTTCGCCAAGCAATTCCCATGCCTTTTTTATATCAATCTGCACCATATCGACAGGTGTCCGCAGCTCAATCGCTTCGATCGCATCCGTCACAGCCTGCTCGGCTTGGCGCAACAGTTCAATATGCCGGGTGTTGCTTACATAGGTTAAATCTTCTTGCTGCACACGTCCAGTAAAGAAGATCTCACTGATCGCCTGTTCCAAGAGATCAATGCCCTTCTCCTCTCTTGCAGAGGTCATCACCAGCGGTTGCTTGAGAAAATGCTTTTTCACATCCTCCAGATCGATTCGCTGCGGCAAATCAAACTTATTGACGATCACCACCACATTCATCCCGGCAATCGCCTCGAAAATCCGGTAATCATCCGGCTGCAGCGGTTCGTTGTAGTTCAGCACGAGCAAAATCAAATCAGCCTGCTGCAGCAATTGACGCGATTTTTCCACACCGATGCGTTCTACAATATCCTCGGTCTCGCGAATCCCCGCTGTGTCGATCAAACGAAGCGGAACCCCGCGGACATTGACGTACTCTTCAATCACATCACGCGTCGTTCCGGCCACATCGGTAACAATCGCCTTCTCCTCCTGCACGAGGCTGTTTAACAGCGACGATTTCCCTACATTCGGGCGACCGACAATCGCGGTAGACAATCCGTCTCTGAGGATCTTTCCTTGCTTTGCGGTTTGCAGCATGCCGGCGATTTCCTTTTTCACCTCTACGCACTTATCCCGTAGTAAATTGAGTGTGACATCCTCGACATCATGCTCCGGATAATCCAACGTCACCTCGATATGGGCCATCGCTTCGATCAGATTTTGCCGCAGCTCGCGGATCTCCCTCGAGAGTCTCCCCTCTACCTGCGCCAAGGCCACCTTCATCGCTCGATCCGTTTTTGCCCGAATCAAATCAATAACAGCCTCTGCCTGCGACAAATCAATGCGTCCATTGAGAAATGCCCGTTTGGTGAATTCGCCCGGCTCTGCCAGTCTTGCGCCATTCGCCAAAATCAGCTCCAGCACCCTCTGCACGGAAACAATTCCACCGTGACAATTCACTTCCACTACATCTTCTCGCGTAAATGTCCGCGGTGCACGCATCACCGATACGAGCACTTCTTCCACTCGTTCGCCTGATTGTGGATCAATCAAAAAGCCATAATGAATCGTGTGGCTATCCACAGTGGATAACTTTTCTTTCCCACGGTAGATTTTGTCCACAATGTCTATTGAATCTGTTCCGCTCACCCGGATGATGGCAACGCCACCCTCTCCCATCGGTGTCGCAACGGCTGCAATTGTATCCATATCCAACATTTCTTTCACCTCAAAGCTTCCTAAGAATATAGGAGCCAGCTACTAACTTATTAGCATAGCACAGAAAGACGCCAATGGAAACTTTTAGACCTCGGTATTCTGCACTTCCGCAATCACTCCTGTGGATAAGCAACAAAAAGCAACCCGTCCACACAGGTTGCGCAGATGAAATGATTATCCACAGTATGTTCGCTTTCTTCCCAAGTGAAACATAAACGGAGGAAAGACAAAAAGAAAGTTTGTGCAAACATCGTGGTTNTCCCAAGTGAAACATAAACGGAGGAAAGACAAAAAGAAAGTTTGTGCAAACATCGTGGTTAGGGAAGGGAAGAGAGGGCGGGGCTGCGTTCTTGCCACACCCGCAAGGGAGTAAATACTGTCCGGTTCCGCTGCCAAAAACGGTACGTCACGCAAAAGTTTCGAAGAAGCTTATTCATACGTAGAGGTTGCGCGACAAGCGTGTACCGCTTTTGGCAGCTCCACCTTTGTAGGTGTGACAAAGACTCCGCCCGTCCCTCTCTTCCCTTCCTCACGCTGCGGTTGCGTATGGCTGAACGGTTAAATTTCAAAAGGAAGATGTGATTTTTTGTGTAAACTTTTTCTTCTAATCCTTTTATCTTTTTTTACAGCTTCTGCTACACGGGTGAGCATATTCCAAAACGGAGCGCCTGCGGAGCCCGACCCAGCGGAGCAGTGAATCGCGGGAAACAGGGGTGCAAACTTGGCTAAGCTGCGAAGCGATACCACTTTTTGCACACCCCCGCGATTTGCTGCGGAGCGGAGCGTCCTACCCTCAGCGGGGCGTAGAATGAAGCGGAGTTTTGGAATATGCTCACCCCCACCACAGCCACGAAACGTCCCCACTTTTTGCACACCCCCGCGATTAGCTGCGGAGCGGAGCGTCCTACCCTCAGCGGGGCGTAGAATGAAGCGGAGTTTTGGAATATGCTCACCCCCGCCACAGCCACGAAGCACGAAAAAAAGAGACCTGAATCATCAGGCCTCTTTCGGTGCGACAACAATGTAGCGGTGCGGCTCTTCGCCTTCACTGAAGGTAGCGACGTCTGCTCTGTTTTGCAGGAAGGAGTGAATCACTTTACGTTCAGAAGCGGACATAGGCTCAAGACGAACATGTTTCTTCATTTGCACAGCTTTTTTGGCGATCCGATCTGCCAGTTGCTCGAGGGTTTCCTTCCGGCGCACCCGATAATTCTCCGCATCAAGCGTAATGCGTACATGCTTTTCGGCTTGCCGGTTGGCGACCACATTGACCAAATACTGCAAGGCATCCAACGTCTGCCCTCTTCGTCCGATGATCACCCCGAGATTCGTTCCCTGGATGTCGAAGCGGATTCCATCTTCCGTCTGCTGCTGCTCGACTTTTGCTTCTACATTCATCGTTTGCAGCACATCAGCCAGAAACGCACGCCCATGCTCAATCGGATCAAACTTTACCTCGACTTCCACCTTCGCTTCACGGGCCCCAATCAGTCCGAACAACCCTTTGCTCGGTTCTTCCAGGACCTGAACGTTAACCCGATCGCGCGTAACCTTCAGCTCTTTCAGCGCATTTTCAACGGCTTCCTCGATCGTTTTCGCCGTTGCCACCACCTTTTTCACTTGGCGGTTCCCTCCTTGGGAGATAACTGATTCCCTTTATCTCGATACAAGAAATACGTCTGAACAATGGTGAAAATGTTTCCGTACACCCAATACAGCGACAAAGCGGAAGGCAATGTGACCCCGATGGCCAAAATCATCAGCGGCATCATGATCATCATCATCTGCATTTGCGGATTGTTTTGCTGTGCCTGTCCCATCATCTTCGATTGGAAGTAGGTTGTAACGGCAGCAATGATCGGCAGGATATAATAAGGATCCTTTTCACCGAGCGACATCCACAGGAATGTGTGCGTCTTGATTTCCGGTGTGCGGCTGATCGCATGATAGAAAGCGATCAGGATCGGCATCTGCACCAGCATTGGCAAACATCCGGCCAACGGATTGATATTGTTCTTTTGGAACAACGCCATGGTTTCTTGCTGCGCTTTTTGCGGGTCATTTTTATGCTTGTCGCGAATCTTCTGCATCTCTGGCTGAATCGCCTGCATCGCTTTGGAGCTCTTGATCTGCTTCACCATGAGCGGCAGCACGAGCAACCGGATGAGAATTGTCGCAACCAGGATACCAAGACCGTAACTGCCTCCGAGCACCAGAGCGCTCTCTTTAATCAGCCAGGAAAGCGGCCATACCAGGTACTTGTCCCAAATCCCGGTAGCATCTGGCCCGATCGGCGGTGGATTGGTCATATTGCCACAACCTGCCAAAATCAAAACCAAGAAGGATAGCATGGAAATTAGAAGCAAACGACTTTTCAACGGGGGAATCCTCCTTATATGAGGTTGCTCAAAAACAGAGTTTGCTTTTGAACAACGTTTTTCTCCATCATGACTGTTTTTCGGGAACAGGATCAAATCCGCCTGGATGAAACGGATGGCATTTCAAGATACGCCAAATCGCCATCCACCCTCCCCTCCATGCTCCAAAACGGCGAATCGCCGTAATCGCATAATGAGAGCATGTGGGTGCAAAACGACAGGAAGGCGGCTTCAAGGGCGACAGAAATATCTGATATCCGCGGATTAACCAAACCAGGATGGTGGACATGCAGCTTCACCCTCTTTTTTCGCGCGGTGCGGGAACTGGCTTCCATATTTTCGCACGTTTCAATACATGCTGCAACGAACCACGCAACGAATCGAAGTCCATCTCTTCCAAACCAGGTCTGGCGATGATAACCAGGTCAATCGAATCTGGAATATTGCTTTCCAGACTGCGGATCGCTTCTTTGATCATCCGTTTGACACGATTGCGTGTAATCGCTTTCCCAATCTTTTTGCTGACCGATATGCCGGCCCGAAACGCTCCTTGTCCCTCTTGGGGAACCTGGTAGACAACAAACTGCCTGTTCGCAGCGGACGTGCCCTTCTGGAACACTTCTTGAAACTGCTCGTTTTTCCTTAATCGATGTGAACGATGCAAGGTACAACATCCCCTAACATCATAATTATAGTAGAAAACAGGCGTACCATCCACCTAGTATTTCCTATTTTCGCCCTCTTTTTTCCTACACCATTCAACATAAGTACAAGAATCTCTCATTAGACCCCTATGTAAAGAAAAAAGGCCACTCAAAATGTGGCCTATGCAGAAAGAACTTTTCTTCCTTTACGACGACGAGCAGCCAATACTTTGCGGCCGTTCTTCGTGCTCATACGATTACGGAAACCGTGGTCTTTCTTACGCTTACGGTTATTTGGATTGAAGCTAGGTTTCATGCCATCACACCTCCGTCCTGAAAGGCATTCTTTCGCATTATAAAAACTTATCGCCCAAAAGTCAAGCGATATTCCAACTGTATCTATCTGTACTAGTGTTGAAAATATCCCCAATTGAATATTTCCCAGCCATGTGGATAATCAATTGTCCACAGAAGCGCCTTTCGACAACCTTATCGACAATTTATACACAAAATATGGGGGTGTGAATAGAAACTGAACACAAGTGATGGTGTTTGTGGATAAGTAGGAAAAAACCATTGATATCGCTCTTTTTATTTGATATGATGTTTTTGTTTTCGACCGTGAATAAGTGAATGGGACGGCCTTACTTGTCCACATGGTGTGGATAAACTTGTGGACAGTTCTCACATTCTGTGAAAAAGCTTATTCACAGAGGTGCGGATAACCGTCTTCTTTTTTTCGTCTTCACATTTTACAATCGACAAATTCTGATGATTTTCAACTATATTTATCCACAATTCCTGTGAATCTGCCTGTTCACATCCTAGTAAGAACCAACCAACTACTGCTTACATTTGAATACGATGGTTGTATGGAGAAAAAGAAAGAAAGGAGGGATTTTGCTTGGATGCAGCTATCACCGAGCTCTGGCGGAAGGTGCTTGCGAAAATTGAGAAATCTCTTAGCAAACCGAGCTTTGATACGTGGCTAAAAGCGACAAAAGCGACGACATTGGAAGAGGATTCGCTGATTGTGGTGGCACCGAATGAATTTGCCCGCGATTGGCTGGAGACACGTTATTCTCCATTAATTACAGAAACACTGTATGAAATTACCGGAGCGGATATGAAGGTTAAGTTTGTTGTGCCTCAAAATCCCGATGCATCTGATGCTGAGGAGGTTCCACGGCCAAAGGCACCGGTTCCACCGCCGTTGTCCGACGATCAGCCGCCCAGTATTTTAAACCCGAAGTATACCTTCGACACGTTTGTCATAGGTTCCGGCAACCGCTTTGCGCATGCTGCTTCCCTTGCAGTAGCCGAAGCACCGGCAAAAGCGTACAATCCGCTGTTCATCTACGGAGGTGTGGGTCTCGGAAAAACCCACTTGATGCACGCTATCGGGCACTATGTCATCCAGCATAACCCCTCTGCCAAAGTGGTATACCTCTCCTCTGAGAAGTTTACCAACGAATTTATCAATTCGATTCGCGACAACAAAGCAGTCGACTTCCGCAATAAATACCGGAGCGTGGACATACTTTTAATTGACGATATACAGTTTTTGGCTGGAAAAGAATCGACTCAAGAGGAATTTTTCCATACATTTAATGCGCTGCATGAAGCAAGCAAGCAAATCATTATTTCGTCCGACCGTCCGCCAAAAGAGATTCCAACCCTGGAGGATCGGCTTCGTTCCCGCTTCGAATGGGGATTGATCACGGATATTCAGCCGCCGGATCTGGAGACGCGGATTGCGATCCTGCGTAAAAAAGCAAAAGCGGAAAACCTGGACATTCCAAATGAAGTCATGGCTTACATCGCCAGTCAGATCGACAGCAACATTCGCGAGCTGGAAGGCGCTTTGATCAGGGTAGTCGCCTTCTCGTCGTTGATCAATCGTGATATCGATACACAATTGGCTGCAGAGGCATTAAAAGATATCATTCCATCATCCAAACCGCGTGTGATTACCATTATTGATATACAACGGGCTGTCGGAGAAGAATTCAATTTGAAGCTGGAAGACTTTAAGGCGAAGAAGCGCACCAAATCGGTTGCGTTTCCAAGACAAATTGCCATGTATCTCTCCCGCGAGCTCACCGATGCGTCCCTCCCGAAAATCGGCGACGAATTCGGCGGACGTGACCATACGACTGTCATCCATGCGCATGAAAAAATTTCAAAAGCGCTCGCAGTCGACCCGCAGATGCAAGCGACCATTCAATCCTTGGTAGAAAAACTAAAAGCACAATAACGAACCTGTGAACAACATTAATAGCCTATGCACAACTTATTCACATGTGTATAGGCTCTCTTTTACGTAAGAACATAGGTTATCCACAAATCCACAGGCCCTATTACTACTTCTGTTAAAAGATTTACAAAACTAATAACTATATTACTAGCCATGGTATGCCGAAGACCGAGCAAATATGCACGCTAGTTTTGGAATCGAGAGGGAGGAAAACCAAAGATGCAAGTCAGCGTACAACGCGAAAAATTATCCAGTGCCGTATCTCATGTGAGCAAAGCTGTTTCCAGCAGAACAACGATTCCGATTTTGACCGGTATAAAAATCAAAGCGGATGAAGAAGGCTTAACACTGACTGCCAGTGATTCCGATGTCTCGATTGAAGTGTTGATTCCACTAGAAGAAGCGGATGAGTGGGGAGTAACGGTTCATCAACCCGGAAGCGTTGTCCTGACTGCCCGTATTTTCAGTGAAATCGTACGGAAACTGCCTGGAAATGAAATTCACATGCAGGTCGATGACCGTCTGGTGACGCATATTCGTTCTGGACAAGCTGAGTTCACCATCAATGGGATGAATGCAGATGAGTTCCCTCAACTGCCTCAGTTGGAGGAAGAAAAAGTATTCAGCGTTCCCAGCGATCTGTTGAAAGCGATGATTCGCCAAACCGGCTTTGCCGTTTCCACTTCGGAAATGCGCCCGATCCTGACAGGCATCATGTGGACACTGGAAAAAGGGGAACTGAAATTTGTTGCGACCGACAGCCACCGCCTAGCTAGCCGCACCGCCATGGTGGAATGCATGGAGGAATTATCTTTCCACAATGTAGTGGTACCAGGAAAAAGCTGCAGCGAATTGGTCAAAATATTGGATGATGACCAAACGCTTGTGGACATTGTTGTGGCAGCCAATCAAATCTTGGTAAAATCAAATCATATTCTGTTCTATTCCCGCCTGTTGGAAGGAACGTATCCGGATACGACGCGGATAATCCCGCAAAGCAACAAAACCGAGATCGTGGTCAACACGAAAGACTTTTTGCAATCCATTGAGCGCGCTTCGCTGTTGAGCCGCGAAGGAAAGACTAATGTCGTGCGTTTGGCGACCCTCCCCGACGGAAATGTGGAGATTACCTCCAATGCGCCGGAGATTGGCCGTGTAACGGAGACAGTCAAGCCTTCCTCCATGGTTGGGGAAGATTTAAAGATTTCCTTTAACGCAAAATATATGATGGATGCGCTTCGTTCCATCGACAGCGCAGAAATCCGCACCAGCTTTTCGGGTCCGATGAGCCCGTTTGTCATGCGTCCGACCGATCATGACTGGATGCTGCACTTGATTTTGCCTGTGCGCACGTATTAATCCGGACTTAGGCCTAACCGAGTGAAAGGGGTTTTCTTCATGCAAAAAGCCGTACAGATTCGAACCGAATATATTCAACTCGGTCAATTCCTTAAACTGGCTGAAGTGATTGATACAGGCGGGATGGCAAAAGCTTTCTTGGCAGAGGTTCCGATCAAAATCAACGGAGAATTGGATAATCGCCGCGGCCGCAAGCTGTACCCGAATGACATCGTCGACATTGACGGGTACGGTACCTATCAGGTGACCCGCGGCTGAGAGGAGTGCTTATCTCTTGTTTCTGCGGGATCTCTCACTGTCACACTATCGCAATTATGAATCGATGCAGCTCAAATTTGAGGGGCCGATTCATCTTTTTATAGGGAATAACGCACAAGGAAAGACAAATGCATTGGAATCGATCTACGTGCTTGCTCTGGCCAAGTCTCACCGGACAGCCAGAGACAAGGAACTGATCGGTTGGAATGCTGAGTATGCGACAATCCGTAGCGAAGTAGAACGACGCTACGGATCTGTCCGTTTAGAGGTGCAGTTGACGTCCAAGGGGAAGCGGGCCAAGATCAATGGCATTGAGCAAGCGAAGCTGAGCGAATATATCGGGGCGCTAAACGTCGTCATGTTTGCTCCGGAGGATCTTGCCATCGTGAAAGGCGCCCCCGCCCAGCGCAGGCGATTCATTGATATGGAGATCGGGCAGGTTTCCCCTACCTATCTCCACTATTTGAGCAACTACAATCGGGTGCTGGCCCAGCGCAATCAGCTCTTGAAAGATCTCGTGATCAAAAAGGGGCTCGCCTTTGATAAAGAGATGCTCGTAATTTGGAATACCCAATTGGCCGAATTAGCGGTAAAATTGTTAAAGAAGCGTTTTGAGTTTTTGCGGAAGCTGCAATCTTGGGCAAGCGAAATTCATACCGGCATCACGGATGGCAAGGAAAGCCTTTCGCTTCATTACGAAAATACGTGTCCGGTTACGGAAGAGATGGATGCTGCTGCGGCCGAGCAGGCGATGCTGTCTGCCTATGAAGATTTGTTTGAACGGGAAAAGCAGCGCGGCAGCACATTAATTGGCCCGCATCGAGATGATTTTTCATTACGAATCAACGATGTGGATGTACAGACTTTCGGCTCACAGGGGCAGCAGCGGACGAGTGCGCTTTCGCTGAAGCTCGCAGAAATTGAGCTGATCAAAGAAGAGGTGGGAGAATATCCGGTTCTCCTGCTTGACGACGTATTGTCTGAATTAGACGAACACCGCCAGACACTGCTGTTGGAAACGATACAGGATAAAGTGCAAACGTTTGTAACGACCACAGGAGTGGAAGGATTAAAACATCAGGTATTGCAGCAAGCATCGCGGCATTATGTGAAAGAGGGAAAAGTTTCCCAGTAGAGATGAGGTGACGGGCATGTTCATTCATATTGGCGGGGATACCGTGGTCAGTACCAAAGATGTGATCACCATCCTGGATCATCAGACGGTGAATAGCTCGAAAATCTCGAAAAAGTTCATGGAAGACGAAAAAAAAGAAAAGCGTGTCGTGGATCGTCATGCGGAGGAGACCAAGTCCTACGTCGTGACTAAGGATGCGATCTACCTTTCCCCGATTTCCTCGCTCACACTGAAGCGACGCGCGCAGTTTGTGAACAGCTTGGAGCAGGTCTTCGCTGGACAGACTGATACAGAGGAGTTGACGTAAAGAAGTGGACCAAGTAACAGAGCAAAACTATGATGCCAGTCAGATACAAGTATTAGAAGGACTAGAAGCCGTACGAAAACGTCCAGGGATGTATATCGGTTCGACCAGCAGCCGAGGACTCCACCATCTCGTATGGGAGATTGTCGATAACTCGATTGACGAGGCGTTGGCAGGACATTGCGATACCATCAACGTCTATATTCGCCCGGACAATTCCATCACCGTAACGGATAACGGCCGTGGGATTCCGACCGGGATTCACGAAAAGACAGGAAAATCAACGGTTGAAACCGTATTGACCGTACTCCATGCCGGCGGGAAATTTGGCGGCGGCGGGTATAAAGTATCCGGCGGTTTGCACGGGGTGGGTAGCTCTGTCGTGAACGCCTTGTCCGAATGGATGGAAGTCGAAGTCAGACAAAATGGCAAAATTTACTTCATGCGCTTCAATGTGGGGGCGCCGGAAGCAGATCTCGCTGTGATCGGTGAAACAGAGGAAACGGGTACAAAAGTAACGTTTAAGCCGGATCCGACCATTTTTACAGAGACGACTGTCTATGAGTATGAGATCTTGCAAAAACGCATTCGCGAGCTGGCTTTCCTGAACAAAGGACTGCGAATCACGCTCCATGACCAGCGTCCAGGGCAAGAGCGCAGCGAGGAGTTCCACTATGAGGGCGGGATTATCTCTTTCGTGGAATATCTGAACAAAAATCGCGAGAAAATGCACGATGTCATTTACTGTGAAGGAGAACGCGACGGACTGCAGGTAGAGGTAGCGCTGCAGTACAATGACAGCTTCGTCAGCGGAATCTACTCCTTCGCGAATAACATCAATACGCACGAGGGCGGAACGCATGAAGCGGGCTTCAAGACAGCTTTGACCCGTGTCATTAACGATTACAGCCGTAAATTCAACTTCCTGAAAGAGAAGGATGCCAATCTGACGGGGGATGACGTACGCGAAGGATTGACTGCGATTATCTCAGTGAAAATCCCTGAGCCGCAATTTGAGGGACAGACGAAAACCAAGCTGGGGAACTCGGAAGCGCGCAGCGTAACTGAGTCCATCTTTGGCGAAAGATTCCAGAGTTTTATGGAAGAGAATCCAGCTGTCGCGAAAAAAGTCATTGAAAAAGCATTGATGGCACAGCGTGCGCGTGAAGCAGCCCGCAAAGCACGCGAGCTGACCCGCCGGAAAAATGCGCTGGAAGTAGGATCCTTGCCCGGAAAACTGGCCGATTGCTCTTCCAAAGATGCATCCGAAAGCGAGCTGTTCATCGTAGAGGGTGACTCTGCGGGCGGCTCCGCGAAAATGGGCCGTGACCGTCATTTCCAAGCGATTCTGCCATTGCGCGGGAAAGTATTGAACGTAGAAAAATCCCGCTTGGACAAAATTTTGGCCAACAACGAGATTCGCGCCATCATCACGGCATTGGGCACAGGGATTGGGGAAGACTTTGACATTTCCAAAGCCCGTTACCACAAAATCGTGATCATGACGGACGCGGACGTAGACGGTTCTCACATCCGTACCTTACTGTTGACTTTCTTCTTCCGTTATATGCGCCCGCTGATTGAGGAGGGCTTCGTCTATATCGCTCAGCCTCCGCTCTATAGCATCAAGCAGGGCAAGACCATTCATTACGCCTATAATGATCAGCAGCGCGATGCGATCCTGGAGACACTGAAGCCGATTCCGAAGCCGGCCATCCAGCGTTATAAAGGATTGGGTGAAATGAATGCCGAGCAATTGTGGGAGACGACGATGGATCCGGCAGCGCGTACTTTGCTCCAGGTGAATCTGGAAGATGCGATGGATGCGGATATGGTCTTCGAGACATTGATGGGCGATGAGGTTGAGCCGCGTCGTGAGTTTATTGAGACGTACTCCAAACATATACGTGATTTGGATATTTAACCTGATAAAACTCTACCCCGACTTGTTATAAGTCGGGGTGTTTTTGTGAAATAGGATGCCCTACGGATCAGCATGCACAACAAGAATTTTGAGTATTAACTAGAGCAGCTCCTCGGTTTTTCCGGTTTGCTTTATCATCCTTCTCCACCGACATCCAAGAATTACGGGCCTTGCATTCTAATTGTTTTTGCATTTGTTTCATCAGAAATTCGACAACATAAACATTTTCAAGCATTATGCTCACCATCCCTTTTTTATGAGCAGCAGCTGTTCTTTTCATGCGTAACACTTGTATCACAGCATTCGCCTGCATGGCTGGGTTGATTGGGGGAACAGCACGCAGCATCATTTCCGCTGTGGACGTCCGTGTCTGCTTTCGTGTAAAAGAACTCCCACTCGTTACCGTCTGGATCATGAATCCAGAACTTATCCTGGAGGGCATAGCAGCATGTGGTGTTCATTTCATCATATTGGGAGAGGATGCCGTTCTCTTCTAGTCTGTTTTTATGAGCAATGACTTCTTCCGTGCTTTCCACCTGAAAACCAAAATGCCCGACTTGGTTACCACTTACCTCGTCACGAAGATTAAGCGTGAAGTTTAACCCTGGTGTTTCAAGCAAGAACTTCGCATAGTCAGGCTTTACTTTTACAGGTTCTGCCCCAAACAGCTTACTGTAAAACGTAATAGATTTCTCCAAATTTGTTACATGAAGACCCACATGCGCGTATTTCATTTCAATGCCCTCCTAATATCAATTTATTTTGATGTATATAACAAAAAAATTTGATGCAAGGTTTAAAAAAATTTAGCAGCAATTGGTGTCCGTTCGAAAGAGGCAGCAAAGTTCTTCGGATAAAAGATGGTTTACCTCTTTGGTGTTCAATTCGTAGTAGTTCATTGTTGCTTCCGTTTCTTTAATCAAGAGGTTCGCGTCGAGAAGGATTTTTAAATGGTACGACAGTTTCGATTGGGCCATATCCATGATATCAGCAAGATCGCAAACGCATGTCTTCCCTCGCTTCGTCAGTTCGTACATGATCTGTAATCTTTTCTTATCGGCCAATGCTTTAAACTTGGCTTCATACTTCTCAAACGTGACATCCATATTGTTTGCAATAGGAAGTTCCTTCATTGTGAGATCACCTCCATCAAATTTTCTTGATAAATTAAGGATATCACCAATGTTTTACAAATGCAATCATAAATATCAAATATTTTTGATGGAGAGCGTCGGTACTCCCCCAACGCTCTCCCATTTTGCTTATTTACTGCAGCAAGAGCTTCCTTTTGAATTTTCTTTTGCTTGAGATTCAACCTTCGTTTCTTCTTTTACTTCAACAATTTTTACGTCACAGCAAGAACTTTCTTTTTTTTGAAACAGTCCTTTTAAAATTCCCATTGTGAAATACCTCCTTAGATCATGTAGAACAAGAATCCGGATATGGTTGACATCGTAAACACAGAGCCAATAAATGCGAAGACAAGTTTCTTTTTAAAGATACTATTTAACAATGTCAGTTCAGGTAAGCTTGCACCTGCCGAGCTAATCATGAGCGCCATAACGGGCCCCAGGGCCATGCCTTTCGCAATCATGATTTGTGAAATCGGGATCATCGTGGAAAGCCTAATGTAGAGTGGAATTCCGATGATCGCTGCAACAGGAACAAGCCACCACTTATCACCTCCCATATAAGTGGTAATCCAATCTGTAGGAACAGCGCCGTGAATGAAAGCGCCAATACCTGCGCCAATGAGCAAATACGGATATACGGTCTTCATGAGTTGAAATGTTTCAGCAAAAGCTGCTTTTATGTCAAACTTTTTGCCTGGCTTTTGATACCCCGAAACGACGACTTTTTTGATTTGATTTTCAAAACCAAACTTCTCTAAAGCAAAGCCAATCACGACAGACAGTACGGAAGTGATTACGGTATAAGCGATCGCCACCTTATATCCAAGAACAGCGGTCATTAGGGTAATAATCGTTGGGTCAAGTACCGGTGAAGAGAACAAGAAAATCATGACGATCCCAAAGCGCACTTTTTTGTTGAGAAGATTGACCACGACAGGGATTGTTGAGCAAGAGCAGAATGGCGTAATAAACGCGAAAGCTAATGCTACTACTGCACTAACCAACGGATGGCTCTTCTCCATGAGTCGTTCCATTTTATCGTAGGGAATCAGGCCTTGAAGCAGGTTGATCAGGAAAGAAATACCGATGAATAACAGGGAAAGCTCCAAAGCGATGGATAAGAAACTTTGAAACACCAGAGACCACATACGTCAACACTCCTTATTACTTGCAAAATGCAAGTATATATTCTATAAGAAGAGCAAGGTGGTTGATCTTGCTCAGGCTAATGGCTTACAACAGACTGATGACTTGGACATAGCCTCGTTGAGAAGCCTAACGGATTTGATAACCATTTCTCGTTCAAATTCACTCATGTTAGCGAATACTTCGTTTAAATATTGATTCATTTGCTCGTCAATCGTTGCTGCAACAAACTTTCCTTCGGTTGTCAGCGCAAGGAGATATACCCGCCTATCTTCAGGAAGAGGCGTTTTTGTCACCAATTCCATCTTAACAAGCGTCTGGATCTGGCGACTAAATGTGGTGATGTCCATCCCTAACGTATCAGCCACATGTTGCATGGACGGTTTATTTTGTCTGCTGATTTCATATAGGATATGGCTCTGCACCAGAGAAACTTCAATTCCGCCAATTTGACAGCAGTTTTTATTTAAAAGACCAAATCGTCTCGTCATAACCTGGAACAATTCGCGAAGGTTTTCCATTAATTTCACCTCTTGCTTCAGTTATATCACTATTATTTGCAAAATGCAAATATTTTCGTTTGGGCAATTCTTAATCAATTTGCCAAGGAGATCGTTTCTTATTTTGGACGTCATCATGTATTGGTCATGGGTGCTGGCAAATATCATATTGGCAGACCACGCCGTTGAAAAGGATAAGAGGAGTGACATGCTGCAAATGCAAAATTATCGTTTGAACATAGGTTTCTAAGGGAATTCAAACTATACCAATAGATTCAGGAGATCAAAAATGAAATACACCGGTAAAGTGTTTGCAACTATCGCCATGCTTATTGTGATGATTTTATGGCATGTCTTATATATCATAACGGACCGTGCAGAGTACCTCACTTACATAACATCTAAAGGATCCCAAATCGAGATTTTTACAAACCTGTTTGGCTTAATGATCGCTTTGTGGGCAGGACATCAGTTTGACAGAGCAACCTTTTTTTCTCAAAAGGATGCTTTGACGAAAGTGTTTAACAGACGTTTTATCGATGGCAAATTCCCAAAAATGTTAACGCAAGCAAGAAAAGGCAATAGGGAATTGAGCCTGCTTGTGATTGACATCAACCAATTCAAACAAATGAATGATCAATACGGCCATAAATATGGGGATACCGTACTGCAAAAGGTAGCGAGCGCGCTGGTGGAGCAAACTAGAAAAACCGATATTGTTTGCAGATGGGGAGGAGATGAGTTCATTGTGATTTTGCTTGATTCGTCCCTTGAAACGGCTCTATCAATAAAAGCAAGGATCGAGAGGACTCTTGCCAATGACGAGATCACGCTCTCCATAGGTTGCGCAGTTTATCCTCACGATGCAACGACAGTGGATGATTTGATGAAAGCAGCTGATCATCATATGTACAAAGTCAAACGCGGCCAATAAAAAAACAGAGGCAAAATCGGAACCCCAGACGGACACTGGATTGTGGCATTCCTTATTGACAGGGAAAATCCGGTTCCTTATTATAGTAAGGCGGCTAATCATTTTTGACGTATATGCATGTATAAAAAGAAAGGAGGAATAACGAGATGGAATTCGACTTACGAGACTTGCCTACCAGAGCGACCCTCCAGGAATTATCCAGAAAAATCCCGGAGCTGGACGTATCCTCCGTGGAAACGGCGCTGCTTTTCATGCGGGTAGCAACCAATGTGTTTCACCACATCCATGATAATCTGGCCAGATTCGGGATATCGCAAGGAAAGTTCAATCTGTTGATGATCTTTTATAAAGAAAGCGATCGTTCCTTTCTCCCATCTGAGCTGGCGGAGAAAGCGGGCATTACCCGGGCAACGGTGACCGGCTTGCTGGATGGATTGGAGAGAGAGGGCTTGGTAGAGCGCAAGAGCCATCCCAAGGACCGTAGAATGATCATGACCAGAATGACGCAAAAAGGGATCGAGCGGATGCAGGCTGTGCTGCCGGACCATTTTTTGCTGATCTCCCGATTAATGCAAGGATTGACGGAAGAGGATCGTCGCATGCTGATTTCTTATATCGAGCGAATCGATGCAGAGATTCCGAAAGCAGAAGGGCAACAGTAGAGTGTCCGCTTCTTCTGTGGGCACAATAGTTAGGTGGCTAACTACATAGAGGGCACCATATGATGGGAATAGGAGAGAAAAATCGCATGAATAAAAATGGAATGATCCCGGCAATCGCCATCGTTTTGCTGATCGGTGGAGGCGCTATGCTCATGAGCAAAGGCTATGACCCGGTAACGGTAGCAAGCGAACAAAAAGGAAGCCTGCTGACGGCTGAGCAAGTCAATGTCTCCTTTCAGCAGGTCGGGGGAAAAATTACCGAGGTGTTGGTAGAGGAAGAACAGCATGTCAAAAAAGGCGATGTGCTCATGAAGCTTGATTCTACCGACATTGACCTGGAAATCAGCAAGCTGCAAAAGGATATCGCGCAGCTGGATGCACAGATCAAGCAGACGGCCAGCTCCATTCAGGTAGGCTACGAAAAAATCAATACGCAGCAAACGCAAGCGCTCATTGGCATCAAAAAAGCAGAGACATCCCAAAAGCAGGTATTCGATGGTGCGAGGGATGAGGACATCAGGCAGCAGCAGCTGGCGGTTCAATCCGCGATGGCCAGCTATGAGGATACCAAAAGATCGTATACCCGCATGAAGCAATTGTACGAGCAAGGTGCATTATCCAAAGCGGACTATGACAATATTTCAACGGCGCTATCCTTAGCAGAAAAGGCGGTCATGCAGCAGCAGGAGGCATTGGCCAAAATGATGACGGGCGCGACAACGGAAGAAAAAATGCAGGCCTCGCTGTCTACCGAAAATGCCAAAACCGCTTTATCCCAGGTGGATCAAGCCCGTAAAGAATTGGATACCCAAAAGGTAGAGATTGAGAGATTGCAGGCGCAAAAAGAAGGGCTGGAGGTTCAATTACAGACGCTTGGGGTAAAACGGGACCGCCTTACGCTGCAGGCTCCGCAAGATGGGAAGATTATCAAGGTCGTTTCCAAGATTGGCGAAAACGTAGCAGCGGGGGCACCGGTCATCATGCTGGAAACCGATCAGCTGTACTACGATGTGTATGTCGATGAACAGCAGGTGACAAAGCTCAAGGCTGGGGAAAAGCTGCAAGGTCATTTGGTCGCTCTGGATCAAAGCATTGACGGTAAGATCGAGTTCATTACGGCAGCTCCGCAATTTGCCAATTTACGCATGAGCAGAGAAAAAGGGCAGGCGGATCTAGCCTCTTTCCAGGTGCGTGTCCAAGTAGAGCGCACCGAAAAATTGCTGCCCGGCATGACGATCGAGGTGAACCTAGATGAAATCCCTGCGCGATGAATTTTTCTTGCTGCTGAGCGGGAAAGCCGGGAAGTATTACATCATGGCGATCGCAGCCCCTGTCGTCATTGTCTTGATTTTTAGCGCCATATTCGTCAATAACCAGGTGAACGAGGGCAAAGTATTCGTCGTCGATATGGACAATACCGCTTACAGTCAGCAATTGATAGAAAAGATGAATGCCTCCCAGTACATCGACATCCAAGAGGTGGTTCATGAAAAAGTAAACGTCGACGAGGTGTTTTACGGGGACAAATATCTGGCGGTCATGTATCTGGCCGAAGGGTTGGAGGAAAATCATTATAAGGCGATGCCCAACACCATCGGCTTGTTTTTGGATAATACGAACACGATGGGGACGGCGAATTTGCGCACCGCTGTACAGGAGGTAGTGACGGCGGAAAACATGGCGGTTTCCTTGCCACGGGTCAAAGCGATGGGGATTAGCGACGATCAAGTGACCGGCACATTGTCCAATATCAGCATCCAGCAGCGCATGCTGTATAATCCCAATAGCAATTATGCCAATACGACCGTACTCGGTTTTGTGATTTTATATCCGACGCTCTTTTTCAATATGACGGCACTGCCTTTGATGGCAAGGCTGCGGATGACTGGGCAAATCAGAGGAGAAATCATGGGGAGATCCGCACTTGATGTGGCGAGTCGTGTGTTGCCCTATTCGTTTTTTATGGGGGTCGGACTCTTCTTCGGGCTTGGGCTGTTGAAGCTCGTTGGCGGTTTCCGATTCGCAGGCAATCCCCTGGAGTTTTTGCTTCCTACATTTTTGTACACCATCTCTACCGGATTATTGGCCATGTTTGCTTCCTGGAAAGCCAAGCACCCAGGCGAAGCGATGAGCAAAATGATGCTTGTCGTGGTACCGGGTTTTGTTTTCAGCGGAGCCACGATCTCACAAGCTATCTTGCCGGTATGGGCCAAGATGATCGGCAATTTTTTCCCGATGGTCTGGTACCTGCGTTTCATTCGCGACATGGGGTTGCGCGGAGCTTCCCTCGGTGACATGATCCCGGAGATCGGCGGATTTTTGCTGCTGACAGGTTTGTTCTTGCTCCTGGTCGTTCTCCGTTACTATCAGGAGCGGCGCAGTATGATGAAAGAAGCGGCTCAGGAAACCGGAGAGCCTATGGCAGCGAGCGGCCACGTCTCCTAGCATTGGCTAGATTGATCGGATTGGATAGGATTCCAAGCAAAGGCTCATAATGTAACCGTTACTTTCTCGTAAAGGGTGAATACCATGCCAAATCAACAGATTAACGAGCTGGTTACGCGGATCAATCAATCTGTCCAATCGATCAATCAATTGGCTGCCAATAACTTGGTTGCCGCCAATCAGGTGCAAACGATCGTGAATTCCTTGCAAAATGTGACCACACAGCTGAGCAACCAAAATGCCAGCCTAAGCAAACAACAAATCGATCCTTTACGCAATCAAATCACGCAGATCAGAACGGAGCTCGAAAAGGCAAACCAGGTCATGGTTGAGTCGGAAGGACAGCTCGCCACCATGTACCGGCAATCCTTGGGTGAAGCAAAAGAACAGTTTGAGCACGCAAGCCAGTCCCAGCAGCAGAGCATGAGCGGGTTTGCCAGTCAGACCTTGCAGGCCTATGAGGAGGAGCAGCAGCTAACTGACCAGCTGCATCAGCTCAATGCGGATTTGATGGCGTTGAGCCACCAGCTGGAGCAGCTGACCTATAGTTCAGTCATTCCCGCTCCGCCTACCGGGAAACCGTTGAAACGCGATAGCGACCCGGGTAAAACGAACCTGGAGTAGACGGCATCACCGTCTCCAATCACGGCGGACGCCAGCTTGATGGTGCCGTAGCCACGCTGGATATGCTCCCCTTGATTGTGCGGAAAGTGGCGGGAAGAGTGCCGGTCCTCCTAGATAGCGGCATTCGGAGAGGCGCGGACATCATCAAAGCCATTGCGCTCGGTGCTGATGCGGTGTTGATCGGCCGGCCCTATATTTATGGACTCGCCGTAGCAGGAGAAGCGGGTGTACAGGAAGTAATCGAGCACTTGATCGCACAAACCGAGCTGCAGCTGGCGATATCCGGCTATACCTCGATCAAAGATCTGGATGATACATGCTTAGCCCAAAAACAAACAGGGATCGCAGAATAATGGAAGTAGCTGTGGAGTTAACAGCGAAGCGGATTGGCCGTTGAAAGAGACGGCTACTTTTTTGTGAAAAAACAAATCGGAAAAATGTTACAATACAGAAAACTGAAAAGAATAAACTTGATAGTGATGTTATGAATCAAAGGATCGCCGAAACGAATGGCGATCCTTTTCGCGGAGGCGGTCAGATGACTTTATTCTTGCTATTTCGAGGACTCCATATTGGAGCGGGATTTACGGCACTGCTCTTGTTTTGGATTCCGATGGTGACCAAGAAAGGGGGGAAGGTACACAATCGCGTCGGTTGGATCTATGTGTGGGCGATGGGGCTCGTCTCTCTATCCGCTTTTTACATGGGGGCGTACCGGATATTTTTTGATAGGGATGCCGATCTGGAACGGATCTCATTCTCCTGGTTTTTGATTTTTATCGCGATCTTAAGCGGTGCGACGGCATGGTATGGGATTCGCGTGCTTCGCTTCAAGAAGCGAAGCGGTGCTCATCGCGTTATTCCCGACCTGTTTGTCAGCGGGCTGCTGCTCGGCTCAGGGATCGCCATCGGCCTTTACGGTTTTACCATCCAATCCCCTCTGATCACCTATTTTCCGCTAATCGGCGTATTTCTAGGCTCCGTTCAGTTGAAATATTGGCTGCGAAAACCAACCGGGCGAATGCATTGGTTTTTTCAGCACTTCAGTGGCATGATTGGGTGCTGTATCGCTACGGTCACTGCGTTTCTCGTGTTCGGTGCCCCGAGGCTTTTGCAGATTCAGTCCACCCATTTGTTGCTCTGGTTCCTTCCTACGATCATCTTTGTTCCGGTCATCATTGGGTTCTCCATTTATTACCGGCGCCTCTTTTCCTCAAAATGATTCCATTTCCGACGGGCCTGCAGAATCGCCAAAATGACGAGGGGATACAAAGCTGACCAACCCAAAAACGGATAAAGACACACCGTGACCACCAACGATATCCATGCAGCAGCGCTCCCCAGCCTGCTGTTCCTGAGCAAACGGACACCAGCCAGGCAACCGCCGATGTACGTAGCGATAAAGGTGGCATTGGGCAATTCGATCAATTGCGCAAGAGTGATGACACCGCTGAATAAAGCCAGCAACCCGAGGAGATTTCCACCCCCGATAAATGCAAGGCCGCCGATGGGAGTCTGGTATTTTGGGTGCAGGACGCCGAACCATTTTGGCGCGGCTCCCTCCTGAGAAAGCGCAAAGGCGATCCGTGAAGCGGCGCTGGAATAGGCATTATGCGCGGCAAAGCAAATGAATAACGCGGCAACGGCGACGATCCAGCCGCCGACAGGGCCTAGCGTTCGCTGCACCATGACACTCAAGGATGCCGCGGAGACATTGCCACCGTAGCTGTGAGTGGCAATCGTCATGAGGGCAACGGTAAAGTAAAGCAGAGCGACGATCCCCGCACTCCACAGAACACCGCGAATGGCATTCCTTTGCGGGTCTACAAACTCCGCGGATAAATGCGTCACCGCTTCCCAGCCGATAAAGCACCAGAACATGAGACCGGCTGCTTGGACCACGCTGAGCCAACCATTCGGGAGGAAAGGCGTAAAGTTGGAGGAGGAATAATGGGGGATCGACGTACCGATAGCCAACAGCAAAATGGATAAGATCAACGAGATGACAATCGTCTGCACCTTTCCCGCCAGCTGAAGGCCGAAAATGTTCATCACGAGCGGTATGATGAGGATAAGCGCGGCCACCGCATACATCTGCAGCTCGCTCCACTGTAGCAATACGGCTACATACTTGGCGCCTGTAACGGCAAGAACGGGTCCGCCAATGGGCACGGAGAGAAGAAAGAACCAGCCGACCATGTTTCCGTAATGGGAACCAAAGGCCAGCCGGACAAAGTGCGAGACGCCACCGGAGCTTGGGTATCTTGCAGCCAGCAGTCCCATCGTGATGGCCATCGGCAGGACAAGAATGGACATCATGAGCCAAGCGATCAGGGAAGCGGGACCTGCCAGCTCCGCAGTGAGTCCGGGAATCAGCAAGATCCCTGAACCGATGACAGAGCCGATATACAGGGCAATAATCTGTGGAAGCGAGAGAACAGCCTGAAGCTTTGTTTCTTGTACGGACGCTTTTGACATGGGATACCTCCTTGCTTCCGGCCAGCTGGCTTACACATGCGAAAAGAGGGTGGAAAGCAGTTGGCGCAGCTCTTGTACGATCACTTGCTGGTATTCGGTGCCTGCGTTATAGAGCTTGGCGATTTCAGTACGTACGCGGGACACATTTTCTTGATAGTCCGGTGCTTCCCGATCGGGGTTATTTTTTCGGAAATCCTCCATGACCGCCTGGATATAGCGCGGTCGCGGTCCCCATTTCCCCAGCACATTGCCTTGTGCATCTACAAATACGGCAATCGGTTGTGCGCGGCCGCCATCTGTCAAAAACAAGTCCATGGTTTCCAAGTGCTGTTCCATGAGCAGCACCTCCACGGTGATCGGGCTTTGCTCCAATACCCGAAATAATACAGGCACATTCCAGATGACATCCGGGCACCAATCCGTACAGAGGATCAGACAATGTACATCCTTTCCGGCACCAATCACATCAAAGAAGGATTTCTCTCCCTCTTTCCAGGAAAACCGGTTATACCAGCTTAGAAACTCATCTTGGTTTCGTGTCATTCCCTCAATAAAGGATTGGGCGTGAATACCTGTCCCCATTTTATGCTTGAGGTTCATCCGTGCAGTCATTCGTCAACATCCCTTTCGTTTGGCCAATTGGTGATTGATGGAACTCACAGTTACAACTTATACTGAAACTGACCTTGCAAAAAGTGTCAGTTTTGAACTGTTTTTAGAAGTCAGTTGACAGAGAGGGATGTCATGCTCCAGCTACATCTAACCACGGAAACCGACCTTCCGTTGTATATGCAGTTATATCATCAGATTCGCAGCCATATTCGCAGCGGGGCCCTTTCCGATGGAACGCGTCTGCCCTCCGTCCGGTCATTGCAGCTGCAGATGAATATTAGCAAAACGACGATTGAGACAGCTTACCAGATGTTGTTGGCGGAAGGATATGCCATCAGCAAACCGAGGTCGGGGCTTTATGTGGCCAATCCGGTAGGGTCCAGGATCAGCTTGGAAATGAACAAGCAGGTTCGCGATCAGCAACCAGGTTCATCAGATACCACCATATGGAGTACGGCTCCTGCCCACATTGAAGTCGATTTCAAACCGTCAGCCGTCGATGAACACACATTCCCCATACGCCTCTGGAGGAAAATGCTCCAAAATGCCATTGAGGGTGCAGGAAGAGAGCTTTGCCAATACGGAGACCCCCAGGGGGAATATTCCTTTCGCAAGGTCCTGGCTGAATACTTGCGGAATTCAAGAGGGGTAATCTGCTCTCCGGAACAAATCATCGTCGGTTCAGGCATCTCTTATAGCGTTGGCATTCTTTCCACCCTCTTTTGCGAGGAAATACGGCATATCGCTTTCGAGGAGCCCGGGTATGCACCGGTGCGGCAGCAATTGATCGAAAATGGCTTCGAGCTGATCCCGATAGCTGTGCATGAGCGTGGACTGTCCCTGTCTGAGCTGGAAAACAGCGCGGCGCAAGCGGTGTACGTCACTCCCTCCCACCAGTTTCCGACGGGCGGGGTGGTCCCTTATGCGGAGCGCGAGCAATTGCTTGGCTGGGCTCGCTCCACAAATGCATACATTATAGAAGATGATTATGACGGTGAATTTCGCTATTTGGGCAAGCCGATTCCCTCCCTGCAAGGCCTCGACCGGGACGGCAGGGTGATCTACATCGGCACGTTTTCCAAGGCATTCACACCTGCCTTGCGTATGAACTATATGGTGCTGCCTATGGAGCTGATGGGAAAAGCAAGACGTATCCAGGAGATGTTCCTTGGGCCATCCCGGATTGAGCAATGGGCCATGCAAGCGTTTATCGAAGAAGGGCATTGGTACCGCCATATTCGGCGTATGCGCAAAACCTATCGCGCCAAGCATCAACGGCTGATTGAATTGATCCAGTCCCATTTTGGAGATAAGGCGGAAATTACCGGGCATAGCGCAGGTCTTCATGTACAGGTCACGATGAAAACGCGGGAAACGGCGGCGTCATTAATCCGGCTTGCGGAGCAGGAAGGTGTGCGGGTCTATGACTTTCGGCAAATGTGGATGAATCCTGCATACGAAGAATATCCGAAGGTTTATGTAGGGTTCGGGGGAATCGGTCATAGAGAAATGGAGAAAGGCATAGGATTATTGCAAAAAGCGTGGTCCGACTGTTTTTGAATCCATAAGAGCGCTAAATTGCTTGCTGCAACCATACTCAACCTTTGAAAAAGAGGTTTTTGGTCAAAAATGATCAATTTCCCACTAATATCGACTTTGAAGAGATGACGAAACAAACGGTATAATAGAAACTGTTGAAAACATTTATAGTAGCATGAGAGGATGATCTTTGTTTGGACAGTATACCGATAGTGCTCAACCTGCTCCTGGTTATTTTTCTCGTTTTGTTGAATGCCTTTTTCGTGGCTGCTGAATTTGCTTTGGTAAAGGTACGGCAAACACGACTGACGCAATTGGCGAATGAGGGGAATAAAAGAGCCCGTTTTGCTCAGAGTGTTACGCAAAAGCTGGACGCTTATCTGTCTGCGACACAGGTAGGGATTACGCTTGCGTCCTTGGGCTTGGGGTGGGTTGGTGAACCAGTCATTGCACATAGCATCGTCGAACCATTGCTGGGAACATTCGCGCTTCCTGACTATGTCACTTCTACGCTTTCCTTTGCCATTGCGTTTGCGCTGATTACCTTTCTCCACATCGTTGCAGGGGAGATGGCGCCAAAATCGCTGGCGATTCAAAGAGCGGAAGAGACATCGCTCTGGGTGGCTGCTCCCTTGGCCTTCTTCTATAAGCTCATGTATCCGGTCATAGTCGTGCTGAACGGCTCGGCAAACCGCCTGCTGAAGTGGTTTGGTCTGGAGCCGGTGTCCGAACATGAAGCTGCTCACACGGAGGAAGAAATTCGCCTGTTGGTGAACGAAAGCCATAAAAGCGGTCATATCGACCAGACAGAGCTTGCTTTGGTGGAACAGGTCTTTGACTTTTCCGAGACGCTTGCACGTGAAATCATGATTCCGCGAATCGACATGGTCTGTCTATATAGATCCAATACCTTTGAAGAGAATCTGGAAGTGATCCGCACCGCGCGCCATACACGTTTTCCGGTAGCGGATGAGGATAAGGACAACATCATCGGGTTTGTCCACGCGACCGATTTTTATATATCCGCACTCTCCAGCCAGGATGTGCAGCTCGATTCCTTGCTGCGCCCGACGATGACGGTACCCGAATCGATGGAGATCAGCCAGGTACTGCGATTGATGCAGAAGCGCCGCTCCCAGATCGCGATCGTCATTGACGAATATGGCGGTACGGCAGGCCTGGTCACCTTGGAGGACATTTTGGAAGAAATTGTGGGCGATATCAAAGACGAGTTTGATGCCAATGAGCTCCCTGATATTGAAAAGACCGAGGCTGGCTTGTCCGTAGCGGGAAAAGTCCTGCTCTCCGAATTGAGCGATCATCTCCCCTTTGAATTGGAGTCGGTTGATGTCGATACCATCGGGGGATGGGTCTACAGTCAGTTGGAGGAAGAGATCGGGGTGGGCAAATCGATCGTCTGGGAAGCTCATACGTTTACCATTACGGAAATGGACAATCACCGGGTTACCCGCATATCCATTACGCCGAATGTAACCGAGCGCATCCAAGCGGAAGAACCGCTGCCCGTAGCGTAAACATTCAGCAAAGAACCGCAAACAGATCCATGGTTTGCGGTTTTTTTCTTTTATGCAACAAATTATATGCCAGGTACGTCTCAATTTTCGGAAGCGTTTTTCCATTTTCTACGTAAAAGTAGTAGAAGGGAGGAAATTGGATGAAATTGATGACGAACTGTTGAAGGGCAACCGGTGGGATCTGACGTGCAGATAGACTTTTTCCTGGATCTTATTCAGCAATATGGGTACTTTGCCTTGTTTTTCGCACTATGGCTGGGGATTGTCGGAATGCCGATCCCGGATGAAGTCATCGTCATGACGGGAGGAATGGTCGCTTCCTTTGATATCCTGCGTCCCATTCCCGCGTTTCTCGTCACCTATCTGGGCGTAGTATCAGGACTCTCCTTGGGATACGTCTTGGGACGTATCGTTGGTGTGTCGGTCCTGGATCGATTGGCGAAAAAGGCAAAGATGCAGCTATACATTGCCAAGTCCCAAGATTTACTGCAAAGATACGGTAATCAGGCGTTGATCATCAGCTACTTTCTTCCGGTAGTCAGGCATGTGGTGCCCTATCTGGTGGGAATCAGTAAAATGTCGTTTCGGCGGTATGCGTTGTATTCCTACACAACTGGTTTTATTTGGACTTTAGGCTTCTTCATTGCGGGTCATCTGTTAGGTGAAAATGCACCGCTTTTTGGGCAAATCATTGCCAATTATAGTAAATATGGGCTGCTACTCATTCCCCTTCTATTAATGGCAGGATACTTTATTCGACACCAGCGGAAGTACTCTAAATGGCGAAAAAACGTCCATGAGTCGTAATGAATGGATATGCTGGGAAAAGAAATAGAATCTATCAATAATTGGCAACTGCGCTTGACATCTGCTTGACATATTCCTTCAGTAATCTATAAACTAAGATCAACATGTGATTTTTGTCGTGGTTGGCAACATGAACGTCTAAAAATACGGAATTGGGGAGATTTTCGATGTTGAATAAAAAGTTGATTATTCCAGTTCTTTCTTCTCTGGTACTGGCAACAGCAATTCCAGCAGTGAATACGGAAGCGTCCGTAGCGAAGAAAACTGTAGTAGCAAACTACAACAATATTAAAGTAAATTACAACGGTTCAGCAGTTTCTGTTGATCCAGAGCCATTCATCATCAATGGCACCACTTACATTCCGCTTCGCGCCATGGGAACTCTGTTCAACAAAAACGTAACTTGGGATGGCGGTTCTTACACCATCAACGTTTCTGACAAGGCAGACACTCGTACAGCTGCTCTGGAAGCAGAAATCGCTTCTCTGAAATCGCAAATCGCTGCGAAAGATTCCACAATCAGCAGCCTGCGCGAAGAGATTGCTGATCTGGAAGATGATGACGATGATGATGATAGTGACTCTATTGACGATCTTGAATCAGATATTCAAGATGAATACGAAGATTACTTTGAAGATGACTATGATGTATCTTTGGATATTTCTGTAGATGGTGACGAGGACAGTGTTGATATTGAAATCGAAGTAGACAGCTCCGAAGGTGACTTCGATGACATTGATGACAGTGACTGGGAAGATCTCGTAAGCGACATTATGGACTCTGTTTGGGATAATGACGACTTTGAAGAAGCAGAGATCGACGGTACAATCTATGATACTGAAGAAGATGAAGACCTGTATGATTTCTTGGGCAACTACGATGATGAAGAAGACGAAGACTACTACAAAGAATTCGATGATGAAGAAATCGACTAATAATAAAAATCTTGCTTCCTGCATGGGAAGCAAGATTTTTTAATATCTAACACATTACAAAAAAGCCAAGAAAGGAGGTACCTCATGAAAACCATCCTGATCGTAGAAGATGAGATCACCATTTCCCGCGTACTGAAGGCCTACCTCGAAAAGGCCCAATTCCACGTCGAGCAGGCCTTCACTGGTGACGAAGCGATCGCCAAGTATGACGCCTTAAATCCATCTTTGGTACTGCTGGATGTGATGCTGCCTGGCAAGAGCGGGTGGGATATCCTGGCCAACATTCGCTCCAAGAGCGCATGTCCTGTCATCATGCTCACCGCTTTGGGCCAGATCAACCATAAACTAACCGGCCTCAACACAGGAGCCGATGATTACATCACCAAGCCGTTCAATGCGGAAGAGGTGGTTGCTCGCGTGCATGCCGTCCTGCGCCGTCCTGCCATCATCGAGGGGTATGACGTGAAGTACTTCGGCGGTCTGAAGGTAGACTTCCGCGCCCATACCGTTACCTTGCACGGCATCGAGCTCAGCTTCACTCCACGCGACCTCGCTTTGTTTTTATTTCTCGTTCAGCATCCGAACCAGACCTTTACACGGGAGCAATTGATCGAACAAGTGTGGGGCATGGATTACGAAGGCAGCGATCGGGCTGTCGATCTGGCGATAAAGCGCATCCGCCGGGCATTGGAAAACTGGCCAGTCACAGAAGGGGAAATCCGGACACTGCGCGGGTTGGGGTACCAGTTTGTCGCCTATGAAAAATAGAAAACGCAAGTCGATGCTGAGCTATTGGACGACTCGTTATCTAGGGACGCTGTTTGTCGGGCTGATTGTCATCGGGGTCATTTCCTCCGTATGGTTGAACTACCACGAGACGGAAAAGCGGCTGAACATCATGAAGCTGATGGTGGAGGATATTGCCGACCGTGCCATAGACAGTGACGGGAAACTGCGGGTAGGTCCATACCTGATGAGGATCATAGATGGAAGACAGCGCATTTTTGAGATTAATCTGATGCCGTTTGTGTTGATTACCGATGGACAAGGAAAGCTTGTCTACGGTCGTGAAGATAAATTTACGCAGCAATTTTTGGAGATAACCGCTCTTGCCAAACCGGAAAATAATACCCCCGCACTCATAACATTACATCATGGGGAACGTTTTTACGTCGTGACACAGGAAATGACTTACGAGGGGAAAGTCGCCGGAAAGGTATATCTCTTTTCCCCTGAAACAGAAATTGTCAAAAGCAACCGCGATCTTTCGCTGCTCTTTATCTTATTGGGAAGCCTGGCACTGCTCGGGTGGTTGGTCATCTATCTGTTTACGCGCAAGCTGTCTGATCCGATTCAAAAGGTCGCGGACGCAGCCAAGCGAATCGTCACCGGGGATTATGACATCCAATTGCAGCAGGATATCCGGGAAAAGGAAATGTATGAATTGATTGATTCCTTTAAAGAAATGGCGGATCGCTTGCGGCAATTGGAGGAGATGCGGACAGAGCTGCTGGCGGGTGTGACGCATGAGCTCAAGACACCGGTTACCTCGATCAGCGGTCTGGTGCAAGCCGTGAAGGATGAGGTTGTCACTGGCGAGGAAGCAAAGGAATTTTTGAATATATGCGTAAAAGAAACCGGTCGACTGCAAAAAATGGTGGAAGACCTGCTGGATTTCAACTCGTTTGCGATCGGGGATATCCGTGTCAGCAAAGAATGGATCGATATGAATATGCTTGTCCAGGAAATTACCCACCAATGGCTGATCACCCAGGAGGAAGACGCCATTCAGCTTCAGACCCGGGTGCCCGCACACAGCGTTACGATCGCCACGGACCCATTACGCGTCCAGCAAATCCTGTATAATCTCTTAAATAATGCGAAGCAGGCTGTCATTGGCAATGGACGGATTGAGGTCACGCTGCACGAAGCGCAGGAGGGCATTCGCATCGATGTGAAGGATAACGGCATGGGCGTACCACTTGAGGAGCAGCCGCTGATCTTCGAGCGTTTTTATCGGGGAGAAGAGAAGAAACACAGGGTAAGAGGATTGGGCCTGGGCTTGCCCTTTAGCAAATTGATGGCGCGAGCGCTAGGCGGGGATTTACGCTTGCAGGAAAGCTCCAGCCAGGGCACGATCTTTTCCCTTACGATTGGACAAGGCAACAAGTAATCAAATGAGAAGAACCCGGGCATGCAGCTCGGGTTCTTTTCGTATCGTAAAAGCACTATTCTTTGTCAGTGATCCAGAGGAAAAAGGTGATCAGCACAAATGCGACGAGGGCCAGAAAAGGAATCGTGATGAATCCGAACCAGTTCAGGTAGTCCACGTTGCAGGGTACGCCAGCCGTGCAAGGAAGCATCTTGGCAAGGCCGGGAACCTTTTGCTGCAGGTAATGATAGAGCGAAATGCTGCCGCCGATGATACTGAGCGGCAGCGCATAGGAGCGGATGGAGTGATCATTGCGAAAGCCGGCGATGCCGAGCAGGATCACGAGCGGATACATGAAAATGCGTTGAAACCAGCACAAGCTGCAGGGGATGTAATGCATGACCTCGCTCAAGAAAAGGCTTCCGCCCGTTGCCACGAGGGAAGTGACCCAGGCCAAATAGATCCCGTATGGCTTCAGCACATGAAGGAAGCTATTTTTGTTCATTCTCCTGCGGTCCTTTCAGCTCTTCGGCGATCAGCTGTTTGATCTCGTTGTAATCAAATGGATTTTGGACGAGCTTGCCATTGATCAGCAGGGTTGGAGTGGAAGTGATGCCCGAGTTGACTGCAAACGCCTCGTCTTCCCGAACCTTCTTGTCAAACGTTCCGGCCTTGAGGTCCTGGGCCAGCTTTTCATAGTCGATTTCCAGCTTCTCCTGCTTGGCCAGGTTTACGAGAAACTCCTGGGTTGCCCATTGCTGATTTTCATCTCCCTGATGCTTGTACACGGCCTCCAAAAATGGCCAAAAAGCTTTCTCATTTTGATGATAGATCGCTTCCCCTGCAGCAGCAGCCGTATAGGAATCCGGACCAAGAATCGGATTGTTCAGAAACGTAAACTTGGCAATACCTTTATCAATGTAATCGCGCTTGATGTACGGAAAATATTCTTCGGTAAATGCTTTGCAAGAAGGGCATTTGAAGTCGCCAAACTCCGTAATGGTGATGGGAGCATTGGCATCGCCTTGCACAGGCTGTCCAGCATACGGCACATTTAGTCCGTCGCCCCCATTATTCCCGGAAAAGGAGACAAGGCCGACGATAATGAGCAAAAGAAGAAAGACGCCGCCTGTGGCCATCATCAAGGTTCGCATCTGTTTTGATTTTTTCGACTTCGTCTCCATCTGCTGCTTTTTTTGCGCTTTTGTCTCTGACTTTTTACTCATGACTGGACATCACCTCTATCAAAATGATATAAACTATAATAAGTATAGTTTAATATACTGCTGATTTATAGACGATGCTGCGATTGTTCCGATAAAAGACACAATCGTCCATCAAAAAAATACTAACACAAAGTTGAGAGAGACATAAGTTTCCCAACAAGAAGGAGAGGAAAATATGGCTACAGTACTTTTCGTCAAAGCAAACAACCGTCCAGCGGATCAAGCGGTTTCTGTGAGACTCTATGAAGCTTTTCTCGCTACTTACAAAGAAACGCATCCGCAAGATACCGTGATCGAGCTCGATCTGTATGCGGAAAACCTGCCTTATCTGGACAATAACATGATTACCGGCATTTTCAAGTCCGCTAGAGGCATTGAGCAGACTCCAGAAGAGCAAAAAGCGTCCGATACCGCAAACAAATATTTGGATCAATTCCTTGCAGCTGACAAGGTTGTTTTCGGTTTCCCACTGTGGAATATGACGGTTCCAGCTGTTCTCCACACTTACATCGATTATTTGAATCAAGCAGGCAAAGTATTCCGTTATACGCCTGAAGGTCCTGTAGGGCTCTTGACTGATAAAAAAGTAGCGATCCTCAACGCACGAGGCGGCGTTTACTCCGAAGGCCCAGCAGCAGCTGCTGAGATGGCTGTTAACTACGTGACAAACATCATGAGCTTCTTCGGCGTGAAAGACATTACCTCCGTGATCATCGAAGGACATAACCAATTCCCTGACCGTGCGGAAGAGATCATCCAAGCCGGCGTGGATAAAGCGGTAAAAACAGCGGAAAACTTCTAAGAAGAACGAAAAGGAAGGCCTTATGCCTTCCTTTTTTGATGTAGGATTTTTTAAAAAGCTTTGTTACCAAAAGAACGAAAATGGCAAAGGAGATTTACGGCGATGAAAATGACCATAGCTTCGGACGCGCTTGCTTGGTTCAAAGAGGAATGGGGTTTTACCCCAGGAGACCAGATTCGCTTCTTTGCCCGTTACGGGGGAAGCAGCACGGTCCAGGATTCGTATTCCATGGGGATATCCAAAGAAACACCCAGAGAAATCGGAATCTCCACGGTAGTAGAGGGCATAACGTTTTATATCGAGAGCGAGGATCTGTGGTATTTAAACGGAATGGACTTGACCGTACAATTTCGCAAAGAAACGGAAGAGATTGTCTTTCTGGTGCAGTAACGATGGAGATGAACCCATCCGGCAATAGGTCACCGGCCGGACGGGTCGTAAGTTACCCTCAGGGTTCACTCTTCAAGGATTCAATCCAATCGGCATAGCAAGTATCGCAGAGCAGCTCAGTACGCTCTTGGGTCCCTTGGAAAAAGGTGATCTGATGAGCGCTTTCCGAGTCATGTTCACAGTAATAGCATTTATACTTGCGCAACTCGATCCCCCCAGCAGAGTTTTGGAAGTGAGAGTAACGAATTTATTTTTCCCGAAAACGGGAGATTGAAGTCGCTTGACAAAAGTTAGCAGCAGCGATTATTATAACTTACATAAAGTAAATAACATAAAGTAAGTAAACGACTAACATCATTGTCGCACTCACGATACAAAACAAGATTGGGAAGGAATGATTACTGTGTCCAAAGATTTCTATGCAGCAGTAGAAGGAAGACGTTCGATTTACGCCATTAGCAAGGAACAGGTTGTATCCGACGAGAGAATTCAAGAAGTGATCGAGCATGCTGTCAAGCATACGCCGACCTCCTTCAACTCGCAAAGCGGACGCGTTGTCGTATTGCTGAATGAGCAGTCCGATAAGCTGTGGAACATCACGAAAGAAACCTTGCGCAAAATCGTTCCAGCCGATCAATTCGCTTCCACCGAGGAAAAAATGAATGCGTTTGGCAGCGGCTATGGTACGGTGCTTTTCTTTGAAGACCAAGATGTCGTGAAAGGCTTGCAAGAGCAATTTGCGCTTTATGCCGACAACTTCCCGGTATGGTCCGAGCAATCTTCCGGCATGCTGCAGTTTGTTGTCTGGACAGCACTGGAGCTGGAAGGCTTTGGCGCGACATTGCAGCACTATAACCCATTGATTGACGATGCAGTGAAAAAAGAATGGAACATTCCAGACAGCTGGAAGCTGCGCGCACAAATGCCTTTTGGCAAACCGGCAGCACCGGCAGGCGAAAAGCAATTCAAACCGCTTGATGAGCGTGTGAAAGTTTTCAAATAAGCATTTCGTTTTGAAGGAGGCATGCAGAAGTGACTGCATGTCTCTTTTTTTGGTAAATCTGAAGGTAGTCCCTTGCGGATTCCCATAATTGCCACGAAGCACGTTAGCTGATCGATGAAAGTACGTGATAAGATAAATAGAATGGATGGAGACTGTTTCCAATTTAGAGAACGAGAAAAGGAGTTTAACGGTACCCATGAAAAAGCAGATCATCACGATTATGTTCAGCGTTTTTATTGTGTTCGTCGGGTTTGGGATCGTCATTCCGGTGATGCCGGAGATCATTTCAGGCTCGGGCGCATCCAATCTCCACCTCGGATTTTTGCTTTCCTTGTTTTCCATCGTTTCGTTTTTTCTTTCACCGATATGGGGAGCCTTGTCTGACAAACACGGCAGGCGACCGGTCATGATTAGCGGACTGATCGGCTATACCATCAGCTTCGTCCTTTTTGCTTTATCGCAAGGAGACTTGCTGTTGATGTATCTGTCCCGCATCATCGGCGGCCTGTTTTCGGGGGCGGTCATGTCCTGCGCGGTGGCGTATGTGTCGGATATATCGACCGAGGAGCAGCGGACCAAAATGATGGGCTTTGTCGGGATGTCGATCGGGCTTGGCTTTATTTTTGGCCCGGCTATTGGCGGGATTGTCAGCAGCATCGATCTGTTCTTGCCATTCTGGATTTCCGCGCTCCTCACGTTTTTGGTAATGCTCGGGGTTATTTTTGTGCTGCCGGAATCCAATCCGCCGGAAAAACGCAAGCCGGTCGTGAAGACGTCGAGGTGGGCCGCTTTTTCCAGCGATTTTACCGGAGCGCAAAAAAACCTGTACATACTTTCGTTTCTTACGACTGCCCTGCTGGCCAGTCTGGAGGCAACCTTCCAGTTCTTTGCCATGCAGCATTTGCAGGCGACGCCTTATGAAATCGGCGTGATGTTTGCGGTGTGCGGGCTGGCAGGGGCTTTGGTTCAGGGAGGTTATATTCGTCGTGTCAAAAAAGGGATGGAGCCAGCGACCATCCGCATCGGTTTTCTTGTCACCGCGTTGGGCTTCGCGCTGTTGCTGATTCCCGTCAACATCGTAGCCATGACGATCTTTCTGTCCATTTTTGGAATCGGCAATGCGCTGGTGCGTCCTTGCGTTACTTCGTTGATTACACAGCATACTTCCCTTGGCAGAGGGGCAGCGTCCGGGCTCAATTCATCCATGGACAGCCTGGGGCGCATTTTAGGGCCGCTGGTCGGTTCCTTTGCCTTCTATTACCATAGCTCCTTGCCGTTTGTTTTAGGGGCGGTTGTGTCCGTCTGCGCGCTCTTTTTCCTGGCGGGCTTTATCAGGCTGAGAGGGAAGCAGCGGGAGCGGGAAGCTCTCTCTTAGAATCTTTGTTCACTTTGGACGAACTGCAGCCAAATATGGTATAATGAAGTATTGCGAAAACCAGTTGGAGGTTTGTCCTTTATGGCATCTGAAACGTTTCCAAAAATTAATATAAGCCAGGAGATGCGAGACTCTTTCATCAGCTATGCGATGAGCGTCATCGTCAGCCGGGCTTTGCCAGATGTGCGCGACGGTCTCAAACCGGTGCATCGACGGGTTCTCTATGCGATGCACGACATGGGGCTTTCTCCGGATAAGGCGTTCCGTAAATCGGCAAACGTCGTCGGGGAAGTTATGGCGAATTATCACCCACATGGTGACTCTTCGATCTATGATACGATGGTGCGCCTTGCTCAAGATTTCAATATGCGCTACCTGCTGGTGGAGGGTCAAGGGAACTTCGGTTCGGTGGACGGAGACCCGGCTGCAGCGATGCGTTATACAGAGTCCCGTATGTCCAAGATCGCCCTGGAGCTTTTGCGGGATATCGATAAAGAAACTGTAGATTTCGTGCCTAACTATGACGGGCGCAAGGAAGAGCCGGTCGTCCTTCCTTCCCGTTTCCCGAACTTGTTGGTGAATGGTTCGTCAGGGATTGCGGTAGGGATGGCAACCAACATTCCTCCGCACAATCTGGGTGAAGTGATCAATGGTGTTACAGCCATGATCGATAATCCGGATATTACCATAGCAGATCTGATGAAAATCATCAAAGGTCCTGACTTCCCGACCGCTGCGGAGATTTTGGGCTACAGCGGAATCCGCAAAGCGTATGAGACGGGGCGCGGCTCCATTATCATGCGTGCGAAGACCTTAATTGAGGAGCACAAAGGCAAACCGCGTATCATTGTGACCGAGATCCCGTATCAAGTCAACAAAGCGCGGCTCGTCGAAAAAATTGCAGAGCTCGTTCGCGAGAAAAAGATCGATGGCATCACCGATCTGCGCGATGAATCGGACCGCAAAGGAATGCGCATCGTGATTGAGCTGCGCAGGGATGTCGTACCAAAAGTCGTGCTCAATAATTTGTATAAGCAAACCCAGATGCAAAGCACGTTCGGCGTGAACATGCTGGCTCTCGTGGATAATCGTCCGCGCGTCCTGAATTTGCGCGACATGATTTACTACTATTTGGAGCATCAGCGCGTCATCGTCCGCAGACGTACCGAGTACGATCTGAGACAGGCGGAAGCGCGCGCACATATTTTGGAAGGCTTGCGCATTGCGCTTGACCATATCGATGAAATCATCAGCCTGATTCGTGCGTCCCGTACAACAGAAGAAGCGCGCGATGGTTTGATGAACAACTACTCGCTCAGCTACGAGCAGGCTCAAGCGATTTTGGATATGCGTCTGCAACGTTTGACCGGCTTGGAGCGCGAAAAAATCGAAAACGAGTATCAAGAGCTCATGGCAAAAATCGCGGAATACAAAGCCATTTTGGCCGATGAAGGCAAAATCTATGCAATCATCAAGGAAGAGATCACAGAGATCAAGGATCGCTTTGCCGACGATCGCCGTACGGTCATTACCTTCGACGAAGAGAGCATTGAAGACCTCGATCTGATCCCTGAAGAAGACGTGGTGATTACCCTCACGCATTCCGGCTACATCAAGCGTCTGCCAGTCTCCACTTACCGCAGTCAGAAGCGGGGTGGCCGCGGTGTCATGGGTGCCGGTACGAAGGACGATGACTTTGTCGAGCATCTGTACATCACCAGCTCGCATGATTCCCTCATGTTCTTTACCAACAAAGGGAAATCCTATCTGCTCCGGACGTATGAGATCCCGGATTTGAGCCGCACCGCCAAGGGTACGCCGATCATTAACCTGATTCAGGTGGAGAAAGGGGAACGAGTGAACGCAGTCATTCCGGTACGGGATTTCAAGGATGACAGCTTCCTGTTCTTTGCCACCAAAAAAGGGGTTGTCAAAAAGACAGAGCTCTCCTCCTTTGCGAATATCCGCAAAAGCGGCTTGATCGCGGTCAATTTGCGTGAAGACGACGAGCTTATCGGCGTGCGCCTGACAGATGGCAATCAAGAGATCATCATGGGAACGAAGAACGGTATGTCCGTCCGCTTCCCGGAAAGCGACGTGCGTACGATCGGACGTAATGCCACAGGGGTTAGAGGGATTACACTCACCGAGGATGACGATGTGATTGATATGGATGTCATCAAGCCGGATGCAGATGTCTTGATCGTAACTTCGAAGGGCTATGGAAAGCGTACGCCAGTCGATGAATACCGGATTCAATCCCGTGGCGGAAAAGGAATTAAAACACATAACGTCACCGAACGCAGCGGCCGCGTCGTAGGCTTGAAAGTCGTGGAAGACACCGAAGACCTCATGATCATCACGACATCGGGTAATATTATCCGACTGGAGATCAAGGGAATTTCTGTCATGGGACGCTACACACAAGGGGTAAAACTGATCCGTGTAGGTGACCATGAAGAAGTCGTATCCGTTGAGAAAGCACCTCATGATAAAGAGGAAGCGGATACGGATTCTGATTCGGATACCAATGAGACTGACGTACAGCAAGACGGTCAGGCTGATGATCAGACAGCAGCAGAAAATCAGGAGGACATCAGCGACAATGACGCTGAGGGAGATTCTGAGGAATAAGCGGAATGACGAGCCGGATTGTCCGTTTTGGACGATCGGCTCTTTTTTCTTGTCACATGTATAGGAAGAAAGTATGATGGAAATAGATAAATCTTTATCATGGGAGGTACATTATGCCCATAGTTGCTGTGAAGAGATTGACGAACGGAGTTAAACTGGCTGAGGACGTTCACACTTCGTTAGGTGGGCTGCTTTTTGCAAAAGGAACCCCCGTGAGTGAAAGAGAAAAAGAGTTCCTTGAAGCATTTCTCGTGGATCAGGTGAATGTGGAGGAGATGGAATCCGCACCGGCTGAACCCAAAAAGGAAGAAACCGTCAAGGAGAAGGAAAGTACGCCTGTCAAAAGCAAGCCAGTAGGTTTCCACCAACAATTTGAAAAAGCGATTTTTTCGTTAAAAGGTTTGCTGCAGCGCGTTCAGGGCGGACAAAATATTCCCGTCATGGAAGTAAGGGAAGTCATTGCACCTATCCTGAAGCTGGCGCAGGAGCAGCCGAATGTGTTGCTCGCGCTGCCGAAAGCAACGAATGTCGATAGCTATACGTATACGCATTCCATCGTGGTAGGACTATTATCCTATATGATCGCCAAGTGGATGAAAATACCGGAGCGGGAATGGATGCAAGTCGCGCTTGCGGGCACTTTGCTCGATGTCGGCAAAACGAAGGTACATCCAAGAATCCTGCAAAAGCCGGGAAAATTGACGCAGCAGGAATTTGAAGAGATGAAAAAACATACGGTATACGGCTATCAGGTGATCAAAGCCTCTACGGGTCTTAGCGAAGGCGTCGCTTTGGCTGCACTGCAGCATCATGAACGTGAAGACGGCTCGGGCTACCCGCTCGGATTGCCCGGAAGCAAGCTGCACCTGTACAGCAAGATCACCGCGGTCGCCGATGTGTACCATGCGATGTGCTCCGACAGGATTTACCGCAAAGCGGCTTCGCCCTATGTGGTAGTGGAGCAGCTGATTCAGGATAGCTTTGGAAAGCTTGATCCTACGATCGTGCATACCTTTGTCAACGGGATTACCCAGTTTTCGGTCGGCATGGCTGTCGAGCTAAGTGATGGCACGATCGGCAAAATCATCTTTAATGACCGGAATCACCCGACCCGACCAATGGTTGAATCAAATGGAAAGATCATCGATTTAAAAACTGCGCGGCAGCTGTCCATTGCCCGCGTCCTGTAAGGATGGAGCGTCCATCCTTTTCTTTTTGCCCATTTCCAAGACAAAAAGAGGAACGACAATTCAGTCAAGGAATCGAAAGCGAAAAGATATACTAGGAGTAAGAAACGCCCGGAAAAGGAGGCAACGTCGCATATGAGACGCACAGGAATCGCTTTACTGTTTTTTTTCCTCTCCTTGCTGGTGGGAATGGGCGCTGCTGACATGACTCCGCAGATCATTGCACAAGGACACGCCCATGCAGCGAGCAATGGCAGTGCCGTCGAGTGGATGGAGGACGAGCTTCTTTCCTCTCCCCAGGAATTGGATCATGCCAAAATTCCGGTAAAGGCCAAAGGCATCTATTTGACAGGCTGGTCAGCCGGCAACAGCAATTTTCAAAAACTCCTGAATTTGGTGAATCATACCGAGCTGAACGCGATGGTGATCGATATGAAGGAAGATGAGGGAAGAGTGACCTACCAGTCCGGTATCCCCCTGGTAAAGGAAGTCAACTCCGACCATACACGCTTTATCCCTGATATCGATCAAATGATGCAAACCTTACAAGAAAACCATGTTTATACAATCGCCAGAATCGTCTGCTTCAAGGATCCCTTTTTGGCAGGAAAAAAAACCGGTTGGGCCATGCAGCGAAAGACAGGCGGTGTCTGGTCTGACAAAAAAGGGGTCGTCTGGATCGATCCTTATCGCAAGGAAGTATGGGACTACAATATCGCGCTGGCCAAAGAGGCAGCGATGAAAGGCTTCGATGAGATCCAGTTTGATTACGTCCGCTTTCCCGATAATGGAAAGAAGGTCGATCAGGAGGTTGCCTTTTATCAGCAAAACGGACGCGCTAAGCAGCAAGTGATCGCTGATTTTCTTGCCTATGCGCGAAAAGAGCTGGCCCCCTACAACGTGTATATTTCGGCGGACATTTTCGGTCTGGTGACATCGGTCTCGGACGACATGGGCATCGGGCAAAAATGGGAGCTGGTCAGTCCGCGCGTGGACTATGTCTCCCCGATGATGTATCCCTCCCATTATGCCAACGGCACCTATGGCTTGGCGATACCCGATGCGCGCCCGTATGAAACGATTTATCACGGGCTTCAGGATGCGCAGGAAAAAGATCAGACGATCAAGGCCAAGCAGCAGCAGCCTGCCATCATACGCCCGTGGTACCAGGATTTTACCGCCAGATGGGTGAAGGGGCATATCCCTTACGGACCGCGCGAGGTGCAGGCACAGATCAAAGCGGGACGGGATCTGGGCGTTGAGGAGTATTTGATCTGGGATGCCGGCAATACCTACAGCGAAGGAGCTTGGCGCAAGTAACAGAATGCCCACACCGCTTTTCGGATCAAGAAAGGCAGTGTGGGCTGTTTGCGGATAACTGGGTGCAGATGAGCGCAGGAAACTGCTCACTGTGCAGCTGCAGAAACCGTTCAATCAAGATCAATTCCGATAGCGTATGGGACAGGACAAGCTCTCCCCACCATTCCGTCTCGTAGCGGCACAGGATGCCGAGCAGATAGAGCAGCAAGTAATGAGTGGCCCATTTGGGAAGAGGCAGATCTGATTCGGAACCATTCCAGAAATACAGATCGCCATGCCGTGTCATGCTGAAGAGGGAATGCTTCGCAAGCTGGTCCAATGAGCCCTGTAAACGGAAGGATTGCCCTGTGATTTGGTCCCGGTCAAGCACTTCGAATGCGACTGAATCTGGTGGAGCCAGGCGATTGAGGTAACCGCAAAGCGTGTCGGCAGAATAGGCAAGCGGCCCCTGGCTTTGTGCTGAGGCGGGGAAAACGAGTACGGAGCCCTTTTCTTTTTGCGTGATGGGCAACCAGGGGCTGGCACCGACAATTCGCTCATAATCAGGCGTCATTTCCGCTAAGGAGGCAAAAAGATGGTCGGTCTTATAGCGCTCTCGCAGCGGGAAAAGCTTGAACAATTGGGCTGCATGGGCAAACAACCCTTCCTTTTGCGGGCGCACCTCGTCATCTAGCAGACGGTAAGGGCTTTTTTTCATTTTCCGGGTAGTGACACCGTGCTGCAGCATCCGGCTGTTTGACGGGTACGAGGGATCGATTGCCAGGATGCATCCTTTTATCATTTGCATGCAACCATAGAAAAGAAGAAGCGGACGTATCAACAGATCGGCATGGGTTGCAGCCTCATAATAGGAGCGAGCCTGCCGCCAGGTGTAAACAAAGCGGGTGCATTGCGAAAAGGCGTGCCGATTGGGATGCTCAATTCCTCGGGATTCGTAGCTGTTTGCTAAGTATTCGCGTGCAGTTGGCTCTGTTTCTAAAAAACGTAAAATCTCCCAAGCGTCGCGCATGAAAGCGATTACCTCCTAGTGCCGCAAATATTCGTCAAATTATCAGAAAAATAGGAAAGAAAGCAGGCATACGTCTATATAATTTCCGAAATTACCGAACATTATTAGTCATTCTTGACAGTAATTTAAGTGGTTTGTTACACTGTCATAAATTATCGAGCGAAAGGGGCAAGTTAGTTGTGAGGGAAGATAAGTTTGCCAAGGAAGGTTTAACGTTTGACGATGTGCTGTTGATTCCATCGAAGTCCGAATTGCACCCACGGGATATTGATGTGACGACCCGTTTGAGTGATACGGTGAAGTTGAACATCCCGCTTATGAGTGCAGGCATGGACACCGTGACGGAATCAGCTCTGGCGATTGCGATGGCTCGTCAAGGCGGTATCGGTGTGATTCACAAGAATATGACCATTGAACAACAGGCCGGTGAAGTAGACCGAGTGAAACGTTCCGAAAGCGGTGTTATCACCAATCCTTTCTCCTTAACTCCTGACCATACCGTTGCAGATGCAGATGCTCTCATGGGTAAATATCGCATCTCCGGCGTCCCCATTGTTGATGAACAGAATCATTTGATCGGCATTTTGACCAACCGTGACCTGCGTTTTGTCCATGATTTTTCCACTCCGATTACACAGGTGATGACCAGAGAAAATCTGGTGACAGCACCGGTAGGCACCACTCTCCAACAGGCAGAAGCCATTCTTCAGCAGCATAAGATTGAAAAACTTCCACTCGTTGATGAAAACAACGTATTAAAAGGGCTTATTACCATTAAAGACATCGAGAAAGCCATTCAATATCCGCATGCAGCCAAGGACTTGCAGGGACGTTTGCTGTGCGGGGCAGCGGTAGGGATCGCAGCAGATACGATGGAGCGTGCAGAAGCGCTTGTACAAGCTGGTGTAGACGTACTTGTCGTGGATACCGCGCACGGACACTCCCTCAATGTGATTGAAGTCGTGAAAAAACTGCGCCAAGCTTACCCAGACCTGACGATCGTTGCCGGGAATGTGGCCACTGGTGAAGGCACACGTGCGTTGATCGAAGCGGGCGCTTCCGTGATCAAGGTAGGGATGGGACCAGGTTCAATCTGTACCACTCGTGTCGTAGCGGGGATCGGCGTACCGCAAATTACGGCAATTTATGATTGCGCCTTGGTTGCCCGGCAATACGGCGTACCGATTATCGCAGACGGCGGCATCAAGTATTCCGGTGATTTGACCAAAGCGATCGGTGCTGGCGCATCGGTAGTCATGATCGGAAGCCTGTTTGCCGGTACGGAAGAGAGCCCTGGTGAATTTGAGATCTTCCAAGGCCGTCGTTTCAAAGTGTACCGCGGAATGGGCTCCATCGGCGCCATGAAGTCCGGCAGTAAAGATCGTTATTTCCAAGAGAATGCGCAAAAACTGGTTCCAGAAGGGATCGAGGGACGCGTTCCTTACAAAGGGCCATTGGCGGATGTTGTCTTCCAATTGATCGGTGGTCTTCGTTCCGGTATGGGCTACTGCGGCACGAAGAGCATCGAGGAGCTGATCAACAACTCCCAATTCATCCGCATTACCGGAGCGGGACTGCGCGAGAGCCATCCGCACGATGTACAGATTACCAAGGAAGCGCCAAACTACTCTGTTTCCTAAAATCTCATCGAAATATGACTGCTGACTCTAGCAAAAATCCCCTCACCCGATTATGATGGGTGGGGGGATTTTTCTGCGGAAGGCATTACCAGCGGAAAGAAAGCCATCCAGACTTCTATGCTTCCTATCATTTATGGTAAACTAACATTTGTGTGTGACAAACGAAGATGGAAACGGGAGAGTGACATAATGAACTTACATAGATGGAAAAAGCGAATTGCAGGTGTAATTCTTTCTGTCGCCCTATTGGGAGCAGCAGGTACAGGTGCGCCGGCTCCAGCAGCTGCAGCGGATACGCCAGCGAATCTGCAGCTTGCTGTGAAATCAGCGATATTGGTCGAACCAACAACGGGAAAAGTGCTGTACAGCAACAATCCGGACATGCCTTTGCCACCTGCGAGCATGTCGAAAATCATGACCGAGTATCTCGTATTGGAAGCTTTGAAGCAAAACAAGATCAAGTGGGATGAAAAGGTTCCAGTGAGCGAATACGCCTTCTTCATCGCCCGCGTGTCGGACTCGGCTGGTGTTTACCTGAATGCAGGAGAAGAGCACAGTGTAAAAGAATTGTACAAAGCGATGGCGATTGCGTCCGCCAATGACGCGACAGTCTTGCTTGCCGAGAAAGTCGGAGGCAGCGAATCGAATTTCGTCACCATGATGAACAAGAAAGCCCAAGAGCTGGGCATGAAAAATACTAGCTTTATCACCGCGACAGGATTGCCTGCCAACGAATTGGGGCCGTATTCGTATACAACCGAGCCAAAAGAAAACCAGATGTCAGCACGTGATGCAGCCATTTTGGCACGCGCTTTGATCCGGGACTTCCCGGAAGCGCTGGAGTATTCCAAGATCCCGCGTCTGGTATTCCGCGAAGGTACAGATAATCCATTGAAAAAAGCAAACTACAACTGGATGCTCCCGGGCTTACCGAATGAGTACCCGGGTGTGGACGGATTGAAAACAGGTTACACGGCAGCAGCGCTCTACTGTTTTACCGGTACTGCCACTCGCGATGGCATGCGCTTGATCAGCGTGGTGATGGGTACCTCTAGTGAACAAAAACGCTTTGAAGAAACCAAGAAGCTCTTCGATTATGGCTTCAGCAATTACAAATTGGTGAAGGTACAGGATAAAGGCGCGACCATCAAAGGCTTCGAAACCGCAGCCGTGAAAAAAGGTGTAGAGCTGAATGTGCCCGCTGTAACAGGCGCAGAGGCGAAAGTACTTACCAAGATCGGTGAAGAAGGCAAATACAAACCAGTTGTCACTTATGATGATTTGACCGCTCCGATTAAAAAGGACCAGCCAATCGGACGCATCGTCTTCCAGGCAGAAGGTGCCGGCAATGCCGAATATCTGCAACCGGAAGACCAGCAAAAAGGCGGAATCGAGATGGTGGCAGCGCAAGAGGTTGAGGAAGCGAGCTGGATTCGTCTCTTCTTCCGCAGCATCGGTCAGTTCATCTCGAATTTGTTCTCTAGCATTACAGGCTAATTCCTTAAAACCTGCTCGATACAGTTTTTCATACCTGTATCTGGGCGGGTTTTTTTGTTTCTAGGAAAGGTGCTTTGGTGAGGCGAGCATATTTCAAAACTCCACTTCATTACTACGCCCCACTGGGTAGCGGAGACTGTCCGCTCCGCAGCAAATCGCGGGGGATCGCAAAAGTGGTAGCCGCTACGCAGTATGGACAGGTTGCGCTTCTTTTTCCCGCGATTTCCTGCTTCAGCTGGGCAGGGCATCGCAGGCGCTCCGTTTTGAAACATGCTTGCCAGCGTAGCAAAAACTATTTTTCAACCTGAAAGAGAATCGAGAAGATAAAGCCAATCTAAAACCGATAATCTTCTAAATGTGTGAATAGATAAGAGAAACCTTTAATACATCATTTATAGAGAAGACAAGCTTTTACTCTGTTTATTTCCTGTTTGAGCTTATTCCAATTGCATCGTGAGGAAGGGAAGAACGGGACGTGCGGAGCTTTTTGTCACACCGACCAAGGTGGAGCTGCCAAAAACGGGACACGCTTGTTGCGCAACCTCTACGTATGAATACGCTTCCCCGAAACTTTTGCGCGACGTCCCGATTTTGGCAGCGGAACCGGACAGTCTACACTCCCTTGCGGGTGTGGCAACTTGCGCAGCCCGCCCGTTCTTCCCTTCCCCACCACAATGTTCGCACAAAGCAGAATAATCTGTTGCCAGAATGAACCACTTGTTTTACAATGAGGGCAAGATCATCTGACCTGATCAATTATCAATAAAACAACAAATTTAATAGGTGCAAATCTCATCGAAATGACAAGGGGAGTGGAACAAATGGCTGAAGTAGGAACATCACGTGTAAAACGAGGTATGGCTGAGATGCAAAAAGGTGGCGTCATCATGGACGTCGTCAATGCGGAGCAGGCAAAAATTGCGGAAGCAGCCGGGGCAGTGGCTGTCATGGCTTTGGAACGTGTTCCTTCCGACATTCGTGCAGCAGGTGGGGTCGCTCGGATGGCTGATCTTGGCATTGTGGAGGAAGTCTTGAAAGCAGTATCCATCCCGGTAATGGCAAAGGCGCGTATTGGTCATTTTGTGGAAGCACGCGTGCTCGAATCCATGGGTGTCGATTACTTGGATGAAAGTGAAGTACTGACACCCGCTGATGATTTGTACCATATCAATAAAAAAGAATTTACAGTGCCCTTCGTTTGCGGTGCGCGTGATCTGGGCGAAGCGCTTCGCCGTATCGGTGAAGGTGCTTCGATGATCCGTACAAAAGGTGAACCGGGCACAGGCAATATCGTGGAAGCAGTGCGTCACATGCGGACCATGCAATCCCAAATCCGCAAAGTGCAAAGCATGTCCTACGATGAGCTGATGGCCGAAGCGAAAAACCTGGGTGCTCCCTATGAGCTACTGGAGCAGGTTCATCAGACTGGCAAGCTGCCGGTTGTGAACTTCGCAGCAGGCGGGGTGGCGACTCCATCTGATGCAGCGCTGATGATGCATCTTGGCGCTGATGGCGTGTTCGTCGGGTCTGGCATTTTCAAATCCGACAATCCAGAAAAATTTGCCCGTGCGATCGTGGAAGCCACTACTCACTACACCGATTACGGGTTGATTGCTCGCGTATCCAAAGGGCTGGGCGCGGCTATGACCGGACTCGAAATTTCCAAGATTCGTGAAGCAGATCGCATGCAAGAGCGCGGCTGGTAAGGTGGCGATCATGAAAATCGGTGTACTTGCCTTACAGGGAGCGGTTTCCGAGCATGTGCGCATGCTGGAGATGGCTGGCGCCACAGCCGGTGCCATTAAAAAGGTGGAAGAGCTGGAGGACCTCGATGGCTTGGTCATTCCGGGAGGAGAAAGCACGGCGATCAGCAAGCTCATGCATAAGTACGGCTTTATGGAGGCTGTCCGCCAATTTGCGGAAGAGGGGAAAGCGATTTTTGGCACTTGTGCAGGGGCAATCCTGTTGGCCAATCGGATCAATGGTCAAGAAGATGTCCACCTTGGCTTAATGGATATGAAGGTCGAGCGCAACGCATTCGGACGGCAAAAGGATAGTTTTGAAGCAAGTCTGCCCATCGCGGGAGTCGCGCCAAATTTCCCTGCGGTGTTCATCCGCGCCCCGTATATCATGGAGCTGGGGCAGCCCGGTGTAGTGCTGGCCAAGTACGACCAAAAAATCGTGGCCGCACGGCAGGGCCCATTCCTTGCGGCGGCTTTCCATCCAGAGTTGACGGACGACTGCCGTTTGCATCAATACTTTCTGGAAATGGTCAAAGAATGCAGCAAAATATAAGCGACAAGAACCGGCACGTCCATACTCGTGCCGGTTTTTCTGTGCTATCAAACCGCTGCTCTCAATAACTACTTTTTCTTTGGATGGGAAATCATAAAGGAAAAGACCCTCCCCTTTACTTTCGAATGGAAATTTAGTACATTACAAGAGATAGCAAACCGTACAAAAACGTAGACGAGAACAAGTACTCTGCATGTTTTTGGTGAAGAGAGTCGGTGGCTGGTGCAAACCGATCCAGGCAGGCAGACGAATCCATCTCCGAGTGGCAGAGGAACAACTTTGCCCGGCAGCGTACCGTTATTTACGTATGAGAGGGCACACCGTTTTCGTAACAGAGTAAAACGGTATGCCAATGAGGGTGGCAACGCGGGTGATACACTCGTCCCTTACCTTAGGGATGGGTGTTTTTATTTTGTATAAAAAGGCCAAACCCGGCCAACAAACGGGAAGGCTTGAAGGAGGATAAAGCAATGTTAGACGTAAAGGTGCTGCGAAATGATCTGGAAGGAGTCAGAGAGCGTCTGCGCTATCGCAACGAAGACATTTCTGCGCTGGATCAATTCGCCGAGGTAGATGAAAAGCGTCGCGAGGTCATCCAAGAAGCTGAGGGATTGAAAAATAAACGAAACACCGTATCCGAGCAAGTGGCAGTCTTGAAGCGGAATAAAGAGAATGCTGACCACCTCATTGCCGAAATGAAGGAAGTGGGCGATCGGATCAAAGTGCTGGATGAAGAGCTTCGTGAGCTGGATGAACAGCTGGAGCAGATCCTGCTGGGCCTGCCAAACCTGCCGCACGAAAGCACGCCGATCGGGACAAGCGAAGACGATAATGTCACGGTGCGTACATGGGGCGCCCCTGAAACCTTTGCGTATGAAGCAAAGCCGCACTGGGAAGTCGCGCAGGCATTGGGCATCATCGATTTTGAAGCCGCGGCAAAAGTAACGGGCAGCCGTTTCGCGTTCATGAAAGGCTTGGGTGCTCGTCTGGAGCGGGCGTTGTCGAGCTTTATGCTTGATCTGCATACGGAAAAGCACGGCTATGAAGAAATTCTGCCTCCATATATGGTGAACCGCACAAGCATGACGGGAACCGGGCAACTGCCGAAGTTTGAGGAAGATGCGTTCAAAGTGGAGGGGCCTGACTATTTCCTGATCCCGACCGCAGAAGTGCCTGTGACCAACATTCATCGCGATGAGATCATGGATGCAGCGGATCTGCCCCGATATTACGCGGCTTACAGTGCATGCTTCCGCTCCGAAGCGGGTTCGGCTGGGCGCGATACACGCGGCTTGATTCGCCAACACCAATTCAACAAAGTGGAACTGGTGAAATTCGTGAAACCGGAAGATTCCTACGAAGAGTTGGAAAAACTGGTGAACGACGCAGAGAAAGTGCTGCAGCTGTTGGGTCTGCCTTACCGGGTACTCAGCATGTGCACGGGAGATCTTGGGTTTACGGCTGCGAAAAAATACGACATCGAGGTATGGCTGCCAAGCTACAATACGTACCGGGAGATCTCTTCCTGCTCCAACTTTGAGGATTTCCAAGCGCGTCGGGCCAACATTCGCTTCCGTCGCGATACCAAATCGAAGCCGGAATTTGTCCATACATTGAATGGCTCGGGATTGGCGATCGGTCGTACCGTAGCGGCGATCCTGGAAAACTACCAGCAAGAAGATGGCTCTGTCATCATTCCAGAAGTTCTGCGTCCGTATATGGGCGGTGTCGAAAGGATCTCGGCAAAAGCATAAAAGTGGTTCGAAGGCTCTCCGTAACAGGCGGAGAGCTTTTTTTGTGTCTGCAACGACGGATCCCGCCATGTATACGCATCAACTTCCCACAAAAAAATTTATTGGAAAATTTGAAAAATGGGATTGATTCCCTCAAAAATGCTGTTATATAATACAAACAAATAAAGGTTGTGTAATAATACAGGGAGGAAGGAGAAAACGCCATGGATTGTTATCGCTGTGATGGAAATGGTGAACAGGATTGCGTACAGTGCGGCGGTGAAGGAACCCATTTTAATGGAGAATTCTGTGGTCATTGCCAGGGGGTAGGAATCGTCAGCTGTGCACATTGCAGTGGCAGCGGTTGCACGGAGTAAGCCACATTTTTTTTGCTACTTCTGTTATATAATACAACAATTATTTTTGTTCTGTATGATAATAGGATGGAGGGACAGTTCTTGACGTTGACAAAATCGAATCATTATCCAGCAGGCGTGGAAGTGTACGGACCTGTTTCCACAGAATTTGCCGAGATCCTGACACCGGAAGCAGTCGATTTTGTAACACAGCTAGTGAGACAGTTTTCACCGGTCAGGGAATCGTTACTGGCAAATCGCGAAGTGCGGCAAAAGGAAATCGATGCGGGCAAACTCCCTGATTTCTTGCCGGAAACAGCTCATATTCGCCAAGGAGACTGGACGATCGCGCCACTTCCTCCTGATCTCCTGGATCGCCGCGTGGAAATCACCGGACCATCGGGAGATCGCAAAATGGTGATCAACGCGCTTAATTCCGGAGCTAAGATCTTCATGGCCGACCTGGAGGACGCCAACTCGCCGACATGGGAAAACACGATCCAGGGACAACTTAACCTGCGCGATGCCGTCAACCGCACGATTTCCTATACCAGCCAAGAGGGGAAGGCGTACACGCTGAAGGATCAGACAGCGACGCTTTTGGTACGGCCGCGTGGATGGCATCTGGAAGAAAAGCATGTCTGGATCGATGGCAAACCGGTTTCCGCCAGCCTGTTTGATTTTGGCCTGTATTTCTTCCATAACGCCAAAAAGCTGCTGGAAATCGGCACAGGACCGTATTTTTATCTGCCCAAGCTGGAAAGCCATCTGGAGGCACGGCTCTGGAACGATGTCTTCCTTTTCGCGCAGCGCGCACTCGGCATCCCAGTTGGCACGATTAAAGCGACGGTGCTGATCGAAACGATTTTGGCCACCTTCGAGATGGATGAAATTCTCTATGAGCTGAGGGACCACAGCGCAGGACTCAACTGCGGCCGCTGGGATTATATCTTCAGCTACATCAAAAAGCTGCGCAACCATCCGGATGTGATTTTGCCTGATCGTTCGCTGGTGACGATGACCGTGCCCTTCATGCGTTCCTATACGCTGCTGACGATCAAGACCTGCCATCGTCGCAACGCCCCAGCAATCGGAGGAATGGCAGCCCAGATCCCGGTGAAAAACGATCCGGCGGCCAACGAGGAAGCGATGAGAAAGGTCAGGGCTGACAAAGAACGGGAAGCGTTTGACGGTCATGATGGCACATGGGTCGCTCATCCCGGGCTTGTACCAGTTGCGCTCTCCGTATTCGATGCCTTGATGCCGGGGGCTAATCAGATCGAACGGAAACGGGATGACGTGAATGTCACCGCAAAAGACCTGTTGGCTGTGCCAGCGGGCGAGATCACCGAGAATGGTGTGCGCACGAATATCAGCGTAGGCATTCAGTACATGGAAGCATGGCTGCGCGGGATGGGGGCGGTTCCGATCTTTCATCTGATGGAGGATGCGGCGACGGCCGAGATTTCCCGGGCCCAGATCTGGCAATGGATCCGCCATCGCAGAGGGGTGCTCCCGGATGGCCGGAAAATCACGCTGGAGATGGTACAGCAGTTCACCCAGGAAGAGCTGGCCAAGATCAAAAAACAGGTGGGAGAATCAGCGTTTCAGGCGGGCAAATATGAGCTGGCGACAGATCTGTTCCTGCGGCTCGTCACGGAGGATGAGTTTGCGGAATTTTTAACGATACCTAGCTATCGATATCTGTAATCGAGAAAAATAAAGGAGGAAGAGAAAATGGGGAAACAAGAAGCGATTACACAATTGCAGGAGAGCTGGAAGTCAGATCGATGGAAAGGTATTGAGCGCCCCTATACCGCTGAAGATGTGGTCAGGCTGCGAGGCTCCATACAGATTGAACATACACTGGCACAGCTGGGGGCTGAGCGACTGTGGAAGCTCTTGCATACGGAGCATCATATCAAAGCGCTAGGCGCGTTGACCGGGAATCAAGCCGTACAACAGGTAAAAGCGGGGCTGAAAGCGATCTATCTCAGTGGATGGCAGGTTGCCGCGGATGCCAATCTGGCAGGACAAATGTATCCCGATCAGAGCCTTTATCCGGCCAACAGCGTACCGCATGTGGTCAAACGGATCAATCAGGCGTTTCAGCGCGCCGACCAGATTCAAACCTCGGAAGGAATAGGAGATATTCATTGGTTTGCCCCGATTGTGGCAGATGCCGAAGCCGGTTTTGGCGGACCTCTGAACGTATTTGAGCTGATGAAAAGTATGATTGAGGCAGGGGCAGCAGGCGTCCACTTTGAAGACCAGCTGGCTTCTGAGAAGAAATGCGGGCACATGGGTGGAAAAGTGCTGATCCCTACGCAGGCGGCCGTACGCAACTTGGTTGCAGCGCGGTTTGCAGCGGATGTCATGGGCGTACCGACGATCATCGTAGCACGTACTGATGCCAACGGAGCCTTCCTGATCACCAGCGATATCGATGAACAGGATCGTCCATTCCTGACGGGAGAGCGCACCACCGAAGGCTTTTTCCGACTCAAAGGCGGTCTCGATGCCGCGATTGCCCGCGGGCTGGCCTATGCGCCATATGCCGATTTGATCTGGTGCGAGACGTCCGAGCCAAATCTCGAGGAGGCTCGCCGCTTTGCGGAAGCGATCCATGCTAAATTCCCTGGAAAGCTGCTCGCCTATAACTGCTCTCCTTCGTTCAACTGGAAGAAAAAGCTGGATGAACAAACTATCGCGGAGTTCCAACACAAGCTGGGGGAAATGGGCTACAAGTTCCAATTCGTGACGTTGGCTGGCTTCCACGCGCTGAACTACAGCATGTTTGAACTGGCCCGAGGCTACAAGGATCGAGGCATGGCTGCCTATTCCGAGCTGCAGCAGGCCGAATTCGCAAGCGAGCCCTATGGCTACACGGCGACCAGACATCAGCGGGAAGTGGGCACAGGCTATTTCGATGAGGTCGCACAAGTCATCGCCGGCGGCAACTCCTCTACGACCGCCCTTAGCGGTTCGACCGAGGAAGAACAGTTTACGCATCAATAAATACAAGGCATCACGGCAGGCGGCTCTCGCAGGGGAGCCGTCTTTTTTCGTTACCGGGAGAAGAGAAGTACCATGCATTTGCAAAAAAGATACAGCGTACATATAATAAAAAGAGGCAATCAGATACGTCCCCGTAGCTCAGCAGGATAGAGCAACGGTTTCCTAAACTGTAGGTCGGAGGTTCGAATCCTCTCGGGGACGCCTGACAAAAAGCCGCGTGGATACGCGGCTTTTTATTTTGCAACTATAAACCAATATCTTTATTTGTTTGTCACTCCCTATAGGGGCTAACCAGCCGCTGGTACAAGACAATATAAGTGTCCAGCTTTTGGCTCAGTTCAATAACGGATTGATCGAGAAACCCTTTTTGACATGCCATTTGATGCAATTGTAATCGCAAGAGCTCAATTTTTTGTTGGAGTTTTTGGACATTCGGCTCAGCTTTTTTCTCCTTTTTCCGGTACTTTTTCGCGATTGTCCGATCATTTTTGGAGTTTTCCCGACAAAGGGAGCGCAGTGTTTTATTTCCGGAGAGGTCCTTAGATCGTGTGGGATAGACAATCGATGGTTCGACGCTGCAGGTATCTATATCAAACTGATAAAATAAATCGAATAAAGTTGGCATATCTGATCAGGCTCCTCTCTTTAATCGATTTTTGCTGCTATTAAAGAAAGTATACTAGGCGTTCTAAAATATATTGGATACACACAAAGTATAGAACGTTTGACAAATTCCCTTATTTTTCAACATTTCTGGAAACAAAAAAAAACGCCCTTAGGCGTTTTTATTAGGAAAACATATGATTCTGTCTATCTGTAGGGAGCTTATCCTCTAGGGTTATCAAGAAATACCCCGACGTTGAGAATTGGTGGCTGATTTTCAGAGGTTTCAACAACATTTGGAAGAAGAAAAGAACAAACTAGAACAAATGAAACAGTTGCAAGAATGGCCATATTTTTCAACACCATAACTCACTCCCTTTTTTCATCTTTGATTTATATTATTACATATGTTTCTCAGTTTTCCCAGAACTTCCAGATCAAGAAACCTACCTTTTTCATAGTGAAAGGCATATAAATCTTCTGTACATGCTAGAATCCCTTTCAAATCATTGATTTCTCCAAAATAATGCATACTTTGCAGGTATGCTTCGATCCCGTCATCAAAACGATTCTGGGACATTAAGAACGATCCTTTCAGTTTGTAATAAGTCCCCAATTCGTGAAAATTGTAGGGGTTAATAAAATCAAAAGCAAAATGCTGCTCTTCTTGTTCCAATATCGTTTCTATCTCGTCTGAATCGTTCATGGAGAAAAGGGCATCGAATAAGTAGTTGACGCGATGCAACCGGTTGTTTCTTGTGGCTTCATTAACGCATTCCTTTAGTAAGGGAATGGCTTCAGCATACCGCCCTTTTTTGGAGAGGATAATTGCCTGAAAATATTTCACCCGCTCGGTAATAAAGCCATATCCCAATTCTACATACAAGGCGAGGTGTTCTTCCAAAGCAGAATAATTGCCCATAAACACAAAGGAGTTACAGATTGCCAAGGCGACTCTTTCCTTCGTCTCATTCCTTGTTGTATCTTCGTCATGACCCTTCTTACCGAGTTCGATGCATGTTTCATATTTCTTCATATCGTGTGAATGAAAAGCCATTTGATAGTACAGCGTAATTCGTTCTCCTTGATGCAAAAAGTCAGCATAATGGAGTGCTTCTACCCCGAGGAGAAATGCTTCTTCCATCCGTTTCAAGTCATTCATTTCAATGAGGAATTGCTGTAACAAGCCTTTTGCTAGGTATTTCTGCATTCCATGTTCTCTCGCAAACCGGACAATCAGTTTGTATAGAGCCAATTTTATTTCTGTGTCAGCTACAGAACATGAAAATGCAAATAAACGTTCCATTAATTCAAGTGTTTCCATGCGGGGAGAATGAAGGAATCGCATTGCTACTTTCACTACCGTTTGGACGTCAGCAACTTCTACTGCGACCGACAAGAGCTCTTGCAGCGTATCAGCACGATGTTCAACTTCGGTATAGAGTTCGATAATGGCGGCAATGGGAATCGTAAGAGGTTTCGCTAGTTGGAGGACAGTTCTGAGACCTGGCCGTTTTGTATCGCCACTTTCGATCATGGAGATAACACCTTTACTTATACCTGATATCCGGGCCAACTCTGAAATGCTAAGATCGGCTTGAATCCTGTATTTTTGGACTAGTTCACCTATGGTTGAATAAAGTAATGGCGCTTCATTGATTCCCATTTCCATCACCCCATCCATTTCCTATATTACCCATTTAATGGTGTGATTCTATCATTAAACGCTCTATTTTGGAATATTGTCTTTTCATTTATTTATGGATTTTTACAATTTTTAGCGATCCGTTTGCGTTTTTGAATGAACACGCAATATATGGGTTCATGTCAATAAAAGCGGCGGTTTTTATTGAATAAAAATTGACTGTGTTAAGGGGGCAGGCGGGGCATATCTTGTTACGGCGGTTGTCACCCACTTATGCTTTTGGGGGTTGGAATTTTTTTCTTGCTGTCCATACATCTATGAAAAGAGTCAGGAATATTCATAGGATATAGGATTTTATATCAATTGTCTGTCAAAGGAGGACAAGCCATGTTTGGATCTGCACGTTTCAAACGAATTCTTTCCACACTCTCCATACCGGCCATGCTCGCGTTTACGGGAAGCACGGCCGTGTTGGCAGCGGAGGACAAGCCTGTCGCATTTGACTATCTGGCGTTGGGCGATTCGCTGGCCGCAGGGGTCACGCCGTACAATCAGATCGATGACGGGTACACGGATTTTCTCGCGGAGAAGATCGAGGAGCTAGGATTTCTCGGGTACTATACCAACCGCTTTGCAGTCCCCGGATATACGACGGAGGACGTATTGGATGACATCCAGGACGATGTGGAAAAGGGAGGTGATCACCCTGAATGCGGGGGCGAATGATCTGCTGAAGCAGCTGACGATCAACCAAAGCGGCGTATCGCTTGACTCTGAAAAGGTGCCTGTGATTCTGGAGCAGGTACAGAAGAATACAAGAGAGATTCTGAAAGAAATCAAGATCCAAAACTTTCGGGCCAAGGTATATGTGATGGGATATTACAACGCCTTCCCGTACATCCCCGAGGAACAGCAAGAACAGCTGCTTCCGGTGCTGGATCAGTTGAACAAGGTCATCGAAAAAGAAGCGAAGCGAGCGGATGCTGCCTTTATTCCGACAGCGAAACCGATCGCCAAAGATTTCGCTGCGTACCTCCCCAACCCGCAAAACATCCATCTGAGCGAAGAAGGCTATGAAGTCGTGGCAGACGCCTTTTGGAAGGAAATGAAGAAACAATTTATGTTCCGCCTGACTACTGAGGATCGCTCGATTACCTTGCAAACAGGTACGGAGCAAAAACTGACACTCAAAGCTGTCTTCAACGGCAAGCAGGAGTATGCCGTCGAAAAGCTGGCGGAGTGGAGCAGCTCGAATGAAGAAATCGCATCAGTCGAGGATGGCGTTGTGACCGCACATCAAAAGGGGACAACGACGATCACGGCGAAATACGGAGGACAGCAAATCAAATTCGTGGTGAAAGTGATCGGCCCTCGCTAAGCAGCGGGGGTTTTCCCATACCCATCGACTAATTAGATGTTGATCTAATTAGATATGCAAGTTACGATAAAGGCAATAATCTAAAAGTGTTCGAAAGGGAGAAGGAATGCAAGGATGGAGCAGCTGCATCGTAATCAATACAAAACCATATTTCCGATCGTGTCAAACATAAAGACTACGCCAGCCTTTGTGTATTCTGCGATTACCGGGATATTGCCAGGAAAGGTATGGGTAGATCGGGTTGAGCGGCCCGCATCTGTTTTGGTGGCTCTGGACAACGGCCTGTATTTTGCAGCCGGAGAGGAGCCAGATCCGGAATTCGCGAGCTATCTATCCGAAAAGAATAAAGAAACATCCCAACGTTTTACGCTGTTTTCCCCTTCTTCCGCGTGGAATGACTGGCTGTTGGCATCTGTAGACGGAGCATTTCAAGCGATTCAGCGGTTGGCTTTTCAATATCCGCAGCACGGGTTTTGGAAGCAGGGAGAATCCGTGGGCGCCATGGCTTCCGGCGAGTTTGTCTTAAAGAGGATTGACGAGGCTGTGATCGCACACAGCCGGGAATTTTCAGCGGAGTACTACCGCAACTATTGGGGGAGTATCGCTCAATTTATACAGCATGGTCTCGGTTATGCGGTGATGCAACAGGACAAGATCGTGTGCGAATGTACCTCGATTTTTGGCAATCCGGAGCAGGCGGAGATGGATATCGTGACGTCGGAGGAATATCGGGGGCAAGGATGGGGGCTGGTATGCGCCCAAGCCTTTATCGAGGAAACGCTGCGGCGAAAAGCGGTACCCCGATGGGATTGTCATGCAGATAATACCGCATCGAAGAAAATGGCGTATCGACTCGGGTTTGCTGACCCAGTAGCGTATACCGTATATGTCCGAAAATAAAAAAAGAAGGGAACCGTACTATGATTTCCGCTTGGCTCCCAATACGATCGCAATCACAAATAAAGCAATTCCCGTAAAATAGCCGATGTTATTCGTCTGCCAATGCAGCACTTTTCCGACGGTTTCCAAACCTATCGCGATTGCGGCGATGCCGATCAGCAAAAAAATGACCCAGTTATTCATCATGCTCACTCCTCTAGCGGCTATTGTAACAAAAATAAGAAGGAGTGACAAAGAAGGAGCCGGGAAAGGGAACCCGGCTCTTCTTACGGTGAGATTTCCTTATTTGGTGTACAGATCCGCAATGGTGGACGCACAGAAGGAATCTGGCTTGATTTCGGCCTCAAAATTGTTCGATCGGGCCACGTGGAGCAGATTGGAGATGAATTTCCGGGTAGGGCCGTTTCTGCCGATGTCAAAATGCAAGCGGATCGGAACGTTCACTTGACGCGACTGTAAAAATTCGCGCAGTTCACTGGCTACGCCCAGCGCATAAAACGCCTCGAGATAGATGCGCTGCTGCAGCGAAGAGACACGCCGCTCCTGGAAGGTATGGTAAAAAAATGTGCCGCCCTTCCCGGGACGAACCAAGGAGATGACAATGGCAAACGCAGTGACACTGCGACGGTTTTGTGAATCAGCCCCTACGATGATTTCATAGTGATCTGTACCATGCGACACGGTTTGTTCCAGATCAGTAAACAGCGCTTCCTTATCGAGCCGCCCTTTTGTCGGACTGTGAAAGCAGGTGAATTCTCCTGATGGCAAGACCTTTGAGCTTAACCCCACTTACATCCCTCCTCATCAAGGTGCAGACGGATCGGTCCGTCAGTCTTCCGATCAATCCATCTAAACAACAGTGATGGACTTGATACTCTTATCGTATGGAATTACCTGCTTTTTCATCACAGATTAGACGCCTAGAATGCGAACCCTCCCTATGTACTGGTATACAGTAACCATATGGCAAAAGAAGGGCAAAGAGAGACAACTCACAGAAATTTAGCAAAATCTTAACGGGAAACACATAATGCCGCAGCTAAGGAAATCATGCCCGCTTTCGAAACAGGCTGATCAGCGATAGCAAAAGCGCCAGTGCGGAGAGAATGAGCGGGAGCGTTCCATTTGTGAGCAGGCTGCTTGTTTCCTCAGGCTCCATAACACCAGTTTTTTCCGAAAACGTAGGGGCAGCGTGACCGTGGTCTTGATCGCCTGTCCCTGGATTCACGGTTGTGACAGAAGCAGGCTTATCCGAATCGGGTGACCCGGTCCATTCGACGACTGAGCCATCCGCGTAGGTCTGGTAGGCTTTCCACGAAAGCGATGTTGCCTGCTCCGGATTTTTTCCGACAAAGGAAAACTCCATAAATTCATGGGGCTTGATCCCCTCGCCGACGGCTTTCCAGGTGATGCCGGTAAAACGTCCTTCCGCATCCTTTGCAATTTCGTAGCTCCAACCGACTGCAGGCATGACGGTGCTCACCTTTACTCCGGCAGGGAACTCCAGTCTGACAGCGGTGGTGCTCACCTCTTTTTCGACGGGAACCCGGACTGTATATTTTTCATAAGCATTGGTGGATGTCTCTTTCGGATAAACCGATACATGGGCATAGATGCCGCTAGAAAACGAAAAAAACAGGCAAGCAGTAAGAACAATCATAAACAAGCGGTAACGATTCATTTCAAAAACTCCTTTTCAATGGGAAATATCAGCAGGTGGCAGCGGATAGGCGCTCTGGCTCATCCATACACCCAACACAATGGCAATCAGCCCGAAGAACAGCTCCCACGCTAGCAGGCTTTGAACAGGCAGGATCCCTTGTCCTCTCCAGCGCAAATGCTGCCGCAGGGCGAAAAGCAACATGATTAGCAGCAACGTGGTTTTTCCAGCCAACAGCAGACTCCATCCGGATTGACTGGAGATGATTGCCTCCCAGTTCGTTTGTACAGCCGTCATAAGCATGCCGGAAACGGCCACCGCCAGGGAGGAAAAGAGCAGGAGCGTTAGCATGACAGGGCGAAAGGAAGGCGAATGGTTCCAAGCAGCGAGCTTGTTTTTCCAGAGCGAGAGCAGCAAGACCAAAAGCGTTCCGAGCCAAAGGGCGATGCCAAAAAGATGGAGCAAGCGAAGTAAAAGGGCCATCCACCACGGATCCAGTCCCCACACATGGCCGCTGGCTGCCTGTATCGCGATAAGGAAAATAGACAGCAGCAGATACCAGCCTTGTACCATGCCGGGCACTAGCAACAGCAATAAAACCATGCATTGCGCCAAAAGCGACAGGAAAAACGGCGATGACCATGCCCAGGAAGAATCTGTAGAAGAAATCGTGCCGTAGTAGAAGAGTGCCTGAAGGAAAAGGGCTGCAAGGACAAAGAGCATTCCAACTCGCATGAACCGTGCCGTAATGCCGGAGTGAAAGGAATATCCCCGCCAGATCAGGAGCTGCCATATCCAAAAGCAGCCTGCTCCGACCAGGAGGGCACCCTCGGTCACGGCACGCAAGCGAATGAGCCTAGCCGGGAGGGGGTCAGATTGGGAATGACCCTCTGCCATTGGTGGGCGAGGCTGGATCAAGCGTTCTCCGATCGAAAAGGTGTATGATCCTGTCACGGGATGGCCATCCTCGGAGAGCAGCCGATACAAAACGGTATATCCCCCGGGTTTCATCGCAGGCAAGTCGACCACCAATCCGCTTGCGTTACCGGGCATAATGCGTGGCTTCTGCAGCGGGACAGGCAGGGCATGTGTATCATAGAGTTCTACGCTGACATGCTCGATCTCCACTGGCTCGCTAAAGGTTAACGTCAATTGGGCTGGAGCTTGAGACACCAATGCTCCTTTTTCCGGTGTGCTGGCAACCAGATTGGCATGGGCATAAATGATAGCAAAAGAAGAAAAGAAACAGAGAAAAAATAGAATCAGCGCGGTGCATCGCTTCCTCGTATGAAATCACCTCCTCTTTGTCATTTTTGCCAAGAGGATGGCGAATAGAAACGTACCCAAAAGGGCTATTTTGATAGGGGACAGCACGAGCCTTGCTAGAATCGAACCGCTTTTGATTTGACGCAGGCAGCATGTCATCGTAAGGTAGTCATGAACAGAGTAAAGGAAAGTAGGGCGAAACGTACAAGTGGACAATCATGAACGTTTTATGCAGGCTGCCATGGAAGAGGCGAAAAAAGCGGCAGAAATCGGCGAGGTGCCGATCGGGGCGGTCATCGTCCGTGACGGAGAGATCGTCGGACGCGGCTATAATTTGCGGGAAACCCGAAAAGATCCGACGCTGCATGCGGAAATGATCGCGATACGGGAAGCCAGCGAGCGGCTGGGCGGCTGGCGGCTCATCGGGTGTACGCTGTATGTGACGTTGGAGCCGTGCCCGATGTGTGCGGGAGCGATCGTCCAGTCGCGTGTGGAGCAGGTCGTTTACGGGGCAGCGGATCCGAAGGCGGGCTGTGCGGGGACACTCATGGATCTGTTAAATGAGCCTCGCTTCAATCACCAGGTGCCGGTTGTATCGGGCGTTTTGGGGGAAGAATGCGGCCAATTGCTGAAGGATTTCTTTCGACGTTTACGCAAAAAAGGAAAATGAACCCGGGATACTGATGCCGATCCGGGTTCATTTTTTAGGTACGTAAGGGCAGGAGGTTATTCTCCGCGAAGTCCGGCAAGCTCTTCTTCGGTCAGTTCCCGGAAATCTCCCAATTCCAGCGACTCGTCCAGCAGGAGCGTGCCCATCCGCAGTCGTTTCAGATAGGTGACCTCCAGTCCGAAGGCAGCAAACATGCGCTTCACCTGATGAAACTTCCCTTCCATGATCGTGACCTTGATCTCGGATTCTTCGCCTGAGGACAGGATCTCCAATTTGGCGGGCATGGTATGATAGCCGTCATCGAGGGTTACCCCTTTGGCAAATTCATCGACGTGGTGCTGGGTCACTTGCCCGCGAATTTTCGCATAATACTCCTTGTCCACTTTCTTTTTGGGGGAAAGGAGACTGTGGGAAAGCTGTCCGTCATTGGTTAACAGTAGCAGCCCTTCGGTATCGATATCCAGCCGTCCAACCGGATGAACCTTATCCGCCCATTCGATCGGCAGCAGGTCGACGACGGTCTCATGACGGGGATCTTCCGTGGCAGAGATCACGCCCGGTGGCTTGTTCAGCATGACATAAATCCAGCGCTTATAGTTCAGCGGCTCCCCTTCGACGAGGATCGTCTGCTCCTCCGGGATGACGTGCATGCCGGGGTCGGTCGCAACGACACCGTCTACTTCGATCAATTTCTGTTTTACGAGCGCTTTTACTTCCTTGCGTGTACCCAAGCCCATATTGGCCAGTACTTTATCGAGACGTTCGCGTTTCATATGGTTCCTCGCTTTAATCAGTTCTTTTGATTTCTTCCTATATTGCCGGAAGAAGCCATGCAAATCAAGTATGCCAATATTTTTCATCTTGCATGGGGAAAATATTTTTGCTATAGTTATTTTTGCTTCGGGATGTTCTGGAGAGATACCCAAGTGGTCATAAGGGGACGCACTCGAAATGCGTTAGGCGTCGTGAGGCGTGCGTGGGTTCGAATCCCACTCTCTCCGCCATACATAACAAGTTCAACAAGCATGAGTTTGCCAGTGAGGCAGCTTATGCTTGTTTTTTTGTGTTTTGCCAAAGCTGCTGGATCTCATCGGACGTTAGCGGCTGACCATGCCCGTGAACATACCACTGGATGGAATCTTTCCGCAATCGGTTCAGCATGTCCCAATCCGGGGTATCGTCCGGCTTGCGCAGATGAAACGGCGGTGGATAGAAACAGTCCGCTACAAAGAGCACACCTTGGCCAACGACTTCCACCGTGATCGAATCGTTCGCATGGGGGCCGCCTACCCATTGCAGTTGCAGTGTGATCCCGTCTACCTCCAGTGTCATCTGATCGGCAAAGACGCGAGTCGGCTTCACGATCCGCAGCTCGCTCCAATCCTCGATGACAAGAAGCTTCGCACGGTTACTTCTCTCCAATAAAGGATTTTCCTTCATCTCATGCTCCAGCCATGCCGGCCCCCACGGAATCTCGGCCATGCTGTCCAGCTCGTCGGCACACTGCCGACAGGCGATCACCTCAGCGTCAAACACACAGCTGCCAAAAATATGGTCCCAATGATGGTGGGTATAGATGATGGTTGAAACAGGAGGCGCCTTTCTTTCATGCAGTGCCCGCTGTATCTCTCTGGCATGCCCCGGGCTATTTCCGCAATCAATCAATACGGTTTGGTTCGCGGTCATGATTACCCCTACTGCGGGCTCAATCCGCTCCAGGTTTTCCCCCTGAGGGTAGATCCAGACATGATCTGCAAGCTGCAGCAGCATCCCTTTTTTATCCGCCATGTTATCATCCCCGCTTTTTGACATAAGCACATCTACTGTCCACTTTAGCAGGGAAACTGGAAAACTGTCATCCAAAAAGAAATCATCCCCCCGACAGCTTCCTGCCTGCCGGGGGGATGTGTGATCCAACGCTTATTCGAAGGTGAGTACAATACGACCGTTAATTTCTCCTTTTTCCATCTGCTCAAAAATCTCATTAATTTCTTCCAACGGTTTGGTCTGAACGATGGTTTTCACCTTGCCCTCAGAAGCAAACTGCAGGGCTTCGATGAGATCTTTGCGTGTTCCCACGATGGAGCCTACCACTTTAATGCCTTTCAGTACCGTATCAAAAATCGGAACAGGCATGTCTTCCGGCGGCAGACCTACCGCTACGCAAGTACCGCCGCGGCGAACACTGTGGAAGGCTTGCTGGAAGGCGATCTTGTTCACCGCTGTACATACGGCAGCGTGAACACCGCCTACTTTTTCTTGAATCGCTTCATCGGCTTTTTCCATGCGGAAGTCAACCGTCAAATCTGCACCCAGCTCGCGAGCGAGCGCCAGTTTTTCCTCGCCTGTATCGACGGCTGCGACATGCAGTCCCATCGCCTTCGCATATTGGATCGCCACGTGACCGAGACCGCCAGCACCATAAATGGCTACCCATTCTCCCGGCTTGGCTCCCGTTACTTTCAGCGCTTTATAGGTGGTTACCCCTGCGCAGAAAATCGGTGCGGCTTCCACAAAATCAAGGTTTTCCGGAATTTTCACGACATAATCAGCTGCCGCCTTGCAATACTCCGCATAACCGCCGTCTACCGAATAACCGGAGTTATGCTGGTTGGGGCACAGCGTCTCCCATCCGCTCAAGCAGTACTCACAATGACCGCAAGCAGAATACAGCCATGGAATGCCGACACGATCGCCTGCTTTGAGATGCGTAACGCCCGGTCCCACTTTTTCAATGACGCCAACACCTTCGTGCCCAGGGATCAATGGCAGCTTGGGCTTTACCGGCCAATCTCCATGGGCCGCATGCAAGTCGGTATGACATACCCCGCACGCATGAATGTGAACGAGCACTTCACCTGGTCCTACCTCTGGCTTTTCCACCTGTTCAATCGTCAGCGGTGCTTTAAAGTGTTTGACAACTGCTGCTTTCATTGTGGTTCCTCCTTCATTCTCCCTGAAAAGTGGATGAATGTTCTCTATCGGATGGTTACATCTTCTATTTTGCCGATTTGGGAGAATGATGGAGTGAAATAGATCACTTGGGCTAAAATTGTTTTATTTCCCTTTGTAACATTTTGGATTTTCCTGCCGTCTTGGTAATATGAACCAGGTAAATGAAAGGGGCACACATTCGTGAAACGCATGTTAGGGGCGCTTACCCTTATCGCAAGTCTTTTGACAATAAACATTTCGATTACCGAGGCAGGCACGGCAGCGACTGTCAAGCCCGCCGCTGCGAAGGCAGCAGTCAACGTCCAGCAGGTGGATGCCTTGAACGGTCAGCCATATGTCGTGAGAGGTGGAAAGGTGTACGTGGGCAATTCCACAAAGCCTCTCGCCATTCCGGAAAAAGTGAAGGAACTGATCGCCGGTGAAAAATTTATGCTGTTCTTGACGGAAGGAAAGCGGGTCTATTTCCAAGGAACCTTGTATGACCAAAGCGACATGATTTATTACCAGAAGCCGGTTCTGAGCTCGGCAAAGCCGGTCCCCCTGCCGATCACCACGGTGGAGAAGGTCATGACTGGACGAAATGAAATCCTGTTCCTCACAACGAACCGGGATCTGTATGTCATGGGAGCCAATAACCTGAATCAATTGGGGATCAAAGGTGTGAAAAAAGTGGGCACGCCGACCAAGCTGATGAGCAAGGTTCGTTCAGCGGCGACCTCCGCGAATACAACGGTCATCATTGCAGACGATGGCATTTACGTGTGTGGATACAACCATATGCTGCATCCGACCACATTAGATCTGCAGCGCATCGGAGCGGCGGGGGCGTACCAGCATGTCTTTGCCCTTGACAAGAGCCTCAATCGATCCATCTATGGGAAAACAGCAGCCCAACCGCCATTGTTTTATCTCCCGACTGCACAGGGAGGCTCGGTCATCTATACCTACTCGTTGAGAAAGCTGGATCCGCTGACCGACCCGATGTTTATCAATGCTACCGGCTATAAAACCACGCCCTACACCGATTTCTTGTACAAAGCGAATGGAGAGGTATGGGTGAGGTATGCGTACCGGGCAAATGGACGAATTTACATCAGTGACACCAAAGGATTCGACTTTATGGGATTTCTCTATACGAACTATGAGAAGCTGGCGTCGAATGCGACAAGCGCTGGGATTCATGGAAAGACGCTCTATGCTTTCGGAAAGGGGACGGTTCAGACAAAGCCGTATCCGACCAAAGAGCAATTGATCGAACGAATCAAAAAGGATAATAGCCACATTACTACCCTTCATTTTGATCCAAAGGAAGGAATCTTCTTATTCGAAGATATTGAATTTACGACTCATCCATAGCTTTGACTGGAAAGCCTGGACGGGCACCGGTTTATGTGGGGAAGCATGCTACCATGCTTCCCTTTTTCATGGAAAGGAAGCGGGATTGACAAGAGTAAAAATGGTCTTTAATATACATATAGGGGTATAAGTATATAAAACGGCTGGGAGGAACACGAATATGAAAGCAGATATCACCGTGGATACAAAAGGACTGGCATGCCCGATGCCGATCGTAAAAGCGAAGAAGGCATTGGACGGCTTGCAGCCAGGGCAAATCATGGAGGTTCTGTCCACAGACAGAGGATCTCTCAACGACTTCCAGGCGTGGGTGAAACAGACCAACCATGAGCTGGTTCATCATGAGGCAGAAAACGGTGTTTACAAATTCCTCGTAAAAAAGGTCTAATGAAAATAGGCGAGCACTGCTTACCAGTGTTCGCTTATTTCGGTCGATAGGAATTTATAAAATACCCATCGGCATGAGAAAAACTAAGCTCCGCCAAAGACTTGGCAAAGTCAAGTTTTTCTAAAATCGTGATAAACAATGCTGACGCCTAAATGGGGATAGGTTTCTTCTTTAAAGTGACCATGGGGACATGCTTTGACGCTGCTAAACGCGTCTCTTTCCGAGCGAAGGGGTTCATTGCAGGTTGGACAATGCTGTTGGAAAAGCGATTGTAACAGTCGAACCACAAATACCACCCTATTCCGATTATTTTACTTGGTATTATCATACCCGAAATGCCCCGATTTGAAAACAGGTATCGGCAAGTTTGCGCGACGGAGGTAGGCAACGGGGAGGACGTATGGACATTCTGCTGTTTCTCGTATTGTTTTCGTTGGGGTTGGTGGGCTCTTTTTTCTCCGGGCTGCTAGGAATAGGCGGGGCAATTATTAACTATCCCCTGCTCCTGTTTGTTCCCGATTGGCTGGGGGTTGCCCGGTTTCCCACACAGGAAGTCGCTTCGATTTCCATGTTTCAGGTGTTTTTTTCCTCTTTTGCCGGGGTGCTCGCTTTCCGGAAGAAAAGCGGAAAGAACACTTCGCTGATCCACAAAGGACTGGTCAAGGACATGGGCGGGAGCATTCTGGTCGCGAGTCTGCTCGGAGGATTCATTTCAAAATATATGTCCAGTGAGGGCATTAACCTTATATATGGAGTATTGGCCGTCGTGGCTGTCTTCCTCATGCTGCTGAAAAACAAGGGGACTGAAGAAAACGCGGAGGAAATTGCCTACAACCGCATGATCGCGATCCTGGCAGCATTTGCGGTAGGCCTAGTTTCGGGGATAGTGGGCGCTGGCGGTGCGTTTATCTTGATTCCGATCATGCTGACCGTCCTGAAAATCCCGACGCGTGTGACGATCGCCTCTTCTTTGGCTATTGTATTCATCTCCGCCATTGGCGGTGTATTGGGCAAGCTGACAGCTGGGCATATTCCGCTGATGCCTACCGTATTCACTGTATTGGGAAGCATCCTGGGAGCGCCAATCGGCAGCTTGCTAAGCGCGAGGATCAATGTGAAATGGCTGCGTTACGGGTTAATCGCACTGATTTCCCTGACTGCGGTTAAAATTTGGGCCGATCTTTTACAAGTATAGCGATCGAAAAGGAGATAGAGATCATGGAGCAGCAAAAAGAAAAGACGACGATTGTGTTATTCAGCGGGGATTTGGATAAAGCGATTGCCGCGTTTATTATTGCCAATGGAGCAGCGGCGTACGAGCATGATGTGACGATTTTCTGCACCTTTTGGGGGCTGAATGCGCTGCGCAAAGATGAGTCTGTCCTGGTGAAGAAAAATTGGCTGGAAAAGGCGTTTGGCTGGATGATGCCGCGCGGGGCGAATAAGCTGGGGCTTTCCAAGCTGAACATGCTGGGGATGGGACCGCAAATGATCAAGCACGTCATGAAGAAGCATAATGCCTTGTCCCTTCCCCAATTGATTGAGCTGGCCCAGGAGCAGGGCGTCAAACTGGTGGCTTGCACGATGACGCAGGAACTGCTTGGGCTGAAAGACGAAGAGTTGATCGATGGTGTCGAATTTGCTGGTGTTGCCGCTTACTTGGGAGATGCGAACCAGGCGAAAATCAATTTGTTTATTTAATTTTTTTTGCGACTATACTATACGTATACACGTATATGTTACAGGAGGAGAAAATCGATGGACTACGACTACGGTGATGATATCAAAAAACGTCTGCGCCGAATCGAGGGCCAAATTCGCGGTGTGCTGAGCATGATGGAGCAGCAAAAAAGCTGCAAAGAGGTGGTAGCCCAGCTGACTGCCATCCGCAATGCTTCGGATAAAGCGATCGCCCAAATCGTCGCAGAGAATCTCCAGCGTTGTTTGAGGGAGGAGCAGGAGAAAGGCGGGGACACGAGCAAGGTGGTGCAGGAGGCAGTCGAACTTTTGGTCAAAAGCAGATAATGCAGTTTGACAGCAACCCCCTATTGCATAATACTAAACGAAAAAGTATATTTAATCATACCCCAGTCAATTTTGTGCAATGCTAGTATGATAGGAAATAGGAGAAGGGGTGTGTGGCACATGAGAATTGAATTTCAACCGGATCGTACTATTCTGTTGTTTTTGGATAATGAAGAATTGACGAAAAGAGGTTTTCGTAACGGAGATGATCCGGCGAACATCCGTATGATTAATGAGTTGGTGGATGACGTGATCCTGTTTGCCGCCTCTTCCGCAACTGATTTTCCATTTGAAAGTCCGATTCGAACGGAAGCTTCCTACATTCCGCATGAAGGAGCCTATATTCGCATAGAAGCACTGACAGAGGAGCAGGACGAGGATCTCGATGCGATGCAGCGGGAAAAAGCAGCGGCTGAGCAGCATACTGCAACCATGCTATTTTCCTTCGCCGATTTTGAAGATCTGATCCTGTGTGCGCATAAAATGCCGGAAAGCGTGGGCGAGGTCGGCACTGTCTACGCCTACGAAAACAAATATTATCTGCAGATCGATTTGACGGACACAGCCGAAGAAGACGCAGCGCTGATTCGTGCCGTGGTCAGTGAATACGGAAAAAAAGCAGATCTGGCCGAAGCCTTTTTGCAGGAATACGGAAATCTCATTTTTGCGTCGGCTGCCCTGCAAGAAATCGCAAAAAAATTTCTGTAAAAACGAAACCTTAGACTTTCAGGCTCGTATACTAGGGTAGGAATGTTAAAGGGGAGTAGCTGCTACAGCAAAGTCGTCATTACGGGGAGCATCCCTCGGCTTTGTTGGCAACGATTGCGTTGTTAGCGAGACCTTTACCAACGATACGGTAAAGGTCCTATGGATAAAAAGGAATGACCTTTACCGATAGCTGGTAAAGGTCATTTTTTTGTGCACAATCCGCTTCCGGAAAGGAGGGTACGCCATGATGAAGTATTGGAAACGAATTCGGTTTGTTTTCAAAGTGAGGAAGTTCATCCCCTTCCTGTTTGAATTTTTTACAACGAGGAAAGTGCCAACCAAGCAAAAAGTATGGTCGGTTCTGCTCCTCGTCGGGTACATCTTTTTTCCGTTTGATGTGATCCCTGACTTTCTTGCCTTTTTTGGAATTCTCGATGATGTCACGGTTTTGATGTTTGTCTTGCAGCAGATTGTCAAAATGTCTCCACCCGAGCTGAAAGAGAAACATGGAATGAGGGAATAACACCAGTAGGGTGATAAGGAGGAATGGAAACGATGGATTTTTTCACGGCAGATTTCTGGTCGGCATTATTGGCTATTGTCATCATTGATCTTGTACTGGCGGGAGATAATGCGATCGTAATTGGCCTGGCTGCCCGTAATCTGGCCAAGGAGCAGCAAAAAAAGGTGATCTTTTGGGGAACGTTTGGTGCGATTGCGATCCGCGCATTGCTCACCATGGTTGTCGTATGGCTGTTGAAGATACCGGGTCTTCTGCTGCTAGGAGGAGCGCTGCTTGTATGGATTGCCTACAAGTTGTTGGTTGAAGAGAAAAACCATGACAATGTCAAGTCGGGTGGCAGTGTCTTAGCAGCGGTCAAGACGATCGTGATTGCCGATACCGTGATGGGTCTCGATAACGTATTGGCGGTAGCGGGAGCGGCTCATGGTGATTTCCTGCTCGTTATCCTTGGCCTGATCATCAGCGTACCTATTGTCGTCTGGGGAAGCACACTGATCTTGAAATGGGTCGAAAGATTTCCGGCTATTATCTACGTTGGGGCAGCGGTATTGGCATGGACCGCATCCAAAATGATCGTGGACGAACCGATTGTAGAAGGATTTTTTGAAGACAATCCCGTCTTTAAATACGGCTTGATGGCGGTCTTGATTGGCGGTGTCCTGCTGGCAGGCTACTTGAAGAAAAATGCGCAAGAGAAGGCACCGGCTAACAACGGCTAAAGAACCGTGCGGAAAAACCATCCATCATTGGTTATGTTTAAGACTTGCGGCGAATGTCCATGTCTGATATTCTAATTAAGCAGTCTCGCAAGGGATTGCCTGGTGGCGATGTTAGGACTGGGTCCTGTGCAACGCGAACCCGCGAACGGGTCAGGTCCGGAAGGAAGCAGCCATAAGCGGTCATTCGTGTGTGCCGCAGGGTTGCCTGGTCTGAAGTCGCCATTTGCTATATCCAATACGTGAAAACAACCTTACTTGCCTGCAACATATCGGTCGTGACCGGTATGTTGTTTTTTGGTTTGTCGAAATGTGCGGTTTCCCTCATTTTTTGACGGAATATAGCGAAACATTTTGTAGACCGATCAAGCCTGTAACGGCAGGGCTTCCTCTATTTTTTAGCGAAACCCTAACAGTGGACTGTTCACAAGAAATAAAAAGGTTGGGGGGGAGCGACAGTGGAGGCAGCGTATTCTTTGCAACTGTTAGGTTCGCCTAAACGTTTGCAGCAGTATATGCGGCAACTACCCAATGCTGTTTTATTGGTTGATCGAACAGGGATGATCGTGGAAGTAAATGAGATACTGCTGCGTGCAACCGGATTTGCACGGGAAGAGCTCATCGGTCGACCTTTTCGGCTGATCGTGCCGGGGAAGGGAACAATCAGGCAGTTTTATGAGCAAATGCTGGAAAAGGAAGAGCAAAACAGCCTGCCCGTTGAGCTGGAATGGCGCAATAAGCAGGGAAAAAGCGGAACATCAAGCGCGATGGTCCTGGTGCAGGAGTCGGAGGATACCCTCTATATGGTGCATCTGTTCCAGTTGGGGCGCGAGCAGGGATATCCGTTAGCGCAGCGCTTTTTTCAAAGGCTCGGCAACGACAACAGTCTCGGCTTCATCATGATTGATGCCAAGGGTGACATCGTGGAGATCAATCAGCTGGCCTGTCGAGTGCTTGGGGTTGAAAAGATAACGGTGCTCAACCGCAATCTGGATGATGTGTTTGCGAGAGTGCCGGAAAGCCACCGCTTGATTCAACGGGATCTGCTGACAGGGGTCAAGCAGCAGAACAATGCGATGTATTGGTCCAACAACAACCAGCGATTCGAGCTGCTGGTCGATTCCGGGACACTGCAGGATGCGAGTGGCCAAACCGTGGGCGGATACATTTTGTTCAAGGATATTACCAACCTGCGCTCGATTGAACAAAAGATTGAACGTAACGAGCGGCTCGCCATGATTGGACAAATCGCAGCGGGCACTGCGCATGAAATCCGCAATCCGCTTACCTCGATCAAGGGGTTTTTGCAGATGTTCTCCCAGCTTTTCGAAGATATTGGAATGGCGCGGGAAAAGAGCTACACCGAAATCATGCTGACGGAAATCAACCGCATCAATTCTCTGGTGAATGAATTTTTGCTGCTGAGCAAACCGCGTGATGTGCAATATTCCATGGTTGATTTGAATACGGTTTTTGAAGAATTGCTGCCTATAGTGGAAAGCCAGGGGCTCTTGCACGGAATAGATGTAAAGTATTCATCACGGGGGGTATTGCCTACCGTGGTGGGCGATGCGGAACTGCTCAAGCAGGTATTCCTGAATATATGCAAAAACGGGATCGAGGCGATGGGCAATGAGGGAACCATCCATATCTCGCATCACTTCGAGACGGACAGCAATCGTCTGAGCATCGACATCCATGATTCGGGGCCGGGTATCCCGCCGTATGTCATCGATAAAATTTTCGACCCGTTTTATACCACCAAAGAAGAAGGAACCGGTCTGGGACTTGCTGTATGTCAAAAGATCATTCATGACATAGGGGGCCAGATCCGCGTTTCGTCAAAAGGATACGGGACAACGTTTCATATCCTGCTGCCGTATATGTAGCCATACGAACAAAAATCCCCTTTTACAACCATGGTGGTTGCGTAAAGGGGATTTTCTCTCATTTTCGTACGTAGATCGACTGCGAGCGGCTCGAGCGAGTAAGGGCAGGCTCCGCGGCAAAAGCGGTAGCTGTAATCGTAAGCCCTATCAGCAGAGAGTAGGAGCGGATAACATGTGGACCTCGCATGAAATCCTCCTTCAGGTAGTTTCCGCTAGATAATCCCATTTCGCTGACGAGTTGGTTGCCGAAGCTTGAACGTTTTCTTTGTACCCCCGCTCATGTATAATAAGAAGATATGAACAAAAGCCGACACGGCAAGGACGGAAAATCATAGACAGGGGGTGTCATTGGATGGCTTATACAGCGTTATATCGTGTCTGGAGACCGCAAACCTTCGGCGACGTCGTAGGGCAATCTCATGTGACGACCACCTTGCGCAATGCCATTCGGGAGGGCAGGCTCTCCCATGCCTACCTGTTCAACGGCCCACGAGGTACGGGAAAAACGAGTGCTGCGAAAATCATGGCCAAAGCGGTCAACTGTGAACGCCCGATCGACGGGGAACCATGTAATGAGTGCGGAACGTGTGTCGCCATCACGGATGGCTCGGTGACGGACGTATTGGAGATTGACGCCGCCTCGAACCGCGGGGTGGAAGAGATCCGCGATATCCGCGACAAGGTGAAGTTTGCGCCAAGCGACGTAAAATATAAAGTGTATATCATCGATGAAGTGCATATGCTGACCACGGAGGCATTCAATGCGCTCCTGAAAACGCTGGAGGAGCCGCCATCCCATGTACTGTTCATTTTGGCGACAACCGAGCCGCATAAGCTTCCGGCGACGATCATTTCGCGTTGTCAGCGCTTTGACTTTCATCGGATCGCGCTGTCTGAAATGGTCGGTCGTTTGCAGCAGATCTGCCAGGCTCATCAGGTGGAAGCGGATCCGCAGGCATTGCAGCTTGTAGCCAAAATGGCGGAAGGCGGCATGCGGGATGCGCTCAGTCTGCTGGACCAGGCGATCAGCTACAGCGGGACATCGGTGACGGCAGCGGCTATTATGCAGATCACCGGTACAGTATCCCAGACGTATTTTTCAGAGTTGGCCAAGCTGGTGGCTGAGCAAAATGTCGCTGGTGTCATGGAGCAGTTTGATCAGGTGATGGTGCAAGGAAAAGATCCGGAGCATTTTTTACAGGATTTCATGTATTATTACCGCGATATGCTGCTAATGAAGACGGCGCCGAAGCTGCAGGAGATCGTCGAGCGCACCTTGATCGATGACCAGTTTTCTAACGTGGCGCAAGCCTATTCGCTCCCGGCTCTCTATGAAATCATTGAGGTGCTCAATACCGCGTTGACTCAGCTGAAATGGTCGACCTATTCCCGTGTGCTGGTGGAGCTGACGCTGGTCAAGCTCTGCCAGCTGCCGCAAAAGGGCGCTGCACAGGCAGCGGGAGGAGCCGATTCCGAGGAACTACGGACACTTCTGGGGAGAATTCATACGCTGGAAGAAAAACTCCAGCAGGTGCTTTCCGGGCAGGCCGTACTCCCGCAAGTCGGTGCCGCAGCGGAAGAGCCGAAGTCACGGGAGCCAAGACGAGTGCCGGCAGCCGGCGGCGGCTCTCGCGTCTCGATCACGAAGCTGCGTGACGTAGCCCGCGCGTACGACGAGGGCATGACCCAGAAAGTACGGGGCATGTGGAGCCAGATCTTGCAGGAAGTGAAAAAGATCAAGATTCAGCACCAGGCGTGGCTGGTCAACGGTACGCCGGTCGCTGTCGGGCAGTCGACGCTCGTCCTGGCCTTCAAGAGTCCGATCCATTGTGAAAAGACGATGGAGCCAGAGTTGAAAGGTATTGTGGAACGGGTCCTGCAGATGGCAACAGGCAAGCAGCTGTCTCTGCTTTCCGTCATGGAAGAAGAGTGGCAGAGCGTAGAGGAAGAAAAAGGAGCTGGCGATTCTTCCGGGCAAGGCTCCGCAGAAGTGCAGGAAGATCCCCTGGTGGCGGAAGCGCTCAGGCTGGTCGGGGAGCATTTGGTAGAAGTAAAAGAGTGAAGATACAAGGAGGAATAAACCCATGAAAAACATGCAACAAATGATGAAGCAAGTAAAGAAAATGCAGGATGAAATGCAAAAAACGCAGGAAGCGCTGAAAGAGAAAATCGTAGAAGGTTCTGCAGGCGGCGGAGCAGTAACCGTAAAAGCAAACGGTCACAAACAGATTCTGGATATCGCGATCAAGCCGGAAGTGATTGACCCGGAAGATGCGGAGATGCTGCAAGATCTCGTATTGACCGCTGTGAATGATGCGCTGCGCAATGTGGATGAAATGGTAAACAAAGAGATGGGCCGCTTTACCGGAGGAATGAACATTCCGGGCCTGTTCTAAGGGAGCAAAGGTGGCAGCTAAAAGGAGCCTAACGAAGTGAGCATGTACTATCCAGAACCCGTTTCCAAGTTGATTGAAGGTTTCATGAAGCTGCCAGGTATCGGGCCAAAAACAGCCAGCCGCCTAGCCTTTCACGTGCTGACGATGAAAGAGGATGACGTCTTGGATCTGGCCAAAGCATTGGTCAATGCCAAGCGGCAGCTGTCCTACTGCTCGGTCTGCCATAATATTACCGATGTAGATCCTTGCCATATTTGCCGCGATAAACGCCGGGACGCCTCGATGATCTGCGTGGTGCAAGAGCCCAAGGACGTCGTGGCGATGGAAAAAATGCGCGAATACGAAGGGTATTACCATGTCCTCCAAGGGGCGATTTCCCCGATGGATGGCATTGGCCCCGAGGATATCCGCATCCCGGATCTGCTGAAGCGGTTGAGCGACGAGCAGGTAAAAGAAGTGATTCTCGCCACGAACCCGAATATTGAAGGGGAAGCAACGGCGATGTATATTTCCCGCCTGATCAAGCCTTTTGGCGTCCGTGTCACCCGCATCGCACATGGTCTGCCGGTCGGCGGCGATCTGGAATATGCGGACGAAGTGACGCTGTCCAAAGCGCTGGAAGGGCGTCGGGAAGTCTGACGATCAAACAGCTATACGATTTTGGAAACACCTGGCCATCACGACGCCGGGTGTTTTTGCTATCATAGAAGCAATTTACGAGAAAGTTTTCCGCGGACAAGACATAGAGTAGGAAATAGGAGCGTGAGGAGATGCAGACAGAGCTTATAGTGCCTCGCAGAAGCACGAGACTGACGCAAGGGTCAGGACCATGGGCCATCCTCTTATGTGCCGGGTTCATCCTGACGACGGTGTTGGAGCTGCTGACGGTCCGGTTCACAAAAGGGGCAGATGGGCGCTGGGTGGCAACTGTCTCGGAAACCCCGGAGAGTTGGTTTCTCATTTTGGTCTTGATCGTCAGTGTGATCAGCATGATCGGAGGCGTGATTTTTCTCGGCTACCGAATCGGGGAGTGGAGACGTGGCGAAAGGGTCTCCTGGTCCCGGCTGGCTACGGGTGCAGATGTGATTTACATGTGTGCGTGGCTGCAATTCTTAAACATCGGAATGCTCATAGCCGCGGAATTTTTCTTGCAGACTCCCCTGTTTCCGGAGGGGACCATCGGCAGCCTGTTCAGCTCTGCTTCCTTGCAGATCATGATCCTGGTCGTTGCCTTCTTCCAATTCAGAGGCAGGCATCAGGCCATTGGCTTAGGGAGGCCTCGCCATTTAGGCAAGATGCTGGCCGTTATTGTTGTGTTGTTTTTGCTGATCGTGTTTGCCATGGATTTCCTGATCACCAATCCACTGGCTGATTTATTGAACCTCTCTCTGGAGTCAGAGAGGGAACAGCAGATTGAAAGCGAGATCCTTTCTGCCAAGCAAACGAATCTCCCCAATGTGATCACAAGCATCCTGGTCATTGGCGTTTTGGTGCCGATCGCGGAGGAAATCCTGTTTCGCGGAGTCATTCAGACGTTTTTGGTCAGACGCCTTGGTGCATGGATTGGGATTGGTCTTTCCAGCCTGTGGTTTGCTTTGCTGCATGTGGATTTAGCGCTTTTTGCCCCGTTATTTTTAATCGGTGCGGCGCTTGGCTTTATCCGGCATCGCTTTCAAAGCCTGTGGGGGGCCGTACTGCTTCACAGCCTGAATAATTTGATGAGTATGTTCGTGTATTTCCAATAAGCGAGGGGATGGGTTCATGAGTTGGAAAGCGAAAACGAGAGCCGTCTACAGGGCGGGAAGCGAGCAGTGGCTGCTCCCGGATGCCGTGGACAATGCGCAGGTGGTGTGGAGGAATGCGCAGCAGCTGGTCGATCTTGCGGAGGAGCGTGATGTGGAGGAAGCCATCTATTATCTCCACCTCACCGAAAAGCGATATATGTATCTGCTCCAGAAAACCAGGCAGATGTATGCGGGCGAAGAGCTGTAGGGAGGCGTAAGACATGGAATGGCTGGTCGCGTTAGTGGTTGTCGGGCTCCTGCTGCTGGTATCTGCCAGCAAATCGATGGCGCGTCCCATACGCTGGGCAGGTATGGCAGCGCTGCAGGTCGTCATCGGAGCGGTTCTTCTGTTTTTTGCCAATCTCGTAGGGGAAATGGCCGGATTTCATATCCCCATCAATCCGATTACCGCGCTGTTGGCAGGATTTTTACGGCTGCCGGGCTTGCTTGCCTTGGTGGTCATCAAGCTGTACATCGTGCCTTGAAAAAGTTGCTTACAGGTTGGTTAAGAGAAATGCCACGCTTCTCAACTCGTATTTGACCCGGCAGTGCTTGGGCTGGGACAGAGAGGCGATGAGTGACAGGAGCCTGGGCAAGAGTAGTACCAGCGAAGCGATGATCAGGGCAAGACCATAGGTTCGCGGCAGCCACACAAAAAGGCCAAGCGATACAAGCAGACTGCCGATGATCACCGTAGCTTCCGCTTTCCAGAAGAATGCCAGCGTGACGGGCAGCGCGGTGCCTGCACCCCACCATGCGGAAAACAAAGTGTCGGCCGTGATGCTTGTCCGTTGTGCAGCCAGATAAGCGTAAAAGCGAAACAACGAAAAATGCAGGATCGGCAGGATCACCAAAATCGACGTGGAAACGATGAGATTCGGCATGGGAATGGAAAAGTATACGGAGGCGGCCAGACAGCCTGAGATCAGCAAAATCAATTGAAAGAGAAGCCCAAGTCCTCCCCAACGGAAACGACGCAGCAGTTTATAGCTATAGATAGTCTGTTCTTTCATCGTTAATCCCTCTTTTGCCTCAGGTTCTCCCCATTATCGCATAGCAAGCGCTGGCAGCAAAGGTGTTGTCATCGGCTATGGACGAATAAAAAGGACCGGCCCCAGTCCACAATGTACATGATGGACGCTGGAGCGAGTAGGGAAGGAGGCGGGTCTCTTTGCATGAAAAAGCGATTCTCTTGCTGCAAGGTCAAGCGCAAGAGCAGCATCTAGAAGACTTGCTTGCACGAAACATCATGATCGTCGATAACGTCCGGGAAGCGACCTTTCCAGCCGAATCAAGCGGCTTTTATCTGGATCGTCCCGAGCATGTTTCTGTCTTACAGGAGCGACTGATTGCCCGAAAAGAGGGGAGTCCTTCGCTTCTTTTGCTTTATGGCGAGGAGCTTCCTTATGGCTACGCAGATCGTCTTCAGGAAAAGCTGCCCGGCGACGTGGAAATCGTCCGTTTGGCTATCTTGTACGGGCAGGAGCGCGCGTTGATCGGCGGCAGCCCGACAGGAAAAGGGGTGCAGCGCATTCGCAGACATCTGGCGGAACACGGGGTGATTTCCTTGGTCTGTCGTCCGATCGAGGTGGATGCAACGCTTCGGCAAGTACCCGCCTACCTTGATTGGAAAAGCCGTTTTTACATCAAGCTGGGGGAGGCTTGCGACCAAACGAATGCACGCCTGGAAGTGGTTGCTCAGGCGCTTGGCATGGATGCACGCATTGGACAGGGCTGGCTTCCGGAAGCAGAAGACAGGATGCCGCAGCAAGCGGCGGAGCGCGATCGCTGGTTGCAGCAGGAATGCGCGAGCATCCGGGAAAAGACGAAAATGAACCGGGTCGCATTTTGGGGAAGCAAGACACAGCTAAAGGCGATTGAAAACGTGCTGCCAGCAGCTGTTGAAGTGCAACAGTGCGACCCGTTACAGCTGCCAAAGGCGAACGAACCGGCAGAGCTGGCAAGCACGCTGGAGGGAGCAGACCTGCTCATCATCCGAACGGCCAGTCCAGCGGTGAGAGCGCTTGGCCTGCAAGAGCTTGTCTTGCGGATGAGCCGTCCGCTTGTCCTCGATGCCTGCAGCTGCTTCCCGCTGATGGAAGCGGAAGCCTTGCAAATTGGTTATCGGACTTTTGGGCAAAACACGAACGTTTGGGAATGGAACGGATTATAATAGGGTATAATGGGTGGTAGATTAAGGAAGGAAGTAGGCGTAAACCATGGAAAATATCCATCAGCGTTGCATCGTCTGCGGGGAAGAACGGACAGCAGGAATTGCCATCTGGGATCAGTTCATCTGCCAGCCCTGTGAGCAAGAGATGGTCAAAACCGACGTGAACGATGAGAAGTATCCGTTCTTCATTCATCAAATGAGGCAGATTTGGCTCAAGAAAAATGCATAGCGGATTGATGATATCGTGATATTTGCAGTGGCATCGGCACTTTGCTGATGCCCTTTTGCTTTTTGTCCCTGACCGGCTTTTCCATGGTACAATGGTAGCAGTATGAAACATAAGGACGTGTAGATAGATGGCGAGCAGGGTAGCCGATTTTTGGGAGCGACAAAGGAGAGCGCCGTTGTTTGAAGCGTTGGAGCAGCATGCCGGGCAGCAGCCGTATCCGTTTCATGTGCCCGGCCATAAAATGGGGGCTAGCTTTGACAGCGAAGGGAAAGCCCGTTTTCAAACGATCCTTCCTCTTGACTTGACGGAGCTGACCGGACTCGACGATCTGCATCAGCCAGAAGGGGTCATCGCCATGGCCCAAGAGCTGGCGGCAGAGGCCTTTCACGCGGAATGGACAAGGTTCTTGGTCGGCGGCACGACTGTAGGCAATGTGGCACTGATTATGACTGTCTGCAAGCCGGGTGAGAAAATCCTCGTCCAGCGCAATTGTCATAAATCGGTTTATCATGGGATCATGATGGCCCAAGCCATTCCGGTATTTATCGTTCCGGCTGTCGATTTATCGAGCGGAGTGGCTGCTGGGCTGCGGCGCGAGGATGTAGAGCGGGCGCTGCAGGCTCATCCGGATGCCAAGGCTGTATTTCTGACCAACCCTACCTATTACGGCATGGGGATCGATCTGGTCAAAATGGCTGCTGTCGTCCACCGCCACGACATTCCTCTGTTGGTGGACGAAGCGCATGGAGCCCATTACGGGTTTCATCCGGCATTGCCGCTTTCCGCGATGCAGAGTGGAGCGGATGCTGCGGTACAGTCCACGCACAAGATGGGGACATCAATGACGATGACCTCCATGCTCCATATCCAAGGGGAGCGTATCAATCGGGACCGACTTCAGCGGATTTTGGGGATGCTGCAATCCTCCAGCCCGTCCTATCCATTAATGGCTTCACTAGATCTAGCCAGAAGGCATATGGTGTACCAAGCCGGAAAAGAAATCGATCAGATTCTGCCGTGGCTGGAGCGGCTGCGCGAGCAGATTGATGCGCTCGATTGGCTGGATACGCCGACCCTGACGGAAAACAGCGTCTTCGCCACGCTCGACCCGTTGAAGCTGCTGCTTTGTGTGCGCACCGGGACGTTTACAGGCTACCGGCTGCAGGAAATGCTGGAGAAAGAAGGCATCTACCCGGAGCTAGCCCAAACCACACACGTTTTGCTTGCCGCCTCGACAGGAACTTCGCCCCAGGACGTCGAACAAGTATCACAATTCCTCGAACGTGTACATGCAGACGGTGTTCCCGGAGAAAAGCTGTCGACGGACATCGGGATACTGGCCTCCAGCTTTTTGCGGGAGCAGGTGCTGCCGATGCATGAAGCGGTGGATGTGGAGACCGAGCGAGTTTCCTTGCAGCAGGCGATCGGACGAATCAGTGCGGAGATGGTGATCCCTTATCCGCCGGGGATCCCGGTGCTGCTGCCGGGTGAGCGAATTGATGCGCAAGTGATCGCTCTCTTACAGGAGCTGAAGGCTGCCGGAGCAAGGTTTCAAGGGATCAAAGATTCAGAGCTGCAAATGATCGATACCATCAAGCGGTCATGACCGTATAGAAGCAGCACACATAGTTAGGAGGAGCAGGTTTGACCGGCTTGTTTATTACTTTTGAAGGACCGGATGGCGCAGGCAAGACTACACAGGTGCAGACATTTGCCAAATGCCTCGCAGACATGGGCTATGATGTCCTCGTGACGCGAGAACCGGGCGGAACCGCGATTAGCGACAAGATTAGAGGTCTGATTCTGGACCCTTCTCATACAGAAATGGACGATTGCACCGAGGCGTTGCTGTACGCCGCATCCCGCGCCCAGCATGTTCGGGAAAAAGTGCTTCCGGCGCTGGCCCAGGGCAAGGTGGTTGTGTGTGACCGCTTTGTCGATGCAAGTATTGCTTACCAAGGTTTTGGATTGGGACTGCCTGTGCATAGGATTAAAGAGATCAATCATTTTGCCACAGGAGGACTTGTCCCTGATCGCACCTATTTGCTCGATATTCCCGTAGCGATTGGTCGCTCCCGGCTAGCAGCAAGAGCGGGGCTGGACCGCATCGAGCAAAAGGAATCCGGCTATCATGAGCGTGTGCGGGATGGATTTATGGATATTGCCAGCGAGAACCCGTCACGCATCTGCTTGATAGATGCTAATCGCAGTATGGAGGAAGTGTCCGCAGCTATTCTGTCAGACTTCTCCCAATGGGCTGCTTCCAGAAAGTAACACCACTACAAAGCGGAAAGGGTGAGATACAATGAAAATGGTGATCGCTGTTGTGCAGGACAAGGATAGTGGACGACTGTCGCAGGTGCTGGTCAAAAATGGATTCCGCGCGACAAAGCTTGCCAGTACAGGTGGCTTTTTGCGGGCCGGGAATACCACTTTTCTCATTGGAACGAATGACGAGAGCGTTCCCGAGGTGATTGAATTGATTCAGCAGAGCTGCAAATCCCGTAAACAGATGGTAACCCCCGTATCCCCGCTCGGCAATGCCGTGGACTCTTTCATGCCGTATCCGTTGGAAGTTCAGGTGGGGGGAGCAGCGGTGTTCGTCTTGGATGTCGAGCACTTCCATTCGTTCTAAGGCGTTCGCGTAAAAATGTCCATATAACGCGGAAAGCAGAGGTGACAGCATGAAAATTGGTGATGGTTTACGCCCTCAGTTTGACCCGTTGAAGCCAAATGACTCCCGACGAAACAGTCCGGCCGAGCGTATCAATTTTGGTGAGCTTGTAAAAGGGCAAGGGGAGCGGATGTCGCAGGAACGATTGACCGAGATGTTGAATGAGATCGACAAGCAGAGCCAGATTCTTGCTCGTTCACGCTCTGTTCGCGATTTTTATCTGTATAAAAATCTGGTCAAACGATTCATGGAGGAAGCGGTCAAGTACGGCGTCTCCCTCGATGACCGAAAAGGAACGAATCGGCGGGGCAGAAGCCGACTCTACAAAATCATCAAGGAAGTCGATTCCCATTTGCTGCAGCTCGCGGATGACTTGATCAGCGAGCAGGCGCCGATGATCGACCTATTGGCGCGAATTGGCGAAATTCGCGGAATGTTGATCAATCTTTATTTCTAGGTGTGACGAGACCATGACATGGAAACAGATACAGCAGCCGCGGGTGGCGGAAATACTGGAAGGCAGCTTGCGCAACGATCGGCTTGCGCATGCCTACCTGTTCGCCGGCCCCCGCGGCGCGGGCAAAATGGAGGTAGCGCTCCATCTTGCCCAATCGCTTTTTTGTACAGAGCTTGCCCATGACGCATGCGGTGAGTGTCTGCAGTGTCACCGCATTGCGACGGGAAATCACCCCGACGTGCATATCATCGTGCCGGATGGGGCTTCGCTGAAGATTGACCAAGTGCGTGCGCTGCAAAGAGAAATGACGATGCGTGCCGTTGAAGCCGGACGCAAGGTGTATGTGTTGGAGCATGTAGACCGGATGACGACGCAGGCGGCCAACAGCCTGCTGAAATTTTTGGAAGAGCCGCCAAGCGGTGTGGTTGCGATATTGATAACAGAGAACAGCCATGCTGTGCTTCCGACCATACTCTCCCGCTGCCAGATCCTCCCGTTTGCTCCCTTGCCTGCAGAAAATATTGCGGCAAAGCTGGTAGCAGAGGGAATCGCCCCCGGCATTGCGAGAGTCGCCTCCCAAATTACAACTGATTTAGTGCATGCGAGGGAACTTAGCCAGTCAGAATGGTTTGCACAGCTTCGAAATATAGTGATACAATTGGTGCAGGAAATCAAACAGCGCAATTCTCTTGCGCTCTTTACCATACAGGATCAATTAGCAAAGCACGATAGATTGAAGGAGGAACTAGCCCTCTTTCTGGATTTGCTCATCCTTTGGCTGCGAGATATTCTATATGTGCAAGTAGGGAGAGAGACCCGTCTGATCAATAGCGACCAACAGGATGTGCTTCAAGGACAAGCCTTGGTATGGACTCAAACCGAGCTCTTGCACGGAATTGATGTAGTCATGGATACAAGAAAACGGATAGAGCGAAACGCCAATGCGCAATTGGCGCTAGAGAGGTTGGTTCTCCAAATCCAGGAGGGATAAACCTTGTACGAGGTAGTAGGCGTCCGCTTTAAAAAAGCGGGTAAAATATATTACTTCGATCCCGACAAGCTCTCGATCGAGAAAGATAGCCATGTGATCGTCGAGACAGCACGCGGGGTTGAATACGGGAAAGTCGTCGTCGGACAGAAAACGGTTGGCGAGTCAGATGTCGTCCTGCCGTTGAAAAAAGTAATCCGGGTGGCCGATGACCGGGATGCTTCGCAAGTCGAAGAAAACAAAAGAGCGGCAAAAAATGCGTTTTCCATTTGCCAGACCAAGATCAAGGAACACAAGCTTGATATGAAGCTGGTAGATGTTGAATATACATTTGACCGTAATAAAATCATTTTTTATTTTACGGCGGATGGCCGGGTTGATTTTCGTGAGCTCGTAAAGGATCTGGCAGCCGTATTCCGTACGCGTATCGAGCTGCGCCAGATTGGTGTGCGGGACGAGGCAAAAATGCTGGGCGGGATTGGTCCGTGCGGCCGCTTGCTCTGCTGCTCTACGTTTTTGGGGGATTTTGAGCCCGTCTCGATTAAAATGGCAAAAGACCAGAATCTGTCGCTCAATCCGGCGAAAATTTCCGGGCTTTGCGGCCGGTTGATGTGTTGTTTGAAATACGAAAATGACAACTACGAGGGCAGCAAGGATGAATTGCCTGATGTGGGTGCATACGTCATGACTCCGATGGGAGAAGGGCGTGTGGCAAGCGTTAATATTCTGGATTTGACCGTGCAGGTAGAATTGAAGGATAAAATGCGCATGCTGGAATTCACACTGGATGAAATCGTCCTGACGGAGCTGGCAAAGGATTAATACGCGTCGGTTAACGGAGATGGGGTGGGGTAGTGGAAAAACGAGAAATCTTCGTAAAGATGGCCAGTATCGAAGAGCGAGTTGGCCACCTACACCGAGAGATTGGTGAATTAAAAGACGTTATTGTAGAATTGATGGAAGAGAACGTTCAACTGCTCGTTGAAAACGAACATCTTCGCAATCGGTTAAATACAAAAACAGCAGATCGACCGAAAAAAGAGGCTGAGAAAAAAGTCTCCCACTCCAACCATCAAACAAGCAAGAAAACAGCAAAAGAGAAAGACAAGAAGAAGATCGTGGGGGAAGGATACGACAACCTGGCGAGATTGTACGCCGAGGGTTTTCATATATGCAATGTCCACTACGGCAGCTTGCGCAAAGAGGGAGACTGTTTGTTCTGCCTGTCCTTCCTCAGTGGAGGAGCGAAATAACGAATCGACACGGAAATGACCTCGACCTCGAGAAAAGGTCGGGGTTTTTTTCTCTTTTAAAAAGGGGCTGCGGTGGGGAGAGCATGTTTTAAAACTCCGCTTCATTCTACGCCCCGCTGTGGGCAGTGCCTGTCCGCTCCGCAGCAAATCGCTGGGGTCCGCAAAAGTAGTAGCCGCTATGTAGAATGGGCAGGTTGCGGCCCTTATTCCAGCGATTCACTGCTCCGCTAGGCCGGGCTTAAGCAGGCGCTCCGTTTCAAAACATGCTCTCCAGCGTAGCAGGAGCTATTTTTAAAAGACAAAAAACTTGTAGAAAAACAATCATTCAGTTCATACTCTCTTCTTTTCATCGTGCGACTTAATGCAATCGTCACGTGAGGAAGGGAAGAGAGGGACGGGCGGAGTCTTTGTCACACCTACAGAGGTGGAGATTCCAAAAATGGTACACGCTTGTCGCGCAACTCCATCGGTTGAATATGCTTCTTGAAACTTTTGCGCGACGTACCGTTTTTGGAAGCGGAACCGGACAGTCCCCACTCCATTGCGGGTGTGGCAAGAACGCAGCACCGCCCTCTCTTCCCTTCCCCCACCACCATGTTTGCACAAACTAATTTAAACAAAAGGCTCCGACAAAGGTTTGGAAGAGCCAATTTTTCTACATTTAGAGGGGTAACAAGTCTATGCTAGAGGAAAACAACGTTCCACTGTATGAATCGGAACGAATTGATGATCTGCTCACCCATGAAATGAAGATCATTCAGAGCAAGGAAGTATTCTGTTTTTCCTTGGATGCGGTGTTGCTGGCGAGATTCGCCTCAGTGCCCAAACGCGGGAGAATCCTTGATCTGTGTACGGGCAATGGAGCCATTCCGTTGATCATGAGCACGCGGACACAGGAAGCCACGTTTGACGCTGTAGAAATTCAACCGAGACTGTATGATATGGCGAGCCGAAATGTCCGTCTGAACGGCCTGGAAGCGCGGATGAAGGTGCACCATGGTGACGTCAAGGATGCGGTCGAGGTATATGGTCATCAAAAGTTCGATTTGATCACCTGCAATCCGCCCTATATGCCGCCAGCCAGCGGCGAGCAAAACATCAATGAGCACTATGCCTTTGCACGTCATGAGATCCTGCTGAATCTGGAGGATGTCATTCGGGTCAGCAGCAAGCTGGCGAAAAACGGCGGTAAAATCGCATTGGTCCATCGAGCGACACGTTTGATCGATATCGTGACCTTGATGCGGCAGTACGGGATCGAGCCTAAGCGCATGCGGTTTGTCCATCCGAAAAGGGATGCTGAGCCCAATATCGTACTGGTAGAGGGCATCCGCGGAGGCAAGCCGGAGCTGCGCATACAGCCTCCTTTGATAGTGTATGAGGCGGAAGAGGTATATTGTGATGAGTTACAGGAAGTTTACTATGGAAGACGAGATTCCCTCACATAAAAGTCATTTTGTCTATATCCTTCGCTGTTCGGACGGAACGTTGTACACCGGATATACAACGGAGCTTCCCCGGCGCATCCAGATGCATAATGACGGCAAGGGTGCGAAGTATACAAGAGGACGCGGGCCTGTTGAACTGCTGTACGCCGAAGAAGGAGAGAGCCGTTCGTGGGGAACCAGACGGGAGAACGAAATCAAGCGTCTCACCCGCGGGGAAAAGGAAGAATTAATCCGTACAGGGGGCACCATGCGCCAATGAAGATACAAAAAAGCTTTCAAACAGATCAGGAGGGTATGCTGTATCTGGTCGCCACTCCGATTGGCAACCTGGATGATATCACGGTGCGGGCACTGGAGACGCTAAAGTCCGTTGATGTGATCGCATGTGAAGATACCCGCCAGACCCGCAAGCTTCTGAACCACTTTCAGATCGAAAAGCGGACCGTCAGCTATCATGAGCATAATAAAGAAACGAGCGGCTCCGGACTTTTGCAATGGCTGGAGGAGGGCAAAAAAATCGCGCTCGTGAGCGATGCCGGGCTACCTGCTATCTCCGACCCGGGAGCAGACCTCGTGCGTGATGCCACGGCAGCCGGCTTTTCTGTTATTCCGATCCCGGGAGCGAATGCCGCGTTGAGTGCGTTGATTGCATCTGGTCTTCCAACAGAAAGATTCTTGTTCGTCGGATTTTTGCCGCGTGAAAAGAAGGAGCGGCGTACGGAACTGGAAAGGCTGCGCCGATATCCAGAGACTCTGCTATTTTATGAAGCGCCGCACCGCATTGAAAAGACGCTCGTCGATATGCAGGAGGCTTGGGGAGATCGTCAGGCTGTTTTGGCAAGGGAATTGACCAAGCGCTATGAGGAATTTGCCCGCGGAACGCTGTCCGAGCTGATTCAATTTCTGGAGGAGACGGAAGCGCGAGGCGAATATTGCATTGTGGTGGAAGGCAATACCGGTCAAACGAAAGATCCGGATGAGGCTGGCGAGGCTAACTGGTGGCAAGCGCTGGGTATGATTGAACATGTCGATCATTATGTCGGACAGGGCTTGTCGAATAAGGAAGCGATCAAGAAGACGGCGGAGGATCGCGGGCTGTCGAAGCGGGATGTGTATAATGCTTACCACCGGGAAGAGGAGTAACGCGGATCCTTAGGCAGGACTTGATTTTTTAGAGGATTTTTGGATATATAAGTTATATAACTTCGACTAGAACGATACATTGAAAAAAGACCGCTGGTGTTGGTCGCACCAAACGGTCTTGCACAATAGCGGTTCCCTATAGGGGACGGCTCTAGGTGGGGAAGTAGATCACTTTGGATGGCGAGCTCAAGGGTGATCTACTTCTTTTTATGGAAAGACAGTACCAACACGATGAGTGAAGCAAAAGAGATCATCAGTGTTAATGCTTTTGAACCACACCCAAAATGTAGGTGTGGTTCATTTCTTTTTGAAAAGAGTTCGATGCATGATAGTAGCGATCACACCTGATAAACCAAGCGAGATCAGCCATACCATCCAATGACGAGAAACAAAACCGTCAGAGGCAAAGCCGAATGTGGTTTCGGACGGAAGGTCATCTTGGCCTTGCATCTGATAAGCATCTACCACATCCGGAACGTATGTGGTGGTCAAATACATCCCCATACCTATTTGTACAAGAGTCTGGATGGCGAGAAAACACACCACAAAAATAGCCCCTACTAGCACATACCGCTTCATCGGAACTCCTCCACAAACAGCCTAATTTCCAAAATTATAACATGAATCACATTTTTTCCAAAAAACAAATACGCCTCTAAGAAAAGAGGCGTATAGTAACGAATAAAAGTATATTTCCTTTTACCAATTAGCGTTGAACGACTGGCATTTCAGTCAAGCAATCTTGGCAAACGATTTTCCCTTTGAAGTGAGTCACTTTGTCTGCGTTGCCGCAGAAAATACAGGCAGGCTCGTACTTTTTCAGGATAATGCGTTCACCATCTACGTAGATTTCCAAAGCGTCTTTTTCCGCGATGCCCAGTGTACGGCGCAGCTCGATAGGAATAACAACGCGTCCCAATTCATCGACTTTTCTTACGATTCCAGTTGATTTCATCATGTGTGTAATTCTCCTCTCTTGGTCGCTTAGAATGATGGTGGTGATTGTCGATTATTCTATTTATTAATCGTCATTATTCGACAATTTAAGCTGATTTCATAATACCAGTCATTCCCAAAGGTGTCAATACAATTTTTTCAATTTTGTTGGATCAAAGTGCGATAATTTCAATGGATATAACACTTAGGTCAAGCTGTTTTTCGCTTGTTCGACAAACATGGGAAAAAATTACTGGTAATCATCAGGTGAGGATAATGATGGATAAAGTCGAATTGTGTCGAATAACAACGATTATATTCGACATACTTCCCTTTTTTTGTCGACAGAAAACCATCCGCTGATTAGGGTTTACAAATAGAGTTGGAAGAGTACAATAAGAATGGTAAGACTTCCTATAAAAATCGCATAGGACAGACAATGACGGGAAGAGTATGCTTGACCTCCCTTATTCCAGAGAGCCGGGGTAGCTGAGAACCGGCATAAGGAACCGAGCAGAAGATGGCCCCCGAGTCTTTATGGATGAATCGCCTCCTCTATATGGGGAAGGTTGACTAGTCGATAACGTTTCCTCCACGTTACGGAGAAGGTCGCATGCGACTTGCTGAGTCCGCTGCTTGTGAGAGAGCGGAGCATTTGGGTGGTACCACGAGTGATGAGACTCGTCCCAATCCGGGATGGGTCTTTTTTTATTTTCAAAAAACAGGAGGACATGCTATGTCAAAACCCACTTATTACATTACTACCCCGATTTATTATCCCAGTAACAAGCTTCATATCGGAAACGCGTACACCACGATTGCGGCAGATACAATGGCACGGTACAAACGTTTACGTGGATTTGACGTCCGTTATTTGACAGGGACGGATGAACACGGCCAAAAGTTGCAAGAACGTGCAGCCCAGGAAGGTTTGCAGCCGCTAGAGTTTATCAATCCGGTCGTCGATTGGATTCGCGATCTGTGGCAAAAGCTTGATATTTCCTACGATGACTTCATCCGTACGACCGAGCCTCGCCATAAGGATGCCGTGCAAAAAATCTTCCAGCAGCTCGTTGACCAGGGCGACATTTATCTGGGCGAATACGAGGGCTACTACTGTGTGCCGGATGAATCTTTCTGGACGGAGACACAGGCGAAAACAGACAAAGGCTACATCTGCCCGGACTGTGGCCGCGAGCTGAAAAAAGTGAAGGAGAAAAATTACTTCTTCCGTCTGTCCAAATACCAGGACCAGCTCCTGAAATACATCGAGGAACATCCGGATTTCATCCAGCCGGATACGCGCCGCAATGAAATGATCAACAACTTCCTCAAACCAGGCTTGCAGGATCTCAGCGTGTCGCGCAGCACCTTTGATTGGGGAATTAAAGTTCCAAATGATCCGGAGCATGTCATCTATGTATGGATCGACGCGTTGGCCAACTACATTACAGCGCTTGGCTACGGATCGGAAGATGACAGCTTGTTTAAACGGTACTGGCCAGTCGACGTTCATCTGGTCGGAAAAGATATCATTCGCTTCCATACCATCTACTGGCCGATCGTGCTGCTGGCGTTGGGTCTCCCGCTGCCGAAAAAAGTATTCGGCCATGGCTGGCTGCTGATGCCGGATGGAAAAATGTCCAAATCGAAAGGAAACGTGATCGATCCGAAGCTCCTCATTGATCGTTACGGTTCCGACAGCGTGCGCTATTACCTGCTGCGCGAGATTCAATTTGGGCAGGATGGCGTATTCACACCGGAAATCTTTATTCAGCGTCTGAATTTCGACCTGGCGAATGACCTGGGCAATCTGCTCAGCCGCACGCTGGTCATGATCGAGAAGTATTTCGATGGCGTAATGCCAGCGCCTACGCAAAAGGGCGAATTTGACGATAGCTTGATCGAATTGGCTACCAAGACCAAAGCGCTTGTCGAAGAGCATCTGGATGAAATGCGCTTCAGCAACGCACTGACGCATATTTGGGAACTGATCAGCCGCAGCAACAAATACATCGATGAGACCATGCCGTGGAACCTGGCAAAATCGGAAGACACCCGCGAGCGTCTGGGCACCGTCATGTACAACCTGGTGGAAGCGATCCGCATTGTGTCGATCCTGATCCAGCCATTCATGACCAAGGTTCCCGTGAAAATCTGGGAGCAGCTGGGCATTGCAGACAAGCCGGAAGCGACCAGCTGGGACTCCACCGCAGCATGGGGCGGAATGCCGGTAGGAAGCCGCGTCAGCCGCAGCGAGCTGTTGTTCCCGCGTCTGGATATCGAAGCAGAGCTTGCGTTCATTGATGAATCGACGGCAGAAGCTCGCCGCCAAGCGGAAGAGAACAAGAAAAAACAAGAAGCGCTTCAAGGAGGACCAACCGTGAGTGAGACAACCAACCAATCGACAGCGGCTGAAAAGCCTGCAGATGCCAAAGAAGAGATCGGCATCGATGACTTTGGCAAAGTAGAACTGCGCGTAGCCCAAGTAACGGCCTGCGAAAAGCATCCTAATGCCGACAAACTTCTCATTTTGCAGCTGGATCTCGGTTATGAGCAACGTCAGGTTGTTTCTGGAATCGCAAAATACTATACACCGGAAGAGATGGTCGGCAAAAAAGTCATTCTGGTTGCCAACCTGAAGCCGGTAAAACTGCGTGGAGAGCTGTCCCAAGGCATGATCCTCGCCGCATCTGTGGGTGAACAGTTGACCCTTGCGACGGTAGATCCGAGCATGCCAAACGGTGCCATTGTAAAGTAACCACTGCAAAAGGGGTGAACCAACCTTGTTATTTGATACACACGCCCATTTGAATGCACCGGAGTTTGAAGAAGACCGTGATGAGACCATCGCCCGGGCGAGAGAAAATGGCGTCAGCACAATCGTCAATATCGGCTTCAATGCGGAAACGATCCCTACGTGCATGGAGCTGGCGGAGAAGCATGATTTCATTTACGCTGTGGTTGGCTGGCATCCGCAAGACGCCAAGGATATGACCGATGAGCATTTGGAATGGATTGAAGAGCTGAGCCGCCATCCAAAGGTTGTCGGCTTAGGGGAAATGGGCCTCGACTACTATTGGGATACGTCGCCGCGCGATGTGCAGGCAGACGTGTTCCGCAAACAGATACGCCTTGCCAAAAAGCTGCAAATGCCGATCATTATCCATAACCGTGACGCTCATCAGGATGTCATCACGATCCTGCGCGAGGAGAAAGCGGCGGAAGTGGGCGGAATCATGCACTGTTTCTCGGGAAGCTGGGAGACGGCCAAAATGGCGCTGGATATGAACTTTTACATTTCCTTTGGCGGACCGCTGACGTTTAAAAATGCGAAGCAGCCCAAGGAAGTGGCGGCGAAAGTGCCGCTTGACCGCTTGCTCATCGAGACGGACTGCCCATATTTGACCCCGCATCCATTTCGGGGCAAACGCAATGAATCCGGTTATGTCCGGTTTGTGGCGGAAGAGATGGCGAATATCCATGGGGTGTCCTACGAGGAAATGGCCAAGATTACGGCTGACAATGCGAGAAGACTGTTTCGACTGTCTTGATCGGATTAGAAAACTTGGCTTCGTTAAGCCTTTGGCGGAGCCTTCGCTGAATGAACTGAACAAGGTGCCTGCGATGACAGGCACCTTTTTTCTATATCAGGAAAGCTTGAAATGTTTGACAGCATTCTGCAAGTCGCCCGCCATGGCTGATAAGGAGCTGGTGGAAGCAGTGATTTCTTCCATCGAGGCGAGCTGCTCCTCGCTGGCGGCGGCTACACTTTGTGAATTCGCCGCAGATCGTTTGGAAATCTCCGAGATTCCCAGCATCGCGGAGGAGACTTCACGCGTAGCACTGGAAATCGATTGGCTGGTAGCCGACACTTCTTGTAAACGATCGCTCACATTCGCCAGCGAAGACAATATGGTTTGAAAAATCTTTTCCGTTTCATGTACAACGGAGATGCCCACGTGTACATCACCCTGCACTTGTCCCATAGCCTGAACAGACTTTTTCGTATCCTCCTGAATTTCATGAATCAGATCCGCGATTTTTTGGGCGGAATGAGACGATTGATCCGCGAGCTTCCGCACTTCGCTCGCCACTACGGCAAAGCCTTTTCCGTGTTCGCCCGCTCTTGCTGCTTCGATGGCTGCGTTTAAGGAAAGCAGGTTGGTCTGTGCCGCAATCGAATGAATCACCTCGATGATTTCACCGACCGCTTGAGATCGCTCATGGAGACGGGTGATGGCTGCATGCGTATCATGAACGGAGCTCGTGATCATGTTCATCTGTTCTACCACGTTGTTCAAAGAGGCGTTGCCTTCCGCTGCTTGTGTCATGGAGAGGGTAGACGCTTCTTCTACGATCGTGGATTGTGCAGCGATGCGTTCCACGCCTTCACGAATCGCCTCCATAGAAACGGTTGTTTTTTCCGCACTTTGCAGCTGATCATCCATGCCGATGGCAACTTCTTGAATCGCCAAGGTGATGTTTTCTGTCGCCTTGCTTGTCTCATCGGCGGAGACGGATAATTGTTCAGCGGTGGATGCGACCAGGTCAGTAGAGTGGGCGATCTGCTGTAAAAGCGCTTTCATATTTTGGGCCATTTTCATGAAGCTATTGGCCATATCGCTAATTTCATCTCTGTTTTGAATCGTTAGCGGCTCAATCGTCAGATCTCCGTTGGTCACCCGCTGAGCTTGCTCGGTTAATGCGACCAGCGGTTTCGTCATGCGGTTGGAGACGAACAAGACAACCCCTGCGCCGATCAGTAAAAAGAAACCTAATGTTCCCGCCAGAATATATAGAAGGTAATTAGCGCCAGCATTAAAATCGCTCAGATAGGAACCCGAACAAACAATCCAGCCCCAGGCAGGTTCAAATTCCGAATAGGTAAGCTTCGGTGCAAACTTGTCTGGTTGATTTGGTAGAGGCCAAATATAGTGAGTGGTACCCCCGCCTTTCAACCCGTTCTTCACCAGCTCCTGCCCGAGCATGACTCCATTGGCATCCTTGGTTTCCCATAGGCTGGTTCCTTCCTTCAGAGGGTGGCCCAGCAGCATTCCGGTTTGATCCATGATAAATATGTATCCATTCGGCCCGACGTCGATCGCTTTATTGATCGGTCTGGTGCCGTCTGCTCGTTTCTCCCCTAAAATGGAAGCAATCACAGACTCCTGTGCTTCCTTCAACGGGAGCTTCCCCGCCTTTACTTGCTGATCTAGCACTTTGATCATTTCAATGACTTGTTTTACATTGTTTTTCAAGGCCATTTCACCGCTTTTGTCCAACGCCTGCTTCGACATAGAGTATCCTACGACTCCAGTGACAAGGGTAGGAATGGCCAAAAGTAGAAGTGCAGTGAAAATGAGCTTTGTTCGTATCCTTATATATCTCTTCATATTGAATCCCCCCTTTTCTTTATTTCGGTTATTTACCCAAGAAAGGAGAGATTAAAACCTAATAATTTTAAATTTTCAGCACATTTTTTGCGCCTTTACACAAATAGCTGACAAGCGCCGTTCTATCAACCCTCTTTTTTGCATACACTGTACAATGTCGAACGAAAAGGAGGAATCGACAGGTCACTCGACAGAAAGCTGCTATCATTCGCAATTCGGTTCTGTTACCTTGTAAATAGTTTTCGGCAGGGCGACAGAGGGGTCAAGAGGGGAAATTTGACAAACCGGAAAAAGTAGCATACAATCAAGACCGTTCTACGTTCACTCACCCCGAAACTGGCTTGATATCCGAAAGCTGCGGCTACAGGTACCTTTTCTCTCCAAAAAGAATGGGCTACCGGTAGAAGCTTTTAACGGAAAAGGAGTGTGAGAAATGGAGTTGAGCAAGATATGGATGGCACACAAAAAGACGATCCTGATTGCAGGGGGCTGTCTGGCGCTGTTGTTATCCGTACTCAGCATCTTCATCCTCACTTCCCAGCCAAAGCAAATTACGCTGACATCAGACGGTAAGACTGAAGTGTTCGAGACTACCGCAGAAACCGTCGGAGAGTTTTTGTCCGAACAAAACATCGCACTCGCAGAGAAGGATCTGCTGACACCTTCAGCAGATACGCTGCTATCAGACAAACAAACCATTACCTTACATACCAGCTGGGAAGTACCTGTCCTCGTTGACGGGCAAAAGAAGATCATCCGCACCCTGAAACGGGATGTGGCGGGTATCATTCAAGAAGCAGGCATCACGCTTGGTCCCAAGGACAAAGTAGCGCCTGCGCTGACATCAACGATCACCAAGGGAACTTCTGTCCAAATTACCCGAATAACCGAGCAAATCGTACAATTGTCAGAAGAAGTACCATTTCAGGAGATTCGCAAAAACGATTCTTCTTTAGCAAAAGGGGAGACCCGTGTCCTGCAGCAAGGGCAACAGGGCAAGGTGGTCAATCATTACAAACTAGTTTCGGAAAATGGCAAGGAAGTGTCGCGTGAGTTAGTCAAAAGGGACGTGGTAGCACCAAAACACGATCGCATCATCGCAGTAGGCACCAAGGTAGCATCGGCAGTTTCAGCAGAAGCGCCGAACAAGCAAGCCGTGGCTGCAGCGGGGATGGTATCGCGTGGTGGCAAAGTATTCCGACCGCAGCGGGTACTTACCAACGTGACCTTGACAGCCTATACGCCAGCAGGCGGTGGTAAAAGCCCGAAATCGCAGGGCTACGGTCGTACTGCTACTGGTAAAAAAGCGACAGAAGGAACGACAATCGCTGTTGATCCCGATGTGATTCCATTGGGATGGTGGGTATATATCGAAGGAGTCGGATACCGTCGTGCCGAGGATACCGGTGGAGCGGTCCAAGGCAACAAAATCGATGTATTCTTCGATAATCATGCAGAGGCTGTTTCTTTCGGACGTAAACGAGGGAAAAAGGTGTATATCATCGGGCCCAAACTACCGTAAAGCGGGGCAGGAGGATTTTCTCCTGTCTTTTCTTTTTGGTAAAATGTGATGGTCGTTAGAAATTCGGGTCCTACTTCTTTTACGAGTCGCATCGGATTTTTGTTTCAGGACTTTTGCCTCAAAAAAGGCGGTTTTGGAAAAACTACAACCATCGATACTAATGATTGGGAGAAAGAAAGATGAAAATCAGGGAACTTATCGTCGTCGAAGGGCGTGACGATACAGCCGCGATCAAACGTGCCGTAGTAGCAGACACGATCGAAACGGGAGGCTCCGCCATTAACGCGGCAACGATCAGAAAAATCCGCCTGGCTCAAGAAAAGCGCGGCGTGATCATTTTTACCGATCCGGATTATCAGGGAGAGCGTATCCGGAAAATCATCAGCCGCGAAGTTCCTGGCTGCAAGCATGCATTTATTAATCAGGAAGAGGGAACAAAAAAAGGGGATATCGGCGTAGAAAACGCTTCGCCGGAAACGATTATCCGCGCGCTGTCCGAGGTGCGTACGGAGATGGCCGAGCAGGCAGGAGAAATCACTGCCGAGGATATGGTTGCCTACCGTTTGACCTCCGGCGCAGACTCCAAGGAGCGCCGCTTAAAGCTGGGCGACATATTGGGGATCGGTTATGCAAATGCGAAGCAAATGCTGCAGCGGCTGAACGCGTTTCAGATCAGCAGAGATGAATTTGTAAAAGCAATGGAATCCATTGATCGAGGAGGGGATCAGGGATGATGGAACAAACAGGAAAGGATATCGCTACCCCTTCTCGGACGCGAGACATCGTCGAAAAGCACGGCTTTTCCTTCAAGAAGAGCCTGGGACAGAACTTCCTGACCGACACGAACATTTTACATAACATTATCGATGCCGCTGACTTGAGCGAGGAGAGTGCGGCTATTGAAATTGGACCGGGGATCGGGGCATTGACCGAACAGCTTGGCCGCCGAGCCGGTAAAGTCGTCGCGATTGAAATCGATCAGCGCTTGCTGCCGATTTTGGCGGAGACACTTGCTCCCTATCCGAATATTGAAGTGGTGCACGGCGATGTCCTGGAGCTCAATCTGCACAAGCTCATCGAGGAGAAGCTGTCAGGCTTCAAGGAAATCAGCGTGGTAGCCAATCTGCCCTATTATGTGACCACGGCGATCTTGATGAAGCTGCTGGAGGAAAGGCTGCCTCTTTCCTCTATCGTCGTGATGATACAAAAGGAAGTAGCGGACCGGATCGCAGCCAAACCGGGAAGCAAAGATTACGGATCGCTCAGTGTGGCGGCCCAATTCTACGCGGAAGCGCAGGTAGCCATGATCGTTCCTGCCAGCGTATTCATCCCCCGTCCGAATGTAGATTCAGCCGTGATCAAGCTGAAGATTCGGGACAAGCCGGCCGTAGATGTATTGGATGAAGCATGCTTCTTCAGGCTGGTACGGGCATCGTTTGCCCAAAGGCGCAAGACCTTGTTGAACAATCTGCAAAATAATCTGTTTACAAAGGATCAGAAGGAGCAAATAATACAGGTGCTCGAGCAAGTCGGAATTGACCCCGCAAGACGTGGAGAAACGTTAGGTTTGGATGAGTATGCTGCACTTACAAATGCCTTCATTCGTGCCAAAATGTTGCAATAAAGGAGAAACCACCCGTTCGTTTGACACAACTTTGTCGAATGGACGGGTTTTTTCCATGATCCATGAAATTTTTCACGAAAAAACCCCGTTGACAAAAACTTATTCGGGTTGCTATAATTTTAAATTTCTTTGACAAAATAAGTATGAGCTGTTATAATGGAAACAAGCGAGGTGGATGGAACAATGGCTAGAAACGCGTTACTTGATATTAAGCGCAGTTTGGATGAGCACATTGGTGAACGAATTCTGCTGAAGGCCAACGGCGGACGGCGAAAAACCGTTGAGCGGACGGGCATCCTCGAAGAAACATACCCATCGGTTTTTGTTGTAAAGCTTGACGATGATCAATTGTTTGAAAGAGTTTCGTATAGCTATGCGGACATTCTGACAGAGACGGTAGAACTTACCGTATGCCGGCAGGAAGAGCATATTCGCATTACATTTATTCAACAACAGTAGAGCCTATGGCTCTGCTGTTTTGCTTTTTTTACACATATCTTGCCCCGGTAAAATGTCCTCCAATCGTACATACTAAGTTTGTCAGTGAGAAAGGGAGGTTGTGAGGCATGAGTCGCAGACGAGGCATTATGTCAGATGCATTTAAAATGGAACTCGCCAAGGACCTGGGGATATACGATACCGTCAAGTCAGAGGGTTGGGGCGGCATTACCACACGGGATGCCGGTAACCTGGTGAAACGGGCGATCCAAATCGCTGAGGAAGCGCTGGCCAACCAAAACAACAAATCATCTCACTGATCGAAAAGCCGGGAGCCATCCCGGCTTTTTTGTAAACTAACCCGCTTTTCCATGAAAAGCGGGTTTTTGTGTGCCACAAAGAAGAAATAGCCCGAATAGGCAGACAGTGGCAACCAAGAATCTCCCTATGCTACAATAGTAGCCTAGGAAAAGGAAGAAGGTGATCGACGTTGCGTATCTCTGTGAAAGCGCCGGCCAAAATCAACTTAACATTAGATACCCTCTACAAAAGACCGGATGGCTATCATGAGGTAGAGATGGTAATGACTACCGTCGATCTGGCAGACCGGGTGGAGTTGACATTGCTGGCTAGCGATGAAATCAGGCTGGAGTGTTCCGCCAGCTTTGTCCCTGATGATGCCCGAAATCATGCCTATAAAGCAGCCCAGCTCTTAAAGGAAAAATATAAGGTCAAACAAGGTGTACGCATCTACATACATAAACAGATCCCGGTCGCAGCCGGACTGGCTGGCGGAAGCAGTGATGCAGCAGCTGCCTTGCGTGGCTTGAACAAGCTGTGGAACCTGGGGTTAACGCTGGATGAATTGGCTGAGATCGGGGCCCAGATTGGTTCTGACGTGCCTTTTTGCGTTTATGGCGGTACGGCATTGGCTACAGGACGCGGGGAACGGATCGAACATCTTACGCCGCCTGCCCCTTGTTGGGTCATTTTGGCAAAGCCGCCGATCGGTGTTTCTACGGCAGATGTCTATGGAAATTTGCGAATTAACGAGAGTACGAAACATCCCGACACGGCATATATGCTCAAAGCGATCGAGACGCAGGATTTTCAGCTCATGTGTAAATCTTTGGGCAATGTGCTTGAGGATGTGACCCTATCGCTGTATCCCCAAGTAAAACAAATCAAGGAATTGATGCTGGCCTCGGGAGCCGATGGCGTATTGATGTCGGGAAGCGGTCCCACGGTCTATGCATTGGTGCAAAAGGAAGCAAAGGTCCAGCGCATCTATAATGCCTTGCGCGGATTTGTCAAAGATGTATATGTAGCCCGGTTATTAGGATGTACGGAAGCGGAAATACTTGCGTAAATCCGTACAAAAATGATACATTAACAACAAATATTCGGGTTTTATATGGAGGAACAAGCATGAAAAAATTGCGCAGAAGTGCGCGGTTGGTGGATATGACACAGCATTTGTTGGCACATCCCCATACACTGATTCCGCTGACGTTCTTTTCGGAACAGTATGCTTCCGCCAAGTCATCTATCAGCGAAGACTTGTCGATTATCAAGGAAGCGTTTGAAACGCAAGGTGTCGGTGTGTTACGGACAGTTGCCGGTGCTGCTGGCGGGGTGAAATTTATTCCCCAGACAGGAGATTCCCAGGCGCGGGAGTTTATGAAAGAACTGATTGGACATCTGGAAAGTCCGGATCGTTTGCTGCCAGGCGGTTATTTGTACATGTCGGATATTTTGGGCGACCCCCAGACCTTGGCCAAAATCGGCAAGCTGTTTGCCAGCGCGTTTGCAGATCAAGATGTGGAAATGGTGATGACCGTGGAAACCAAGGGGATCCCGCTGGCATATGCGGCGGCTGCCTACTTGAATGTACCGGTAGTCATTGTGCGTCGGGACAACAAAGTGACTGAAGGTTCGGTTGTAAGCATTAACTATGTATCCGGCTCCAGCAAACGTATCCAAACCATGTCACTCGGCCGTCGCGCATTGCCTGAACAATCGCGTGTGCTCATCATCGACGATTTCATGAAGGCAGGCGGGACCATTCGCGGCATGATCGATCTGTTGCAAGAGTTTCGGGCAACGGTCGTGGGCTGCGGCGTTTTGGTAGAAGCCACTGACGTATCGGAGCGTCTGGTCGATGAATACATTTCGCTGGCCAAATTAAAGGATGTCGACATTAAAGGCAAGCAGATTCAGGTTGAGCTAGGCAGTTATTTTCAATAATTCCATAGAAGAAGAAGGGATGATTTCGATGAGCAAGCTTTCTTTGGTGGCTACGGATAAAGCACCCGCGGCGATCGGTCCATACAGCCAAGCCGTACAAGCAGGTCCATTTTTGTATACCTCTGGGCAAATTCCGCTGAAAGCGGACGGCACCCTGCTGGAAGGGGATATCGTGGCGCAGACGCATCAGGTTTTCGCCAATCTCCAAGCGATCTTGGAAGCGGCCGGAGCTTCCCTTTCTCAAGTGGTAAAGGCAACCGTTTTCATTAAAGATATGAATGATTTTGCCCAGTTAAATGAAGTCTATGCCCATTATTTCGGCGATCACAAGCCAGCTCGTTCCACCGTGGAAGTAGCGCGCTTGCCGAAAGATGTCCGCGTAGAAATCGAACTGGTTGTCTATAAAGGCGAATAACAGCAAAAAATGTAAAACCGATCATAATTTTTTTGCAATTTTGTGGAAAAGCAGGAGGAATTTATACCCAGCATGTGGAAATAGTTACACAAGGCTGTTATAGATAAAGGGAGTGAATACTAGATGGAAGTTACAGACGTCAGACTGCGCCGTGTCAATACGGACGGAAGAATGAAAGCCATTGCCTCTATTACGATCGATCACGAATTCGTGGTTCACGATATCCGAGTAATTGATGGCAACAATGGTATGTTCGTTGCGATGCCAAGCAAACGTACTCCTGATGGCGAATTCCGTGACATTGCTCACCCGATCTCCTCTGCTACCCGCGAAAAGATTCAAGCAGCTGTTCTGGCTGAATATGATCGTGCAGGTCTGGAAGAAGAAGATCGTATCGAAGCTGGCGCATAATGCTTTAAAAAAGAAGGAGAGCTGTATAGGCAACTATACGGCTCTCTTTTTTTCGTTATAAAGGGGCTGCGGTGAGGAGAGCATGTTTCGAAACTCCGCTTCATTCTACGCCCCGCTGTAGGTAGAACTGTCCGCTCCGCAGCAAATCGCGGGGGTGTGCAAAAAGTGGAATCGCTTCGCAGCTTAGCCAAGTTTGCACCCCTTTTTCCCGCGATTCACTGCTCCGCTGGGAAGGGCTCCGCAGGCGCTCCGTTTCGAAACATGCTCTCCAGCGTTGCAGAAGCTATTTCAAATGATAAAAGAATGAAGGGAAGGCTACAGTCCTCGAACGTTTCCTTATGAATCCGTGCGATATTATCATCCGCACCGTGAGGAAGGGAAGTGAGGGACGGGGCGGAGTCTTTGTCACACCAACCAAGGTGGAGCTGCCAAAAACGGGACACGCTTGTTGTGCAACCTCTACGTATGAATACGCTTCCTCGAAATTTTTGCGCAACGTACCGTTTTTGGCAGCGGAACCGGACGGTATTTACTCCCTTGCGGGTGTGGCAAGAACGCAGCACCGCCCTCTCTTCCCTTCCCCCACCACTATGGTTGTACAAACATCATCACGCGTAGCATTTTTCCAAATCGGCAATGATCGCTTCCTTTTGCAAGCCTTCTCCAATAAAAACAGCGACCATTTTCGGTCCAAAATTCTCAAACGGAATCAAGTGCACCTGATTGTCGGTATGCTGAAAGGAGATGAGATCGTCCTGTCCGGCAAACAGCACATAGCCTTTGGCGCGAAACACATTTTTCGGCAAGTCATAAAGGAAGTTTTCAAACTTGCTCGGATCGACCGGCCCTGTAAACGCATAGGAAAACGATTCGATGCTGTGATAGAGGGAAGGAGTGGATTCGATACCGAGCGTCTGTTTTAGCTTGGTCATTGGGGAAAAGCGCCCGATGCTCTTCTGCACGGGACGGCTCTGGTTGGCGCGATCCTGCATCTGCTCTTCTCTTGCCCGCTCAGCGAGCCGTTTCACGGAAAGCAGCGCGTCCAGATCTACCTCGCTATGGAGCGTAGAGTGGATGGGCGCATGCGGATTCAGCTCTTCCAGCTTGCTTTTGACTTTCGTCAGCGTATCTGCACTCGTCAAATCGATTTTATTGAGCAGCAGCAGGTCTGCATATTTCACTTGATTGCGGATCGTTTTGACCAGGGCCACGCTGCTTTGCAGGCGCGAATTCAGCTCGAGAAAGCGAGAAGCGTCCACCACGCTGACAATGCCTTTGATGGAGAGTGTCTCGACCAGCTCAGGATGGGTAAGGGTATCCACGATTTCGATCGGGTCGGCCACTCCTGTCGTTTCGATCAGGATTTGATCGGGATGGAAATGAGCGATAATCTCCTTCAGGCCATCGGTCATTTCTCCGCGAATGGAGCAGCAGATGCAGCCATCCAGCATTTTTTTCACCGGAAAGCCATAGCCTTGGAGCTGTTCTCCGTCTACATCTTCTTCGCCCATTTCGTTCATCATGACGACCACATTGCCGCCCTTTTGCTTCAGATGAGTGAGAAGTCGTTGCAAAAGTGTCGTTTTTCCACTGCCTAAAAATCCTGTCAGTACAAATACATCCACGCTCATGCCGCGGTTTTCCTCCCCTGGATTTCGCTCTGTTTGTCTGCGAGTGACAAGCTTTTCCAATATATTATGACAGCTTGTGAAACACCGTCAAACTTCTCTTGAAATCGCCATAGTATTAAGATATAGTCATTGTGGAACTTATAAGCTGGAGGGTTATCATGTCAAAAATACATGCCGTGGTACTGGCTGCTGGCCAAGGGACACGGATGAAATCGAAGCTGTACAAAGTTCTCCACCCCGTTTGCGGGAAACCAATGGTTCAGCATGTGACGGACACATTGGCCGCGATGAAGGTGGATGACGTCGTTGTAGTAGTGGGACATGGTGCCGAAGCGGTACGTGCCACACTGGGTGACCGGGTCGCGTACGCTTTGCAAAGTGAACAATTAGGGACTGCGCATGCCGTGCAGCAAGCGGTTCCGCATTTGTTGGACAAAGAAGGAACCACCTTCATCCTCTATGGGGATGTGCCGCTTCTCTCCGAGGAGACATTGCGGGCATTGCTGGCTTTTCATGAGGAGCAACATGCGGCGGCTACCGTCTTGACGGCGGATATGGCTGATCCAACGGGATATGGCCGCATCATTCGCAATGAAGCGGGCGAGGTATTGCGAATAGTCGAACATAAGGATGCCTCCGAGGAACAACGGGCAATCCGCGAGATCAATACAGGCATATACTGTTTTGATAACAAAAAGCTGATTACAGCGCTTTCTCAAGTCAAAAATGACAACGTTCAGGGCGAATATTACGTGACGGACTGCATCGGCATTTTGCGGGATGCAGGCGAAAAAGTGGTTGCGTACGTTGCCAAGGATGCGGACGAGACGATGGGTGTCAACGACCGTGTGCAGCTCGCGCAGGCGGAAAGCTACATGCGCCGTCGCATCAACGAGCGCCACATGCGCAACGGCGTGACGATTCAAGATCCTGCTTCTACCTATATTGAAGCAGATGTGGTGATTGGACCGGATACGCATATCCTGCCAGGAACCCATCTTCGTGGAAAAACGACAGTAGGAGCCGATTGCACCCTTGGACCGCAGGCTGATCTGCGGGATATGACGATTGCGGATCGCGTGACAATTTCGTACTCTGTCTTGGTAGAATCGACAGTGGGCGAGAATGTGACAGTTGGTCCGTATGCTTATGTGCGCCCAGGTTCGGAGATTGCAGCTGAAGTGAAAATTGGTGACTTTGTTGAACTGAAAAACGCAAAAATCGGAAAAGGCTCCAAAGTTCCGCACCTGAGCTATGTAGGAGATGCGGAAATTGGAGAAAATGTAAATATTGGCTGTGGAACGATTACCGTTAACTACGACGGAGAAAAGAAACATAAGACGATTGTGGGCAACGATGTATTTATCGGCTGCAACAGCAATCTGGTGGCCCCTGTAACCATCGGAGAAGGCGCTTATGTCGCCGCGGGGTCTACCATTACGCATAATGTGCCAGAGGATGCATTGGCGATCGCTCGAGAACGGCAGGTCAACAAGTCGGGTTACGCGACGAAATTGCCTCGCAAAAAAAAGAAATAAGAAAAGGTTATGGAGGTTCACAGGAAAATGGCTAACTACCGCGACCCGAAACTGAAAGTGTTTACATGCAGTGCGAATCCGCAATTATCCCAAGAAATTGCTGAACATATTGGTCTGCAGCTTGGAGATTCTGAAGCTGTTCGCTTTAGTGATGGAGAATGCCAAATCAAGTTGAACGAAAGCGTGCGCGGCTGCGACGTGTTCATCATCCAGCCTACCAGTGCACCTGTCAACGAACACCTGATGGAATTGCTGGTTTTCGTAGACGCCTTGAAGCGTGCCTCTGCAAAAAGCATCAACGTGGTGATTCCGTATTACGGTTATGCGCGTCAGGATCGGAAAGCACGCGCGCGTGATCCAATCACCGCGAAGCTGGTTGCCAACCTGATTGAAACAGCGGGCGCTCATCGTGTGATCACGATGGATTTGCACGCAACCCAGATCCAAGGCTTTTTCGACATTCCGGTTGATCATTTGCTGGGTGTGCCGATCTTGGGCAAATATTTCGCGGATAAAGGGCTGGATGACATCGTTGTCGTTTCTCCTGACCACGGTGGCGTTACCCGCGCTCGCAAATTGGCAGAGCGTCTGGAAGCTCCAATCGCGATTATTGACAAGCGCCGTCCTGAGCCGAACGTGGCAGAAGTTATGAACATCGTAGGGAATATCGAAGGCAAAACCGCGATCATTATCGATGACATCATCGATACTGCTGGTACGATTACTTTGGCAGCCAACGCGTTGGTGGAAGCGGGCGCACGCGATGTTTATGCTTGCTGTACGCATCCGGTGCTTTCCGGTCCAGCCATCGAGCGCATTGCCAACTCCAAGATTCGTGAGCTGGTCGTGACCAACACGATTCCGCTTCCGAGCGACAAATGTATCGATAAGATCAAGATCCTCTCCGTAGCGCCGATCATTGGCGAAGCGATCATTCGCGTACACGAGGAGCTGTCTGTAAGCAAGCTGTTCGATTAAGAAGAAAGAACCTCTTTTTGGATAGATATGCCTCCGTTGGACAAGCTAGAAGAGAAATGATCTCTAGTTCGCCAAGGAGGTTTTTTTGTGGAGAAAATTCAAGCATCCTCGCGAGCCACGAAAAGGATGAATGAACTGCGCCGTGATGGCTGGCTGCCAGCGGTCGTATACGGATCAGATGTAGCGAGTACACCCATCCAGTTGAAAGCTGTTGAGCTGGATCAAGCCCTGCGCAAACAGACCACGAATAAGCCGTTTACCTTGTCGGTTGATAACAAGGAATATTCCGTCATGGTAACCGAATTGCAGCGGCATCCGGTGACTGGCACCGTGCTGCATGTTGACTTCCGACAAATAAATATGAATGAGCGTGTCTCCACAAGCATACCGATTGTCATGACGGGAGATCCGGAATTGGGGGTGGCGACATTGGTCCGCCACAGCGTAGAAATAACGTGTCTCCCGATGGATATTCCGGAGACGATTGCCGTCAACGTGGATGGACTCAATATTGGGGATGTAATCCTGGTGAAGGATCTGCCTATCCCGCAGAATGTCACCGTCGAGCTGGATGAGCTGGAAGTGGTCATCAGTGTGATGGCAGTCAAGGCTAGAACGCCTGAATCGCTGGAAGCGCAGAAGGAAGCGGAAGGAATTGCGGAAACGGCAGAGAAACCGATCGAAGAGGCAGAAAAAGTGTAAGGAACGCAGGGGCGAAAGCTTGCCCCTGTTATTTTTTTACATTTACGTGCGTAAGATAGGGGTAAAAACGCCTGGGACGTGACGCGAATGGATAAACTGATTGAACAGATCGGAAAGGCGATCACGGCAGCCGCTGCACAGCCTTGGGTCATGACCATTTTGGGGATCTTCCTGATCGGCTTTATCATCTGCATCGGTGTCATGACTGTCTGGAAGGTCAGACAGGGAGCGGAGTTTTCCATCCCCGGACTGCTGGTCGTACAGCCAAATGAGCTGATCGGGCAGCTACGAGAAGAAAATACAAAGCTATCGACAGAATCCAAACAGAAGACCTTGCTCATCAAACTGCTCCAGCAGATGTCTGTGGAAATTGCCAAGGCGATGACTTGTCGGACCAATCAGGAGTTTTCCGAGCTTTGCAAAGCGGTGTACCAATATGCGCTGCCGGGAATCGGTATTGTCTTGACCAAGCAGCAGGCGAATAACCATCGGATCGCGGTCTTCATTCCAGACAGCGATGCAGAGCTGAAGATTCACGTTGCCGTCAATTTTAGCCCGGATGGGATGAAGCATTTGCGGCTCTCGACTGTCGATTCGGCAGCAGGCAAGGTCTACCGGACGGGTGTTCCCTATTTTTGCGGTGATGTCACCACGGAAGGGAACAGCTTCACAGCCCATCCGAAGGCCTCGAAGCAGTATTTATCCCTGATCTGCGTGCCGATCAAAATGGGGGAAGAGATCGTCGGGGTGCTCAGCATTGACGGGGAAGAGAAGAATTCGTTCTCTAACGAAGAAGCCGAATATCTGCGCTACTTTGCCAACACGTTAGCCCCCTTCCTCTACTTGGAGTTGTATCGCGGTGAAATCGAGCGCATCCTCCCCAATCGTGCAGAAAAGCAGGAGGGGACCAGTGATATTGCCTGACCAATGCTTTCGTTCCTGGAGAACGGAAGCATTCTTTTTCTTGTCCCTTTCTTTTAGTACAATAGATAAGACGAATGGAGGGAACCAACGTGAAACTCATTATCGGCCTGGGCAATCCAGGGAAAAAATACGAAGATACCAGACATAATGTCGGTTTTATGACCATAGATAAAATTAGCGACAAGTATTCTATTCCTGTACAGCAAAACAAATTCAAGGCATTAGTGGGAGAAGGGCGTATTGGCACAGAGCGCGTCCTTTTGGTGAAGCCGCAGACTTATATGAATCTGTCTGGAGAATCGGTAGGAGAAATTCTCCGTTTTTATAAGCTGACCCCGGAAGACCTTTTGGTGATCTATGATGATCTCGACCTGCCGCTGGGCCAAATCCGGTTACGGGAAAAAGGGAGCGCTGGCGGTCACAATGGCATCAAGTCGTTAATCGCGCATTTAGGCACGCAAGAGTTCAAGCGGATCAAAATTGGGATAAGCCGTCCCGATCAGAAATCCGGTGTCAAAGACTTTGTGTTGAGTACGTTTTCTGCTGAGGAAAAACCGGTCATTGAGGAAGCAGTCACGCTGTCTGCTGAGGCCAGCGTCATGTCCTTGACGGAGGATTTTTTGAAGGTGATCAGCCATTATCATTCGTTAAAGAGATAGGTCCAATTTGTATGTTTTTCCACCTCCCGGGCGATACTAGATCATATCATCAGTCTGGGGGTGGAGCATATGAGTTTTCGCTATGTGTGTCGTTGCTGTGGGATGAAAATTGGCGAAATCGATCAATCGATGGCGACCGAAGTCAGTCTCGGCCTAGATTCCTTGACCCCTGAAGAGCGGCAACATATAATATCCAGAGAACATGGTGGAGATACGGTCGTGCGTGTCTTGTGCGATTATTGCAAGGAAGCGTTGGATCAAAATCCGGAGCTCTCACTCATCGGCACTCCGATACAGTAAAGGAGTGCTTGTGTTCGTGAGAAAGCGAATAGTGTGAATATGCTGAAAAATTGTTCTGTTGGGATTAGCCTTGGCTTACCGAAGCTAAGGCTTCTTTGGTCCATAGAAACGAGAAACCCCGCCTGGTTCAGCTCGGCTGCATCAGGTGGGTTTCGTGCATGTTTTGAAAGTGTAGAGAAAAGGTGCCCCGCCCGGCTTTACAGGAAAGCCGAGTGGGTTTTCGTACGTAGATTCAGGTCTGGAGAGGAGACAAATCGATGCAAGTCATCATTCATCCAATAAAAGAGGATACGCAGTTTGGCACCATCGTTGCCGGTCTGTCACGGGGACTCCATGAGCAGCTGGTATCAGGGTTGGCAGGGTCCTCCAGGCAAGCATTGATGGCCGCTTTGCACCAGGCTACGGAGCGACCGATTTGCGTGGTCACGCACAATATGTTTCAGGCGCAAAAGGTGTACGAGGATCTGACCGAGCTGGTTCCAGCCGATCGCGTTCTCTTGTATCCGGCCAATGAGCTGGTAGGCGCGGAATTGGCGATTGCCAGTCCGGAGATGCTGGCCCAGCGCATTCAAGTGCTCAACCGTTTAGCCCAAGGCTTCACGGGTATTTTGGTCGCTCCTTTTGCGGGCTTGCGGAGGCTTGTGGTCCCTTCCGAGGTATGGAAGGAAGCCCAGATCACCCTGCAGACAGGCGAAGAGCTGGATGTGGAGCAGTTTTTACATGATTTGATCGAATTGGGCTACGAGCGTGTCGATATGGTAGAGCGCAAAGGCGAAATGAGCGTGCGCGGCGGTATCATCGACTTATATCCGATTGATTCCGACTGGCCGATCCGCATCGAGCTGTTTGATGTGGTAATCGACTCGATCCGCACCTTTGACATGGCGACACAGCGTTCCCATGAGAGCGTGCAGAGCTATACGATCGGTCCGGCCAAGGAAATGATCGTTTCCACAAAAGTGCTGCAGGAGTCTGCGCAGCGGCTTGAGAAAAAACTGGGGGAATCCCTGGAAAAATTGAAGGACAACAAGGCCAAGGACAAAATGATGGAGCGCATTGGCGGCGATGCGGAGCGGATGAGGGAAGGCCAGCGTCTGCCGCATCTGTATGCCTATATTTCTGCGATTTATCCAACGGCTGAAACGATCCTGTCATATATGCCGAAGGATACCTTCCTGCTGGTCGATGAACCATCCCGCGTGCTTGAAACAGCCGCGCAGCTGCAAAAGGAAGAAGCGGAATGGATGACAAACCGCATTGCGGAGGGTGAGCATATGGGCAACCTCATCCTGTCGCAATCGTATGAAGAGATCATGACCCAGCGTGGCAGACAACTGGTGTACATGTCTTTGTTTTTGCGGCAAACGCCGAAAACGCAGCCGCAGAACATCGTCAACTGGACTTGCCGCACGATGCAGAATTTCCATGGGCAGATGAACGTACTGAAAAGCGAGCTGAACCGCTGGATCAAAGCGCAGGACCAGATCGTCTTCGTCGCGGCGGACAGCGAGCGGGCCAAGCGGCTGGAGCGCGTGCTGCATGACTATGAGATGGAGGCCGATCTGCTGACGGAGAAGGTAGAAACGATTCCGCCGGGACGTCCGACCATCATCATCGGAAACCTGCAAACCGGCTTTGAGCTGCCGATGAACAAGCTGGTGGTGATCACCGAAGGCGAAGTATTCACAGCCAAGCAGCGCAAAGCACGCAAGGTCCAGCAGCCGATGAACAATGCCGAGCGGATCAAAAACTATCTCGAGCTGAAGCCCGGGGACTATGTGGTCCATATCAACCACGGGATCGGGAAGTACCTCGGCATTGATACCAAGGAGATTCTCGGCATTCACAAGGATTACTTGCATATCCGCTATGCGGGAGGCGACAGCCTGTTTGTGCCGATCGAGCAGATCGATCACGTGCAGAAGTACGTCGCCAGCGAAGAAAGCGAGCCGAAAATCTACAGCCTTGGCGGAAGTGAATGGAAGCGCGTCAAAAACAAAGTACAGTCGTCGGTGAAGGACATCGCGGAGGATCTGATCAAGCTGTATGCGGCGCGGGAAGCGGCTGTTGGCCACTCCTTTTCGCGTGATACCGAGGAGCAGCGGGAGTTTGAAGCGATGTTCCCGTATCAGGAGACAGCCGACCAGATTCGCGCGATCCAGGAAGTCAAAAGCGACATGGAACGAAGACGCCCAATGGATCGTCTTGTATGTGGGGATGTAGGGTACGGAAAGACCGAGGTGGCGATCCGCGCAGCATTCAAATCCGTGATGGATGGCAAGCAGGTTGCTGTACTGGTGCCGACCACGATTTTGGCGCAACAGCATTATGAGACCTTCCGCGAGCGCTTTGCCGATTTCCCGATTCGGGTAGAGGTGCTGAGCCGTTTCCGTTCACGCAAAGAGCAGAATGCCACCATGAAGGGCTTGAAGGATGGCACGGTGGATGTCGTCATCGGTACACATCGCGTCCTGTCCAAAGACATTCAATTCCGTGATTTGGGACTCTTGATCGTGGACGAGGAGCAGCGCTTTGGCGTGAGCCACAAAGAGAAGCTGAAGCAGCTCAAGACCAATGTAGACGTGCTGACGCTGACCGCGACGCCGATTCCGCGCACCCTGCACATGTCCATGCTCGGGGTAAGGGATCTGTCTGTCATTGAGACGCCGCCGGAAAACCGTTTTCCGGTGCAAACGTATGTCATGGAATACAGCGCCTCGCTGGTGCGGGAAGCGATCGAGCGGGAGCTGGCACGTGGCGGACAGGTATTTTTCCTGTACAACATGGTGCAGGGAATCGAACAGATGGCGGAGCAAATCTCAGCGCTGGTCCCGGATGCCAAGGTTGCGGTCGCACATGGCCAGATGAACGAGGGAGAGCTGGAGGGAGTCATTCTCGACTTCCTGGAGGGCAACTCCGATGTGCTGGTCAGCACGACGATCATTGAAACCGGTGTAGATATTCCAAACGTCAATACGCTGATTATTTACAATGCCGATCGGATGGGCTTGTCCCAGCTCTATCAATTGCGCGGACGGGTAGGTCGTTCCAACCGGATCGCGTATGCGTATTTCACCTATCAGCGGGATAAAGTCTTGACCGAGGTGGCGGAAAAGCGTCTGCAGGCGATCAAGGAGTTTACGGAGCTTGGTTCCGGCTTTAAAATCGCGATGCGCGACTTGTCGATCCGTGGTGCCGGGAATCTGCTGGGTGCCGAACAGCATGGATTCATCAATTCCGTCGGTTTCGATCTGTACAGCCAGATGCTGAAGGAAGCCATTGATGAGCTGAAGGGGGAAGTGAAGAAGGAAGCTCCTCCGGCAGTGGAAATCAATCTGCACGTGGATGCGTACATCCCATCCCTCTACATCACCGACAGCCGTCAAAAAATCGAGATGTACAAAAAATTTGTGGCCGTCACCACCTTGGAAGATGTGGATGATCTGGCCGAAGAGCTCATCGACCGTTTTGGCGACCTGCCGCGACCGGTAGAGAACCTGCTGATGATCTCCAGGCTGCGTGTGTACGCAATGCAGCACCATATTACGGAGATCAGCCAAAAGGATCCAGAAGTGATCAAGCTGTTCTTGGATCCGAGTCAAAACAACAACATCGATGGCGGTGCCTTGTTTGCTTTGACCGGGGATTGGGGCCGACGCGTGGGCCTGTCGGGTGGACAACAGATTATCATTACTGTTAAAGTAAAAGGGTTGAGCGAAGAAGAAGGCGTGAAGTTAGTGGAAAAGCTGCTCAGCCAATTTCACATGGTGCGTAAAGACACCGGTTCTGGAAGCCCGGTGATGTGATGGGCAGGCCAGAAGAAGGGAGAATTATTGGGATGAAACGACTCGTAACGTTGATAGCCATTCCCGTGCTTGCTTTCGGTATCCTGAGCGGCTGCGGAAAAGACGATGAAAAGGCAGCAGCACCTGCCGACCAAACCAATACGTCACAACCTGCAGCAGGCGGCGAAAAGCCGGCCGATGCGCAGGATCCATTGGCACAATTTCCAGCGGTCAAGCTCGGTTTTACGGTGGAAAATGAGGCTGCTGTTGTTGAATATCAAGGAGGCAAGCTGACAGGAAAGGAATTTACTGAATTCCTGAAGGTCATCAGCTTCTTGAATCCGCCTCAGCGTCAAATGATCGAAATGGCCGATCAGGAAACCTTGAAAACGTATGCCCGTGAGTATACAGCAACCAAAATCCTTGCTTCGCGGGCGGATGACGCTATTCGCAAGCAAGCTGAAACCGACTCGGCTAGCAGCTTTGAATTGGTAAAAGGTCAATATCTCTCCCTTTTGGGTAAAGATGAGAAAAAGTTTGATAAGCTCATGGAGAACCAGGGAGTGACCAAAGAAGAGGTCCTCTCGCAAATGACGCTGATCAATGCTTCCATCGGTGTCCTTAAAAAAGATATCAAGGATGCTGACCTGCAAAAACAATACAACGAAGCGGACAAGGCTAGCTTCACAACGGCTTCGGTCCGTCACATTCTGATTTCTACCGAGTCCCGTAAGCCGGAAGAAGCATTGAAGCTGGCGAATGAACTGGTAGCCCGCATCAAGAAGGGTGAAGATTTCGCGGCGTTGGCCAAACAATATACGGATGACCCAGGCAGCAAGGAATCGGGCGGCTTGTATGAAAACGCAGACGTGACCCAATGGGTACCTGAGTTCAAGGATGCTGCGTTGAAGCAGCCTGTTGGACAAGTAGGTGAGCCCGTGAAGACCGATTACGGCTACCACGTCATCCGCGTGGAAGACCGCAAAGTAAAAACGTTTGAGGAAGCAAAAGATACGCTTCGTCAGCAGGCGCTCGAGAAAAGCTACGGAGAGTTCGTCAATACGGAAATGGAAAAGCTGGTTACCAAGTGGAACATTCCACAGCCGAAAACACCGGCTTCATAAGGCGATAAAGCTTGGGAGAAAACAGGGAATCGATGCGGATTCCCTGTTTTTTCGTATGCTCGCATATTCTTCAAAACGAGGAGAATACTATAGTCACTCGCTACCGCCCGGGGGAGAGTGTAACAAGGGAATTGGCAAACTTTGAGGCATCGATTGGATAGTTAATTTTAGGTGTCGTGGAGAAAATACAGGTAACCCGGTAAAAGACTCACAACCCAATTTCTCAAGAAAGCGAGGCAACATGAATATGAAAGCAACTGGTATCGTTCGTCGAATTGACGACCTCGGACGGGTCGTGATTCCAAAAGAGATCCGTCGTACGCTGCGCATTCGTGAAGGCGACCCACTTGAGATTTTTGTCGATCGTGATGGGGAAGTTATTTTGAAGAAATATTCGCCAATTGGCGAACTCGGCGATTTTGCAAAAGAGTATGCCGATTCCCTTTATGAAAGCTTGAATCACATTGTGCTGATATCGGACAGAGATACCGTCATCGCCGTTGCGGGCGCTTCGAAAAAGGAATACTTGGAGAAGCCGGTCGGCAACATCGTGGAAAAATGCTTAGAAGACCGCAAGAGCCGGGTAGAAAAGAACAGTGGCCAATACGAGATCATTCGCGATATGAACGAGCAGTACTCCTCTTTTGTGGTATCGCCGATCGTGGCAGGCGGCGATCCAATCGGCGCGGTGATTTTGGTAAGCAAGACCGATACGTCCAAGATGAGCGATCTGGAATTGAAAATGGCGGAGACCGCAGCCGGTTTCCTGGCCAAACAAATGGAGCAATAGCTGAAAGAACCAACAGTCTCGCAGAAGCGGGGCTGTTTTTTCGTGCTCTCCGGGGTAAGTGGGATTTGATGGTGATTGTGGTATAATGTACGAAGCTTTGGCTCGAGAGGAGAACAACCTTACATGTCTGACAGAAGCTCTGCCCATTTTGTAAAAGGAGCAGCGATCCTCGGCATTGCTGGATTATTATCCAAATTGCTCGGTGCTGTTTACCGCATTCCGTATCAAAATATTGCCGGAGATATCGGCTTGTACGTCTATATGCAGGTATATCCGCTTTATACGACTCTGCTGATCCTGGCGACAGCTGGCTTTCCGATTGCGATTTCCAAGCTGGTATCCGAAAGGCTGGCCGTGGGAGATGCGTATGGCGCGAAAAAAGCGTTTCGTGTAGCCAGCTTTACCCTGTTCATTTTGGGTTTCGTATTCTTTCTGCTTTTGTATGCAGGAGCCCCGCTCGTCGCGGATTTTATGGGGGATGAACAACTGACCATGCCGCTTCGCGCGGTAGCCTGGTCCCTTCCTCTGGTACCGATCGCGGCAATCATGCGCGGATACTTCCAGGGACAGCAAAACATGGTGCCCACTGGCGTATCGCAGGTGGTCGAGCAGTTGATTCGGGTGATTTTTATCCTCATCGCGGCCTATTGGGCGATGATCGTGTACCAGGACGCCTATCTGGCCGGTACAGGTGCCGTGTTTGCGGCGTTTCCGGGTGCGGTGACCGCCGTTATCGTGCTGTTGGTGTACTGGCGGAAAAATGCCCGCAAACAAAATCAAGCAAATGAAGAAATCAAGCCAACGGCCAACAGCTGGACAACTAGACAAGTCCTGAGAAGCCTGGTCTACTATGCGCTTCCGATCTGTCTCGGGGCGTTGGTCTTGCCGCTGATTCCGCTGGTTGATTCCGTGACCGTGGTCAATATGCTGCAATACAGCGGGATGGATGAGGAAATGGCCAAGGTCGTCAAAGGCGCTTTTGACCGTGGACAACCGTTGATCCAATTCGGTACGTTTTTTGCCACTTCGCTTTCCTTGGCCCTGGTTCCGGCGATCAGTGAGGCTGTAGCCCAGGGACAGCATCGGGTAGTTGCCTCGCGTACGGAGGTTGCGCTGCGCTTGACCAGCCTGCTCGGAATTCCGGCATCTTTTGGCCTTGCGTTATTGGCGGAGCCAGTGAACGTGATGCTCTATGGAGATACAAAAGGGACAGAGGCGCTCGCGATCCAGTCCTTTACCATCTTTTTTGCCACATTGTCGATCGCGACCTCTGGAATCCTGCAAGGTTTGGGACAAGTCATGCTGCCAGCCCGCCATCTCTTTGTCGGCGTAGTCGTCAAGCTGATCCTGAATATGATATTGATCCCGCTGGCTGGCATCTCGGGAGCGGCTCTGGCAACAGTTGTCGCGTATATGGTCGCGATGCTGTTAAATATGCGGGGAATTGCCAAGCATACAGGTGTCGTGATCAGCGTGCGAAACATTATCGGGAAACCGCTGCTTGCGGCCTTGTGCATGACGGTGGTCGTGCTCTTGGTAGAATGGGCGACTGCATCGGTATTAAGCGGTTTCGTCCACTCGGCTCGCCTGCTGCAGACGCTGGTGGCCTTGGCTGCTGTAAGCAGCGGGGCGCTGGTATATTTGCTGGCACTCTTGAAAACAGGCGGTTTGACCAAAGAAGATATGCGTTTCTTGCCGAAGGGCGGCAAATTAAGTGCAGTGCTCGTCCGTCTGCGGCTGCTGCGCGGATAATCATCGATCACAGCGAAAAGGAGTGGAAGGCAAATGACAGCTGCTATCCATATCGTCGGATTGGGTGCAGGCACGCTTGAGCAGCTTCCGTACGGGATTTTTAAGACGTTAAAGAATGCCTCGCATCTTTATTTGCGCACGAAGGAACACCCGGTTGTCACCGAGCTCGTGCAGGAGGGCATCGCTTTTGCTTCGTTTGATGCGATTTACGAAAAGCATGGAGATTTTTCGTCCGTATATGAGGAAATTACAGCCAACCTGTTGAATGCCGCGAAGGAACAAGGAGCGATCGTCTATGCCGTTCCGGGCCATCCGCTGGTAGCGGAACGGACGGTGCAGCTGCTGCTTGCGCAAGGGGAAGCAAACGGGGTAGCGATCACGATCGGCGGCGGCCAAAGCTTTCTGGACCCGGTTTTTGCCAGGTTGCAAATCGATCCGATTGAGGGATTCGCGCTGCTGGATGCGACGGCTTTGTCCACCCAACAGATCAATCCGTCGCTTCATACCATCATCGCCCAAGTCTACGATCAGCTGACAGCATCGGATCTCAAGCTGACGCTCATGGAAGTGTTCCCCGATGATTACATGGTTACCGTGGCGACCGCAGTTGGAGCGGGAGAGCTGGAACGGATCGAGTCCGTTGCCTTGTACGAGCTGGACCGGGTCGATCATCTCGGCAATTTGACCGTTGTCTATGTGCCACCCACACAAGAGGCGGCTGTGCGCAACCGGCAATTCTCCTACTTGAAGGAAATCGTCGCGATTCTGCGCAGTCCGGAAGGTTGTCCATGGGATAGGGAGCAGACGCATCAAAGCATCCGCAAAAACCTGATCGAGGAAGCCTATGAAGTGCTGGAGACCATCGATGATGATGATCCGGATGCGATGTGCGAGGAATTGGGTGACTTATTGCTACAGATCATGCTGCACTCCCAAATGGCAGCGGAGGACGGCTACTTCAGTGTCGAGGACGTCATCGCCGCTCTCAACAGCAAGCTGATTCGCCGTCATCCCCATGTATTCGGGGAAATGGCAGCCGAGGACGCTGAGGAGGCTTTGGCCAACTGGGATGAGATCAAGCGCCAGGAAAAAGCGGCAAAAGGTGTGGATGTGGAGGCGCAGTCCAAGCTGGCGGGAATCCCTCGTGAGCTGCCTGCCCTGATGTATGCCTACAAGCTGCAGAAGAAGGCGGCTGGAGTAGGGTTCGACTGGGACAACGTAGAAGATGTCTACAAAAAAATCGAAGAAGAATACCAGGAAGTGCGGCAGGCATCCCCAGAGGAACGAGCGGGTGAGCTAGGCGACTTGCTGTTTGCCGTGGTCAACCTGGCCCGTTTTTACAAGGTGGAGCCTGAAGAGGCGTTAAGCATGACCAACCGCAAGTTCAAGCAGCGTTTTTCATATATCGAGCAAAAGCTGCGTGAAGCGAATAAATCGTTTGACCAGACCGATCTGGCGGAGATGGATCGCTGGTGGGAAGAAGCAAAGAAGCAAGGGTAAAGAGGGAGGAAGACCGATGAGACTGGACAAATTTCTAAAAGTATCGCGGCTGATCAAACGCCGTACCTTGGCAAAGGACGTATGCGATCAAGGGCGAGTAGAGATCAATGACCGCGCTGCGAAGGCATCCAGCAATGTAAAGATTGGCGATAAGCTGTCCATTCGTTTTGGCCAGAAGATCGTTTCGGTAAAAGTGGAGGATATCAAGGAGAATCCGCGCAAGGAAGAAGCGGCTACCTTGTATCAGGTGATCGGGGAAGTACCGGTACCACGGGATGAAAAAGAAGAGGACGATTACTTGAGAGGGTAGTCGGACTGGGAAGAGCCACTCGTCGCAGTGTATGAACACTGCGGCCGAGTGGCTTTTTTGCTGTATCAGAGAGTATACACTTCACGACGAATCAATCTGATACAGCATGAAAAACTCCCTCTAAAGAAGGACTCGACGACCTCTTCGAGAGGGCTTCTATGGAAGTTTTTCTTACTGGATCAGCTTCAATCCCGCGACCGCAACAATGACAATGGCGATGAAGAAAAGACGCAGCGTATCCTTTGGTTCCTTGTAAAACACCATCCCGATCACCGTGCTGCCCACAGTGCCGATCCCTGTCCACACCGCATAGGCAGTCCCCATCGGAATTTCCTTCATCGCGAGGGAGAGGAAGAGGAAGCTCAACAAGAACCCGCCCACCATGATCAAGTAAGAGCGGAATGCCGGGCGCTGATTGACTTGGGTAATGCCAATGACACCCACCACTTCAAAGCATCCGGCGAAAAGTAGCGAAAGCCAGCTCATGCGGTATCTCCTCCCGATTCTGCAGGATGCTCATGATCGGGCGTCACGATTTTCAATCCGATAATCCCGATTAAAAGAAGCGCAATGAGTCCGATCTTCGGCCATTGAAACGGCTCGCCAAACCAGATCATTTCACTGATGACCGTACCGACCGTGCCTAATCCGACAAAGACCGCATAAACCGTGCTAGTCGGCAGCTTTTTTCCGGCATGAATCAGCCCGCCGAAGCTAATGGCAATGGCGGCGAAGGTGATGAGCCAAGTCAAGATGCTGTCTGCATGCTTCAAGCCTGCTACCCATATCACCTCGAAAACAGCTGCAGCGACAACAAGCAGCCAATGTCTGGTCATTTTCCGCATCTCCCTTCTGTTTGTAGTTTCTCCAGGAAGGCCATGAACGCAAAAAAGCCCGAGAGATATCCAGATGGATGATCTCCCGGGCTTTTATCCCTCCGTGTCCACAGTGGTTTGTACACTGTGTGTTTTCTCTCGGACCAGTCCGGCTAAAAAATGCCGCGGAACCCTAGAAAACTCATACTTATTATATGACAGGGGGCAGTGATGTCAAGCCTCCATGCGTTAAGCTATTGTTCGGGCAGCTCGGCCCACTTGTGTGCGTAAGCCGGTGGCGTGTATTGGGCCATCCGCTCCAGCAGCAAGTCAGGCTCACTTTCTACGATCAGCAGCTGCAGGTGTGTTTCAGGCATAAAGCCAGCGGCCACTGCGTTTTTCACCATGTCGACAAGGGGATCATAGTAGCCGCGGATATTGAGAATGCCTACTGGTTTGCTGTGAATCCCGAGCTGTGACCAGCTGATCACCTCAAACAGCTCCTCGAAAGTCCCGTATCCGCCAGGCAGGGCGATGAACCCATCGGACAGATCGGACATCATGGCTTTTCGTTCATGCATATTGGCGACTTCATGCAGTTCGGTCAAGCCTGTATGCGCCATTTCCCCGCGAAACAGGTTGCGCGGCATGACGCCGATCGCCTTTCCGCCTTCTTGCAAGACGTGATCGGCGACACGTCCCATCAGACCGATCTTAGAGCCGCCGTAGACAAGCTCCATTCCTTTTTGGGCCAACAGATGGCCAAGCTCCGCAGCTTTTTGCTCATATTCGGGATGAAGACCGGCATTGGAACCGGCAAAGACACAAATCCGCTTCATCGTTTACCTCCTGTCTGTTCATAACGTTTCTGCAATTTTTCTTTATGCGCCGTGAGGATCTGCTCCATCGTGATGTCATACATATTTGCCAGGATCACTAAATTCCCCAGCACATCGCCCATTTCTTCGATCAGCTCTTGGTGCTTCTCAGCCTTTGAGGCCTCGGTTTCATCAGGACGGTCTCTGCCGATTTCCAACGCGCGGACGGCACGAGCCGTTTCCCCGACCTCCTCCATGAGAAAGCCGATACGCTCAAACGGGCCGTACTCGGACCAGCCGCGCTTGCGGTAGAATTCTTCAATCCAATGTTGCAAGTCTGCCTGTAGCATGCGGTTTCCCCCCACCTGGCTGCTTCTATTAGTATGAAGTCGAATGCATATGGAGCAAGGTCTATGCCCATTATACACAACTGCAAAAGGGAATCCCTTACTATCTTTGGTGCGCTGCTGTCGATCTAACCAGTCCGTTTTTGTTCTAAAAGGACATCCCTCCCCATACGATGGTACAAGAATCGGTTGAGGGAGGTCTTTCGATGAACGAGCATACGAAAAAACCGCGTCACGAGATCGTCATGATCAATCGGCGCAGTTTGGCAATATCCGGGGTGAAGAATGTGGAAAGCTTCGACAGCGAGGAATTCCTGCTGGAAACGGAAGCTGGATTTCTCACCATTCGCGGGCAAAATTTGCATATGAAAAACTTGAGCTTGGAAACAGGGGAAGTGGCAATCGAAGGGTTGGTGCACGAGATGGGATATCTTGAGCAGGGGCAAGCCGGAGATCGGTCGCGGGGATTCTTCGGTAAGTTGTTCAAGTGAGCATCAGTGTTCAATTACAGACGATTTTTTCCATGTCGGTCTGTGGCTTGCTGATGGGCATGGGATACGACACCTATCAGGTATTCCGGGGGAGAGGACGCTTTCCCGCGTGGCTGGTATTCCTGCTGGATGTCCTTTTCTGGCTTGTCAGCGTTGGGTTTGTCTTTTGGATTCTGGCTTACGTGAACAATGGTGTCGTTCGCTTTCCGATCTTTATCGGGCTGTTTGGAGGAGCATGGTTGTACTTCTTGTTGGGGAGCAAGCAGTACGTCCAATTTCTCCAAGCGGCGATCCGATTTGCGCAATGGCTGTTTCGCACGGTCATGCTGATCATCGATACCTTGATTGTACGTCCCATTCTCTTCATTTATCGACTTATCGGCATGCTGCTCAGTTTTTTGATCACCATGATTCTAGGAATTTTTCAATTCTTGTGGAGAATCCTGCAAATTCCGATTGCTCCTGTGCAAAAATGGGGTCATAATGTAGGGAGAAAAATCCATCGTCGTGGAAAAGGATTTTGGGCAGACGTGAAGAAATGGATACGTCCAAGGAACAAACAGGAATAATTGGCAAAGGTGGATTCAACGATGAGCAGCAACGCATCCCCATCTAATAAGCAAGGACAAAAGCGCAGAATACGTCTCGTCATGTTCTTTGTGCTGTGCTTTGCCGTCTGGACGGGCTATACGGCCTATTTGCAAAGCGGCATCTTGTCTGAGAAGGAAAAAGAATTGGAGACGCTTCGCCAACAGGCAACCGAGATAAAGCAGACACAAGCAGAGCTCACCTATAAAGTGAGCAGATTGAATGATAAAGAGTACATCGCCGAGCTTGCGCGCAAGGAGTATTTCTTGTCCAAGCCGGGTGAGCAAATATATGTGATTCCAGAGTAAGGTCGATCATTCCTGGTGGAACATTCTTTATGCATGAGGGAGGCTTTCCGCGTTCATGGGAATTGAGGTAGGCAGCAAACTGGTCGGAAAAGTCACGGGTATTACAAAATTTGGTGCATTTGTCGAGCTTCCTGACGGGTCCACCGGCCTCGTCCATATCAGCGAAATTGCTGAGGCGTATGTGACCGACATTCACCAACACTTGAAAATTGGGGATACCGTCACCGTGAAAGTGCTGCATATTCGGGAAGGAAAGATCGGCTTGTCGATCAAAAAGGCTGTTGACCGTCCTGACAAACCGGAACGACGACCCCCGAACCGTTCTCCTCGCGAACGTGTAGAAAACTTTGAAGATAAACTAAATCGCTTCCTGAAAGACAGTGAGGATCGGCTATCTCCTTTACGAAAAAACATGGACAAAAAAGGGCGCGGTCGCTAATTTTGCTGGTGGCAGCAACTTCCATCCAAAAATGCGCAAATTGGCGAGAAAAAAAGGAAGGTACTTTTCTATTGATGACGAATATACATATTATAAGCCCGTATCACCGAGCGCGAATCACCTGCCGGCCGACGTTGAACGCCTAAAACGTCGGTATTTTTTTGTCCTTTTTTAGGCTGCCGTGGTGGGGAGAGCATGTTTCCTTGTCTGCGCTCGGATTCTCCGCCCCGCTGTGGGTTAGGACTGTCCGCTCCGCAAGCAAGCGCGGGGGAGACGCAAAAGCAGTAGCTGCTCCGCAGCTCGGACAGGTTGCGCTCCTGTTTCCCGCTCTTCCTTGCTCCGCTGGGCAGGGCTCCGCAAGTCGCTTGGCAAGGAAACATGCTCTCTGTCGATGCAGAGGCATTTTAAAGATAAAAAATAGTAAGTGTCATTTCGATTAGATCTTTGAAATGGATTACAGTAAAAGATCGGCGAGGAAGGGAAAAACGGGACGGGCGGAGTCTTTGCCACACCTACCGAGGTGGAGCTTGCAAAAGCGGTACACGCTTGTCGCGCAACCTCTACGTTGAATTTGCTTCCCCGAAACTTTTGCGTGACGTACCGCTTTTGCAAGCGGAACCGGACAGTTTTCATCCCCCTGCGGGTGGGGCAAGAACGCAGCCTCGCCCGTTTTTCCCTTCCCCAACCACTATGGCCACAACCTCCACTTCATCCTACAAAGTTTTTCATAGAATTTGTCGGACGATTTCTTGAATGGGAATCGTTATTTTGACATATTTTACAAAGCCCACTCTTTATAATGAGAACCACATGAAAATCAGAACGGGGTGGTGCGAACATGATCATCAATAAAAATGTTTCTGACATGGGACAAGCGTGGACACAAAAAATGAGTCAGCAGTGGACGCAAGCAACAGGGTCGTGGGGGGAGAGAATCGCTGAAATCGGACAGCGCTATAAGCTGCTTCCGATGTTAATGGGGTTTTTGTTGGGACGAGCTCTCATCCTTGAGGAACTGACTCCGTTCGTTGTTCCTTACTTCATCGTGATGTATTATGTTCGGCGCGATCATCTGCTGGTGAGTGCGCTGGCAATGGCATTGGGCGCTTTTTCTCACTCTTTGCCTGTTGGATTGGAAGCGGTTCTGAGCATGGCGGTGTCACTCATTGTCTGCCGGTTCACAGAACGCTTTCCACGAAAAGATTTTTCCCGAACACCGTTAATCGTGCTGATCACTCTTTTTGCCAGCCACATGCTGTTTGATACGATCACCAACCAGATATCTACCTATAGCCTGGTTATGGTTGCCGTAGAGTCCATTCTCGGCTTTGTCTTAACTTTGATTTTCATTCAATCCTTGTCGATCATTCATTTGGCCAAACCATACGAACCGTTAAAAAATGAAGAAATCGTCTCCCTGGTGATCCTGCTGGCATCTCTGATGACAGGTACCGTTGGTTGGGTAGTCGAAGGTGTCTCCATGGAGCATATCCTTTCACGTTATTTATTGCTGCTGTTTGCTTTTGCCGGAGGCGGGACAGTCGGTGCTGCAGTCGGCGTCGTCAGCGGATTGATTCTCAGTCTGGCGAATGTAAACGCTCTCCAGCAGATCAACCTGCTTGCGTTTTCCGGATTGCTCGCCGGATTGCTACGGGAAGGTGGGAAGGTTGGCGTCTCCGCAGGTCTTTTGCTCGGAACCGCGATTCTCGCGATATATGGGGGAGCGGAGGATACACTGCCGCTTTCCTTGATCGAGACGTCCTTGGCGATCCTCCTTTTCATTCTGACACCAGCCGTGGTGTGGAAGAAGGTTGCCCGATTTATTCCGGGGACAGCCGAAAACATGCAATCCCATCAAGAATACATGCGGCATGTACGTGACGTCACCGCTGGAAAGATCCGTCAATTCTCTGATTTATTTACACAGCTGTCGCGCAGCTTTGCCCAGACAGCAGAACCTGCGGCGAAAGAAGAGCAGGTCGATATTTTCTTGAGCAGGGTAACCGAGTTCACCTGCGAGCGCTGCTGGAAAAAAGAGCAATGCTGGGAGCGCGAGACGCAGGCAACCTATCAAGCGATGCGCGCCATGATGGAACATATGATGGAAGCCGGGACAATGGCAGGGATGGTTGTCCCGCGCGATTGGGAACGAAAATGTGTCAAAACAGATAAGGTGCTCACGACGATGGAGCAGGAGTATGAACGGTTTCAATCCTATAACCAATTAAAGAAACAGGTTCATGAAAGCCGAAAGCTCGTCGCGGATCAGCTCTCCGGGGTTTCCCGGGTGATGAGCGACTTTGCCCGGGAAATTCAACGGGAGGGCATCGAGCTGAGTTTTCAGGAAAAGCAAGTAACGAGAGCGCTGGAAGGTTTGGGCCTTTCCGTGCGGCGCGTGGATATACACAGTCTGGAGGAAGGGAAAGTCGATATCGAAATTATCCAGCCGACCTGCTATGGACGGGATGAGTGCGCCAAGATCGTCGCACCGCTCATTACCGATATTTTGGGTGAAAACATTGTCGTCAAAGAGCGGCATTGCGAAGCATTCAAGGATGGCACCTGCAAAATGTGCCTGGGCTCCGCGCGAACCTATGAGATCGATATCGGCGTAGCCGGTGCGGCCAAGGATGGCAAGCTCCTTTCCGGAGACAGCTTCAAGACGATGGATCTGGGCAACGGGAAGATGGCATTAGCGATCAGCGACGGCATGGGCAATGGCGAGCGAGCCTATCTGGAGAGCCAATCCGCCTTGGATATCCTGCAGCAGCTGCTGAAGTCGGGCATGGATGAAAAGCTGTCGATCAAGACGATCAATTCTGTGTTGGCTCTTCGCTCGACGGATGAGATGTTTGCCACGGTAGATCTGGCACTGATTGATCTGCAGACAGCTCATACCCGATTCGTAAAGATCGGTTCCACCCCCAGCTTTATCAAGCGGGGTTCGGAAGTGATCACCGTGACGGCCAATAATTTGCCCGCCGGTATTTTGGAAGAAATCGAAGTGGATGTGGTGACGCGGACGCTGAAACCGGGTGACCTGCTGGTAATGATGTCAGACGGGATTTACGATGCACCGCGCCATATCGAAAACCGGCAGATGTGGATGAGGCGGATGATCGCTGAGCTCGACACGGATGAGCCGCAAGAGGTAGCAGACCGTCTGTTGGAAAAAGTCATCTTCCAGCATTCCGGCCAGATCGTCGATGACATGACGGTCTTGGTAGCCAGAATCGATCGCTTTGTGCCGCAATGGTCCTCCATTCAGGTGCAGGGCATGGATCGGGTAGAGCGGCCACGGATCGTCAGTTAGACAACGACTTCCCGTAAGGTATGATTTTCCATCCCCCCGTCGATACTGATAGAAAAACGATTAGCAATAGTCGGTAGTCTGTAAAAGACGGGGAGGTTATCGAGATGAAAGAACCTACACTTCGGCAAATATTGTTGGTAACGGACGGTTGCTCCAACAGCGGGATCAGCCCAGTAGCTGCCGCCACGCTGGCCAGAGAGCAAGGCATCACCGTGAATGTGATTGGCGTCGTCGAACGGAATGAAATTGGTGAGCAAGGGATTCGGGAAATTCGGGAGATTGCAGAAGCGGGCGGCGGTTTGAGTGACATCGTATACCCCGCGCAATTGGCACAGACAGTCCAGATGCTGACGCGAAAAGCGATGACCCGAACCATTCATCAAGTTGTAAATAAAGAATTGAAAGACATTTTGGGAGATTCCGCTTTGGAGCAATTGACTCCCGAAAAGCGGATTCAGGTAGCGGGGATGGTAGACGAGCTGGGTGAACGCAGCAGTATGAATGTGGTCATGCTCGTGGATACGTCAGCCAGCATGAAATCGAAGCTGCCTGCCGTTCAACAGGCAATTCATGATTTCAGCATCAGCCTTCGCTCACGGAGTGGCCGCAGCCAGATGGCCGTCTGTTCATTTCCTGGGAAACATCAGCATCTGGATGTCCGGATTCCGTGGACCGAACAGGTGGAAAAAGCGCATCAGCTGACAGAAGGGCTGACGATGAGCGGTCTTACTCCGTCGGGGCCTGCCATCGTAGAGGCGATTGCTCTGTTCGAGGATGTTCCAATGCCAACTTCCCTGGAGGATCGCTACCGCCACGAACGTACAGGGAAACGGGATGATGAAATGGACGGTTACCTAGAGGATCATGTATTCTAATCCTGCTTTTCCAAAGCTGCCTGGCGAGTTTTCAGGCAAATGGAATCACAAGCGTTATCGTGTCGTTCGTCCCTTGGGTCAAGGGGCGAACGGCGCTGTTTATTTGGCGGAGCAAGCAGGCAAAAAGCTTGCGGTGAAAATCGGGCTTGATCCCCTGGATCTGCTCATGGAAGTGAATATGCTCAAAAGCGTGCAACAGCTTCCCAAGCAACAGATCGGGCCGCTCTTATGCGATGTCGACGACCTTACCATCGATGGGCAAAATTGCACCTTTTACAGCATGGAGTACCTGGAAGGGGAAAGGCTGGATCGCTATGTTGCACGTGTTGGCGTGGAGTGGGTGCCGGTCCTGGCTGTCCAATTGCTCGCTCATTTGCATGCACTGCACGGCCAAGGCTGGGTGTTTGGCGATCTGAAGCCGGAAAATATCATGATGATGAGCGCCAACAAACAGCTGCGTCTCGTCGATTTCGGCGGCGTTACCAAAATGGGCAATGCGGTACGCCAATTTACCGAGGAATACGATCGGGGCGGCTGGCAGGCAGGAGACCGGCGTGCCGAAGCTGCGTATGATCTGTTTTCCGTCAGCGTGATGATGATTCGCCTGATGACGAACGAGGCGCGATGGAAAAAAGTCGGTCATGAAAAAAGGACGATCCAGGACCTCTGTGATATAATACGGGAAAATGACAATCTTTACCCATACCGCGCACCGCTTCTCAAGGCGCTGTATGGAAAGTATCCGCAAGCAATGATGATGAAGCAGGAATTAATGGCGGCTATCAGACAGCGAAATGTGACGCCTCCATCCAAGCGCGGGCGCAGTGGAAGCGTGGCGAGCGCGCTGCTGGGCGGCCTTTTTGTTGCCTCTATGCTGATGTTGGCGGGGACGCTGTATCATCTATGGTTATAAAGGGTGTGAAAAGCTGGTGTCCGATGAATTGGTGATGGAAACCTGTCTGTTGGCGGGTGAAATCATGCTGAAAAATGGGGGAGAGACTTACCGGGCGGAAGACACGATGGCTTTGATCGCCAAAGCGGCTGGAATGAAGAATGTAAACAGCTTTGTGACCCCTACCTGTATTATCCTTTCCTACTGCTACTTGGATAAAGACTACACGCGCATGATTCGAACGAGGATCCGCACGATCGACCTGAATAAGGTAACGCTGGTCAATGAAGTGTCGCGCAACTACGTATCCGGAAAAATTACGCTGCCTCAAGCTTATTTGCAATTGCAGGAAATTGATCAAAAAAAGCCGATTTATCCGGCTTGGCTGCAAAATGTGGCAGCTAGTGTTTCCAGCGGAGCCTTTGCTGCGCTTTTCGGAGCAGGCGTGATTGAGATTATCATCGCGGGTGTTGCCGGGATGATCGTCAATGCAAGTGTCGGATATTTCGAACCGTACCTGCGGGTGAAATTTTTTAATGAATTTTTTGCCGCCATTCTTGGGGGCTTATTGGCGTTGGTTTGCTACAAGATGAATGCCCGACTTCAACTGGATCTGATGATCATCGGGACCATGATTCCGTTGTTCCCGGGGATCGCGGTAACCAACTCATTGCGGGATTTGATGGCAGGTGACTTGATGGCAGGGGTATCGCGGGGGGTCGAGGCCCTCTTGACCGCATTATCCGTGGCCATCGCGACCGTGACACTGCTGTTTTTGGCGAGGTGATGGCGATGGGCTGGTGGCAAGGACTTATTCTCAGTTTCTTTTCAACCGTTGCATTTTGCATGTTGTTTAACGTCCCGATTCGCGCCTTGTTGGCTGGAGGGTTCGCGGGTAGCCTGGGATGGATCATATACAATGTCCTGATCGGAAACGGCATTTCTATCACAGTGGCAACCTTTTTGGCTGCTACCGGTGTTTCGCTGAGCAGCCAGCTGTTTTCTGTGTATCTTCGCGTCCCTTCCACAAACTTCAGTGTGGCCGGGATTATTCCGCTTGTGCCCGGCTCTGTCGCATACAAGGCAATGCTGTCCTTTGTGAATGGAGATGATCTTGGCGGCATTACGCTGGCGACGCGCACGTCCCTGATCGCAGGAGCGATTGCTTCGGGATTGATACTCGGGCTCTCCATTTTTTCAGTGTGGAAAGGAATTGTGACGAGAAATGCTGGCACGCGTGCAAAAACAGATTGAGGACGAGCGGCTGCTTACCGCCGGGGAGAGCTTGGTCGTGGGCGTATCAGGCGGAACGGACTCCATGGCTCTCCTGCATATCTTGATGTCTCTCAATAAACAATATCAGTACGGATGGAAGATCCACGTTGTTCACGTGAACCACAGCTTTCGCGGTGCAGAGTCCGATGCTGATGCGGAGTATGTGCAGACTGTCTGTACAGAATGGAGCATCCCGTGTCATTCCTTTAAGCGCAACGTTTCCTTATATATGGAGGAAAGTGGTCTGGGAAGCCAGGAAGCCAGCCGGGAGGTTCGCTATCAGCTGTACCAGCAGGTGGCCGAAGAGGTGGGCGCGCGCAAAGTCGTGCTGGCCCATCATGGGGATGATCAGGTGGAGACCGTTTTGTTTCGGATGCTGCGCGGCACCGGCATTCACGGTCTTGCAGGCATTCCCCTCAGAAGATGGCTGGTGGAAGGGAAGATTGAAGTCGTACGTCCCTTGCTGGGTGTATTTCGCCACGAGCTGGAGGAGTACTGCCGGGAGGCCGGGCTGTCGCCTCGGGAGGACAGCAGCAATGCTTCGCGCAAGTATTTGCGCAACCGGATTCGCCTCGATGTGCTTCCGCTTTTCGAAGGGATCAACGTACGATACCGCGAGCACATTCTGCAGTTGGCCAAGTCGGCGGAGATTGACGAAAAGTATTTGCATGATGCCAGCAAAAAGGCACTGCAACAGGTAATTGTCCAGCAAGAATCGAATAAAATAAGTATGGCTGTGCAACCTTTTCAAAGTTGTGACCTTGCTTTACAAAGAAGAATGATTCCTCTAATATTAAGTTATCTGTCTACAAGGGCAGAGTGGTCTTCGCAGCACGTGGAGGCTGTTTTACGTGTCGTTACAGGAGATCACCCGTCAGCGGAGCTTCATCTTCCCGATGGTGTCTTCGTCCAACGGGTTTATGAGCGAATAAGCTTTACCCGTGGTTTACCAGACTCGAAGTCCTTCCCATACTGTTACGACCTTGTTGTACCAGGGACAACGATGGTGTGGGAAAGCGGAACGATGTTTCATGCCAATGTGCTGCAGTCAGCTCCCGAATTCGACAAGCTGCCAGTAAATGCAGCCGTATTCGACCTGGATCAGCTCACCGGTAAACTGATGGTCCGTAACAGGAGAGCAGGGGATCGCCTGACCTTGTTGGGATCAGCGGGAAGCAAAAAACTGAAGGAACTGATGATCGATTGCAAAGTTCCGAAAGTGCATCGGGATCGCATGCCGCTTCTTGTGGCAGGCGAAGAAATTATGTGGGTGCCGGGTGTGCGCAGGGCAGCTGTTGCCGCCGTCAACCAGCACACAACTCGGTTTTTGTATGTAGCAGCAGAGTACGGAGAAGATTGGCAGGAGGTTAAAAATGAATAACGACATCAAGGAGATTTTGCTATCAGCAGAGGAAATCGCAGCAAAAGTGCAGGAATTGGGCACGACGCTAACAGCAGAATACAAGGACAAAAATCCCTTGGTTATCTGCGTGCTGCGCGGAGCGATTCTGTTTATGGCCGATCTGGTTCGGCACATGAACATTCCTTGCGAGATGGACTTTATGGCTGTATCCAGCTATGGCGCAGGTACGGAATCAACTGGAATGGTCAAGATCTTGAAGGACCTTGATACATCCGTGCAAAATCGCCATGTTCTCATTGTAGAGGACATCATGGATAGCGGGCTGACGCTCAGCAGATTGGTGGAGCTGATGCGCCATCGCGAAGCGGCTTCCGTGAAAGTGGTAACTCTTCTGAACAAGCCTGAACGCCGGAAAGTGGATATCACGCCGGATTTCAGCGGCTTTACCATTCCGGATGAGTTTGTCGTCGGTTACGGATTGGACTATGCGGAGAAGTATCGCAATCTCCCGTTCATCGGCGTATTGAAGCCGGAAGTGTACGCGAAATAACGTCGTTTCTGTCGATAAGGCTCGAGTGGGTCATGTTGTGGAGAAGCAAGGCGTTATGATAAAATGTGAAAAGTGTCTTTTTTCGCGAGAGGAGGTAAGAAATGAATCGCTTTTTTCGTAATACCGGGTTCTATCTACTTATCTTTCTCGTCACGGTTGGGATTGTGAATTTTGTCCTCTCCGGGACTGATAAAGTGGACGAAATCTCTTACCAGGAGTTTCGGGTTCAACTGAAAGCCAACAATATATCGGAAGTGATGCTCCGGCCAGCCGGGGGTACATATCGGGTTGAAGGGAAACTGATCACGGTTCCGGCCGGAAAACAGCAATCCTTTACGACCAACATTCCGCTATCGAGTACCGACATCATCGGCACACTTGACCAGAAGATCGATGATAACCAAGTGAAAAAGGTAGAGTACAAGGAAGCAGAGGGCAACAACATCTGGCTGACCTTTATCACCTCGATCATTCCGTTTGTAATCATCTTTATCCTGTTTTTCTTCCTGTTAAACCAGGCACAGGGTGGCGGCAGCCGGGTGATGAACTTCGGGAAGAGCAAAGCCAAGCTTTATAATGATGAGAAAAAGCGTGTAACCTTCGATGATGTGGCAGGTGCCGACGAAGAAAAAGCCGAGCTGGTGGAGGTCGTCGAGTTCCTGAAGGATCCGCGCAAATTCGCAGCGGTCGGTGCACGCATTCCAAAAGGGGTTCTCCTTGTAGGGCCTCCAGGTACCGGTAAAACCTTGCTTGCTCGTGCAGTCGCAGGGGAAGCAGGCGTTCCATTCTTCAGCATTTCCGGTTCTGACTTTGTGGAGATGTTCGTCGGGGTCGGTGCGTCCCGTGTTCGCGATTTGTTCGAAAATGCGAAGAAGAATGCACCGTGCATTATCTTCATTGACGAGATTGATGCTGTAGGTCGTCAACGCGGCGCAGGTTTGGGCGGCGGACATGACGAGCGCGAGCAAACGCTGAACCAGTTGCTCGTAGAAATGGATGGCTTCGGTGCCAACGAAGGAATCATTATCGTGGCAGCAACCAACCGTCCTGACATTCTCGACCCGGCGCTGTTGCGTCCAGGCCGTTTTGACCGTCAGATCACGGTAGACCGTCCGGATGTGAAAGGCCGCGAAGCTGTACTGAAAGTACATGCGCGCAACAAACCGCTGAGCGATGACGTGAAGCTTGATGTAATCGCCCGTGGAACAACCGGATTTACCGGAGCGGATCTTGAGAATCTGTTGAACGAAGCGGCGCTGTTGACCGCTCGTCGTAACAAAAAGCAGATTGGCGCCAATGAAATTGATGAGGCGATTGACCGGGTAATTGCAGGTCCGGCGAAAAAATCGCGCGTCGTGAGTGAAGATGAAAGACGCCTCGTGGCTTTCCACGAAGCTGGCCATACAATTGTCGGGTACCATTTGAAAAATGCCGACATGGTTCATAAAGTAACGATCATCCCTCGCGGCCAAGCAGGCGGCTACACCGTCATGCTGCCGAAAGAGGACCGCTACTTTGCAACGAAGAATGATTTGCTCGACAAAATCACAGGGTTGTTGGGTGGTCGTGTAGCCGAGGAAATCGTGCTTGGGGACATCAGCACTGGTGCCCATAATGACTTCCAACGCGCTACCGCGATTGCGCGCAGCATGATTACCGAATACGGCATGAGCAAACTGGGTCCGATGCAATTCGGACGTTCCCAAGGACAGGTGTTCCTGGGCCGTGATTTTGGTCATGAGCGCAACTACTCGGAGCAGATTGCTTATGAGATCGACCAGGAAATGCAAAATATCATCAATGAGTGCTATGCACGATGCAAAGAACTTTTGACCACACACCGTGATCAATTGGATCTCATCGCGACAACACTCTTGCGTGTGGAAACATTGGATGCGGAGCAGATCAAAGAATTGATCGAGACCGGTAAAATGTCCAATGATCCGGATGCAAATAAAGAAGTCGTGGTGAATATCCAACCGAAAGCGGAAGGGGAAGTACCACCACAAGACGAAACGAAAGAATAAGGAGCGCCACAGGTGCTCCTTTTTTTCGCAAACAAGACTGCCACAGACCTGACGGGACGATCGTTTTTATCAGATAGGGAGGGTGGAGCAAGATGAGTTTGTCGAACATTCGCTTGGCGGCATTTGACATGGATGGCACGCTGTTAAACCATCAATCACAGATGGCAGAGGTGACGAAGGAAGCCTGTAAACAGCTGCAGCAGTCAGGATGTAAATTAGTATTGGCAACAGGACGTACGTTTTCCTCGGCAAAGCTGCCGATTGACGAGTTTCCGTTTGACGGTTATGTATGCAGCAATGGAGCGACCATCCATGAAAGTGACGGAACATTGGTACATATGGTGGCGCTGCCGGCCGAGATGTTAGTGGACGCGATCCCGCTGATCCGTCAGCATCCTGTCTATTATGAGCTGCATGATGCTGCTGGCACTCGCTGGATGGTACAGGAGGATCGCGAGCGCATCGAGGGGCTGATCAACCAGGATCTTCAGGTCGAAGGGGTTTCCTTGCGCCGGATGTCCTTTTATAAAATCTGCCGGCCAGTCGACTATCAGGAGCTGGTACAATCGATCGCGTCAGGGAAAACTACGATGGTAAAGCTATTTATCTGGCACCATGAAGAAGAAGTGCTGAAACAGTTACGTGCAGAGCTCGCGCAATGGGAAGAGACTACGACCATTACCTCATCGAGTGTGACCAACATTGAGATCCTGGCCAAAGGCGTTTCCAAATGGAAAGGACTGCAGTACTTCCTGGCAAAATGGAGCTTTTCCGCAGAGGAAGCAGCTGCGTTTGGCGATGCGGACAATGACTTGGATATCCTGAGTCATGTCGGACATCCGATTGCCATGGAGAATGCACCAGCACATATTAAAGAGATTGCCAAATATACTGCAGGACACCATGACCAGGATGGGGTCGCCCGCTTTATTTTGGATCACATCCTGACCAAGGCCGACACTTGAAAAATTGCGCAGTTTCGCCAAACTGTGTTGATTGACAAGGTAGAGGGTTGCGATTACAATTACCGTACAAAAACGGAAATACATTGAGATTTTTTTCACAAACCGTCTTGGTGGATGCCATTACGTAGGAGGATCGAACATGGAAGCCTTGGCTCTTGAAAAGAAAGCCCAGCGCAACGCTGAATTGCGTGAACGGCTCATGCAATTGAAAAAGGAAAGAAACGCCATTATTCTTGCGCATTTTTATCAACGTCCGGAAATTCAGGAAGTAGCCGATTTCATTGGCGACTCTTTTGGATTGGCACAAAAAGCAAAAACAACGGATGCAGACGTCATTCTTTTCTGCGGCGTTCATTTTATGGGGGAAAGTGCAAAAATTCTCAATCCCAATAAAACGGTGATCATTCCGGATGAACGCGCTGGCTGTCCCATGGCGGACATGGTCAACGTGGCCGGGCTCCGCAAGCTGAAGGCTCAGCATCCGAATGCGAAGGTTGTCGCTTACATTAATACGACGGCAGATGTGAAAGCGGAAACATATATCTGCTGTACATCGTCCAATGCCAAGCAAGTGATCGAATCCATCGACTCGGATGAGATCATTTGGGTGCCGGACAAAAACCTCGGACATTATGTATCGCAGTTTACCGACAAGAAAATGATCATCTGGGAAGGCTACTGCAATACCCATGATCAATTGTCCGTCGAGGATATCATGAACATGAAGCGTGAACATCCGAATGCGCTGGTCGTGGTGCATCCGGAATGCCGTCCGGAAGTCGTGCAGCTGGCCGACTATGTGGGTTCCACCACAGGTATTTTGAAATACTGCCGCGAATCTTCCCACAAGGAATTCATCATCGGTACCGAAGACGGCACACGCTACATGCTGGAGAAAGAAAGCCCAGACAAGACATTCCACTTCGCTTCCAAGTATCTGGTATGCCCAAATATGAAGGTCAACAACCTGAAGAAGTGTGTGGAAGCGCTGGAAACCATGAAGCCGGAGATTTATGTTCCAAAAGACGTGGCGGATGCTGCCCGCGATTCTTTGGAGCGCATGCTGGCTGTGGCACCGGCTTAATAAACACATGACATGAAAAAGCTATGTCCTTTCCAGATGGAAACGGGCATAGCTTTTTTCATTTCTGCGGTACTAAGGTATCGGCGGTATCCTTATAAAACATGCTACAGGTAATACACCGAGAATCATGAAGAGAACGAGGCCTCTCCTGTTTCTGTTTTTTGATAAGCCGAAAGGGCGATCTTAATCTGCTGAATCACGAACCCGACGTGCTTGTTGTCCCGGGTTAATCGGCTTGCCATGACCCCGCCTTCCAACGAAGAAACCACGAATGACGCGAGTGCTTCCGTGTTGATATCTGAAGACAGCTCCCCAGTGGCGACTCCCTTATCCAATATGCTTTGAATAAACGCTGTGAATTGACCATGCGCAGCTACCGCTTTCTCTCTGAGCGGGAGATATCCGTCATCCGCCTCCACCGCCGTGTTGAGCAAGGGGCAACCACCCTCGATTGGTGGATGGTTGACAGGATCTTCGTACACCGAACATACCGCTATGATTTTTTCGATTGCCGTCTCCGCCTTTTCGACTGCCTTCAAAAAATGCTCCATCATGATGCGGGAGGCATAATCGAATGCTTCGAGCGCGATTTCGTCTTTCCCGGAAAACGTCCGATAGACGCCACCTTTGGTCAATCCGGTAACTTGTATGATGTCTTGTATCGAAGAGCCGGCATACCCTTTTCGATTAAACAGTCCGGCTGATTTCTCGATAATATGCTGGCGTGTCTTCTCGCCTTTGCGCATGAAAGCAGACCCCCGTACTCACGATAATATGATTGTATATATTTTAACATTGCTATGGCATATTCGAGAAATGTTTGTTACTCTATAAAAAACCGAACCGTTCGGTATTTTTTAAATAGGGGTGACACGCTTATGAATAAGGTGAAAATTGTCCGCATTCCCATTCTTCCGCTGCACGTGGTGAACGCTCATTTGCTGATTGGACCGGACGGCTGCGTCTTGGTCGATGCCGGGGTACCGGGATCCGAGCAGAAAATAGGAAGGGCACTGGCGAAAGAGAAGTTGACCTTCAAGGATATCAAGCTCATCATCATCACCCATGCGCATGTCGATCATGCCGGCAGTGCGGCAAGATTACGGGAACTTACGGGAGCTCCCATACTCGCCCATGAGGGGGACGCCACGCATTACAGCAGGGAAGAAGAGATGACGTTCTGCCCGACGGGACGGTTTGCCCGGCTTTTCTACAAAACGGGATTCATTCTGCAGCCCTACGAAGGATTTACGCCGGATTTATTGGTTTCCGGAAAACAGGCCATCGATTTGCAGCAATTTGGCGTACCCGGTACAGTTACCCATACGCCTGGGCATACCTCGGGATCTATATCGGTTGAGCTGGAGTCGAAAGATGCTATGGTGGGTGATCTTTTGGCCTCGGGCATTCTGCTTGGCGGCATCATGAGGAAAAACCACGCCATCCGCCCGCCATTCGAAGACGATCCGCACCAGGTAGCCGAAGAGCTTCTGCGTTTACTCTCATCCGGCCACCACACATTTTATTTGGGGCACGGTGGCCCACTAGGTGTGAATGAGGTTCGCCGGCACGTGGAATATTTGAAAGGTTTACCAGCCGTTTAATCGATGCTCTCTTTTCATGTTTCATAAAGGAGGATGAATATGAGTGATCAGCTAATCATTCCTGATTCGGCAATATGTCGAAAAGCAACCAATCTTGTGAAAGAATTATCTCCTGATTTTCTTTTCAATCATTGTGGTCGTACATTTCACTTTGGTGGGTTGTTAGGTCAGCGTGAACGTATGAAGGTGGATTTGGAATTGTTTTACCTTGGAGCGATCATGCATGATTTGGGACTAACACATTCATGTGATAAAGGATGTTCCTTCGAATTGGATGGTGCCGATGCTGCTGAAGCATTTCTGCTTACCAACAACTATCCTAATGAAAAGATAGAGATTATTCGTGAAGCGATCATGTTGCACACTGCTGTTGAAGCTGAATCAAAAAGTCCGGAAATCGCTTTAGTCCATTTTGGAGCAGGATTTGATGTCGGACATTTCAATATTGAGGACTTGCCGTCTGAACGCGTTCAAGAAATTTTAGAAGCATATCCTCGCTTAGGTTTTAAAAAGGCCTTCATCGAAGTGATTGAAAATGATGCCAAAAGAAAGCCGAATACGCTTTCGGACCGATTGTTAAAATGGGGAATTGATAAAATGATCATAAAATCCAGTGAAAACTTTGATAAGCGAAGAAGCTTGCCAAACGGGTAAGATTTCGGGGTTAAAGAGAATCGAGATAAAGGGGAACATCAACTAAAAAACAGCGGCCAGCCTCAGACATTATTTTCAGGTCTCAGGTAGCCGCTGTTTAATTAATGGGGCTTAATGAACAGTTACATCGGCATCGGTGTAGGGGTCGGTGGAGCATACCCTTCTTTGAAGGCATCATCGATGATCGTGCGAATCTCTTTTGCCGATTTTCCTTCTTGGCTCAATTGGGCTGTCACGACGGCGATCTCCATGCATGTCCCGCAGCGAGTGCCGTGATCATCCCAGACGACGCTGCCATCTTCATGCTCTTCTTTGATGAAGCAGTTGTAATTGCTCTTGTGTCCCGCACTGTCTCCGCATCCACAGTAGCAAGGCATCGATTGGAGCAATTCACGATGCTCCGCGGCGATCTGATAAGCTTGCGTGATGCGCGGATCAAGCGAAGACAAAAATTTTGGCAGAGTCTGAATAGAAGCGGTCAACTCTTGCAAATCTCCATTCTCCGCGTGTTGGACAGCTGTATGTTCATGCTGTTGGTGTGTAGGTTCAGCAGCAGGGGAAGCGCTGTTCGAGGAGCATCCGGTGATGAGCGCCATCGAAAACAGACTGGCGACCACTAGCGATTTCGGTTTCATTCGTTACCTCCTTTTTGCACATACGTGTCCATTATACCACATAAGGATGAAAAGGGAGTTTGGCGCAAAAGTGACATACTTGTCTCGTAAATCGGAGTGAATCCTATTTACATTTAGGCAAGTACCGTATATAATGACCAAGGAAGGTAAATCGGAATGATTATGAAATAAGTGAGGGGAAACGAAAATGACACATCGAAAGAAGCTTGTCTGGGCTGTCATGACGCTGGTCACCGTCTTGCTGCTGACCGCATGCTCGGGAGGAGCGGCACCGGCTGCTACGGGGAATCAATCTGCTGAAGATGGAAAGCTTACCATATATACGACGATTTATCCATTGCAATATGTAGCCAGTCGCATCGGAGGACAATGGGCGGACGTGAAGAGCATCGTTCCTGCTGGCATTGAACCGCATGATTTTGAGCCGTCCGCGCAGGAAATGGTCGCTTTGTCCAATGCCGATCTGTTTGTATTTAACGGTGCGGGTCTGGAGAGCTGGGCAGAGAAGGCTGCGGAAGGCTTCGACCCGAATCAGGTGAAGGTGGTCAATGCGACGGAAGGGCTTACGCTGTTGAAGCCGGAGGAAGGCCATGCCGCAGGGGAAACGCATGAAGGAGAGGCACACACCGACGAATCCGCAGCGAGTGAACCAGCCGGGGAAGCGGCTCACGAGCATGAGCACGAACACGGTGATTTTGACCCGCATGTGTGGCTGGACCCAGCGATGCTGAAAGATCAAGCGGCTAAAGTGAAAGACGCGATGGTCGCTGCCGATCAGGCGCATAAAGCCGATTACGAAAAAAATTACGAACAGCTCGCGTCAGACTTGGATGCGTTGGATAAAGACTTCAAAGCGATGGTGGAAAAAGCCGCGCGCAAAGAGTTTGTCGTATCTCATAGCGCCTTTAGCTACCTGGCGCATAAATACGGTCTGGAGCAGATCGGTATCGCGGGGGTAAATCCGTCCGATGAGCCATCCCCGTCCGAGATGAAAGCGTTGATTGAAGAAGTGAAAGAGCATCAAATCCAAGTGATCTTTTTCGAAACGCTGGTATCTCCAAAAGTAGCGGAAGTCATCGCCCGTGAAGCAGGGGTCAAGACCGCGACGCTCAATCCGCTGGAAGGGTTGACGGAGGAAGAAGCCAAGGCAGGCAAGGATTATCTGATCATTATGAGAGAAAACTTGGAAGCGCTGCGTGCCGCTTTGCAATAACTGGAAAGGGTCAGAACCGCCTTGTGCGGTTCTTTCTCCTTGTATCAGGGCATAAAACGTAGTAGGATGAATGTAGTAAATCAGAACGTATCCGATTTAAAAGGAAGATGGCTATGAAAGAATCGGTTGTGCGGCTGTCGTCGCTCTCCTTTCAATATGAAGATGGCAAAAAAATATTGGATCACATCAATTTCAACATGGAGAAAGGTGATTTCGTCGGGCTAGTCGGGCCGAATGGGTCCGGTAAATCGACGCTGATGAAATTGATTCTGGGACTTCTCCCGCCGAAGGAAGGCACGGTCGAGCTTTTTGGAACACCGGTGCAAAAATTCCGTGACTGGACGAAGATCGGTTATGTGGCCCAGCAGGCTGCGCATGGCACCGGGGGCTTTCCGGCAACGGTCAAAGAGGTGGTCGCCTCCGGTCTGGTCGGAAAAGTCGGGTTGTTTCGCCGTCTGAAACGCGAGCATTACGAAAAGGTCGCGGAAGTGGTGAAGCGCGTCGGCTTGGGAGAAAAGCTGAATGATCGGATTGGCAAACTGTCCGGCGGTCAGCTGCAGCGGGTATTCATCGCCCGAGCGCTGGTGGCTGATCCGGAGCTCTTGATCCTGGATGAGCCGACGGTGGGGGTGGACCAGGAATCCATCGAGCAATTTTATGGATTGCTGCGCTCTCTGAAGGAAGAAAACGAATTGACGATGATGATTGTGAGCCACGATGTAGGTGTCATGACCCAGTGGGTGAACAAGGTGGCCTGTCTCCAGCGCGGCCTTCATTTCCACGGCACCGCCGATGAATTTGCGCACAATCAGGATAAAATCTTGCAGTCGATGTATGGGGACGCCATTCGGGTATTGGCGCACCATCATTAAAGAAGGAGTAAAGCGATGCTAGCGGATTGGTGGCAGTATGATTTTTTGCGGTATACCCTGTTTTCCGGGATCTTGATCGGCTTGATTTGCCCGATTCTGGGGACGTTTTTGATCGTGAGGCGCTTGTCCATGATGGCGGATGGTCTGTCCCATGTGACCTTGTCCGGAGTGGCGGCGGGCATGCTTTTGTCCAAAAAGATCGCGTTTTTCGGCGCGGTGAACCCATTGTTTTTCGGCATGCTGTTTTCGGTAGTCGGCTCACTTTTCATTGAACGGCTGCGTAAGGTGTATAAAGCCTATCAGGACTTGGCGATTCCGATTATTTTATCGGCAGGTCTGGGCTTGTTTACGGTCCTGGTGAGCATCGCGGACGGATTCAACACCGACCTGTATTCCTATCTGTTTGGGAAAATCGTGACGGTCAGTCGAGAAGACCTCTATGCATTGATCGGAGTGGGAGCAGTCGTGCTGGGGACGGTGTTCTTCCTCTATAAGGAGCTGTTTGCCGTTTCCTTTGATGAAGAGCATGCGCGAGTCTCCGGGGTCGCGCGCAAGACGATCAATCTCTGGTTTATGGTGCTGGTGGCATTGACGATTGCCGCCTCGATGCGGATCGTCGGGGTATTGTTGATCTCGGCGATGATTACGATTCCGGTAGCGGCCAGCCTGCAGATTGCCGGAAGCTTTCGCCAAGCGATTTTGTATGCGACGATCTTTGCGGAAATCTCCGTATTAAGCGGGTTGTATTTTGCCTATTTGCTTGATTGGGCATCTGGCGGTACCATTGTGTTAATGGCGGTGCTGGTGCTTATGGTGGTGTTGGCATCGAAAAAAACGGGTGCCTGGATCAGGCGCATGAGGGAGGAGAACCGGGCATGACGGTGGAAGAAGCTCTTCAGATGTTGAAGGAAAAGGGTTATAAATATACGGGAAAACGGGAAGAGATTATCCGGATCTGTGCGGAAGAAAAACGCTATCTGTCGGCAAAAGAGATCATGGAGCGAATCAAGGATCAATATCCCAACCTCAGCTTTGACACGGTGTACCGCAACATCTCGACGTTTGTCGATCTCGGCATTTTGGAGCAGACAGAGCTGGAGGGGGAAGGACGTTTTCGCCTGGCCTGCTCGGTCGGCCATCACCATCATCATCTGATTTGTACGGAGTGCGGCAAGACCTCTTCGCTGTCGGCTTGTCCGATGAATCTGCTGTCGGTGATGCCGGACGATTTCCAAGTGACCGGACACAAATTCGAAGTGTACGGAACTTGCAAAGAATGCATTTCCCATGCCTAAGACAAGCTGTATGCAAAGGAATAGAAGACAAGCATGAGACCCCCGGCATCATCGAGATGGATGACGGGGGTTTTTGCGTAGGGGAATCTGTGATCGGAATGGTTTCTCCCCATGTGCGGATTTGCTATAATTGGCTGGAATCGATACATCAGTGGAAGAGAGAAGGGACTTGGATGATCCCCCGTTATACGATTGATTTTGACCTGGAAACGATCGAACGTGAAAAAACGGATGTCGTGGTAGTCGGAGCAGGTATCGCCGGACTGTATACGGCGCTGCAAATCAGTCATTTTGCAAAGGTGACCTTGATCAGCAAAAAGGGACTGGATGAGAGCAACACGCGCTGGGCACAGGGAGGCATTGCTGCCGTGACCTTAAAATCCGACTCGCCGGCGCTGCATCGCCAGGATACGCTGGTGGCGGGCGCGGGACTTTGCTCCACGGAAGCGGTCGAGGTGCTGGTGCATGAGGGACCGGACCGGCTTAAAGAATTAATTGCTTATGGAACCCAATTCGATAGAGATGAAAAAGGACGTTATGAATTAACCCAGGAAGGCGCGCACAGTCAGCGCCGCATTTTGCATGCCCAAGGAGATGCGACCGGAGCGGAGATCGTCCGGGCCTTATCGGAGCGCGTCTTGGAAAATCCCCATATTCGCGTGCTGGAAAACCATTTCGCCATCGATGTCGTCACGCATCAGGATGAATGCGTCGGAGTGCTCGTCCTGGATCCGGAGGAACGCGTATTTTTCCTGCAGTCAAATGCGACGGTGCTGGCGACAGGCGGTGCCGGGCAGCTATATCGCTACACGACCAACCCGGATGTGGCGACGGCAGATGGGATTGCGATGGCGTACCGCGCAGGGGCAGATATCAAGGATGTGGAGTTCATCCAGTTTCACCCGACAGCACTGTACTATCCGGGAGCGCCACGCTTCCTGATCTCAGAGGCCGTGCGTGGAGAGGGTGCGGTGCTGCGCAATATCAATGGCGAGCGCTTCATGGAAAAATACCATCCGCAAAAAGAGCTGGCGCCGCGCGATATCGTGGCCCGGGCGATCGTGTCGGAGATGGAGGCGACCAACTCCACACACGTGTATCTGGATATCACCCACGAGTCGGAGGAGCTGATCAAGCATCGCTTCCCGACCATCTATAAAGAATGCTTGCATTACGGCCTGGACATGGTGACCGATTGGATTCCGGTATCGCCCGCCTGTCACTACATCATGGGCGGGGTGAAGACCGATCTGCACGGGGAGACCTCGACAAGACGGCTGTTTGCCTGCGGCGAAGTGTCCTGCACCGGGGTACACGGGGCTAATCGTCTGGCGAGCAACTCCTTGTCGGAAGCGGTGGTTTTCGGCAATCGGATCTCGCGCAAAATCGCCGAGCTGCGACCCGTCGGAGAGCTGCCGCCGCTGTCTTTCCAAGATGAAACCAGGACGGAGAAAGGCAATGGCACCAAGGCACTGCGCGTGAAGCTGCAGAAGCTGATGCTGCGTCATGTCGGCTTGAAGCGCACGGAAAAGACGCTGCAAAAAGCGCTGGATGAGATGGAAAAGATGACACGAACCTTTACACTGCAGCACCAGACGCGTGAATCGTTTGAGTTTTTAAATCTGCTGACAGCGGCGACATTGACCACGCGTGCCGCTTTGCTGCGGGAAGAAAGCAGGGGCGGCCATTACCGCATCGATTTCCCGAACAAAGATGATTTAATTTGGCGCAAGCACATTATTCAATCGATCAATCGAGGAGTGCGAGAGGAGAGAAACAGCACGGATGTGGAATAATCGAGAGCTTCAACGCAAAATCGAAGAATGGCTGCACGAGGATATCGGCTTCGGCGATGTCACCACCATGAGCACGATTCCGGAGAGCGAGCAAGGCGTCGGGATCTTGTATGCCAAGGAAGCGGGGATCATCGCGGGCTTGCCTGTGGCGGCGCAAGTGTTTGCCACGGTGGATGCAGCACTCGCATTCAAGACGGTGGTAGAAGAAGGGGCTCGCGTCGAAAAGGGGCAGGCCGTGGCGGAAGTATCCGGCTCTGTGCGTTCGATCCTGAGCGGTGAGCGCTTGGCACTGAATCTGCTGCAGCGGATGTCGGGGATCGCGACCCGTACGAGCGAATATGCGCAAGCGGTGGCCGGAACCAAGGCGAGAGTGGTTGATACGCGCAAAACGACGCCTGGTCTGCGCATGCTGGAAAAGTATGCGGTGCGTGTTGGCGGCGGCCACAACCATCGCTATGCGCTCTACGATGCGGTCATGATCAAGGATAATCACATCAAAGGGGCGGGCGGGATCACACAAGCGGTCGCAGCGGCCCGCAAAGCCATTCCCCATACGATGAAGATCGAGGTCGAGGCGGAAACAATGGCCCAGGTAGAAGAAGCCCTGCAGGCAGTTGCCGACATCATCATGCTGGACAACATGCCGAATGAGCTGATGAAGCAAGCCGTTGCTCTGATCGGCGGGCGAGCGGTCGTGGAAGCATCGGGCGGCGTGACGCTTGAGACCATCGGGGCGATCGCGCAGACCGGTGTCGATGTGATTTCCGTAGGTGCTCTGACGCACTCGGTGAAAGCCCTGGATATCAGTCTTGATCTCAACCAAAGGAAACGGTAAGGGAGAGACAAGCATGCTATTGGTCATCGATATCGGGAACAGCAATATTGTGTTTGGATTATACAAGGGAGACGACCTGGCCCATCATTGGCGGGTCGCGACGGATCGCAACAAGACCGAGGACGAATACGGCATGCTGCTCTACAGCTTGTTTTCCAGCGTCGGCCTGAGTTTTTCACGGATTGCCGGCGTGATCATCTCCTCGGTCGTGCCGCCGTTGAATTTACCGTTGGAGCGAATGTGCCTGAAGTATTTTCAGAAAAAACCGCTGGTCATTGGCCCGGGGATCAAGACCGGGCTGAATATCAAAGCGGATTTTCCCCGCGAGATTGGAGCCGACCGGATTGTGAATGCGGTCGCGGCAATCCATTATTACGGCACACCTGCGATTGTGGTGGACTTTGGAACCGCTACGACCATCAGCTATATCGACGAAAAAGGACAGTATTGGGGCGGGGCGATTGCGCCGGGGATCAACGTCTCGGCGGAAGCATTGGTCAGCCGCGCAGCCAAGCTGCCGCGGATCGAGCTGGCCAAGCCATCCAGCGTCATCGGGCGCAATACGATCGCCTCGATGCAGGCAGGGATCTTTTACGGGTATATCGGCATGGTCGATGGCATCGTGAATCGCATGATGCAGGAGCAGCAGGTGAAAGCCAAGGTCGTCGCGACAGGCGGCCTCTCCTCCCTGATTGCCAATGAGACGGAAAGCATCGATGTGGTCGATCCGGAATTGACCTTAAAAGGACTGAAGCTCATCTACGAGCGCAATCATAGCTGAATACAACACAAAAGCCGCAGCGTACACAATAGGGGACGCTGCGGCTTCTTTCATGATGTGTAGCTTGCTGGATCAGGAGCACTCGCGCAGGAACGTAGACAGCCGCTCATCGGCCAAAGTGACATCGCCTTTTAACTGAAACAGCATGTAAAGCGGATTGTTTCGTGGGATGGCCAGACGAGTCGCATGATACAGCTTCGGCTTGGTCGCTTCCAGCTTCACCATGATTTCCGATGTGGGAGGCACCACGACGCGCACGCGCAGCAGCTGGTTCAATCCTGAAAGCAATTGCTTGATGTGGCGTTGATCGTCCGAATCCGGTGTATTTAAAATGGAGGAAATAACCTCCCGACATTCTCTGCGTTTTTCTGCCAGTGGATTGACAGCCATATTGGACATGAAGATTCCCGCCCCTCTCATGATGTTCTAATGATATATAGCCGGAAATGGGATGAGGTAAACCCTCAAAAGGGGCAAAGCAGAAAAATTTGTTATATAATCACTTCCAACAGCATGAGCGGTAACGTCATAGAGAACAGAGCGAAAACAAGGAGGCTGGAGCAAATGGGAACCAAGCTAAGCGGAAAAGTAGCGCTGGTAACGGGTGCGTCGAGAGGAATTGGCCGCAAAATCGCAGAGGAGCTGGCTCAAAATGGTGCGAAGGTAGTCATTAACTACGCCAGCAGCCCCGAAAAAGCCGAAGAAGTCGTAGCGGGAATCAAAAGCAACGGCGGAGAAGCGGTCGCGATCCAGGCCGACATCAGCAAAGTGTCCGAAGTGGAGCGGCTCTTTCGGGAGACGCTGCAAGCCTATGGGAAAATCGATATCCTCGTCAACAATGCAGGGATCATGGTCACGAAAACACTCGAAAACGTCACGGAAGAAGACTTTGACAAGCTGTTTGCGATCAATGTGAAGGGCACCTATTTCGCTTGCCAGCAAGCCGCCAAGCATCTGGAGAGAAACGGACGGATCATTAATTTTTCGACCTCGGTGACCGGTCAGATGTTCCCCGGCTACAGCATCTACGCGGGGACAAAAGGAGCCGTCGAGCAGTTTACCCGTCAGCTGGCAAAAGAGTTGGGGCCAAGAGGCATTACGATCAATGCGATCGCCCCGGGCCCGATCAACACCGAGCTGTTTAAAGAAGGAAAAACACCGGAGCAGATCGCGGCTGTGGGCAGCGCGAATGCATTTGGACGCTTAGGCGAGCCGGAGGATGTCGCGAGTGTCCTGCTGTTTTTAGCCAGTGAGGAATCGCGTTGGATTACCGGGCAGACGCTCCGTGTGAACGGTGGGTTTATTTAAAGAGCGGTTGTGGCTCACTCCAAAACAGCGACAATCAAGCTGATCAGAAAGGCTCCCAATAATGCCGTAATCATGGCTGGCGGGATGTAGCGGGTTGGCTTGTGAACGATGTGATAAATCGTCGCAATCAGCATGAAGATAAACATGGCAGCAAAGAAACCAATAACAAACAGCATCGTATCATCCTTTCCCATATCGATGGACACTAGTGCCTTTCACAGCAAGCTGCCCTTTCGTGTAACGTACGATGAGATCGTCTAATTGTTGCGACAGGGCGAGTACGGCAGGGTCGTTCATGCCCCTTTTCTTGCCCAGCTCATTCAATTCGCGGCGGAGGGACTCAATATCGTCGATGGATACGGTTTTTCGTTTCAATAAGGAATCCACCTTTTACTTTTCAAGGTAATTACTGACAAACAATTCCAAGCAAATTATAGCCGATTGTCACTATAAGGTAAACAGGAAAAAACTTATCCGATAGTACCCTGCATACTTTGACACAGTTTGTCTACACTTCTAGTTGAGGTGTGGATATGGAAAAATCAACCTTGAAGTTGATTGGCGCAAAAATACGCCAGATTCGGAAGGAAAAAGGCATCACGCAGGAGCAGCTCGCGGAGAGGGCGAATACGACCAACTCGTACATCGCCGGGGTGGAACGCGGCACACGCAATGTGACGATCGGCTCGCTGGAGAAGATCGCGGATGCGCTCGGGGTAAATGTGTTCGAGTTTTTCGAGTATGGGCAGTTCGCCCAGACGCAGGATCAAGAGTATGTCTACAAGATTAATGAAATGCTGTTGACGAGAGATGCTTCCGATCAACGCAAAGCGTTTGCGATCTTGAAGGAAGTGTTTCGGGATAAATAAAAGGAAAGACCTTGCTTAGGCTTCGTGCCTGGCGAGGTCTTTTTTTTGTCCCTTTCTCCTCCGCTAAGCTAGGAAGACAAATGCATACCAAAGGAGGAAATGCCATGTCTTTCAAGCTGCCGGCCATCCATCCTCTGCGCATGATCGCAGGATTGCTGTTGGCGATCGCGATCGGGTTTGGCGCGTATCCGATCTTTAAACCAACCACCTTCTCGTATGTGATGCTGCAAGAAGACGTCGTGATTGAAGGCGGGGAGACGCTAAAGGAGGAGCATATCACGGAAGGCGTCATTACGCTTGGCAAGGTATTTGGCGAAGTCTCCTCACCGGTTCCGGGCTTGATTCCTTGGTCGCAGGCGGCTGATTATCTGGGGCTTCCCTTGGCGAGACGGGTGCAGGGCGGACAGCCTCTGCTGGCGACAGATCTCGACCCAGAAGGGGGAGGGAGCTGGGACCTGGCGTTGAAGGACGCTAAAACGGGGATGAGCATACCGGTTGATGACATCCTCGGGGTCACCCCGCATTTAGCCGTAGGTGATCGGGTGCATGTGTATGCATCCTTTGAAGATGAGGACGGCGCGCACACAGGATTGTTATTGAAAGAAATGCCTGTCGTCTTTTTGCAGCGGGAAATGGATCAGGAGACACCCCACTTGAGTGCAGTGACGATCGCCTTAAGCAATCGGGAGGCCGTCTTGCTCACACACGCATTGCATTATGGAAAAATCCGCTTGGGAAAGGTTGCAGTAACCGAGGGGAGTCAACCAGGTGTCGGGGATAGTGCCTTTGCTGCCGCCTTGATGAAAACAAAAAAACGGTGGACAGATGGAGGAGATGAGGGACCATGAACGGTAAACGAAAACGGCTTTTTTTAATTGATGATGATGTGTTGGCCATGAATGAATTGAAACAAAAACTTGATTCCAGTACATATGTCCAAGTCTGCGGTGAGGCCACAAAAATAGATGAAGTGTGGCCACGCATCCAAGCAACTCAGCCTGATATTGTGGTGGTCGGCAGTGTGAAGCAGACGGAGGTTGGCGTGCTTTGCCAGCAGATCCGGTTTCAATTTCCACAAATCATGTTCATTGCGGCGTGCTCCGCACGAGAGCTGCATTGGGAGCCTTTTTTTCGCAACTTGGGAATCTGGGTATTAACCAAGCCTGTCGAGGTATCCCAATTGGAAATTCTCTCTTGTCAGAGCGGGCTGGGGGGAATGCACCCGATGAATGGGATCGCCGCAACGGCAAGCACCGTATTTCCGCCACCGCTTCCCGCGGCGCTCACCATCTCCGAGACACGAAATGAACCTGCTTACCCATCTACTCCTCACGAGGACAAGCATTTGATTACCGTGTACGGACCAAAAGGCGGGGTAGGCAAAACCTTTCTCTCCCGTGAATTGGCCATCTATTTTACCCAGCAGAAAAAAGAGGGGCGTCCATTAAAGGTACTAGCGGTCGATTTCAATCTGGATTTAGGGACGATCGCGACATCACTCAATCTGCCACGCACCCCGAATTTGTTTACTTGGGTCAAGGAGATTGACGATCAGCTCGCTCAAATTGTTCGCAATGAAGGAAAGGAGCCAGAGTCGCTCACCCATCAGGAATGGCAGGAGTATACGATGGCCGCCAGAATCTCCCCGCAGGATATCCAGAAGTATGTAGTGATTCATCCTGATACAAATTTGCACGTGCTGACCTCCCCGCGAGATATCCGGCAAAGCTTCGAAATAAAGGATTACCATCTTTATTTGATATTGGAAACATTGAAGCGAAGTGATTACGATGTGGTGTTTATCGATACCGCCCCCGATACGACGGATGCTACGATCCAGGCATTGTTCTTTGCCCAAAAGGTTGTCATGGTCGGCAATCCGGTGGTCGATGCCATTGAAAACATTCAGCGCATGCTCAAGCTGCTCCGGGAAGCGGAATATCCGGAGGAACGGATACAGATCTGCATCAATCGGGTGCAGCGACGGGAGATGTTTACCGTGGAAGAGATTCGCGCCTATTTCCAATTGCATCCTGGAAAAGTACTGTACACCATCCCTGATGATCAAGAGGTGAAACGTTCGATTAACACAGGTGTGCCGCTGATGCTTTATCCCGGAAAGTCGGCCGCAAAAGACTCAATCGAAGCATTGGGCAATTCGTTGGTGATGACTGACAAGGGCGGTACTGTTGAAGCGCAAGGGAATAACGGAAAGGAAAAGAAAAAACGACAGCCGCTCTTTAGCTGGTTGCGAAAATCGTAGAGGGGGAGTAATCGTGACTTTTGACCGCAAAAGCCTGCTGGGCCTCAACCATCCAAAGCAAACTACAAACTTCTATGAGCAGCGCTCCGCGTTGAAGCAAAATCAAAGAACGGCGCCTATAGTCGGGGAAAGATGGCATGATGCGGAACCCATGGCCCCAGTCCTCAATCAAGCACGAGTCATTCCCGATGAAGTAGAGGCTCATGTGAAAATGTTGGTGATCGAAAAGCACGGAAAACGGTTGTGGGAGGAAAAGGAGAATCCTGCATATTTGATTGAGCTTGCTCAAGATATTCGTCTGTTATTGGAAATGAAGGCGCCGCTCACCAACAGCCAATTGGACGCTGAAGTCGAACGATTGATCCATGCCCTGGTTGGTTGGGGACCGCTCGATGCTTTGCTGGACGATTCAGATGTGACGGAAATCCTATTTCATCGCTATGATTACCTCGTCTTGGAACGGAAGAGCTCCGGTCGCCTGGAACCGGCTCCCGTTCAGGTATTTCAGGAGGAAGATGAGCTGCTGCGTCTGATCGAGCATATCGCAGCTTCCATGGGCAGGGAGTTCAACGAGACAAAGGCGGAGCTCAATACCCAGCTGCCGGATGGCTCCCGGATCGCAGCTACGCATAGGGCCATTTCTCCGGACGGCCACATGCTAACGATTCGCAAACACCGTGAGCTATTGTCGGAGAAAGAATATCTGAAATATGGCTCGATTTGTGAGCCGATGCTGCAATTTCTCAAGTATGCTGTCGGCTTGTCACGTGCCTCAGGGATCGTAAGCGGGGGGACGGGCTCGGGAAAGACCCACATGTTGAATTTGATTTCCCAGTTCATTCCGGATCATTTAAGCGTGATAACGATTGAGGACGTATTGGAAATGAAGCTGCAGCATCCGTTTGTGCGCCGGTTTCTGGCCAAGCCTGCCAATCATGAGGGCAAAGGTGGATTTAGTATTCGGGATTGTGTGCGGCTCTCTCTGCGCAAACGCCCGGATGTGATCATTGTGGGTGAGACAAGGGGCGGGGAAATCATCGATATTTTATGGGCGATGAATACGGACCATCCCGGATCCTGGAGTACCGCGCATGCCAACTCGCCGCGAGGATTAATAGATTCAACGCTGCCGATTCTTTTCGGCAAAGCTGAAGAAAAATACAGCAGTACCGAGCGCAATCTCATGGTCGGTTCCGCCCTTGATCTGATTGTTCAAGTAAAACGCTTCGAGGAGGATGGCAGTCGGAAGGTGGTGGCGATTACGGAGGTGATTGGCACCGGAGAATCCCAGGAGGAACGGATTCGGCGTACATGCAATGTGAAAAATGTAGTTCCGGAGCGAGTTTATTTACAGGATATCTATGTCTATGAGCCAACCGGCACGGTGAATGGCAAAGTGGTAGGACATTTTAAATGGACCGGATACAAGCCAGAGCGCTTGGTTCGCACATGGCAGGCAAAAGGGTTGGATGCGCAGGAGATTGAGCGAATATTCTTTTCTACACCGATCATGATGTAGGAGGGAGGGCATGCAGGAAATTATTATCGGCGTTTTATTGTCTGTCCTTGTTGGATTTAGCTTGGCTGTTTTCTTTTTACCCACAAAGCTGGTGCATCAAGTTCAAGTTGGCGATGGGCACCATTCGTTGGCTCGACAGCTACGTCAGCAGAGGGTCACACTTTTAACTGCTCTGGAGGAACGTCTGGCGAAAGCAAACATAGGGATTACCACTGTTCATTATCTGCTGATTAGTGTGACGAGCGGCTCCATTGCCTTTTTGCTTTGTGCGTTTGTACTCAAGTCATGGTGGCTGGCGACCCCTGCTTTACTGGCGGGTGTGTTGTTGACGGAACGGGTTATCCATCTGCTTGCCATCCGCAAGAAGGAGCGTTTTGAACAAGGAAATGTAAAAGCGATCCGCATTATGGCGAGTGCCCTGCGTACGTCGCCTTCTTATCTGCACGCGTTCGAGGAGGCTGCTGAAAGTTCATTTGTCGATAAAGAAGTTGCCGGAGAGTATCAGCGAGTCGTCAAACTATTGCGTGGGCAGGTTCCGATTGAGCGAGTGCTGAAAGAATTTCATGAACGCTCCCAATCCGACGATATTGCTTATTTGGCGACCATCATACAAGTGCAGCGGGAGCTGGGAGGAGACATGGGCAAAACGATGGAGCTGGCTGCCTTGTCCATATTGCGCAGAAAACAGATGCAACGCAGACAAAAGGCGGTAATGTCACAACTGCTGGCTCAGGTAAATCTGCTGAGTGTCATGCCGTATGTATTTGTGGTTTCTTTATATTTCAATAATCCGCACCATTTTGATCCGCTGACCGCTACGTTATCGGGGCGGCTTACCATTTTGGGTGCGTTGGCTATGATCCTAGTGGGGGGAGAAGTCATCCGTCATATGGCGCTTCAGAAGAAAAAGTAAAGCGAGGTGAGCAGCATGGGGATTTCTGTGATGATTGCAGCTGCTGTATTGCTCTATCTGTATCCATCCTTTCTTAGTGCGAAAAATAATGGACAAGCAGCCTTGTTTGGGAGAATCGAAGTTGAGCAGCAGGGACATTACAAGCATGCTTTTCGAAAGAACGAACGCAACTGGCCGGGGTTAGAAAGATTGCGGCAGGATCCCTCCTTGTCCAATAAGCTGGCTGGCTATGTCGGGTTGAATATGAAAAAAACAGAAGAAATGCTGCAACGATTACGCTGGCAGATCTGTGTGGAGGAATTGCTGTTGGCGAAGCTTGTGGGAGGTATTGTTCTACTTTTGACACTGGGGTTTTCCATCTTTTTCGTTCACAGCGATGGAGGATTGGGCATCAAACAATTGTCTCCGGCAGGGATCGCACTGGTGCTGTTCCTTTTACCGACATGGCTGATCGAATCCGCGGACAAACAGGCGAAAGAAGAAATCCGGCAGCAAGTTCCCATCTTTTTTGGCATCGTTCAAGCATTGGTGGAAGCGGGATTGCCCGTTCATACGGCGGTTCGTTCAGCTGCTCGCAGATTCAGTGGAAGACTGGGGCAGGAGCTTGTGCAGCTGGAAGTGGAGGAAAAGCGGTATGGAAATTGGAGAAAAGCACTGGAGGAAATGGCGTATCGCTGGGAAATCGATTCGCTTGTATCGATTGTCCTGGAGATCAATGGAGCAATCACAAAAGGGGTAAGCATCGCTGCAGCACTGGCGACCCAAGTGGAAGAATTACTAAAGCAACAAGAGGATGAGGCGGCAGATCGGATGAACAGGATGAGCGTTCGTCTCCTGCCGCTTTTAATTGTGTTTATGGGTGTACCGCTGCTATTTTTGGTCCTTGGGCCAGCATTTATTGGAATGAAAGAAGCTTTTTAAGATATCCAAATATATTTGCAACCATGCTCTTTCTTTTTGCAAATTAGGGTTAGAAAGGAAAAAGGAGGATGAAAAATGGAGTTGATCAAACATTATGCAGCACGCTTTTACCGGGAAGAGGATGGCGTCACGATTGTGGAGATGGTCATTATAGTGGCTGTTATCCTGATTTTGATCATTCCGGCACTGGCAGATTTGGGAACAGCGGAAGATGAAAAGCTGAAGGAACTGACTGAGAAGATCAACAAATGATTGAGGCTGTCATCTCACTTTTCCTCGGTTTGGCAGCATGGAGCGATTGGCAGACAAGGAGGATCCCTAATTTGCTGGTATTTCCCTTCTTGTTAGGGGGACTCCTCTACCAGATCATCCAAGGGCAAGGCATGACAGCATTGGGGGGAATGTTCGCGGCCTTCCTGATTACTTTACTCCCTGTTATATGCAAGGGCATGGGGATGGGCGATCAAAAGCTGTTGATGGCGTTCGGGGCATGGACAAGCTATGTGTGCGTATATCAGCTTGTCCTCGGATCGCTTGTCAGTTGTCTTGTTCTATTCATGTTATCTCCCCGCACATGGCGTAAGCTGCTGAAAAACATGAGATTGGTTGTGGCAGGATGGTACGGTCATCGGGAAGTTTGGCTCCCAGCCCCCTCCGAATCGGCCTTGGCCCTTCCATATGGACTTCATCTATTTCTGGCATATCTGGTTCTCTATTTGATGGGGTGAAAAAAGATGATGAAGAACATACGGAAATATTTGCGCGAGGAGCGGGGCAGTCAAATACTCGAGTTTATCCTTGTGATGCCTCTATTGCTCATCCTGGTCACCTTTGTATTTGATCAGTTTACGATTCTGTACAACAAGCAGAGAGCCTTGTCGGCAGCCTATAAAGCAGGCAGAATTGCGGCTGTCCAGCCGAATCAAGGATTGGCTGAATATCACGGCAAGGAGAGGGGCATGGAAGAATTAAAGCAATGTATCGCTCTACAGAAGGCAACAGTCAGTATTTCAAATCCAACCACTTGGTCAAAAGGGAAGCATTTTGAAGCGCGTGCGAAAATACAATTTCGGCTTCTCTGGTCTGATGAGCCTTATGAGCTGCGTGAATCCTATCACATGATGATTGAAAATGGTGAGTAAAAATGAAGCGTTTGATCAAAGAGGCTTGCTTGGAGGAACGCGGTTCAGCAGTCATTCACGCCATCTACTTGATTGGTTGCTTTGGTGGTTTGCTGTCGATTCTGTTGTTTGTTGAACAGGTCAGCTACTTGGACATGAGAGTCCAGCACACTGCTGATTTGACAACAAAAGCGGCACGAGTTGCTGGAGAGTGGCAATATTACGACCAAGATACAGGGAGTATGAAAAAAAGATTATTCGAGACGACAAAAGAAGCAAAAGAGCACCATGCAGAAATCATTCGGGGGGCTAAAGAAGAGGCTGTCATTTTACTAGGTTTGAACGCAGATGGGTTAGAGAAACGGACGGAAGAGATAACAATTATACACCAAAAGGGGAATCAAAAAAGCTTATACAAGCAGGGGATCTATCACGTACGCATCTGGGTCAAAAGCAAGCTGCCATTATTTTTGAAGAATCGCACGGTAACGCTGGAAAGAGTATCCCAATCGGAGGTTAGATCAACAAAATAGATCAGAAATCAGTAGGGCAATCGAACTATTATTTTTGTCCCATATTCACATGGTAATTTAAGGATAAAACCATGCTGTAGTACGGGAGGAATAGGGAATGCCCACAACTATTCTGGAACGGTACCAACGCATCCTAAATGGACAGCAAAAGCGATTTTCCCCCTATGAGTTTGAAGATGTGCAGTACCGAAAACAAAAAATTCAATTAGTGATTCGCTATGCGATTGAGAAAGTAAAAAATTGGACACCAGAGCAGGCTAGAGCAGAGCTTAGTTTGCAGGACGTAAAGGATCTGAGGCTTCACCTGATCAGGGAATTTATCGAACCGCCTATAGAAGCAAAGCCGGACGATGTTTACTATCTGGTGGAGTACGCCTACCCATATTTGCCAAGATACAGTGAAGAAGAAAAAGTGTTATGGGTTTACAAAGAAGTACTGGAAGGAAAGAGAAGACATTTCCCCGCTCATTATTTTCAAACGCTCAAAGGAGAAGAACGAGCAAAGATTTGCTTTGATTATATGTGCAAAGAATTGCTAAAGATCGACAGCATACACGATATTCCTGCCATCTTTGCAAAAACAGAAACGGCTTATGCCATTTTGAGGAAATATAAATTAAAAATTTTGGTCGACACGTTGTTTTTTTCTCCATTTGACCTGGTTACGGAAATATATCCGCAACTCGCAGATCCGCATTACTGGGAAGTCTAACTTTAATCGCTAAAAATATTTGCGAGCTCCTCTGTCTTTTTTTACGGTAGAAGTAGTTTCAAATGCTTATAAGCAATTGAAACGGCCGTTAAGCAAGTTGGTGAGAAAAGGAGGAGTTGCGCATGGCAACAGTTGAGGCTCACCAAGAACCAGCCACTTTTGTGGAGCAGCTTTTGGGAAAGCAGGTCAGATACCAAAAGCACAAGCCGGGCAAGAATCTCTTATTGGAGAGAGTGCCCAAAGGGGTTTTCCAAATTGAAAAGATTCATCAATTTGGAAATCGTATTATTTTGAACGACGGTGATATTGTTATGGAGACTGCTCCCACCGTCATGGAGCGGGGAGGCCGAATGGCTCTGCTGCTGCCAACCGGAGAGGAACTCTACTTCTACACAGAGTAGAACTCTCCTGGCGTCCGTCTTGTACTATTGAGTACAGGGCGGACCTATATCATTAATAATTGTATTTATTTAACTTAATATACAAAAAATGGTTGACGATTGTATAATCATGTAGCATGATGTCGTTAAATGGATAAATATGAGAGAAAAGGGGGTAGTTTGGATGGTGCTGGCACAAAGCTCAAGAGAATTGGTGTCTCGCTGTTACGAACAAATCAATGGTTTTGTTGAAGTGGAAGAGTTGAAGAAAGCGTTTCTCACCTATGTGTTTAAAGACTATCAAGAAGAAGTAGTTCAGCTTTACGGATTGGATGCTTTTCACGAGCATTTAGAAACACTTCAATTAATCAATTGTCGAAAAGATTTTGATGCTGCCGTAGAAGAATGGTATCGATCGGAATGTGGAGATGAACAGGATGGCAAATACTATCACGACATACTGTTTTCATTGGTAAGAGAAACGATCGTTACCTACCAGCCTTCCTCGAGAGAAGAACTTCTTCGTGATCTTACCAAGCTTTTGACAACCCCAAACGGACTTGTATGCAGATGGAAACACGAGCTGCAACGATCGCTACCCTCCTATTATCAATATCTCATGAAGCTTGGAATCCGTTCCTATCATGATATTGAAGCCCTTGTCGATATGTGGCTCATAGAATATCCGAATTCGTTTGATAAGACACAGCAACGTTTATTTGCAAAACCAGTTAGGCGAGGCAGACCTAATAACGCGGAGCTTTCATTACTTTTGGAGAAAGCCTATGAATGGAAACCTAGCTTAACCGCTTTAGAGAAAGAGCGTATCCGCAAGATTTACTATTACCACAGAAAGTCTATGTCGACCCTGGATATGATCGAAAAATTTAAGCATTACGTAATGGCAAAAAATGAGCAGAAGGTAGAGCGTAAATCAAGTAGACTGGCTAATTGAAATCGGGTGGTTTGCCTATGTTTCAACAAGTAAGGCAGTTCATGACGACATTCCGCGATCTAGAAAATCAAGATCAGCCTATGAATCGAGAGGATAGAGAGAGGAGGGAACGTCTAAGACAGATACTATCTGCACCTGTAGAATCCGTTTCAAACATACAACCACCTAACCGCTACGTCGTGGTGGTAGCAAGCTTCTACTCACAGGCGGGAGCGAGCTTTATCGCAGGAAACCTAGCATATCATCAAGCTGGGAAAGGCATATCTGTTATTTTATGTGAATTGCCTACTGGAACTCCTTACTATTACTTTGCGCTAGACTGTGAGGAAAGAGCTGAAGCAAACACCAAGCCAGTGGATCAGTACGATGAAAAGATCATCAAGATGCAAGCCGGTTATCTGCAAATAAAAGCAAATACTCCTTATAGGAAAAGGAATGTGTCTTATCCAGAGGTAACAAATTGGCTGCTTGGAAACAGCAAGAACGCTTCCTTGCTCATTATTGATATCTCGTCAGGCTGGAAAGAAGAGGCGGCCTCCTGGATCATGGATATGTCCGATGAGATCTGGTTTGTTCTGGATTCTGACATTCCGCGGTTTGCTCGCACGATTTTGACAAATGATGTACCGAAGGTATGGAATGCGAGTGGAAAAAAGTTGCGGCTAATCGCAAATAAATGGGATCAAGCACATACAAGGGAACCATTGAAGAAGAGGATGGAAGGAACACTATCCTTTTGGGCCCCTCATCAAAAACAAAGACATATTGATATGCTTGTCCCGCCCTATATAAATCAGAAGGTCATGAATGCTCACAGCAAAGCGAAGTTTTTATTAGAAGAACATCCAGAGGAGGAAGAGGCTTTCGCCAGGCTTGCCGCTCTATTAGAAGAATAGTCGCAACATTGATAATAAAAGGAAGGATCCTATGAAAAAACGGACTCTGATTGCCGTTGGTTTTTTCTCACTATTACTAGCTATCGGAAGCTTTTATCTGGCTACTAACTATATTGATTCGCTTGCCCATGAGAAGTTATTTGCCCCTGTAGTAAAAGTGGCCAGTCAAACGGAAATAGCTCCCTATGAACCGATTACTTCTGAGGATGTTGTTCTAGTGCAAGAAGAAGCGGACGAGATTATGGATGATGCAGCCACCACGCTGGAACAAGTCATCGGAAAGCGGGCGATGCAGCCACTGTATCCCGGTGAGCAGGTTCTCCAACAGAAGCTAAAGGACGGACATTTGCTTCCGGAAAAAGGGTTCGCGCGTTATGAGTTTCCGCTGACCGCCATTATGCCTGTCACAGAATTAAGGAAGGGTGATTATGTGAAGGTATGGATAAAATATCGTCCGCAAACGGAACTAGAAACCTTGCCGACACCAACAACCTTCAAAAAAACCAATTCTTCCGCAGAACTGTTGTTCCAAAGTCAATTAGTCACGGTAAAGGATAACAATGGGATCGAAATCTACACCTTGAAACCAAGACTTATCCCCCAAGGTGATCAAATAAGTGACTCCTTGTTCAATGGTTCGGAAGCTCAAAAATATACAGATGGAGAAAGAAGGTACCGAGACTATCGGGCACAACCATCCTCCCTCGCAGCATATATAGGTTTTAATCTAACAGATCAACAATACATGATGCTTACTGAAGCTATGAATTATGGAACCATTCAAATTGGACATATAACGGTCACCAAGGAAGGTGGAACCCAGTGAGGATTGTCGTTTGTTACCCAATGAGATCATTAGTCGCTTCATTTGTCCCGGAAGGCTTCGAGACATTAGTGGCTGAGAATGAAGAAGAATGTGCACGACAACTATCTATCCATAGGCCAGATGCAGCCATTCTTTTTTCAGAGACGTTTTCCAGACCGATATGGGAGTGGGTACCGGCTATCAGAAGTGTGATGCAAGCCGAGATACCGATGATCATTGTTCCCTTACATAGGGACGAAGCGTTGATAAAGCGAATCGTCGAGGAGCTAAGTCTGCAACGTATCTATATTCTGGCTGGGGCCCTGACTTACAAAGAAATCTCTTTACAGATCAGCCAGATCTTACAGATAAGCAAAGAGCGTGAACATGGTGAGATTTTGAACCCAAGAGGTGGAATGGTATATACCTTGTTGAGTTATGGTGGAGCAGGTATTACGACATTTTGCATCAATTACCCGGTATTGTTGGCGAAGCGCCATCCGGACAAACGAATAGCTGTCATCGATATGAACCAAGAGAAACCGGATCTATCCCGTTTTTTCGGGTTAAGAGAATATCAATTGTCCCTTTATCGTCCAGATTTGCTTAGCTTCGAGCTTGCGGATAAACGAAATTGGCTGCAGGCGTTTAAAAAGAGCGAGAGTCAGAAAAATTTATTTTATTCCTCGGCAACTTCCAATTGGAGGAATTATGAGATCTCGACGCTATTGGCGATATTGAAGAAGAATTTCGATTTTATTTACCTGGACTACGGCTACTGTTTTCCTGAAAACGATGCTATGGAACGTCTCTTGTTGGAATCCGACCGTAACATCTTCTTCATACGAGCAGATCCGTTTAGCATTGAGGGTGCAAAAAATTGGATGAAGAGATGGGAGAAAAAAGATGTGTCTGTGGAATTGATGGTCAGTCATTTTGATCGATCACAGATCAGCACGAGAAGAATACGCGAGGGGGTTCCTCTTTACGGTATCGTACCTAGAATTTCTGATGACCGTGTAATCCAATCACATGAAAGCAGAAGCGTCTTGGTGGAAGAGATATTCCCACCGAAGTCTTACATCAGTTGTTTGAACGCGTTGGCCGAAGCTGAACAAAGCAGGGAGGGGGCAGCAATCTAAAATGGGTGCAGTCGTACCATCTGCAAAATATACGCAAAACTTTGAAGAGCTTAAACAAATTGCCAGAGAGTATTTGAACCATTATGGAGCATCAAAAGAAGAGCGCCTGGAAATGCAATGGATCTTGATGCAAGCAGAACAAGGAAATAGAGAAAGTCATCGACACATTATTTTACGATTAAAGCATTACTTCGAGGAAGTATTGCAAAGGCCAATCACAGAGGAATTTCTTCCGCAAGTAAATGGGTATGAAGCTGTAACATACGCTACTTATGGTTGGGGTATTTTAGATGCAGTTCTTCAGATCTCGCCATGGATAGAAGAGGTACGTATTTCTGCAGGAAAGTCTGTTAGCTATTTGGAACAAGGAGTTAAAAAATTCCTGGATTATCGACCGACGTGGAAAGAAGTAGAGATTCTCCAACAAAAACTAACCAACGCCGCTGGAATGACATTCAACGAAAAGAAGCCAAGACTAAGCGGGTATCTGGAGCAGATCAAAGCGAGACTTACCATGTTTACATTTCCGTACTCTCGGGTGCCTACCGTTATCGTCAGGAGATTCACGACCAGTGCTTTTTCTCTGGACAGACTGCGAACACAAACACTACCCACCTTTGACGAAAAAGTCCAGTTGCTTATCGAGCAACAAGTCTTGGGCAGAAGCAATGTGTTAGTCATCGGACCGATGGCTGCCGGAAAAACAACACTCATGATTAGTATGCTTGGCCTTAAAAATCCGCTCACGGACTATATCACGATTTATGAAAGTGAGCATGAGATGAGGTTAGGGGACTTTTGGCCCGGAGAAGTCATTGAACTGCAAAACGTTGAGGAGATTGGAATCGAGCTGGGGCATTGCTTTAAAGACATGTACAGAACAACAGCAAATACGATTCTCATTGGAGAAATCAGAGAACCTATTGAAGCCTACCATTTCGTTAATGCGGGTATACGGGGGACGGATGCAACGATTGCAGCCTTGCATGAAAGGTTTCCTCAGCAGGCACTAAATGACTTGACAGATCTCGTCTATCAATACGGGGGAAGAAGCATTGAACTGACACAGGAGAGAATCAGTCGAGCTGTTAATTTTATCAACTCTCTTAAATTCCGGAATAATGGTCACCGGTATATTGATGCGATCCAGACCACCAGATGGAATGAGACCATGCAGCGAGTGGAGTCCGTTCCCTTAGTCATTAAAAATATGGCAAGCGGAGAGTATGAGTGGACAGGACAGCAAATATCCTGCGAGGTGGCGGAATATATGTGTCATATGGGACAGGCTGATCTCCATGTTTTGCGTGAGCTGGGTATTACGAACCTAGGGAGACAAATATGAGCTACTATCTGCTGCTACCGATGGCGTTATGCCTGTTCCTAGGTTTTCTGAGCATCGGCATCCTGCTGGAGCGGGTTCGAATTGAGCCCAAAGTATTTTATCCGAAAACACTCGGCATCCTCCGCGAAAAGCTTATGGCTGACAAGAATGGCCGTTACGTATATGGCCGGTTTGCCATATGGTGCAGTGTAGCGGGCAGTAAGCTCTCCCCGGAAGGTTATTTCATCCTTTCATTATTAGGTGCAGTAGCGGGATTTTGGATCGGATTTTTTACAGGAAATATCATTTCTTCGATCTCTTTGTTCGTACTGCTGTTGCTAACACCTACACTTCTGCTATTTGCCCGTTATACGGTTAGAATCAACCGAATGATAAAATCTTTTTGCCACTTTGTCGATTTGTTTACGCGTTACTACAGCAGTCGAAGGAGTGTTGTGCTTGCCTTTCGGGAGATGATGGGCGAGTGCCCGAAAGATATGCTGGGAGAGCTGATACTACTTAACAACCGGATGTCTGACGGTGGCGACCCAGTTGAAGCGATTGAGTCCTTTGCAGAACGCATCAACCACCATTGGGCATATGATTTTGCAACCTACATCACCAGCGGATTACAAGGAGAAACAGAAGACATTCAATCCTCCCTGAATCGGCTAACGAATGAAATGTTTATCCAACAGGATGAAAAGGAGGAACGGAATAGCGAAATCTACTCAATTTGGATTAGTTTGGTCATTGTCATCATTATCTGTCTCGCATTTATCCCCTACAATCAAACACTTTTAAAAGAATCATATCGTCTTTACTTCTTTACTGCAGATGGACAAGCTTTGTTGTCAATCGCACTATCCGTGTGGTGCCTGTCGATCTTACTGGCATTTATATGGGGGAGGAGGCACGGATGATGGATTACGCTTTAATGATGACGCTGATCACAATCGCGTCTATGGGGGTTTTTCTTTCCGGATTTACCCTATCGCTTTATCTATTAAAGCTGCCAAGCAAGAAACGGGTACTTTCTTACTCTGTTTGGCGCTTTTGGGTCAACAGGGTTGTTAAGGAGGATGGGGAAGAGTGGGATTCTCTTCTACGAAAGGCGGGACGGCCTTTTGGCTGGGGGAGAGCAGAGTGGACCTTTTTGCAAATGTCGGTGGGAGTTTCACTTTTAGTCTTGATCATCATTTGGATCTTGTTTCAAAAAGATGAGGGCTTCCCATTTTTCACCTTCTGTATTGTTCCAAGTGTAGGGTTTCTTCTGCCTTACCTATTGTTAAAGGGTTGGGCCAATTATCGGGAAGAATTACTGAGTATCGACATTGCCAGATTCGTTAACAGGTATCTCAATCTGTTGGAAAATCAAGTTCCTCCCTACACTGCACTGGTAAAGGCAGCGCGTCCTACACGCTTGTTGAAACAATACATCCCCAGTCTTTCCGAGTGGAATAAGGATCGGTTTGAGGCTTTGGAGCAGTTTAAAAAGCAATTGGGTGTCGATGACGGCATTATGCTAGTTTCAAACTTGCGAACGATTGAGCAATTATCCGCTCATCAAATAGCATTGACCATGCACCGGCTCGAGTGGGCGGTAGACAACCGTCGTGTTTTTCGCCATCGGAAAAAAATCAAGTCGCTGGGGATCGGATATAGCATCATCGTTTATCCAGCATTTTATATTGGGTTAATTGTTGCGATGTTCCCTTGGTACAAGCTGTTAACAGAAATCCTACATAAATATCTTGTCTAGGGAGGTGGCACCGAAGAAATGACCAAACTATTTTCCGTGTTTCTGTGCATCATCTTTACGCTAGGGATTATCGTTGCCAGCATGAGCAAAATCAACGATGCCATTGTGAAAGATAATGGTCTGAGAGATAAAAGCGTGTCCTGGATTGATCAAGCAATTCCTACTTTACAAGAAAATGAAACGGAGTGAAGCGGAATGTCAAAAATGTTCTTTATCTTCCTGGCGTGTGTCATGGTTTTGGGTATTGGAGTCAGCTCCTACGGTAATGAACTGTCCCCATCGGCCAACCAATCGGCCGATCGCATTCATAATTCAGTAGGCTCTCTGAATTACGATATTTCCAGCGAGAAGGTAAAATTTACAATGCAAAACGGCAACTCTTATTCCAGTTCAGGAGAGTAAAGCGGATGCTGCATCAGATCTCGCTTCTCATGATATTGCTAATGGTTGGATTTCTCTGCTCAAGCTTTTGGGCTACTGACCCGGGAGAATCGCTCAGCCAATCACAAGCATTACGAATCAAGAAAGTAGTGATTTTACCGTTTCATGAATGAACGATTGATGGGAGTATTGCAATGGTTAAGACGAAAGTTTTCCTCCTGTGTCTGACAGTCATAGTCACTCTTTTTTCCATGATTTTATGCATGGAATTGTATGCGCTAGAGCGATCCATAGCACGAGGCATTTACACGGATGTTCTCGATGAAATGCAAGATATCGGCTATCTGCACAGCGGTCTGGCAGAATACTATACAGGTGAGATGATATCTTTGGGGTGGGAAACGGTACAGGAGGACTTCTTCGCAGGCTCTTCGCCAAGGGATGAGGTAGGAAGGGCACGCAAAGAACGAAACGAAATGGTCTCCCTGACCATGACAATACGTCCCTCTCGGCTTTCACAGTGGATTCATTATGTAATCGAGGGAGAGACGGACTTTCATTTTGCAGGAAGCCGTCCTTCCGAATACTTCGACCCGGGGTGGTAGGATGACGAAGCTCATCTCCGTATTGGCACTCATAGTGATGGTTGTGCCGATTTCATACAACTTGTTAATGAATGGCCCTGACAGCATTTATGGAGCATCGGCGCGCTTCTTCAACAAACTGTTTGCAGAAGTCGTGCGATTCGGAACCAATTAATGGGCCAATTGATAGCAACGATCATGAATGTCATGCTTCTGCTCATGGTACCTCTAGGCATCCTTCAGGCCCATACCGTCCTGCAGATGAAAAGCGAACTGATGGAAATTAGCTTTGCTGCGACCAAGTATGTTACCAACCACGGCGGAAGAAGTGACGCGGACATTTTATCTGCAGTACGAAACTTTATCCATGAAGAGGCGGAGGGGAAGGCTTACCAACTGCGGGAGGATCAGATCGGCATTGAAATCATCCGTACCAAGTCTGCCGACCCAACTCTATGGAGTCATGAAGATGAATTTGTATTGCGCATGTCAATGCCCTATCCTAAGCTGACCACTCTTTTTCCGGAATGGGAAAGGAAGATTACCACGGAGCGTACCGGTACGATCAATGTCATGGATTACGACTTGTAAGGACGGGAATAAACATGGGAATTAACGTACTATCCGTATCGACTCTGCTTCTTTTTCTGTTAGTTGGACTGGTAGTGGTGGATACAGATATTGCGATGCAAAAGAAAGCTGAAATGAAAACGTTGATAGAGCTGGCTAACCACCATGCAACTTTCGCAATCGACGAGGCGTTAAAAACAGAAGGCATCATTGACATGGTAGAGGCGGATGCCATGAACCGTTTTGATCAACGCATGGGGCAAAACGGAAACTATACCCGAGAAGGTAACTTCTATCAGCCCTCAGCAGAAAGTGTCACAACCGATCCAGTGGCAATCATCAACCATTACATAGACTTTCAACAATGGCGATACAATACGAAGATGTTCCTTCATTATGATGGGGAAAGTCTCCAAATGGAGAAATTAGAAAGGGAAGCAGATCCAAAACCCACAGTAGGAGGAGAGCTGCGCATCGCGATCACCATGCAGGATAACCAGACCGTCAACCTTCCACCCAAAATGATGATAGGACCCTCCCACGTCGTTGTGGCCTATGTCGATGAGCGCCCATTGGTACCGCTGCTGCCAGCCCACGCCTTTCCGGTCGCCAGCGTAGAAGAGCTGAAGTGGTAAAAGTAAGAAACAAGAAACATCTCTCCGGGTACACACGTCTTAACAGTCAAACAGGATGGAGGGATATCCATGCGTCGTACATTACTCACGCTCACTGTGCTCATCGGTCTCGTCCCCGCACTCTCGGGATGCATGTCTGACCAAAACGCAGCACCTCCGACACCACCGCCAACGACAGAGCCGGCACCTTCCGCACAGCCACAGCAGCCTGAGACACCGGCGCCTTCTGCGGAGCAGCCGGATCAAGTCCAGCAGCCGTCAGAGCAGCCAACCGAACAGCCTCCCCAGCCGCCGACTGATAACGCCAACAAAAATGATATCTTCCAAGATGTCACCGTGACCAAAACAGGCGAGGACACTTATCAGGTAAAAGGAAAGGCGAAAATTTTTGAGGCGGTTGTCGAATATGTCGTCGAGGATGGCCACAATGAATTGGCCTCTGGCACCGCCCACGCTTCCAAGGGCGCGCCTGAGTGGGGCGATTTTACGATCGACCTCCACGTCAAAAAAGATGAACCCAATTCCACGCTGATGCTGATCCTCTTTGAAACGAGCGCTAAAGACGGAAGCCGACAAAATGAGCTTGCTCTGGCTTTGCCCCAGTAACCCGTACCAACACCATTCGACATGGTTCTATCTGACATGTTTCGACACCATTCGCTATCGGTTACGAAGCTTTTCGACACATGTCATCACAGCCAACAAAAGTCTCACATCCATCCAGCCGCGTCATGTAAAGCCTGGATGGATTTTTTTCATCCCAGCATCTGTATGTTTTCCCAGTATTAATTTCAGTTAATATTCTGTAAATGTGCAGGAATCCGGTCCCCCTTGTCGAAATACGCATTAGTACCGAATACCCTATTCCTAAAGAAGTGAGGGTTGCACATGACACTTAGTCACTCCACTTTCCAGACAAGCCCCCGTCGTTGGCGCGAGGTTGAGAAGCAATTGGGGATTGTGATTCCGAAATCGTTGCGTTCGGACACATCCGCTATGATGTTCCTGGAAGATGTCGCTGCAACACCCATGTTGACCAAAGAGGAAGAGATGGAATGCCTGCTCCGCTATCAGCAGCTGGGCGATATGGAGGCCCGCGAGAAGCTGGTCCGTGCCTATCTGCGTTACGTCGTCAGCACCGCATTGCGTCATTTGCGTAAAGGGATGCCTTTTCTTGATCTCATCCAAGAGGGCACGATCGGGCTCTTCACGGCGATCGACAAGTTTGATGTGAACCGTGGCGTTCGCCTCTACCACTATTCTCACTGGTGGATTTCGCAGGCGATCACCCGGGCGATTAGCGACAAAGGCAATTTAATCCGGATTCCGGTGCATATGCATGAACAGATTCGCCTCTACCAAAAGCAAGTCATGCAGCTCGCCCATCTTTTGCATCGCCATCCCGACCGTCAGGAGATCGCGGATTATTTACAGATCTCGACGGATAAGGTCGAAGCGATCGAATACGCCTTGGCGATGAAGCTGGAATCGATCGATGATGAGCTTTTCGGTGAGCTCGGCGACTACCGCATGGATGAGGAGTTTCTCAGCTATGCCGAGATCGTCGAGGACGGGGAAGAGAACCTCGATGATTGGATCGAAAAAATCGACCTGCAGGATCAGGTGAAAGCCGCCTTGGGGCGTCTGAACCCGCGTGCGCAGGAAATCATCGCCATGCGCTACGGGCTCTATGACAACCAGATCTATACGCTGGAAGAAGTCGGCCGTATGTTTGGCCTCACGCGCGAGCGGATTCGCCAGATCGAAGCGACCACGATCGACCGTCTCCGTACCCAAAAAGGGTCGCGTGTCTTAATGGAATATCTCTCGTAGTCACTCACAACCCACCCGAACTTCGATCGTGTGGGTTTTTCTGCGTCATGCTGTCGATTGGATCGAATTGACTTCGCCACCCTCCTTTTCATATAATTTTCCAAATGGTTCGAATTGAAGGAGGAAGAGCATGAAGTTCTCACTCGTTACCCAAGATGCGTTTCACGTCGTGGGCATTCCTTGGACAGGGACGTATGCCCAGGCCGGAGCGGGCGAAATCCGCCACGTTCTGGCGGAAGTGAAACGCCGATACCGCGAAATCCCCCACAATGCGGAGCCTCAGCACATCCTCGGATTGTCCCATGAGCATCATGCCGACGGTTTTTCCTATTTGCTGGGTGCACGCGTCCACGACGTCACGGAGGTGCCTGCGGGTATGGTGAGCCGTTTGATCCCCCGTCAAACCTATGCGACCGCGCACGTGGCCAAGGGATCGAATATTCAAGAAGCATACCGTGCCATGTTTGCGTGGATGGAGGAGAACGGATACAAGGAAAAGCACGACGTTGTCACCCATCTCGAGGTATACGCTGCAGACGGTGACGCCTATGACCCTGAGCCGGAGCTTACGATCATGACTGCCATCCAGGACTGATTCTTTTTCGCATCCAATCCCATAAGCGCGTGATACAAGCTCACCTCGCTGCTTTTGCCTTGCGACTGGTGGGCTTTTCTTGGTGCTGCACTTGGGATTTCATTCCGATCCGACTCTTGTGTTACACTATCTTCTAGTCAAGGATTGCCTGAAAGGATAAAGGAGGAACAACATGAGCGACTATTTGGTGAGAGCGTTAGGATATGGAGGACATGTCCGGGCATTTGCGGCACGGACTACGAATATTGTCGAGGAAATCCGCCGTCGACATGATATGTGGAATACCGCCACAGCGGCAATGGGACGAACCCTTACGGCGACGACCATGATGGGCGCGATGCTAAAAGGAGATGAGCGCATCGCTGTCAAAATTAAAGGGGGAGGCCCCATCGGTCAAATCATTGCCGAGGCGAATGCCGATGGCGAAGCGCGGGCTTATGTGACCAATCCGCATGTTCATTTTGAATTGAATGAAAAAGGCAAGCTGGATGTGCGCCGGGCGGTAGGGACCGAAGGCTATCTGCAGGTGGTCAAGGATCTGGGCATGCGTGAGCCGTACGAAGGAAGCTCCCCGATCGTATCCGGAGAGATCGGCGAGGACTTTACCTACTACTTCGTATCTTCCGAGCAGACCCCTTCCGCAGTAGGGGTGGGCGTACTGGTTCATCCGGATGAACGATATGTGCTGGCAGCGGGCGGCTTTATCCTGCAGCTGATGCCGGCCACACCGGAGCATGTGATCGAGGAAATTGAAAAGCAAATGGCCAATCTGCCGCAGGTCTCCCGCATGATCGGCGAAGGACTGACTCCGGAAGAGATTATCGGGAAAGTGTTAAAGGACCCGCAAATCCTGTCCCGCACTGAAATCCATTTCGTCTGCACGTGTTCCGAGGAAAAAGTCGGCGACGCTCTGGTCAGCCTAGGCAAAGAGGAGCTTTCCAGCATGATCGAAGAGCAGGGGGAAGCCGAGATTCATTGCCATTTTTGCAACGAGCGGTACCATTTTGACAAAGAAAGCTTGGTCAAAATGAGAGAAGAGATGTAATCCCGCACACAAGGGGGAGGGGAAGTCTTGAAGAATACCAAAATGTTGTGGAGCCTCATCGGCGCTTTGACGCTTCTGCTCGCAGTCGTGACATGGTCCTGGTACAAGCAGGATGCCGAGCTGCAAGCGGCAGCGGTGGTGGGCTCCACGACCATCACGCAGGCGGACTATATTCAGCAGCTCAAGCAGAAATACGGCAAGGAAGTATTGGATGACATGATTGATCGGGCCACCGTCTTCCAGGAAGCGGAGCGGCTGGGGCTGACCATCGATCCGAAGCGTATTGATGCCGAAGTGGACAAGATCAAGGAGAGCTACGGACCGGATCAAGACTTCCAGACCGCCCTCAAGCAGCAGGCGGGCACCAGTGTGGAGGCGCTTCGCCAGGAAATCACCTACCAGCTGCTGCTGCAGGAGCTGGCCACCCGGGATGTGGTGATCAGCGAAGAGGACATGCTCGCCCAGTACAACAACCACAAGGACCGCTATGCCAAGCCGATGCAGGCGCATGTCCTGCAAATCGTCGTCAGCTCGCGGGCAGAGGCCAATCAGGTGCTTCGTGAGCTGCAAGCAGGGGCGAATTTTTCCACGCTTGCCAAAGAGCGCTCGATCGACAATGTAACCGCGGCAAACGGCGGGGATCTGGGCTGGATCAGTTCTGTGGATCGGGATCTGCCGGATAATGTCAAAGAGACGATCGCCTCCGTAAAGATCGGAGAAAGCAGCAACCCGATCCCGGTAGACGGACAGTATGTGATCATCCGCGTACTGGAGCGAAAGGATGCCGTGCAGCTGTCGTATGAGGAGGTCAAAGACCAGATCCGCCGGGAGTTGGCGATGGCGCAGGTGGAATCATTGGATGAGGTATTGGATCGCTTGAAGAAAACCGTCGGTGTCACAATTGTTGGAAAACAATAAATTGCGGATTTTCACTGGCTCTGTTATAATACCCTTAAAAACCGAGTATTTTACTCGGTTATACAGGAGGCGGAATAGATGGCACGTGTAGCGAATTCCATTGCAGAATTGATCGGTTCGACGCCATTGGTGAAATTGAACCGCGTAACAGACGAAAACAGTGCGGACATTTATCTGAAGCTGGAGTTCTTTAACCCCGGCAGCAGCGTGAAAGACCGGATTGCACTGTCCATGATCGAAGCCGCAGAAAAAGAAGGCAAGCTGAAGGCAGGCGATACGATCATCGAGCCAACCAGCGGTAACACAGGGATTGGTCTGGCAATGGTGGCGGCAGCAAAAGGCTATCGTGCCATTTTGGTAATGCCGGAGACGATGAGTATCGAGCGCCGCAATCTGCTTCGCGCTTATGGAGCAGAGCTGGTATTGACTCCGGGTACGGAAGGCATGAAAGGTGCGATTCGCCGTGCGGAAGAGCTCGCGAGCGAACACGGCTACTTCCTGCCGCAGCAATTCCAAAACCCGGCCAACCCGCAAATTCACCGGGAAACAACCGGAAAAGAGCTGCTCGAGCAAGCAAAAGAACTGGGCGGCATCGATGCGTTCATCGCAGGTGTCGGTACAGGCGGTACCATCACAGGAGCGGGTCAGGTATTGAAAGAAGCCTATCCAAACATCTCCATTGTAGCGGTTGAACCTGCCTCCTCGCCTGTATTGTCCGGCGGAAAACCGGGTCCAAACCGTATCCAAGGAATTGGCGCGGGCTTTGTTCCGGATATTTTGGATACGCAAATTTATGACAAAATCATTCAGGTGGAAGTGGAAGACGCGTTTGCGGTAGCTCGTCGCGTCGCCCGTGAAGAAGGCATCCTCGGCGGCATTTCTTCCGGAGCCGCAGTTCACGCGGCATTGCAGGTGGCGAAAGAGCTTGGCAAAGGCAAGAAGGTCGTTGCGGTCATTCCAAGTAATGGCGAACGCTACCTGTCCACACCGCTTTACCAATTCGAAGACTAATGGAAAAAGAGACAGGGCCATGAAGCCGTACAAGACGGGCTTCATGGCCTTTTCTTGGTGAACAGGAATGTATAAAATTCTTATCCGCATAAGTGCGACTAATGCTCGGCAAAAAGCTTGGCGAAGCAAAGTTTTCTAATGGTATACTGGAGCAGCATATGAATTTGCGAAGTAACGACGGAGTGTGAGAACTTGATCCTATATTCTTATGAACAATTGCTGTCCTTTTCGTCGGGATATCCGTATGTGCCAGCAGCGATCCGTTTCCCTTGGGGGGAGGGGATCGACCCGTTTGTGGTATTGCAGGAGCTTCACCCGTCTTTGGAGGGGGCTGTCATCCTGGAGAGCGGACGGGCTGGCCGTTTTACATTTATCGGACTCACGCCTTTGGCTTGGATCAAAAGCAAACAAGGCGTGACCCAAATTCGCCGTACCCATCAGGACGAGGTGACGTTCCAGGGAGAAAACCCTCTGCACGTGCTGCGAAGCTTTATGGCGGCCTATCGTACCCCGCATATTCCGGACTTGCCCGATTTTTACGGCGGTGCTGTCGGATATCTAAGCTACGATATGAATCGATTTTTTGAGCCGACGCTTCCGGATCTTTCCAGGGACGACTTACAGCTCCCAGATTTGTATGTTATGATGATGCAAGACGTGATTGCGTTTGATCATGTGTCCCGAGAATGTTACTGTCTTACCCTGATTCCAGCGGCTGAGTTATCGCCGTCTGCTTACCAGCAGGCATTGGAGCGTCTTGGCAACTATGCTGCGTCGATTCAGAACAGCAAGGCTCCTGTCGATCCGGTTGACTGGGAGGAGCTTCGTCACAGGCCGCTTGAAGCAGCCGTACCAGCGGATGTATCGTTTGCCCAAGCAGAGTTTGAGCAGGCTGTACGCCAGGTGCAGCGCTATATCGCGCAGGGGGACGTGTTCCAGGTCAATCTGTCGGTCCGGCAGAGCAAACCGCTGCAAGTGCCCGCACACGAGATTTACACGGTGCTGCGCAAGCTGAATCCATCTCCGTATATGGGTTACCTGCACTTTCCCGAGTTCCAGCTGGTCAGCGCCTCACCCGAGCTGCTGATCAAGGTGAAGGACGGAGAAGTGAGCACTCGTCCGATCGCGGGCACCAGACCACGTGGGCGGGATGAAGCGGAGGATGCGCGACTGGCCCAGGAGCTGATCGACAATGAGAAGGAGCGGGCCGAGCATGTCATGCTGGTCGACCTGGAGCGCAATGATCTTGGCCGCGTATGCCGTCCTGGCAGCGTCGAGGTCAGTGAATTCATGGTGGTGGAGAAATACTCCCATGTGATGCACATCGTCTCCCATGTCAGAGGTCAGCTGGCGGAGGACAAGGATGCTTTTGATGCCGTGGAAGCTGCGTTTCCCGGTGGAACGATCACCGGGGCGCCAAAAGTGCGGACGATGGAGATCATCGAAGAGCTGGAGCCCGTCAAACGCGGCGTCTATACCGGATCGATCGGCTGGTTCGGCAGTAATGGCGAGCTGGAGTTGAATATCGCCATCCGTACGCTGGTGGCAAAAGACGGGGTCGCTCACGTGCAGGCAGGAGCAGGGATCGTGATTGATTCACAGCCTGAGGCAGAATACCTCGAGTCGCTGAAAAAAGCGGAAGCGTTGTGGAAAGCATTAGAGTTGAGTGAGAAGAGGAAGAAGAGCAGAGAGGAGATTAGTACATGATTATCATGATCGACAATTATGACTCGTTTACGTACAATCTGGTTCAATATGTGGGGGAATTGGGCGAAGAGCTGCAGGTCTATCGGAATGACAAGATTACCATCGCGCAGATCGAGCAGCTGGCTCCCGATTATCTGATGATTTCGCCGGGACCATGCACGCCAAATGAAGCGGGGATCAGCATGGAAGTCATCCGCTATTTTGCCGGCAAGATTCCGATTCTGGGCGTATGCTTGGGACATCAATCCATCGGCCAAGTATTCGGCGGAAAGGTGATCCGTGCAGAGCGATTGATGCACGGGAAGACATCGCCGGTCTATCACGATGGACGAACCATTTTTCAGGATATCCCTTCGCCTTTTACAGCAGCGCGTTATCATTCGCTGCTTGTGGAAGAAAGCTCGCTGCCGGACGAATTGGAAATCACGGCAAGGACGGCGGAAGGAGAAATCATGGCGGTGCGGCACCGTCAGTACGCCGTCGAAGGAGTGCAGTTCCACCCCGAGTCGATCATTACCCAGCATGGCAAGCAGCTGCTGCGTAATTTTCTGTCCTACTATGCGAAAACCGGAACGGCATAAGCGTGTCAATGACAGAGGCCACTCATTTCAAATGGGTGGCTTTTTTAGTCGATCAGAATTTATAAAATTCTCATCGACATAAGAATAACTAAGCTCAGCCAAAGACTTGGCGTAGCCAAGTTTTTTTAAATCTGTTTGACGTTAGGTAGCCGCCTACCGCCATGTATGCACAATATTTTATAAATTGAAGCAGGATCAGATTTTCTTCATCTTTTTCTTGTCTAGTTGTCAATTTTTCCATATATTACTTTGTGGAACGATTATGATTTTGACCTTTTGGCGGAAGGGGCAAAAAACTTTGGATATTTCTTTGGGAGTGGTCAAACTCCCTTTGATCGCGCTTTCTCTTTTTCTCATTGTGTTGACGATCTATACGGTCATTGATATAAGCGGTCGATTGCTCGGGACAAATTCCAGATCGGCGAGATTCCTGTGGTATATCGGCGGTACCTTGACCGGGGGGACGGGCATCGCGACCCATCATTTTATCGGTTTTCTTGCCTATCATACGGGATCTCCCCAACAGTACGATCTCAAGATGGTCGCAGGGTCACTGTTCATTTCCTACCTCACCACGAGCTCGATTCTACTGAGTGTGTTATTGCCGCTCTCGCGAACAAAAAGAATACTCCTGGGGAGCAGTGCTGCAGCTTTGGGATACACATTTGCCCATATTCTCGCCATGAAGACGGTAGACGCTGCCATGCGAGTGACTTCCCTTCATTTGGCGCTATGGCTGGGGAGCTGTGTTGCCATTGCGTTTGTATGCTTGCATTTTATGCTGTATCAGACGAATGAAACGCTTTATGTCAGTGTGCGAAAAAAGGCGTTGGGATCATTGCTCGTTGGCATTGCGATCACCGTCCAGCAATTCATCGAGTGGGAAACGGGTATGCTGCCCACATCTCATGGCCAGCTGGAAGCCAATGCTGCCGGTACGATTGGGCAAAACGAATTTCTCGAAGTAGCGAGCGGCATTACGGTCATGATCCTTATTCTGAATTTACTGTCAGCCTACATGGATCGCCGGCGTGCAGTCCGGATTGCGCGGTATAAAAATACGCAGTATGAATCGTTATTCCAGCATAATCCCAATCTTGTCAGCCTGTTCGATTTGGAGGGACGCTTGCTCAGCGCCAATCCGGCTCTGGAGGCGATCACAGGGTTCCGTCTGGAAGAATTGCAATACCGCTCTTACAAAGAGATGATCTTTTCCGAATATGCAGATCTGATTGAAGACAAGCTTCACCAGATCAAGAGCGGGGACACGATCCGGTTTGAATTGTCCACCCGTCATAAGCAGGGGCATCGCCTCGAGCTCGATGTGACCAGCGTGCCAGTCATTATTGATGAACAAGTATCCGCGATATATGCCATCGCGGAGGATATCACGGTTCGCAAACAGATCGAGGAAGCGCTGCGGCAAAGCGAAGCGAAGTATAAATTCATCGCCGAAAATATGAGCGATTTGATCTGCATTTATGGAATCAATGGAGGCATTCAATATGCATCTCCGTCCCATATGAGCATTTTGCAGTTGCCTGTTGAAGCCTATATTGATAACAATGTGAAACAATTCATTCATCCCGACGATTTGGGCGTGGTCCTCGAATCACATCAACTGCTGGTCCAGACAAAAAAGCCGCAGCAATATGAATTTCGCATCAAGCGGGGCGATGGGGAATGGATCCTGCTGGAGGCAAAAGCCATTCCGATCTTGGAAGCGAATGATCAGATAGCAAATGTCGCGGTCATCGCGCGTGACGTCACCAAGCGCAAGCAGGCGGAGCGGCAGCTGGAGGAGAGCGAGCAGCGCTATCGGTCGCTGTTTGCCCATAATCCGGATGCGGTCTTCTCCATCGATGCCCGCGGGATGGTGACCAGTATCAATCCCGCCGTGCAAACCATCCTCGGATACAATCCCGGCGATATCATAGACAAGCCTTTCTATTCCTTTATCAGCGAGGAGGAGCAGCTCAAGACCCTGCGTTACCTGAGATGGGTACGAAAGGGCGCGACGCAGAACTTTGAGGTAAAGGTCACGCACAAAGATGGGCATCTGGTCATGCTCCATGTGAATCTCGTACCAATCATCATTGATGAAGCGACCGTCGGCTATTTTGGTATCGCCAAGGATGTGACGGAGCGCAGACGGGCAGAAGAAACCATTCATCATCTGGCCTTCCACGATGCTTTAACGGATTTGCCCAATCGCCGGCTGTTCAAAGAGCGGCTTGCGGCACAGCTGCAAAAGGGACAATCCACCGGAAAGCAGCTGTGTGTCATGTTTCTGGATCTGGACCGATTCAAAATCATGAATGATACGCTCGGCCATGATGTGGGCGACCGGCTGCTCGTCCGGGTAGCGCAAGACCTGCAGGAAATCTTGCGCAGCGAGGATACACTGGCCCGGATGGGGGGAGATGAATTCACCATCCTGCTCCCCGAGATCGATGGCGAAGAGACGGCTGTGAAAGTCGCGGAGGATATCCTGCAAGTGTTCGCCAAGCCTTTTGCCATTGGGGAGCATCATCTGCATATCACGACCAGTATCGGGATCGCCATTACCCCCAAAGACGGGACGGACGTCGATACACTCATGAAAAATGCCGATATGGCAATGTATCGTGCAAAGGAACAGGGGAAAAACAGGTATCAGCTGTTTGCGGATGTGGGACAGGCAGGCGGCATATCGGCGTTGATGCTGGAAAATCAGCTTCATCAAGCGCTCGAGCACGATCAATTTGTCCTTCACTATCAACCGCAAGTGGATACGAAGACAGGAAGCATCATCGGGATGGAAGCGTTGATTCGCTGGGAGCATCCGGAGCTCGGTCTGCTGACGCCAAAAGCTTTCATCCAATTGGCCGAGGAGACAGGCATGATCCTGGACATCAACAAATGGGCTTTGCGTGAGGCCTGTCGGCAATGCAGCGTCTGGCGTAAATCGTTTCATCCGGCTTTACGCATTGCAGTGAATCTGGCTACGCGGAATTTCCAGCAGAATGATTTTGAAAAACAAGTCGAAGAGATTCTCCAGGAGACGGAGCTCCCGGCGGAGGCGCTTGTACTGGAAATCAAAGAGAGCACGGCGATGGTCGATGCCAAATTGGTGATGCAAAAGCTGAAGACGTTAAAACGACTGGGCGTCCAGATCTCCATCGATGACTTTGGGACGGGCTTCTCCTCGTTGAGCTTGCTGCGCAAATACCCGATTGATCTGTTAAAGATCGACGCATCGTTTGTGCGAGAGCTCACGGTCAGCCCAGACAGCGAGGCGATCGTGCAGGCCATTATCAGCTTGGCCAACAGCCTGAAGCGCGAGGTCATGGCGGAAGGAGTGGAGACCAGCAAGCAGCTGGAACTGCTGGAGGAGCTGGGGTGCTCACAGGCACAGGGCTATTTGTTCAGCCATCCATTACCGGGTGAAGCGGCAGAGCAATTATTAAGCGAGGTCCCATCAGGTTGGGGACGCATACACATCTGAAAAAGCAGTGGGCAGGGAGCCAAGCAGGTAAGCGCGGCCACCCTGCTCTTTTTTTGCATTTACACAGTGTTTACAAACGATGGGAACCATTTACAAACTCTTAAACCTGTGTTAACCATGACGAAACCGGGCTCACCTACAATAAGACTGAGCGGACTTGTCCGTATATTTCCATTCTTCCATCAATTTTAAGGAGCGATGTCAATCATGGAAGTAAATCGTCGACAGTTTTTGACGTATTTGGGAGCGGGTACAGCAGCCCTTGCTTCTTTGGCTACCGGTATTCCAGCTTTGGCAAAAGGGGAAACGATCTCCGGGAAGACAGCCGATCATCTGTTTGGTTTGGATACCACTCCGAAAAAATTCAACCCGAAGTTTTCTCCGATTCAACCAAGCACAAAAGACGATGTAATCTTGCCGGACGGATACCGCTATGATGTAGTCGCGGTCTATGGTGACAAAATCAACTCCGCAGGGGATACATTCGGCTTCAATGCCGACTTTAACTGCTTCCTGCCGATTGATGGAAATCCGAATCATGGCCTGCTCTGGACCAACCATGAATATCTCGGTGAACTGGAATATTACGTTACCGGGTATGACGTGCTCAACGCCGCAGAAGAAAATAAACGTACGCCTGAACAAATCGAGAAATATTTGTACGCGTTGGGCGGATCGGTTATCGAGATCAAAAAGGAAAACGGCAAATGGAAGCTGGTGTCCGATTCCAAATACGGCCGCCGTGTAAGCGGACTGACCAAGCATGAATTGACAGGACCCGCCAAATCGATTGCCAAAGAAGTCATCGGTACATTCGCCAATTGCTCAGGCGGTGTCACGATGTGGAATACGATCCTTTCCTGTGAAGAAAACTATATGGATGTAGTAGAAGATTGCAAGCTGCAAGAAGCGAATCACTATGGTTGGGTCATTGAGGTGGATCCATTCGATCCGAAATCGACACCGAAAAAACATACCGCGCTAGGGCGTTTTTCCCATGAAAACACAGCGATGGTCATCGCTTCCACCGGACAGCTGGTCGTGTATATGGGTGACGACGCCAACGACCAGTATGTGTACAAATACGTGTCCAACGGCAAGTATGATCCAAGCGCTGGAAAAGCAAACAGCAAGCTTTTGGAAGAAGGCACGCTGTATGTAGCCAACTTTAGCAAAGGCAAGTGGGTAGCCCTTGATTTGGCGAAAAACGAAGCGTTGCAAAAGGCTGTCGATGCAGACAAAAAGCCGCTGTTCCAAACACAGGCAGATGTGCTGGTGAACTGCCGTGAAGCTGCAAAAGCAGCAGGTGCGACCGCGATGGACCGTCCGGAAGACGTAGAGGTTCATCCGATCGATGGCTCTATCTTCATCTCCATGACCAACAACTCCAAGCATGGCAACTTCTACGGACAGATTGTGCGTATGTTTGAAAGCAATGACAACCATGCAGGCACTGATTTTACCTTTGAAATTTTTGCGACAGGCGGACCGCAAAGCGGATTTGCTGCTCCGGACAATATGGCTTTTGACAGCGCGGGGAACCTCTGGGTGGTTACCGATATTTCCTCCAGCTCGATGAACACGGGCATCTACAAAAGCTTCGGTAACAATGGGGTGTTCTTTGTTCCGACCAGCGGCTCTAACAAAGGACAAGTGGAGCAGTTTGCCTCTGCCCCTGTTGGCGCGGAGATGACTGGCCCTTGGTTTACGCCGGATGAGACCACGCTTTTCCTGTCGGTACAGCATCCCGGTGAAAACCTGCAGGCTTATGACAAGCCAACCAGCCACTGGCCAAAAGGCGGAAGCTCGGTCGCATTGCCTGGCGTCATTGCAGTAACAGGCTTCTAATCGTAAGGGAGTGTAGGCAGCATGCTATCGAGCATCGGGATTCCAGGATTGATTCTAATCTTGATTATTGCGCTGGTCATTTTTGGACCAAGCAAATTGCCGGAGATTGGGCGGGCATTTGGTCGAACCTTGACGGAGTTTAAAACGGCTGCGAAAGAGTTGACCAAAGACGATGAGGAGTCTCCAGCTCCTTCGGCTCCTTCTGCACCGGCAAAGAAAGAGACATAAGGTAGTGCGACTTCGCACTGCCTTTTTTCACGACGGCATGCCAGGTATGGAGAGCCATGATTTAAAGAAACAGGAGTTGTTCTGGGTGTGAAACAAAAAATGAATGTGCTGGACCATCTCGCGGATATGCGCAAGCGTTTGCTGATTACCTTCTTTACGTTTGTCATCAGTCTGATTCTCTGTTTTTTATATGTCGACAAGATTCATGACTTTCTGGCAAATGATGCAGACGAAGCGCTAACGATCCTGGGACCTACGGATATTTTGTCGATTTATATGAAGCTATCCGGTATCGGGGCGATTACGTTGACGATTCCTGTAGCTGCTTATCAGATCTGGCGGTTTGTCGAGCCGGCTTTGACCGAGCGTGAACGGCGCATCACCCTGATGTATATTCCCGCCACCTTTTTTCTGTTTATCTTGGGGATCTGCTTCTCTTACTTTGTCTTGTTTCCCATGATGTATGATTTTGTGCTGGGCCTTTCGCACGGGAATTTCAACATCCAAATCACGGCGAATGACTATTTTACCTTTATGCTTAATATGTGTCTGCCCTTTGGGCTGCTCTTTGAGCTTCCGGTGGCGGTCCTGTTTCTCAGTCACCTGGGTATTGTCAATCCGCAGCGTTTAGCCAAAATGCGCAAGCCTGCCTACTTTCTGCTGGCCCTGATTTCCATCACGATTACCCCGCCGGATCTGGTCTCGGACATTGTGGTGATCATTCCGCTGCTCGCTCTGTATGAAATCAGCATCACCATTTCCAGAGTGGTGCACCGCAAGCGCATTGCGAAGGAGGAAGCGGGGACTGCCATGATTGGATAACGGTATGGTATCATCTTTCTCATGAAGACGTGAGAAGTCGGGTGAGCGAGATGTTACTCTATATCAATGGAGAAATTGTTTCTGAAGAAAACGCAGTGGTATCCGTCATGGATCATGGCTTTCTTTACGGTGTGGGCCTCTTTGAGACGGTCCGTATCTATGACGGTAAGCTGTTTTTATGGAAGGAGCACGTTGCCCGGCTAATGGCCGGGCTTTCGGCGTTGCATATCACCCACGATTGGACTGCTGATTTTTTGGCGGAAGCGGTCTTACATACCGTGCAGGCGAATGGGCTTCAGGATGCGTATGTCAGGCTCAATGTGACAGGGGGTGCAGAAGGGGTCGGGTTGATCGCTGGCCCCTACACAAAGCCATCCCTCTTTATTTTTGTAAAGCCGGTTGCTCCGATCCCCGCACACCCATCCGCCAAGCGGCTACAAACGGTAAGCATCCCGCGCCAGACGCCAGAAGGACAGCGACGCTACAAGTCCCATAATTTCCTGAATAATGTCCTCGCCAAGCAGGAAGCGGGACCCGATTTGCAGGTGGAGGGGCTTTTGCTGACACGGGAAGGATATGTAGCGGAAGGGGTGGTCAGCAATGTGTTTTGGGTGCGTGATCACATCTTGTATACACCATCCACAGCAGCGGGCATTTTGGAGGGTGTGACAAGAGGCTTTGTCCTCACGCTGGCACGGCAGCTGGGCATCCCATGGCAGGAGGGGCTGTATCCATTGGATCAGCTGTATGGCGCAGACGAGGTCTTTGTGACGAACTCCATCCAGGAGATTGTCCCTGTCTCGCAAATCGATGGAAACATGCTGCCGACCGCTTATGGAGCAGTAACCAAGAGGCTGCGCGAAGCATATCGCGATGCAGTCGCCCTGTAGAATTTCCGGCAAAAAATATGGTATGCTATCGACAATATGCAATGGGGAACGGAGACGATGGAAGTGGCCATAACAACAAGACGACAGCTCGTCTGTCGGGATCTGACGCTGCCGATTGGTGAACGCACCCTGATCATGGGGATTTTGAATGTTACACCGGATTCCTTCTCGGACGGTGGCCGTTACGTCGATCTCGATCAGGCAGTGGCACATGCACGGGAGCTGGTCGCCGCAGGAGCGGATATCCTGGACATCGGCGGGGAGTCGACACGGCCAGGTTCTGCACCCGTCGAGGCAGCGGAGGAGCTGGATCGGGTGATTCCGGTCATCCGCGCCCTGGCAGGGGAGTGCAAGGTGCCTTTGTCGATTGACACATACAAAGCAGAGGTGGCGGATCGGGCAATCGAGGCTGGCGCCCATATCATCAATGACGTGTGGGGGGCGAAAAAAGATCCCCGCATGGCAGAGGTAGCAGCCAAATGGGACGTTCCGATCATCCTGATGCACAATCGGGACAATATGGACTATGCCGATTTTTACACGGACTTCTTGCATGACCTGCACGAATCGGTGAAGATCGCACAGGATGCCGGTGTGAAGGAAGACAAGATCATTCTGGATCCAGGCATCGGATTTGCAAAAACGTTGGATCAAAATCTGGAGACGATGCGCCGGTTGGACGAACTGGTCGCCCTCGGCTATCCGGTGCTGCTTGCGACCTCACGCAAGTCGATGATCGGCAAAGTATTGGATCTGCCGGTTGATCAGCGCGTAGAAGGGACTGCAGCGACAGTCGCGCTTGGCATCGAACGCGGCTGTCATATGGTGCGGGTCCATGATGTGAAGGAAATGAAACGGGTTGCCAAAATGATGGATGCGATGCTGAGGGGGACGTATTGATGGACAAGATTTATTTTCAGCGGATGTCCTTCTATGGCTACCATGGGGTTTTTCCGGCAGAGGCACAGCTCGGTCAGCGGTTTTATGTTGATCTGGAGCTGTCTCTCGATCTGTCGCGGGCGGCACGGTCCGACGATCTCCACGATACCGTCAATTATGCCGACGTGTACGCATTGGTGAAAGAGATCGTCGAGGGAGAGCGGTTCAAACTGGTGGAAGCCTTGACCGGTCGGATCGCGGAGCAATTGTTGAGCCAATTTCCTTTTGCCGAAGTCAAGGTGAAGGTAACCAAACCAGATCCGCCGATTCATGGCCATTATGACGGCGTCGCTATTGAGATGGTTAGAAAAAGAGAGGGACATGCGTAAATGACGGTGCTTTGCTACCTGGCTCTGGGCTCTAATGTCGGAGCGAGAGAACAATATTTGCGAGAGGCCATCCAAGCTCTCACGGCAACACCTGGCATCAGATTGATCGCCGTATCCAAGGTATACGAGACCGATCCGGTTGGGTATGTGGACCAGGATGCCTTTTTGAACATGGCCATCGCGATTGAGACCGAGCTATCGCCCACGGAGCTGCTTGAGCACGCGCTGTCGGTTGAGCAAACGTTGGGACGGGTCCGCCTGATTCGCTGGGGCCCTCGTGTGATCGACATCGACATTATTTTGTATGGCAATGAACAGATCGATTTGCCAAATTTGCAGATCCCACATCCGGCCATGAAGGAGCGGGCTTTTGTGCTTGTGCCTCTCCGTGATGTGTGGCAAGGCGGTACGTTTCTCGATACAGAGAGTATGGAAGAATATATCCATCGGACGGGAGACGAAAAGGGGGTACGTATATGGGGGACACTCGACTTGGATACCGGATCCGCTCCTACCGAAAGCTAAAGGGACACACCCAACAGTCTCTCGCGGATGAGATGGGGGTATCGCTGAACTTCGTTGGTTCGCTGGAGCGGGGGACAAAAACGCCGACCGAGTCGGTGCTGCGCAAGATCGCCAGCACTTTACAGGTTGATTATGAGGAATTATGTGCTATAACTAATAAGTGATTTTTTAAGAATAACTTCACGGCCTCGCAAAGGAGGGTAACAATAGATGAAAATCGGTAACATTGAATTGAAGAACAACGTGGTCCTGGCTCCGATGGCGGGCGTGTGCAACCCTGCTTTTCGCCTGATTGCCAAAGAGTTTGGGACTGGTCTGGTCTGTGCGGAAATGGTAAGCGACAAAGGTATTGTGCACGGGAATAAAAAGACGATGGATATGCTGTTTGTCGACGAGCGTGAAAAGCCGTTGAGCCTGCAGATTTTTGGCGGTGACAAGGAGACGCTTGTCGAAGCGGCGAAACACGTCGACAAATATACCAATGCGGATATTATCGATATCAACATGGGCTGCCCGGTTCCGAAAATTACGAGCTGTGATGCAGGGGCGCGTCTGCTGCTTGATCCCGACAAAATCTATGAAGTGGTGTCAAGCGTAGTGGATGCTGTCGATAAGCCGGTTACGGTTAAAATGCGTTTGGGTTGGGACGAGGAGCATCTGTATGCCATCGAAAATGCCCAAGCGGTCGAACGTGCAGGTGCAAAAGCCATTGCCGTTCACGGTCGTACCCGTGTGCAAATGTACAAGGGCAAAGCAGACTGGAACTGGATTGGCAAAGTGAAACAAGCGGTCAACATTCCGGTCATCGGAAATGGTGACGTTGCTTCGCCGGAAGACGCGCGCCGCATGCTGGATATGACAGGCTGCGATGGTGTCATGATCGGCCGTGCTGCTTTGGGCAATCCTTGGATGCTTTACCGTACCGTGCAATACCTTACAAAGGGTGAGCTGGCGCCTGAACCGTCCGCTCGCGAAAAAATGGAGATCTGCCAGCTGCACGCAGAACGCCTGGTGTCGCTCAAAGGCGAAAGAGTGGGCGTATTGGAAATGCGCAAACATGCGGCTTGGTACCTGAAAGGACTGCCAGGCTCCACCTATACGAAAAATCTGATCAACAGCGTGGAAACAATGGATGGCTTGCGCCGTGCGTTGATTGAATACGTGGATTGGGTGGAAAATCGTCCTGAGGATGCCGAAGACATGCCTGATACAGATCAGCTGGAAGCGGTCAGCTACTAGTTGTATCCAGACATTGACAACTATATCTTCATATCCTATAATGCTCAGTATTATCGCAATGAAGCTGCCAGGTTTTCTGGCAGCTTTACCTATGATTCATGCTGACACCGTACGCACCTATTGTATAATAAGACCAAAAACTACATATAATCCTTTGTACTTTTGTACGGGTTAGGAATTTATTGTAACGGGGGAATTAAGCGATGTCCGAAAAAGAGGTTATTCTCACACCAGAAGGTCTTGCGAAACTGGAGCAAGAGCTTGAAGATTTGAAAACGGTTAAACGCAAAGAAGTAGCCGCTCGCATTAAAGAAGCGATCAGCTATGGCGATATCAGCGAGAACTCCGAATACGAAGAAGCGAAAAATGAGCAGGCTTTCATTGAAGGCCGCATTCTTACACTCGAAAAAATGCTGCGCAATGCGCGGATCATCACCAACGAGGACGTAGATACCGGCGTAGTAAGCGTTGGCTCCACAGTTCGACTGAAAGATTTGGAGTTTGGGGATATCGTCGATTACACGATCGTAGGTTCAGCGGAATCCGATCCGATGAACAACAAGATCTCCAACGAATCTCCTGTAGGCCAGGCATTGCTCGGCAAGGCAAAAGGTGCTACTGTAGACGTACATGTACCTGCAGGTGTGATTCAATACGAAATTCTCGAGATCAAACTCTAAGCGAAACAATCAAGGCGTACCTGCTCACAAGGTACGCCATATCGTTATTTTGAATCCGATTATTGCAGGCAGTTGCAAGGAGTGGAAAAGCAGATGACAAGAGAAGAAGATCTTCAAGTGGAAGAACAACAGCAGGGACTCCACGAGCTATTGCAGGTTCGTCATGACAAAATGGACCAGCTGCGTGAATGGAGCATCGATCCATTCGGGCAGAAGTTCGAACAGACTCATTTTGCGCAACAATTGATCGACCTGTATGCGGAAAAATCGAAAGAAGAGCTGGAAGCTGGCGAGCATGTAGTCACGCTGGCAGGCCGGATCATGGCAAAGCGGGAAATGGGTAAAGCCAGTTTTGCGCAATTGCTGGATCGTACCGCGCAAATTCAGATATACGTTCGTCAGGATGCAGTGGGCGAAGAAAAATACAAGGTATTTGAGTTGAGCGATATCGGGGACATCATTGGGGTTACCGGTGTCATGTTCAAAACCAAAACCGGCGAATTGAGCGTAAAAGTGAAGGAGTTTACCTTCCTGACCAAGTCGCTCCGTCCGCTGCCGGAAAAATATCATGGCCTGAAAGACGTGGAAACGCGTTACCGCAAGCGCTATGTAGACCTGATCGTGAACCCGGAAGTGCGCAACACCTTTATCACGCGCAGCCGGATTTTGACCTCGATGCGTCGCTACTTTGACAGCCTCGGCTTCCTCGAAGTAGAGACACCAACCATGCATACGATTGCTGGTGGAGCTTCTGCCCGCCCGTTCATTACGCATCACAATGCGTTGGACATGCAGTTGTATATGCGGATCGCCATCGAGCTTCACCTGAAACGCCTGATTGTCGGCGGTTTGGAGAAAGTGTACGAAATTGGCCGCGTATATCGCAATGAAGGGATTTCTACGCGTCACAACCCTGAGTTCACCATGCTTGAATTGTATCAGGCATACGCTGACTTTGAAGATATCATGAAACTGACGGAGAACGTGGTTGCTCATATTGCCCAAGAGGTACTGGGTACGACGAAAATCAAGTATCAAGGTCATGATGTCGATCTGACTCCTGCGTGGAGACGAGTACACATGGTTGATCTGGTGAAAGAGCATGTGGGCGTAGACTTCTGGAAAGAGATGAGCGACGACGAGGCTCGTGCGCTTGCGAAAGAGCATGGTGTTTCTGTAGAGCCTCATCATACGTATGGACATGTAGTGAACGAATTCTTCGAGCAAAAAATCGAACATCTGCTGATTCAGCCTACTTTTGTGTACGGCCATCCAGTAGCGATTTCTCCGCTTGCGAAGAAAAACGAGAAAGATCCTCGATTTACGGATCGCTTCGAACTGTTCATCGTGGCTCGTGAGCATGCAAACGCATTTACGGAGCTGAACGATCCAATTGATCAGCGCCAACGCTTTGAGGCGCAATTGTTGGAAAAAGCAGCCGGAAATGATGAGGCGCATGAGATGGATGAAGACTTTATCGAAGCGCTTGAATACGGTATGCCTCCAACAGGTGGCTTGGGTATCGGTATTGACCGTTTGGTTATGCTGCTGACAGATGCTCCTTCGATTCGTGATGTATTGCTGTTCCCGCATATGCGTGAGCGTTCCTAATAAGTGAAGGGAAGGTGCCGATCTTGGCGCCTTCTTTTTTCTTCTTGAAACGATCTGATGACAGTGTTATAGTAATGAACGTTGATCTTATTCAACGGTTTAATCAGAAATTACCTGTTGCCAAGATTCTTGGTATGTGGTAGATTAATAAAGTCGCTGTTAACCAAATAAAATGTGTTGACAGCCACGAAGCTCTTTGTTATTATATAAGAGTTGTTGAAAAGAAGCTCCTTGAAAACTGAACAGCGAAAGCGTTGAAACGAACCAATCAATTCTTTGTTTCAAATAAGCCAAGCTTAAAGATTGAGCAACGATTAAACACCAATTTATTGGAGAGTTTGATC
>NZ_SDKD01000010.1 GCF_004521915.1 Brevibacillus migulae | reverse complement strand
TAGAGAAATAAAAAGGCTGTCGACTTTCTCGACAGCCTGAGGAGCCTATATGATTAGGCTCCTCGCAGCATAAAAAACAGTTTTTGCGAAAAAAACGCAAAAAGAGCCCTTGTTGACAGGCTCCACCGTTTGTACCAAGTTATTTAACTAAGGACAGTTTAACATAATCATGCAAATTTGAAAAGTGTGGACTTTTTCCAATCATCCGTTTTGCAACAGTTTTGGCACAGATTCATATTTGAATATCAAGGAAAACAAGTTACAATGGATCTACAGTTTTCGGTGAAGAACATGGATAAAGGAGCGTGGACCGTTTGGATAAAAACATAGCAGATGCGTTGGGACGTCCGCTCCGAGATCTTCGCATATCGGTAACAGATAAATGCAATTTTCGCTGCCAATACTGCATGCCGGCTGAAATATTTGGGCCCGATTACGCATTTTTACCCCAGAACAAGCTGCTAACGTTTGAAGAGCTTGTACGGGTAACCAAAGTATTCACTTCCTTGGGTGTAGAGAAGATCAGGATCACAGGCGGAGAGCCTTTATTGCGTAAAAATTTGCCGCAGTTGATTCAGATGATCAGCGAAGTGGACGGAGTAAAGGATATTGCCATGACGACAAATGGTTCGCTGCTGGCGGAACATGCGGCGGCGCTTCGGGATTCCGGCTTACAACGGGTGACGGTAAGCTTGGACAGTTTGGATGATGAACGCTTCGGCAAAATGAACGGACGTGGCTATGCGGTTCAAACGGTACTGGACGGAATTGAAGCGGCTGCCAAAGCAGGCATGACCGTCAAGATCAATATGGTGGTGCAGCGCGGTGTGAATGATCAGGACATCCTTCCGATGGCCCGATATTTCCGTGAACAGGGACATATTTTGCGATTTATCGAATTTATGGACGTGGGCAACAGCAATGGCTGGAAGCTGGACCAGGTCGTGTCCGGAAAAGAAATCGTGGAGATGATCAATGCCGAAATGCCGCTGGAGCCGATTGAAGCCAACTATTTCGGAGAGGTGGCTTCCCGTTATCGTTACAAAGGGACCAATCAGGAAATCGGGTTGATTACATCCGTGACCCATGCGTTTTGCTCCACTTGTACAAGATCTCGCTTGTCAGCAGAAGGAAAGCTGTACACCTGTCTGTTTGCTTCGCAAGGGGAAGACCTGCGAGCGCCGCTGCGCGAGGGGATCGGAGACGATGAGCTGCGCGCATTAATTGCCGCCGTCTGGAGTGTACGCGACGATCGTTACTCGGAAGAACGGTTGAAACATACGGAAGAATTGCAGAAGCGCAAGAAAGTGGAAATGTCCCATATTGGTGGGTAGAGCGGTAGTACGTCTAAGAACAATTGAATCTTCATTCTTTACAGACTCTTTCGTAGCACGCGAGGGAGTCTTTTTGTTTCTTATCTGTTATCGGCCGGGAGAGGAGGCAGCTTTTGCAGGTAAGGGAGAAGAATCCTTTTCGTATCTTCAGTACCATACCCAAGCGTAAAGGCATTTTCTTCAAGCCGAAATGATTCGATAAAACTAGAATGATCCTGCAGAGTAAACTTGAGAAAATAGGGCTGGCTGTAAACAGAGGATTGTTGATATATCTTGCTAGACGGGACATGCTTTAACTGCAGGTATCGCTTTACAAAAAGCTGGGTGTCCTCACCGGAAAGGTCGATGGAAGGGGAGTTTTCTATCGGGTATTGGATGGTGATTTTCTTTACTTTGCCGCCTATATCATTAAAGTCTCCGATGATCCGAGCTCCAGGGATTTTGCGAACTTCATACAGATCCTCTCCGACAAACAATCGATATCCTTCTGCATATCCTTTGACGGTATAAATCGGGGTACCGATGGCAGCATCCGTGGCGTCGCCATTTTTCATGATATAGCCGGGACAAACCATGCCGTTCATCTTGAATTTCACTTCACCTATTTTTTCGCCTCGGACCAATCCACTTTGATCGGATCGGTAATTTCGCCAGTACGTTCGTTGTTTCCACATGATTGCGGGATCATATTCATCAATGTGTAGGGTGCAATCACCTGTGTATGCTTGATTGTAGAGCGGTGCCATTTCTCTGATGAAATAGACGTGGTATTCATGTGGCGGGTATGTGTGGATGAGAGAAAAGAACAAGATGGAGAGCATCGACAGCTTCATAGTTACACCTCTCGATATAAAAATGATTGCGGTTTGAAGAGCCGTTCAAGGATGTGGAAAGGCTTTTATGAAGATTTTACTGAATCTTCAATATCCGCGTAGAAGATATGTTCAATATGGAGATTATTCCGAACATGTTGCTTGAGGATTGGCTTTACTTTTCAGGAAGAACAAGGCCCACCATACAAATAAATATACGTAACCTGTGAGTGCAAAAATAGTCCAAACGGATCCTTGTTGCAAGTGGCTCACAAAATGCTCATATTCATTCATTCCTTCTGCTCTTCCAATGCTCTTTATCAGACTGATGATTGGCACTGTTACCGTAAAGGCAATGGCTGCAATCGACCAACTTTTCATATTCATTTTGATGATACTAAATATTGCAGTACCGAATGTTGTGACTAAAAATAAGTAATAAATAACCCAAAACCAATTAGGAAGAGTCTCCCAATACATGTTTATCCCCCTTAATACAATGCTTGGAAATTACGGTAAACATATCCGTTATTAAGAAGGACGATTGGAAAGCATATCCGGTTACAGTGCTCAACGTAAACCGAATGGACAATAAAAAAGCCCAGACACATGGTCTCGGGCTTTCGTAAATGTCATTCTGAGTCACTTGCATCAGCCAGCGGGTTCCACGGCCCTTGCTGATGGCCTTTCCACTCGCCGCCGTCTTCCCAACGTTCCTTTTTCCAGATGGGCACGATTTGCTTGAGACGCTCGATCGCGTATCTGCCGGCTTCAAAGGACTCATTGCGATGGGGTGTCGCGACGGCGATGATGACGGCAATCTCTTCGATGTCAAGGCTGCCGATGCGATGGTGCATGGCGACTCGGGCACCTGGCCACTTTTCTTCGATTTCATCGGCAATCTGCTTCATCTTGTCGATCGCCATCGGGACGTAAGCTTCATACGAGAGGGAAACCGTGCGCTGACCCTTCGTAAATTCACGGACAGTTCCGACGAAGGTAAGGACCGCCCCGGCATGAGGGTTGCTGACCAATTTAATCAATGGATCGGCAAGCAGAGGCTGCTCGGTTACGAGAAAGCGTTCGTCTTCGCCGCCGCTGACAGGAGGGAGGATGGCAACCTCATCTCCTGATTGAATGACCTGCTCTTTGGAAGCATATTCCTGATTGAGAGAGACAAAGCAGCTTGGCAAAAGAGAGGACAGCTCAGGATGAGCATTCCCGATCTGCTCCAAAAGCTCTGCTACGGTGGATGATTCGGGTAAGTCTATGAAAAGTTCCCGATTGTTTGCCCTTTCCGCTAAAGCCGCAAACAATAGTACCTTGATTTGCACAAGTATTCCTCCTTAGAGCACCTTAGACGTATAGTTAGACCATATCACAAAGGAGGCAGACCTGACCAGTAAGAAGAAACACTTCGATTTCGCCAGCCGGATAAGAAAAAGTGCCCCTGGGTAAGGGACACTTTTTTGATTTCGAGCTTATTTTTGGGCTGCCAATGCATTTCGGTACGCACCGTGATTGGTTGGGCCCACATACTTATTCAGGGGGAAAGAGTGGCGAATGGCTTCGGTGATAAATACTTTTGCGACATCAATCGCTTCTTTCACGGATTTTCCTTTTGCAAGTTCAGCCGTGATCGCGGCGGAGTAGGTGCAGCCTGCGCCGTGCGTATACGCATTCGGGATGCGCTCAGCTTCCAATACTTCGAAGTTTTTCCCGTCGTAGATCACATCAACTGCTTTTTCGTGTGCCAGTTTGTTGCCGCCTTTCACGATGACAACGCCTGCCCCTTGTTCATGGATGATGGCTGCCGCATCTTTCAGGTCATCTACCGTTTTCAATTCGGACTTTTTGCTCAGGATGGCAGCTTCAAATAGATTGGGAGTGATGACGGTAGCCCGTGGCACCACGATTTCGCGAAGAGCATCCGCGATTTCCGGATGGAGGGCTTCGTCGGCACCTTTACAGATCATGACTGGGTCGATGACTACATTTTTCAATTCATATTTATCAATGGTTCGGCCCACCAGTTCAACAAGTTCCGTGGATCCCAGCATGCCCGTTTTCACAGCATCCACGCCGATGCCTGCCAGCACGGTTCTCAGTTGGGCTTCTACCACATCAAGGGAAAGCGGGTATACATTATGAAACCATTCGTTATCCGGATCTTGGGCAACAACGACGGTGAGTGCCGTCATTCCGAAAACGCCAAGCTCCTGGAACGTTTTCAGGTCTGCTTGCTGTCCAGCTCCTCCGCTAGTGTCAGAACCTGCGATGGTCAATGCTTTCTTCATGCTCATAGCTATGTACCCCTTGTCATAACAGATTTTTATTTGACCTTATTGAAAATCAATTTTGACACGGTGTCAATGGTCAGAACACCCCGAATGTATCAGGTCAGATTGCCAAAGTGCAGCATATTGCGATGGGGGATATGGCGAAATGTTTAGAATTCAGGTACACTGTATGAAAACTTTTTGAAGAAGGGGTCCTTAGTGTGAAACAAGGCGTCATATACGGCATACTGGCCTACCTCATGTGGGGATTGCTGCCGTTGTATTGGAAGCTGTTCTTGCAGGTTCCGGCTGGTGAGATCTTGTCACATCGTATTATTTGGTCGTTTGTGTTTGTTGGAATCATTCTTTTTATTGGCAAACGTTGGAAAATGATGTGGGAGCTGGCGAAAGATCGGAAGCGGTTGCTCCTGATGCTGCTTAGTTCCATGGTGATTAGCGCAAACTGGCTTTTGTTTATTTGGGCAGTGAATGACGGACGCGTGCTCGAAACTAGCCTAGGCTACTACATCAATCCATTGATCAACATCTTATTCGGTGTCGTGTTTCTAAAGGAAAGAATGAAAGTCGGGCAGTGGATCGCGATTGGACTCGCTGCCATCGGCGTTTCCTTTTTGACCTTTGAATATGGCCAAATGCCTTGGGTTGCGATTACGCTTGCACTCACATTCGCGACATACGGGCTGTTGAAAAAGACGGTGAAAATCGATTCGATGCTGTCTCTCGCGTGGGAAACGCTGCTCGTGCTGCCGATTGCCCTCGGTTACCTGATTTACATGCAAACAGAGGGTACGCAAACCGTACTCGGCATGCACCCCGGGATGATCTTTCTTTTGATGTTGTCTGGTGTGGCTACCATGCTGCCGCTATATTGGTTCGCCATGGCAACCCAACGCTTGACGCTAGCGGCAGTCGGATTTTTGCAGTACATCGCTCCGAGTACAAGTCTTTTGTTGGCGGTATTCATTTTCCATGAACCGTTCACGACTACGCATTTGTTCAGCTTCGCCTTTATTTGGGGAGCGTTGGTGATCTTTACCATCTCTTCGCTTAAGAAAAAATCGATCAATCCACAGGTTGCGGTCAAGATCGAAGGATAAACGGATGGCTGATCGTCCATTAATAATCCACTAAGGTGACGGCATGCAAGAGGAGGAGAGGATGGGCTTCAAGCTCTTCCAAATCCACCTTCATGCAGGGCCAGGTTTCATCCCCAGCAGGTGATGGGGAGACGATCGGCTCTGTCCACATCACTTCTTTTCCGTCAAGTCGATAGGCGTCCAAGATCTTCCCCCATTTCAAGCTTGATACGTATATCTTTTACGACTTGGATTTGGATTAACCGCCCATTTTTTCCTTGATCTTATCGGGTGAACTTGCTATAGTAAATCTAGCAAATCGTTTACATGCGGTCATGGCGGAATTGGCAGACGCGCTAGATTCAGGTTCTAGTGGTGGCAACACCGTGGAGGTTCAAGTCCTCTTGACCGCACCATCATATAACAACGATAACCAGCGATTTCGTTGGTTTTTTTGTTTTTTCGCAACGATTCTAGCTTTTTCGACGTCATAGAGTAGGGGCGTCGACACAGATGATATGTTATAATGAACCCTCATCCTTTGTTGCATGAAAGGAGGACATGCTATGAGCAAAGACGCTTATACTGCCCCGACCACACAATCTTCCGCACTTGGAGTGCGCACTGCCGAAAAGGAAGCAAAAAAACGCAAACGTGCTGGTTTCTTTTCGAGCTTGTTTCAGACGACGGTGAATACAAGAACGGAAGGAAAACGTTCCGTAGTGCCGGTTGTTCTCGCCGTGCTCATCTGGGGAGGACTTGTATATGGCGGCTATGCATTCACCCAATATACGCTTGAACAGCAGCAAAAGTATGTGGATCAACGTATTGCCCAGGTGGAAGAAGCCAATGAAAAACAGGTGAAAATGCTGGAGGAACAGCTTGTGCTTGTGCAAGACGAAATGGTCAAGGTACAAGATGGCCTCAGCTCGATTGAAGAAGATCTCAAACTGACCGGGGAAACGATCGGCGGAACCAATCAAACCAAGCAAGCGCTGCAAGATCGTATTGACCAATTGAACAAGCAACTGGTGGAATTGAAAGCTTCCTTGAAGAAACTGGAGGATGCAGCTCGTGCTTGGTAAGGTCAATCGCTTTTTAGCTTTTCTGCTTGCGCCAGCGCTTGGCTTTCTCTTGGCGTTTACCCAGTCATCCCCGGCTGAACAGATCGCCGCCAAAGGACTCACGATCCCATTGGAGACGACTGAACAGCAAATTTCCGAGATTCAGGATCAGTTAGAGAAGACGACCGCGGTATTGGATGACACCGAAGTTGCGCTTGATGACATTCAGGATAAAGCGAAAAAAGAGAAAAAAGAATACGAGGAACAGAACCGAAAAGTCAATCAACTGTTAACTGCCAGCAAATCGCAAACGAAAATGTCGGCCGATGTATTGGATACCTTGCTCAGCAATATGCTCGGGAATCCAATCGGTCAATCGTTTGGCCCGAATTCAACGGTAAAAGTATACTCGTTGGAAGAGGCAGGCTACCGCGGGTATATGGCTAAGGTTCGTCTTAATAACCCCAAAGCCTTGAAAATGGTGCTCGCCAATGACGCAGTCAGCAGCAGAGGCGAAACAACCAGTCACGCAGGGAAACGGACTGGCGCTATTCTTGCCATCAATGCAGGTGGTTTCATGAAATCAAAAACGGGCATCCTGACGCCGATTGGGATCACGGTGGTGGACGGACAGATCAAGACGTTCTCCAATGATTCCAGAAACAGCTTTGTGGGTTTTAACAACAAAGGGCGTCTGGTCGGCGGGAAAATTACCTCTAAGGCGCAAATTGCCCAAAAAGGAATCCTGCAGGGAGCCAGCTTTTTGCCGACACTCTTGCAAGATGGAAAGCGGATGCCGATTCCTCGGGATTGGGCAAATGCAAGACAGCCTCGGACGTTGATCGGCCACTTCGATAACGGAGATCTGCTTTTCATCGTCATTGATGGCCGGCGAAAAGGTTGGAGTAACGGTGTGACGCTGGAAGAAGCGCAAAGAAAACTGCAAGAGTTCCATGTAGTGGACGCGTTTAACCTGGATGGCGGTGGTTCCAGTGCTTTCTACTATAAAGGAAAGATTATGAATCGTCCTTCAGATGGCAGGGAACGGCTGGTTAGCAGCAATATCGTTGTTTTGCCATAATGGCTAAAGCAAGAAGAGCTTCACCGAGTAAACATCGGTGAGGCTTTTTTTATGGAAAAGTGCAAGTAACCGGTTCACCCCTCTCATCTCCGGTGGTACGATGGACGGAAGAGAGAAAACTTTACCAGATAAACCTCAAAAGGGGAAGGTTGAGGATGTACAAAATCAGCGCTTTTTCCAAGTTAAGCAGAGTTTCTGTTAAAACGCTACGGTATTATGATGAACTCGGGATGTTGAAACCGATTGCCGTGGATGAAGCTTCAGGGTACCGTTACTATTCACCCGAACAATTGCTGACGGTTCAACGGATTCTCGCCTATAAAGAACTGGGTTTGACGCTAGAGCAGATCATGCCCCTGCTAACGGGACAAGCAACGCCACAGCTGGTGCTCAGCACGTTGGAAAGAAAACGGGCGGAATTGGAGCAGCTGATCCAGGAAGCCATGCGGCAAATAAGCGAGATTGATAAGAGGATGCAGCATATTGATGAAGACGATGACATGACGGAGAAAAATCCGGCAGCACTGCAAACGATCGAAACACAGTTGGTCGCCTCCATTCGTGACACGATCCCTCGCATGAATATATGCTTGCTGCTGGATGAACTCAAGCGGTATGTTGAATCGTATGGCCAAGATCCGGAGGAGACGCTCATGGTGCTTTGGCATGAGTGTGGCAGTGAGGATGAGCACGCTGACATAGAAGTCGCGATTCGAATCAAGCGGGAGATCACCAGCAGCGACAGAGTAAAGGTCGGGCACCTGCCGAGGCTGACAAAGGCCGCGACGCTCGTCCACCATTGTGATCCATATGCCAACACTTGCTCAGCGACGCATGAGCTTGCCTCCTGGATGTCTGCTAATGGCTATCGACCTGCTGATCGTGAGCCGATTCGAGAAGTATATTTGACCACTGACAAGAACATGTACGGAAAATCGAGGAAGGCCATGCTGGTCATCCCAGTCGAGAAAGTGTAAAATGCGCAAACGTTTCAAATGAATCTGGTAGCCTCTTGACTCTCCCCTTAAGGGGAAGGTGTACAGTCGTGTCAGACAAAAAAGAGGAGTGATTGGATCATGAAACGTTTAGAAGGAAAAGTGGCAGTCGTGACGGGAGGAAGCAGAGGGATCGGACGTGGAATCGCCCTTCGCCTGGCGGAAGAGGGAGCGCTGGTCGCTGTTCACTACGGCACCCGGCGCGATGCGGCCGAAGAGGTCGTACGGACGATCGAGGAACGGGGAGGTCGTGCATTCGCAGTAGGGGCCGGATTGGATTCGGGGGTAGGCGTCGCGCAGCTGATCCAATCATTGGATGAAGTGCTGACGAGTCTGACCGGCAGCAATCAATTTGATGTGTTGGTCAATAACGCTGGGATTGGGACCTCCAAAACATTGGAGGAGACCACTGAGAAAGACTTTGATGAGGTATTCGCCGTCAATGTGAAAGCGCCGTTCTTTCTTGTTCAGCAATCATTGACACGTATACGGGACAACGGACGGATCATCAATATCTCCTCGGGAGTGACCCGGATCGCTTATCCTCATATCATGGCATACAACCTGACCAAGGGTGCCATCAATACGTTTACCCTCCATCTCGCCAAATTACTGGGTCCACGCGGGATTACCGTCAATGCCGTATTGCCAGGTATCGTGGATACGGACGTAAACGCTTCCTGGCTAAACACGACAGAAGCCCGCCAATATGCTTCCGATATGTCCACTTTTGGGCGGATAGGGGAAGCGTCGGATATTGCGGATGTCGTTGCCTTTCTCGCTTCCCCCGATGCTCGCTGGGTAACGGCTCAATTGCTTGATGCGACTGGTGGATCGCACTTATAACGAGTATAGTTTCCATTCAAAGGTGGCTGCGGTTTCATTACGCAGTCTTCTTTGTGTCTTGTGTGATAAACTGTGACGGATGTCATAGTCCCGTTTTGCTTACCGGTCTATACTGACAGTGCACCAGATGAAAAAGGAGGTCTATTACGATGGACATGTGCACAAATATGTTTGCAAAATGCGGTTCTGATATAGAATTTTGCCCGCCATTGCGGCAATTGAAAAAAGAGCATGGACCTTTGCGGGAACAGATGGACGCTTTTAGAGAAATGGCCCAGAAAGTAGGAGTGGGGGACGGACGGGAAGACTGGTCGGAATCCTTATTTGTCTTGCGGGACAAGGTTGAGCGATTTGTCGGTGAGCTCGATCTCCATTCACGTCGGGAAGAGGATGTGCTCTTTGACATGATGGCCGCACATATCGGGAGGGAAGTCGGCCCTATCGCCGTGATGGAGTATGAGCATGATACCGCAAAAGCGCTTTTGAAGCAATTTTTGCAGACGACCACAGAGCTGAGCGGGATGGTAGAGCGGGAACAAGCGATCCGCATCGCAGACATTGCGATTCAAGCCGAAGCGATTCTAAGCCAGCATTTTATGAAAGAAGAGCAGGTCCTGTTTCCAATGGCTGAGCAGATCTTAAGCGAAGATGAAAAACAGACGCTTCAAGATGAAATGGACAAAATCAAGTAAGGGGGAGAAGGCTCATACAGTGAGCCTTCTTCTTTTGCGGCAGAGAAGATGTTTCCTTTGCAAAAAACTTTTCAATATATGAAAATGTGCTATAATGACAAGAAGTTAGACAATTCTTTAGCTGAGAGCAGATTAGAGGAGGAAGTTGAGATGAGAAAGGTTTTTGGTTTTGCATTGTCTTTATCTGTAGTGGCATTATTGGCAGGATGCGGTGGAGGGAACACTCCGGCAGCAGCACCAACCACACCAGCACAAGCGGAGCAGTCCGCTGCCAAAACCGTGAAGCTGGGCCTGACCCAGTTTGTTGAACACCCTGCGCTTGATTCCGTTCGCAAGGGAATCCTTGATGGATTGGCGGAGAAAGGGTATCAAGAAGGGAAAAATCTGCAGGTTGACTATCAAAATGCGCACGGCGACATGAACAACACGGTGACGATCGCGCAAAAATATGCAGGCGATAAAAATGATATGGTCGTAGCGATTGCGACCCCGTCCGCACAGGCGGTGGCCAAAACGATTGCAGATGTGCCAATCATTTTCAGTACCGTGACAGATCCTGTGTCCGCACAGCTGGTGGCATCTCTGGAGAAGCCGGATAAAAATATCACCGGTACGTCCGACAAGGTTTCCATGCTGCAGCAATTGGAGCTGATCCAAAAATTCCAACCTGATCTGAAAAAGTTAGGGGTCATCTATACCACCTCGGAAGTCAATTCGGGTGTACAGGTTGCTGAATTGGAAGCTGCAGCGAAGCAAAAAGGAATCGAAGTCGTAAAGGCGGGTATTTCCAGCCTTGCTGAAGTGCAATTGGGAGCAGGTACATTAGCTGAAAAAACCGAAGCCATTTTCATTCCAATCGATAACACCGTTGTTTCCGCCTTTGAAGCCGTATTGGGTGTGGCTGAGCAAGCGAAGATTCCGGTCTATGCTTCTGACTTGGACACCGTTAAACGCGGTGCGGTAGCGACGTATGGCATCGATTATTACAAGATGGGAAAACAAACAGGAGAAATGGCTGCGCGAGTATTGGATGGAAAAGCAGTAGCGGAAACTCCTGTGGAAGTCTCTAAAGAAGCCGATCTATACATTAACGAAAAAGCCGCACAGACATTTGGACTCACCGTCAGCGAAGATTTGAAAAAATCCGCAAAGGAAATTTTTAAATAATTTCAATCCTGACAGGAAAAAGAGTGAGGAAATATCACTCTTTTTTCTTTTTTGCACAAAGTCAGAGTTTTATGAATAAACGATCTTTCAAAATTGGGCAAGTCGTGGTAAGATGAAAACAATTTTTACGTGAAGGAGAGTTTTCTATGAAAAAGAAGAGTGCTGTCGGTGCAGCAATTATTTTTGCTTTAACACTTTTGTTCGTCACAGCGTGTGGGCAACAAAGTGACACGGCAAATAAGCCTGCCGATAACAGTGCGGCCCCTGCTGACAAACAATTGAAGGTCGGCGTCGTGCAAATCGTGGAACATCCGGCTTTGGATGCAGCGCGTGAAGGATTTTTGGCGCAAATGGCGAAGAATGGATTTGAGAAAGATAAGCAAGTCGTTTATGATATTAAGTCGGCACAAGGGAATATGGACACGGCTTTATCCATCGTGCAAAAGTTTAAAGGTGATCAGGTGGATTTGATTTTGGCGATTGCCACACCAACCGCTCAAGCCGCAATTCAAACGACTCAAGATATTCCGGTTGTATTCACGGCTGTTACGGATCCGGTGGAAGCAGGTCTGGTCAAGTCCATGGATAAGCCAGAAGGAAATGCGACGGGTACAACGGATATGAACCCGATCAAAGAGCAGCTTGAACTGCTGAAAGAAATCAAACCAGATGCGAAAGCAGTCGGTGTGATTTACAACTCGGGTGAAATTAACTCCAAGGTACAAGTTGATGTGGCAAAAGCTGCTTCCGCTGAATTGGGACTGACGATTGAAGAAGCATCTATCTCCAATCCAACAGAAGTGAAGCAAGCGGCCGAAGCCATGATTGGCAAAGTCCAAGCATTCTATGTGCCAACTGACAACATGGTGGTTTCCTCCATTGCAGCGATCCTGACAGTGGCGGAAGAGCATAAAATCCCGGTCATCGCGGGTGAAGAAAACTCGGTGAAAAGCGGTGCCATTGCCACTTACGGAATTGACTACGGCAAGCTCGGCGAGCAGACTGCCGACATGGCGACTAAAATTTTGAAGGATGGCGCAAAACCAGCGGAAATGCCGGTTGAAAAGCAAGCGGAAATGAAGCTGGTGATCAACTCGAAAGCTGCTGAAAAAATGGGCGTTACACTGCCGCAAGCGCTGCTGGATCGTGCGGATGAGGTAGTGAGCCAGTAACAGCACGAGATTTTCGCTGATGATTGAAGGAGGAGCAAATGGGTTTCGCATTTAATGGAGCAATTGAACAAGGGCTGTTGTTTGCAATTATGGCTCTTGGCGTTTATTTAACCTTTCGTATCTTAAACTTTCCGGACATGACGGTGGATGGCAGCTTCGCCCTTGGCGGTGCATTGGCTGCCAAGCTGATCATCGAAGGAACCAACCCGCTGCTGGCGACGCTCTTGGCGATGGTCGCCGGTGCGGTGGCGGGTATCTTTACAGGTGTACTGAGCACAAAAGGGAAAATCAATGGACTTTTAGCTGGTATTTTAACGATGATTGCGTTGTATTCGATTAATTTGCGGATCATGGAACAAGCCAACCTGCCATTGCTGCGGGAAGATACCTTATACACGATGGTAAAGGGATGGGAACTTCCGGACTTAGCCATCGCAGGAACAACCCTTTTATCCGGGGAAGCACTCGTCTTTTTGCTGTTGGTAGCCGTAGTGATCGCCTTGGTCGTCTGGTTTTTGCACACGGACTTCGGTCTCGATCTTCGCGCGACTGGTGATAATCCGACGATGATTCGCAGCTTTGGCGCCAATACGGATGGCACGACCATCATGGGACTGGCGATTGCCAATGCGATGGTGGCTGCATCCGGATCCCTGGTTGCCCAGTACCAAGGCTTTGCGGATGTAGGGATGGGAATCGGGATGATCGTGATCGGGCTTGCTTCCGTCATTGTCGGGGAAGTGCTCTTCGGAAGCTCCACGATTTTGCGTGCAGCCATTGCGGTTGTACTCGGATCGGTTGTGTACCGTCTGGTGATCATGCTTGCCTTGCAAGCAGGTCTGGAAGCATCCGATATGAAGCTGATTACGGCGGTTATCGTAATCATTGCGCTGACCTTGCCGAATGTGCTGAAAGGCGTATGGAAGAAGACGACACAAACAAAGGGGGGCGGTACACATGCTTAAGGTCTCCCAAGTACGTAAAGTGTTTAACGAAGGAACCGTAAACGAGAAGATTGCCCTGCAGCGCATCGATTTGCACCTGGCCCCTGGTGATTTTGTTACTGTCATCGGGAGTAACGGTGCCGGGAAATCGACGTTGATGAATGTCATCTCCGGGGGAATCATCCCGGATCAAGGGCAGATCACCATCGATGGCAAAGAAGTGACGAAGCTGGGAGAACACCAGCGCGCCTCGCTCATTGGACGTGTGTTCCAGGATCCTACAGCAGGTACGGCTCCCAATATGACGATCGAGGAAAATTTGGCGATCGCATTGGGGCGCGGGGCGGGCAGACGTTTTGCGCTTGGCGTGAACAAGCAAAAGCGGGAATTGTTTCGCGAACAACTGCGTCTGCTGGATCAAGGGCTGGAGGATCGCCTGAAAACAAAAGTGGGCTTCCTATCCGGAGGCCAAAGACAGGCGCTGAGCCTGCTGATGGCAACCTTCACAAAGCCGAAAATTCTGCTGCTGGATGAGCATACAGCGGCGCTCGATCCAAAGCGTGCTCAGCTGATTGTCGACCTGACGGAAAAAGTGGTCGAGCAAAACAAACTGACGACGCTGATGGTCACTCACAACATGGAGCAGGCCCTGAATATGGGGAATCGGTTGCTCATGCTGCATAATGGAACCATCATTCTGGATATTCCGCAGGAGCAAAAGAAACAAATGTCAACGCAGGATCTGCTGCGTGCGTTTGAACAAGCGCGCGGGGGCGAAGCGTTTGCGGAAGACCGTTATATCTTGACGTAAGCCAATAAATGAAAAACTCCGAATCCGTTGCTGGATCGGAGTTTTTTTCGTAGCATAGCCAAGTTTTCGAATGGCGGGAAAGCATTCAAAGTAGCTTACTGGCTGTCAATCGCCAGAATGCTAATCGGGCTTTGATCCGTCACTAGAGGAAGCAGTGTATAGTTGGTGATGGGAAACATCGGAAAGCCATAGTAGTATGGTGCGAGGGCGTAAAGCTGATAAAAGAGGACGATGGATTTATCGGCCAGGTAAAAGTCCTGGTTGGGCGAGATGGCAGTGAACGGGGATAGAACAGGGATTTGCCGCAGCTGGATCTGGATTTGCACTTCTCTGGACAATACATTGACGTAGGGAGCTCCGGGCTTGAACAGATCAGGAAGCTGATACATTCTGCCAGTATTGACATCAAACGTTAAGCCTTTGAGCAGGGTCATCCCATGTGCGCTGGGGGTAGACATCGCGTAGTTGCTCAAGGTAAGGCTGAGAATGCCGCGCTCATTGGTTTTCAATTCATAATGTCCGATCATTTCGTACTGATTGGAGGTCAAATATTTGCCTTGTTCCTTGATCAGCGCATTTACCTGACTGATAATGGCGTTGTTGACGATTTTGGCTGCAGCAGGAGAAGGGCCGCTAATCTGTGGGTACAAAATGGTCACGCGATCATGCTTGATTTGCTTGGTCTCGATCCCGACCGGTAATTGAAATGCCATCTATCCGACACCCCTGTTCTCAGCAGTTGGTTTCCTATACCCTATTCAGAAAAGAGGAAAATGTCTTTCGTGATTTACACCGCGAACATTCATTCGTACAATAGAGAGAAGAGGGTGATCATCATGATGAGAAAACAGACCATGTCTGAAATATTGAGCCAATTACAGCAAGAGGCGCGGTTTTCCGCCAATATCGTTCGTTGGGAAACGATCCCCGCGCGAGAGGCACGTACGGTTTCCTTTCCTGATACGTTGGACAGCCGCATTCGAGAAACGTTGGAGAAGAGAGGAATCACCTCGTTATATACGCATCAGGCAACTGCTTATGAAGCTGTGCGCAGCGGTAAGCATATCGTGGCGGTAACACCTACCGCTTCTGGCAAGAGTATGTGCTATCATTTGCCGATTTTACAGACGTTGACAGAAGACCCGCAAGCCAGGGCGTTGTATTTGTTTCCAACAAAAGCGCTGGCACAAGATCAAAAAAGCGAATTGCTCGAATTGATTGGTGAGATGGGCTTGCCGATTAAGTCGGAAACGTATGATGGGGACACGCCTGCGAATATTCGCCAAATGGTGCGCAAAGCAGGCAATATCGTCATTACGAACCCCGATATGCTTCATTCCGCCATTCTGCCGCATCATACAAAATGGGTTTCGTTTTTCGAGCACTTGAAATTCATCGTGATTGATGAGCTTCATACATATCGTGGTGTTTTCGGCAGCCATGTCGCCAATGTCATCCGCAGGTTAAAACGGATTTGCAAGTTTTATGGCAGCAAGCCGCAATTCATTTGCACCTCCGCGACGATTGCCAATCCGCGGGAGCTTGCTGAGCATCTGACAGAGGAGCCCATGCAGCTTGTTGATAATAACGGTGCACCAACGGGTGTGAAGCATTTTATTTTCTACAATCCACCGGTGGTGAATCCCCAGCTCAATATACGGCGAAGCGCTACGCTGGAGGCTAGGGATATTACGGAGCGATTCCTGCTCAACGGAATCCAGACCATTCTGTTTGCCAGAAGCCGCGTGAGAGTGGAGATTTTGCTTACGTATTTGCAAGAGCTGATCAAGCGGAAATTGGGGCCGAAGACGATCCAAGGCTATCGCGGCGGATATCTGCCCAGCCAGCGACGGGCGATCGAGAAGGGCCTGCGGGATGGCGAGATCATCGGGGTTGTCAGCACGAATGCCCTGGAGCTTGGCGTCGATATCGGACAGCTGCAGGTATGCGTGATCACCGGTTATCCAGGATCGGTTGCCAGCACATGGCAGCAAGCGGGACGGGCAGGGCGCAGGCAAGGCGAGTCCGCCGTCATTTTGGTCGGAAGCTCTTCGCCGCTGGATCAGTATGTCATCCAGCATCCCGAGTATTTTCTGGAGCGAAGTCCTGAGACGGCCAGGATCAATCCGGACAATTTGATCATTCTCGTGGATCATTTGAAGTGCGCTGCCTATGAGCTTCCTTTTTCAGAGGGGGAAACCTTTGGCAATGCGGAGATCGTGGAAATTCTGGAGTTTCTGACCGAGGAACAGATCCTTCACTTTTCGAAAAACAAGTGGTTTTGGATGAATGATTCGTTTCCTGCCCACAACATCAGCTTGCGCTCTGCCTCGCAGGAGAATGTCGTCATTGTGGATATCACCGAACGAGGGGAGGAAAAAGTGATCGGCGAGATGGATCGGTTCAGTTCGCTCACCTTATTGCACGAAGAGGCGATCTATCTGCATCAAGGCAGACAGTATCAGGTGGAAAAACTGGATTATGAAGAAAAGAAAGCATTTGTTCGCGAGGTGCAGGTCGATTACTATACCGATGCCAACCTGGCCGTGTCGCTGAAAGTGCTGGAGCAGGATGAGCGGCGAATGAGCCAAGAGACTGAGTTCGGCTACGGGGAAGTATCCGTCCACGCGATGGCTACGATCTTCAAGAAAATCAAGTTTGAAACGCACGAAAACATTGGATCAGGGCCAATCCATTTACCCGAAGAAGAGCTGCACACCAATGCGGCTTGGATCAGCTTTCCGGAAGCGCTGATGGCTTCATTGGGCAAGGAGCAGCTGGAGCGGGGCCTGGCAGGACTGTCCCATGTATTGCGGCACGTCGCTCCCCTGAAGGTGATGTGCGACCCGCAGGATCTGCACGTAGTGCCCCAGCGCAAAGCCATTCATACGGGACAACCATCGATCTTTTTTTATGATCGCTACCCAGGAGGAATCGGTCTGAGTGAACAGGTATACAAAGAGATGGAAATGATATTGTCACAGGCAGAGCATCTCATCGCGTCCTGCTCCTGTCACTCCGGATGTCCGTCTTGTGTAGGAGCTGCGGAGGATGACGGAGGAGAAAAAGAAATGGCCTTAACCTTGCTTCGCGTTGCCCAAGGAGGCAATATGCATGTCTCTTAAAAACAAGCTGCAGCGATTCAAAGAGCAAGGTCATCTATCGCAGGAAAGTACGAAAAAGATCGTGCCTTCACCCCAGATTCTCCATGAGGACAAATGGAAGCAGCTTCAGGCTAAGCCGTATACTGTGGATGGAGAGCACATCGTCCTTCGTGAGCTCTGCTTTCCTTTGCATACGAGGCATGGACACTATCGGTTTGAGCAGTTATTTGAAGTAATGGAGGCATGGGCGGAGGCGGGGATGACTCATCCGCTTTCAACCGCCGACCGGATGCCGAGAGATTTGCTTTTCTTTGATACGGAAACAACCGGACTGCATGGCGGGACGGGGAACACGATATTCTTGTTAGGCTACAGCCGATTCATGGACGATCATGTGGTGGTCAGGCAGCATTTTTTGCCTGCCCCTGAGGTAGAGCTCGTCTTGTATCAGTCGTTCCTCGATTATATCCATGATGCGAAGGATTTGGTCACGTATAACGGAAAAGCATTCGACTGGCCGCAGGTGAAGACGCGTCATACACTGCTACGGGATTCGATCGCGGCTCTTCCGGTGTTTGGGCATGTCGATTTGCTGCACGGCGCTCGCAGGCTGTGGAAGCATGAATTGCCATCTTGTCGTTTGTCGATTGTAGAAAAAGAAAAGCTGGGCATTCATCGGGAAAGCGATGTTCCAGGTGCGATGGCTCCCATGCTGTATTTTGAATACATGCAGCAAAAAGATCCGCAAATCATGGAGGGCATACTCGAGCACAATGAAAAGGACGTACTCTCCCTGATTACGCTCTACATTCATATGTCCAAGCTGGTATTATCCAGAGAACAGCAGATGTCGTCTATCGATGAACGGTTTGAAATTGCCAGATGGCATGAAGCGCTAGGAGCGGATGCCCACGCGTTGGACCATTACCGGGTAATCGTGCGCAGCGGTGATCGGCGCAAGGTTCATGCGATGGCAGCGATGGGGCATATCTATAAAAAGCAGAAATGCTGGGAGAAGGCGGTCGCTGCTTGGGAATATGCCATGAAAGAGTCGGCCCATGTCCCAGAGGAGATCTATGTAGAAACTGCGAAAATCTATGAACACCAGTACAAGGATTATGAAAAGGCATTGCACTATACGCAGCGGGCCATGGAAGTGTGGCGTAAGAAGAGCACGCTGCTGCGCTATCCCGCCAAGAGTGAATGGAATGCGTATCAAAAACGGATCGATCGGTTGCAAAAACGATTAAATAAATAGAAGGATAGTTCTTGATCGAGAAAGCTGTCGTGGTGGGAATCCTGTTCACCCACCACGGCAATTTAGTTGGAAGCAGTGAAAATACTCATTCTACCGATGAATAGAAATGAATCAACAATGAATACTAAAAGAATCGGAGTTTCTCATAGTATGCCCTTACTGATCAACAATGGTTGCTTGGCTAGAAGCCATCACGAAGTAGTCATCAAGCAAAAATATTTGCAATATTCCTGCGATTGGTTTCGGACGTATAATAAAGGAGGGCAATCCACTATGAAGAAAGGAGTTTTTTTCCTCTTCCGTTCGGTAACGGCTGCCGCATTGTTGCTGACAGGATTCGTGACACAGTCCTCAGCACAAGTGGCTGCAGAAGGCAATGAGTCACAGGCTGCCACTTGCTTTCGCCCAGCACTTGAGACGGAGCAGGTGCTGCGATTGAATACAGGAGAGCCAGCGACTCTTGATCCGTCAAGAGCGGAGGACGTCGTCTCGGGGGCGATCATCCGTGCGATGTTTGACGGACTTGTTCGACTGGATCGGGATGGGCAACCGCAGGCGTCACTTGCTTCAGAGATCAAGGTCTCGAAAGACAAAAAAACGTATCTTTTTAAGTTGCGAGATGCCGTCTGGACGAATGGCGATCCTGTCACGGCATACGATTTTGCCTATGCTTGGCTGCGCACGCTCAATCCGAAGACAGGATCAGGCTCGGCCTACCAATATTTCGTGATCAAAAATGCTCGGGCGTATAACGCAGGGGAGGCTGCGATAGAGGATGTCGGAATCAGCGTAATTGATCACAAGACCTTGCAGGTTACGTTGGAAAATCCGGTTCCATACTTTTTACATGTAGCGGCGTTTTACTACCCGCAGCATCAGAAAACGATCGAAAACAACAAGGATTGGGCGAATCACCCAAAGACACTCATCAGCAATGGCCCTTTCAAGCTGAAACAGTGGCATCACAAAAGGAAGCTGGTGCTGGTCAAAAATGATCGATACTGGGACAAAGAGGCGGTGAAGCTGGAGACCATCGAGTTTTCGATGGTTGACGACGCGAATACGGAGCTAGCCATGTTTGAAAACGGTGAACTGGACTGGGCTGGTCAACCGATGAGCATGCTGCCGGTAGACGCAATCCAGCCGCTGCGTGAGCAAGGGAAGCTGATTACCCAGCCAAAAGCAACCACCTACTACATAAGGTTTAATACGACGCGAATACCATTTACCAATGAAAAAATTCGGAAAGCATTTGCTTATGCGATCAATCGCCAAGAGATTGCGGAGCATATCGGGCAGGCAGGACAAACGCCGCTTACTGGGTTTGTCCCTGTCTCTGCTCCATTAAACCCAAACGGCTATTTCAAAGACAATGATCCGGTACTGGCGAAGCAATTATTAGCGGAAGGAATGAAGGAGCTGGGTCTGACCAAGCTTCCGCCGCTTACCTATTTATTTAACACCTTAGATCGGAATAAAAAAATTGCGGAGGTTCTGCAAGCAAAATGGAAAAGCGTCTTAGGCGCCGAAGTAACCTTGTTGAACAAAGAAACCAAGGTTTTTTTGGACGATCAGGCGCAGATGAAATTTGACATCTCGCGCTCCAGTTGGACGGGAGATTACAACGATGCGATAAATTTTCTGGAAAAGTTCATCGAGGTAGAAGGCACGTCCAATCTTACCGGCTGGCACAATCGTAAATACAGTGAGTTGATTCGCAAGGCGTATAAGGAAGCGGACGAGGCCAAAAGGAAGGAGTACTTGCTGGAGGCGGAAACGATTTTGATGGATGAAATGCCGGTGACGGGGATATTCAGTGATGTCAACGCATGGGTACAGAGTGAGTCGGTCAAGGGGATTCAGATTGATCCAGTCGGGTATATCGATTTCAAGTGGGCATACAAAGAGTAAAGCGGGAGAGGGAAACAAATGACAACCATCCAAAAAGAACATCATATTTTTGCGTTTGCAAATGACATGGCACCCATTGCGTCTGTGAAATCTGGCAGTGAGGTGGTATTTGAAACTTACGACTGCTACAAAGATGCGTTGAAGGAAAACACGCGTGACGAGTTTCTTAAGCTGCAGAATATCAACCCGGCTACCGGACCGCTCGCCATCGCAGGTGCGGAACCGGGGGACACCCTGAAGGTAAGCATTCTATCGATCCAAGTTGCTGAAGTAGGAACCATGCGCATCCGGCCGGGAGCGGGCGTATTAAAGCGTTGTGTAGAGTATCCGGAAGTCCGCAAATTAAAGATTAAGAACGGATTCGTAAAGCTCAAGGAAGATTTGCTGCTTCCCGTTCGCCCGATGATTGGCGTAATCGGTGTAGCTCCAGCCGAGGGGAGTGTCTTGACGATTTCACCTGGATCTCATGGCGGCAACATGGATACACAGGAAATCGCGGCAGGAGCTCATGTGTACCTGCCTGTGCGTATTCCTGGAGCGCTTTTGGCAATGGGGGATCTTCATGCAGCAATGGGAGATGGTGAAGTGCCGATCTGTGGAGTGGAGGTGGCCGGTTCGGTTCGCGTACAGGTTGAAGTATTGAAAGGGCAATCTTTTTCCGTGCCGGTTGTTGAAAATGACGAAGATTTTTATGTGATTGCTTCTGCCGAGACGGCTGACGAGGCCTGTGAACAAGCTACCGAGCAAATGTTTCACTTTTTGCGGCAACGGATCACAGGTTTGTCGGACAACGAAATCATCATGGCCATGGGCATCAGCGGAGATCTGCGCATTTCGCAGCTGGTGAATCCATTGAAAACAGCTAAGTATCGCATGCCGAAAGCTTTATTTTCCCTGAAGTTTTAAATCAAAAAAAGGACGAGAGGGGAACGGTGTCATGGGGATCGCCGAGATTTGGAAGCGTTCGGAGGAAATCTTGCCGTGGTTAATCGAAGTGCGACGTGATTTTCACCAACATCCGGAGCTGGGGATGGAGGAGTTTCGAACAAAGGATCAGATCATTCGCTACTTGGAAGAGATGGATATTCCTTATGAGGTAGTGGCTTCGACAGGCATTGTCGGCTTCATCCAAGGGGGCTTGGAAGGGAAAACCGTCGCCCTGCGCGGGGATATGGACGCCTTGCCCATTCTAGAGCAAAACGAGGTAAGCTACAAATCTGCGACTCTTGGAAAAATGCACGCATGCGGCCATGATGCCCATATGACACCCCCAGCTATACATCGCTGATCAACGATGATCGGATGGTCGACCGGGTAAGGCGAGCAGGAGAACAGCTCCTGGGAGCGGAGCATGTGCAGATCAAGGAATTTGCCAATATGGGGGTAGAGGACTTTGCCTTTTTGCCGAAAAAGCACCTGCTGCCTTTTACAATCGGGGCTGCCGCAATGAAGAGGCTGGCGTAATCTATCCGGTTCATCATCCACGCTTCAATATCGACGAACGGTGTTTGCAAATCGGTACGGCCATGCGAGTGCAGAATGCAATCTCGTATTTGCATGATGGAGAGGTAGAGTCCTGAGGTTGCGTTAAATAAAAAATGCACTCGGTTTCCAATTGATCACCATCAAACACCGATATTTTACATGGGACTGCCTCCAGGTAGTCCTTTTTTCGTTGATAAGAATTTTTAAAAATTCTTATCTGCATAATTGCTAGTAAGGCTCGGCCAAAGGCTTGGCGAAGCAAAGTTTTCTAAATTTATGGTGTCAAGAGCAACGTTAAGTGGTTTGACGGCGATAGCGGGAAGGCTGGTCCACTTTTTGCAGAAAAATAGAACGTCAAGTTCGTTGTTGACGAGCAACCAAATTCTGGGTATGATTAAAACCGGTGACAATCGTAATCATTACGATTTATAGAATCTTAATCGTAATGATTATAATTAAGGTCAAACTATCTTATGTACATAGGAGGAAAATGCATGACCAGAGCAATGAGATTTGTATTAGTGGCTGTCATGGTGTCAATCGCGCTGCTGGCTGGCTGCAGTAGCGAGGATGTCGCGAAAAAGGAGTCAACCGACAAAGGAAATGAGCTCGTATATGCCACATCAAAAGATATTAACGATATGAATCCGCACTTTTATACCGGTTCAATGCCCGCTCAAGGGATGGTCTACGAGTCATTGGTAGAAAATACGGAGGATGGAATCAAACCTTTGTTGGCTGAATCTTGGGAAATTTCTGGCGATGGAAAAGTTTACACGTTTCATCTGAGGAAAGATGTGAGGTTCCATGATGGGGAGCCATTTAATGCGGAAGCTGTAAAAAAGAACATGGAAGCTGTGCAAAGCAATGCAAGCAAGCATTCCTGGATCAAGCTATCGACAAAGATCGTGAACTGCAATGTGCTCGATGAATATACCGTTGAATTGGTTTTATCCGAACCGTACTATCCGACGTTGGTTGAATTGTCGATGACCAGACCTTATGTGTTCATCTCACCTAATAACTTCATAGATGGAGGAACGAAAGATGGCGTAAGTGGGTATAACGGGACAGGACCCTATAAGCTTACCGAGCATAAAGTTGACCAGTATGCCGTATTTGAAGCCAATGATCAATACTGGGGCGGCGCGCCTAAAATAAAGAAAATCACGGCAAAAGTGCTTCCCGCAGGGGAAACTACCTTCCTGGCGCTGCAAAAGGGAGAAGTCAACTTTGTCTTTACGGATGATCGAGGCGCAAACAGTCTTGATTTAGAAGCGATGAATCAATTGGTGGAATCGGGTAAGTACCAGATTGTTCGAAGTCAGCCAATGAACACGAGCATGATCGTTGCCAATAGTAGCAAATCCGGGAACCCCGTACATGAAACGGCTGTACGCGAAGCGATATGGTACGCCATTGATCGAGAGACCATCAGCAAACAAATATTTGATGGAACTGAACAGGCAGCGTATACCCTTTTCTCTTCCAACGTCAATTACGCAGATGTGGAATTGGAAAAACGCGAATTCGACTTGGAAAAAGCGAAACAGATCCTGGAGAATGCGGGCTGGGTTTTAGGGAAAGAGGGTGAATTCAGAACAAAAGACGGAAATCCATTAGCCATGAAGTTCTATTATGATGTGAATTCCTCCTCTCAAAAAACGATGGCTGAATTTATTCAGAATACGATGAAAAAAATCGGGATTCAACTAGAGATTATCGGTGAGGAGTCTTCTTCAATTGCAACTAGAAGGTCTTCCGGGGACTATGATTTGCTTTTCAATCAAACCTGGGGACTCGCCTACGATCCGCAAAGCACAATCGCCGCTTTCACTTCCAAGTCATCCTATTTTCATTCGACGAGCGGTATTGCGAAAGCGGATGAGCTCTATCAAAAAATAGAACAAGTGATGGTATCGACAGATGAGCAAACAAGAAAATCGTTATATGCAGATATTTTAACCATTGTTCATGATGAAGCTGTCTTTATTCCGATTACCAATGGACGAGTCACGATCTTGGCTCCCAAAAACCTGCAGGGCCTCTCATTTAAGCAAACACAGTTCGAGCTTCCATTTGAGCGTATGCACTTTGAATAAATACATAGTAAGGGGATTGCTATGGGCCGTTATATCACCAAAAGGTTATTGATTTCGATTCCTTTGGTCCTGCTGATATCGTTCGTAACGTTTGCATTCATTCATCTCTCTCCCTTAGATCCCGCCGAAGTCGTGTTGCACTCGCAAGGCGTACCGAAAATAACAGAGGAGTTAATTGAGCAAACAAAGGCAGAACTGGGGATGGATCAACCTTTTCTAACCCGTTACCTTCGTTGGGCCGTTTCATGCCTGCAGCTTGATTTTGGAAAATCATACGTCAATGGAAAACCCGTGTGGTCTTTGCTTGGCCCAGCCTTTATTAATACGTTTAAGCTGACGATGGTCTCGGCAGTTTCCATTGTTGTGCTGTCTATCGTATTGGGGGTAGTCTGCGCATTGAAAGCAGGAAAAATGGTGGATAAATCGATCAGGGGGGCTTCCTTTTTTCTCACGTCCATGCCATCTTACTGGCTTGCTGCGCTGATGATCTGGTATTTTGCCGTCAAGCTGGATTGGCTGCCGACAAGCGGAATGGATTCGTACAAAAGCTATCTATTGCCGGTGACTGTGATTACCATCAACTACGCTGGCATCTATTTTCGAATCATTCGCAGTTCCATGTTAAGCAACATGAATGAAGACTATGTCCTCTATGGCAGGGCATGCGGGTTACCGGAGAAGAAAATCACGATGCACATTTTACGGAATTCTTTGCAGGTGGCCGTTTCTGTATTTTGCATGGCGATTCCCATCATCTTGGGAAGCACAGTTGTGGTAGAAAACATATTTGCTTGGCCGGGCTTAGGTACACTCAGCGTAAAATCCATTTTAAGCAGGGACTTCCCGATCATCCAAGCGTATGTCCTGGTGTTGGCAGTCGCCTTTATTTTATTCAATACCATTTCTGACATTATCAATGCGGCGATGAACCCGAAAGTAAGGAATGATCTCTAAATGAATCGATTGAAATATGTGCTGAAGGACAAGGTAGCTGCTCTCTCATTATCCATTATTGCGGTGACGACAGTGGCAGGGGTATTTGCGCCTTTTATTGCGCCGCATGATCCCGAAGAAGTCAATATGGAGCTTCAATTCGCAGCCTCATCATGGGAATATCTTTTAGGCAACGACCATCTGGGGCGATGCATGTTATCCCGTTTGATTTACGGAATCCGTCCCAGCATGCTATGGGTGTTCGCTGCGCTGGTGCTATCTGTAACGATTGGGTCGATTGTAGGCTTTCTTGCAGGCTACTTCCGAGGAAAAACAGATGCCTTCTTGATGCGGGTTTGCGATGTGATGCTTTCATTTCCGGGGTATGTCATGACATTGGCAGTCATCGGCATTTTGGGCGTAGGGTTTGAAAATATACTGCTCGCCTTTGTATTGATGAAATGGGCGTGGTTTGCTCGGATCATCCGAACGTCTGTCATGCAGTATGCGGAATCCGAATATGTAAAGTTCTCCAAAGCGATCGGCGCTAGCCACTTGAAAATAATGATTTCGCACATCATTCCCGTTGCATTGCCTGACATCGCGGTCATAGCAAGCAGTTCCTTCGGTTCGATGATTTTGCAAATATCCGGGTTTTCCTTCTTGGGATTAGGGATTCAAGCTCCGCAAGCTGAGTGGGGCATGATGCTGAATGAAGCAAGGGAGGTCATGTTTTCACGTCCAGAATTAATGTTAGCTCCCGGCCTTACCATTGTGATCATCGTATCGGCCATCAATTATTTGGCTGACACGCTCCAAGTTGCGCTGGATCCACAATTAATGACCTCTAAGAATAAGCAGCTAGGATTTGAAACCACGTCTATCGCGAAGCTCGAAGGAAAAGGGGTGGCGTAATCCAGTTATGAATCTGTTGGAAGTCAACCATTTGAAAATTTGGGATAGCCACACGGATCGCGTTATCATTCCAAATAGTTCTTTCCATGTTAAGCAGGGAAGCTGCCTGGCCATCGTAGGAGAAAGCGGTAGCGGAAAGTCTGTAACTTGCAGGGCTATCATGAGATTGAATAAAGTCGGGATCCGACAAAGCGGAGACATTTTGTTCAAAGGTGAAAATTTGAGCGAACTTTCCGAGAAAGAGATGAGGAAACGGAGGGGAAAACATCTCTGCATGATTTTGCAACATGGCATGCGTGCCTTTGATCCCTCTTGTGTGGTGGGAGTTCATCTAAAAGAGACGCTTGCTGAGCATTTCGGCTGGAGTCAAGGAGAAATCATAGCCAGGATGAAGAGTGCCATGGAAAACGTGATGCTGAAAAACCCGATAGAGGTGATGAATAAATATCCTCACCAGTTATCGGGTGGGATGCTGCAGCGGGTGATGATCGCGCTGGCTCTTGTATTGGAGCCTGACATCATTATTGCGGATGAGCCCACGACAGCACTCGATACAATCTCTCAGTTCGAAGTCGTTGAACAGTTCCTTCAATTACGGGAACAAATGGGATGCTCCATGATATTCGTTTCTCATGATTTGGGGATTGTCAAATTAATAGCCGATGAAGTTCTGGTTATGAAAGACGGAAAGATTGTTGAAAACGGGACGACCCGTGCCATATTCACAGACCCTCAGCATGAATATACCCGTTACTTGATCTCCACGAAGCAGGTGCTAAATCAACACTATAAGAAAATCTTGGGAGGAGTTAGCTTTGCTGAGCGTTGATTGCATTGAGAAATCATACAAAAAAGGCGGATTGTTCTCTAAGAAAAAAGAGCAAGTGTTGAAAAATATCAGCTTCGAATGCAAGCGCGGGGAGTGTCTCGGCATCATCGGTGAAAGTGGAAGTGGGAAATCCACATTGGGACGATTGCTATTGGGAATTGAAAAGCCGGATCGAGGAACCATCTTTTTTGAGGGCAAAAGTGTAGGGAATCGAAGGGTGAGAATGGGGAACATCAGCGCAGTATTTCAAGATTACACCTCCTCCATCAATCCATTTTATACGGTTGAAGAGGCCATTCTGGAGCCTTTGCACATGAAAAAAGAGCTGCTAGGAGGGGTTCAAAGCAAGATTGATCAAGTATTATGCCAGGTTGGGCTGAATCCGTCCTATCGAAAAAAGTATCCCCATGAGTTATCCGGGGGGGAGGCTCAAAGGGTATGTATCGCGAGAGCCGTTTCGACTGAACCGAAATGCATCCTTTTCGATGAAGCAATCAGCTCTTTGGATGGATCCGTACAAATTCAAGTGCTTGAATTGCTGAAAAACTTGAGGAAGCTTTACGACATGGGCTATATCTTCATCACCCATGATATACAAGCCGCCGCCTATATTTGCGACAGAGTCATGATCATCCGAAATGGTGAGATCGAAGAAATCGTTAAGGTTGAACATCTAAAAGATGTCCAGTCTGCGTATTCAAAGAAATTGCTGCAGATGATCATTGCGTAACTTGATTACACAATAGAGAGACCAAAGGGTGTATGGGAAGGAGCAAAAGCTGTGAGAGGGGCTCTGTCTTGGCCATTTTTGCGATTATATATGTTGACTCTTTTGTATTTTAGCGCGAACTCTATCCTGAATGTGATCATTCCATTGAAAGGAGCAATGCTGGGCGCGACCAATACAACGATCGGGATCATCATGGGAGCGTATTTGTTCACAACCATGTTTATTCGGCCGTGGGCAGGCCATGTCATTCAAAAACATGGGGCGATCAAGGTGCTCCGTACGATTCTGATTTTCAATGGATGTGCTTTGCTTCTGTACACGTTTACCGGACTGGAGGGATATTTCGCTGCCAGGGTCTTGCAAGGAGTGTGTACCGCTTTTTTCTCCATGGCATTACAGCTGGGCATTATTGATGCGTTGCCGGATCAGGATCGTTCTCAAGGCATCTCGATGTATTCCTTGTGTGCTTCTATGCCCGGTATTCTTGGACCCTTACTTGCTCTTGGCATCTGGCATACGGGAGATGGACATTATTTTACCGTTGCCATGATCACGATTGCGGTCCTTACCGGGGTGGCGGGCTATAGCGCCAAAATGGACAAAAAAGAGGCAGAGCCTCCTTCGGTTCAGTCAGAGCGGGGAGCAACGATGTTTCAGTCATTCAGCCAATTGGTGAAAAATCCGCATTTATGCAAATGCAGCGGTTTGATGCTGACGGCGTCCATCATATTCGGTGCGGTTACCACTTTCATACCGCTGTATGCGGGGCAAATCAAGTACGGGAATGCGGGAATTTATCTTATGCTGCAGGCGGGGACTGTCGTATTGGCACGGTTTCTATTGCGGAAAAAAATCCCTTCGGACGGAAAATGGCGTTCCTCTTTCATGATGGGGATTATGCTAATTCTTGCAATAGCAGCTCTAAGTGTAAGTTTTTCCGCATTGGGTGGGGCCGTCTTATTCTACATTGGAGCAGTCTTAATGGGAATTGCGCAAGCGTTGCTCTATCCTACATTAACAACATATTTAACCTTTGTCCTGCCGCAGGCGAATCGCAATGTGTTGATCGGATTGTTCATTGCGATGGCTGATTTGGGCGTTTCGTTGGGGGGAGTTATTATGGGGCCGGTCGCGGATCATTCCTCTTATTCGTTTATGTATTTGATCTGCTCAATCTTAGGCGTGGCCATGATGTTTTTTACATACGATCGAAGCAAAAAAATGGCTGTATGAAGCGAAGGCATCAGAAATGTGCTTGTTAATCCTGATAGCTTGTACCTTTTTCCAGTTTGATTTCTAAGTACGTATAGGATGTACATATAGTGCTAATAGGTTCGCAATCAATTACAGCAGCATGCGGGAATGCGGTACTATTCGCAATAAATCGTAATAAATACGATTTGTATTGACAAATGGTAGGCAACTCCAGTAGGCTAATAAACGTAAATAAGAATAATTACGATTTGTGGAGGGGTTTTCATGCAATACCAAGAGCAAAAACAAATCCTTGAAATAGAGCCGGATCATCGCATCCCGGTGACCGTATTAAGCGGTTATTTGGGTTCCGGAAAAACAACCATCTTGAATCATGTGCTGAACAACCGTGAAGGATGGAAAGTCGCCGTCATTGTGAACGATCTGAGTGAGCTAAACATTGATGCCGCGCTAGTCAAGCAAAACAGCAGCCTCTCCCGAACGGATGAGAAAGTCGTCGAAATGTCCAATGGCTGCATCTGCTGCACGCTGCGGGAAGACCTGCTGGTGGAAGTCGAGCGGTTGGCCAAGGAAGGTGCCTACGATTACATTTTGATTGAATCGACGGGAATCGGTGAGCCTATCCCGGTGGCACAGACCTTTAGCTATGTGGACGAGGAGAATGGGATTGATTTAACTCGTTATTGCCGTCTTGATACGATGGTAACCGTGGTGGATGCTTACCGATTCTGGCATGACTTTTCATCGGGAGAAAATTTGCTGGATCGCCAGCAAGCCGCAAGCGAGGATGACTTACGGGAAGTGGTTGATCTGTTGATTGAACAGATTGAATTTTGTGATGTGTTGGTAATTAACAAATGCGATATGGTCCCGGAGAAAGAACTGGAGCAATTGGAGCGTATTCTTCGAAGGCTGCAGCCATCAGCCAAAATCGTCCGCTCCGTCCATGGGAGAGTCGCTCCGAATCAAATTTTACATACGCAATTGTTTGACTTTGACAAAGCAAGTCAATCCGCGGGCTGGATGAAGGAGCTGCAGCAAGATCATCATACACCTGAGACGGAAGAATACGGTGTTTCCTCCTTTGTGTACCGCAGAAGAGTTCCTTTTCATCCCGAGCGGTTCATGCGATGGCTCGAGCAGTGGCCGGAAGAAGTCGTTCGCGCAAAAGGGTTCCTCTGGATCGCGACGCGCAATGATGTCGCTATGACGGTTAGCCAGGCTGGCCCCTCCATTCAGATCGGGGCAGCTGGATATTGGGTAGCAGCTTTGCCGCATGAGGAGCAGGAGCAAATCAAACAGGAGAATCCAGAATGGTACCAGACATTTGATCCAAAGTACGGTGATCGGCAGAACGAAATTGTGTTTATCGGGATCGAGATGAATCAAGAGGAAATGATCCGTGATTTGGATCGATGCTTGCTGACAGAAGTGGAGCTGGAGCAAGATTGGACGCTATTTGCTGATCCAATGCCAGTGGTTTCGACAGTTTTGGAAGAGGAGAGAGAAGTTCTCACATGAATATCCGTGAAGCTCGAAAAGAAAATATCGGAGCCATCATTGACTTTGTTCTACCGATCCGTCGAGATGTTTTTCCCATGCTGGATCATACACAGGTTCCGCGGGATCTCCAAGCATTTGAGCACACCTACATTATTCCTCAAAGGTCAGCATTTTTGCTCGCGCATGATGAGAAAGGCACAATCGTTGGATGTATCGGCGTGGTCCCTTATGATGGAAGGTTTCCCGAATTATCCGAAGCATTCGAATTAAGCAACTCCGCAGAGATTGTCAAATGTTACGTGGATCCAAAGCTGCGCAGGAAAGGCGTCGGAAAAAAACTGGTTCAACAAGCAATCCTGTTTTGCAAACAACAACAATATACGACCGCCTACCTGCACACTCATCTGTTCTTGCCGGGAGCCGTCCATTTTTGGGACTCTCATGGATTTCACATGATAAAAGAAGAGCAAGATGAGTTGGAAACCGTACATATGGCACGACTTGTTGTATAAATCGTAATGATTACACTTAAGAGTGCTCTTGGAACGAGTTTATTTCTAGAAAGAGGGTTCCGATCATGTTTTCAGTAAAGAAGGTAAAACGAAAGAAGAGCTTGCTTCTATCCCTGTTGCTGGCAACTGGCATGCTGCTGACTGCATGCGGGCAGCAAGAGGCTCCTAATCCAAGCATTGCGGGTGAAGTGGAGAAGGGTGGACAGAAAAAAGCGAAAATGATCATTCATTTCAAAACTGGCAGTCTAGATCCGCATAACAGCTTCTACCCCTTGAAATTCGGAGTGACAGAAACGCTTGTGCGTATGGATGAGAATTTGGAAGTCAAGCCTTGGCTTGCCTCCAAATGGGAAGCGATTGACGAGCGTACATGGACATTTACGATCCGCGACGGGGTGACTTTCCAAGATGGAACAAAGCTGGATGCCGCTGCCGCAAAAGCTTCGTTTGAACGTGGGGTGGCAGCAAGTCCGGCGCTGGCCAGAGCGTTGAAAATCGCATCGATGAAGGCCAGTGGGCAAGAATTGACAATCGTGACCACGGAGCCGCATCCATCGCTGCCTTCGGAATTGGTAAATCCGTTTGCCAGTGTAGTTCAGGTGGAAGCTGAAAAGCAAATGGGCACAGAGGCATTCAATCTCGCGCCAGTAGGTACGGGTCCTTTTAAAGTGAAGCAGTTCCAACCGAATGTGAAAGCCGATCTGGTTCGCTATGACGGATATTGGGATGGGAAAGCCAAGCTCGATGAAATTGAAATCGCCTTTAATGAAGATGGCAATGTAAGGGCCATGGCGTTGCAGTCCAAGGAAGCTGATATCGTCTACCAAATTCCAGCCGAGATGGTCAGCGTGATTCAACAAGATCCAGAATTGCGGGTAGAGTCGGTGCCAAGTCTGCGGGTTCATTTTCTTTTGTACAACCAGCAGAAGCCGCTTTTGCAAGACAACCGGGTAAGGCGAGCCATCGATTTATTGTTGGACCGCAACAGTATTGTCAATGATATCCTGTTGGGCAATGCGACTGCCGCAAATGGGCCTTTTCATCATCGTTTGCCTTTTGGAAGCGAGGATGAAGTGCGCAAACCCAATTCGGCGGAAGCCATAAAATTGTTGGAAGAAGCAGGATATCAAAGGAATGCGGAAGGCAAATGGATGAAGGACGGCGAGCCGCTTTCGATGCAAATCATCACCTACAAAGGCCGGCCGGAGCTTCCCCTGATTGCCCAGCTGCTGCAGTCAGAAGCTGCCAAGATCGGGCTTGTGATGGAGATCAAAACGGTGGAAAACGTCGACCAGTATTTGCGTGATCATCAGGATTGGGATGTGGCGACGTATAGCAATTCAACCTCTCCGCGCGGGGATGGAGGGTTTTATTTGAATTCCGCATTTATGCCGGGCGGTTCGCTGAATCCGATCAATCTGGCAAACGAGAACCTGATTCAGGTGGTAACGCAGCTAAATGCGACTGCTGATATCCAGCAACGGGTTAAGCTGACTCAGCAAGCGGTGGACGTCATTAATCGTGAGGTCCTGCATTCGTTTCTGGTCTATCCCAATATGATCGTCGGCGTAAATAACCGTATCTTGAACTGGAAGCCGGGGGCAGAAGACTATTACTACATCAATAACAAAATGGATGTGAAATAAGTGGGAAAGCTGATCGCAGCCCGACTATGGCAGCTCGTCTTCGTGATGTTTCTGTTGTCCCTTTTGACGTTCACATTGATGAAATTGGCACCGGGCGATCCGGTTATGCTCATTTTGGATACAGAAGAGCTGGCTGTCACCCAGGCAGATGAAGAGGCACTACGCAAAGAGCTTGGGTTTGATCAGCCGCTCATCACGCAATATGCCAGCTGGCTGTTTCAACTGATGAAGCTGGATATGGGAGAGTCTTATATCAAAGGAAAACCAGTGTTGGATGAACTGATCCAGCGACTTCCCGCCACCATCCAACTGGCGGTGGGAGGAATGCTCGTAATGGTACTGATCGCAGCTCCGCTCGGAATCCTTGCTGCCAAATATCCCGGACGATGGCCTGATCATGTCAGTCGTTTGTTCGCCTTGATTGGTGCTTCGATCCCAAGTTTTTGGCTGGGACTGCTGCTGATCTACGTGTTTGCCTATCAATGGAAATGGCTGCCTACTATGGGGAAAGGGGGGCTTTCCTCCTTTATTCTGCCGTCGCTCACCCTCGGCTTCGCGATGGCTGCGGTGTATTCACGTTTGCTGCGAACGGGTCTCCTTGAGAGCTTGTCACAGGAATACATTCGGGCCGCCCGTGCCAGAGGAATTGCAGAGTGGCGCATTATGACAAAGCATGCCTTGCGAGCAGCGCTCCTGCCTGTGCTCACTGTGTTTGGGATGAGCATGGGGAATTTGTTAGCGGGCCAGGTCGTGATTGAGACATTGTTTTCCTGGCCCGGATTGGGCGGGATGATCGTGGAGGCCATTTTTCAGCGGGATTACCCGATCGTCCAAGGATATGTATTGTTCACAGGTTTTTTTGTCGTGGTTGTTAATTTGCTTGTTGATCTCACTTACAGCCTTCTGGATCCACGAATCCGCTTCGGAAAGGGGGGCGTGTAAGATGGGAGAGCCGCAATATGTGAAAGCAGCGGTGTTTCAACGTCCTTTGCGATTGGGTCTTAGGCGAAGCTTATTGCGTAAACCGTCGCTTGTATTAGGCATGAGTCTTCTCACCTTGCTTGTCTTGTTTGCATGGATCGGACCGAGCATCGTGATCAATGATCCCCTGACAGCTCAGATGGCAGAACGTTTGCAAGGTCCAAGTTGGAAGTATCCGCTTGGAACAGACCATCTGGGAAGGTGCATCTTGTCCCGATTGATGGCGGGCGCACAATTGACGCTGGGTGTCTCCGCATTGGTGATAGCAACCGTCGCCTTGATCGGGGTGCCGCTTGGACTGCTGTCTGGATATGTAGGAGGTCGGTTTGATGCCGCTGTCATGCGGCTGGTGGATGGTGTCAGCGCTCTACCGGAATTTTTGCTTGCCATTACCATTGCAGGATTTCTCGGGCCAAATCTCGCCAATCTGGTGCTCGCGATTGTGATGGTCAAATGGATTGGTTATGCACGGGTCGTCAGAAGTATTGTGCTGTCCGAACGCGAAAAGGAGTATGTGCTGGCGGCGCGTGTCGCGGGAAGCAGTCTGTGGACGATTCTCTGGCGTCATTTACTGCCGCAAATTCTTTCCCCTGTAATCGTCCTTGCCGCATTGGACGTAGGGAAAGTCATTCTGACGATTTCAGCACTTTCCTATTTGGGATTAGGTGTACAACCACCTGTACCCGAATGGGGAGCAATGCTCAATGATGGCAGGCCGTATTTTCAAACGATACCCGAGTTGATGATTTATCCGGGAATCGGCATCATGATCGTGGTCATTGCTTGCAATCTGATCGGGGAGGGGCTTCGTGATCTTTTGGATGTTCGCAGCCGCTAGGAAATGGGAAAGGAGGTAGACGGTTATGACAGATGTATTGCGGATCAACGGTCTGAACATCTGCGTGCACACGGGGAACAGCAAGCAAAAAGTCGTGGAAAATCTCACTCTTTCGATCAAGCGTGGTGAAACGTTAGCGCTGGTGGGAGAAAGCGGCAGTGGAAAAAGTATGACGGCGAATGCGGTGATGGGACTTTTGCCCCCAGCCCTTTATATTGATGGGGGTGAAATCCTCTTTGGGGGAGAGGATATGGTACCGTGGCCTGAAAAACGAAAGCGCCACATTCGAGGCAATCAAATCGGATACGTGATGCAGGATTACCAGGGAAGCTTTACGCCATTTATACGGATAGGGAAGCAATGTATCGAAACCCTCCGATCTCACCGGAAGATATCCACCCAGGAAGCGACCAAGCTTATTTTGCAATGGTTTGATCGAGTCGGGTTGCCTGCAGAGCGTACCTTCCACAGCTATCCCTTCCAGTTGAGCGGCGGGCAGCGTCAGAGAGCTTCGCTGGCCTGTACGATGATGCTTGAGCCAGACTTGTTAATCGCGGATGAGGTAACGACTGCGCTGGATGTCCTTACGGGGGAACGTGTCATGAATCTGATGTCCTTCCTGCAGAGTCAATCCGGATGTGCCATGCTCCTGATCACGCATGACCTGCGACTAGCCTTGAAACGGGCCGCTACGGTCGCTGTCATGAAAGCGGGGAGCATCGTGGAGATGGGCTCAGCCGATTTGATACGCAGTCAGGCCAGGCATCCCTATACGAAACAGCTGCTAGCAGCAAGACCGTCACTGACGGAAATGGACATAGCGAACGAAAAAGAACCGCAAGCAGTCGGATCGGAGGCGGATACCGCTTGAAAACGCTGTTGGAAGGTAAACATCTCAGTAAGACGTACAAGGAAGCAGCAGGCACAGTAAAAGCGCTGGAGGATGTTTCTTTCTTCATCCAAGCAGGTGAATGCCTGGGAGTGGTCGGGGAGAGTGGCAGCGGCAAAAGCACTCTTGCCCGTATCGTATTGGCTCTCGAGACTCCAGATCGAGGGGACGTACGTCTGAATGACGTTTCTCTCTTGCAGATGAAAAGGAGCGCCCTTCGCGAAATGCGACAGCATATCCAAGTGGTGTTCCAAGACCCGACTTCATCCTTGAACCAGCGCCTGCCCATTTGGCGCTCAATCATGGAGCCGCTGGATAACTACCCTCATGTGACACCTGCTTTTTTGGAAGAGGTGCGCCATTCGCGCAGAGATACGGCGGCCAAGCTTTTGGAAATGGTAGGACTTGACACTGCACATATGGACCGATACCCGCATGAATTAAGCGGCGGACAAAAACAACGGGTTGCCATAGCACGAGGAATCAGTCTTGCTCCTCGTTTGCTGATCTGTGACGAACCCACTGCGAGCCTGGATATGTCCGTGCAGGCCCAAATTCTTCAGCTATTGAAAAGCCTGCAGAAAAAGCTGGGGATGGCCTACTTGTATATTTCGCACGATATCGCTTCGGTGAGATGGATGAGTGAGCGCATGCTGGTATTGAAAGGCGGAAGAATCGTCGATCAGTTTGCAAGCAACCAAATCTTGAGCAAAGATCGCCATGACTACACAAGGCAATTGGTTGAAGCTGTGACATAGTGATTGGCTAGGGACGACAAGTGAACATGCAAAAATTTCTGTGGCGTTGTACATTACGATTAGTCATTAGTTGTTGAATAGATGGTTCGATTCCCACGTTGATAGGTTCGTAATCTACCGGACTCAAGGGTTATGCGGTTTTTTCCCAGTGCCATGAAAGCGGAGTCTCCCTTGATGTGGCATTCCCCAAAGAGAACGGTATGCGCGATGCGACTCCAGTCCTCGGTAGAGATAGCGGACTTCACACTTGTATCGGAAGCTAGGAGCAACGATTGAACAAGGCGAGATTTTGAGCGCAGGTCGAGACCATAGCGCGCACAGTACCGCAGCTTCCACACAAATTCAAGGTCGGTGGCATTTTTCTTGAAGTGATTGCAACGCTTGCAGGAGATATCCGTGTTTTCAGGGGAAGAGGTGCCGATCCCTTTTAATCCGTAGCGATCACGAAAATTTCCTTGGCGCATTTTGGTCTTGGGGATCAGATGTTCCAGCGTCATTTCTTCACTCCGTAGTGGGCGGGATTTGCCCATGCAAAAAGGGCTGACAAGATGGTATCGGCAGTAAACATCCTGCTTTTTTTGCACGAGGCTTCCTCCTTTTTGGATGTGGACTCTTTTCCGGAAAAAGGGTTACGATGTAGGCAAAGAAGCAAAATGGGATTGGGGGCATTATGGAAAATCACCTGCAATTGACATGGAAATTCCGATTGTCGCTAGGGATGGCATTGCTCATTGGTGCGTTTGCCATGTTCACCTTGGAACGGCCGGTTTTTACGTATCCAGCTGTTCCGTTTCCTACCTCCAAAGCGGAAGTGCTGAAAGATTTGAAGGGCGCGGAGGATAAGCTGGTCAAGCTGGCAGACGACGCCAGATTCTCCTGGTATGGAATGAGAGATTTGCAAGGCCAAGCAGCGGTCGAACAGGTTAAGAAACACATGTCTATGCGCGGATGGAGCTATGAAGAACAAAATGGCTCCGGATATTTTTTTGTCAAGGACGGGCAAAAGCTAGTCATTACTTCACAAAAGTGGACACGCGAGATCACGGTTTTTCAAGTTCCTGCTGAAGCGCGATGGTAGGAGTCGAAAAAAGAATGCTGCATGATCGGATCACCCGGACACTGGGTGATTTTTTTTGTTCGGTGTTTGTATTCTTGTTTAATCAGATGGAAATATACCTAAAAAAACCATTTTTGCAAAACCATATTGCAGGATCGGAAACTGTATTATAGAATACCCTATATAAAAATATAACAGAAAGTCACCTTTGTTAAGCGGATAATGTGATTTTAGTCACTCTGTATCATTCTGTTTCATCGTTGTGTATCAGTTATATAACAGATTCAGAATTTTTAGACAAGGAGGCTTTCACATGTCAAAACTACCGCAGAAAAACGAACTGGGATTTTTCGAGATTCGCTTGGAATCGATCGGTGGATTGGGCGCCAATCTGGCAGGAAAGATGTTAGCGGAAGCGGGGGTCCTGGGTCTTGGGCTCAATGGCTCCAATTTCTCGTCGTACGGGTCTGAAAAGAAGGGCTCACCGGTCAAGGCGTTTGTGCGCTTTTGTGACGACGATGTAGAGATTCGCGCGCACAGTCCGATCGAAAGACCGCATGTCGTAGGGGTGTTCCACGAAGCGTTATACAAAACGGTCGATGTTGTAAGCGGTCTCATTCCGGATGGTGTCGTGTTGGTCAATACCACGAGGAGCGCTGAAGATGTTCGCCGCGATTTGAAGCTGGAGTATGGCACGTTGGCGACCGTTGATGCGCTTGGCATTGCGGTGGAGGAAAAAACCAAGGTCAATACCGCGATGCTGGGAGCGTTGTTTCGCATCTGCGATTTCCTCGATGCGGACGCCATGCGTGACGTGATTCGAAAAACCTTTCAACATAAATACCCGCATCTGGTGGAGCCGAATATTCGCACATTTGACCGCGGTTACGCGGAAGTTACCTTTGCCACCATCGAGGCTGCACCAGATGCGCAAGGAAAAGAATTCATTCGTCCACAGCCGTCGCTTGGCTATTTGACTCAGGCAATCGGTGGGACGATTCTCAACCCTGGCAATAGTGTCCTGAAAGATTTGAGCGGTTCCAGACAGGGCTTTATTCCGCAGCTCCATGAGGAAAAGTGCATTCATTGCGCGGCCTGCGACACCGTTTGTCCCGATTACTGCTTCGTCTGGGAGGAAAAGCCGGACAAAAAGGGACGTCCGCAAATGATGCTGCAGGGCATCGATTACCAATACTGCAAAGGCTGTCAAAAATGCGTGCTGGCCTGTCCGACCGAGGCGTTGACCACGCTGCGCGAAGAGATTGGTTACGCGGAGGAGCATCGTGTAAAACAAAACTACGTATTGGCTTCCCAATGATAGAAGGAGGGGTAACGTGATGGCGATCAATTATCAGAAAGAAATGGGCAGTGTATTGGAAGGGCAGCGTCCGGAGCAAACACTCACCTTTGAATCTGGAAACGAGATGGCGGCCATGGCGGCAGCGCAGATTAACTATCACATCATGGGGTATTTCCCGATTACGCCTTCTACAGAGGTGGCACAATACCTGGATGCCATGAAATCCCGGGGCGAACACGATATCGTGTTGATTCCGGCTGACGGTGAGCACGGTTCGGCAGGCATCTGCTATGGGGCGGCAACTGCAGGTGCTCGCGTATTCAATGCGACGAGCGCCAATGGCTTCCTGTATATGCTGGAGCAATTGCCGGTTCAGTCGGGTACACGTTTCCCGATGGTAATGAATCTGGTCACCCGTGCGATCAGCGGACCGCTCGATATCCGTGGCGATCATTCAGACCTGTATTATGGCTTGAACATTGGCTGGCCGATCCTGTTGGCGCGTACGCCTCAAGCGGTGTATGACATGAACATCATGGCGTTGAGACTGGCGGAGCATAAAGATGTGCGGCTGCCTGTCCTGGTTGCCTACGACGGCTTCTTTACGTCCCATCAAAAGCGCCGGGTGCAGTATTTTACAGATCGTACTGTCGTGCAAAACTTTGTCGGGCCGCGCAATACCAGCTATCCGCATGCATTGGACCCGAAAAATCCAATCACCATCGGGCCCTACATGAACGATCCGGATCTGATCAACAACAACTATCAGCAATCGGAAGCGATCTATCGTGCAGGCGAAGTCTATTTGGAGATCATGGAAGCGTACAAGGCATTGTCCGGCCGCGAATATCCGATTCTCGACCTGTATCGGATGGATGACGCGAAAGTAGCTCTGTTCTTGCTCAACTCGGCAGCCGAGACGGCCAAGGACGTGGTGGATAAGCTGCGTGCGAAAGGCATCAAGGCAGGAGTCATCAGCCCGAATATGATCCGTCCGTTCCCCGCGAAGGAAATTCGGGAAGCGCTGGCAAACGTGAAAGCTGTATTGGTCGGTGAACGTGCAGATTCCTATGGCGGACACGGCGCCAATCTGACGCATGAAATCAAATCAGCTTTGCAGGATGACAAAGCCAATAAAACCATTGTCCTCTCGCGAATCTTCGGTGTTGGCGGAAAAGATTTCTTCATGGATGATGCAGAAGCTTTTTTCCAGATGGCGATCGACGCGATGGAAAAAGGATATGCCGAGAAGCCGTTTGACTACTACGGCCACACGCCAGGCAATCCGGAAATCACCATGAAGCGGGTGCTGGAGCCGCTGTATGGGGACGCCTTCAAGTCTGGACTGATCACCGTCACGCCCAATGAGGATACGGGAAAACTGCATGTGAAAATCCCGCCGCTGCGCTCGTTAACGAAAAAACCAAAGCGTATTGCTTCGGGTCACGGGGCTTGTCCGGGCTGCGGCATTTTCCCCGGGCTGGAAATGTTCTTCAAAGGAATCGAGGGGGATATCGTCGCGCTGTTCCAGACGGGATGCGCGATGGTGGTGACTACTGGCTATCCGTATAGCTCGCACAAGCAGACGTACATCCACAACCTGTTCCAAAACGGTGCGCCTACACTTTCCGGAGTCGTGGAAGCCTTCCATGAATTGAAAAGGCGCGGCGAAATCGAGGTAGCCGATGACTTCACCTTTGTGATGGTCACCGGCGATGGCGGGATGGATATCGGGATGGGACCAGCTATCGGCACAGCTCTTCGCAATCATAAGATGATCATCCTGGAATACGATAACGAAGGGTATATGAACACAGGCAGCCAGCTGTCCTATTCGACACCGCTTGGCCATATGACCTCCACGTCCAACGTCGGAAAAGCACAGCAAGGAAAACTTTTCCACCATAAAGATACGCCGCAGATCATGGCGGCAACTAACATCCCTTACGTGTTTACCGGAACCGAAAGCTACCCGCAGGATCTGTTGAAAAAGGCAGCAAAAGCGCAATGGTATGCACAGAATGTGGGGATGGTGTACGGCAAAATCCTGATCGCATGCCCATTGAACTGGAAATCCCCAGATGAATTGGGCGGAGAGATTGTCGGTGATGCGGTCAACAGCTGCTTCTTCCCGCTGTACGAGGTAGAAAACGGTGTCACGACCATTACCTTCGATCCCGACGAAAAAGGAAAGCGCGTCCCTGTCAGCGAATGGCTCAAATCGCTTGGGAAATCCAAGCATATGTTGAAGCCGGAAAACAGTGAGCTGCTCGCAGCTTTTCAGGCGGAAGTAGATCGTCGCTGGAGCATTTTGAAGGCAAAACACGAGAATCCATTGCTGTAAAAAATAAATCGAATGAAGACGCTGAGCCCATTTGTGGATTCACGTCTTTTTTCTCGTGAAGGACCGCTGGAAGTAGCGCCGGAAATCGTCTACAATAGGGGATAGAAATATGCTTGAACAGGAGTTGCATATATGACGCAGGACAATCAGAAGCCTACAGAAACAGAAGAGCAAAAGCCGGGAAAAATCAGCTTGCAGGAAGCGATGAGACGCAAGCTTGCGCAAAAGAAACAGGAGCAAGCTTCCGGAAAGTCCTTCATGAACGGAAAGCCTGGTAACCAAACGATGAAAAGCCAACAAACCAAAAAACCGAACAACCAACGCAGACGTACAGGCGTGTAAGAAAAATGAAGAGAAAGCATACCAGACGGGTATGCTTTCTTTCTGTCTATGTGAAAGAGCAAACTCGACAGGAGGGAGCCCTATGAAACGGACCGCTCTGGTAGCAGGGGCTACCGGATTAATCGGCGGGCATTTGGTCAAACAGCTGTTGGACAACCCAGCTTATGAAAAAATTATTGCGATTTCAAGGCGTCCCCTCGGGCTTCAGCATGAAAAGCTCGATCATCGCTTGATTGATTTTAATCAGCTAGAACAGGCGGATGAACTTTTTCAGGTAGATTCCGTATTTTGTTGTTTAGGTACCACGATTAAGAAGGCACAATCACAGGAAGCGTTTCGCGTTGTAGACTATGAATATCCGTTAAGCCTCGGGAGAATGGCCAAAAATCATGGAGTGAGCAACTTTCTGCTTGTCTCCTCGATGGGGGCGAATGCCCAGTCGTCTATTTTCTACAGCCGTGTAAAAGGAGAACTGGAAGAACAGCTGATCCAGCTAGATCTGCCGAGCTTGCACATTTTTCGACCCTCTCTGTTGCTCGGCGATCGCCAGGAATTTCGCTTCGGTGAAAAGGCGGGTGAGTTGTTGGCCAAGCCCTTGTCCGCATTGCTCATCGGAAAGTGGCGGAAGTATCGGCCGATCGAGGCTGGTCGGGTTGCGCGGGCCATGGTGATCGCAGACCAGCTAGAGAATCATGAGAGGGTCAAGCTGTATGAATCGGATCAAATCGCGGAAATGACGAAGTAGGACAACTTCCCAATTTTTAGGAGAATGGACATCCATCCAATCCCCGACGACGCTTGTTTCATATGATTAAAATAGGAACAGCGAAGTGAAACAGTAGGGGGTGGTACTGATGCTGATTGATTTGATTGAAAAAATCACGCTGCATCCGTCGCTCGTGGTTGTTACCCCAGCTTTGCTGGTATTGGGCTACGCGTTAAAGCAGACACCAAATTTTCCACGATGGATGATTATTTGGATCTTACTGATTGCGGGCAGCATTGCTGGGATTGTAACAATCGGATTTACCGTAAATGGCATATCGAATGGAATCATTTCGGCGGGTGCGGCGATTACGATCCATCAGATGATCAAACAAACCATGTCACGCAGATGAATATCATATCAAACGAACCTTGCTGCTGGGCAAGGTTCTACATTTTTTTGCGCTAATCATGATTCGTTATGCTACATTGGATGGTAAGGGAAATCACATGGCCCTTGGATAAACGAAACGAGAGGGGGTTAGAAAATGAATGGGGTAGGGGTTTGCATCCTCACCGCATTTTTCCTGCTGGAACTAGGTGCATTAGCTGCGTTTAGCTACTGGGGTTATCATATCAGTGCAGGGGCGGCGGTCAAAATCATACTGGCGGTCGCAGCACCACTGTTCATCGCTGTTCTATGGAGTGTGTTTCTCGCTCCAAGGGCATCGCTCCCTATTTTTTCCTTCCCCATACGAACAGCGCTAAAGCTGGTTGTGTTCGTTGTTGCTTCTACTGCTTTGTACGCAGCAGGGCGAGGTGCGCTCGCAGCTGCTTTTTTGGCGCTGTCCCTCCTGATCGTGGCAACAGTCTTCATATTGAATCTGCATGATGCAAAGATGTGAAATGGATTTCTCTCGGACGATACCGGTTTCTGTCCACGCTGAAGATCGAGTAATGTTCTCGCCTAGAAAGGTTGGCCATCCTTACTTCTTGGATCTGTGATTTCATCAAATGCATTCTGAGTCCTTGATTCTACAATTACCTTCTTGTTTTTCTTCTTATTGATAAAGTCATACACCGCGCCAATCAACAAAATACCTGCAACGCTCATCACAACAAATACCCACAAAGGCAATGTCATCACCTCCGATCATCGAGAAATATCATTGACGAAAGACCTCAACAAAGTAACAAATGGACGAAGAATCGGGTGCTTCGTTTGGCCCAACGTTTCCGATTTTGCGTTTTGATGATGGAGCGCAGGAGATAGCTGTGAACAATGAAGGGCATTTACGTTTTCACCATCGGGGCCGGGGGAAAGGAGAGGAATCATTGTACCCAAAGAACTTGATCTGTCTGACATTCCTGAATAAAGGTTTGCGGAACATGGGAGCCCCTGTCTATTTGCAGGGGTTGCTTCTATTTTATACGATTAATCATATCGAGGGGACTTCATACTTTCTCCACAAATTACCCCTATACTACCATTATTGCTTGAAAGTGAGGTGGCGATGAATGTCTGCGATACTGATAGTAGATGATGAACCGCAAATGCTTGAGATCCTTTCTTCTTACTTGCAAAAGGAGGGATACCACGTTTTCACCGCAGAAAATGGCCAAGCTGCTTTGGATTACATGGATACATACTCCATTGAACTGGTTATCCTTGATCTGATGTTGCCGGATATTTCTGGCGAAGAAATCTGCAGAGAAATCCGCAAGACGTCTCGCGTTCCGCTTCTGATGCTGACCGCGAAAAGCGGGGAGGCAGATCGTGTACGCGGGCTGGAAATCGGTGCGGATGATTACTTGGTGAAGCCATTTAGCCCGCGGGAGCTCGTAGCACGTGTGCGCGCGATCCTGCGGCGCTCGGGAGAATATCAAGTGTTGAGTGACATTGTGGAGATGGGGGACCTGCTTGTTTCTTTGCGGGAAAAAAGAGTCACAAAGAAAGGGAAGCCAATCGACATGACGCCCAGCGAATTTCGCCTACTCACCACGCTGCTTCGCTATCCGGGGCGTACTTGGACGAGAGACGAGTTGGTCGAAGAGGTACTGGGTTTAGATTTTGAAGGGAATGACCGCACGATCGATACCCATGTCAAAAATGTGCGGCAAAAAATTGAGGATGACCCCAGACAACCAGAGTTGATCAAGACGGTTTACGGGATTGGCTATCGATTCGATGACCCTTCCCGGAATAGGAGATAAACGATGAAACGGATCTGGATCAAACTCGCTTTGGCATTTATGGCGGTTGGGGCAAGCGGGATACTCATTTCCACTTTTCTGTCCATCAAAGAGATGGATTATCATTTCAACCTCTACATCCGTGATGTAAACGAGCAGCATCAAAGAGAGCTGTTATCCCTGATACATGAAGGGTATCAACAAGAAAACAAGTGGAATGAACAAGCATTTTTGAAACTGGACACAGCCTCCAAGGTCCTCGGGCTACGCGTATCTTTGTATGATGACCAACATCGAATCATTCGCGTATTTGGTAGTAAGGGTTCAGATGCAGCGTCGGTCACATCCATGGATGATCGGATTCCAATTGTACAGAAAGGAAAGCTGATTGGCTATTTGCAAATTGAGCATAACAATTCAAGCGCAATCACATTGGAAGAGCATTTTCAAATGGCCCATACGAATGCATTGCAATGGACGATGGTTGTCCTCATTGTACTGGTATGTGTGGTCAGTGTCTTGACAGCGCGCAGGATTGCGAGACCGATCGTGGAAATGAGCGCAGCTGCGCTGGCTGCGGCAAAAGGAAACCTGTCAGTCAGAGTAACCGAACCATCGGGAAACGACGAATTGTCCGGATTAGTGAGGACGTTTAATCATCTCATTCAGAATCTGCAGCAGCAGGAAGAGCTGCGAAAACGGTTGACCTCTGACATTGCCCATGAATTACGAACGCCGCTCAATACGCTACTTGCTCAAACGGAAGGAATGATTGACGGCGTATGGAAGCCGACCACTGAGCATATGGAGGCAACGCGATCCGAAGTATTGCGCCTGATCCGCATTGTCAGTGACCTCGATCAAGTGATCCAGGCAGAAGCGGGATCGATGAACATGGCACACGAAGTCGTGAATGTGAGCAAGGTAGTGGAAAGCATCGTCGACTCCATGCGGCCCATATGCCAACAAAAACAAATAACCTTAAGCAGTACGATCGTTTCCGACGCTTGGGTGGTGGGGGATGAGCATCGCTTGGGACAAGTGTTCGCCAATTTGTTGACCAACTCATTCAAACACACTGCGGCGGGCGGAAAGGTAGACGTAATGGTAGAAACACAGGGCAGTCTCATCATCGCCAAGGTAGTAGATGACGGCAGCGGGATCGCGGCAGAGGATCTTCCGCATGTGTTTGAGCGATTTTATCGCGGGGATCGCTCGCGTCATCGGGAAACAGGCGGCTCTGGATTAGGGCTGACGATCGTCAAGGGGATCGTGGAAGCGCATGATGGGGAGATTGACATCTGCAGCGTAGAAGGACAGGGAACAACCGTCACTATTCAACTCCCATCCAGATAAAAAGAGGGCAGGAACGTTTCGAGTTCCGTGCCCTCTGTTGTTTATTCAGGCATATTGTTTGCCGAAGGATCGATGGTGAAATCCGGTTGGTAACCAGCGTATTTCACTTCAGATACCATACCTTGTGAGGCGTGGCCCAAGTCGTGGCAATGGAACATCCAATTTCCCGGATTGTCTGCTTGGAAGGCAACCACGTATTCCTCTCCAGGTAAAATATTCAGGGTATCCTTCACCAATGGCGATCCGGAAACAGGTCGGCCGTTCTTGGACAAGACTTGAAAGAAGTGACCGTGCAAATGCATCGGGTGCACATCCTTAGGTGACTGGTTGGTCAGTGTTACTTTGATAAGGTCTCCCTCTTTCACGTTCAGAGGAGGGACGTCGGGAAAAGCTTTTCCGTTTATCGTATAAGTGGTTTTTCCCTTGTTCATATCCGTTCCGAGATCCATCTTGTATGTGATGTCGTATTGATCATCCAGTGAGAAACGGCTTTTCGCTGCTTCTCCATAACTCGTGATATCGATCACGGGCAAGTTTTCCAGATCTGGCGCTGCCGTAGCGTTTTCCTTTCCTTCGTATACGAGCGGGATCGCCAAAGTCTTAGCACCAGGGTTGGAACTATGCTCTTCAATCAACCATTTGCCAGGATGATTTGCAACAAATTCAAAGTCGTAGCGTTCTCCCGGAGCGATATTGAGCAATTGACCGTTCACGGCAGGCGGATTGGTAATCGGTTGCCCATCAGTCGAGACGATCTTGAATTCGTGTCCCTGCAAATGAAGCTGGTGTGAGAGGAAACCCGCATTAATCAAACGAATTCTGACTTTGTCGCCTTCCTTGACAGACAAGGGGTCAATCGCAGAACCCGTCTTTCCGTTCGCGGAAAAGATGGGGTACATCAGAGGCATCATTTCGGCATCGCTCATCTGTGCTCCCATATTCCCCATCTCCATTCCGACATGAGCTTTGTTCGGGGAGCTTTCGTGGTTCATGCCCTCATGACCGCTGCTGCTATTTTCAGCGTCCTTGCTTATCTTTGACCCATGATCCGCGTGAGTCATGTTTTCGCCCTTTGTCCATTCGTCCAGGACCAGTGTAAAATCTTTATCCACCGGTGGAGCATCTTTCGGTTCAATGACCAATGATCCATAAAGCCCTTTATCCACCTGCACGACTCCATGCTGGTGAGAATGGTACCAGTACGTGCCGGGAACATCCGCTTTGAATTCGTACGTAAAGCTTTCGCCAGGCTTTACCGCGTTTTGGGTTACCCCAGGAATCCCGTCCATACTGTTTGGGACAGGGAGGCCATGCCAGTGAATGGTGACTGGCTCCGGCAATTCATTCTTCAAGGTGATTGTAACGGTTTCACCTTGTCTCACCCGCAGCTGTGGTCCTGGTACCGTGCCATTATAGGTTCAAGCTGTTCTCATCGTCTTTTCATCCAAGTGAAGCATGCTTTCTTTTGCCGTAAGGGTAAACGTATTCCCTGTCAGCACTTCAAAAGGTTGGTCCGGTTTCATAGACACGCCAGACGAATCCGTTTGATTCATGGAGCTCATATCGTGGCCTTGCATGCTGCCCTGGGTGTCTTCCGTATTTGCACAGGCTGTTAACACGAGAGCGCCAGAAAGCGCAATGGAAAGTGCAGCCCGCTTTTTCAATGATTTCATTTTCCGCATCACGGTATCCATGCCTCCTTATCTTCGGTGCAGAAAGCGTATCATATGAATGTGTAGAAAAAATGAAGAAGTGCATGACTGTCCATCGTAGAAAATATGTTGACCATATACAGTACGGGGGTATACTATAAAATTACATGACAAATAGGAAAGGTGATCAAAATGGGAGAGACCGTGAAAATCGCAGTAAATCCGCAGGTTCAAGTTGGGGGTAGCTTATTTACGCCGGTACAGTTGGCGAAAATCGGCAGCGTAGTCGAATCTGCAGCCAAAATTGAAATGACACCGTTCAAACAGCTTTATGTGGAAGTGCCTTCAGATCAGATCGAATCCATAAAGGAAGAACTGGAACGCTCCGGGCTTGAAGTCCATCCTGCAGGCTTTGTGACAAAAAGCCTGATTGCTTGTAATTTCTGCAAAGGAGCGGAAGAGGCGGGGCTGGAAACCGCCCGGACCTTGCAGCAAGCGATCGCAGGGATCGAAACGCCTACACCGCTCAAGATCGGCTATGCGGGGTGTGCGTTGGGGACCAGCGAGCCGCTCTTAAAAGATATTTCCGTTGTAAAAATGCGAAATTCCTTTGATGTCTATGTCGGGGGAGAACCCAAAGGGATTACGCCATCACTGGCCAAATTGCTCATTGCCGGACTGCCGGAAGCCCGACTGATCCCAGTGATCACCACACTGATCGATTTCTATAAGGAAAAGGCGAAGGGAAAAGAGAAATTCAGCAAATTTGTCAATCGCATCACGCTAGAGGAATTGGTACGTATCGTCGGTTAGCGCATGCCAGGTGAGCATATCTTGCCAAGGCAGCCAATATTTCATCAGTGAAAGCCCTCTTTGAATGATGTAGTATTCATGAGGCAGGTCAACCTCCTGCTTGACAAAACTTTTTTAAATGGATTGTCAACCTACATCAAATTAAATAATCGGAGGGATTTCATTGAAAAACGTAAACGTATTGTCTGCAAAAGCACTGAAAAGCGTTCTTGCAGGTACTGTCTTGGCCGGATTGCTGACTGTTCCAGGCTTGAGTTTTGCAGCGAACTCCCTTCCTTTGAATGATATCGATCAAACTGTAAATAAAAACGCGATCCTGAAATTGAATTATGCCGGGGTATTGAAAGGATACACAGACGGTTCCTTCAAACCGGCGAAAGAAGTGACACGCGCTGAATTCGCCAAAATCGCTGTCATGGCGATGGGCTATACCGAAGAGCAGGTGAAGCTGTACAACGGCACGACGGCATTCAAGGATATCCCGGCAGATCACTGGGCAAGCGGCTACATCAACTTAGCGGTGGATAAAGGCATTATCAAGGGTTATCCGGACCACACTTTCCGCGCAAACAATCAGGTGAAGGTCTCCGAAGCGCTGACTGTCCTTGTAAACGGCTTGAAAATCAACGTAACAGCAAGCAGCAGCCTGTGGTATCAGCCGTACCTGCTGGAAGCGAACAAAGTTGGCATCTATGATACGACTGAAACCGCAACCGCTAATGCTACCCGTGAAATGATCGCGAAGTTCGCCGATAAGTTCATGGAAACGCCTGTTTATGCGAGCGGCGCTTATTATGACACGGAAGGCAATCATGCCGGCACGAAGAAAAAACTGGCGGTTGAGAAAGGCATCATTGCTTCCTATGACAAAACTACCGGTAAACTGACATTTGCTGGAGACACGAAAGAATTCGAATTGGCGGGCGATGCTCAACAATACGGGAATCTGGTAACGGGTGCCGAGATGGAGTATATCCTGAAAAACGGCAAGATCGCTTTCGCCGTGATCGCCACTTCCGATTCCAAGATCGTACAGGGGATTGTAAAAACTGGTCTGAATGCGACTGCTGCTGTCGGGGATGAAAACATCTTTACGGCGACAGTGAATGGCAAAGAATCCGAACTGACAGTAAACGCAGGCGTCTCTGTGAAGAAATCCGATATCGGGCAAAAATTTGTGGCGATTGTCGATGAAAATGGGAAAGTGACATCCATTACGTTTAGCGCAAACGAAGCAACAGGCGTGGCGGAAAAAATCACGGTAGTATCCGGGACAAACGGCAAGCGTGAGTTGAAAGTGAATGGCACGAGCTACCAATTGACTACGGATGCAAAAGTGACAGGGAAAAAACATCCGTTGGCAGCAGAAGAAGTAGCTGCATTTGCTGACATCGCAAAAGGTGATCTGGTTACAGTGACTCTCGATGTGAACGGAAAAGCATCCCTTGTTTCCTTTACGAAGCTGACCGCGACTGCTGCGATTCAGATTGACGAAGAACAAAATGAGATTGAAGTAGACGGCAAAAAGTATGACGTGACAAAAGATACAGCGCTTTTGGTCAATGACAAGGAAGTAGCAGAACTGGATCAATTGAAAGATGACACCGTTGCGGTGCTTACGTTCTCCCAAGCGGGTGATCTGGTGAAAGTGGAGCAAGGCACCAAAGCAGCAACCGGCTTGCTTGTATCCGACACAACTGCTTTTACGGCAGGAACTCCTGCAGTGCCGGCTACGATTACCGTTGGTGGGAAAGTATACGATGTGCTGCTAAATGCGACGGTGACCATTGATGGCACTAAGGTAGCGGCGACAAGCATTACGGCTGATCAGTTGAATGACTATAAGATCACCAGCTGGAAAACGGTCATCGGTACCAATGATGTACAAGAATTGACAGCGGAGAAACAAACGGTAACAGGCTATGTAACTGAACAAACAGCGAAAACGGTGACGGTGAATGACAAAACGTATACACTGGCTGCAGGTGTGACGATCGATGAAGATGCATCCACCAATGCGAAAGAATATACACTCGTATTGACGTTTGATGGCAAAGTAAAAGCCATTTCCAGCGCCGAACGCACCATCAGCGGTGTGATCAACGCGGTGCACGTAGTAAATGAAGACGGTGCGACAACAGAAGCAACGGTCGTCGTAGATGGTAAGACGTATCAAGTACTGGAAGCAGACACACTGAAAGATTTGGAGCGTTTCGAATATGCGACGCTGCAGCTGGACCGCGATGATCAAGTCATCGGAGCATCTGCAACCGGGGAAAAAGCATTCTCCGCACAAGCGTTCAAAGGTCTGGAATCACGTGTAAATGGTGATCAGTATGTGTTCTTCAACGATACCGAAACCAATGTGAAGCTGGCGAAAAACGCACAGTTCATGGATGAAGAAGGTAGCGCTGTAGACGCGGATGATTTGCAGGAAAACGATGTGATCGACATCTACACGAACGATGCGGATCAAGCGTATTTGATCGTTGTGAAAGCAGCTGAATAATGGATGAAACAGGAAAAAGCACCCGAAAAGGTGCTTTTTTCTTTATTTACGCACGTTGAAATCCTTCATCCTGGAGGTATTCAATGGCTTCCTTCTCTGATTCGAAAGAGGCATCCAGATTATGGCCGGCATAAATATTCCACAAATCATCTTCCTGCACAAGCAGCAGCGTATGATTTTCCCGGTTGACCCAGCGTTCTTCTACAGGGCCGTCAGCTTCCTCGGTCTGTGCTTGCTTCGGTTCCGGTTTTTTCGAGAGGAAATCAATGGAGGCTTCGATCAGCGAACGCAGCTGTTCTGCCGAGTAATCGCGGATGTTCACCATTCCCTTATCGTCTGTTGCCTTTTTGGGCAAATGGCCAGCATACACAAATCCGTTTCCATTCGGATGCAGATGGAACACAACCGTTTTTTTCTCGTGCTCGCTTTCTTCATAATGGAAATTAAAACGGCCGAGCGATACTTTCTTTTTGCTTAACTGCGGGAACGATTCGATAATCGCCAGTTTTTCTTCAAAAGTTAACATGAAATCCTCCGACATTTGGTATCATCAACCAGTCGATTATACCATATACCGATCCAGTCAGCATGTCCATACGACGTTTGGCCGGATGTGCTTAACGATTGTTGTAAGCCCAGTTCAGTGGAGGGAGCATTTTTGTTTCCTTTACCATTTTGGATTGGCAGATGGGGCAAGTGGGCAGTTTTTCGAAAGAGTAGTTCTCTCGCATCCAGCAAGTGCAGTCATCACTGGTACACATCCAGACAGATGTTTGTTGCTCAGGAATCGGTTCCAGATTTTTTTTGGAATGATACAAATGAGGACACCTCCAATGGAAATGAGAACGAATAGAAAAGAACTGCCCGAAAGAGGGCAATTCTTTCAGCTTACAGCCGCCATCCTATGGTTTCATTTTTGATCAGCAGTAGGAAAAGTTACAGTTTGACGACGTTCTCAGCTTGCGGACCACGGCTTCCTTGGACGACATTGAATTGTACGCGTTGTCCTTCTTCCAAGGATTTATATCCTTCACCCGTGATTGCGCTGTAGTGTACAAATACGTCATTTCCTCCTTCTACCTCGATAAAACCAAAACCCTTTTCTGCGTTAAACCATTTTACTGTGCCTGTTTCCATTTCTTACAACCTCCAGTTCAATTGCACAAGATCGAAGTGGCAAATCGTAGAGCTCCGCCACTTTTACTAATATGGAACGGATATGCTGATCCTATACAAATGAATTCCTGATTGGATTTTCTATTGCTTTTTTTCGCTTCTTCCTTAATGCTTAGATGGTAAGGAGATTTTGGGGTGGACCAAGCAGAAAGGATGAAAGAATGTCGATACTTTCCGTTAGCAACATATTGAAAACGTATGGGGAAAAAGTGTTATTTGATCATATATCGTTTACCATTAATGAAAAACAGCGGGTTGGCCTCATCGGGGTGAACGGGACGGGAAAATCCACACTCCTGAAGGTCATTGCCGGCCTTGAATCAGTAGAAGCAGGGGAAGTCGTCCATGCGAAACAATTTCATATTGAATACTTGCCACAGGAACCAACGTTTCATGAGGATTTGACCGTACTGGATCAGGTGTATTACGGAGATTCTTCGCTCATGCGTGCGCTGCGGGAATATGAACAAGCTTTGCTGGAGCTGGAGCGAGATCCGGAAAATCCGCAAAAGCAACGCAAGCTGACTGCGCTGCAGCAAACGATGGATCAGCTCGACGCATGGGATGCGATGACCATCGCCAAAAGCGTATTGACCCGGCTGGGCATTACCCAGTTCTCTCAGCCCGTGCGAGAGCTTTCCGGCGGGCAAAAAAAGCGGGTCGCGATTGCCAAAGCGCTGATCCAACCGGCGGATTTGCTCATCATGGATGAACCGACCAACCATCTGGATCACGACATGATCGAGTGGCTGGAAGGCTTCTTGGTGCAATATAACCGGGCTTTGCTGGTGGTCACGCACGATCGGTATTTCCTGAATCGGGTGACGAATCGGATCTTGGAATTGGATCAAGGGCAGATCTACAGCTACGACGGTAATTATGAGGTGTTTTTGGAGAAAAAAGCAGAGCGTGAGGAGCAGGCCCTGACGGATGAGCAGAAACGGCAAAATACGCTCCGGCGTGAATTGGCATGGCTCCGTCGCGGCGCAAAAGCCCGTACAACCAAGCAAAAAGCGCGGATTCAGCGTGTTGAAGAGCTGCAGGAAAGCGGAGGCATTGTCAGCCGTGAAAAGCTTGATATCGCGTTAGGTTCTGCACGTCTCGGCAAAAAAGTGCTGGAAATGAAGAGTGTGACCAAAGCCTATGAGGGGCGGGTGCTGCTGTCCCATTTCGACTATTTGGTGGTTCCCGAAGAGCGTTTGGGCATTATCGGGCCAAATGGCAGCGGGAAGTCAACCCTCCTCAATTTGCTCGCCAAGCGAATCCAGCCGGATGCCGGGGAGGTAGTCGTCGGCGAAACCGTGAAAATCGGGTATTATACGCAGGACAATCAGGAAATAAACGGTGACTTGCGGGTCATCGATTACATCAAGGAAGTCGCGGAGGTCGTACGTACGGCGCAGGGGCACGTCATCACGGCGGAGCAGATGCTGGAACGCTTTTTGTTCCCTCGTCCGACCCAATGGACATACATCCGCAAGCTATCGGGCGGCGAGAGAAGACGGCTCTACCTGCTGCGGGTATTGATGGGGGAGCCCAATGTCTTGTTTTTGGATGAGCCGACCAATGATTTGGATACAGAGACCTTGTCCATCCTGGAAGAATATCTGGAGCATTTTCCCGGCGTCGTGATTACGGTGTCCCATGATCGCTATTTCCTGGATAAAGTGGTGGATCATCTGATCGCCTTTGAAGGAAACGGCGTCATTCGAAGATTCCAGGGCAACTACAGTGAATACCTGGAGCAGCGAAACATCGAGAAACAAGAAGCGCTGCAAAGCAAAAAAGAGAAAAACGAACCGGAAAAAGCGGCACCCCGCAAAGAGCGCAAGAAAAAGCTGTCTTATCATGAGCAGCGGGAATGGGATACGATCGAGGATCGGATCGCGGATTTGGAGACGCGGATCCAGCAGCTGCAGCAGGAGATTGCCGGAGCGGGAAGTGACTTTGGACGCGTTCAGGAGCTGTATAAAGAACAGCAGGAGGCAGAGAAAGAGCTGGAGTCCGCCATGGAAAGATGGACGGAGCTTTCCTTGCTGATCGAGGAATTGGAACAAAGCTAATCGGCAACACAAAATACGCTTGCGCTCTATCCAGTATAGAGGCAAGCGTATTTCATTTCATTCATCAGCTTCGATGCTCAGACGGATTGATTTTTTGTCCGATAGGTGTTAATCGCCCGTCCATGCTGTACACATTTTTTTCTTTATGGTAATGGCTCAGGCCGTCTTCACCTTTGGCAACGGCCCATTTTTGCAGGGTTTCCCGCTCGCCGGTATACGAAAAAAACGGAACGGCATAGCCGCAGGAGGTCTTCACTTCATGGATGTCAGCGACGATGATTTGCCTCGTCCCAGGGAGTAACGTAAAATGGTGCGCATAATCGTCCCACTCGGGTGTATCAGGTAAAAGGGTGCGTCCTTTGCCATAGAGGCGCATGATCATGGGTGCGCCTTCAAAAGCCATAAAGAGAAACGTAATCCGTTCATTTTCGTCGAGATGGGCGCTCGTTTCATTCCCGCTGCCGGTAAGATCCAGGTACGCCACCTGGGAAGGGGAGATGATCCGAAAGACGTCGTATCCTTTTGGGGAAATATTGACATGGCCGTTTGCGTCCAAGGGTGCGGTTCCTACGAAAAAAAGGTGCTGCGCCCGAATGAAATCCATATGCTCCGGTAGCATAGCGGGAAAACTTTTACCCATAAGACAAGCTCCTCTCTTTAGGCGATACTCGTGATTTCAGAAAGCGATATGTCACCCAATGCGCTTTCCAACAAGCGCGGAATGTCCAAAAGCACAATCATCCGATCTTCCAGCTTGGCAATGCCGTAAATGAAGTCCTTGCTGAATAGGGCAGGCTTTTGAATGGTTGAGGCGGGAACATCCAAAATATCGGTCGCGGCATCAACGACAAACCCGATGACTTGACCGGCGACGGATGCAATGATATAACGGGTGCTGTCGGTCACGGTGCTTGCGGACTCATTGAGGATCTTGCGCAGATCGATAATCGGCACGACCTGTCCGCGAAGGTGGATCACACCGAGTACATACGGATTTTGCTTGGGAACAGGCGTCAGCTCGTGAGGCTTTTCGATGGAGACCACTTCCATGACGGAAATCGCGTATTCTTCACGATCAATGCGAAAGATGATTTCTTTTTGACTTGCGGGTTGGTTGCTCATGACTGTCACTCCTACTTGGACGTATATGGCTATGGCTATGAAAGAATTTGCATAATTGAATGAACACTGAAGATTATACCATTTTTCGCCAGTATCTGTATAGAAAGGGTTGAGTTCCATGATCATGAATGAAAAGATCAAAGCGTCAGAGGTCCATCTAACCGGAGTGAACGGAGAAGACCTAGGTATTGTCTCAACAAGAGAGGCATTGCAAATGGCCAAACAATTAAAGGTTGACCTGGTGTGCCTGTCATTGGCATCCAGTCCTCCTCCTTGCCAATTAATCGACCATGCGGCACATAAGCAGCAGGTGCAAAAAGAGAAGCAGAAGGAGCGAAAAGCCGAGAAAGGCATGAAAACGAAAGAGATTCGGCTGTCCGCTTACATTGAAGACCATGATTACGATACGAAAAAAAGACAAGCGGAGCGGGTTTTGCAAGCAGGAGATGCTGTTTCGCTTACCGTCAAATTGGAGAAGAAAGAGAGCGAGGAAGCCAAAAAGTTGGTGCAGCAGCTGGTGAATGAGCTGAAGCATTGCGGAAAACAGGAGAAGGGGATCCAGGTGAGTGGAAAGCAGGTTGTGGCACTGCTGCTTCCGCTTGCATAGGATAGTGCTACGACGCGGCATGCTGATCGGGTATCGGTATGCCGCGCTTTTTGTTGCGAGCCTTTGTCAATCGATGCGAATCTATAAGAGCGGGGAGAGCAATCTTGCGAGGGATTCCATTAATCGTGTAGGCAGCGGCCGATTTCGGTACTCATCCCACGTCCATTCCTGGCAGTCCCGTAAGTCCTTTTGAAAAATGTCGCTCAGCTTTGCTGCCAAGCTCGTATCATAAAGAAATGCATTGGTTTCAAAGTTTAACGTAAAGCTGCGAATATCTGCGTTTGCCGTGCCGACGGTAGCGATTTCCTCATCCACCACCATGGTTTTGGCATGCAGAAAGCCCTTGTCATACATGAAGATTCGTACGCCGGCTTTGAGCAGATCACCCAAATAAGAGCTGGAGGCCCATGAAACCAGGCGGTTATCCGTTTTGGAAGGAAACATGATCTTGACTTCCACACCGGAAAGCGCAGCGATACGCAGGGCGGTCAACAAGCTTTCATCCGGAATGAAATACGGGGTTTGCAAATAGATGCTTTTTTGGGCACTATGGATCATTTTGAGATAACCGTGGCGTATTTGCTCCCGTTCCGAATGGGGGCCACTCGATACGATCTGGATGCCCGTTTTGCCCTTTTGCTCTTGCGGAAACGGGAAATAGGCGGCGGTTGGTTCAAAGCGTTTTGTCGTCGCCAGATTCCAATCGAGAAGGAAGCGGCTTTGCAGCAGTAGAACCGCACTCCCATTGATCATGAGATGGGTGTCTCGCCAAAAGCCAAGATATTTGTCCTTGCCCAGGTATTCATCGCCGATGTTAATCCCGCCGATGAAGCCGATCTTTCCGTCAATCACGGCGATTTTTCGGTGATTGCGGTAGTTTAAGCGGAAATTGAAAAAAGGAATCCACGACGGGAAAAAGGCTGCAACTTCACCGCCGGCTTCTCGAAGTGGCTTGAAAAAGCGTCCGGTGATGCCAGCCGATCCAATGTCATCATAGAGAATGCGTACGCGGACTCCTTGCTTGGCTTTTTCAACTAGGGCATTCAATACTTTTTTACCGAGGTGATCCTTGCGAAAAATATAATAAAGGAGATGGATATGGTCGGTCGCTTCGTTGATGGATGCAAGCAAACGTTCAAATTTGCTGTCGGCGTCTGTGAAGATTTCGACCTCATTATCCTGGGTATATAAAGCAAGATCATTGCGCAAGTGCATGGCGATCATGTCCCGATGCTGCTGCATGTCAGGATCATGAAACGGATAGCGGCTACTCTCCATAGCGGCTAGTTGATCGTCAACCTGCTGCTTGAAATGAGAAAACTCTTCATCTCTGATCTTGTAGATCTTTCGCTTGCTCAAGTTTTGACCGAGCAGCAGATAGAGTAGAAACCCGATACCCGGAAGGAACAGCAGGACCATTAACCAGGCCCAGGTGGCTGCGATGTTTTTCCGTTCCAGGAAGATGAGCACTGCAGCGAGCAGCAGGTTCATGACCGAAACAAGAATGTAAATGTGCTGTAAGAGCATGAAAAGTCCTCCACAAAATGGTCGTGATCATGGATAATAGGATGGCGGGATATGAACCCGGTAGCCGGGTGAATCATTGACAGTCTGTTTATTGTGATCGAACAATAACAATCTTATCATGAAAAAACGAGAAGAACAGTAGACTGCTCTTCTCGTTAATCGACTAATTTATGACGTAGCGCCAAGGCCACCGCTTGGGTACGATCGTCCACGCCCATTTTGTGCAGGATGCGGTGTACATGTGTTTTTACCGTTCCTTCCGAGATAAAAAGGTTCTGGGCGATTTGATCATTGCGGTACCCATAGGTGAGTTGCTGGAGTACATCGCGTTCCCGTTCCGTCAGTTCCTCCAGCAAGGTAAAATCGCCGCTTGGTTGGGCAGGGTGGTTTTTTTCTTGTAAAACCTCCGCAAGCGCTTTGGCAGCGGTCACAGTGTGAAACAGAGCAGCACCTTGGAAAGCCCCGCGAATCAGGTCGAGCATCTCTTGGGAATCGGCGTCTTTCAGCATATAGCCGACAGCTCCGGCCCGAATACCGTCCACCACATAATTCTTCACGTCAAACGTGGTGAGTATGAGCACTTTTACGTCGGGCAGCTGGGTCAGGATTTTGCGTGTTGCCTCAATTCCAGTGCATTTTGGCATTTGTACGTCCATTAACACCACGTCGGGGCGCATCTTGGTCACGACCTCTACTGCCTCTTCGCCGTCGGCTGCTTCGCCAACGACCTCCATATCAGGCTGCATTTGGATGACGTAGCCTAAACCCTGTCGGATCATCGTCTGATCATCTACAAGCACGACACGTATTTTTCTTGGTTCTTTTCCATCAGTCATCGTATCGTCATTCCTTTCGATTCAGGAGCTTTGTACGGTACGGTTAGGTCAATCTGAAATCCGTGGGGCTCCCGGACAAAGTAGGTAAGCGTACCGTGTAAGGAATGAATGCGTTCTTGCATTCCTTTTAACCCAAATCCAGGCGTAAATGGATCGGTGGGCTTGATCATGCCGTTGTCCCAGATGGACAGATGCAGTCTGTCCTTATCAACATAGACGTTTACATGCATGTATGTTGCGTCCGAGTGGCGCAAGGTATTGGTGACGGCCTCTTGCAGCACCCGATAAAGCGCGATCATGGGCTCTTTGCCGAGATGAATTTGTTCTTCTGCCTGAAAATCGATCGACAAGCCCGTATTGTTTGCGGTTTGCGAGAGAAAGGCACGCAACGGTGTGAGTCCGATCGAAGAGCTGTCGATGGCAAGGGTATGGACGGAATTGCGGATATCCTCCAGACTTTGCTTGGCCACTCCGAGCATGTCTTTCACCGCTTTTTCCGCTTGAGGCGGACCGCCTTGCAGCATGTATTGGAGTGCATGGAGCTGGACAATCAGGGATGTGAGGCTATGTCCAAGGGCATCATGCATATCCCGGGCGATTCTTGTTCGTTCCTGCAAAACGGCTACCTGCATCGTATTCACGGCGGCTTCCTGAATTTCTTCATGGGCGCGTTGCAAATCCATATGCGCTTTTTGAAGCTGCTCCAGATGCAGCTGATTCGACCTGTACGCTTCCCCCTGTACGCGGTATCCTCTGGCTCCCACAAAGCAGCCGATATACGTCAGGATGAAAAAAATCGGGCCAGGAGGAAGTTCATCGAGAAAGAACACACGGATGGACGTACTCAGTCCGAAAATGAACGCGAGAATAAAACCCTGTTTATCCTCCATGCGGCCACCCATAAATACGGCGAGCGGGAGCATGATTCCGATCGCTTCTTCGCCGCCGACCAATGGTTTTTTTAAAAGCGTAAGGGTACCTAGCAATAGAATGGCAGCGGTTGCGCGGTTGGCGGACAACCAGTGGTCGGGTACCCAAAAAAGCATGACAAGGCCAAAAAATAAAAAGGCCGTTAGCGCAAATTGTAATGGTGTCTCCATGGTGAAGGAGGACGGGAGAATGATCAATACGATTAGAATCAGGAACCATATGCTAAGGAATCGCTTTTGGATCTCGTTCAATATCAGTTTATACAAAGCTTCATCCTTCTTTCTTTGCAGTTGAACCGTACACCTTCATCATAACATGGAGTGTCATCTATCTGTAGATATAGAGGCGGCGGAGAATATCAATCAGCCGATAGATTCCTTCGTTTCTGGGAATCGATACAATAAGCTGGTATAATGGTAAACTGCGTCAAAAGTATGGGGGTATGAACTGGGCTTCATTCATCAGGCTGATCGCACAATAGAAAAAGAGCAGCAAGTTGATTTTTTTGGAGAGGTGAGTGGATTTGAATATTTCGGAATTCTCGATTAAACGACCCGTTACCGTAATCATGCTAACACTTGCATTACTGATTTTTGGGTTTGTTTCCTTGCCACGTTTGGCGATCGACCTGATGCCAGACTTGGAATTCCCGGTTGCCGTGGTCGTGACATCCTATGATGGGGCTTCGCCAACGGAAGTGGAAAAGCTGGTCACGAAGCCGATCGAGAGTGCGGTTGGTACGGTATCGAATATTGACAGCATCTCGTCTGTTTCCATGCAGGGAGCGTCGCAGGTCATTGTCATGTTCAACTGGGGGACCGACCTGGACCAGGCGACTTTGGACATGCGGGAGAAAGTGGACCAGATCAAGGCCACGCTGCCGGATGATGCCAATTCTCCACGAGTAATGCGGTTTGACCCGAACAGTCAGCCGATTATGTACTATACCCTAACCGGTAGTGAAGATGTCAATAAAATGAAAGATATGGCTGAAGATATCATTCAGTCCCGCTTGGAGCGTATTGATGGTGTTGCCGCTGTGTCCATCAACGGTGGTCGCGATCGTGTGGTAGATATCACGCTTGACCCTGCGAAAATCGCTGCGTATGGACTCACTATCGAACAAGTTCAGCAAGCGATCAGCAGCAGCAATATGTCTGCTTCGACCGGCGCTGTCCGTGAAGGCGATGAAAAATTAAACATCCGCGTGGAAGGCGAGTTTGCCGACGTTAGCAAAATCGGCCTGACGCCAATCCCGGTTGGCAGTGGATCCATTCGTTTGAATAACATTGCTGACGTACAAGATACCTTGGATGATGTAACCGCTTTGAACTATTTGGATGGGACACAAGGTGTCTTCCTGGCGGTAACGAAGGCTTCTGGAGGCAACACCATCGAAGTAGCCGACGCGGTAAAAAAAGAAGTCGAAAAAGTAAAGGCGCAGTTACCGTCTAATGTGACCTTAACGCAAGCGATCGATACTTCTACTTATATTGAAAACTCCATTTATACAACTGCTGAGCATGCTCTGTTAGGTGGATTTTTCGGTATTTTGATGCTGTTCTTCTTCCTCGGAAGCTTTTCTTCCATGTTGATCGCCATCATTGTGTTGCCTGTCTCCATCATGGCGACTTTCGTCCTGATGTACATGACAGGTCAGACGATCAACTTGATTTCCTTGTCCGGTTTGACTTTGGGTCTTGGGTCATTGGTTGACTTTGCGGTCGTAATTTTGGAGAATATTTTCCGACAACGCGAGCAAGGAAAAGGAATTGTGCAAGCTGCATTGGACGGTTCCAAGGAAGTGGGTACGGCCGTCATGGCTTCCGCTTTGGCGCAAATTTGCGTATTCGCACCGATTGCGCTGACAGAGGGGATTGCCTCCGAATTGTTCGGACCACTCGCTTTGACGGTGGTTTACTCTCACATTGCAGCCCTCGTGTTCTCGATTATTCTGGTGCCGATGCTCAGCTCACGCATGCTGAAGAAAGTGCCGAATCATGGTGAAAACAAAGACTATCGTGGATGGAATCCAGTGATCTGGTTCAACAAGGGCTTCCACAAAGTGGAAAACGGCTACCGCCGACTGTTGAAATGGTCGATTGGACACCGCAAGACCGTAATGGTCGTTACCATCGTGATGATCATCGGTTCTCTTGCGTTGACGCCAATGATCGGTGCGGAGTTCTTCCCAGCGAGTGACCAGGGACAGGTAAGCATCTCGATTGAAACACCAAACGGAACAGTCGTACAAGAAACAGATCGTGTAACCAAACAGGTGGAGAGCATCGTTTCCAAATTGCCTGAATTGGATATGATGGTCACTTCAATTGGTAGTGATGGATCGCCAATTGCTGCAACGGCTTCATCAAACCGGGCAACCATGTATGTCCTGCTCGTGGATGTGTTGGAGCGTACACGATCGAGTGAAGACGTCGCGCAAGAATTGCGGAAGCAACTGGAGACTGTCCCAGGTGCTGAGATTACGGTAAGCGCAACCTCCGGATTCTCGACAGGATCACCTGTGGATATCACGCTTCGCGGTGATGATCTTGATGTATTGAAAGAAATTGGTTCCATTATTAAGGAAGAAGTAAAAAGCGTGAAAGGTACGGCGAACGTTGTAAACAGCTTGGAAGATACAAAGCAAGAGTTTGAAGTCAAGGTTGACGCGGAAAAAGCAAGCATCAACGGATTGACAACCGGTCAAATTATCTCAGCCGTTCGTACCGCATTTAACGGTCAAACCGTGACCAAGTATCGTACCGGCGACGATGAAGTTGATGTGAACATTAAGCTTCCGGAAAGCTATCGTGAAGATGTAAACTATTTGAATAACCTGCGTATTGCTGGGGCTGGCGGTGCACAAATCGCACTGTCTACTGTGGCAGAGGTGAAAAAAGTGGATGTTCCACTGGCGATTAATCGTTCGGACCAATCCCGTGAGGTAAAAATCACCGCTGACTTGGATGGACGCGACCTGAACTCCGTGACAACCGAAATTCGAGCAAAATTAGATCAGCTGACACTGCCGGACGGCTACACCTTGCAATTTGGCGGTCAGAGTGAAGACATGGCTGAGTCCTTTATGAGCCTGGGTCTTGCCATCATTCTGGCGATCGTCCTGGTGTACATGGTTATGGCGTCCCAGTTTGAATCGTTCTACAGTCCGTTCATTATCATGTTTGCCCTTCCGCCGACTCTTCCGGGAGTGTTAATCGGATTGGCGGCAACAGGAACAACCTTGAGTGTATCCGTATTGATCGGTTATATTTTGCTGGTTGGTCTCGTCATGAACAACTCGATTGTATTGATTGACTATATTAATCAGCTGCGCAAAAAAGGCAATACCGCGAAAGAAGCAATCGTCATTGCGGGTCCTGTTCGTTTGCGTCCGATTCTCATGACGACACTCACTACAATTCTGTCGATTGGTCCGCTCGCATTTGCAACCGGATCGGGTACCGAATTCCAGGCGCCAATGGGTGTGACGGTTATCTTCGGATTGAGCTTCTCCACATTGGTTACCTTGGTATTGGTTCCTGTCGTGTATTCCTGGTTTGATGACCTGGGAATCAAGCGTCGACTCAAACGTGAGAAGAAGAGAGAAAAGAAACTGCTGAAACAACAACAGAAACAAGTTCCAACCTTGGAATCCTAGGCGTTTTTGTAAACGGAGGGAGAGTATGAAAGTGAAAAAACAACACTTAATACTGGCATTATCATCAGCATTGCTCTTGTCGGCATGCTCACAGGGAGCGCCAGAACAAACAACCGCGCCTGTGGAAAAAATAACGCCAGTACAAGTAGAAACGGTAAAAAGCGGCTCGGTGTCCACGGATGCCGGATTCTCAGCCAAACTGGCTCCAAGTCAAGAAGTGCAAATCAGCCCGAAAGTGACTGGCAAGATTACCTCCTTGCCAGTACAACTGGGGCAATACGTTCAACAAGGTACCGTTTTGTTCCGTCTGGATGAAACAGACCTGGTGAACGCAGTGAAACAAGCGGAAGCTGCCCTGCAGGTTGCACAAGCAAGCCTCCGCCAATCCGGCAACAGTTCTACCAGTGGTCTGGTGCAGGCCAAAAACAGCTTGACCCAAGCGGAGCAAGCATTGAAGGATGCCCAAGTAAACCAGCGCCGCATGCAGCAATTGTTTAACGAGGGTGCCGTATCTTCGCAGCAATTGGAGCAGGCCAATACGCAGCTGACCAATGCGCAAACGGCATACAATAATGCGGTGTCATCCTTGCAATCTGCGCAACAAATGAATAGCGTACAAGTATCCGAAGCATCGGTGAAACAAGCAGCCGTCTCTTTGCAAAACGCCAAGACCCAATTGGCGAATGCGGTGGTGACGGCGCCATTCAGCGGGTATGTATCCAGCATTACAGGTGAAGTCGGCCAATTCGCTTCTCCGCAAGCACCTGTAGTGAATCTGGTAAATACCAATCCATTGGTGGTAAAAGCCAATATTTCTGAGAACGACATTACCAAGGTAAAAGTGGGCACCAGTGTTTCCGTAGAGGTAACTGCTTTGGGCAAAACTTTGGAAGCCAAAGTAACTGCAGTAAGCCCGGTGATGGATACACAATTGAAAGCTTATCCAATTGAAATTTCCATTCCGAATCCGGCGAATGAATTGAAATCCGATATGGTTGTGAATGTGAAATTCAACTTCCAGACGGCTTCGCCTGAGAAAAAGCTGGTTGCTCCGCTCAAAGCGGTCTTTGACAAGGAAGGCAAGCAGTACGTCTATGTGATTGAAAATGACGCAGCCAAACAAGTCGAAGTGACAACTGGCCAAAGCTCTAGCGACCAAATTGAGATTCTCTCGGGCGTTACGGAAGGTGCACAGGTCGTTGTAACGGGACAAACGCTCTTAAAAGATGGGGCCAAAGTAAAAATTCAAAAGTAAGCTGCATACATGCTGGCCACCTTGCTCTCCGCAGGGTGGCTTCTTACGTGAAAAAGATGGTAAATGTTGAATTTTGCGATCTGAAGATATACGTCTGCATAAAAAAGGAGTAAAATTGTATAGTCTGTATATGAAGGGTAAGCCGTTGCTTGCCGATCGCTCCGTATCGAGCGGACTCGTCAGGAGGAACATCTCATGAAAAAAACAGCGATTGCCCTTTTGCTGCTTGGTTTTACCTTGACCATTTCAAGCGGGTGTGAGCTGCGCAATCCACTCATTCCAGCCCAGTCGACCAAAAATGAGACGAAGGTTCCCAACACATCGAGCTCAATCAAAGCACCAGAAGCCGTGCCAAAACCAGGAAATGGTGTCACGAAGCCAGCGGTGCCAACCAAACCTGCAGGAAATGAGCAAGCTCCCCAGGTGCAATCACCCGCAACAAAAGATCCAGTCAAAACGGATAACAAGCCAGCTGTGCCTTCTCCTTTACCAAACGAAGCGATTCAAGTGGTGGCGGACCCAGGCAGTATTACGGTCCTTGTAAATAAACAGTTTTCTTTGCCAAAAGCGTATGTTCCCAATGATCTTGTTTTTCCAAAGGTTCCGTTTCTTTCCTCCGCGACTCAGGAGAAAAGAAAAATGAGAAAAGAAGCGGCTGCGGCATTGGAGCGTATGTTCGCTGCGGCGAAGAAGGCCGGAATCCAGCTCGCCGGGGTGTCTGCCTATCGCTCGTATCAAACGCAGCAGGCATTGTTTCAATACTATGCCAAAAGAGATGGAGAAGCCAAAGCGAGAACTTACAGCGCCATAGGTGGGACCAGTGAGCATGAAACGGGGTTGGCAATCGATGTGTCCGGGGTGAATGGAAAATGTCCGGCTACCGACTGTTTTGCTGGTACACCAGAAGCAAAATGGCTTGCGGAACATGCCTTTGAATACGGATTTATTATCCGTTATCCAAAAGGAAAGGAAAGCATCACGGGTTATCAATATGAACCATGGCATTTGCGGTATGTAGGTCTCCAAGCTGCAAAGGAAATTCACACGTCTGGCGTGACGCTGGAGGAATACACCAATTCGTTTCCGGTAGAAAAGGTAGAAGAGAATACGAGTAATCAGCCAGAGACTCAGGAAACACAGGAAACACAGGAAACACAGGAGATTCAAGAAGTGCGCTCGATTCAGATACAAGAAGCGACTCCTGTTCAACAAGGGATCTCGAAACCATAATAGAATCCCCTCACGGCAAAATAACGCCAAACGGACATCACAAAGATGGACGATGGCGTTAAAGCCGGAGGGGGTATTTTTTTTGGGTGAAGGGAAGTGGTTGCGCTGCCTAGGCTGCTTAAGTTGTGCGGGAAGAAGATTTTCCCTTGTTAGGTGAACATGAAAATGAAACCTTGTCCTCGTTCCGTTCCGTCAAGTGAAAATATGATGGGATTTTGTCGAATATGCATCGAATTTTGTCAAGTTATTGTAGAGTCTATCATGATACAATGTAAAGTGCTGTTCTGTTCAGTTGAAATGCAAGTGTTATGGCGTTCAAAACAAGCTAAGCAGAAGCTGGGCAGGCGATACAACTTTTTCGGAAAAGCCATGTTACGTTGCAAAAAAATTGTCCCGTTCGAACTTTTCACGTATAGTGATCCTCTACATATCATCATGAGAGATTGGAGTAGAATATAGTGAATATAGAAGGTGAATACAACTTATATATTGTTGCTCTCTCAGCAGTGATTGCGATTTTGGCTTCATATTCAGCATTAAGCATCACGGCTAAAATTTCTCATTCCCAAGGGAAAACCAGGTTTTTTTGGCTGCTGGCTGGTGCGTTTGTCATGGGGAATGGCGTATGGTCCATGCATTTTGTCGGGATGCTTGCGTTTCACCTGCATGCGAACGTGAAGTATGATATCTGGCTGACCTTGCTGTCCATGCTGGCCAGCGTGATTTCTTCCTTTATAGCCTTCTATATTACCATGCCAAAAAACATCAACTGGTATAAGATTGCCATCGGCGGCTTTATCATGGGGAGTGGGATTGTCACGATGCATTATATGGGGATGGCTGCGATGATTATGCCCCTTGATGTAACTTATGACAAAACCTTATGGGCGCTATCCGCCTTGATCGCTTTTGTGGCTTCTTATGCCGCGCTATTTTTGTTTTTGCGCTTTCGGAATCAAACCTCGGCAAGTTGGATGAAATGGTTGTCCGCCGTAATCATGGGTTTTGCCATTTGCGGGATGCATTATACCGGGATGAAAGCGGCTAATTTTCACGCTCAACACGGTATGATGGGCGGAGAGGCATCCATTGACTTTTTTCTCCTTTACGGTGTGACGGTCACCATTTTCATTATCTTGATGGTATCGTGGGGAGCCATGTTTTTTGACCGCCATGTATTGGAAAAGATGGCCTATCAGGATACTATCACCGGATTGCCGAATCGTAACGAAATGAATCGGTTTTTCGATACCCATATCGGCAATGAAAGCATCGGTGTCTTATTCCTCGACTTGGATCAATTCAAGGCAATCAATGACACGCTTGGGCATAATGTTGGCGATCTTTTGGTTCAAGAAGTGGGAACACGGCTGCGCGAGTTTCTTCAAGTCGATCAGCAGGCCTTCCGCATTGGTGGGGATGAATTTTTGTTCATCGTGAAGCATTGCACCCAAGCGCGTGCGGAACAGTTGGCCCAACAAATCTTGCAGCGTGTGAAAAACGTCTACAGAATCGAAGGAAACGAATTATACATTACAGGAAGCATAGGCATCAGTATCGGTTCCATCCAGGAATCCGACCGATCTGTCTTGCTGAAACAAGCGGATACCGCTATGTATCGGGCCAAAGGTTTGGGGAAAAATCAATATTGCGTATATACAGAAGACATGGGCGTGCAAGAGGTCCGGAAAATGGAATTGGAGAAGGATTTGCAGCGGGCAATCGAGCAAAAACAGTTTTTCATCGTCTATCAGCCGAAATGGAACGTAAAAACGAACCAACTGTTCGGATTTGAGGCGTTGATCCGCTGGCAGCATCCACGGCTCGGCCTGGTTTCTCCCGCAGAATTTATCCCGATTGCGGAAGAGACGGGATTAGTCGTGCCGATGACGAGGTGGGTGCTCGAGGAAGCTTGCGTTCAATGCAAAGCTTGGAAGGAACAAGGAATCATGCAGCCCGTGTCCGTCAACCTCTCTGTCCGATTGTTTCAAACCAGCAATCTGTTGGAATGGGTGCAAGAGGTCCTGGAAAAAGTAAAGCTGGACCCCCATTTTCTTGAGCTTGAAATAACAGAATCCATGGTGTTTTATGATATAAATGACATCATCAGACAGCTTGAGAGCATACGGAAATTGGGAGTGCGAGTCTCGATGGACGACTTCGGTACGGGATATTCTTCGATCGGCTTACTCGATCGCATCCCGATTGACGCATTGAAATTGGACCGGTTGTTTACCCAAGATTTGGACACGCCTGGAAAGCGCGCCATCATACACGCGATTGTCTTAATGGCGGAAAATCTGAAATTGGATGTCATCGCAGAAGGTGTGGAGAATGAAGAGCACATCGAATTTTTAACGCAGTTAGGCTGTTACGTCATGCAAGGCTATTTCTATGGAAAGCCGATGGGAAATGAAGAAATTCTCACATGGCTGCAAGCTAAAAATGAAGCAGCGGAACACCAATCCAGCCTCACTACGTAAATGGTAAATCGGCCTTCCTTGAATATCGCTGCATCCCGAAATCGCATGGGGGATGCAGCTTTTTTTATTCGGCAAGAGGAGATAAATCGAATGTGGTTGCATTTTTGTTGCATGCTAATCTGGAAAGGATGATTTTTACCGGAAAGGAAGAGATAAGATTGCCTGAGTCATCTTTGTTGGAACAGATCAGATCGGATGCGATACCGTTTCGCGAATTCAACGCAGAGCCCATATTCAATCAGGTGGGAAACGCCAAATATGTCCTGCTCGGGGAAGCTACACACGGAACATCGGAATTCTATACAATCCGCAGTGAAATTTCGAAAAAACTCATTCAGGAGAAAGGTTTTTCGTTTATCGCAGTGGAAGGAGACTGGCCATCCTGTTATGCTTTAAATAGATACGTCAAAGGCTATTCCCAAGAAACGAATGTCTACGATGTGATGAGGGCGTTCAATCGGTGGCCAACCTGGATGTGGGCCAACCGGGAGATTGTGGAGCTGGCAGAATGGCTGAAGGCGTATAACGCGGAGCTGCCGGTTGAGAAAAGAGTCGGGTTTTACGGCCTGGACATGTACAGCCTGTGGGAATCCATTGACGAAGTGATCCAGCATCTGACCAAGACGGGATCTCCGGAGCTGGAAACAGCCAAGAAGGTATTTAGCTGCTTTGAACCATTCGAGCGGGATGGTCATGAGTATGGCATATCCGCATCTTTTTTCTCTACCGATTGTGAGGAGGAAGTGGTGCAGTTGCTAGTGGAGCTGCAAAAGAAACGCAGCACCTCCGCCGAAGATCCGGAGTCCGAACTGAACCTGGAGATCAATTCACTCGTAGCCTTGCATGCTGAACGATACTACCGTGCCATGGTAAAAGGCGGTCCGGATTCATGGAATATCCGCGATACCCATATGGTCGAGGTCGCGCACCGGCTGATGAATTTTCACGGCAATGAAGCGAAGGCGATCATCTGGGAGCACAATACGCACGTAGGGGATGCACGAGCTACCGATATGGTCGAGGAAGGCGAGATCAATGTCGGCCAGCTGCTGCGCGAACAGCATGAAAAGGATGAAGTATACATCGTCGGCTTCGGTACGCATCGAGGCACGGTCATTGCAGCCCGGGAATGGGGCGCTCCGTTAGAAGAAATGCAGGTTCCGCCTGCCGCTCGACATAGCTGGGAGGACTATCTTCATCTGGCAGGACCGGAGAATAAGGTGATTTTGTTCTCATCCGGGCAAGACATCTACCGGAAAGTGATCGGTCATCGCGCGATCGGCGTCGTGTATCATCCGCGGTATGAACGGGGAAATTATGTGCCCACCCGCTTGTCAGACCGGTATGATGCCTTTATTTATGTGGACGAGACAAAAGCGTTGTCACCCCTTGTCCTTGAACATGTATATGTATGAAACAAACCATCGGACTCCCGATCATGTAGGCGGGGGTCATTTTTAAACGAAAGGCGAATGGGAAAGAAAGGAAGAGATGAAAGTGCTCGAGGCTGTGGAACAAGCATTGAAAACAACGCTTCATCACTGGAACAAAATGAAAGGGAGCAGCGAAGAGGAAGCGGAGGACGAGGCGAATCAATTCGAAGCGTCTTTCTATAAACTGATGGAAGAGGTACGGATGTGGTTTAATCGATTGGATAATCGGCCATCAACTGTAGAAGATGCCCTGGAACTGCCAGATATCATTGAGATAACCGAGGCCTTGCCTGCAGAATTATACCTGAATTTTGAGACAGAGCTGGATTTGATCGTGGATGGGAAAATCAGAGAGGAAGACGAGAAGTATGACTGATCGTTTTCGGCTGCGAATGTTGCAAGCAGCCGAATTGCAAACTAAATTCACATAAAATATATTATGTAAACATAGAGGGAGTATTATGAATAAGATTTTGGAAGTCAACGGAGTGACAGGCGGGTATACCTCCAGCCAGACGGTGATCAAAAATATCACGTTTGACATACACGAAAAAGAAATTGTGGCACTAATCGGGTTGAATGGGGCGGGGAAAAGTACGACCATTAAGCATATTTTAGGGCTGCTGCAGCCGAGAGAAGGAAGCATTCAGATTGCCGGGCAAACATTTGCTTCGAATCCGGATACCTACCGACTCTCGTATGGCTATATCCCCGAATCTCCGATCTATTATGAGGAGCTGAGCTTGTGGGAGCATTTGGAGCTTATGGCGATGACCCATGGAGTGGAGCGGCAGTTATTTTTGGAGAGGGTCAAACCGCTGCTGCAAGAATTCCGTATGGAAGAGATGAAAGACCGTTTTCCTCACCAGTTTTCCAAAGGGATGAGACAAAAGCTGATGATCATGATGGCCCTTTTGGTGGAGCCGCGTCTGTTCATTGTAGATGAACCGATATTAGGATTGGATCCGTTAGGCATTCGTTCTTTATTGACATGGCTGGAAAAATGCAAGGAGCAAGGGGCAGGGATCCTCATGTCTACACATATTTTAGCGACCGCAGAAAGATACTGTGACCGTTTTATCATCATCCATAAAGGTGAAATCAAGATGCAAGGGACGTTGGAAGAGCTGCGTCAGCAAACTGGTTTTTCTCACCATTCCCTGGACGATATTTATTTGCATGTCGTGGAGGCTGAAGACAAGTGAAAACGGATCTGGACGCGCTCTTCGAAGACCGCTATGCACGATTTTCCCGGGAGTTTATTCGCTATTCCCAATACATGGCGAATGGGGGCATGCTATTCATTGCGATCTTCCTTGGGGGACTTATCGCCCTTTACTACAGGGACCTGATTGCCGCCATTCCTCCCTGGTTTCCCGTGCCCTATGCGCTTGCGTTTGTGGTATCCTTGCTGGTCACGAGGACTCCGCATCGGACCTTCTTGCTTGAAGCGGATCTCCTTTTCCTGACACCGTTAGAGCATAGGATGGAAGCTTATTTTCGGAAAACGAGAAGGTATAATTGGATGGTGCAAAGTATCTTTTTGTTCCTGTTGCTCCTGCTTTTCTTCCCTGTCTATCAAGCAAACATGCAGAGTGACAGTGTACAGCTCTGGTTTTATTGGCTTGTACCTATTATCCTCAAAGGTTGGAATGTCCACAGCAGCTGGATTCTGCTAAAGCTTCCAGAGCAAAGGAGTCTCACATCTTATGCCTTGGCGCGATATTTGTTTTCGTTCCTGATCCTCGCTTGGGTATTTACTGCAGGGGAGTTTCTCCGCATTGGCGGTTGGTCATTGGCGGGCTTGTTCGGAACCGTTTTTCTGATAGGCTTTTCGATCCAGCTCAACCGAATTCGCAAACAATATCCCTATCAATGGTATCGCTTACTGGAGATAGAGAATAGGCAGCGGCGGAAATTTTATCGCTTTGTCAATCAATTCACCGATATTCCGCAAGTGGGCAGTCGTGGACAGAGCAGACGCTGGCTCTCTCCTTTTGTCCGTGTTGTACCCTACGCACAAGCAAATGCAGGGCGGATCTTGTTTTTGCGGATGTTCCTCCGTTCTGCGGATTATCTCGGAATCTATGTACGGCTGCTGGTGATTGGCGGGCTCTTGGCCGTTCTCTTTCCAGATCTGACGGCAAAAGCGGCTGTAATCGTGATGATCCTGCTCATGACGGCCAGTCAGATCAAAGGGATCTGGAAACGGCAGCGAAAGGGGAATGGGCGGATTCTTTTTCCCATCAATGTGGAGGGACAGAAGCGATCTTTCCAATGGGTATGCGGAGTTTTGCTGTTGATTCAAGGGCTGCTGATCAGCATTATGGCCTGGTTGTCCGGCGCCGGATCGGCCGTTTTTCTATTGTTTTTGGTGTCATTCCTCGCTTCGTATGGGTACAGTTATCTTGTACTGCCGCGAGGGTTGCGCGCGTGAATCATGGGAAGAGGTGTTTTCGATGAAAAAAACGAGATACTACAAGGTTCCAGGAACGCATATCATGGGGGTGCTCGCACAGCTGGATCAGCTCGGGATTGCCTATGTCGCCGAGGCAGCGAATCAGCCGATTCCGATGCCTGGAGATTTCACTGCCATCGTCTTTTTTGAAATGACGGATGCCGAAGAAGATACGGTTGCGGCGCTTTTCGGTCACAAAGGCTTTCCGTATCCGGAAAACGCCGAAGCGCTTGGAAAGCAGCGCGGCTCTTGCCATTATTGCTGATGTAGAGAGAAGGGAATGCGGGATGGAACGGATTGTCATTGTAAATTCACGAAAAAAGAAGCTGGTAGGGCATCTTTATCCTTCCTCGTCGGGCTCTATCATTATCATGGCTCATGGCTTTACGTCTGACAAATCGTTAAACGGCAGGTTCGACCGGTTAGCGAGCGCATTTGTACGTTCGGGATTTCATGTGCTGACCTTTGATTTTAGCGGCTGTGGTGAAAGTGATGATGAACGTATTTCGGTCGAACGGGAAGTGGATGATTTACAGGCGGTCATCGACTATGCGAAAGCGAGAGGGTTTGAGAAAATCGCCCTCTACGGTCACAGCCTGGGCAGTCTGATCTGTCTCAAATGCTATCGGCCTGACATTGTTACGATGGTGCTGTCCGGCGCGTTAACCGATGCCATGCACTACAATTGGGAGGAATACTTTCGTCCTGAGCAGCTGCAAGAATTGCATGAGCGTGGATACCTGACCGTGGAAAAAGAGACAGGGCCGCGAAAGCAAATCCGGATTGATCAGCAGATGCTGCTGGATTTTGAACAGATTCATCAACAGGAACTGTTAAAGCCGGTTCGCTGTCCCGTTCTGATCATCCATGGAAATCACCCCGGCGACGAAGAGGAGCTGCTGTTATTGGAACGATCGCAAAGAGCCATGGCATTGCTTTCTCCAGAGTCGAAACTGGAAGTCATTGAAGGGGCGACGCATCGCTTTCTTGAACATATGGATGTGTTGACGAAGTTGGCGGATGATTGGTTCTGCACATATCTGAAAAGTGAATAGTGAACACCCTGCATGTATCAATCTGTTATTCCTTATATTCAAGGAGTAGCAGATTTTTTGCATATTTATAAAATTTAGTAGTATATCATCCGAATATTTGATAAACTTTTCTGAAAAATAAGGAGGGATGTTTGTGAAAAAGGCGATTGCCGTAATGACCTGTCTGACGCTTAGCCTTGGTGGACTGGTAGGCTGTAGTACCAACACCCAGGGAAACACGACGGGGGAGCAGGGGGCGCCTGCAGCTAACCAGCCAGCAGCATCGACTGCGCCAAAGGTACTGCACTGGAGCATCAACAGCGAACCGCCATCGCTCGATCCGGGTATCGCGGTAGACGCAGATTCATTCGACATGATTTACGCCTGTTTTGAAGGTCTTACCAGCTACGACTTAAAGGGAGAATTGGTAAACGCCACCGCGGAGAGCTTCGAGAATACACCTGACTATACGAAATATACGTTTAAAATCCGCAAAGAGGCGAAGTGGAGCAACGGTGATCCGGTGACGGCCCATGACTTTGTCTACGCGATCAAGCGCAATCTCGATCCGAAAACGGCTTCGGAATACGCATATCAGCTCTATTACATAAAAGGCGGAGAGGAATATAACACGGGTAAAGGGACGGCTGATGAAGTCGGGGTGAAGGCGCTGGACGACTATACGGTAGAATTCCAGCTAAAAGCGCCAACCCCATTTTTCCGTGAGCTGACGTTCTTCCCGACGCTGTTCCCGCTCCATCAAAAGACACTGGAAAGCAATCCCAAGTGGGCGGCAGAAGCGAAAACCATCGTCGGAAATGGACCTTTCAACATGGAAACGTGGGAGCATAAGAGCAAGATCGTGTTCGTCAAAAATCCGAATTACTGGGATAAAGACAACGTCAAACTGGATCGCATCGAGATTTCCATGATCGATGACAACAACACGGCACTCTCGATGTTTGAAAACGGCGACCTCGATTGGGGCGGATATCCGGCCTCCACATTGCCTCCAGACGCGATTCAGAAGCTGAAGGACGAAGGCAAACTGATGGTAGCGGATAACCCTGGTACGCAATCCGTCGTGTTCAATACCGAAAAACCGCCGTTCTCCAATAAAAAGATCCGCCAGGCTTTTGCGTACGCGATCGATCGCAAATCGCTGATTGACAACATCCTGCAAACCGGCGTACCTGCCGCCTACGGATGGGTACCCACCTCGATGGGACTAAACCAGGACGGCTACTTTAAGGAAGATACGGAAAAAGCGAAGCAGCTGCTGGCTGAAGGTATGAAGGAACTGGGGATTTCGAAGTTCCCGAAAGTGACGTACACCTTTGACAGCACCGATGTCAACAAAAAGATGGCAGAAGCCCTGCAGGATCAGTGGCGGAAAAATCTCGGCGTGGAAGTAGATCTGTATACTGCAGAGCTGAAGGTATATCAGGAGATGCGCTCCCAAGGAAATTTTGATCTGATCCGCTTCCAGTGGGGAGCCGACTTCAACGATCCGATCAACTTCCTCGAAATGTTCCGTGACAAAACAGGAGGAAACAACCATCCGAACTGGGAGAACCCGACCTTCAAAGAGCTGATCGACAAGAGCTACCACGAGCCTGACTTGGCAAAGCGCAAGGATATTCTGCTGCAGGCGGAAACCCTGCTCATGGAAGAAATGCCTTTGGCTCCGATCAACTTCCGCGGCAACCCTTATATCAAAAACGATAAGGTGAAAGACTTCATCATCTTCCCGCTGGGTGGGGCTTACTTCAAGTATACCGATCTGAACCTGTAAAGATGGCAGATAAAAGAGATCAGAGTCATTTCGCTCTGATCTTTTTTATGGTCGATAGGAAATGAGAATATTCTCATCGACATAAGAACCGCTAGGCTCCGCCAAAAACTTGGTGCTGCCAAGTTTTTCTGAAAAGAATTGCCAATTGTCTGCTTGTTTATTATGATGAAAAAGTTATGTATTTTTATACAGATTTACAAAAAAGGGGGGGCAAGATGTTCATCAAAAAACTGGCAAGCATTGCACTCATAGCTTCTCTGCTTGCTCCAGCATCGGTGTATGGGCAAACGGCAGATGTCGGAAAAACAGCGGAAGCAGCCGACCTGATTTTGCAAAACGGCGCCATCTACACCGTAGATAAAAACAGAAGCTGGGCGGAGAGCATCGCGGTAAAAGGGGACACCATCATTTATGTTGGTTCCCAGGAAGGTGTGAAGTCTTATACGGGACCGAAAACGAAGGTCGTCGATCTGCAAGGGAAGATGGTGCTTCCCGGCTTTGTAGACAGTCATACCCATGCATCGAAAACAACGGGTCTCATCTACACCGTGGATCTTTTTTACGCAGGCAGCATCGCGGAATATCAGGAGGTCGTCAAAAGCTTTGTCTCCGAGCATCCGCATGAAGTCGCCATCCAGGGCAGAGGCTGGACCAATTCCGTCGCGACGGGAATCGGGCCGAGAAAGGAAGCGCTGGATGAAATCGTAAAAGATATCCCGGTCGCATTAACATCAGATGATGGCCATTCACTCTGGGTGAACTCCAAAGCCCTCGAATTGGCTGGAATCAAGAAGGACACCGCGAACCCAGAGGGCGGAGTAATCGAGCGCGACCCTGTGACGGGTGAGCCTTCCGGAACGCTCCGCGAAAAAGCGATGGATCTGGTGTTGAAGAAAATTCCAGGGTTGACCGTGGAGCAATATATGAACGGCATTCAAAGCTATCAGGAGCTGGCGGCGGAGCGGGGAGTGACGACAGCCCGTGACCCCGACTTGCTGCGCTATCCAAATGTGCTGGAAGCCTATCAACAGCTGTCTGAACAAGACAAGCTGACCGTACGCTTCCGCAATGCGATTACAGCCGATCCGACCAAAGGTGCCGAGCAAATTGCTCAGTTTGTCAAGCTTCGTGAAGAAAACAAAGGACCTCATTTTCAAATCAACGCGGTGAAAGTGTTCCTGGACGGTGTCGTGGAAGGCGCGACCGGATATTTGGAGGAGCCCTATCAGCATAAAGAAACCAATGGACAATTGATCTGGGATCCGCAAGTCTATAACGAAACGGCTGCAGCTGCAGACAAAGAAGGATTCCAGCTGCATGTGCACTCCATCGGCGATGCTGCCACACGAATCACGCTGGATGGATTTGAATATGCCGAGAAAGCAAACGGAAAAAGAGATTCCCGCCACTCGGTCGTTCACCTGCAGCTGCTGAATCCTGCAGATATTGAGCGCTTTAAAAAACTCGGGGCGGTAGGGGTTCCACAGCCTTTCTGGTTTTTGAAGGAGCCAGGCTTTTATGAAGAAATTGAAGTGCCTTACCTGGGCAAGGAACGCGCAGACAAAGAGTATCCGATGAAGAGCTTGATCAATGCGGGTGTCGTAATGGCTTCCGGCAGCGACTATATTGTCACCCAAGAGTTTGGACCGCTCTATGGCATCCAGCAAGGAGTGACCCGCATCGAAGAAGGGAAAACGGATTTGGCAGATGTCGCCAATCCAAGCGAAAGAGCGACGCTCGATGACATGATCGCGAGCTTTACGATTAACGGAGCCTATGCCAACTTCGTAGATGACATCACGGGCTCGCTCGAAGTAGGCAAAAAAGCGGATCTGGTTGTATTGGACAAAAACCTGTTCAAGATTCCAGCATCGGAAATTAACAAAACGAAGGTACTGTGGACCCTTTTTGAAGGGAAAGAGGTATACCGCAGCGAGTCGTTTCAATAAGGATAATTTGAAAGTTTCATCGCTTGCAAAGAGCTCCTCCAAAATGGGGGAGCTCTTTTTTCAGGTCGAGGGAAAGACCACACGGAAACTGTTGCGATTTCTGACTTGCCATCGATCCTGAACAAGCCCAATTCTTGTATGGGCGGCTTTTCATTGACTTTTCTCACATGAATGAAGAAAGGATCCGATTCACTTGACGAGGATGTTTCACGATACGTGTTGTGTCTATGGTTTTATTCCGCTTCGAACGAAACTTGCTTGTCGTATTCCCTGTGTGGATGATGTGAACATAGTTGCGGAGCCGCAGTTTATCGTGACGCAGGCGAATGACCGCGGGATGTCCACCGGGAAGTCGATACCGTTTCCCTTTCAAATAATCTTTTACCTTATAGATTAAGGTATAAAATGCTGGCGATTTTGCGTACATCGGTGCGATCCACTTCTTTTTCGTGTCATACATATAGCCGTATTGGTTAATAATGGCTGAAATTCCCTTTCCTGCGTGATGATTTTTGAGCTGTTGAATATAGCTTTTCCGGTACAAATCGTCGGAATCCAAACGGACCAAATATAAATAACGATAACCGTTCAGTCGTTTCCTGATGCATGTTTGATACATGCTCTTAGGGATAAATTTGATATTTTTCGGAAATTTTCTGTACTTGGCCAGCTCTTTTTTTATTGTCTTTCGAGAACGGTCCTCATACTCCACGAGAGCTTCAAAATCTTGATTGCTCTGTTTTTGCAAACTCCTTCGGGTATACCGCATAAAAATGCTCATCCGTTTTTGAATCCACCGTGCTGAAAATCTCTTTTTGCGGTTGTATTTTAGCTTTTTTGAGTTAAAAGCAATCCCGATGATAATTTTCTTTTGTTTTTTCATGCCGCAGGATTCCCCTTTATCATCCAGAGGTCTAAATACTATATGGTATTGGATTGGGCCGGGGTTTGCTGTAGTCTGATACCGTACATGATACAGACACAAAAATCGTTCTTTCGCAATGAATCGGGCAGAAATACTGGTATACCAGAAAAAGGAAACTCTTTGAATAAGTCGAATCGTTTTATTAGCGTGTATCGAAAAATTCCTTTTTGGAAAGAGGGTAGGCAATGGACGCATTGCTGTCAATTCTAGTGAATCAACAAATTGATTATGAAATTATCGAACATGGTAAGCCCATTCATACAGCTCAGGAAGGTGCTGCGTTTTTTGGTATTCATATTGGACAAACTGCCCCAACACTTCTGTTAAGGACAGAAAAAGGCTATTATGCGTTGATCATTTCCGGTGATTACGGACGTGTCGCGTTTGATACACTGAAGGAGCTATTGCAGATTCAAGACATCAAACTAGCAATACCTTCAGAAGTAGAGCAGGTGACGGGCTGCAAGATTGGAAGTGTATCGTTGGTGAATCCAAACATTCCGACGATTATAGATAGAGAGTTATACCGATTTCGCTATGTGTATGGGGGCACTGGGCTGCCACAAGCGACATTGAAGATTCAGCCACAGGACCTTGAGAAGGTAAATCACGTAGTGGGCTACATAAGATAGATTGCGGGGAGAATGGATCACAGATTTCACGCTACCAGTTGAGAAACCCATAAAAAAATGACATCGCCGCGGATGTCATTTTTCTTTTTCTTTAATAACTAAACTTATTCAATACTTGGAAGAACTCCTTCAGAAAATCATAAAACAACTTCTCCGAAGGGGGCAGCTCGCGATTGTTCGGACTGATTATCCCTACGGTGCGGGTCACATTCGGTTCACTGATCGGCAGCTTTACCGTTCCACGGGGCATATTGTCCGTTAAGGTAACCTCCGGCAGCAGAGTCACGCCTAGTCCGGCGGCCACTAGTCCCTTGATCGCATCGATGTCTTCGCCTTCAAAGGAAACTTTTGGCTTGTAACCGACCTGCGCACAGGCGTTCACTACGATTTCGCGCAGAATAAAATCCGGCGGGAAGAGGACGAACGTATCATTTTGCAGCTGGCTCAGACGAATTGAGGGCTGTTCGGCCAGCGGATGCTTGGTTGGCAGCAGCGCCATGATATTTTCCGCAAAAAAGATCTGGCTCTTGACCTCCTTCACATGCGTAGGGACGGGACCGAGAAAAGCGATATCGATCTCCCCGTTAATGACCCACTCGATCAGATGCTTGTACGATCCTTGCTTCAATTGAAAACCGATATCCGGATACCGGGCGCGGAAGGCGGATATGACTGTAGGCAGAGGATTCGCAGCCAGACTGCTGGCGAAGCCGACGCGGATGGTCCCATGCTCCGGATCGAGAAACTCCTCTATTTTTTGTTTGGCTTTGTCAATTTCGTTGATCGCCATCTTGGCATGCTCCAGAAAGATCTTTCCGACCACCGTAAGCTTGACGTTTCGTCCTTCGCGGATAAAAAGCTGGACGCCAAGCTCGGACTCCAGATTGGCGATTTGCCGGCTGATGGCGGATTGGGCCACATGAAGCACATGCGACGCTTCTGTTACGTGCTCTCTGGTGGCCACTTCAATAAAGTATTGCAGCTGGCGAAGCTCCATGCTGATCCCCCCATTCCCAATTCATCTCGTTTTGCGATTGTTCTTACACAAATTATATATTGTTTGTATGAATTGACCAATCTAAAATGTTAACTATAGCGAAGAACATTTTTGTGGCGAAAAACCTCTCACATGGATGTGGGGGGAGAGCAAATGTTTAAGCTTTTGAGACGGAATATTCAAAAAAGACCGGTTGTTTAGAATCGATAGAGAGAGAAGGAGTGGATACCATGACCATGAAAGGACTTCCAACGAAGCAAGGCCTCTATGATCCCATGTTTGAACACGATGCTTGCGGGATCGGATTTATTGCCAATTTGAAGTTACAGGCGACACACCAGATCGTGAAAGACGGATTGCAAATCCTCTGCCAGCTTGAGCACCGCGGAGGTCAGGGAAGTGACCCGGAAACTGGTGATGGTGCAGGGATTTTGACACAGCTTCCGCATGCATTTTTTGTCAAAGCTTGTGCGGAGTTGAACATCTCCCTTCCGGCACAGGGCAGATACGGAGTCGGCATGCTGTTTCTGCCGCAGGACGAAGCACTCCGCTCTCAATACGAAAAACAACTGGAAGCGATTGTGCAGGCAGAAGGCCAACAGCTTCTCGGCTGGAGAACCGTGCCTACGGATGAAACCAAGCTGGGCAAAACAGCGCGTGCCAGCCAACCGTTTATCCGCCAGGTATTTATCGGGGCAAGTGCAGAGCATACCGATTCCCTTGCCTTCGAACGCAAGCTGTATGTGATCCGCAAGCAGATGGAGCGAATCGCGACAGAGGGCTTCTATGCCGCATCGATGTCCAGCCGCACCATCGTATTTAAAGGATTATTAACACCGGGGCAATTGGATGCCTACTATCTGGATTTGCAGGATCCAACGTTTGCCTCCGTGTTTTCCGTTGTACACTCTCGCTTTAGCACGAATACATTTCCGACCTGGGAGCGTGCGCATCCGAACCGCTATCTGATTCACAACGGGGAGATCAATACGCTGCAGGGCAACATCAACTGGATGACGGCTCGGGAAAAGATGTTCCAATCCAAAGCGTTTGGCGCGGATCTGGAAAAAGTGCTGCCGGTTATCGATATGCAGGGCAGTGACTCCGCAATCTTGGATAACTGCGTCGAGTTTTTCACGCTCGCTGGCCGCTCGCTGCCGCATGTAGCCATGATGCTGATTCCTGAACCATGGGATCAGGATGAACAGATCGATGAAGCCAAAAAGGCGTTTTATGAATACCACAGCAGCCTAATGGAGCCATGGGACGGACCGACCGCGATATCGTTCACCGACGGCAAACAAATCGGGGCGATTCTGGACCGCAATGGCTTGCGTCCCGCTCGATACTATGTTACCTCCGATGATACCATCATCTTCTCGTCTGAGGTAGGTGTACTGGAGGTTCCAGAAGAGAAAATCGTGCAAAAAGGACGGTTGAGCCCAGGACGAATGCTCTTGGTTGACCTGGAAGAAGGGCGAATCGTCTCTGATCAAGAGATCAAGCAGCGTATCGCCACTGAACAGCCGTATCAGGAATGGGTAAAAGAAAATGTGGTCACTCTCGCGGATTTCCCTGAGAGCAAAGCTCCGGCTGCGCTGGAAGGTGAGAAGCTGCTGGCATGGCAAAAAGCGTTTGGCTATACACAGGAAGAGGTTGGAAAAATCATTACTCCCATGGTGGTTGAGCACAAGGATCCAATTGGTTCCATGGGGATTGATATGCCGCTCGCGGTGTTATCTGATCGTTCCCAGCTGCTCTACAACTATTTCAAACAGTCGTTTGCGCAGGTGACCAACCCGCCAATTGACGCACTTCGCGAAGCATGCGTAACGTCGACGCTTTCCTTCCTCGGGGCGGAAGGCAACTTGTTGGAGCCGGATGCAAGCAATTGCCACCGCATCCGCTTGCAGTCTCCCTTGCTCTCCAATCAGCAATTGGCAGCCCTTCGCCACCATAATGAAGAGAAATTCCAGGCGAAAACACTGCCGATCTTGTTCCCGGCGGGGGGAGGAGAAGAGGAACTCGCCGCAGCATTGGATGAATTGTTTGCCGCAGCGGATCTCGCTATTGCGGAAGGCTACAGCTTGTTGATCCTGTCCGATCGTGACATGAGCGGACAGCAGGCAGCCATCCCAGCCTTGCTTGCCGTAAGCGGTCTCCATCATCATCTGGTGCGTGAGGGTACACGGACAAAAGCTAGTTTGCTGCTGGAATCGGGAGAACCGCGCGATGTGCACCAGTTCGCCATGCTGATTGGGTACGGAGCAGATGCTGTCAATCCGTATTTGGCGCTAGATACGATTCAAGCGTTAATCGAAGCGGAGCAAATCAAGGATACATCGCTGGAGGCTGCGACAGGAATCTACCTGCAAACAGCTGTGGAAGGTGTCGTCAAGGTCATGTCCAAAATGGGCATTTCGACCATCCAAAGCTACCGCGGCGCACAAATCTTCGAAGCGGTGGGCATTGATCAGTCTGTGATCGATCGTTACTTTACCCGTACCTCTTCGCAAATTGGCGGGATTACCCTCCAGGTCATTGCGGAGGAAACACTGATGCGCCATCAGAAAGCATTTGCAGCAGATCAGCAAGAGGAGAAGTTGGAGCCTGGAAGCGACTTCCAATTCAGAAGAGACGGCGAGTACCACCTGTTCAACCCGAAAACCGTTCATGCGCTGCAAAAAGCTGTCCGTGAAGGGGATTATGAACAATATAAGCAATATTCTCAGCTGGTGAATGAAGAGAAGTTCGTCTTCTTGCGTCACTTGCTCGATTTCAAATCTGACCGCAAACCGATCCCGTTGAGTGAGGTAGAATCGGTTGACTCGATCGTACACCGTTTTAAAACCGGTGCGATGTCATACGGTTCACTCAGTAAAGAAGCGCACGAGACACTGGCAATCGCGATGAATCGTCTGGGTGCGAAGAGCAACAGCGGTGAAGGCGGAGAAGATCCGCAGCGCTACCAGATAGATGAAAATGGCGATTCACGCCGCAGCGCGATCAAACAAGTCGCTTCTGGAAGATTCGGCGTATCCAGTCACTACTTGGTGAACGCGACAGAAATCCAAATCAAAATGGCGCAAGGCGCAAAACCGGGCGAAGGCGGACAGCTGCCAGGAAACAAAGTATATCCTTGGGTTGCCGAGGTTCGCGGTTCGACCCCTGGGGTAGGGCTGATTTCCCCTCCGCCGCATCATGACATTTACTCGATTGAAGATTTAGCTCAGTTGATCTTTGACTTGAAAAACGCCAATCCAAAGGCACGCATCAGCGTGAAGTTGGTATCGAAAGCCGGTGTTGGCACGATTGCAGCCGGAGTGGCGAAGGGCCTAGCCGATGTCATCGTCATCAGCGGACATGATGGCGGTACAGGGGCATCGCCAAAATCGAGCATCAAGCATGCCGGCATGCCTTGGGAGCTGGGGCTGGCTGAAACCCATCAGACATTGCTGTTGAATCAGCTGCGCGACCGCGTAGTTGTAGAAACAGACGGAAAAATGCTGACCGGGCGTGATGTAGTCGTGGCAGCTCTGCTGGGAGCAGAAGAGTTCGGGTTTGCTACCGCACCGTTGGTCTCCATCGGTTGTGTGATGGCTCGCGTATGTCACCTGGATACTTGCCCGGTCGGGGTTGCGACACAAAATCCGGATCTGCGCAAAAAGTTCAAAGGGGATCCGCAGCATACCGTGAATTTCATGCGCTTCGTAGCCCGGGAAGTTCGCGAGATCATGGCGGAGCTCGGTTTCCATACGATCGAGGAAATGATCGGTCAAAGCCAGGTGTTGACCATGAATCAAAAGGCGAAGGAGCATTGGAAAGCGAAGCATCTGGATCTTTCCGCACTCCTGTATCAACCAAAAGTGGCAGAGGATGTGGGGACATTCTATCAGCATCCGCAAGACCACAAGCTGGATGAGACGCTGGATCGGACCACCCTGTTGAAGCTTTGCAAACCGGCGATCGAGAAACAGATACCTGTAGAGGTTTCCCTGCCGATCAGCAATATTCATCGTGTAACAGGGACCATTCTGGGAAGCGAAGTGACCAAGCGCTACGGACAGCATGGACTTCCTGAAGATACGATTCGTCTGCAGCTGGCAGGATCTGCTGGCCAAAGCTTGGGGGCATTCGTACCGAGAGGAATCACGATTCAATTGAACGGCGACGCCAACGATTATGTCGGCAAAGGTTTGTCCGGCGGAAAAATCATCGTATCTCCAAAAGAAAATGCCACGTTTGCACCAGAGGACAACATTATTATTGGGAACGTTGCATTCTATGGAGCGACAGCAGGCGAAGCCTATATCAATGGGGTCGCAGGAGAGCGCTTCTGCGTACGCAACAGTGGTGTAACCGCTGTAGTGGAAGGTGTTGGCAACCACGGCTGTGAATACATGACTGGCGGACGTGTCGTGATCCTCGGTTCCGTTGGCAAAAACTTCGCGGCAGGGATGTCCGGCGGTACAGCGTATGTGCTGGTAGAGGATGAATCCCAATTTGAAAAACTGTGCAACAAAGAAATGGTGCTGATCGAGAAGTTGACGGAACAGCGCGACATCGCAGAGGTAAAAGCCCTGCTGCAAAACCACGTCGCTTATACCGGCAGTCCAAAAGCGCAAAGATTGCTTGAGCAATGGGAGCAGACGGTAAGCAAGTTCGTCAAAGTGATTCCAAAAGATTACAAGCAAATCGTATTGACGATCGAAGAACTGGAAAAATCGGGGATGAGACGTCAGGAAGCCATCTTGCTCGCCTTCGAACAAAGCCAGAAAAAAGGCAGTAAGAAGGAAGCGGTGAAGAAGACAGAACAAGAAAAAGTCACAGCCGCAAAGTAAACAGTGAGCAAAGGTGAAAAGAGGCCGTGCCATTCGCGAGCAATGCGGATTGGGCGGTCTCTTTTTGCAGAGAGCGACTGGATCATAGGTCTATTGCATGCTCGGAATTGACAAAATCTGTACAAGAAAATAAAATGAAAGCAAATAAAAATTAAATTGTGCACAATTTAAATGCAGGAACAAAGGAGAATATTCAGATGTCTATCTATGATTACACCGTCAAAACGATCCATAATGAAGAAAAGTCAATGGCAGACTACAAAGGAAAAACACTCGTCATTGTCAATACGGCCAGTAAATGCGGACTGACACCGCAATACAAAGGATTGCAGCATCTTTACGAGACATTCAAAGACGCGGGGGTAGAGGTGCTTGGTTTCCCTTGCAATCAGTTCATGAACCAGGAGCCGGGAACCAATGAAGAGATCCAGAGCTTTTGCGACTTGAATTACCAGGTGACTTTTCCGCTGTTTGCCAAAATCGATGTAAAAGGCGAGCATGCTCATCCGCTGTATACGTATTTGGTGAATCATGTGGCAGAACCGTACCGTACAGGTGAAATCGAGTGGAATTTCGTAAAATTCCTCGTCGATGGGAATGGCAACGTGCTGAAGCAATATCCTGCACGTACGGAGCCGGAGGTAATCGCAGAGGATTTGCACAAACTGTTGGCAGGTCAGTCCATTTCCTAGCCAGATTGGCCCCTAACCCTTTACTCCATACCAAGCCCCAAAAACCGTTTCTCGCTTGCTGTTGCAGCGAAAACGGTTTTTTGCATACAGGAGGGCATGCTGTCAAATAGTAGGTATATGGAAACGGAGGGAGAAACATGTGGAAGCAGGCAAAAAGCAAATGGATACTCATTGGATGCGGCTTCTTCGTGCTTGCAGGTGGCATTTTCGCCGGATTGTATCGATCAGGCTTTGAATACGTGTATACGCCTGCGAAAGCGAAATACGTGAACCCGCCCATGGCGGATGCGAGGATAGCATCACAAACGAGCGGAGTGACAGTAACGCAAGAGATGCTTGCACTCGGGGAAGAAACGTATATCGAGAAGACGTTCGGGAATGAACGCTTTTTTACAGATATCATGGGTGCCTTTGACGGTCCCTTGTCGATTCCGAATATCTTGAAAGCCGTTGCGAAGCTGAAAGGGCGTGGCACCACGAATTTGCAAGTGGAAGCAGCCAAGACGGCAACCATCGGAGGAAAAACCATTCATAAGGGGCAGATCATCGATACCGGCATTGATGTGCCCAAAGGAGTATATGCCCCACTCGGATTCAAAATAAAGTGGGAAGAAGGGCGGTTGAAGGCCGGTATATCCTGTATGGCTTGCCATGCTACCGTGGATCCGAGAAGCGGCAAGATCTTGCAAGGCCTGCCCAACCGGGATTTCAACATGGGTTACCTGCTGGCGCTAAGCACCAATACGACGTCCTATTTCACTCATACCAATATCACTTCCCTAAAAAAGTACATAACGGAACTCAGTGTGCCTGTGACGACTTCGGATGGCAGGCAAGCGCTGCTCCCTGACCCGCAAAAACTGGAAGATGAAGTCGACAGGCAGGTCATGTTTTGGCCAAAGGGAAGTGTGGATGTTACGCTGGATTCCGAAAATAATCCGGTACAAATACCGGATGCTTTGACGAAGGGGGACCATCCCTTTGGCTGGAACGGACAAGGCATGGTGGGACCGTTTAAAGGTGCAAGCGCGGGCATCAACAACGTTCATTCCCAAAATATGGACACCCTTTCGCAAACAGTCGTCAGTAAGCCGATGCTCGGTATCGACAAGGAAGTGTATCTCGGGACGGTATTGCAGCGAGCGGCCAACCCGAAGTATCGCTACAAAGGGGGAAAAGGGAAGGAAAGACCGACGGCATTCTTTGCCAAGGTGGATCCGACCCCAGGTGTAGCAGGCATCAATGAGCTGTATGTCACATCTACCTATCCCAAAGCCAATTATATATCCAGTGTCGGGCTGACCTATGGGACGCCTGGATATCATGCGTTAGAAGAAATTAATGCAATGTCTGCATGGATGGAAACATTAAAAGCACCAGCTTCTCCCTTTCAAACGGATGCCGTTACCTCCAGAAAGGGAAGACAAGTATTCGAACGGGCAGGGTGTATCCGGTGTCATGCGGGCGATTATTTGACAAGCAATGCCGTCATACCGATCGAACAAGTAAAAACGGAACCTTCCCGGGCAAAAGGATTCCATAAGGTGCAGCGAATTTTGGGACCTCCCCTCATGTACACGGAGGACACGCCGCTCCCGATCCCTCCCGATGCGAAAAAAGTGAAAATACCAATCACAGAACATCAGCGCCAGCAGTTGAAGATAGCCTGGGCCCAATCAGGCTCTCGCGGCGGTTATAAGACGATGAGCTTGCTCGGGTTAGCCTGGAGTGCTCCTTATCTCCATGATGGCGGAGTGGCAGTCGGGAAAGACCGTTCCCATGTTGGATTGCCGCAAACCGAGATGAAAGAATTGACGCCGGACCCGTACAACAGCTTGCTTGCCCTTGTTGACAAGGACTTGCGAGAGAAAGTGATTGCCTCTAATCGATCGGCAGCCTATCTCCGGGAAGCGCATGTCTCTGGGGAGGGACATGCTTTTTGGGTAGATCGTACAACCGGATTTACGAAAGAAGATCAAGATGCGTTAGTTCGATATTTGCTCAGCTTGCCTTAGTGGGTAGATGGATGGGAGGCCATGAAGAGCAATGAAAGCAGTGACGTTCCAAGGATTCCGCAGTGTGGAAGTGAGAGAGATTCCCGATGCACGCATCGAAAAAGAGGAAGACGCCGTTGTCAGGATAAGCCGCAGCTCCATTTGCGGATCGGATTTGCATTTATTCCACGGATTGATCCCAAGCTTGGAGAAAGGGTATGTCATCGGGCATGAGGCCGTAGGGATTGTAGAGGACGTCGGTCGTGGTGTTCATAAGCTGAAAAAAGGGGATCGGGTGGTCGTACCGTTCAATGTCGCGTGTGGAACCTGCTATTTCTGCCAGCACGAGCTGGAAAGCCAATGTGACCGGGCGAATGAGCATGGGGAAGCGGGAGCCTACTTTGGCTGCTCCCGACTCTTTGGGGATTTCTACGGGACGCAAGCAGAGGCTGTACGTGTGCCTTATGCGAACTTTACTTCGTTTGTCATTCCTGCTGAATGTGAGCTTCCCGACGATGTGCTTGTTTTCCTATCCGATGCTTTGCCCACGGCTTTTTGGGGGATCAACCATGCAGGTGTGAAACCGGGAGATACCGTCATCGTGCTGGGCTCAGGACCGATCGGCTTGCTTGTGCAGCGTCTTGCCTGGCTGAAAGGTGCAAATCGAGTGATCACGGTCGATTATGTCTCGCACCGCCTGGAGCACGCTCGTAAATACAACCAAGCAGAAGCATTCGATCTGTCGAAAGTAGAGGACTTGGGAAAGCATTTGAAGGAAATCACAAAAGGAGGAGCAGATGTCGTCATCGATTGCGTCGGAATGGGCGGGAAAATGAGCTTCCTGGAAAAAGTGGAGACGGCTCTGCGACTCCAAGGGGGAACGATGGCTGCCGTCGAAATGGCCAGTCAGGTCGTGCGAAAAGGCGGTACGATCCAGCTGGTCGGAGTCTATGGAACACGGTATAATGGGTTTCCGTTGGGCGATCTGTTTGCCCGCAATATCCAGTTGAAAATGGGGCAAGCACCTGTCATCCACTTGATCCCGCCAATGTATCGGATGCTGCAGGAGGGAAAATTGACTGTGACGGATCTGATCAGCCATACGTATTCATTATCGGATGCACCACAGGCGTACACAACCTTTGAGCAGAAAGAGGATAACTGCTTGAAAATCATGCTGCAGCCGTGATTTCCCTGCGATTGCTAGGACAAGAGAAGAGTATTGTGAAACAGCAAGGAGCTTTACACGACCATGATGATGATACAGAAAATCATGGTCTTTTTTGTCACTAATAGGAGGGGGACCCTATTGAAAGGAACGTTTGTTACCAGAAACGTAAATCAGCGCTGTCTTCTCATTTACCTTCCACCCGGTTACCCTCAGGACGGGTACCATTATCCGGTCGTTTACGTGCAGGATACAGGGGATGTATTTGATCCCGATCAGAGCGATTCCATCTTTCACGTGGAAGAGATGTTCGCTCACGGGGAGCTATCCCCTCTCATCCTAGTAGGTATTGAACCGTTCAATCGCCTCGATGAATACACCCCATGGCCAGCGCCGGCGCTCGACAATCGGTTCGCGGATTTCGGCGGGCAAGGAGCTGCGTATTTGGAGTTTGTCGTGGAGGTATGTAAACCGTTTATTGACAAACATTTTCAAACCGATCCAAGAGCGGAAATGACGGCAATCATCGGAAAATCATTAGGGGGTCTGATCTCCCTGTATGCGCTGTATCTCTATCCACATGTTTTTCGCAAAATTGCGTCGATCTCCGGCTCTTTCTGGTACCCGGGAGTTATCGAATATATGAAGGAGCAGCCCATTGACGGCCGGATGCATCGTTTGTATTTGGACGTGGGAAGTATGGAGGGCTGGGGGAAAGAAAACATCCAAAAAGAAATGGTGGCGCGGACCAAGGAAGCGTATGCGCTATTGGAAGAGAGCGGCAACTTCCAGCGAGGGCTGCATTTCACAGTGGAGGAAGGAGCCGAACACCAGCTTCCTTTTTTTGCAAAGCGTTTTCCGCACGCACTCAAATGGTTATATAGCGTTGAGAGAAAATGAATGGGGGAAGGGACTCCGCATGCAGCAAACAGAACTCCACGAGGATAGGCAAACGGTGCTGATTCAATATGGACAAGCATGTGCCTGGGGAATCGTTTATTGTTTCTTATATGCAATCAGCCTCTTGCTTGTTGGACCATTCATTGGCCTGTACACAGAAAAGATGGAACAGAGCGAATGGGGCGATGTCAGCCTGTGGATGGGACATCTGACGTATTTGTCGATCATGTGCCTGGCTTTCTTTTTTTCCGGTCAATGGCTGTCCAAACAAATCGCGAAAAAGTGGCCCATGCAAGCGATCGCTTCTTTTTCCGTTTCATTGGCAGCAGCGTTAATCTGGTTATTGACGTTTGATAGTACGGCAGGGGCAACTTCAGATTTGGACAGCCTCACATGGCTTCCGTTTCGACTTTTCCTATATTGGGCCGAGCCTGTTTTTGAAAGCTTGCCTCATTATGTGTCGGACAGTACAACGGTCAAGTATATTGCGCTGTTCACAGCGTTCATTCCCGGATGTGCGATCATGGCAGGGATGAAGCGTGGTACGCATGCGCCGATCATCAATGCCGAAAAAGCCGGAAAAGCGAGAAGAGCCGTATTCTTGCTACCTTGCAGCTGCTTGCTTTGCTTCATCGTCACTCTTCTGATTCCACGATCCTACCCTTTTTCACTCGAGACTTATCCGAAAGTGGATGGAGCTACGGCAGCGATTCCTTTCGGTGAAATCCTCGTGAACCGTTTAACGGGAGTAAGCAAACACAGCGCCGCATCATTCACTCATTTCAATACGACACATGAGGCCTATGTTAATCTGATAACCAAAAAAGCGGATATCATTTTTGTAGCGGGCCCTTCTGATGAAGAAGAAAAGCTTGCGGCCGATCATGGCGTCAGCCTGCAGCTCACTCCGATTGGAAAAGACGCGTTCGTATTTCTTGTTCACCAGGATAATCCGGTTCAACAACTTTCCGTTGCTCACGTGCAGGATATTTATTCAGGGAAAATCACCAATTGGGCAGAGGTTGGCGGAGCCGATAACCGGATCGTTGCCTTTCAACGGGAAGAAAACTCGGGGAGCCAGACGTTTATGGTGAAAAAGGTCATGAAGGGGATTCCGTTGGCCGACCCGCCCACTGTGAAAAAGGCAGGAGGCATGGGCGGACTGATCGATGCCGTGGCTGAATATCAAAATGCCGAAAATGCCATCGGATATTCCTTTTTTTACTATGCCAACGAAATGCATCAGCGCGAAGAGGTAAAGTTTCTCGCGATTGATGGATTTGAGCCGAGCAAAGACAGCATCATTAGCGACACCTATCCGTTTACGGCAGTGCTTTACGCGGTGACCCGAAAAGGAGAACCGGTGGACAGCCCCGCCAATCGATTGCTTGCCTGGATTCAAAGTGAAGAGGGAGCGAAAGCGATCGAAGAGGGGGGATATATTCCGATTGAAGCAAAAAAAGCTCAGAGCCCGTAGCAACGGGCTGTGAGCTTTTTTCTTCATTACGAATGCAGCTGCGCAGGTGCGCTTTCCTTTTGCAGCGCTGTTTTTCGGTGGTGCAAGAAATAATAGAGTACGGAAGTGAACGCTACGATTACACCCGAGATCAGATACATGTTGTGGTAGCTTGTTGATGCGGCGACAATACCGAGAATGTATGATCCCAGCCCATAGCCGGAATCAAACAGGACAAAATACGTGCTGGTCGCCAGTCCTCTGCGGTGGCTCGGGGAAGATTGGATCGCAATCGTTTGAAAGCTTGGCAAGAGCGCACCGTAGCCCAGCCCGATAATTCCGCCTGCGAGCAAAAAGATCAACGGAGTCGTGGCTTGGCTTAAGCTGATCAAACCGAACGTAAAGAGCACAATGCCGGAATAGACCAAAAGATTCGGGCCTTTCCGGTCGAATAATTTTCCCGTAAATGGACGGGGAAGGACGATAAAGGCCGCGAAAACGATGAAGAAGTAACTCGCAAAGCTAGTCAGTCCAATTTCTTTTGCGTATACGGATATAAATGTCGTGATCGCCCCGTAAGAAAAGGCCGCCAAGCTTGCAGCAATCGCAATCGGAATGGCTTTTGGCTCGATCAGGCCATTCCAGCTGAATTTGTTACTGCGAGGCGCTGTGGTTTGTGGACGCTCCGGTATCCGAATCGTCATACCTAAAAGGAGCGATAAAACGGATAAGATGCCGCAAATCGAAAACAAGAGTGTCGAGCTTGCATGTTCAATGATTGTCAGACCGACGAATGGTCCCAATACCATGGCTAAGCTCATAAAGAGCGTATAATAACCGATCCCTTCCCCTTTGCGATTTTCCGGGATCAGGTCAATGACAATCGCTCCTGTCGCTGTAGTCGCCATCCCAAAACCGATCCCGTTGAAAAAGCGCAGCGCAAACAATACGGCCATGCTTTCCACAGCCAAGTGGAGAGTGGTGCAGACAGCATAGATGATAAGGGAAATGAACAGCAGCTTTCGGCGATTCACCTCATCCAGCCATTTTCCGGTCAGTGGTCTGAATATAACGGCAGAAATAATGAATAAGGTCATGACCAAACCGATTTGGGTCTTCGCTCCGTGCAATTCGTCTGTTACAAAGACAGGCAGTGTGGTTGCCAACGCATAAAAGGGCAGAAAAAGAAAAAAGCTGCTAAAACAGATAGCAACAAAGTCGCGATTCCATAATTTTTGTTCCTTCAAGGGTTATCTCTCCGTTCCATCCAATACTTATCTGTCTAATGATTCAATCAAGCTGCTCGCTTTCTGTTCGATGCGTGTCAGCAAGGTTTTTACATGCCGCACATCCTCGTCAGACAGGTCAGCCAAAACTTGTCTGATCACCTCTTGTTCAATCGGGACCAGTACGTCATCCAAAGCTCGCCCTTCATCCGTCACGTAGGCAAGAAAGGAACGTCTGTCCTCTTGATTGGGCATACGCTTGGCCAATCCTTTCCGTTCCAATTGATCAAGAATCCGCGTGATATTGGTCTGATCTTTCCCGACGCGTTTTGCCAGTTCTTTCTGGCTGATCCCGTCCTGCTCGTTTAAACGGCGAAGGAGGGAAAACTGTTCGGTGGTGATTTCATGCGGCTGCAGATGCAAGTTCAGCAGCTGGGTTATTCTTCGCCCCGAATTATTGAGAATAAAGCCAAAAGAATCTTCGAGATTCAATCGCCTGAGCCTCCTTTGCAAATTATTTGCTATAGCAATTATATAAGTAGCAAACAAATTTGTCAAAAGGGTGAACACAAAAGAGGGGCAAATGCATTTGCTGTGTCCTCCTTAAATGGACACTTGTCTTTTTAATCAAACTCATTTAACCTATATTCAGATCATTTCAACAGAGTAAAGCAGTCACTGGAGGAGTCGGAGATGAAAGTAGCCAAGTTTGGGGGCACTTCCCTTGCAAGTGCGGAGCAGATAAAAAAAGTGTGTGCGATTATTCAAGCGGATGAATCTCGACGTGTGATCGTCGTTTCCGCTCCTGGGAAACGGTTCAAGGATGATACAAAAGTTACAGATCTATTGATCGCATATGCGCAGCTCGTTTTGGCTGGCAAAGATGCGGATGAAGCGAAGCAGCGGGTCGTTCAGCGGTTCACCGATATCGCAGAGGGTCTGTCACTCGATCAAGCCATTGCCGGACATATCACAGCTGAGCTGATCGTGATGCTCGACAGGAAACACATCAAGGATCCCGCCCGTTTTCTCGATCAAGTCAAGGCTGCTGGCGAGGATACATGCGCGAAGCTGGTCGCCCATTATTTGCGGAGTCTTGGCGTCAAGGCATCGTATGTCAATCCATTTGAAGCAGGACTGCTGGTTTCAGATGAAGCGGGGAATGCACAGGTACTGCCGGAAGCCTACGAAAAACTGCGCTCCTTGCGCGATAGACACGAAATCGTCATTTTCCCCGGCTTCTTCGGTTACAGTACCGATGGGGTGCTCGTCACTTTTTCGCGCGGCGGCTCGGATATCACGGGCTCCATCTTGGCTGCTGCTGTCCAGGCAGAGCTGTACGAAAACTTTACGGATGTGGATTCTGTCTATGCGGTCAATCCAACGCTGGTGGAGAATCCAAAGGAAATCCATGAAATCACGTATCGGGAAATGCGCGAGCTTTCATACTCAGGGTTTTCCGTGTTTCACGAAGAGGCGCTTTATCCCGCTTATCAGGCAGGCATCCCTGTATGCATCAAAAATACGAATAACCCCGCAGCTCCCGGCACAATGATCGTCTCACAGCGAGCGACAACCGAGACGCATGTGTCTGGCATCGCGAGCGATAAGGGCTTTTGCAGCATCTACGTCAGCAAGTATTTGATGAACAGAGAGGTCGGATTTGGCCGAAAATTATTGAAGATCCTGGAAGATGAGGGACTGTCCTATGAGCATACCCCCTCCGGCATTGACAACATTTCCGTGATTCTGCGAAAGAAGGATTTTACAGCGGACATCCAAAAACGAGTCGTCCAGCGGATTCAACAAGAGCTGCAGGCGGAAGATATCGTCGTGGAACAAGATCTAGCGCTGGTCATGATTGTCGGGGAAGGCATGAGACGCTCGGTCGGTACATCGGCAAGAGCTACATCTGCTCTTGCCCGCGCAAGCGTCAATCTGGAAATGATCAACCAAGGCTCTTCAGAGGTCAGCATGATGTTCGGCGTGAAGGAAGTCGATGCGGACCGTGCAGTGGTTGCTCTTTATGATGAATTTTTTGGCAATGAATAGGATTCAGGAAAAAGGTATCCGCGGGGGATGCCTTTTTCTTTTGGGGAACTTATTTTTTATCGAAAATGATCTTGATTGGTTTAGCGCTTTCCTTTATTGTTTGTTCATGACTGTTTTGAGCAAAAGAGAGAAGAGTGGAGGGGCAAAACATGAGTCACCCAGAGGTGGAAAAAAAGGAGCTTGGTGAGAAACTGACCTTGTTCTCATTGAGTTGGCCCATTCTGGTCGAATTTTTTCTGATGATGCTGATGGGGATGGCAGATACCTTTATGCTGGCCCATGTCTCGGATGATGCGGTGGCAGCGGTCGGGTTGTCCAATCAGATCATTTCGATGGCGATTGTCATGTTTAACTTTGTAGCGATTGGATCAGCGGTCGTGGTCGCTCAGTACCTTGGGGCAAAACGAGTGAATGAAGTCGGGCAAATTTCCGCTGCATCCATTACGTTGAATTTTCTCTGGGGATTGGTAATCAGTCTGGTCTTTATCCTATTTTCTACCCAATTGCTAAGCTTGATGGATGTTCCAACGCAGCTGTTGGGCGATGCCAGCCATTATTTAGCCATCGTAGGGTCGACCCTGTTTTTCCAAGCGATCCTCAGCACAGCTTCGGCGATCATCCGTGCGAATGGCTACACGCGGGACGCGATGCTCGTCTCGATTGGGATGAACGTGATCCACGTGGTCGGGAACTATTTGTTCATTTTCGGCGCATGGGGAGTACCGCAGCTAGGCGTCACAGGGGTGGCAATCTCCACCGTGATCAGTCGTGGTTTGGCAACGGTCGTCATGATGGTGCTGCTGTATCGGAGAGTTCCGGTGAAAATCGAATGGGTGGACTATATCAAATGGAAAGCCGCTCATCTTCGCAACATCCTGAAAATTGGCATCCCATCGGCGGGGGAGCATCTTTCCTACGAAAGCAGCCAAATCATGTGCACAGCTTTCATTGCCACATTGGGAGCGTCTGCATTAGCTACCAAAATCTACACGCAAAACATCATGTACTTTGTCTTGCTGTTCAGCCTGGCGATCGGACAGGGAACGGAAATTCTCGTCGGTCATTTGATCGGCGCCGGAAAGATCAAAGAAGCCTACAAGCAGCTGATCCGCAGCCTGCAAGTCAGCTTTACCGTGACGATCGTTGTCGTCTTGGCAGTCGCACTGCTCAGGGAGCCATTGATCGGGATCTTCACGGATAACTCGGCCATCATCCAGCTAGGCGGCATTTTGCTATTGAGCTGTATTGTTCTGGAGCCAGGCAGGACGTTTAATCTGGTCGTCATCAATTCGCTGCGTGCAGCCGGAGACGCACAGTTTCCGGTGGTGATGGGAATTCTCTCGATGTGGGGAATATCCGTGCCGGTGTCCTATCTGCTGGGGATTCACTTTGAGATGGGACTTTTGGGATTCTGGATCGCCTTTGCGATTGATGAGTGGGTGCGTGGCGTCATGATGTATATTCGCTGGAGGAGCAGAGCGTGGGAGAAAAAAGCGTTGGTGAAACCGGCGGTACATGTGGCCGATGTATAAAAAAGTTGGGAAAAGGCATGCCTGAATCGGCATGCTTTTTTTTGTTTATCAATGTCAGAATTTACTTATTATACAGTTAATTGCGTGTATAATGGAAGAAATGAGCCAAGGAGGAATGGTCATGGGTGGAATTCAGCGGGCACGCCGCCAGACTTTGGGCGATATCCTGGAGAAAAGCAGGGGACGATTTCCTGAAAAGCTGGCCTTGCGCTTTGAGGAGGAAAGTCTTACATACGAGCAATTGGACACCATCGTGAATCAGGCTGCACAGGCGATTGCAGCCAGAGGCTTGCAGAAAGGGGAGCGGGCAGCCGTGCTCTCGCGCAACTCCATGGACTTCGCCATTTTAACCTTTGCCCTGGCCAAGGCAGGACTGATCATGGTGCCGATCAATTACATGCTGAACGCGGAGGACATCGCCTACATTTTGCGGCATGCCGATGTAAGCGTTTGCTTTGTATCGCCGGAGTTTCTCTCCATTGCTGAGCAAGCAGTAGCTCTCTCCGGCGCACAGCCGCAATTGCGATCGATCATTTCCCATCCCTCGTTGCCTACGGGCGAATGGATGCCATTCCGGGAGTTGATCGCGACCTATCCCGCGACGGCACCGGATGTAGAGCTCGCGGACGATGATGTCGTGCAAATCCTGTATACGAGCGGAACGGAATCAAAGCCAAAAGGTGTCATGCTCACCCATAAAAATCTGATTTCCGAATATGTCAGTACGATCATTGCCGGGGATATGACCGAAGATGACGTAGCTGTCCATGCGCTGCCGCTCTTTCATTGCGCACAGCTGCATTGCTTCCTCGGCCCCTACATCTATCTTGGCGGCAGCGGGATTATTTTGGAGCAAGCAACTCCCACGCTCATGCTGGAGACTGTCGAGAAGTTCGGGGCAACGCAATTGTTTTGTCCTCCTACGGTCTGGATCGCCTTGCTTCGTTCCCCGGAATTTTCTGCCCGTGACCTGTCCTCGTTGAAAAAATGCTACTATGGCGCGGCCATTATGCCAGTCGAGATCTTGAAGGAAGTCAACAGCCGTCTCCCGCACGCCGATTTTTACAATTTTTACGGGCAAACCGAAGTCTCCCCGCTGGCAACCGTACTGAAGCCAAAAGACCAGCTGCGCAAGGCGGGATCGGCCGGAAAGCCTGCGCTCAATGTGGAGACCCGGATCGTGGATGATTATGGAAATGAAGTGCCGCGGGGGGAAGTAGGGGAAATCGTGCACCGGACGAGTCATGCCATGCTGGGCTACTTCCGTGATGAAGAGAAAACGGAGGCGGCTTTCGCGGATGGCTGGTTCCATAGCGGCGACTTGGGGGTGATGGATAAGGAAGGCTACATCACGATTGTGGATCGCAAAAAAGACATGATTAAATCCGGGGGAGAAAACGTCTCCAGCAGGGAAGTGGAAGAGACCATCTACGAGCACCCGAAAGTATCGGAGGTGGCCGTCATTGGAGTCCCCCATCCTTACTGGATCGAGGCGGTGACCGCCGTCGTCGTGCCAAAGGCCAATGAGCTCTTGACGCCGGATGAAATCCTTGCCTTTTGCAAAGATCGTCTGTCCTCCTACAAGGCACCGAAGCATGCGGTAGTCGTAGACCGTTTGCCCCGAAATCCGAGTGGCAAAATTCTCAAACGGGAGCTGCGGATTCAATATCAAGAGCTTAGCAAGCAGCCGGATTAACAGGTAAACGAAAAGGAGGCTGCAGCCAGTTTGGAAGCTTCGAAACAGATGAATCATATTCACCAGGAATATCTCTGGAGTAAAGAATTCAAGTCTTATAAACTGGGATGCCAGTCAACGAGGAGAGTCGAACAAACGGAGCTGCTACTTACCACCAATTTTCATGGAATGATATTTACACAAAGGATACCCCTGGTCGATTTGCTGAAAGTGGCCTATACTATGTCCAAATTGTTGCACATGGTGATCAGAAAGAAAAATATCCAATTAATATTCCGATTACTGTTGCGAATACTATTCTAAATGAAGAGTACGACATCCAGTACCTAATTGAACAATATAATAAAGAGATTCTTTCGAGTGACATTCGTAGAGTTCAAGAAGGCTTGACAGATATGGAATTTTACGAAGGACCAATTGATGGTAGGTACAATGAAGATTTTCTTCTGTCTGTAATTGCTTTTGAAGTAGTACTCAATCGAAGTGTTCATGTTGGCCTTAATACAAGCTGGAACGACACTGCGGAACCTCTTGGTGAAAAAGGAAAAATTACTCCTCAATTACTGCATTATGTAAATGTTAGTGTAGCGAATAACAGAGATAAGTAAGGTAAATTTGCAGCGTTTCTATTTAGAGGCGATGTAGTGATTTATGATAAAGCAACCGATAGAATAGCGCCTACTCGTATTTTCAAGAAAGGTGGTAAACTATTCAGGATAGCTGCGAAGACTTTGGATGACTTGTTTAATGATGATGATGAAACTCAAGTTGATCTTTATACTTTTGGAAACGCCTCGGGTCCAAGAGGAGCACGTCCTCTCCAAGACTCCAAAGTTCCTGATGTTGATAGTATTGTTGGGCCAGAGTTACCTCCCTTGCCTTTGGGGGCTTCTAATCTAGGTGATATCAGTAAATCATCTCTGACTGGACATTATTACATCCTTCCGAAAGGCACAGAGTTGCCCGACGGTTTAGCCGTGATAGCTGATGACTATGATGGTTTAAATCATTGGCCTGGAGATATGGAGGTAAAAAATGATAGAGGGAACATATGAGTTATTTTTGCGTGAAAAAGTTAACGAAATATCACCAAATGCATACAATAATATCTCAAACATTCGTAGTTTACCACTCAGTACAAGTTTAAAAATACTTACACTATTAGTGCAATTTGCGTGTGTAGGTCAAAATAGTGCACCTATCATGTTAGCAAGAAAACAGTTGAAAACAATCCCTTCTGATTGGTTAAACCAGCATCTCCCTTCTGTTACAGATAAGGCAATCACTCTTGAAGACGAATGGGAATACAGGCGCTTCCTTGAACTATTAGACGAGGCACAATTAACAAATTTACTAAATTTGTATATAAATGAGGGGATGAAATCGTCTAATGAAGAAGTTCGTGAAGCCGCAGAGGATTTCAGTAATATGAACTCTAATTGAGTAATATCTAATCAAATTGGTTGGTAACTAAGTTTCTTAAGGTTTCAGAAACATATACGTCGATAGGGGGATACTAAACTTCTACTAATTTAATTCACTTACGCACATCGTTATCTTAGTCAAACAGCGGCGATTCTAAGACTTTATTTTCAGGTCTTAGTTTCGCCGCTGTTTCAATTTATCTATATGAGATTTAACCAATGAGAATGCTAGTTCCTCACTCAATTGTGAGCTGTTAGATGGCGGTCTGACAGCTACCAAAAGTTACCTCTCAAGTGGGAGAGAAGACCAATTTCAGGGGGTACTGGTGAAACCCGTGCGAATTTGAGTCTCACCGCCCGCATTAATGGTCGGTTCCAACGGACAATGATGTAAGATGTGAAAGGGAACATTCGAAAGAGCGGTAGTCTAGGTCCTTTTAGTTCTCGTCCATGACTAACGCTTTTTTTATGACCGAACGCAAATTGACATCTCCATATATGAAGATGTCAACTGTAGATTCTATTTCTTCGCCTTGTCTATAGCTTTCATTAATTCAGTTTCAGTTATTTTTGGAATGGCGTCTGATTCGAGTACGTCCTTATACTCAGTGGAGTTGGATTGAGCTGAAAGGGATTTATTCGCATCTTCCACTTTAAATAGTTGGTTTGGTGTGTTCGGGCTTAGAATTTCTTTTTTGAGAGTTTCGGAGTACCCACCGTTTAGGAAAAACAGATAGTCTCCATTGTCAATCTTTTTAGCCTTATTACTAACGATCTTGGCTATGTCTTTCCCTGTATCATAGCCAATTAACCGATACATTTGAATTGTGTCGCCTTCTTTGATTTCTTTATCGAAATCATTGTTGTAAATCTTATTTACCTTAACATCGTAAACTTGATAAACAAGCTCTCCTACTTTTTCTTCTGAAAAGTCACTGGCTATCGTTCCATTTATGATTAACTTTGAATTTTCTACTGATTCGTCGATGGATTTGTAGGTCTTGGTTAAGGCATATCCATGAGAGTCTCGCTGGTTATATTCTTGATAGCCCCACGCGGTACCAATTCCAACAATTAATGCTGCTGTAATGATAAATCCATACTTTTTTTTCAATCCAATCCTCTCCTTTCAAAAGATTACTCATAAAGATCTTCCAGGTTATTCTCATCGTAACTGGTTGGACCATCAATGTCCCAATCAAAAACATCATCTTCATCCATAATTGAATCTGTCCTTGCTTTGGTTGTATGAGCAAGACCAAGAACATGTCCAAATTCGTGAGTGATGGCGTTGATTGTATCATCTTCATCAAGATCATCACACATATATCGCACAAGAATTACTTCTGCATGATCGTATGGGTCTTGGTCTAAATTCCCATCTTCATCATATGGTAGCCCCAGACCATACGTTCCGTTCCAGCCAAGTTGATTATCTGCGTCTCTTGAAAGATGCTTGACTTCAATTCGGACATCGTCGCCTGTGTCGGCAGGATAAATATTCATTTCGGAGGTAATACCATTCCATTTATCAACGGCTGTCCACAAAACATCTGAATACTTGCTGTCAAGATTCACATCCTCGTAATGAATAATTGAGTCATCCCATTTACCGTTAAGATATTCAGCATATGCATTAGTTGTTAAAAAGGAAAGAGTGGAAACTACTGAAAATAAACCGATTGCAAAAAATTTAGAGCGACTAAACATTCTAAATCCTCCTTTTCATAGTTTCAACATAATAATTGCATTAATGGGTAATATTGTAAATGAACTGAAAGTCATGGGAAATTTTGGTCATTAATATTTAGTATTACAGTTGCTGCATTAATAAAAGAATGGCTATGCAAATGATAGGGTTTATATGGCAAACAATGTGTTGATAAGGAGCAAAGTAAGCAGATGTTTGATCTTGGGAAACTGGAAAAGAAGGAAAACAGACCCTTCAACACGTGACCGAAACTGCAAATCGATTTAGCTAATACCACTCCAGGTTGTCATTTCGAATTAATGGACGTTGGGGTCCGCACAATTCATCGCGTCATTGAATATAACACAGCAATTCATCCGATGTTGGTTGAGGCACAACAGTTACCTGTCGAGCTAATCCAGAAGGTATGGGAGCAAGTAAGTGGGGAATTGAAGCGTGATCCCAAGCCGCAAATAAGTCGACATTGAAACCCTCAAAGGACCGTTTGGAAGGGGGAACCACCACACTTTGAAACTAATACGGGTACCTGGGATTCTGATACTACCACGATAATTATTATTCACGGTAAAGATTATCCTTCTAAACCCGAGGAAGCTTATGAATTCTACGTTAGATTTGCGAAGAAAGTAAACTTAAACAAATATGATGATACAAAAGCCTTCTTCTTGGTGAGTTACGATACCAAGATGACTGATGAAGCAGAGCGTAAGTTTGATTTATGGTATTATATAGCACCTGCACTCCCGTCAAACGCATTTACCAGTACAGGGATATTAAAGGATGCTCCCCTGATAGATGAAACATATGTATGGTATTCATCGTTGGATTCTAATCTATCGACGGCTTATTTTCCTGCAAATGGTCATACAGCAATGGGCCAAACAAGACCTCTAGAGCCGGTGCATGATGTTGAAGATATAGATGTAACAGAGTTGGTTGGACCTGTTCACAATGTAAAGGAAATCGGTAAAATGTACGGTATACGAATCAAGTGTGCGAGTTTTATATAGACTTGGAACCAGAGTGATCAATGGATCAGCCCACACGTCCTTTGCAGAGGATGTGTGGGTTCCTTTTTTGCCTGACTAAATTCATCGTGCTTATCCGCAAAATGGTATAAAATAGAGAAATCTGGAGGTGTCCCATGAAAATAACACTCAAGCAACCAGCACTGGATTACCTACATACTTTCATTTATCCCGAGGGACAAGCGATACGGATTGACGCTGTTCTATCAGGTGGATGCGGCTGTACATATGATGTCCGTCTGTCCCTGGATCGCATCAGCGAGACAGATCAGGTAATTGAACAAGACGGGATTCCATTCTGCATGAATGAACCGACGATCCTCTATATGGGGGATGAACTGACGTTGCAATATCAACCCGGCTCCGGTTTTACCTTGTATAGTCCAAGTGAAATATTGGGGACGAAGCTCTCACTCCAGCAATAACTGTGAACACATGTCCAGGTAACGAGGTGGTTGAATTGCAAGTAGGACTAGCGATTGCAGGCGGCGGTGTGCCGGGGTTTACGGCCATTGGCGTCATCGCAGCATTGGAAGAAGAAAATATCACAATCTCTCATATCGCCGGTACCAGTGCCGGCGGGATCGTGTCTACTTTGTACGCATACGGGTATCCCGTAGAAAAGCTGAAGCAGCTCGTCAAAAAAGTAGATTTCCGGATCCTGGATGTGGACTGGAAAGCCATTCTCGCCAAAGCGTTTTTTCTGCGGCCAACGATTGAGGGAGCGTTAAAAGGCGAAAAATTGCGGAAGATGATGGCGGAATTGACCAATGAGGATCCATTCGGCGCATTGAAAATACCGTGTGCCGTCGTCGCGAATGATCTGCGCCAAGGGGAAGCGATTGTTTTTTCCAACCGCCCATTGAACGCTTTCAAAACGGAAAGCGACATCTCCATCAGTGATGCGGTACGGGCGAGCAGCTCGGTTCCCGGATTATTTCGGCCAATCCGCTGGAAAGACTACGTCCTGGTAGACGGCGGGATCTTGATGAACTGCCCGGTTCGTGTGGCGAGGGACCTGGGAGCGGAGAAGGTGATTTCGATTGATCCCATTACAGTGCTCCGGCAAAATGGTGGCTCGTTTACTTCCGGCACTTCGATCATGTATGGGATCTTCAGTCTGATGATGAGAGAGCAAATGAAGCTCGAGCATCAGCATGCGGACCTCACTTTATTTCCGGAAATCGGTCCGATCGGTTCCTTTGATTTTAAAAAGATTGAGCATTGCATCCAAGTTGGTTATGAAGATACGAAAAATCGCATGGATGAAATCAAAAAGATGCTGGCCGGCACCGTTCAAGCCCATGCGTAATGGTTCAAGCAGCGGTGCCATAAGCTTGCATAGAAGATGGAAATGTGATGGGAAGGATGGATGAACCAATGTTGAAGCCGATGGAAGAAACGATGTTGGGAGCCTTGGGCATCGAAATAAAGGAATTGAGTGCGGAGCGTGCCATTGCAACGATGCCGGTTCACGCGGCAACTCACCAACCATTTGGGTTATTGCACGGAGGGGCATCGGTAGCGCTAGCTGAGACGGTCGCGAGCATTGGGACTTGGAATCTGATTGATCAAGAACATGAAATCTGTGTAGGGCTTGAGATCAATGCCAATCACTTGAAGTCGAAAAGCAGCGGGATGGTTACCGCGATTGGGACGCCCTTGCATAAAGGGCGCACGACGATGGTATGGGATATCAAAATCGTCGATGAGGAAGAGACATTGATCTGCATATCGCGTTGTACGGTAGCTATTTTACGAAAACAATGATTCTGGTAGTGAGGGTATGGTGGAGCAGTGAAACCGACGATTTATGATGTGGCCAGAGAAGCAGGAGTGTCCATTACGACGGTATCCAAGATTATAAATGGCAAGGGCCGGATCAGCATCGAAACGCAAAAGAAAGTGCTGCACATCATGGAGCAGCTCAATTATCAGCCCAGTCTCGTGGCGACGGCGCTCACCGGCAAAGGCACGCGGACGATCGGGCTGTTAATCCCCGATCTGGCCAACCCGTTTTTCGCGGAGCTGGCCAGAAGCGTAGAAGATCGTGGGCATGAGCACGGCTTCAGCGTGATTATCTGCAGCTCGGATAACAATGAAGAAAAAATGAAACGATACATCGCCATGTTGCAGCAAAAATGCGTAGACGGGATGATTATTGCCACAGGGATCGGGGAGCAGGTAGTCGAACAGCAGCTGCTCCCTTCGAACATGCCGATCGCTCTGATTGCCCGCGACATGCCAGGGATTTCGGCACAAACCGTATTGGTCGATGATTTCGCCGGCGGCTATCTGGCTGCAACCCATCTGATAGAACTCGGTCATACCCGTATCGGGATACTCACAGAACCGCTTCATCTCGTCAGCAGTCTGGAAAGGCTGCGTGGTTATCGGCAAGCATTGGCCGACCACCAGCTTTCTTTTTCGGCAGACTTTCACAAGCAAAGTGATTCACGGATTGAAAAAGGGAAAGAGAAGGCTTCCGAGTGGTTTCAACGGCCCGGATCTCCCACTGCTATTTTTGCCAGCAATGACTTGTTAGCTATCGGCGTGATGCAGGCAGCAAGAGATGCGGGCTTGCGCGTACCGGAAGATGTATCCGTGGTGGGCTTTGACAACACCATCCTTGCCGAAATCTCGGATCCGCCGCTCACCACGATAGCTCAGCCCATCGAGCACATGGGGCATCAAGTGATTGACTATCTGGTGCAAGTGATCGTGGAGGACGAGAAAGAGAAGCAGCGGGTCGTGATTCAACCGGAATTGGTTGTGCGAAAATCGACAGCAGCACCTTCAGGGAGAGAAGGATCGGGATGCATATGAGAATTGGCATTATTTCGGACACGCATCTGCCGAAAAAAGGGAAGCGACTGCCAGAAGCTGTGCTTCTGGGGTTAAAAGGTGCGGACTTGATCATACATGCAGGGGATTGGTCGAGTATGGAGGTCTTCGAAGAACTGTCCAGTCTCGCGCCGGTAAAAGGGGTTTACGGAAACATTGAGACTACCGCGATCCGGGAGTCCTTTCCGCAAAAGCTGCTCCTGGAGCTGGCGGGTTATCGGGTTGGGGTTGTCCACGGTGACAGCGGCAAAGGAAAGACCACGCCTGACCGCGCTATTTCCGCTTTTGCCGACGAGCAAGTCGACCTGATCATTTTTGGGCATTCGCACATCCCTTTTCATGAGACACGCAATGGTATCATTCTCTTTAATCCTGGCTCCCCTACGGATAAACGGAGGCAGCCGTTCTTTTCCTATGGCTGGCTGGAATTGGAGAAGGAGCTCTCGTTGCAGCATCATTTTTTTGCATGAAAAAAGCCAGGCAGACCATGCCGCCTAGCTCTTAAACGTAATATCGATCTGGATAATCTCAGAACGGCTCCCCAAGCGAAACGGTGGTCCCCACAGACCGAAACCGGAGGAAACAATCGCATGGAGCTGTTCTTTTTGTTTGTAGCCCCAGTCCAGTTCGAAAATGCGTCTGGTGATCAAATGATTGGGTGCCATTTGTCCGCGGTGGGTATGCCCGGAAAGCATCAGGTCAACGCCATGCTTGGCAGCGACATCGAGGTGATAGGGCTGATGATCCATCACGATCAACGGCAGGGAGGTGTCCACATCGTTCAACAGCTCTTCCAAGCTCATGCGTTCACGTGCGGCCCGGTCTTTGCGCCCGATTACGTAAAAGCTGTCAGCGATCTTGACGGTTTCATCCACGAGAACACGGATATCAATCGCTTCCATCTGCTTGAGGTACTCAGGGATTTTGCCACCGATGTATTCATGATTTCCGAGCACCGCGTAGACACCTAGGGGCGCTCGCAGATGCTTCATCACACTTCCCATGTTTTTACGGATAAACGGATCGATATCGTCGTCAATCACATCACCGGGCAGCAAGATGATATCCGGCTGGATGACATTCATCTCGGAAATGAGCCGATGCAAATGCGCATTGCCCACGATGCTGCCCAAATGAATATCGGAAGCCATGCCGATGCGCAGCTTCTCGTACGAACCCGCCCGCTTTGGAATCGTTATTTCATATTTGCGTACGATCGGATTCCACGCATTCCAATGTCCTCTCATGAAAATGCCAATGAAGAGGACAAGGACAACGAGACCTACCCAGAAAATCGAGGATTCCGCAGGGACTGCGAACAACCGCAATACCAAGACGGACAGATCGGCGATTGGGAACAAGATGGCAGCATACTGGACGATGGCAAACCAGTAAGAGCCGACTACTTTTAAAGGTGTCAACGTTACATGCAGTCTCCCAAGGATATACGAATAGCCGATCAGTGCGATCAGGATCGAATAGGGTACAACCTGATCAAGTTGGAAGACCGTAGACAGCCATACCCAGATATTCCAGCCAATAAAGAAAACAAGAAAACTATAGAACAGCAAAATGCCGCTTACAATCGCGAAAGCTCGTGGTTTCAAAGAAATGATGCCTCCTTACGTCGATATGGACAAGGTGTCGTTAGAAAAAGTGAACCAATTCACATTTTACACGAAATTCATGTTCGATGCGAAAGGGAAACATATAGAAATGTATTGAATTATGGTACAGTATTGGTAGAAAAATACGGATTAGGAGAGACAGCTCATGTATTGCACACAGTGCGGAGAGGTACAACAAACCGGAGCAAGCTACTGTCATGCATGCGGGAAGACACTGCATGATCCAACCGCCAATGCGGGGAACACTGCTGGGGTGCAAGAAATGGAGCATGCCGTGGAGTTAGGTGCGGAGGAAAAGCTCCGTTTGTTTGTCGGGAAAAATCATGAACATTATCTGAAAAAATGGAACAACGCGAAAGATCCTGCCAGACGTGCAGGGTGGAGCTGGGTCGGGTTCTTGTTCGGCTTTTTTTGGTTTGGTTATCGCAAAATGTACGCGTACGTAGCAGGGATGATCGGCGCTTTCTTTCTGATTGACATGATCGATATTCTGATTGGACGTGCAGATTCGAATTATATTACAACGGGGATCGCTGTGGTTTGCGGTCTTTATTGCAATGCGATGTATTATCAACATGCACAAAAGAAAATCGCAAAGCTCAGCCAACAGCACCACGATCCACAAGCACTGGCGCAAGCGTTGGTGAAAGAGGGAGGCGGAAGCTGGAAGGGTGTTGGCATTGCGTTTTTAGCCTTTATCGGGTATGCGTTTATCGCAGGGTTTCTTTTTTGGTAAAGAAAACACAAAAAGCCGGTCCAAACACAAAAAAGTGTTAAGATCGGCTTTTGTTTTTCCGTGGAATGTTCATTACGGCTTTACAACCAGGATGGCATCATCCCGCATAAAAATTCATCAGTGTATCAATATCTTCCTGTTTGATGGCTAAATCGCATTTTCGATTAGCCCTTTTATCTCGTGGCTCATGGTTTCCCCCGAATTTGTAGGAACTAGGATGGCCATTATCGCGATCCGGTTACTAACAGACAACGTTGTTGGTAATAAAAAAGACGCTTCGGCTAGGAGCGTCATCGTCGTCTTGGAACAAATGTTCGTTTTGTGAAACAATTGAATGAAACCTCTATATATTCGACCTTGATATTATTAGTATAAACGAATTGGAATTATAAGTCTATATCTTGACAGGATATTGTTCTATAGTTTATATACCCGGCCGGGAATCTTGTGGTGTTTGGAAAATGAGGAGAGAATAGATGCAAATTCGGTTATGGAATACCAACTTGAAAGTTCGGTTAATCGGTGAAGCGCTGTTTAACATGCTGTTTTGGATGTACTTTCCGTTTATCACCGTTTATTTTGGGGAGGCTTTGGGCAATCATATTGCCGGCATATTGATGACGGTTCCGCCCTTATTCAGCCTGGTTGGCAGTCTGCTGGGTGGAGCGCTAGCGGATCGGCTAGGCCGGCGTCCCGTGATGCTGCTGGGTGCTGTCATACAAGCGCTGATGTTTGCTTTGTTTGCCGTATCGCCATCACACTGGATCGATTATCTCGCTTTCATCGGTCTCGGGCTGGGGGGTGCCATCTATCGCCCTGCCAGCTCAGCGATGGTGGCGGATCTCGTTCCAGCAGAGCATCGACGCCAGATATTTGCCACGTTTATGACAGCGAACAACATAGGGGCCGTCCTTGGACCGGCACTTGGAGCGATTTTCTTCTTTCACTATCGGCAAGAGCTTTTATGGACCTGTGCCCTGATCTTGCTGCTTTATGTGATTGCGATCTTTATCCTGATTCATGAAACAAGACCACATGCAGCAAATGGCTCGGAAGGACCGACCTCGGTCGCGCAAATGTTCAAGGAGCAGTGGAAGGGGTATGGCATCATTTTTCGCGACAAGGTGTTCCTGATCTATACGTTGGCAGGCATCTTTGCACTTGTGCCGATCATGCAGCTGGATCTTTATTTGCCGGTATACGTGATCAATCATGTTCCCGCCCAGACGCTCTTCACATGGAAGGGCGAATCGCTGGTGCTGGGGGGTACGGAGATTTATGGATGGTTGGTAGGATTCAACGGTCTGTTGTTCGTCCTGTTTATCCTGCCTGTGACGAAATGGTTTCACAACTGGAAGGAGTGCAATGTGTTCATTTTGTCCTCGCTGTTGTCTGGAGTCGGGACTTTCCTCGTTGGAGTAAACAGCAACATATGGTTTTTGTTTGTGGTTACGATCCTTTTTACCTTTGGTGAAATGGTTCGCTCTCCGGTGACACAAAGCTTTATCAGCCGCTATGCCCCGGAGCATGCACGAGGACAATATATGGGTGCAGACAGCTTGCAAGCCACGATCGGAAGGTGTCTGGCGCCGCTGACCGTGTTCCTGTCCACCTGGATACCGCCAATGGGCATCTTCAGCATCATTTTGCTGTTTGCGTGCATCAGTATCGGGCTGTACATCCAGCTGTTTCGAATCTATGTCGAGCATCCTGAAGCGGGCGAATGATGGGACCATCCACACATTAGAAAAGGTTCGAGATCTCTCTCGAACCTTTTTCATCGCGATCAGTCGCTTTCGCGGATTGCTTTTTGCACTTCCTCATAAAATCTGCGCCAGACCTCGGGCAGCGCCGTGTTCCCGACAGCAGCGTCAGAGGTCTTGCCTGCGTTTTCTTGCTGCTCCGATTGTGTTTCTTCCAAGCTGCTTCACTTCCTATCCTTTTCCATCCAACCATTCGTGCCGGAGCATGAACAATTCATGCAGCTCGTTGGCGGACAATTCGGTAATCCAGTTTTCGCCCGTTCCGACAATCTTTTTGCTTAACAGATGCTTTCGTTCCATCATCTCGTCGATTCGCTCTTCAATCGTGCCAAGCGTGATGAACTTATATACATTGACATTGCGCTGCTGGCCGATGCGGTAGACGCGGTCGGTGGCTTGGCTTTCCACGGCGGGATTCCACCAGCGATCAATATGGAACACGTGGTTGGCCTCTGTCAGATTCAGACCGATGCCGCCTGCCCGCAGCGACAAGATAAAGATGCCTGCGCGCTCTTGCTCGGGGAGAGACGGGTCCTGAAAGCGCTGGATCATTTGATCGCGCATGTCCTTCGAAGTGCCGCCATGCAAGAAGAAAACAGGACCGTACCCCGCGGACTCCAGCACGCGCTGCATCAAATAGCCCATCTGCAAGTATTGCGTAAAGATGAGACAGCGTTCTCCTTTTTCGCGTATCTCTTCCACCAGCTCCAGCAGACGTTCCAGCTTTTGTGAGCGGGAAAGATCGATAGCGGCATTCCGCTCCCGATGGATCAGGGCAGGGTGGTCACATATTTGCTTCAGACGGGTGAGCGTGGTGAGAATGAGACCGCGCCGAGCCATCGCGGAAGCTCCTGAAAGCTTGTCGAACATATCCTGGATCGTCGATTCGTATAACGCCGCTTGTTCCGCTGTCAGCCGGACGTATTCCTTTTCCTCGATTTTCTCCGGCAGATCCAATTGAATCGCGGGGTCGGTTTTTTCACGCCGCAGCAAAAAGGGCTGAATCAATCGTTGAAGGCGGGAAATCAGCTCAGGCTTCTGCTCGCCCTCGATCGGCTCCACAAAGCTTCGGGAAAATTCATGCTGGCTCCCAAGATAGCCGGGATTGAGAAATTCAAAGATCGACCAGAGCTCCATCAGGCGGTTTTCGATGGGCGTGCCGGTTAACGCGATCCGGTAAGCTGCTTTCAGTCTGCGAATGGATTGAGCCTGCTTCGTATGCGCATTTTTGATGTGCTGGGCCTCATCCAGACAGATGGTATCCCATGTCAGAGAGGACAGCTCTTCTTCATCCAGATGGGAGAGGGCATAGGAAGTGATGACGAGATCCGCTTCCTGGATGGAAGAAAGGAATTCGTGTCCATGCTTGCGCGTGTTTCCATAATGAATATATACATGCAAGGAAGGGGCGAACCGTTCCAGCTCTTTTTGCCAGTTGCCGATGACGGAAGTAGGGCATATCAGCAAAGAGGGAGCTTGGCGATGTCGGTTTGCTCTTTCCTTTCCATGCAGCAGATACGTAATGAACTGGATGGTCTTTCCAAGGCCCATGTCATCTGCCAGACAGGCGCCGAGTCCGAGGCTGCGCAAAAACCACAGCCAAGAGCTGCCTTGGAGCTGGTAGCTACGCAGCGTTCCCTGAAAGCTTGCCGGCTGTTCGATTAAGGGAATGCTGGTGATTTCCTGCAGCTGTGAGATAAAATGCTGCAGGTGTTGATCCAGCTCGACCTCGACAGACAGTGACATCTCCTCATCCTGATCAAGATCTGCATGTTCTTCCTGCTCCATGGAAGGGAGCAAATACATATGCAATACATCCCGGAAAGACAGATGGCCGCTTCCTGCCGTTTGCTTTAACGTTTTTTGGATCTGGCTGACCAATTCCGGCGTGACTTGAATCCATTGTCCGTTGATTTGCATGAGTTTTTGCTGCTGGGATAGCAAAGAGCGAAATTCCTTTTCGCTTAGCTCCAATGTTCCAATCGCGAGCTTCCATTCGAAGTCCATGATGTGCAAGACATCGAAATAGGTGTGCGGGCTTCGGGTGTGCGAGCTCTTCATAACGGCTTTCAGCGTCGGTTTTGCTTTCCGGACCTGTTCCCACCATGCTGGTAAAAAGACATGGATGCCGGATTGCACCAGCCGTAAGCTGCCTTCTGTCAGAAAACGCCAAGCTTCCTCATTGCTCAACAGGGTGCGGATGTGGATACCGGCCGATCCATCCTCTGCGGCCAACCAGGGGATCAGCGAAACACACTTTTGCACATCCCGGTAGTAACGATCCTTGTATGAGCGCCAAGCAGACGGGAGAGGCAGCGAGTCCCAGGAATCTTGCGAGGTAATCTCCACTAACTGCTCGGGCTGCTGACGGTCTTGGAGAAAAATCTTCAAATGCCACTCCTGTGTATCATAGGTAGACTCTACGATCTGCAAGCATGTCCGGAAAGGAGTGGAATCAGGCAAGAGTCCAATGGATTGCAGCCAGTCCTGCTCATCAAGCAGAGGAGGGATTTCCTCCCCGATGGCATAGAGGGCCGGAAATTCTCTCTGTACATGGCTCCATGCCGAAGAGACTCCAAAATGAGTGGAGGTGAAGTGCTCCAGCACAGCAGTGAGCCAAAGATGCGCATTGGCAGGCAGCAAGTCCCCTTTTTCCCCTGTGAGTCGCCAGCCCGCCACGCCTTTTTTCCAAGCATCCAAATCGGGTAGGAATTGTCCAGATGCCAGTGCTTGCTTGATCGCAAACGCATGATTACGACAGGCTTCCATCTGTTCATCCAGCATGTACTCAATATGCGACAGGCTTTGCGGAGCCGTAAATAGACGGAAGGCTTCCATGGGAGTGAGCCGCAGTTCCTCATCTGTCATCTCCAAAAAGGAACCATAGAAAGATTCCTCATCCCAAGCGAAAAGCATACTGGCCAACTCATCCGGACGAATTGGGGAATCCCGTTCCGATGAGCGGCCGGTAAGGTGAAGGTGACCGTCCTCAAGCATTTGTCCTATAAGATGGATTTGTACGACAGCACTCATGAAAACAGGTTTCCTCTCCTTAGCTCTTCCTGGAAGGTGCGCAAACGTCTATGCTTTCCAGCAAGTTGCTCAATATACGCGTCCCAGCGTCTCTGCTGATCCAATTTCTGATAACAGCTGCGCACCTTTTTCAGCAGTTTCACCGCTTCCTGATAGCCAGTGCGTGAACGTGAAAGGATCAGTCGGTTGATTTCTCGTACGTACAGCGGAAGCAGCAAATGGGGATCGGTTTCTTCCAAGCGCTTGCTGTGCTCAGCCAATTCAAGATAAGGAGTTCCCATGGAGAAATGCACATCCAGCCATTGCTTCAACTGGTTATCCTCCAACAAATACGCGGCATATTCCGGAAAACTCCGCGGCAGCATTCCTTTGAGACAGGTAATCCAGTCCGCAGATCTGCCCGTCATATCCAAGGTATGGCGCCAAATCGCGGCTGCCAATCGATACTCTTGTCCATCCATTTGTTTGATGAACAGAGGGAGTCGGTCAAACCATAGAAACAAACGCTGCCATTCCTCTTGCCGGGCAATGACTTTCAAGTAAAACAGGAAAGAGAAGAGGGCGTGATGGTCCTGCTGCTCCCAGATGGATAACGCCAGCTCGTCTTTGCCCGCTCGAATGGCGAAGTGCGAATAGAGGAGCTCGAGCTTTGCCTTTTGCTGGGGGGAGAGACCAGCCTCAGCGAGCTTCTCCAGCAGATCCTTGGCGACTGCCGCTTCTTTTTCGGGGTCGTCCAGCAAATACCACCAAAGAACATGGGTGACTGCGACCCAATTCACCACGGAAGATTCGCTCCCGATTTCCGTACATAACTCCAGTGTATGATCGAGATCGGCGGAAGAAATGTTGGATTTCTCCAGATAAAACAGCGCCGTTTCCAGCTCTTCCATGAATCGATTCACGGTGCGCGTGAATTCTTGGGAAGCGGGTGAAGTCGGCACGATTTTCATTTGCTGTCCGTACTCATCCAACTTTTGCAGATGGTGCAGGATCGCATGAATACTGAACAGATGTGCCCGGTCTTTTGGCCACAGCCGGGAAGCCGACAATGCGCGCTCGTAATTGTTGCGCAGCTCCGTATACAGTCGGTGCTTTTCCATATCGGTGGACAGATTTCTCGTCCAGTTCCGTAAAAATTGCCACCAATCCTCGATAGTGCTCTGCTCCGTCAAGCTGCCGACAGAAGAGGGCAGGTGCTGATAGCGCGCCTGTGCGGGAGGTTTTCCCTGCGGATACAGGATGGAAGCAGAAAAGGCTTCCGTACGTGGCTGCTGTGCTTCCTGCAAAAAATGTTTCGGATTGGCGAACACGCTGTATATTTGAAAAAAAGTGGCCCCCATATGCTTGCAGTAAGATGGGTAGGGACATGTACAGGAGCTGTCGGGGAAAGATTCCATATGGATCTCCACCTGGTAGACCTGTGTCCCTTGCACCGCGCTGGTGATGATCCCGCCGGGTTTAACCTGTATATTGAATACCAAACCTTGGGAGAAATATTCATAACCTCGCTCGAGAACAGGACCCTCCATGGATCGAAGGATTTGTTCACCTAATTGCATGACTTGTTCTTGATTCAGCTCTTTCTGCAACATGGCGTCCGGTCCTCCACATGAAGTCTTATCCCTTCATTATAGCGAATTTCCCGCGAAGAAAGAAACGCATCCGTCATTTTTTCCTGTGGTATACTTATGATCATGCAAGAGAGAGAGTAGGAGTGAGCAATCCATATGGAAAAAGTGGTGATTATCGGAGCAGGTCCTTGTGGTCTGTCGGCAGCTGTGGAGCTAAAAAAGATGGGAATCGATCCGCTGATCATAGAAAAAGGGCCATTGGTTCATTCGATATACAAATACCCGACTTATATGATTTTTCATAGCACGCCTGAGCTTCTGGAGATCGGGGAGGTTCCGTTTACGACGCCGAATGAAAAACCGACTCGTCTGGAGGCCCTGCATTATTACCGCATGGTCGCTAATCGGCACGAGCTGCGCGTGCATAGCTACGAAACGGTGACGACCGTGGAACGACTGGCCGCCGGCTTCCGCATCCGGTCCATCGACCGATTTCAAGAGGAGCATACGTATGAAAGCGAGCGCATAGTCGTGGCGACCGGCTATTTCGATCAGCCCAACCGGTTGCGGATACCCGGAGAGGATTTGCCTAAGGTATCTTCGTTTTACCAGGAAGCACATCCGTACAGCGGGATGAAGGTGGCGATTATCGGTGGCAATAACTCCGCGGTGGATGCCGCGCTCGATTTGGAACGGGCAGGCGCCGAGGTGACGGTTGTCATCAGAGGAGCGGAGATTTCCAGCCGAGTCAAAGCGTGGACGAGGCCGATTTTTGAAAGCATGATGAATAAAGGGCGCATCCGTGTGCTGTTTTCCTCCGTCGTGACGGAAATCCATGAACGCTTTATCCGCGTGCAAACCCCTGATGACGTGATCGACTTTGAAAACGATTTTGTCCTGTCTTTGATCGGCTATCGGCCAGATCGGACGCTGCTGAACACGTTCGGTGTGACGACGGATCCCGAGACTGAGGTGCCTCATTATGATCCGGAAACCATGGAGACGGTTGTGCCGCATGTCTATATTGCAGGGGTCATTGCAGCAGGGAATCGCCATGCCAATTCGATTTTTATCGAAAACGGCCGGCACCATGGCAAATTGATTGCCAACCACATTGCACGAGAAGTACAAGAAGGCAGCGGAGAATGATGGATCGGATGAAACTGAGCGTACTGGATCTTTCCCCGATCTATGACGGGGTCAACGCGCAGGAAGCTCTCATGCAAACCGTCAGACTGGCACAGTCAGCAGAGCGCATGGGGTACACGCGTTTTTGGGTTGCGGAGCATCATGATATGCCGCATGTAGCGTCATCCTCTCCCGAAGTATTACTTGCCTATTTGGGAGCCCGGACGAAATCGATACGCATCGGTTCAGGGGCCGTACTGCTGCCATACTACAAGCCCTACAAGGTAGCAGAAGTGTTTCATCTATTGGCCACCATGTTTCCAGGGCGAATCGATCTCGGGATTGGCCGCGCTCCCGGCGGGTCCGCTCATGCTTCACTTGCGCTAAGCGGCGCGTATCTGGAAAAAGTGCGCCAGATGCCGGAATTGCTAAGTGAGTTGAACGCGCTGTTAGCCGATGATTATGAAGTGGAGGGCCAGCGTGTTAGCGCCCGGCCTGTACCGGATGAGCCGCCAGAGCTATGGCTTTTGGGAACCAATTTGAAAAGTGCGCAGTATGCAGCCCAGTTTGGCGCTGGATACGTTTTTGGCCATTTCATGAGCGATCAGGACGGGGAAGAAATTTTTGCGAGATATGTACAGGATTTTCAGCGTACTGTCCGATGTCCTGCTCCGAAAACAATCGCGGCGGTCGGTGTGATCTGCGCGGACACGTCAGAAGAAGCTGCCGAGCTTGCGGAAATGAGCATGCGATCGATTCATTTTTCCGATGAGGGGAAAGACGCGCTGAGCGATCAGAGAAAGAAAATGATTGTAGGCGACAGGAAACAGGTGAAAGAGCAGCTGCTGCAGCTTCAGCGGAAATACCGCATGGATGAATGCATGATCGTATCGAACATCCCGGACTATGAGAAAAGGCTGCACTCCTACGAATTGCTGGCTGATGCGATGCTCCTCAGCTGAAAAACAAATCAATGAGGTTTGTGAATGGGGATCCATTGCTTTTATAAAATTCCGTATATCCGCAGCGATCGCAGCTCACCGCAACAAAGCTATGGTTTTGCACATCCATCATGCGGGAAAGCAGACCGCCGGTGGTCGAGACGGCAGCAGTGGAAGCGGAGGTGCCTCCGCATTTAGGACAACCCTTTTGCCCGGAAGCATGCCGGACAGAATGAGATCGAGTGCAGCTGCATTTTAGCAGATGATCGAGTGTTTCCTTACAGATTGAGCAGGTTTGGTTCATTGTTTCACCTCTCAATGGATTCACGATAAATCGGAGAACAACAAATTTATGATATCCGAAAAAGAGACAATGTTGAAGGGGAAACGGTATCATCCAGCAGACAAAGAGTTATAAGAAGAAAGAGCACGTGCCAATATAGATAAGGAATTGCAAACGAAAGCGGCGATGATCAGTGAATGATTGGAAGTACGACATCATCGAGGAGTGGGACGAAGCACTCTGGGGGGAAGTGGAGAAGATCTATGAGGAAGCTTTTCCGCTAGAAGGAAAGAAAAGCCGCACGATTATACAGCGCATGTTTGAAAAACACATGTGCCAATTACATACCATCGCCAAAGGCTCAGAAATCATCGGAATGGCTTTGACCGGAATCGACAAGAAGGCAGGAGCCTTGATCATCGATTATCTGGCCGTGCGCAAAGAAGCACGCGGCAGCGGAAACGGCCGACGATTGCTGGATCATATCAAAGAATGGGCGCGTTTCCATACAGAATGCAAAGGGATCATCGTAGAAGTAGAAGCTGATCCTACAGAGGAAAATCGCAAGCGCATCCACTTTTGGGAAGCGAACGGCTTCCATCTCACCGACTATGTCCATTCATACATCTGGGTGCCCGAACCTTATCAAGCGATGTACTTTCATTTCGATGAACTGGATCCGTTGCCAGAAGAGGGGAAGATTTTGTTTCGCAGCATTACAAGATTTCATGAAAAGGCGTATCGGGGTACATAAACAATAAAAGCGACAGGGAATTAGCCCTTGTCGCTTTTTATCGTGTACTTCGAGATCACCTTTTTGGAGGCAAGTTCCTTCAACTGCTGCTTCAACTGATTGGGAGAAGGGTTCACGATCCCAAATTCTTTCTGTAAGAAGGCTAGTTCCTTTTCGTTGCTTTCTTCGTTGTTGCTGTTGTTGTTCATGCCCATCCACCTCAACTTGAACAATGACTAGGTCGCATTCATCACACTTCCTCATTCAGCCGGAGCTCTCAGTTTGGCCGAGGTCCATCTTCTTTACTATTCGCTTATTAGTTGCCATTTAATCCGGATTTGCCTAGTACCGTCCTTAATGTCGCCAGTTGGACAAAAAGTATGTGACCAATGTCACATTCGCGGTCCTTCGCTTCTGTTAAGCTGAACGACATAAGATAACATCAGCAAAACAGTGAATGGGGGATGGAACATGTTTTGTTACCAATGTGAACAAACGCCAACCGGTGGCTGCAAGGTTATCGGGGTATGCGGGAAAGATGAGACGATTGCAAGTCTGCAGGATACCATCATTTTTGCACTGAAGGGAATTGCCGCTTATGCGACCCACGCGAGACAGCTTGGCTACTCGGACCCTGAAGTAGACAAAATAACGCACGAAGCCCTTTATCTGACATTGACCAACTCCAATTTCAATCTCCAAGAGCACTTGGACATGGCGATGAAGGTCGGAAACGCCGCCGTACGGATCATGGACGTGCTTGATCGCGCGCATACGACACACTTCGGGATTCCGCAGCCGGTGACGGTTCCGCAGAATAAAATCGAGGGCAAATGCATCGTCGTGACGGGGCACAACCTGTATGCGCTCGAAGAACTGCTGAAGCAGACGGAGGGAAAAGGCATCAATATTTATACCCACTCCGAAATGCTGCCAGCCCATGGATATCCAAAGCTGAAGCAATATTCACACTTGAAAGGGAACATCGGGAAGGCCTGGTATGACCAACGCCGATTGTTTGAGGAGTTTCCAGGGGCCATTCTGGCTACGACGAACTGCGTGATGCCCATCAAGGGAACGTATGCCGATCGCTTCTTCTCCTACGAGGTGGCGGGGCTTGAGAATGTCACGAAAATCGACGGCGAGGATTTCTCCCCGCTGATCCAGCGCGCGCTCGAGCTGCCTGAGGCAAATATCGACTCCGAACAGGTGCTGACCACAGGCTACCATCACGAAACCGTCATTGGACTTGCGCCGGAAATCATTCAAGCAGTGAAAGATGAACTCATTAAGCGGTTCTTTGTCATTGCAGGCTGTGATGCCCCGGGTAAAGGCGGAGAGTATTATCGTGAACTCGCGACATCGCTGCCTAACGACACGGTCATCTTGACGACCTCCTGTGGGAAGTTCCGCTTCAATGATGTGGACTATGGTACAGTAGCGGGCACCAATATCCCACGATACATCGATCTGGGCCAGTGCAACAACTCTGGCTCCACAGTCAAAATAGCGCTGGCGCTCGCTGATGCTTTTGGCTGCAGTGTCAATGAACTTCCTGTAAGCATCGTGCTGTCGTGGTTCGAGCAAAAGGCTGTCGCGATTCTGCTCGGGTTGTTCAGCCTGGGTATTCAAGACATCCGGATCGGTCCAAAGGCACCGGAATTCATTAACGAAGGGGTCATGAACGTACTGGTTGAGAAATTTGGGCTGAAACTGATAGGCGATGCGCAAGAGGATATGGCTGCCATGCTGTCCTTAAACTAAACCATTGTGATTCAACAAACCCTCCTTTTCAGCCTTTTGCTAAAAAGGGGGGATTTTTTGATCTTTTCATCGTATTTTTCCGGTTACATGTATCGTAAGCGAATCATCTATGCTTGGTGTTGAAACAGGGTTAACATTCTGCTTGTAGAAGACAATCAACAGCTTGGCTGCACTTGGGTCTGGTTCAGCCATTTCACTTTGTGAAGACCATTTTCAAATAGAAGAATGATTACCCGCGTATGGATGAGCGAACACCGATGTTGGTTTGCAGCAAAAGGATTTTCTCCTATATAATGGATGGCGAAAGGTGGTCGATCGAATTGGCAATTCAATTTGCCGGAATGCGAACCAGCCCATGCAAAGCCTGATATTAGGGCGCTCATTTGTATGGGCAGCAGATTATCCTTCCGATTTCGCCCGAGACAGAATACTTTCGTTTCAGGGAGATGCATTGTAGCGGAGATGATTCGAGAAGTACTCGGAGTGTAACGAGGAATGATCCGATCGTATCATCAGGATGAGCGTTTTTTATGCTAGTCACATGGACGATCGTGTAAGTGAGATAGCATGGCCACTCTTCTGCAAAAAAGGAGTGCCCTAATTGATTCGAAAATTTCAAAAATAAGGAGGGGGAAAGATGACAATCACAGTCGACCAAAAGGGGGATTCTCGGGTAGCGATTATCGAGAGTCCTGACGTAATCATCCGTGACGTTCAAGACGCATTGGATTTGATCGCTACTGTTTCGTATAGCTATGAAAGTAACAAAATCATCATCGGCCAATCGAATCTAACGGAGGAGTTCTTCGAGTTAAAAACCAAATTGGCAGGTGACATCTTGCAGAAATTTGTGAACTACCAAATGAAAGTAGCGATTGTCGGCAAATTTGATAGCTACGACAGCAAAAGCCTGAAAGATTTTATCTATGAATGCAATAAAGGCAAGCAAGTTTTCTTTCTAGAGGATATACAGGAAGCGCTACATGCGCTGCATCGTTTGCAGTAAGGGTTCGCAAAAGCCGAGAAAATGACAAACGATCAAAAAGCGGTAGTCCAGAGGCTTCATTTCCATTTTTTGGCCGCGGCTGCGGCTTTTCATTTTTTTCGAAAATGCTTCCATTCTTTCGCAAGGTGTTTCTGAATTTCTTGATAAAGCTCATCGGCGGTTTTACACTTGACAACCTCGCCATCAACCCGCGCAAAAGGCTTCTTCTGGCATGCCCCGCACGCACCGAGACAATCCTTCCGTTTGATTTTGATCCCTTTCAAATGAGTTTGCAAGAACTTGTAAAGCGGTTTTGTGTAACCTGCATTTTTCCGGCAAAAGCTGATCTTTTCCATGATGTCGTGTCCTCAGATCGATTTGTTGATAATGATTATCACTTGATATAAAGATATCAAAAATGGGAGCCTCTGTCATGACCAATCTTTTCCTGAACTGCAGCGCTATAAAAAACAATGTCTCCCACAAGAACAAGGGAGACAAGAGGACAACTATTTGCCAATTTGCTGAGAAGGTGAGTCCAAGCTAAAATGCAGGGTACGCCAGACTTCCCACATCCAATGGTGCGTGACATGGTCCAACTGCTCGGTGCGGGAAAGAATCTTATACACCTTTTCCATGAGCAGGGCGTATTCTTCCTCGCTCATTTGCAAACGTTTCATGAAGTTGTCCTCCTTTCCGGGTCCGTGGGTGATTACTGTACATTCTTGCCAAGATTGTTCCGCTTCTAATCAGAGCGGGAGAAGAACATTCCGGAATGAAAGGAAGCGTAGAACAAGGAAAACATTGACACCAAAAATGAAAATCATTACACTAACAAATGATGTTGATAATCATTCCCAATGTAAAGGCGCTGCGAGGACAGCTGACACCATACCGTTTCGGTAGGGAAGAGGATTGTAAAGGAGGAGAGAACCGTGTCGAGACTATATACGGATCAATTAAAAATATCGTACGGGCAGCAGGATATTGTATCGAACCTGAATCTGCATATCCCGGATGGAAAAATTACGTGCATCATTGGTCCGAATGGCTGTGGGAAATCCACTGTTTTGAAGACCATGTCGCGGATCCTGCCCGCCAAATCAGGGGCCGTTTTTTTGGATGGAAAGGAAATCAGCAAAGAAGGCACCAAAAAAATCGCGCAAAAAATGGCGATTCTGCCTCAGTCTCCTGATGCGCCTGAGGGTCTAACGGTTGCAGAGCTTGTTTCGTACGGGAGATTTCCATACCAGAAAGGGCTGGGAAAGCTGACGGCCGATGATCGGGACGTGATCGAATGGGCACTGGAGGTAACAGGCATTTCCGCTTTCCGTGACAAAGCCGTCGACGCTCTTTCAGGAGGGCAGAGACAGCGGGTGTGGATCGCGATGGCTCTCGCTCAGGAAACGGAGTTCATACTGCTGGATGAGCCGACTACCTATCTGGATTTGTCTCATCAGTTGGAAGTGCTGGAGCTGTTGAAGGAACTGAATGTGGCTGAGCACCGTACGATCGTCATGGTCATCCATGATCTGAATCATGCTGCTCGTTTTGCTCACTACATCGTTGCGATGAAAGATGGCAAGATCGTCAAGGAAGGGACGCCTTACGAGGTTATGACCCCCGATGTGCTGCGGATGGTTTTTCACATCGACGTCGAGATTGGGATTGACCCTCGGACGAAAAAGCCGATTTGCCTTACCTATGATTTGGTACATAAGCAGTCCAGGGTAGAGGATGTAGCATTATAGGCGACGTGGAAGGTTTTCTTTTTTTAGTTATTGTTGAGAATGACTTTTATTATCAGCGAGAAGTGAGGATGGGAGATATGAATACACAGAGAAAATGGATCCAAATCGGGTTGATCGCCACGCTGCTTTTCGGTCTGCTGACAGGATGCGGCGGCGCGAACGGTGGAAATACAAATACACCACCTGAAAAACAATCGGATGCATCGGCCAACACAAGAATCTATCATTCGGAACATGGCGATATCGAATTGCCCGCGCATCCACAGCGCATCGCCATGATGGCTTCGTCTTACGCCGGCAATTTGCTCGCCCTGGGCATTACGCCGATTGCAGTCAACCAATGGCCGAAAATGAACAAATTTTATGAGGGCAAACTGGACCAGGTAGAGGTTGTGACGGAGGATTCCATCGAGAAGCTGTTGACGCTTGAACCCGACCTGATTATCACCTTTGCTCAAGACAAGAATGTCAAGAAATATGCAGAAATTGCACCTACAGTAGCGCTTTCGTACGAAAAATACGGCTATCTGGATCAGCATATCGAGATCGGAAAAATCGTGGGGAAAGAAAAAGAGGCACGGCAGTGGGTGGACCAATGGAAGGAAAAAGTGAAGGGCGAAAGCAAGAAGGTGAAAGAGACGATCGGTGATAATGCCACTGTGATGGTATTCGAAACGTTCGGAAAAGACATGTACGTGTACGGTGAAAACTGGGGACGCGGAACAGAGGTCATCTATCAGGCACTCGGTCTGAAGGCTCCCGAAAAAGTGAAGCAAGACGTTTTTGGCCCGGGTTATAAAGCCATCTCGGCGGAAGTCATTCCGCAATACGCGGGAGACTATTTGTTTGTCGGAGAGGGATCGTCCACGAACAACTCGTTTATGGAAACGGATATGTGGAAAAGGCTGCCCGCCGTCCAAAACAATCGAGTCATCCGCTTTGATTCCGACTCATTCAGCTTTAACGACCCGATTTCTCTGGAAAAAGAACTGGCGTTCATCGTGAACGAACTGACGAAAAAGCGTAATTGATGGGAAAGGTCAGAAAAGAAGGGTAGTAACGATGACAATGACCAAAACGAATCAAACAACAGAAATAAAAAGCTTTTCCAGGCCGGCAGTCGGTGCCATCAGCCTGTCGGTGGGCATCTTGGCGCTCATGGCCAGCATCGTGCTGGCGGTTTCCGCGGGGGCTGCCGACATTCAATTTCTCCATGTGTGGCGCTCCATTTTTTCCTATGATGCAGCCAGAGAAGCAGACCAAATCATCGTAGGGATCCGGTTGCCGAGAGAGTTGGGAGCTGCATTCGTCGGAGCGGCTTTTGCTGTCAGCGGGGCGATCATGCAAGGGATGACAAGAAACCCGCTTGCCGATCCGTCTTTGCTTGGGCTCAATGCGGGTGCAGTGCTGGCATTGGCATGTGTATACGCTTTTCTGCCAGACGCCGCTTATGTCACGATGGTGCTGATATCCTTTCTCGGTGCCGGCATCGGTGCTGGATTGGTATTTGGATTGGGGGCGATGAGCCGGGGAGGCATGTCACCTTTGCGGCTCACATTGGCCGGAGCAGCGGTATCCGCTTTGTTGGTTGCTCTTGGTCAAGGCATTGCGCTGTATTTTAACCTAGCACAAAATCTGGCTTTTTGGACTGCTGGAGGTGTCTCGGGAACCACTTGGCCGCAGCTTTCCGTTGTGATACCGGTAGTGGCGCTTGGCGTGATTGCAGCTTTTTGGCTTTCCAGATCTTTGACGATACTCAGCTTTGGAGAAGAGGTGGCGGTCGGACTGGGGCAGCGGACGTTTGCCATCAAAACGATCCTCATGATCATCGTATTGATCCTCGCGGGAACCGCCGTATCGCTGGTGGGCTCGATCGCGTTTATTGGATTGCTTGTCCCGCATATGGTCCGTTTTTTTGTGGGTACAGACTATCGCTGGATCATCCCATGCTCGGCGATCTTCGGAAGTGTATTGATGGTCCTGGCAGATACGGTTGCACGGTTGATCAATCCGCCGTTTGAAACTCCGACGGGAGCCATCTTTGCGATGCTGGGTGTGCCATTCTTTCTCTATTTTGCGAGAAAGGGAGGGGGAAAAATGAAATGATTCAGCTGGTACAACAACGCCGGGTGCAAGTGACGTTTGTAATCGCGCTGCTGGTTTTGCTAACCGCTTTTGTCATAAGCGTTGCAACGGGTCAAGCTTCTCTTTCGCTCACACAACTAGGGCGTGTGATACTCGGCCAAGGAACCGCCCGTGAACATTTGCTGCTCTTTGAGTTCAGACTTCCGCGGATACTCGTCGCCATGCTGGCTGGAATGGGATTAGCGATTTCCGGATCGATTCTGCAGAGCGTGACGAGAAATCCACTGGCAGACCCGGGGATCTTAGGAATCAATGCGGGCGCCGGCCTCATGGTTGTCGTCTATGTCATGTTTTTCACGAATGAATCATCGAGCTTTCTTTACATATTGCCTTTGTTTGCCTTGCTGGGAGGGATTCTTACTGGTGGTCTGATCTATCTCTTTTCCTATAAAAGAGGGGAAGGAGTTAATCCGACCAAGCTCGTTTTGGTCGGGATCGGATTGGCAGCTGCTATTTCGGGAGCCATCCTGACGCTGTCCACCAGTCTGGAGCGCGAGGAGTATGACTTTTTTGCCACATGGATGGCCGGAAAGATATGGGGAGATGACTGGGTGTTTGTGCTTGCTTTGCTCCCATGGATGCTGCTATTTCTCCCGATTGTCCTGCGAAAAGCGAATATCTTGAACATCCTGAATGTACACGAACATGTCTCGATCGGACTCGGGGTACACGTGACAAGGGAGCGGATCCTCTTGCTCTTCATCGCGGTTGCGCTGGCGGCGGTATGTGTATCGGTCAGCGGTGGAATTGCGTTCGTCGGACTGATCGCACCCCATCTCGCCAGAAGCCTTACCGGTCCGCGGCATCAGCATTTTGTGCCGCTGGCTGCCATGATCGGAGCGGTTTTGCTGTTGGTGGCCGATACGATCGGTCGAGTCCTGTTAGACCCCAGCGGTATACCTGCAGGCTTGATCGTGGCGGTGATCGGTGCCCCGTACTTCTTGTATTTGATGGTCAAAAAATAGTGTGTAAGAGGGAGAGAATGCGGATGAATCACGATGATTTATATGATGTCACGATTATCGGAGCGGGACCTGTGGGGTTGTTCACAACCTTTTACAGCGGTATGCGAGACCTGAAAACCAAGCTGATCGACAACAATACCGAGCTCGGCGGGAAAATCACCATGTTCTATCCAGAGAAAACGATACGGGACATTGGCGGGATCCCGGGCATCACGGGAGCAAATTTAGTGAAACAGCTCATTCAGCAAGCCATGACCTTTCAGCCAACCGTTGTAACTGGTCAGCTCATCACGGGGTTACAAAGGCTTGAGGACGGCACATTTCTGTTGACGAGTGCAACCGGTGAAACCCACCATACGAAAACGATTATCCTGACGGTCGGATCCGGTATCTTCAAACCCATCAAGCTGGATCTCGACGGCGCGGATATGTATGAAAAAACGAATCTGCATTATTCCGTAGATGAGCTTGCCCGATTTGCAGGAAAGCGTGTGGTCATCTCGGGAGGTGGCAATTCCGCTGTGGACTGGGCGAATGAGCTGCTTCCGATTGCGAAAAGCGTCACCGTGGTCCATCGCAGGGATGATTTTGCCGGTCATGAACGACATGTTGCTGAAATGAGGGAAAAGGCGCAGCTGTTTACGCCATACAGCATGGTTGAATTGCATGGGGACGGGAAGCGAATTTCCCGCATTTCCATTCAGCATCTGGAGACAAAGGAATGCCATTCTCTCGAGGCGGATGAAGTGGTTGTAAATCACGGCATTCGCGGCGATTTTGGCGGGATCAACGGGTGGGGTCTCGAAATCGAGGACGAACGCTTTGTCGTCAATGGCGCGATGGAAACGAATATTCCTGGTATTTTTGCAGCAGGAGATGCGACGACCCACCCCAACAAATTGAAACTCATCGCAGGAGGCTTTACAGAGGGCCCGATTGCGCTAAACAGTGCCAAACGGTATCTCGATCCCGATGCGCAGCCGATGGCGATGTATTCGACCCATCATGAAAAGCTTGTGGAGACTGGCAAGTAAGCGAACGAAAAGGGCCAGGTATCTGCTTACCTGGCCTCTGCGATTTGCTCCTTTTGGGCAACTGCGCTTTCCTGTGTTTTATGGAACTTCATGAGCAATGCGACGATCAGCAAAGCCACACCATTGATGATGAATACGACGCGGATGGGGATTTGGCTGCCAAGCAGACCGCCGATAACTGGCCCAAGCATCGTCGCAAGCTGGGTAGCAGACTGATTGAGACTGAATGCCCGACCACGGAAATCAGGGTCGGTGACTTTGACGATCATCGCATTGATCGATGGGTAGACCGCTGCAAAGAACAAGCCGTAGAAAAAGCGAAGAATGCCGAAGCCATACAGATTGGTAAAAAAGTACTGCAGAAGATTCCCGATTCCACCGCCCAACAGACCCAAGAACAGGATTTTCGAGTATCCGATTTTACCGCCAAGTTTCCCCCAGCGTGGAGCAGCGATCACAGTCGCGATTCCCACTGCGGAAAAAATGATCCCCGAGCTTAAGGAAGCGTCCTGTTGGGAAGCGCCCAATTGCAAGACATAGACGGTCAAGAGAGGTTCCAGCAGCATGACGGACATGGTGGCCAGCATAGCTAGAGACAAAAGCTGCATTAATTGCCGATTGGCAAAAGCGGTACGCAGGTCTGCACGCACACTGGATTTGCTTCCGGTTCGATTGGTATTCAGCTCTTTCACGAAAAAGGTAGCGATTAGCGCAGCGATCAGCACGACGCCGGAGGAAAAGAGAAAAGCCTCCCTGTTTCCCCACAAATGGCTAACCACGCCCCCAATCAACGGACCGACGATGCCACCCGTGGCACCCGCTGTCGCCATGATTCCCAGCGCATAGCCGACATGCTTTTCCGGCGTGTTGGTCGCAACCAAAGCAATGGAAGCAGGGACAAAACCGGCGAGCAACCCCTGAAAAATTCGGAGCACAATAAACAGATATGGGTCCGTCACCAAGTAATTCAGAAAGTACAAGGCCGCCAGACTATAACCAGAACGGATGAGCATCGGTTTTCGGCCATACTTGTCAGCGAGGGAACCCCAGTACGGCGAGATCAAAGCGCTAGCCAGAAAAGTGATTCCAAACGATACGCCCGACCATACTTCGAGATGATCCGTAATTCCGAGGGACGTATGCAGGAAAATCGGTAAAAAAGGTATCGACATGGAGTAGGCCGAGCTGCAAAAAAACACACCGATCCATACAATGAAGAGATTTCTTTTCCAGGAAAAAGCCAATGTATACACAACCTTTACATGAGAAGCCGATTATTTTATGTAACTTCGATTCTATCATTCCTCTTCTTAATTTTTCTAATTGATAAATTACATAAATTTAATGAAAAATTCACATAAGCAGATTGAAACAATTGAAATATGAAAAGCAACAGAGGCTGGCCGACCAGCTTCTGTTGCTTTTTTTTAGAGAAGAGCTTCTCAGGTACTGCCAAAGAATTGTCGAAGCCCGGTTCGCTTATCGATTGGTAGTGGCCCTCACGTTTACTTCGCGAGCTTGCTTCATGATGTAGGCAATATCTGCAGATACATTGCTTTGGGTTTTGGCGGATTTCAAATTCGATTTGACGCGATTGATCGCCTCCAGCGCCTTTGGATCGTTGACTGTTAAGACCCGCACATTTCCACCAAAAATGCGGTGAACCTCCTGTGCTGCCATCTGGACGGAAGAAAGGCCTGTTGCATTTTTGGCGTGCATCGCATCCGAGCCCTGCTTGGATTGGACCTGGTTCCAGCCACGTGAGGTAGATCCGGAAGTGCCGTTCGTGCCTGTAAAGCCCGTGGGATTCATGGGCTCCGTAGCGGAGGTGCCGGAATATCCGGTTAGCAACTTGCTTTGCATGGCATCGTAATGGCTTCCGTCACGATGGTGCTTGTCCGATTCGCCCATAATGACTGTGTCGTCCAAGACCAGGACGGAGACCCCGTCTGTTCCTCCGTTTTTTAATACGGATTCCAGATTGGAGGAAATCCCGGCTGTATGAATGCTGGAGCTGCCGATCGTGCTCAACGTATTTGCTCCCATGCCGCTGTAAGTGCTTCCGTATTGGTTCGTGGAGAGGACTTTGGGTCCGTGCGCGCTGGGAATGATTGCGGCATCATGGACATTTCGATGATGGATCGGAGGAGCAGCACCTTGGGTATTCGCGGTTTGATCATTTTGAGCTTGATTGTTACAAGCAGTCAATCCGAAGGCAAGGGAAAAGATCGGGACAAGGAGGATGGTATTTTTTCGCATACGTTCGATCCCTCACAGTCTATAATTTGATTTTCCCTATTTTTACCGACCGTTTCCCAAAATATAGATGCATTTTTTTGGAAATCATAAGTTTAAGCATGGATGATTATGTACAAACAGGGAAATAGAGGTGATTCCTTATGGCAGAGCAAGACAACCAAGAAAAAACCTATTCTCGCCGAAAATTTTTGCAAAACACAGGGTTCGCCCTAGGAGGACTGATCGTTGGCGGCATAGCGGGAAGCTTGTTGAAGCCAGAACCCGAACAAGCCGCGCCGCCTCCAGCCGCCGATCAGCAACGAGATTTCAATCAAGCCTTTATGTTTTTTACCCAGGAACAGTTTCGGATTGTGGAAGCCGCGACGGAAAGGATTTTTCCCGGTGATGATCTCGGTCCTGGCGCAAAAGCATTAGGGGTAGCTTACTTTATTGACCACCAGCTGGCGGGAGACTATGGCTTTAATGCACGTGATTACATGCAGGGGCCATTCTTTCCCGGAGAAAAAGTACAAGGATACCAAGGCCGGTTACGTCGCAGGGAAATCTATACGATTGCGCTTCGGGAAATGCAGAACTACAGCATGGCGACCTACCAAAAAAATTTCGCCGACCTGACGCCAGAACAACAAGACGAGGTCTTGCGGGCGTTTGAGGAGGACAAGGTCAAGATCACGACGGTTTCCCCAAGCGGCTTTTTCAAGATGCTGGTCACCAATACGCTCGAAGGGGTATACGCCGATCCGTTATATGGAGGAAACCGAAATATGGATGGGTGGCGCCTGAAAAACTTTCCTGGCAATCAAATGAGCTACGTCAATGTAATCGAACAAGACGCTTTCCAAAAAATCGAACCGGCAAGCTTAAAAGATCATCTTTCCCATTCGTGAGGTGAAGACATGGCCAGAAAATTACCGAAAGTAGATGTTGTCATCGTAGGAGTAGGCTGGGGAGGAGGCATCATCGCCTCTGAGTTAACCAAAGCAGGGCTCAATGTGGTCGGCCTGGAAAGAGGGAAGGAACGGGTCACAGAAGATTACTATATGGTTCATGACGAGCTGCGCTATGCATTGCGTTATGAGCTGATGCAAGACCTTTCCAAGGAAACCATTACATTCCGCAGCAATGAAAAAATTCGTGCTTTGCCGATGCGGACATACGGTTCCTTTCTGCTGGGAGATGGAATCGGCGGAGCGGGTGTCCACTGGAACGGCTGGACATTCCGGTTCATGCCCTATGATTTCCAGATTCGTTCGCAGACGATTGAACGGTATGGTGAAAAGAAAATTCCTCCGGGGATGACCATTCAAGACTGGGGCATTACCTATGATGAGCTGGAGCCATACTTTGACAAATTCGAGCAGATGGCGGGGATTTCGGGGGAAGACAATCCATTGGCCGAGCAAATGAAGGCGAAGCGGTCGAATAAGTACCCGACGCCGCCGATGAAGCATTCACCAGCCATGCGGTTATTTACGGAAGCAGCCCAAAAATTGAATCTGCATCCATACACGATCCCATCAGCGAATCTGTCTGCTCCATACACCAATCCGGATGGAATCGCGCGTGCCGCCTGTCAATATTGCGGATTTTGCGAGCGATTTGGTTGTGAATACGGAGCGAAAGCGGATCCGGTGGTAACGGTGATTCCTGTAGCGCTCAAAACAGGGAAATTCCAAATCCGTACATACTCCAATGTCCGTCGCATCCTGCATACGGGAGGAAGAGCAACCGGTGTCCTGTATGTGGACGTGACTACCGGCGAGGAAATTGAACAGCCCGCAGATATCGTGGTGTTGACCAGCTATGTATTCAACAATACGCGTCTGCTGCTTCTCTCCAAGCTCGGACGCCCCTATGATCCGAGGACGGGAAAAGGCGTAATCGGCAAGAACTATGCATATCAAGTGCAAAAAGGACAAGCGACCGGCTTCTTTGAGAACAAGGAGTTTAATGTGTTCGCAGGAGCCGGTTCGCTGGGGATGTATGTGGATGACTTCAATGGGGACAACTTCGATCACTCCGACGTCAACTTTCTCCACGGCGGTGGAATCAATATTCTCCAGCTGGGAAAACGGCCCATCCAAAACAACCCGGTTCCAAAAGGCACGCCGACTTGGGGAAAGGAATTCAAAGCAGCGTCAATCAAGTATTATACGCGTGCACTGACAGTAGGCACCCAAGGGGCAAGCCTGCCTTACCAGCACCATTATCTCGATCTCGATCCTACTTACAAGGATGCCTTTGGCGATCCGCTTATGCGGATTACCTTCGATTTTGAAGAACAGGATCGAGAGCTGTCCAGATATCTGGCGACAAAAAGCGAAGAGATCATGAAGGAAATGGGAGCTGACAAGGTAGAAGCGTCAAAAGAACTGGGTCCCTACGATATCACACCTTACCAGTCCACGCATAATACAGGCGGGGTGATAATGGGAGGAAGCCCGGATACCTCAGCCGTCAATAACTATTTGCAGATGTGGGATGCCGAAAATGTCTTTGTCGTGGGGGCCTCCGCCTTTGCGCACAACAGCGGGTACAATCCGACAGGTACCGTAGGAGCATTGGCTTATCGTGCAGCAGAAGGCATTTTGAAATACCATCAGGCAGGTGGAGGGTTGCTTGTCTAGATCAGGAACGGACAGCCGGACGAATATCCGGCTGTTTTTCATGTTTTCAGCTTGTCTGCGAGAATCCGCGTGATCGATGCAAGCAGAATAAGCAAGCATAACGAGTGAAAATAACTGAGCGGAGGATGGTGGGAAAGTTCCAGTAGAAACAAAATGAGCTCTAAAAAAGTAGAAAGGATCATCGACACAATAATGACAGCAATATAAAAGAAGGTTGGCGTAACAAACAGTTGATACAGAATCATAAAGATAACCGGGAGCAGGCCCAAATGGATGGGGAACGTAAAGAATGAAGAAAGCTTGCTGAGATTTCCCAGCAAGACCTGTTGTTCAAAGGATTGCAGAATCATCAGGATCAGTGCCCAGAGCAGGCCGTAATTAAAAATCTCATGGATGCGTTCTCGATCCATGACCTTAAAACCGAAAAACCATAGCAGGGAAAAAGCAAATGTTGACAGAAACCATTTCCATACATCAATACCCATGGTTCCCTCCAACCATTATTTTTTGAAGGGGAAGGACAGTTATCTTTCCAACACAAATATATGTCCCAACCTGTGAGCAATATTCACGATGTCATGGAGAAAGTACACGGTATGATGCGGGCGTTAGACAGGAGGATGCGCCAAGCCCTTGGCAGAGAGCAGCGCCATGATGAAAATGAAAGGTGGCATGTCCTCCTTTACCGAAAAAAGCAGGAAGCCTTCCTGCTGGCTTCCTGCTTCTTGGCAAACGATTTATTTGTTTGTTTCTTTGATTCTAGCAGCTGCTTTGTGCAAAGCTTTCTCGATATCGGGTAAGTCATACGGCTTCGTGATGATATCGACGAGCTTGATTTCGCTGCATAGCTTCTCAAGATCGGGATCAAGAGAGCCAGTAACAAATATGACAAATGGGTAATCTCCTTTTTCCTGCAATGACCGGATGGAGGAGACGCCGTCGGATTTATCCAGGTGGATATCTACGAGGATTAAATCAGGTCGATGAATGAGATATTCGGAGATCATCTGTTGGCCGGAAGAGACCGCAGAGACAACCGACCATTTGGCTCGGGTGCAAAAATCGACGAGCATTCTCCTTTGAATATCATGGTCTTCTGCGATTAATACCTTGTATGGCTGCTCCATAAGCTTCCTCGCTTTCTAGATGGTCATCCACTGATGAGGGGAGACTAGACCGGAATGGTCACTTGAAATTCGATTTGCTGTTCTTTGCTGATGTCGCAAGCCACCGTTCCTTTATACATGCCTGCCAAGCTTTGAATGATGGCCAGACCAAGACCGGAGTGCTTCCCATCTTCACTGGGTTTCGTGCTGTAGCCCGACTGGAAAAAGAGCTGTACTTCTTCTTGGGAAATGGCTTTTGCGCATACGTTAGAAACCGAAATATGCACTTCATCCTCGTTGGTATATCCCTTAAGCACGACCTTTCGTTCCTGTTCAGGCAGCTTCATGACCTCATGAAATGCATTATCGATCAGATTGCTGATGATCCTGACGATGTCCAATGTTTTCACACCGAGCGATCCATCTTTAAAACCAATCAGCTCGTGTTCAAAATGGATTTTGTTGCGCGAAGCTTCGACGATTTTTGCCGTGACAATCGCTGCTATGGCCGGGTTTCCAATACGTACGATGTCATTCACTTGCGAGACATGGCCGGTCAGGTCCTCGGTATATTGCAGCAATTCCTCTCTTGTGCCGTACGTCGCCAAATAATGAATGGTATTCACGTGGTTGATCAGGTCATGGCGCTGCCCCCGAATCATCGTAAACATATTATCCAAGTTATTCAGGTAGATTTCTTGCGCCGTCTGGACAGCGGCATCCTTCGATCGGGTAAACCACCGCTGCAGCACGAACAAGATGATGATGCTGGATAACGTGCCGACGAAAATGATCATGATCGTACGGACCAACTGCTGGTCGAGTGTTTCCTGAATCGCGCCGTAGTCCATGACAACGCTGATTACATAGGGATAGGTTTCGGATTTTACCGGAATAAAGCTTTTTAAAATATCCTTGTTGTTCACATGAATCCGCGTCGTCACGATTTTATCCGTTTCAAACGCCCGCCTCACATTTGCGTGGTCCTGACCATCCTTGTAAAAGTAGCTGCCAAAATAAATCGGGCGGTCCGGGAAAGGCGATACATCGTTGTTATTTTGCTTGATGACAACAGGTGCTTTGCCGAATGTTTTCGGATTAAATCCGGAAATCTCCAAGACATCCGGGATATTGGCAATCGTTTCTTGAATGAGCTTGTCATGGCCCATGATGGCTTGGAATTCGGTTAAAAAATAATCCCGAACGTATGGATTGATGATATAGTCGGTCGTATTGTCATGGTAATAGCCGAATTTATTCAATTTGGAAGGATCGGAGGAGGTTACATCCATGGGACCCGACCAAAAGTGTGTCAATTTATACCCCTGTGGGATGGTGACTTTTCCGTCCCTCAGCAATTGGTCAAAAGCAGTGTACCAATAATCGAACTCCAGGGAAGACAGGTTTCGCTCTTTTTCATTGGTTGAGCGCAAGCCTTTGATGTCTTCTTTCCGATTGGGCAGATCCTCACCGGATCGTTTGAACAACGTAATATGAGAGATTTCTAATTCATCCCTGATTTTCATCAATTGTTCATTTGTCACATTTTCGAGTTTCGGATCCAGCTGGAGCTTGGTCGCGATTGCTGCCAACCGCATTTGTCTCGCTAACAGCTGTTCGGCATACTGCGATTTCCGCTGCGAATCCTTGATGTAGCTTTCGATTTGGCTCGCAATCGTTTCTGTTTGATTGGTCAGATTATCAATCAATATATTTTTGGTAGAGATGTAGTAGGTCACGTTATTCAACAGCAGTACACATGCAACAACGATGACGGTGATGACAGAGGCTTTGGTACGAAACGACAACAAAAACATTCCTTTCTTATGAGGGCGAAACCGAAAATTCATAGATCGCTGCGTCAAGTTTTCGAATTCATGATAGCGGATGAGATGAAAAGACATTTCACTCTTCAGTTTACCTTATCTCCATGATTGCTGCAAAGTGAATGTCTTACAAAATCATGGAGATTCAGACAAGCGAATCTTTTTTTGTTAGACTAAAAGTAGTTACCTAATCGACAAGTATGAGAAAAGAATGCGGCAGAAGGTGAACAGCATGAGAAGCGTAAAAGAAGTGGACGGTGTCACGTATATTACGGTGGGAGAGATAGGTCGTCGGATCGAACGCACGGCATCCGTGATCAAGACATGGTACCAATGGGCGCATCTGTTTCCGGAAAAGGCTGCCGAGCGACCTGCGTTGCCGCAGACGTTTTCAGCTTTAGACGCCAAAGGAACCCTGTTTTTTCGGGAGGAAGATACTCCATTGCTGCTAGCTTTTCGTGATGCGATCCAATACGGCGATATGGCGATGATCAATCAAGCCAAGTGGGGAAAGCGTGGAGAAGCTGGCAAACAAGAAACAGAAGCAGCTGTTACGGTGGAATCACTGACGGCACATCCAACAGCAACATTGAGCTCCAAAGAAATTTTAAAACAGATCGTAGAGAACAGCATGCATATTTTTTACGGACAGGTAGCAAACGGGCGGGTACAAATTGAAAATGAAGCATCGATGCAGCTGCAGATCGGCTATATCATGCGAACACTGGGTGAGCTATATCAGTTTTCTCCGGAGCAAACCTTTACCATTCGCTTGGAAACCCGTTTTGACCATGATACCAACCTGACAAAGAGCAATTCCCGCCGAGCGAAAATCGACATCGTGCTGGAGCTTACCGACGCGGATGAGACCGAGTCGTGCGCCATCGAATTGAAATATTTCCAAAAGGCATATGGCGCAGAGCCGAATCATCGGTATTCGATTTTTGCAGATATCAGCAACCTAGAGCAATACATCCAATCGGGCAGGTTTTCTTTCGGTGTGTTCATCTGCGGCACGGATCATCTGCACTATGTGCAGCATGGAGCGTATTCCGCAAAGGCAAAAGACTTTGACGCACGTCACGGATCTGTCTATCACGCGGGTACAGAGCTTATTTACCACTCCGATGAAGGGGCGAAGACCACATTTCCGCCCATTACTCTTCAAAAGGATCACCGCTTTGCATGGACACAGACGGGAAATTTGTATTTCATGACCCATGTGATCGAGTAATTTGAATTTCGAATAAAAGCCATGCCTGCATCCAGCATGAACCGAGGTGAGGACTGCATGTTAAAAGAAGAGCTGCTCGCATATTTGGACCGAGAGACACAAGATTTTGACTGGGATCATCCTTCCGAAAATTTCACAGCATATCAGATTTCCGCAGTTTTCCAAGTGAAGCGGAACACGGTAAGCCATTATTTGAACCAGTTGGTGGAAGAGGGGAAGGTCATCAAGATCAATACGCGGCCAGTCTATTTTTTGAGCAGGCGGATCTTCGAACAGACCGCCTTTGCCGTTTCCTCTACCGTATTTAGCGGGCTGCAGCAGCTGCGGGAAAGCGAGCCGCAGAAGAGCGGACCAGAGGATCTCTTTTCCAAGCTGATCGGAGCAGACGGAAGCCTGCGGAAATCCATCGAACAGATCAAGACCTCCATCTATTATCCCGATGGCGGCTTACCGATGATGCTGCATGGCCCTACGGGGGTAGGGAAAAGCTATACCGCTTATCTGATTCATCTGTATTGCGTCGCTGTCGGGATCCTCCCGCAGCATGCGCCGTTTATCAGTTTCAATTGCGCCCAGTACGCCAATAATCCAGAGCTCTTGTCCAGCAATCTATTTGGTTATGTCAAAGGGGCTTTTACGGGAGCTGATACGACAAAGAAAGGGATGCTGGAGGCAGCAGACGGGGGCATTCTCTTCCTTGATGAAGTCCATCGGTTGAACCAAGAGGGACAAGAGAAGCTATTTACCTTCCTCGATCAGGGGGTCTTTCGGCGGATGGGGGAAAGCGAAGGCGGGCATAAAGCCAGTGTACGGCTTATTTTCGCCACCACGGAGGATTTGGAATCAACCTTTTTGGAAACGTTTTTACGGAGAATTCCCATCCGGGTCATGATCCCGGGTCTTGATGAACGCGGAGAAAAAGAGAAGAAGCAGTTTATCTATCAATTTTTGATGGATGAAGCGAAAAAGCTTGGCATACCTCTTCGTGTAACCAGCCGGGCGCTCGATTCCTTAACGAGATATTCGTATGCCGGCAATTTGGGGGAGCTTAAGAACACCATCAAGTACGTCGCAGCATCTGCTTATAGCAAGAACAAATCGGCCGGGGAAGTTACGGTCACCTTGCATGATTTGCCAGACGTTATCTTGGAGGAAACGAAGCACCAGCATGAGGGGAAATTCAGGCAGGAGGAAGACATTCTGATCAGCCCGCATACGACGCTGGAGGTATTGTACGAGTCCAGCATGTCCCGTCTGGCGATGATTAAAAAAGCCTATGAAAACATCCTGGGCATCTATCAAAACGCTCTGGCAAAGCGGTTTGACGGCGCAGCCCTGGAGCAATCCATCTTTAATGAGATACCCGCCTTAATCGACAAATTGATTTTTGATTCCTCGGACGAACACGCAGGGGTCATGATGGAAGTGACAACCGTCAGCGTGCAAGAAATCATACGGTACCTTGAAAACGCGAATAGTGTCAAGTTTAACGGAAACAGCGTTTTTGCGATGGCTCATTTCCTTTACCACAAAGGACAATCAGATATTCGCTGGACCACGGAACAGGAAACCGTCATGAAAAAGCTGGCCGGATACATTGAGCAGCACTGCAAATTGGAGCAAAGGCTCGTCCAGCAATTTGTGCGCTTGATCGAAAGCAAGCTGGATGCCAAGCTGTATCCCATGGATGAGATCTTTCTGGCCTTCTACCTGCGCAGCATGGCCATCGAGCGCACGAATCAGCAAGTCAAGGCGCTCATCGTCGCGCATGGATATGCGACCGCCAGCAGCATTGCCAATGTCGCCAATCGTTTGCTGAATAGCAATATATTCGAGGCGTTCGATATGCCCCTTGATGTCTCGATCGATGAAATCGTGACCAGGGTATTGAACTATATCGAAAACAATGACGTTTCCAAAGGTCTGGTGATTCTCGTTGATATGGGATCGCTGAAAGAAATCGATTCCCAGATCAACAAGTATTTGCGGGGGCCGGTTGCGATCATCAATAATGTATCGACACAGATGGCTCTGCTTGTCGGCGACATGTTAAGCAAAGATCTGTATGTGGAAGATATTGTAGAAAAGCTGCAAAAGGCGAATCATACTGAATACAAAATCATATATCCGGAAAAAGAAAAGGAACGCGTCATCCTGGCCACTTGTCTGAGTGGAATGGGCACAGCCAAGCAGATTCAAAGGCTGTTCGAATCCAGTATCCCAGAGGATTTGCATGTGAAAGTCATTGCTCATGATTATGACCGCTTGAAAAGGCAAGGAACGGAAGAAGCGGTGTTCCGCATGTACGACGTGATCGCGGTGATTGGCACTGCAGATCCGGGACTGGAGCAGATCCCTTACATATCGTTGGAAGGAGTCATTTCCGGCCAAGGCGAGGCGCAAATGCGCAAAGCGTTCCGCAAGATGATGACAGAAGACAGAATCGCTGAAATCAATAACAATCTCGTGCGCAATTTCTCCTTGGAGCGTGTGATCGAATCGATTACCATCCTCGATACGAATAAAATCTTGAGTCACGTTGAGGAATGCCTGACCAAGCTGGAAATGCTCATGAATAAACGATTGACCAACGATAAAAAGGTCGCCTTGTATGTACATGTCAGCTGTATGGTCGAGCGGCTCATCAGACAAGCGCCCATCGAAAATTATCCAAATCTCGACGAATTTGCACAGTGTCAAAAAGAAATGATTATTTTGATCCGGAAAGCCTTTAGTGTCATAGAAGAGATTTATAATGTCAAAATGAATGTAGCTGAAATTGGATACATTTATGATTATCTGGTTGCTCCGTCCAGTTATCATGCGGATTTCTGAAAAGTGAGAGGAAACAAAAAGAGCGCGCCACTAGTTTGGCACGCTCTTTGCAATTAAGCAGGTGTGTGAGAGAAAAAAGCGCTTTCACAATCCACCAGGAAGGGAGGGAGAACCTTTTTCATGAGACAATTTGTATTTGCATCACACGGTTTCTTTGCAGAGGGGATTCGACACGCATTGGAGCTGATCATTGGCAAACGTACGAACATTTCCACGATATGTGCGTATGTGGAACAAGGTGTCGAGCTTAAAAGTCAGATTCAAGAAGTGCTGGAACGAACGGTGCCGCATGAATTGATCGTGATTACCGACTTGTTTGGCGGAAGCGTGAATAATGAATTCATGAACTTGGTGGCAGAGAACCCTCGCATTCATCTCATTGCGGGATTGAATCTGCCGCTGCTGATCGATTTGGTGACGATGAGCGATACGCAAGAGAACACGGAGGCGCTGATTGAAGATGCACTGAAGAATGCCAAAGCATCCATGCAGTATTGCAACCTCACCATGCAAAAAACCAAAGCGGAAGATGAAGATTTTTAACCAGGAAAGGATGTCTTGCATGATCAAACTTCTACGCGTCGATCATCGTTTGCTGCACGGACAAGTTGCCTTTAGCTGGACGCAGTTTCTAGGCGCAGACTGTATACTGATCGCCAATGACGATGTAGCCGTGAATGAGTTGCGCAAAACGACGATCAAGCTGGCCAAACCACAAGGTGTCAAGCTGGTCATCAAGAATATTGCGGACTCGATCGAAGCGCTCAACAGCGGCGTAACCGATTCGTACAAACTGTTCATCGTGGTGGAATCCGTGGCCGACGCAGAAAAACTTGTAAGCGGATACAAAGAGATCAAGCAGGTGAATCTCGGCGGGATCAAGGCGAAAGAAGGAGCGCGGAATATCTCCAAGGCTGTCAATCTGCTGCCGAAGGAGGAAGTCCTCGTTCGAAAGATGGTGGATCAAGGGGTCGAAGTCGAGATCCGCATCGTACCGGGAGATAAAAAAATATACGCAAAAGATGTGCTGTGAAGACCAACTTTTCTTGGGGGTGTAAATCATGCTTACAGCGTTATTGTTAGGTTTGGTTGCATTCGTGGCCCAATCCGAATATGCGCTCGGCACAAGCCTGATATCCAGGCCGATCGTTACCGGTTTGCTGACCGGCTTGGTGCTGGGAGATGTCACGACAGGTGTCATCATGGGCGCAACGCTGGAATTGGCGTTCATCGGTTCGTTTTCAGTCGGGGCTGCCATTCCTCCCGATGTCGTCACAGGCGGCGTACTGGGTGTGGCCTTCGCGATTTCCTCGGGGGCAGGCCCCGAAACAGCCTTGCTGCTGGGATTGCCCATCGCTACGTTGACCTTGATCCTGAAAAATATTTACCTTGGCCTCTTTATCCCTTATTTGTCTCATCGAGCGGATCGCTATGCGGAAGATGCCAATACGCGGGGCATTGAAGCGATGCATCTGATCAGCGGTATCGGTCTTTCTCTCATGCTCGGACTGATCGTAGCCATTTCCTTCTACGTCGGAAGCGATACGATCAAAGGTTTGCTTGATGCCATTCCGGAGTTTATCAAAACAGGGCTGAAAGTGGCGACGGGCATCTTGCCTGCACTCGGGTTTGCGATGCTGGCTCGTCTTTTGTTCAACAAACAGGTAGCGCCATATTTCTTCCTGGGCTTTTTGATCGTGGCGTATATGGGCGTTTCCGTTACGGGAATCGCATTGCTCGGTGCCATTGTAGCGGTGATCATGGTCAACTTGTTACAGACCAAGCAGGCGCAAGCAACGACAGGACCAGAAGGAGTGGGTAGACATGACGATGACGAAGACTTCTAATCAAGGTTCAGCACCCCGAGACGAACAGGATACGTCCATTCATCAAAAGGATCTCAATCGAGTCTTCTGGCGTTCCTTTCAAATGGAATTTTCCTGGAATTACGAAAGGCAGATGAATTTAGCCTATACGTACGCCATGATTCCGATTCTCAAAAAGCTCTACAAACGCAAAGAAGATCTGTCGTCAGCCTTGAAACGCCATCTGGAATTTTTCAACACGACCCCGCATATCGCGACGCTGATGCTCGGGATATCCACAGCGATGGAAAAGCAAAATGCGGATGACCCGGAGTTTGATTCAGCTACGATCAACAACGTGAAAGCTTCGCTGATGGGCCCGCTGGCCGGTCTGGGCGATTCCTTTTATTGGGGCACCCTCCGCTTAATCGCCACGGGCATCGGGACCTCTCTCGCTTTGCAAGGAAATATCCTGGGGCCGATCCTGTTTTTGCTCGTCTTTAATGTGCCGCATATTTTTCTCCGCTATCTCTTTACGAAGTTTGGCTACAAGCTTGGGACGGGCTTCCTGTACCGATTGCAGCAAAATGGGATGATGGGCAATCTGACGCTGGGCGCCGCAATTTTGGGTTTGATGGTGATCGGCGGCATGAGCGCTTCCATGATCTCGATCAATGTACCGCTTACACTCGGCAGCGGGGAAGGAGCAACCAAGGTACAGGATATGCTGAACAATATCATGCCAGGCTTGCTGCCGCTCAGCGCATTCGGAATCATCTACTGGCTGCTGAAGCGGGAAGTCAAACCGACGACGATCCTGGTCGGGATTGCCGTCGTGGGGATTTTAGGGGCATGGATCGGTGTGTTCGAATAACCAGGGAAACAGCTTTCGTGCGGAATGGATAGTCAAGAAAGGGTGTGATCGGGATGAAGGAAACCATGATGACTTATGTCGCGGAAGAATACGAGGTGTGCAAGTCGATAGTCAGCCAAGCTGATCCTCTCTTACGCTCATTTACAGCATTCATGTCTGAGCATAAGCCCAAGCAGTGGCTGATTCTCGCTACAGGCTCAAGTGCCAATGCAGCGTTAAGTGTGAAGTATTACATGGAAAAGGTGGCTGGCATCTCGATAGAAATCCAAGAGCCGTTTAACTTTGTTCATTATGAAAAAGTGAAGCCTTCTGTTGATCTGGTCCTGGCGATCTCGCAAAGCGGACACAGTTTTTCGACGATCGAGGCCATTAAGAAAGTTCAAAAAGAGGGAAAGGTGCCTTCCATCGCCTTGACAGCCAATTTGGACAGCCCCATTACACAGCATGCAGATCAGGTCGTGGAAATCCAATGTGGAGTGGAAAAAGTTGGGTTTGTGACAAAAGGCTTTACGGCAACGGTATTGACCGCCATGTTGATGGGGGTAAAAGCGGGCATTGCTCTGGGCAACCTGGGGGAGGAAGAGGCGAAGCAAGAGATCACGAAGCTAGCCGCTTTGATCGAACAGATCCCGGGCATCATCGCGAAGACCGAGGCGTTTTATACAAAGCATGCTGCTGAATTGGTCGGGGGTGAGAGATTCGCCGCGATCGGATATGGTCCCACAGTCGGTACCGCGAAGGAATGCGAAACCAAATTCACAGAGACTGTTCGTGTGCCGACACATGGGTTTGAGCTGGAAGCTTATATGCACGGGCCATATCTGGAAGTTGATGACTCCCATATGCTCTTTTTCATTCAAACAGACAGTGTCTTGAAAGAACGCTCCGAGCGCCTGAAGCAATATATGCTGCCCTACACTTCGCACTGCTTTACGATCAGCCAATCTGCCGCTGCAGATGACAAGACGCTTGGATTGGATATCGCCATGGATGAATGGATGAGTCCGCTGGTGATGGTCATTCCGTTCCAAATCCTTTCCTACCGAATCGCTACGGGAAAAGGAATCGATTTGGGAGTTCGGATTTTCGATGATTTCGACAAGGTGTTGAAAAGCAAGGTCTAATCATAGAAAAACAGGGACCTTGTGCATTCATATATTGGAACCAGGAGGCTGTTATATATGTTGAAGTTTGATGAGAAGGTCTATCTCGAAAATGCACGGCTTACCTATGAAACAAGAGAAGAAACGGAGAAGATTGCTGACGAGATCACAAAAGAAGGCTTCTCCAACCTGTTTTTCATATCGGTTGGGGGTTCCATCGCCATCATGTCGCCGATTCAGGAAATGCTGAAGCAGATGACGGATATTCCGGTGTATCTCGAACAGGCTGGGGAAATTGTCGTAACCGGTCATAAGCAGCTCACAAAAGATTCGATCGTGATCATGGCCTCCAAATCGGGTGATACCAAGGAAACGGTGGCTGCCGCCAATTGGTGCAAGGAACAAGGGATCCGTGTGGTGTCTCTCGTTGGAAAGCCGGATACCCCTCTGGTAAAAGCGAGCAGATGGGTGATTCCCAACAAAGCATTGAATGGGGTGGAATTTGAGTACATCCAGTTATTCATGCTTGTTTTCAAGCTTGTCCACAATGTGGGTCAATTCCCTGCATATCCGCGCTTTGCCGATCAACTCGAAAAATTGCCAGCCAACCTCTTGAATGCGAAAAAGAAATTCGAGCCGAGAGCGGATGAAATTGCGCAAAAATACCACAACGAGCCATACAGCATTTGGGTCGGCGGGGGAGAAATGGCCGGTGAGGTCTACTTGTTCTCCATGTGCATTTTGGAGGAAATGCAATGGGTGCGTACCAAATTTGTCACTTCCTCCGAGTTTTTCCATGGTACGCTCGAATTGGTGGAGAAGGACGTGCCCGTTTTCTTGGTCAAAGGGGAGGGCAGCCGCCGGAAGCTTGATGAGCGTGTGGAAAAATTCTGCCAGCAATACACGGAGAAGCTGGTCGTGATCGATACGAAGAAGTTCGCCTTGGAAGGGATAGATGACGAGTTCCGCTGGATGCTGGCTCCGACCATTTCCTCGACCATTCTCGTCGACAGATTAGCCCGGTATTATGAAAAGTATACGGGCCATGATCTGAATACGCGTCGGTATTACCGACAATTCGAATATTAAAGGTTGGCCGGACAGGGGGACTACACGCCCCCTGTTTTTCATTTGCAAAAAAATCATTTCTCTTCCCATTCGCGTTCATCTGGTAAGATAAATCATGGGAAAGCAGAGCAAGGTTAGGAGTGGCAGATTTGGATATTCGGATACTGTTAAGCGGTTTTGGCACCGTAGGGAAAGCATTTTGCCAGCATATCGCAGAAAAAAGCGATTACATTTCGCAAACCTATGGATTTCGGCCGCTGGTGGTCGGAGTCATTGGCAGCCAGGGATGTCTGTATGACCCGAAAGGAATTCGAGTCAATGAGCTGGTAACTTGCGAAAAAGGCTCTGCTGGATTGGTTCGCTACGCGCATAGCTATGGAATGAAATTGGGGGAGCCGATTTTTGATGCGAATGTCTTGGTTGAATCCACGCCGACAGACCTGCAAGATGGCGGTCCTGCCTACACGTACATCCAAAAAGCGTTATCGAACGGCATGCATGTGGTGTCGATCTCAAAAGGAGCGCTGGTGACTCGCTTTTCCGAGATCATGAGCGCGGCGAAACGGCATCATGTTCAAGTCAAATACAGCGGGGCTACAGGTGCAGCCCTTCCTGCACTGGATATCGGGCTCGTCAGTTTGGCGGGATCGAGGCTCCTTTCCATCGAAGGCATTCTAAATGGCACGACCAATTTTATTTTGACCAGCATGCACGAAGCTGACATGTCTTATCGAGAGGCGCTGAAGCTTGCGCAGGAAAAAGGGATTGCCGAAACCAATCCCGTGTTGGATGTGAGCGGCATGGACAGCGCTTGCAAAATTCTCCTGTTGAGCAATTCATTGTTTGATACCGCTCACACGCTTCAGCAAGTAGAGATCACTGGTATTGAAACCGTTCACCAGGATGAAATCCGACGAGCAAAGGAAAGCGGCGAACAGATCAAGCTGCTGGCGCGAGCTTCGATGATGGATGGTCACTTCCAGGTATCCGTAGCACCGCAAGCGATCAGCACTGAGCATCCTTTGTATGGCGTGAAAGGCACGAATAAGGCGGTTCATTTTCAGACAGAAGAAATGGGGTCAATCGTCTGCTCCGGAGGGGCTTCCCATCCAAGGGGAGCTGCTGCCGCTGCGCTCAAAGACCTGATTGCTATTTTCCGTAGGTAACAGCGTTTTGTTCAACTATCATGTTCAGCATTTGTGCAGAGAATTTGCGACAAGAAGATGGCATCCGGATACTACACGGATGCCGTTTTCTCCATTAATGGGTACTTTTCACATCCCTCGAGCAAAGTAACGTCGATCAAATGCTGGCTCTACTGACCGAAGATGTCATGGTCGTCTCCGACGGGGGTGGAAAAGTACTCGCCTTTACCATGCATACAGCGCGAAAGCAGAGCTGCTACACAGAGGATGAAGATGGGGAGCAGCTGACCGTATCCAGGTGTGCGAACGGGGCCAGCTCGAGCATTCTTCTATACATAGGCTAAACGGTTTTATTCTTCTCCTGTAAAGCAAGAACTTCCCTTGCTGCTTCTATGAAAGATAACATGATTGGTGAAAGCCACTTGTCTTTATGCCACAACATCTGTGTATATACGTGCAAGTCCGGAATTTGCCATGGAAGGGCAACAAGTTCTCCGCGTTCAACTTCGGCTTCCGCTACAATTTCAGGAAGAAAGGCAATACCGATTCCCGAAATTGCACATTGTTTAATGGCTTCGGCACTTTGAAACTCTAAATACGTAATGCTATCAATGCCCTCTTTCTCAAATGACCGGTCAAACATAGTACGATAGGGACAACCCTTTTCATTCGTCAGGAACACTTCTCCGTGAAAATCTTCCAGCTGTAGCACAGGTAGTTTTGCGAGCGGGTGGTCTGTAGCAGCAAACAAGCGGAAAGTTTCTTCCCGCAACGGTTCCACGGCAAGTCCGCTCGAGCGAATAGGTTCGTCCAACATATAGACGACATCCGCGGTTCCCTCAAAGAGTGTTTGCTTGAGCTCTTGATTTGGAACGGAGCGGAAGATCAGACGAACTCCCGGATGCTGCGAACGAAACCGTTGAAAGACAGCTGGAAGTCGATAGGCGCAAATAACCTCATTGGCACTTATCGTTAGGGTGCCGCTTAGATTTTCATTGTCATGAACGTCGCTGCGAGCTTCGTCCAATTTGTCAAGAACGCCTTGGATATGAGTTAAAAAGCGTTTACCCGCAGTTGTGAGAACGAGCTGCTTGCCCAAACGATCAAAGAGACGAACACCAAGCTCATCCTCCAATGCTTTAATTTGCATAGTGACGTTGGAGGGGACGTAGTTCAGCACTTCCGCAGCCCGAGTGAAATTTAATGTTGATGCAACCGTGCGGAACGTATTCAGTTGACGCAACTCCATCATACGATCCCCCTTATACTTTCAATATTATTGAATGCTATTATGAATTCAATTCACTTTTATTGAGAGTATCACAGCTCTATACTAAGCACAAGAAATCACAGACTGAACGTGTGGTTTCATTTAGAAGGGAGCGACCGTACGATGGATTATGAGATTTTTAATTTGGGTGATGTAACCTTGCAATCAGGAGTGACGTTACCAAGCACTTTTCTTGCTTATAAGACTTATGGAAAATTAAATGAACAGAAAGATAATGTCATCATCTATCCAACTGCTTTTGGTGACCAGCATGTTCAGAATGAATGGCTGATTGGCAGCGGGATGGCACTGGATCCTGAGAAATATTTTATTATCGTTCCAAATCTGCTGGGCAACGGATTATCTTCGTCTCCCAGTAACACGTCTCCTCCATTCGATCGGGCTCATTTTCCGCAGGTAACCATCTATGACAACGTTAGATTACAGCATCGGCTGGTGACCGAAAAATTCAGCATTCAAAAGATTGCGCTCGTAGTTGGATGGTCCATGGGAGGCATTCAGGCATTTCAATGGGGTGCAAGTTATCCAGAGATGGTGGAGCGAATTGCACCTTTCGCGGGAATTGCCAAGCCTTGGCCCCATACATATGTGGTCCTGGACGGTATGAAAGCTGCGCTGCTGGCTGCAGTTAGCTTCGATTCAAGTAAACTGGACCAGTTGACTTCTGCAGACATGCGCGCCGTTGGCCGGGTCTATGCGGGATGGGGATTATCGCATGCGTTTTATAGAGAGGAGCTTTATCGTGAGCTGGGATTTGACTCCTTGGAAGATTTTGTGGCTGGCGTCTGGGAAGATAGCTTTATGAAAATGGATCCGCATAATGTCCTGGCCATGTTATGGACAGGCCAACATGCAGATATTAGTGCAAACCCCTCCTATAACGGAGATTTCGATAAGGCGCTTAAGAGCATTAAAGCTCTTGCCTGCATTATGCCGGGGAGCACGGATCTCTTCTGCACAGCTGGCGATAATGAATACGAAGCTAAGCTTATACCTAATGCTGTCTTTAACCCAATCCAGTCGATCTGGGGCCATTTTGCCGGTCGCGGAATCAACAGTGCCGATAATCAATTTATTGATGATAACCTAAAACACTTGTTGGCACTTAGCGCAAAAGGATAGATCTGATTGGCATTGGATGTTATGTCAGGCATAGCAAGACTCGCAATCATCAGCCCAGTTATTTCTCTCATGAATGAATAACCTAAACGATCGTAGTTGAGGTCACCAGAACTTACTGGTCAGGCCTCCTTTTTTTGTGGTCGTACTTGCTTTAACGAAGGTCGCAGTCTAATACTTAATTTTCTTTAGACACAAGGACGCTGGCTATGGGTTTGATGCAGTGCTAAAAGATGTGTTGACAGGACACCAAATGGTGTCTTATTATCAAATAGACACCATTTGGTGTCCGATTATAAATTCATCATTTGAAAAGTTTGGAACCTGAATAGGGAATACTTTGAAACCATGTAGGAGGAGGAAACAAATGAGTAAGACTATCGGTGCGGAAACAACCGCGAAAGTAGAAACCCTGCCCCAAGGAAAAAAGATTGCTTATTGGACAGTCACATTCCTACTCGCAGCGTCTGTTTTGTTAAGTGGTATCGGGCAACTGATGCAGTTTGGGGGAAACATTGAGTTAGTGACGAATCTTGGTTACCCATTATACGTCTTGACCATTCTCGGGGTTTGGAAAGTGCTTGGAGCTATCGCTCTCGTCGTGCCAGGTTTTCCCCGGCTTAAAGAATGGGTTCACGCAGGCATCTTCTTTTTAATGACTGGTGCGGCTTTGTCTCATGCGTTTGCTAACGATTATGGTGATAACGGGTTTCCAATCATCCTTCCGCTTTCATACGCTGCACTCAATTTTGCCTCGTGGGCGCTGCGTCCGAAGAGCCGCAAACTTTAGGGAGGAGGTAAAATTAACGGCTATCCCTTTGTGCTACCGACAGATTTCTACTACATAAAATCGTATTTAGGAGGGCACCACATCGGTTGTCCTATACTTGGGATAGTGGGGAATAGAAGCATACTGAACGATTGGGTACCAGCGTTCAATAAACGAAGCCAGTCTGACACTTTTTATCGTGTTTTGACTGGCATTTTATATGGCAGGATCGAATTGTCCCATACTCATCGTTCGAAAGTAACTGCTTTTCATACACAGATACTGCGTGAAAGCAGCGACATCAGTCTTCGAATTTATTTTCCATGAAAAAGCATTTTGGACGATCCATTTCTTTGTTGAAAAAATTTTCTTTCTGATGATGACGTCATGAAAATAATTTTCTATACTGAAGGAAAGAAATGTATTCGGACTAAAGCAGGTGTAGCCGTCATGTCTCAACAATCCTCGAACACCCCAAAAAGCGTACTCATCCAACTGCGCAGCATGTACCCGCAATTGAGCCTTAAGGAACAGCAGATCGCTGACTATATTCTCGAGCGTCCGGATGAAATCATCCATCAATCCATCACGGCGTTGGCAGATCGATGCGGGTGTGCAGAAGCGACCGTTTTTCGCTTGTGCCGACGTCTGCGTTTTCAAGGCTACCAAGCTTTCAAAATCGCCTTGGCCAGTGAAATCGTAAGTCCGCAGCAGCAAATCTATCAGGAAGTCCTCCCGGAGGATAATGCCCTCTCACTCGCGGAAAAAATTTTCATGGCCGACATTGAAACGCTGCAGGACACCTTGCAGATTACCAAAGATCAACACGAAACGTTGGCAGCGGTCATTGAGCGATTAGCTGCCGCAAAGCGCATCGAGTTTTACGGAACGGGAGGCTCAGCCGCAATCGCCCAGGACGCCTGCCATAAGTTTATGCGGACAGGAATTCCCGTTGCATGCCATGCTGACAGCCATTTTCAGCTGATGTCCGCAGCTTTGCTACAAGAAGGGGATGTCGTGATCGTGTTCTCTCATTCCGGCTCCAACAAGGATATTTTGGAAGCGGCGAAGCTAGCGAAGGCCGCTGGCGCCACGGTGATCGCGGTGACGGGATATCGGCGATCCCCCCTCGTCAGACAGGCGGATTTTGCGTTGTTTACCGCCTCCAGAGAGACGGCGTTTCGCACGGAGGCGCTGTCTTCCAGACTGGCGCAGCTTACCTTAATCGATGTGCTGTACGTAGCGGTCTCGTTCCGTCGCCAGGACGAGACGGTTGCCAACATCTCCAAGATTCGTCAAGCCATCTCATTGAAACGGCTCTAGCATTTTCGAAACAGAGTACGAGGAGTGAGCCCTTTGATCAATCAATCCTATGCCATCGGGGTAGATATCGGAACGACAAGTACAAAAGCGGTTGTATATACGCTGCGTGGAGAAGTACGGGGAATTGGCAATGCAGACTATCCGATCCTCGTGCCGGAAGCGGGCTGGGCTGAGCAGGAGCCTGACGCGATCTTTGCTGCGGTTTTGCATGCGTTGCATGAGGCTACGGTGCGGGCAGACATTCGCCCGCATGAGATCGCGTCAGTCGGACTGAGCTCGGCCATGCACAGTATCATTGCCACGGATGCGGAGGGAAACCCACTGACCAACAGCATCATCTGGGCGGACAATCGAAGTGTTGCGCATGCAGCCAGGCTGAGAGGTGAAGAGGGGTTGCACATCTATCACCGTACAGGAACGCCGATTCACCCGATGACACCCTTAACCAAGCTCATGTGGATCAAAGAATCACGTCCGGATGTGTTTTCGCGCGCGGCCAAGTTCATATCGATTAAAGAGTACGTGCTTCACAAGCTGTTCGGGGTGTATGTGGTTGATCATTCGATCGCATCTGCTACGGGCTTGTTCGACATCCGTAAGCTGGATTGGGATGAAGTAGCGCTGCAGACAGCCGGGATCACCCGCGATAAGCTAAGCGAACCGGTTGCTGTCACCCATGTATTGCGCGGGCTAAAAGGAGAGATCGCCTCAAAGGTTGGATTGCTGCCTGAAACACCTTTTGTTGTGGGAGCGAGTGACGGCGTTCTTGCCAATCTTGGAGTGGGGGCTGTGGAACCAGACCAGATCGCCGTCACGATTGGTACAAGCGGCGCCGTGCGCACGGTTGTCGAGCGACCTTTGACTGACCCGACTGGACGGACGTTTTGCTATTTGCTGACGGAAAACAAATGGGTAATCGGCGGTGCGACGAATAACGGCGGACTGGCGCTGCGCTGGTTTCGCGATCAGTTTGGCGCTGCTGAGGCGGAACAGGCTGTGAGTACAGGGGAGGATCCCTACGATCTGCTGCTGAAAAAAGCTTCGCAGGTAGAAGCAGGAGCGCAGGGGCTATTGTTTTTGCCTTATTTGACAGGGGAACGCGCGCCTCATTGGAATGCGGATGCGCGAGGCAGCTTTTTCGGTATTGCGCTCCATCATCAGCGAGAGCATTTCATACGGGCGGTGCTGGAGGGGATTCTATTTGCTGTCTATCAAGTATCGCATGTGCTTGGCGAGCTTGCTGGCGAGGCGCGAGAAATCAGAGCATCCGGAGGGTTTGCCCGTTCCGCAGTCTGGAGGCAGATGTTGGCCGATATGTTTGGCGTTCCCGTAGCTGTCCCGGACAATCACGAAAGCTCCAGCTTGGGGGCGGCGTTGCTAGCCTTTCACGCGGTGGGCGCCATCGATAGCCTAGCTGCATGCAAAAAGCTAATTGGCGTAGCAGACAAGACTGTACCCGATCCGGACAATCAGGCGAAGTATGCGCAGCTTTTTCCGGTGTATGAACGACTCTATGAAAATACCATGCGGGAAATGGCCGCATTAGCTGATTATCAGCGAAACCGATAATAAAAAATGGAGGGATACATATGCATATTGGTGTAATCGGATTAGGCAAAATGGGATTGAATTTGGCACGGAATCTGTTGAACCACGATATTGCGGTTACTGCGTTTGAGATCGACGCTGCTCGCCGTGAAGAAGCGGCCGGTTATGGGATCGAAGTATTTGAAAGCATGGAGTCATTCGCAAAGACCCTTCCAGCCCCTCGCGCCTTTTGGATGATGATTCCGGCAGGCACCGTCGTCGATGAAGTGCTCGAGTCGCTTCAACCCTATTTGCAAGCAGGAGATATTGTCCTAGATGGCGGAAATTCACACTACCAAGATTCGATTCGCAGAGCTTCTTCCCTAGCCGAGAGGGGAATCGACTTTTTGGATGCGGGGACAAGCGGCGGAACAAGCGGAGCATTGAACGGTCTGTGCCTGATGGTAGGCGGGCGGGAGGAAGCGTTCCGCAAAATAGAGAACATATGCAAGCTGATATCCGTTCCGGATGGCTATCTGTACGCTGGAGAATCCGGAAGCGGACATTTTCTGAAAATGGTGCACAACGGTATCGAATACGGGATGATGCAATCGATCGCAGAAGGCTTTGAAGTATTGGAAAAAGGCCCGTTTTCGTTTGATTATGAGAAAGTTGCCGGGGTGTGGAATCATGGATCGGTCATTCGCAGCTGGCTGATGGAGCTGGTACAGCAGGCATTCCGCAAAGATGCCCGATTGGACGGAATCCGCGGCGTCATGCATTCCTCCGGGGAAGGAAAATGGACCGTCGAGACCGCGCTTGACCACCAGATTGCTACACCTGTCATCGCATTGTCGCTGATGATGCGCTATCGCTCGCTGCAGGAGGATACCTTCTCAGGAAAAGTCGTGGCTGCCCTGCGCAATGAATTCGGCGGTCACGCTGTCGTTCGAAACGATCAGTAATCGGGACTAGGACCTATCTTTTTCGAGACGGAAAGGAGCGTCGCTGATGAAAATCACAAATTTGCACCTGTACAAAGTGCCACCTCGCTGGCTGTTTTTGAAAATCGAGACAGACGAAGGCATTTCGGGGTGGGGCGAACCCATCGTGGAGGGACGGGCAGATACCGTCGCCGCCTGCGTGAACGAATTGGCCAGCTATTTGCTAGGGAAAGATCCGCTGCCGATCGAGGACCATTGGCAGGTATTGTATCGCGGCGGCTTCTACCGCGGTGGCCCGATTTTAAGCAGCGCCCTTTCCGGAATCGAGCAGGCTCTCTGGGACATCAAGGGAAAATGGTACAACATGCCGGTTTACGAGATGCTTGGAGGGGCGGCGCGGGAAAAGATACGGATTTACTCATGGATCGGGGGAGATCGTCCTCATGATGTAGCGGAAGCCGCGAGAGAAAAAGCGGCGGCAGGGTTTACGGCAGTCAAGATGAATGCGACAGAGGAAATGGACTACATCGACTCCTTTTCGAAAGTAGAAGCTGCGGTCAGTCGAATCGCAGCTGTTCGCGAGGCGGTCGGAAAAGAGATAGGCATTGGGATGGATTTTCACGGCAGGGTACATAAATCGATGGCGAAAATACTGGTGAAAGAGCTGGACCCTTATCGCCCGATGTTTATCGAAGAGCCAGTTCTTCCAGAAAACAATGAGGCTTTGCGGGAGATCGCTCGTTATACCACCACGCCGATCGCAACCGGGGAACGGCAATATACACGGTGGGGATTTAAGCAGCTGCTAATCGACGGTTATGTCGATATCATCCAACCGGATTTATCGCATGCAGGCGGCATTTTGGAAGGGAAAAAAATCGCGGCGATGGCCGAGGCGTTTGACGTATCCGTCGCCCCGCATTGCCCGCTCGGACCGATTGCCCTCGCTTCTTGCTTACAGCTGGATGCGTGTACGCCCAATGCGATCATTCAGGAGCAAAGCTTGGGTATCCATTACAATCAAGGCAGCGATTTGCTCGATTACCTGGCAGACCCAGGCGTTTTCGCTTACAAGGACGGCTTTGTCTCGATTCCCCAGGGGACCGGACTTGGCATCGAGATCAACGAAGCACGGGTTAAGCAAGCAGCGGCGGAAGGACATGATTGGAAAAATCCTGTCTGGCGCCATGCGGATGGCTCGGTAGCCGAATGGTAGCGTTCTTTTGTCAGCCACTTACCAATGTTCAGGCTGTTCGCAAGACATTCCTGGTAACGAATGGTATGATGAGTTCATGATGGAACCTATTCATACGGAGGGATGTGCGGTGAAACCATTTCCTGAAACGCTTCTATTCGATTTGAAACAACTGACAGCAGACGATCGGGCCACCACGAGTGAATCAGTACTGGCTCTTCACAGCAAGGATGAGTCGCACCATACTCCTGTCATGCCGGATGTGGTCGTTTTCCCTGTATCGACGGAAGAAGTGTCTGCGATCCTGAAATACGCAAATGAACATAAAATACCTGTTGTGCCTTTTGGCGCTGGATCCAGCTTGGAAGGGCATTGTGTACCGCTTAAGGGTGGAATTTCCCTCGACTTTTCGCAGATGAATCAAATCCTTGAAGTCCGCGTAGAAGATTTCCTGGTCCGTGTACAGCCCGGTGTCACCCGAACCCAGCTCAATCAGGCGTTAAAGAAATACGGTTTGTTTTTCCCCGTCGATCCCGGTGCGGACGCTTCTCTAGGCGGGATGGCGGCTACAAATGCAAGCGGAACCATGAGCGTCCGCTATGGAATCATGCGGGATCAGGTGAGGGATCTCGAGGTTGTGCTTGCGGACGGTTCCGTCATCCATACAGGCGGACTGGCGGCCAAATCTTCCTCTGGCTATCATTTGACAAGCCTCTTTGTCGGTTCGGAAGGGACGCTTGGCGTGTTTACAGAAATCACGGTGAAGGTTTACGGCATACCCGAAACGATGGTAGCGGGGCGAGCTACGTTTCCAACGGTGAAAGAAGCGGTCGATGCGGCGATCGCCTTGCTTTCCGCAGGTATCTCCATCGGACGTGTGGAATTGGTCGACCCTGTCTCGATAAAGCAAGTCAACAAGCACAGCGAAACCAATTATCCCGAAAAGCCTACCTTGTTTCTCGAATTCCACGGAAATGAAGCGGGGTTAAAGCAAGATGTGGATTTTGCGACTGAGCTGCTCGAGGGACATGGAAGTGATCAGTTCACGTTCGAAAGCGAGTCGAAGGAAAGGGCGAAGCTGTGGGAGGCACGTCATAATCTGGCGTACGCCTTCAAACACGGGTATCCGGGAAAGGAAATGATGCTGACGGATGTGTGTCTGCCTCTTTCCGAATTGAGCGGTGCAATCGTCTATGCGCGTGAAGTGATCGATCAAAATGGGATTCCAGGGGGCGTTCTCGGCCATGTAGGCGATGGGAACTTTCATTCGATTCTGATGTTCGATAAGAGGGATCCCGAAGAAGAGCAAAAAGCTTTGGCGATCAACGAAAAGATTGTGACGTACGCCCTGCAAAAAGGGGGAACCTGCACAGGGGAGCATGGTATCGGCATTGGCAAGAAAAAGTATTTGAAAGTGGAACATGCCGACACATTGCCCCTGATGAAGATGATCAAGCAAAGCTTTGATCCCAATCATATTTTAAACCCTGGGAAAGTGATCGAAATGGGAAATGAGTAAATCCGATAGAAGCATCTGCCGCTGCCGTTGAAAGTGACGGCAGTTTTTTTGCTTGCATTTCACTGGAAAAACGTGTAATGATTAAATCTTGACTTGTAAAAGATAGAGTAGACATCTTTCCTTTGCTTGGAGGACGACAGAAGTGGAGCGCTATCCGTTTGCGTACGATCCTTCGCAATCCTTTATCCAACAGGTGAGCGATTGGATTGCGGATGTATTTTATGACATTTTGCCCGATGCCGGTTTTGAAGTTCGGGATGAACAGATCTATATGGCTTTCCAGCTGGAAAGAGCATTTCAAGAAAAGAAAACGATTTTCGCGGAAGCAGGGGTAGGAACAGGAAAAACATTGGTTTACCTGCTATATGCCATCTGCTATGCGCGCTATACGAGAAAGCCGGCGATCATTGCCTGTGCGAATGAATCCTTGATTGAACAGCTGGTCAAGCCGGAGGGTGACATCGCCAAGCTGGCAAAACATCTTGCTGTGCAAATCGATGCCCGATTGGCGAAATCACCGACCCAGTATGTATGCTTGAACAAGCTGGACGAATCGCGCGCCAATGCGGAAGATCCGGAAGTATTTGATAACATTTATGTGGAACTGCCCTCATTTGTTCATACGACAGAAGCGCTGCAATCCTTTTACCCGTATGGCGATCGAAGCGACTACCCACATATTAATGATGAGCAATGGGAGAAGATCGGCTGGGATTCCTTCCAAGATTGCCTCTCCTGTGACAAGCAGCATCGCTGTGGCTTGAGCCTTACCCGGGATTACTACCGGAAATCGGCGGACCTGATCATTTGTTCGCACGACTTTTACATGGAGCATGTCTGGACGGCTGAAGCACGGAAACGGGAAGGACAGCTTCCTTTATTACCTAGCCACAGTGCAGTTGTATTCGATGAAGGGCATCTGGTGGAACCAGCCGCCCAAAAGGCGTTGACCTACAAGTTTACCCATTCCGTGTTTGAAGAGATCATGACGAGACTGCTGCAGGGAGAAGTTCGTGAGTCATTTGCGATCCTGCTGGAAGAGGCGATCGTGCAAAGCGAGGCTCTCTTTGCGAGTCTGGACAAGCAGAGCCAGGCTGTACCGGGCTCCGATCGGAAGGAAATCATGTTTTCCGAATCCTTGCTTGGCGAGGTAAAACGACTCACGGACATCATCGCATTGATCGAAGACGAAATGGTGGTCGAAAGCGGTGTATACGCCCTCGACGACTACCAGCTTCGCATTGTCAACGAACACTTGGACATGATTCATTGGATGCTGAAGTTGTTCCAGCAAAAGGATCAGGTCATCTCCTGGCTGAGCGAGGAAGCAGCAGGGGCGACACTGGTCGTGATGCCAAGAATGGTGAAAGAAGTGCTGAGGGAGCGTGTGTTCTCCCAGAAGATGCCGATCGTTTTTTCTTCCGCTACCCTTTCCGTCGATGGGTCTTTTCATTATATGGCAGACAGCTTGGGAATCGAGGATTATTTATCCTTTACCGTCGCATCCCCGTATGATTACGAACAGCAAATGGAAATGTATGCGCCTGAAGTGAAAACCGAGAATTCCTTTGAGCTGAAAATGAAAGCGGCGAGCCGCTTGCTCGAGCGTACACGGGGCAGATCGCTGTTTCTCTTTCCCTCGAAGGAAGAAATGAAGCGATTCAGAGAGCATATGTCCGACAATGATTCGTTTGCAGGGATGAGCTTTCTGTTCGAGGGCGATCAAGAAATCAGCCATCTCATTTCCGCCTTTCAAAATGAGGAGGAAAGCAATCTGTGTGCGGTTTCCTTATGGGAAGGGCTGGATATTCCAGGACCCTCCCTGTCCAGTGTGATCATCTGGTCGCTACCATTTCCGCCGAATGATCCGGTGTATGCATCGAAAAGAAAAAGGAGCTCTGATCCGTTCGCAGAGGTAGATTTGCCTTATATGCTGCTGCGTCTGAGACAGGGCATCGGGCGATTGATACGGACCAGAGAGGATCGAGGCATTGTCACGATCTTGAGTGAGGAATTGCATCAGAACGAGGAAATCCGCCAGAAGGTGCAAGAGATATTGCCAAAGGGCGTAGAATGGAAAACCGAACTCCCATAGCGGGTGAAAGTTCTTCCAACCAGCGGCATGTGCATGTTATTTTTGCTAAGATATTAGATACAACGTTTCAAAGGAAGGACCGGTTCGCATGAGCTTTTCATTAACCAAACAGGATATTAAGAGATTGTGCGGCAGGACTTCCTATGAAAGAGGGGAAGCATTCTACCGTACACGCAAAGTGGAGATCACCCATATGGATTGGGAACATTCGCTCTGCGAAGCGACCGTAAAAGGAAGCTATCAGGTGAAGATTGAGATCGATCATGTCGGAAAGATCGTGGCTGCCTGCAGCTGCCCGACCCTCGATTCTTATGATCACCACTGTCAGCATATCGCTGCGGTGCTGCTCAACATCCAGGAGCTAGAACAGGTAAGCGGATGGCGCGAATCAGCGAAATATGACTCCCGTACCGCTGTTGCTCGAACCACCCCCGGAGACTCTTCGGGGGATCTGCAATTAACACAGGGGATCCTTCGCCTTTTTCGAAACCATCCGGAAAGACGAAATACGGCCAGACAGTTGTTTGACACGCGAGAAACGGTGGCGGTAGAATTCACTGTTTCACCGGTTTCCTATGGAATACGCAAGCATATGTTCGGCGTCGCATTGAAGGTGGGTCCGAAACGGCTCTACATGGTTCAGAAAATAAAGGAATTTCTCGAGTGCTTGGAACGTCGGGAGCCCTATGCATTCTCCAAGCATTTTACGTATGATCCGCAGCAGCACTTGTTCGACAACGAAGACAATGCAGTCATCCAGAAGTTGCTGGAAGTCTATCAATACGAAAAAATGATCCGTGAGAGCACCCAACCGCTATACATGCAGGGCAAGGGCGTAAGCACGGATAGGGTCCTGCTCATCCCGCCTGTTTTTTGGGAATCCCTTTTCTCGCTGCTGCAGGCTGCCAAACAGGTGCAGCTGGAGCAAGGGGGGCGCAGCTATGCGGGTATTGATGCTACCGAGGAACCTCTGCCGCTGCAATTTGCCTTTGATCAAGCCGAGCAAGACAGCTATGTGATGGATATGCAGGGGTTGGATCGGATCATCGTCATGGAATCCTATGGATTGGTGCTGACGGAAGGAAAGGTGGTGCAGCTTCCCGCTGATCAATGCAAGCGACTGGCGGAGATGAAGCGCATGGTGGATGCATATCGCAAACCGCAAATCACGATTGCGCCGGAGCAGATCGAGCCTTTTCTGGAACAGGTGATTCCCGGATTGAAAAAGCTGGGAAGCGTCCGTATCGCCAACGCCGTCTCGGAGCGGATTATCCAAGCACCGCTGCAAGCGAAGCTGTATTTGGACCGACTGAAGGATCGACTGCTCGTCGGGCTGGAATTTCAATATGGAGAGATTGTCATCAATCCGTTTGAAGAGGAAAGCCAAAAGCGGCGGACGGACCGTATCCATGTGCGTGACGGGGAAAAAGAACGCCAAATCGTGGAGCTAATCGAACAAAGCCCTTTCGTGAAGACAGAAGGCGGCTATGTCATGGAGGAAGAGGAAGCGGAGTACCATTTCCTCTACCATGTTGTACCACAGCTGGAGAAGCTGGCAAAAGTGTACGCCACGACTGCAGTCAAAGAAAGAGTGTTTACGGGATCTGCGCCTCCGCAAATCCGAGTGGATGCGGATGATCGGATCAACTGGTTGGAAGTCCAGTTTGACATGGAGGGGATCCCGGAGTCGCATATTCGGCGCGTACTCCAATCGTTGGAGGAGAAGCGCAAATACTACCGGCTTCCCAATGGGGCACTGCTGCCCTTGGAGGCAACCGAGTATCAGGTCATCAGCGACTTTCTGCATCAAATCGGTGCGGATAGCATGGAATTCAGCGGAGCGGGGGCCCGCCTTCCCCTTGTACGGGGCCTGCATTTGCTGGATCAAGAGCACGGTAAGACCGTAAAGATCGGAAAAACACTGCGGCGATTGCTGGAGCATATGCGGAATCCGGATCATTTGGATTTTCCCGTGCCGGAAAGTCTGGAGAACGTGCTTCGCGATTACCAGAAGTATGGCTACCAATGGATGAAGACGCTGGCCCACTACCAGTTTGGCGGGATCCTTGCCGACGACATGGGACTTGGAAAGACCTTGCAAAGCATTGCCTTTTTACTCTCTGTCCTCCCGGAAATCCGGGAAGAGAAGCAGCCGGCCTTGATCGTTGCCCCCTCCTCGCTGGTATATAACTGGCGCAATGAATTGCAAAAATTCGCACCGGACATCCGGATGGTAATCATCGATGGGGCGCAGGCGGAACGGAAGAGCAGCCTGGATGATTCCTCAGGGGCGGATGTTCTCATCACATCCTACCCGCTCCTGCGAAAAGACAGTCGGCTCTACGCGGAAAAAATGTTCCATACGCTCATCCTGGATGAAGCGCAAACGTTCAAAAACCATGCCACACAGACAGCGCAAGCCGTCAAAGCGATGCAGGCGCGCTACCGCTTTGCCCTTTCCGGAACACCCATCGAAAATCGTCTGGAGGAGCTCTGGTCCATCTTTGATGCCGTATTCCCCGGGTTATTCCCTGCAAGGAAAGGGTTCAATGACCTGTCGCGTGAGGCGGTCGCCAAGCGAGCCCGACCGTTTTTGCTGCGGCGTGTAAAGACGGACGTGCTGAAGGAATTGCCCGAGAAGATTGAGACGCTGCAGGCATCCGAGCTGCTTCCGGAGCAGAAGAAACTGTATCTCGCTCACTTGGCGCTGCTGCAAAAAGAAACAATGCGGCTGCTGAATGCGGACGATTTCCAAAGGAATCGGATCAAAATATTAGCGGGGCTGACCCGTCTTCGCCAATTATGCTGCCACCCGGCGCTGTTTGTGGACGAGTATGAGGGCAGTTCTGCCAAATTCGAGCAGCTGCTGGAGCTCTTGGCAGAATGCCGGAATGTGGGCAGGCGAGTCTTGGTTTATTCGCAATTCACCCAGATGCTTGATCTGATCGGACGTGAACTTGGCTATCAAGGTATTCCTTACTTTTACCTGGACGGGCAGACTCCGGCACGGGAACGGGTAGAGCTGTGCAATCGTTTCAACGAGGGAGAGCGGGATCTGTTTCTCCTTTCGTTAAAGGCTGGAGGGACCGGGTTGAATCTGACCGGAGCGGATACGGTCATCCTCTACGATTTGTGGTGGAACCCTGCGGTCGAGCAGCAGGCCGCTGACCGTGCGCATCGCATCGGGCAAAAGAAAGTCGTCCACGTCATCCGTCTCGTCACCCAGGGGACGGTAGAGGAGAAGATGTTTGCGCTTCAGCAGAAAAAGAAAAACCTGATCGAGGAAGTGATCCAGCCAGGGCAGGAAGCATTGTCCTCTTTGACTGAGCAGGAGATTCGTGAGATCCTGATGATCGATTAATCGAAACGGCTATGGAAAAATCCCATCCCCTGACGAAGCGGGATGGGATTTTTTTTCGGTGTACCGGACTTATTTCACGCCGATTTCAACATCGGAGGCTTTGACAAAACCAAAGCGATGATTGAAGGTAATCTGGTAGTATTCTTCGTCCCCGATGACCATTTTGTGATCATCATCATAAGGATCATGGGAGAAGGTGACCGCGTGATAGTAATTCCCTTTTGTCTTGTCTGTCACGACATACGCTTCTCCTTCATTGATTTCGTACAATACCTCCATTGTCCGCGGCGGTACATCAGATGGGTAGGCACTCGTCTCTGGGAATGCGGCGCCGTAAACGGGTACCTTATTCTTTTTGGGACGGACGATTAATCCTTTGCCGCTAACGGTATTTTTGTCATTCGGGTTGTAGAACCATGCTTTCTGTCCGCCAAACCAAATGGCATCCCAATCGCCGTCTTCATCCGCCAATACATAAGACTGGCCGGTAACAGCCTTGCTGCCTTCTTCATGAATGCTTGTGGAGCCTGAACCGGGCAGAAGGGTATCGTCAAGCAGGGGGGCATCAAAGCTGGGTTCTTGGTACAAGTAGACGAAGTTGGCCGGTTGGCGTTCCAAGCCATCGAGCTCAGGCTTGTTTGTTTTGAAATGCGGTTTGATGGTCACCACATCTTTCGGACCGCGTTCGTTTTTGATCGGTTCACCCAATAATTCAAAGTAATGCTCCCAATCCCAGAAAGCGCCCGGATCTTCGTGCATTGTTTTATAGCGTGCTTGCGTCAAACCGGGAATTTCTTCGTGGGCGATGATATGGGCGCGATCAAGCGGAATCTCATATTTTTCTGCCAAATATTTGACGAGCTTGGCGGAAGCGCGGTACATCCGTTCCGTATACCAGTCTGCGCCTTCCGTCATGATTCCTTCATGCTCAAGACCGATCGAATGCATATTGACATACCAGTTTCCGGCATGCCAGCCCACGTCTTTGTTATCGACCATTTGCGTAATCTGTCCATCGGAAGAACGAATGACGTAGTGAGCCGCGACAGAGGAGGCAGGATTTTGGAACCAGTTGATCGCGCTTTGGTAGCTTCCTTCCGTATCGTGAATCACAATATAGCGGATATCGGGTCCGGCTTTTGGCCGGTCAGCGATGTCGTAGTTTCCATAATTGCTTGGGTTGCTTCCTCGTTGTTCGTAAAGAGCAGGGATGAACTGACAATCCAACCCGTTTGGACAGTCGGCTTCTGTCGTATCGCTTTTTTGCAGGCGTAGCGATTCAATCGTAGCACGATTTGCTTTTGCCTTCGTGGCTTTCAGCCGTACTTTTTGACCATCCGTTGTCTCCCGATCAACACCATCGTTGATCGTTGCAAACACTTGATCCGCAAAATCAAGTGCGAGAGAGCGTTCCTTAGATCCGCTGTATTTGGCAACCGCGCCATACCAATCGTCCACATCTGTTGGCAGTTCTCCTGTCGTTTCACGTGCGTATTCCGCCAAGAGAGCCGCACCGCCGCGGATGTTTTGCACAGGGTCTTCGATCAGTTCCTCTGGATCGATTCCCAGCAAGTCGGCTGCTTCGCTTAAGGTGTGCATACTGGGGTCATCTTCAAAATCTTCCGTATCGCCTTTCTTTTTGCGTTCCAAGCCTTTGCCATGTGTCTCATCAATTTCGTCAAGCTCTGTGAGATGCATCAATCCATACCCGGCAGAAAAACTGGGCTTCCCATCATGGTGCTCCCACCGCGTCAGGTTGTACGAGACTGCCAGCAAAATGCTTTCGGGAACACCGAATTCCTCAGCGGCCTCCTCAAAGGCTTCCTGCAGCTTATCGGATTTGGCGGCATGAGCGACATTGGCAGACAAAAAGGAAGGGGTCGCCGCAGGGGCGAAGGCAGACAGGACGAGGCTAGCCATCGTGAGGGGAAGGATGGCTTTTTTCCATGGACGAGCCGACCATCTTTTCAAACGTAGTACCTCCTTTGAAATTTTGTTTCAAATTTTTATTTGAATAGTTAGAATATTTATTCCGCGGTGTGCATTTTCCTTCTATTTTCCTTCGTCAAAAGCTGGTTGTTTTTGCATAAACCTTACATCGATAGACAGAATGTGTCAGCGGTTTTTGAAGAAAAGGGAGAAAGTGTCGGACGAAAGAGGGAAGCGTAGGCAAGAGATGTTGCGTTTGGTATATTTAGGAAATGAAAAGGAAGGGGAGTTTTTTATGAACCAGATCATGAAAAAACAGTTTGAACTGACAAGGAGCTATTTTATTAAACGTGCAGAAGAATCGATCGCGATCGCACATATCCAACCGGACGGCTTCAACAATACGATTCATTGGCACATTGGGCATGTGTTGACGCTTTCGGAGCAGCTGCTCTTCGGCTTCCCGCAAAAAAGCGCGCATCTTCCCGCTGATTACATCCAATATTTTGCCAGCGGTACCAAACCGGCTGATTGGAACGATGATGTTCCTTCCGTTGAAACGCTGATTCAGCAGTTAAAGGATCAGCTGCCTCGTATCCTAGAGATTCACGCTGATCATTTGCAGCAGTCGTTAAGCAAACCGATATTGGATTTGAGCACCTACGAGGAATTAGCTTGTCTTGCTTTGCTGGACGAGGCGAACCATCTCGGACAAATACAAGCGATGAAGCGGGTGATTGAAAACGCTGAACGCAATCGACAATCCGTCTGATAGCGCTTTCAAGACCAGGGGCGTTATGTCAGCTCTCTGCCATTTTTTCCAAAATGTTCAGTAAGGTTTCCAGTTCCGTTTTATTGAGGCGAGATAGATACTGCCCCACAACCTTGTTGTAATTTTCCAGCTCCCTGCTTAGCACATGCTTGCCTTGGTCGGTTACCGTGACAAATACATTGCGGCGGTCGTCCTTGCTGTACTCGCGAATGACGAAACCGTCTTGTACGAACTTGTTAATCATGGTCGATATGGTGCTTGGATTCACCTCGAATTTTTTCGCCAAATCGGTGATTTTACAGGGCTCGTGCTCGGAAATGTAAGTGAGCAGGTGAAGCTGCGGTTGTTTCAGCTCAAAATGCGTCTGTGTTTGCAGGACGTTGTTAATCTCTCTTCGTGTTTTGTTCATTGCCTTTCGAATACGAATGGCATATCGTTGCAAATCTTCCATGCTTGAACCGCCCCCCTGAATATATATTGTAATTGGTCGGATACCCTTTGACCATTCAAAAAGTTGGCGAAGACGATAACCTTTGAAGCTCATCTTTTTCTCCTCATCGGAGTAGGATGAGTTTTTTTCTTTGCAGTGACATACATCACACCTGAATAAGAAACGGTTCGCTATATTGAGAGGATACAGAATCTGGGAACCGAGGAAGAGTGAGATGAACAAGAGAAAGCCAGAATTACTTGCAAATGCCAGAGATGTGGAAGAAGTAGACAAGCTTTTCGAAGCGGGAGCTGACGCTGTCTTGGTGGGAGATGAAACATATGCCCTGCGAATGCCGGGCAATTTTGACCTGCGGATGGTCCAAGAAGCGGTGAAGCTTGCTCATGGCCGGGGAAAACCACTCTATGTTTCGATGAACGCACTGTTCCATCACGAAAAAGCGGGTGGCCTTGAGGGATATATACGCATGTTGGACCAGGCTGGTGTGGACGCGATCGTTTTTGGGGATCCTGCAGTATTCATGGCTGCAAGGGAAGCGGCTCCAGGCATGAAGCTGCAATGGAATACCGAGACCACCTCTACCAATTATCAGACGGTCAATTTTTGGGCGAAAAAGGGAGTCAGCCGGGCAGTGTTAGCTCGTGAACTCTCGCTGGCCGAAGTGATCGCGGTCAAACAGAATTCGAAAATAGAAACGCAAATACAGGTACACGGAATGACCTGCATCTTTCATTCGAAACGTGAACTCGTCAGCAACTATCTCCGATTCCAGGGTTCAGCGCGTCAGGAAGATGGACATGAATCGCAGCTGTTTTTGAAGGAGACAACCCGAGACGCTCATCAGTATCCGATCTACGAAAATCGGCACGGGACACACATCATGAGTGCGGAGGATATCTGCATGCTCGAGCATCTCCCTGGCATCGTGACTGCACGGATCGACTCGCTATTCGTCGAGGGCATGTTCAAGTCAACGAAAAATCATCTACGTACGGTCGCTATATACCGGCAGGCGTTGGATTTGCTTCAGGAGCAACAGGATAAAGTTGTTCATGAAGCGTGGATACAAGAATTGCAGCAGATGCAGCCAGAAGGACGTCTGCTGGGAACCGGGTTTTATTTCAAAGAGCAAATTTATTAATAGGGGAGTACCTATCATGATGCATATGTCACAAAGCACGCAACCGCCAAACGCTCTCGCCTACCGTAAGCCAGAGCTACTTGCACCTGCGGGAAATCTGGAAAAATTGAAATTCGCCGTCTTATACGGAGCAGACGCTGTGTATATCGGCGGTCAAAAGTTTGGATTGCGGGCGAAGGCGGGGAACTTTTCGCTGGAAGATATGCAGGAAGGGGTCAGGTTTGCCCACGAACGAGGGGCAAAAGTATATGTGGCTGCCAATATCATCGCCCATAATGAAGATTTCCATGAGATGGAGGCGTATTTCCGCAGCCTTCAGGAAATTGGCATCGATGCGGTCATCGTCGCAGATCCGGCGATCATCGATATTTGCAAGCAAGCGGCGCCAGAACTGGAAATTCATTTAAGCACACAGGCTTCCGCGACAAACTGGCAGACCGTCAAGTTTTGGGCGCAGGAGGGTATCCCACGGGTTGTCTTGGCCCGTGAAGTGTCGCTGGATGAAATTCGCGAGATCAAAAAAAGAGTCAGCACCGAAATCGAAGTCTTCATTCATGGCTCCATGTGCATTTCGTACTCCGGAAGATGCGTCTTATCCAATCACATGACCGACCGGGACGCGAATCGCGGAGGCTGTGCGCAATCGTGCCGGTGGAAATATGAGCTGTATGAAGAAGATCTGGAAGATGCGCAGGATCAAGGTGGAGACATGCCTCGACCTCTTTTTGCGGAAGGGGACGAAGCATTTACGATGAGCTCCAAAGATTTATGCATGGTTGAGCATATACCCAGCTTAATCGAAGCGGGTGTGGAAAGCTTGAAGATTGAAGGAAGGATGAAGAGCGTCCACTACATCGCTACCGTGGTCAATACATACCGCCGCGTCATTGATGCTTTTTGCGAGGACCCCGAGGGCTTCACGTTTCAAGAGAAATGGAAGAAAGAAATAGAAAAAGCAGCCAACCGTCCCTTAACGACCGGCTTCTACTTCGGTACCCCTACGGAGGATGATCAGATCTTTGGAGCGCCTCCGAAAATGGCATCCTATGAATTTGCGGGGCTCGTTTTGGACTACGATCCCGGCACACAGATGGCGACAATTGAACAGCGCACCCATTTCCGCGTCGGGCAGGAAGTCGAGTTTATCGGCCCAAAGCGGGAGAACTTTACGCAAGTGGTGGAAAAGCTCTGGGATGAAGCCGGCAACGAAGTGGAAGAAGCCCGCCACGCGATGCAAAAATTGAAAATGAAGGTACAGAAACCGGTGAAGCCGTATGACATGATGCGGAAAGAAAAATAGCGCTTTCACCAATCTAGGCAAACGCACATATCCTAAAGCACGAAGGATAAGGTTCAATTTTCTTCGGTAAATCGCTTCAAAGGAGTGCTAGTATGCCAGGAAAGATTCTGAATTACTATGCGGGAGGAAACACGGCCCGCGGATTTCACAATCTGTTTTCGTCCAATCTGCAAGGGCTGCAAAGACTGTTCATTTTAAAAGGGGGACCTGGAACTGGCAAATCCACCTTGATGAAAGAGCTGGGCAAGCGATGGGCAGAGCTCGGCTATGACCTTGAATACATCCATTGCGGTTCCGATAACGGGTCGATCGATGGAGTGATTATCCCTGCGCTTCAGGTTGGCATTGTCGATGGCACAGCACCACATGTGATTGAACCGGAAGCACCGGGTGCAATCGAAGAATATGTGAATCTGGGGGAAGCCTGGGATCACAGCAAATTGGCGCCGCGCACAGCGGATATTCAGCGCATCTCGGCAAGCATCCGGGAATGCTACCAACAAGCGTATGAAACATTCGCAGCAGCTCTGCGGATTCATGATGAATGGGAAAAACCGTATATTGCAAACCTGGATTTTACGAAAGCAAATGTACTAACGGCAGAATTGATCGAGTCTCTTTTCGCCGGTAGAAAGGGAACGGGAGAAGGTCTTGCGAAGCATCGTTTTCTAGGGGCGGCCACACCCAAGGGACCCGTTGACTTCATCCAAAACCTGACGGAAGAACTGCCGCACCGTTACTTTCTCAAGGGGCGTCCCGGGTCCGGGAAGTCTACGCTGCTGAAGAAGCTGGCCGCTCATGCCGAACAAAATGGATTTGCCGTCGAAGTGTATCATTGCGGCTTTGATCCAAATAGCCTCGATATGGTAATCGTGAGGGAATTGGGCTGGGCCATTTTTGACAGCACCGCGCCTCATGAGCATTTTCCGGATAGAGACGGGGATCGAGTCATCGATATGTACGAGCGGATCATCACGCCTGGCACAGATGAAGTATATGCGGATGAGATCGCGGCCATCTCCAAACGCTATAAAGAGGCAATGAATGTGGCGACCGGTCATTTGGCTCAGGCAAAAGCCTTGCATGATGAGCTGGAGGCGATTTACATCGATTCGATGGACTATTCCATAGTGGATGATCTGCGTGAACGGATCCATGAACAGATCGCTTTGCGGGCAAAAGCGAAACAACCGGTACAAGAAGACTGACGTATGTGATAGAATAAACGTCCTGCTGAATCAGGTGGGACGTTTTTGTCATGCTAATCGTGAAAAATGGTCCATTCGAAGCATTTTGTTTAGATATGAATCAGAATTATCGAAATTGATTGACATCAATTTCCGCTGACGCTAGTATATTGGGTAAAGAATCAATCGATTTGAGAAACAAGATGCCGCACTTATAAAACCGGGTTTTACAATATAAAACCAATTCAGGTCTAAGCCTTTTCTTTATTTGATAACTTGAATGCGCTTACATGTATGTGTCTTTACCGATAGATGAGAAGAGGGGGGCGTAAATCTTGAAGCCAAAAGTATTTGTCACCAAACCGATCCCTGAACAAGTCGAGGCTTATTTGAACACTCATTGCGAACTGGACAAATGGGAAGGACCCGAAGAAATCCCCCGCCAACAGCTGTTGGACCGCATCGCGGATGTCGAAGGGCTTCTGACGACCGGCGGCAGCATCGATCAGGAATTGCTTGCTCATGCGCCACGGCTGAGAGTTGTCAGCAATATATCAGTCGGCTACAACAATTTTGACCTGCAGGCGATGAGAAAACGTGGCGTATGGGGAACGAATACGCCGCATGTATTGACGGAAACGGTCGCTGACTTAGCCTTTGCCTTGATCCTGGCGACAGCCCGCAGAGTTGCCGAGCTGGATAAGCTCGTGAAAGAAGGGAGATGGACCGACAGTACGGATGAAATGCTTTTCGGTACCGATGTCCATGGCAAAACGCTCGGCATTATCGGTATGGGAAGAATCGGTGCGGCCATCGCAAAGCGCGCCCGATACGGTTTTGACATGACGGTGTCTTATTACAATCGACATCCGCGACCCGACTTGGAAGAACAATGGGGAGTTACCTATCTCCCGCTCAACAACCTCCTACAAACCTCAGATTTTGTACTGACAATGATCCCCCTCACAGACGACACCATCCACTTCATAGGCAAAGAACAATTTGCACAAATGAAACCTACCGCCATTTTCATTAACGTATCCCGAGGAAAAATCGTAGACGAATTCGCATTAATCGAAGCGCTCAAGAAAAAGCAAATCTGGGGTGCCGGCCTCGATGTTTTTGAGGAAGAACCCGTTTCACCCGTCAATCCGCTCCTGCAAATGCCAAATGTAGTCACCCTGCCGCATATTGGTTCGGCGACCAAGCAAACAAGATTGGCGATGGCCATGCTGGCGGCGAAAAATCTGGTCGCGGCCCTGCAAGGGAATGAGCCGCCTGATCTCGTCCCGGAGCTGCGAATGGCAAGAAAAAGGGAATGATCGTCCTTTCTATGGCTACGTGGCAAAACTCAGTTTTATAATATAAAACAAATGGGGGTCGCATCATGAAGAAACGTGTTTCCATGCTTCTTGGCTTGTTTCTATCATCCGTGCTATTGCTCACTGCCTGTGCAGGTCAACAAACGACTGGCGGCAACGCGAACAGCCAACAGGGCGGTGCCGCCAGCGGAAAAGCAGTCACGCTAAAAGTAGCCAATTATTTTGCCACCGATCATCCACAGAATGTGGCTTTGCGTGAAAAATTCAAAAAGATCGTGGAGGAAAAGTCGGGCGGTTCGCTGCAGGTGCAAATCTATGACAACAGCAAGCTCGGCGCGGAAAAGGAATTCTACGACGGGGTGCGCAACGGAACGATCGAGATGGGGATTCCCGGGCTGATCATGCAGGCTGACATACCGAAAATGGCGGTCGGCGAATGGCCGTTCTTGTTCAAGGATTTCGCCCATGCAAAAAAAGTGTTCAATGGACCGCTCGGCAAAGAGATGACAGAGGAAATGGAAAGCAAGCACGGGGTACATGTGCTGGCGTGGAGCGCGAACGGCTTTCGCATGTTCTCTAGCAACAAGCCGATTAGCAAGCTCGAAGATTTCCAGGGGCTGCGGCTGCGCATGCCGAACATACCGAATTACATCAAGCTAGGACAGCTGCTGGGCGCCAATATCACACCGATGCCCATCTCCGAAGTGTTTACCGCACTCGAGCAAAAAGTCGTGGATGGTCAGGATAATCCGATTGCCACACTGAAGGCATCCGGCTGGTATGAAGTGCAGACGGATGTGCTGGAATCCAATCATATGTTCAGCCCAAATCTGTATATCATCAACGCAAAACTGTGGAGCCAGCTGACGGATGAGCAGAAGAACATCATCGAGGAAGCAGCGAAAACTTCTGCAGAATACGAGTGGGAGCTTTTGGAGAAGAGCTTCGAAGAGGATAAGAAATTCCTTCAGGAAAAGGGGATCACGTTTACCACACCTGACGATTCATTCCGCCAAGCGATGGAACAAGCTGCGCAGCCGCTTTATGAAGAGTTTTACAAAACGTATCCATGGGCCAAAGAAATGGTGGAGAAAATCAAAAAGGAGGCGGGGCAGTAGTGAGCAGGGCCCAATCTTTTCTCAGTCGTCTATTGAATGGTGCGATCGCATTTTCGCTGGCATTCATGGCCATTCTTGTTTTCGGCAATGTGGTATTGCGTTACGCCTTTAACTCGGGAATCACCTGGTCCGAAGAGATGTCCCGCTTTCTGTTTATCTGGCTGACCTTTTTAGGAGCAATTGGCGCTCTGAAAGAGAATCAGCATCTCGGTGTCGATATGTTCGTCAAGCGGTTATCCCCTGCATGGAAAACCGCAGCATTTGTGGTTATCAACGCTGCAATGCTGTATGTGCTGTGGCTGGTCTTGGACGGTAGCTGGAAGATGACCCTGATCAACATGGACAGTAAAGCCCCGGCTACAGGAATGCCGCTCGCCTATGTGTACGGCATAGGGATCGTCATGAGTCTTTGCATGGCTGTCATCATGCTGTGGAATGTATATCGCGTCCTTTTCGGGAAGCGTTCAGTTGAGGAGCTGATGAAGATACAGGAATCGGAAGAAGAGCTGCTGGTATCCGGACAGCAACAATACGTGCAGGGCGGTGGGAGGTAAATGACGTTAGCGGTATTTCTCGGATCTTTGGTCGGTGTCATGGCGCTTGGCATGCCGATCGCGTTCGCCCTGCTCTTCAGCGGCGTGGCGCTCATGATTTATCTCGATATCTTCGACAGCCAAATCATTGCCCAAAACCTGATTAACGGCGCTGACAACTTCCCGCTGATGGCGATTCCGTTTTTCATCCTGGCTGGGGAAATCATGAATGCGGGCGGCATTTCCAAGCGGATCATCCAGTTTGCCCTGGCGTTGGTCGGACATATTCGCGGCGGTTTGGGCTTTGTAGCGATACTTGCAAGCATCTTGTTCGCCGGTCTGTCCGGCTCAGCGGTGGCGGATACGGCAGCACTCGGTGCGATTTTGATCCCGATGATGGTGAAAGCGGGATATGACCGCAACCGTTCGACAGGCTTGCTCGCGGCGGGAGGCATTATCGCGCCCATCATCCCGCCGAGCATCCCGATGATTGTATTTGGGGTCACCAGCGGTCTTTCCATTACCAAATTGTTTATGGCAGGGATTGTGCCGGGTCTGCTGATCGGTGTCGGCTTGATGATCACCTGGTGGGTAATTGTTCGCAAAAATGATTATGAAGTGCTTCCGCGCCGCTCCGCAGCAGAAATATGGGGAGCCACCAAAGGAGCTGTCTGGGCATTGCTTTTGCCCGTGATCATCGTGGGAGGACTGCGTGGGGGCGTGTTTACACCCACCGAAGCGGCGGTAGTTGCCGCTTTCTATGCCTTGTTTGTAGGTGTGTTCATCTACAAGGAGCTGCGTATCGGGAAGCTCTATGAATTGCTTGTCAACTCTGCCAAGACGACAAGCGTGGTGATGTTCCTCGTGGCAGCAGCGATGGTATCTGCGTGGCTGATTACCGTAGCGAATATCCCGGATGCGTTGACGACATTATTAGGCCCGCTTGTAGAAAGCCCACTATTGTTATTGATCGTCATTAATGTGATCGTCCTGTTGGTGGGAACGGCGATGGATCTCACCCCAACCATCCTGATTTTGACGCCGGTATTGATGCCCATCATCGATCAAGCCGGCATCGATCCGATCTATTTCGGGGTGCTGTTCATCCTGAATAACTGTATCGGTCTCTTGACCCCGCCTGTCGGAACGGTGCTCAACGTAGCTTGCGGAGTCGGAAAGATCGGGATGGAGGACATCATGAAAGGGATCTGGCCCTTCTTATTGGTGGAGATCCTCATTCTGTTGCTGTTGATCCTGTTTCCAGCGATTGTTACTGTGCCATTGGATTGGTTTACGTAAGGGGGAAAACCGGTGAAAAAGTGGAAAGTCGTCGTGACCGATTGGGAATACGCGGATCTGCGGTATGAAGAAGAGATTTTTGATAAGGAGCCTATCGAATTGATCCCCATGCAATGCCGGACCGAGGAGGAAGTGATCGCCGCTTGTCGTGACGCCGACGGATTGATCAACCAGTATGCCCCGCTTAGCCGCAGAGTGATCGAGCAATTGGAGAATTGCAAGGTCATCACGCGCTATGGCGTAGGGGTCAATACCGTTGATTTGCTTGCGGCGACAGAAAAGGGAATATGTGTGGCGAATGTGCCGGATTACTGTCTGGATGAAGTAGCTGACCACGCCCTTGCGCTGCTTCTTTCTTGGACGCGAAAGATTACGGTAGCCAATCAGGCGGTAAAAAACGGCGTGTGGGATTTCAAAGTCACGCAGCCCATTCATCGGCTCCGGGGAAAGGTACTCGGCTTGGTCGGCTTCGGGAAAATCCCGCAATCCCTGCAGCTGAAAACGGCTCCGCTCGGCTTGCAAGCCATCGCCTACGATCCTTTTTTTCCGGAAGAACTGGCAGCGCAACGGGGAGTGGAGCTTGTCTCGCTCGAGGAGCTATGCAGAAGGGCCGACATCATCTCCGTCCATGCCCCTTTGACGGATGAGACAAAAGGTCTTCTGGGAGCTGAGCAATTTGAATGGATGAAAGACAGTGCGCTTATCATCAACACATCGCGTGGCCCTGTGATCGATGAGAATGCCTTACTCTCCGCATTGCAAACAGGGAGAATCGCTGGGGCAGCCCTCGATGTGGTGGAGTATGAACCGATTCAACCTGACAATCCGCTGCTCACGATGGAAAATGTGATCCTGACTCCGCATGTCGCCTGGTATTCCGAGCAAGCAGCGGCAGAGATGAGGGCGAAAGCGGCGCTGGGGGTGGTTGACGTCCTGATTCATGGCGAGTATCCGAAATATTTGGTCAATAAAGAGGTGGAAGCACGGATTCGCCTGCAGCAGTTCCAGACGGAGCAAGCGTATGGGGCTTTGGCAAGATGAAAGAGAAAATGAAAAATGAGGGGGAATCATGAATGAAACGTCGTTTGAAAAACGTACTCATCGGGCTGACTCTGCCTGCCATTTTGCTCATGGCCGGCTGCGGCAACCAAGCATCGTCCGGCACCTCAGGCACGTCAGCGGCTCCTGCCAGCGGCATCCAGGAACGGACGATCAAAGCGGGTATCGGTTTGAATGAAGATCACCCCGAGGGCCAAGGATTGAAGAAGTTTGCCGAGATCGTCGCCCAAAAAAGTGGAGGTAAGCTGAAGGTCCAGCCTTACTTCGCCGCACAGCTGGGTGATGATAAAAAAATGACCGAAGCATTGCAGGCGGGTACACAGGAAATCACCATCCCTTCCACCTCGCCACTTGTCGGAATGATCAAGGAATTCGGGATTTTCGACTTTCCGTTCGTGTTCAACAATGAAAAAGAAGCCGACGCAGTCCTCGATGGTCCGCTTGGCCAAAAGCTGCTGGAGAAGCTGCCTGAGCATAATCTGATCGGTCTGGGCTATTGGGAAAACGGCTTCCGCAACCTGACCAACAGCAAACACCCCGTGGCCAAACCGGAAGACTTCCAAGGGCTGAAGATCCGGACCATGCAAAATCAGGTCCATCTCGAAGCGTTCCAGGCACTGGGAGCAAACCCAACCCCGATGGCGTTCTCGGAAGTATTCACAGCGCTGGAAAGCAAAACCGTCGATGGACAGGAAAATCCATTGGCAACCATCAAATCGAGCAAATTCAATGAAGTGCAGGAGTATTTAAGCGTTACGAAGCACGTCTATACGCCTTTTGTATTTTTGGTAAGCAAAAAGTTCTGGGATAAGCTGTCGCCCGAAGAACAGACCATTCTGAAAGAAGCAGCCGCTGAAGCCGGCGCATTCCAACGCGAAGCCAATCGGGCGGAAAATCAAAAGGCGCTGGATGATCTGAAAGCGGCGGGCATGAAAGTGAACGAAGTGACTCCTGAAGAGATGGCCAACATGCAGGAAATCATCAAGCCGGTTACAGACAAATTTGCCAAAGAATTTGGGGAGGATCTCGTCAAGCAAATGTACGATCAGGTGAAGCAGGCGAGACAGTAAGGGGGAGCGTTCATGGGCGTCATCGAAGCTTTGCTTCACGACATCGCGATTCCGCACATGGTGAAGGTCAGACAGCATTTCCACGCTCCCGAAATCACGAATATACCTGAAGCGGTACGACAAGCGCTGAAAGAAGCGGAGGTACTCAAGCGCATTTTGCCAGGTGACCGTGTGGCGATTGCGGTGGGAAGCCGTGGGGTGGCGGAAATCCCGACAATCGCCCGTGAAGTGGTTAGAGCTGTCAAGGCAGCAGGGGCAAATCCGTTCATCGTACCCGCAATGGGCAGTCATGGGGGAGCCACAGCAGCAGGGCAAAAAGAAGTGTTGGAAGCCTTGGGTGTCACCGAAGCTTTTGTTGAGGCTCCGATCCACTCCAGCATGGAGGTGGTAGAGGTTGGACGATTGGAAAATGGTCTTCCCATTTACACGGATCAGATCGCTTTTCAAGCAGACAAAATCATCGTGATCAATCGGATCAAGCCGCATACCGCGTTTCGCGGTCCAGTGGAGAGCGGGCTGCTCAAAATGATCACGATCGGACTCGGAAAGCAAAAAGGGGCTGAGGCGGCGCATGCTTACGGATTTCAATACATGGCCGAACATGTGGTGGAAATGGCGAAGGCGGTGCTGCAGAAGGCGCCCATCATTTTCGGGCTCGCCACGATCGAAAATGCGTATGATCGACCAGCCCATATCGTAGCGATACCAGCCGAGCAGCTGATCGAGAGGGAACCATCACTATTGCAGGAAGCGAAGGCGCTGATGCCCCGCATCCTATTTTCTCCGCTCGATGTTCTGGTCGTAAATGAAATTGGCAAGGACATTTCCGGGGACGGAATGGATCCGAATATCACGGGCCGGTTTGCCACACCGTACGCGACTGGCGGCGTGGAAGCAGCCCGGACCGTGGTTCTTGGTCTGACTGAAAAAACGCATGGAAATGCCAATGGGATCGGCTTGGCTGACATCACGACAAGGAAAGTATACGAGGCGATTGACTGGGAAAAAGGGTATGCCAATGCGCTTACCAGCACGGTTGTCAATACCGTCAAACTGCCCATGTGGCTGGAAACAGGCGAGCTTGCTGTTAAAGCAGCTATCAAGACATGCAATGCCATCGATGCCACTGCCATCCGGATGGTGCGAATTGCCAACACACTCCACATCAGGGATATATGGATCTCGCAAAGCATGTTGGGGGAAGCACACGAACGAACCGATATCGAGGTTTTATCGGAACCGATGCCGATGAATTTTTCCTAACTTCGGATAGGAGCAAAAGAGGAGGTACGTATGACCAGACGATTTATGCCGATCAGCAATCCGTCGAACCCGTATCGGGACAATGTCCAGGGGAAAGCAAATGAACCGATTTGTGTCGCAGGCCTGCTAGACCGTTCCAAGATGGTCTTAGGCTCCTCTTATGAAGGAGATAAGCCTGACTGGACCTTGGAAGAAATCTATAATCGCTTGGAGGAAAACGCACCCCGCATAGCCATTATCGGGGGCTCATCAGACCATCCTGCCCACATCATGGATGACCAGACCAGTGCTCGTGCGGCCATCCGCATTTGGCAAAATGGCGGGGTTCCCTTCTATTTCTCTACTCCCGTCATGTGCGATGGCACGGCGCAGAGCAACCAGGGGATGAGCTATTCCTTGCAAAGCCGCAATGCGGTTGCGCAAATGGTGGTGAATCAGCTGGAGGCGCACAGCTATCACGGTGCTTTTGTCATACAAGGCTGTGACAAGCAGCCCTTGGGTGTTGTCAGCGGACTCGCCCATCTGGACCGGATTCGCCGGTACCGTGGGGAAGCGCCTTTTTTCGCAACCTTCGCGCCAGCGCATGTGCTGCAGGGTGGAACGATCCCCGCTGACTTGTATGCCGAACTGGAGGATGTCGCTGCACGAGCCGAGGAGCTGGGTGAGAACGATATTGCAGCCGACTTGCGCGATGCGATGGCCTATATCTTGCAATGCTCCTCCAATACGGCTTTCCAAGGGGTGCTGGAACGCGCGGTTGACAGGGGCTTGATCAGCAAGGCAGCGCATAAGGACTTTGAGAAGCGTTTGGCCGTAGCTACCTGTGACGGGAAGGGCGGAGTGTGCGCGTTCAATGGGACCGGAAACAGCTCCCGCCATCTCGTCGCGGGGTTCGGTCTGGTACATCCGGCAGTGGAGCTTCTGACAGCGCCGCCCACCCAAGCTCAGGTGAATCAGGCGATCGACAGCCTGGCCGAAATGATCAACAAACCCGAGTTTGGCGTAGCCAATCTGATCGCTGCCAATATCCAGAATGCGATCCGCATTTACAGTGCTTCGGGAGGCTCCACCAATCTGATGATGCATATCGTCGCGGCGATGATTTATGGCGGCTATCGCTTCCATTTGCAGGATCTGGACCGGATTCATCACGAAGTTCCTGTACCCGATCTGTTTGATTACAGCCTGACGCAGGGGCGGGATATATTCGCCCTGGCAACGCAGTGCTGCAGCGGAAACAGCAGGGGGATGGAAACGCTGTTTTACGAGCTGATGCAAAACGGTGTGCCCATGGATCTTGATGCACCTACAGTTACAGGCACAAGCTGGCGTCAGCGGCTTTCAGATCGAGAGCGTTTGTCTGCCCAGCATGTGAAGGAGAATCCGGTAATTCTCTCCACCCCGCGCCGGCCATTCAGCGGTGTCGATGTGCTGACCGGCAATTTCTTTGAGACAGCGGTCGTGAAGATCAGCGGCATGACGACCAGCCAGCTGGATGAATTCGACCGGAAAGCGGCGTTTGTCCTTTACTACGACAACGAGGAGGATGCCAACCGCAGTCTGCTGGATTCGCGCCTGCTGGAAAAGCTCAAACAAGGCAAAGCCTTCTCCCGCACGAATATGGAGGCTGTCGTGAAACATAATGCGCCTGATTACGAGGAAAGCTGGCTCACGCTTGATGATGAGGGATTGTTCGACCAGATGGTGGAGAACGGCTCGCTGAAACTGGCGGTTGTTATCTCTGGTCAAGGACCACAAGCTTTCGGCATGCCGGAAATGTTTACCCCCATGCAACACATCAATGCGAATCGCCAGTTAAAACGGCTCGCTACCTTGATCAGTGACGGGCGCTATTCCGGAGTCACCTATGGCGCAGCGATCGGTCACATGACACCGGAGGCAAGCCAGGACGGCGGAATCCTCTACCTGCAGACAGGGGATCTACTCTATCTACACCTGCGTCAGGGGAAAATACAGTTTCTGGATGTCGAAGCCTTTCACAACGGCAGTGTGGCATTTTCATTTGAAGGGATCAAGGAACAGAGAGCGGCATTGGCGCAAGAGCGGATGAAAACGATACGCCAGAGGCAAAGACAGGTAGCTGCCAGCAATCGGCTGAGCAATCATACAGATGCTGCGCATGGGGTCGTACCGATTCCTGTGTATGAAGAAGCCACGCTGGATTTTCGAACAGAAGCGAAATTTCTGACTGTGACGACTTCATAGAGAAAGGGTGGAGGGAAGATGAAAGCAACACGTGAAGCGATTCAAAGCCTGGGGTTCCCTGCCGATGATTGCCATGATTTGCCGAGTTCCACAAAGACGTTTCCCGATGGCGCACAGTACCGTGTAGAGATCCCTAGCGTAGAAGGGCCGGCTTCCTTTGAAGCGGTGCTTGAAGCTTGCGACACGTATGACGTCACCATTCACCGGGTATCCCAGGGAAGCGGCATCATGCTTTTGACGGATGAGGAACTGAAGCAGATGGCGCAAATCGGGCACAGGGAAAAGCTGGAAGTAAGCCTGTTTGTCGGACCGCGTGGCACTTGGGATATTACGCCAATGTCTTGGGCCAGTGCGGGAAAGATTGCCGGTCTGCGTGTGCAAGGAATGGATCAGCTGGTCTATTCCATCGAGGATATCAAGCGGGCGTGCGAGGCAGGAATTCGCAGCATTTTAGTGGCCGATGAGGGTTTGCTGTGGCTGGTTGACGCCTTGAAGAAAAGAGGAGAGCTGCCCCATGATTTGTTGGTGAAGATATCCGTGCAGATGGCACAAGCGAATCCGGTATCAATCCGGCTTATGCAAGAAATCGGAGCAGGTACGTACAATGTGCCTACGGATTTAACGCTCGCTCGGCTGGCAGCCATTCGCCAGGCGGTCGATATTCCGCTTGATATTTACGTGGAAGCGCCCGACGATATCGGCGGTTTTATCCGCCATTATGAAATTCCGGAAATCATTCGTGTGGCAGCACCTGTCTATATCAAATTTGGCCTGCGCAATTCCCCGAATATTTACCCGTCCGGTACGCATCTGGAGGAGACCTCCATTCGCTTGTGCAAAGAGCGGGTGCGCCGCGCTCGTATCGGTCTGGACATGATCCAGCGCTATGCACCGGCACTCAAAACGTCAGTGAAAGGCGCGGCAGGATTGGCAGTCCCGGCAACCACGCCTGTTTCGATTACGGATCAAACGGTGTAAAATGATGCATAGGACCCAATTTTATACAGCCTATGCGCCGAAAAAATCCCGTAATCACAAGGGAAAAGGATGGATACGATGCCGATTATTCAAGCAGTCGAACGCGCCCTGAAAATTCTAGATCTTTTTGATGAAACGGAAACCGAACTGAAAATTACCGATATAAGCGAACGGATGCAGCTCCATAAAAGTACCGTTCATTCGCTGCTGAAAACACTGCAATTGCATGGTTATATCGATCAGAATCCGGAAAACGGGAGATACCGCTTAGGCATGAAGTTGTTTGAGCGAGGAAATTTCGTCATTCACGGTTTGGATATTCGCAAAGTAGCGAAGCGCTATCTCGTCGATTTGTCTTTGCAAACGGGACAGACGACTCATCTCGTCATTCTCGATGATAAAGAGGGCGTATACATTGATAAGGTAGAGGGGCAGCTGGCCACGATCCTCTACTCCCGCATTGGCAGGAGAGTTCCTTTGCATTCCAGCGGGGCTGGGAAAGTCTTGATGGCCTTTTTAAAGGAAGAAGAGCAGCAAAAAATTTTAACAGGCTATCGATATGTGGTACACACACCGAACACGATCACGAATGAGGCTGATTTTCGGAAGGAGCTCGCAAAGGTGCGCCAAGCGGGGTACTCAGTCGATAATCAGGAAAACGAGCCGGGCGTCCGGTGCATCGCGGTACCGATCCTGAACCACAAAGGGCAGGTAATCGCCGCGATTAGCATATCGACTTTGGTTTCGCGCGTGGATGACGAACAATTGCAGCAATTTCTGGTGTTGCTCCAGCAGGCTGCAGCGGAAATCTCGGAGCAAATGGGGTATGGTATCGCTCACCAGTCTTCATGAGGGGAAGGCTGGGAGAGCTGAACTGATTTTATGTATGAAAACACGATTCTATCATATAAAACAAATTAAGGAGGCATCTGATGCGAATTATTCGATTCGAGGAATCTTCCGGCTTTGTTTTGGCTGCGGTGACCGACGAACAGCAAGTGTTCCCGCTTCCGCACTCGGATTTTATGGAGCTGGTCAGGGAATCAGAGCAACAACAGACCACTCCCCTCCGGCTTGTGCAGGAAATGATGACGAGCGTCCAACCGCTGGAAAAAAAACTGGAGGATCTGACGCTTTTGGTGCCGCTAGAGGCCGCTGAAGTATGGGCATGCGGGGTAACCTACGAGCGGAGCAGAGAAGCGAGGAACTATGAAGCGACCGGTGGAAAGATGGATAGCGCTACCTTTTATGACAAAGTCTACGATGCAAAGCGGCCAGAGATCTTTTTCAAATCGACAGCAGCCCGCACGGTTGGCCCCAATCAGGATGTGTATTTGCGCAGCGATTCCAATTGGCAAATCCCCGAACCCGAGCTCGGTCTGGTATTAACCAGAGAGGGAAAAATAGTAGGCTACACGGCCGGCAATGACATGAGCTGCCGGGATATTGAGGGAGAAAATCCGCTTTATTTGCCGCAGGCCAAGATGTGGAGGGGGTCTTGCTCGATCGGTCCATCGATCCGTCTGGCCGAAACGGTTTCCGATCCGTATGCCTTCGAGATCATCTGCCGCATCTATCGTGATGGGGAAAAGGTGGTGGACGGCAGCGCGAATACCAGTCAATTGAAAAGAAAGTACGAAGAATTGGTCGAATATTTGGTGAGGGACAATTCCCTTTTTGACGGCACGGTGCTGCTTACCGGCACGTGCATCGTTCCCCCCGATGATTTTACCTTGGCGGATGGGGATCGAATCGAGATTGAAATATCCGGAATCGGGATCTTGACGAATCCGGTGAAAAGCCAAGCGACGAAAAATATCTCCATCTAAATCTGTGCATCGCATTCAGAACATTTAGGCTATTGGAAATCCATCTGTTCATCATTCGTGGAGGGTGTCGACCCATGGACCAATACAAGACCGTCATGATGAAACCGCAAGACAGTGTGGCCGTGGCGCTGACGGATATACCTGCCCAAGCGTCCGTCACCGTCACTTGCCAGGATCGAAGGTTTGAGATTGCGTTAAAAGACACGATTGAATTCGGCCATAAATTTGCCGTGGTTCGCATTCAAAAGGGCGAGGACATATTGAAATACGGGGAAGTCATTGGCATCGCGACAAGGGATATCGAGCAGGGCGAGCATGTCCATGTCCACAATCTGGAAGGAAAACGGGGAAGAGGGGATCGGCTTGGCGACGCTAGCTAATGGGCAGTTTTGGGGATATCGACGTCCGGATGGGCGGGTAGGTGTGCGCAATCATGTGCTGATCCTGCCCACCATCACATGCGCGACCCAAGCTGCGAAGCAAATAACCGAATTGGTGCAGGGGACTGTTTCCTTTATCCATCAGCACGGTTGCGCGCAGGTGGGAAGCGACTATGAGCAGACATTCCGCACTTACGTAGGCATGGGGAGCAATCCGAATGTCTATGGCGTCATCGTGCTTGGACTCGGCTGTGAAACGCATCAGGCGAGAAGCGTAGCAGGTGAAATCGCCAAGACAGGAAAGCCCGTGGAGGTCGTGTCCATTCAGGATCACGGCGGAACACTCGGAACGATCGCGCAAGGGGCAAAGCTAGCGGCCAAAATGGTCAAAGATGCCTCCCGTCAAATGCGGGAAGCTTGTGATTTCCGCGAGCTCATGATCGGGACCGAGTGCGGAGGCTCAGATGCATGCTCGGGGCTATCCGCAAATCCGGCCGTTGGCTTTGTCAGCGATTGGATCGTGGATCACGGGGGGACGGCGATTTTGGCTGAAACGACAGAGCTGATCGGAGCGGAGCATTTGCTGGCGAACCGAGCCGTTGATGAAAAAGTGGCGAAACGTGTATATGAAGTGATCGATGCGATGGAGAAACGCGCCTACCTCATGGGCGTAGATATTCGCACAGGGAATCCAAGTCCCGGAAACATAAAAGGCGGACTGAGCTCACTCGAGGAAAAATCACTGGGAGCCGCCAATAAAGCAGGGAGCAGACCGCTGCAGGAGCTGATCGACTACGCCCAGCAACCAAGCAAAAAGGGACTCGTGTGGATGGATACGCCCGGACACGATATCGAGCAGCTGACAGGCATGGTCGCGGGTGGTGCACAAATCGTGCTGTTTACGACAGGCAGAGGCACACCTACAGGTTCACCGATCGCACCCGTGATCAAAATTGCGACGAACTCGGCCATTTTTGAAAAGATGGCGGACAACATCGATGTCAATGCCGGGACAATTATCGAGGGTACCGAGACCATCGAACAGGTTGGCCAGCGCATCGTGGAGGAAGTGGCCCATGTCGCTTCTGGTAAACTCACATTGGCCGAAATCCTGAAGCAGCACGATTTCGGCATCTGGCGTATCGGCCCGACATTTTGAGGACAAAAGGGAGGAGTGGATTTACATGACAGTGACTACGGAAACAAAAACCTATCTGAATTTTGTAAACGGAGAATGGACGCAGGCAACGACCCAGCAGGTAGAGCCCAGTATCAATCCTGCCAAAAAATCAGAAATCGTCGGATACGTGCAAAAATCCGGAAAAGCCGATCTTGATGCGGCAGTGGCTGCGGCAAAGGCAGCCCAGCGCATGTGGCGCAAGCTTTCTGCCCCTGCACGCGGCGACTATTTGCATAAAGCGGCAAACGCGCTCGAAAAACGTCTGGAGGAAATCGCAGAGACCATGACCAGGGAAATGGGGAAAACCTTTGCCGAAGCGAAAGGCGAGACGGCGCGAGGGGTTGCGATTCTCCGGTATTACGCAGGGGAAGGCATGCGCAAGGTAGGCGACGTGATCCCGTCGACGGACAGCGAAGCGCTGATGTTTACCTCGCGTGTACCCCTTGGGGTTGTCGGCGTCATCACGCCATGGAACTTTCCAGTGGCCATTCCGATCTGGAAAATGGCGCCCGCGCTTGTCTATGGCAATACGGTCGTGTTGAAGCCAGCCCAGGAGACGGCTGTGACTGCGGCGAAAGTCATGGAGTGCTTTGCGGAAGCGGGTTTCCCAGCCGGGGTCGTCAACATGGTGACGGGCCCCGGATCTGTGATCGGACAGGGAATCATTGACCATCCGGATATTCAGGGGATTACGTTTACCGGCTCCAATGAGGTTGGAAAACGAGTAGGCATGGGAGCACTCGCTCGAGGTGCCAAATACCAGCTGGAGATGGGCGGAAAAAATCCGGTGATCGTCGCAGCCGATGCCGATCTGGATCTGGCTGTGGATGCAACCATCAGCGGAGGGCTTCGCTCTACGGGTCAAAAATGCACGGCAACGAGCCGCGTCATCGTCCATAAGGATGTATACGAGCCATTCAAAGAGAAATTATTGGCGAAGGTCAGCCAGCTTACCGTAGGCAACGGATTGCAGGACCATACATGGATGGGTCCATGCGCAAGCGAAAATCAGCTCCAAACGGTGTTGTCCTACATTGAAAAGGGGATTGCGGAAGGCGCTTCGCTGTTATGCGGCGGAAGGCAGTTGACAGAGGATGGTCTGGAAGAAGGCTTTTATGTAGCGCCCACCGTATTTGAAGGTGTTACATCTGACATGACCATTGCGCAGGAGGAAATTTTTGGCCCGGTACTGGCTTTGATCAAGGTGAATTCGATCGAAGAGGCGATCGAAATCGCAAACGATGTCCGTTTCGGGCTAAGCGCTTCCATTTTCACGCAGAATCTTGCCAATATGCTTGCTTTTATCAACGACATTGATGCGGGGCTAGTGCGCGTGAATGCAGAATCGGCAGGAGTAGAGCTGCAAGCGCCATTTGGCGGCATGAAGCAATCGAGCTCCCATTCCCGTGAGCAGGGGCAAGCGGCGATTGAGTTTTTTACTTCGATAAAAACGGTCTTTGTCAAACCTTAACAGAGATGATGATTCTTCACAAAAACATTACGTTCCCACGATAAGTGACAAGGTAAACTAGGCATGAGTCGAGACGGATGGAATACGGTTTAGAAACTGCCCATTTCCGCTTTCTGCTTATGCCTTTTTCCGTGTTCATATGGGAGGTGTCATACCGAGTTGTCGATCTGAATGTTTTGTCGGTTGCGTTGAAAGATCCGTAAAAAATAGGGAGGGACACGTCTATGACGTCGATTCAAAAGCGCTTTTGCCTGACTTTGGCGTTGGTAGTATCCACAGCTTCATTGACAAGTGCAGCATTTCCTTCTTTCGCTGCCGCTGAAGACCAAGCCCTACAATCTGTGAAAAATGACGAACCAACAGCAGAACGAATCGGACAGTACATCGATACGGCTATGCACTTCTATTGGCATGGCGGCGACTTGAAAAAAGCGGAACAGGAAATCTTCAAAGGGATTACCTTGAAAGGCAAATATGATGTTGTTGAAAATGCCTTTAAAGAAGCGACGATTTTGGATCCGTACAATCTGGATTTAAAATTTTCGCTTGCGTCTGCACAAATTACACAGAAAAAAGTATCGGAAGCGTTGCATACCTATCAGCAAATCCTCAATCTGCAACCCGAACATTTTAACGCAACGCTTCTTTACGCTGTCTATTCGAAAGTAAACGGGGATGAGGCTACTTACAAGCGGATGATGGCCAAGCTAGATCAGATCGACGCGGCAAAAGCAGCGCAATTCCGTGAAAAGCTCAGTACAACAGAAGCGTTTTTCAAGCTGCCCTTGCTGTTGGAGGCACCTGACGATCTGCCGAAAGAAAAGCATGCCATCGTCATCCTGGGGTACGCGCTGGCTGACGACGGATCCATGCAACCCACGCTGGTAGAACGTCTGAAAACCGGTCTTTCCGTCGCCAAGAAATATCCGCAAGCGAAAATCATCGTTACGGGCGGAGTGCCCAAAAATGGAGTGACGGAAGCGGATGCGATGACAAAATGGCTGCTTGAGCAGGGAATCGAAAAAGAACGGATTTTACCGGAAAACAAGGCGACTGACACAGTTGAAAATGCACTGTTCTCCACTGCGATTTTGGAGCAGCACGGGATCCGGCATGTCACGTTAGTCTCAAGCGCGAGCCATATCCGCAGAGGCATGACGATCTTCACCGAAATCAGTGATTATTACGCAAAGATGAGCGGAACTGGTCAACCTCGCACTTTTACAAACGTCGTGTATCTGGACTATCCAACGCTAGAAGAAGCGCAAACGGTCACAAAGGATGAAAAGTTAGTTGTGTACCGCGACCTGTTTCGTGCTGCAGGCATCTGGCAATTCCCGGGGGTTCAGCGATAGTTACTGACTGACCTTCATATATTGATTGTATATATGTTACAATGGGAGAAATGTCTATTAGCGCAAGCGAGGTGGAAGGTCTATACATGATGACAGAGAAATATCCTGAAATCGATGAGGTGATCTCATATATTCAGCAGCATCTCTATGAGCCGCTTCCGCTTTCACGGTTAGCCAGCTATGTTTCCTATAGTCCCTATCATTTTACACGCATTTTTAAAGAACGAACCGGGCTGACTCCCTTGTACTATGTTTCCGCCATGCGCTTGCAAAAGGCGAAAGATTTGTTATTGCACACCAATTTAACCGTTCGAGATATTGGGATGGAGATCGGGCAGCAGAGCCTTGGGACGTTTACTACCCGATTTACGGAGCGGGTCGGAGTGACGCCCGCCCATTTCCGCAATTCGGTGCTGCAAGCGGAAGAACAATTTCAACATTTGCAAGAGCTCAGTCGTTGGCGCAAGTCTTCAGATATTGCTCAACAGATGGGGATCGTTGAAGGAACCATTCGTGCTGAGGTGCCATTTGATGGGGTTGTGCTTATCGGCTTGTTTGCAAAACCAATCCCAGAAGGTATTCCTCTTTACGGAACATTGCTGTCTTCTCTGGGTCATTTCTGTTTTACTGGCGTGAAGCCGGGAACTTATTATCTGATGGCGACATCCGTGGCTTGGGGTTCCCAAGCGAAGGACTTTTTGCTGCCGTACTCCACACTGCGCACCCGATCGAGGGATCCAATCATCGTAACGCCTTATGCTAGAGTTCCCCATCAGGATGTCATGCTCCATGTCCCTCGCGTAGACGATCCCCCCATTTTGATTTCCCTGCATTTGTTGATGAATAACTTTCTTAAGAAACAAGCTTTCCAAAATAGCATGCGATAGTAAACAACAAAAACAGCCCGTCCAAAAAATTTGCGGACAGGGCTGTTTTGTTTGCTATTGCTGACCTTCCGTATAGATGTGAAAGGTAACTCCAAACTTGTCGGTCACCATCCCATAAGCGGGGCTAAAAGATGTTTCTTGCAGCGGCATGCTCACTTTGCCATCCTGCTGCAGTGCATCAAAGATTTGCTGGGATCTATCCTTGTCTTTCGTGGTAATGCAGATTGTTACCTGATTTCCCTGTACAACCGGGTGACCTGGAAACGTATCTGAAAACATCAAATCCGAGTCCCCGATTTTTACCATGGCATGAGCTACAAGTCCCTTTGCTTCCTCAGGCATGGGAAATTCCGGGTTTTCCGGCATTTCTTCGTACGTTGAGAGAAACATAGGTTTCGCATCCAATGCTTTTTCGTAAAATTGGATCGCTTCCTTTGCATTTCCGTCCATGATTAAGTACGGGGTTACTTGTAAAGACATGTTCAATCAGCTCCTTTGCTCCATACAATACCTTCCATTATCGCCCGAGTAACCGGGATATATATCATGTTAGCACAGAAAAAAGGGACAGATTTCTTATAGATTGCGAATCTGTCATTGAATAATGGACGGGTATAACGGAAAAAATCAAACGTGTCTCCAAAAAACTCCATCCTGATCGGGAATTGAGTTTTTGAGCAAGGCTCCACTGGAAAAATATTATCAACCGATGAGTAAAGAGGATGTTTTTGGAAAAGACTACAAACAAACCTACTAAGGAGGTAAAGAACATGTTCAACAATTTTCAGAGCAATGCGTTTACAGGCGCAGCACAATCAGTTTTTCAACCGGGCTTTGCAGGAACAGATGCGCAGCAAGTGCGTAATCAAATCGCACGTGACGGCGGCTTTGGCTATGGGCAAGCTTACCAAACTACATATGCTACGCCTCAATTCAGCAATGTTCCAGTTGGCCTGCAAAGCGGGGCACAAGCGATTTTCCAGCCTGGTTTTGCGGGAACAGACCCACAGCAAGTGCGCAACCAAATTGCACGTGATCTGAATCCTGGCGTACAGTCTTACCAAAATACGTTTACTTCCCAACAATTTGGCGGTGTGCCTGTAGGGCTTCAAAGCGGCGCGGCACAAGCGATTTTCCAACCTGGTTTTGCGGGAACAGACCCGCAGCAAGTACGCAGCCAGATTGCTCGCGAGTTGAATTATGGCTATGCAAATCAAGCTCTCCCAACCTCTTATCAAGGAACAGCAGCTTATCAATCCAATGTGCCAGTAGGCGTGCCAGCAGCCGTTTCCGGTGGTGTACAAGCAGTCTTCCAACCAGGCTTCGCTGGAACAGAAGTGCAGCAAGTACGTAACCAAATCGCTCGTGACGGTGGCTTTGGCTATGGCGCCACAGCTTATCAGTCCAACCAATCCTTGGGCGCTGTAGGTGTGCCAGCTGCTTATCAGACTACCCAAACACTTGGTGCAGTAGGCGTCCCAGCAGCAGTGTCCGGTGGTGTGCAAGCGATCTTCCAACCAGGCTTTGCGGGAACAGATGTACAGCAAGTGCGCAACCAAATTGCTCGTGATGGAGGATACGGCTACGGCTACGCTACCAATGCGTTTCAGCCAAACCAAGGATTGGGCACAGTAGGTGTACCAGCAGCAGTATCCGGTGGTGTGCAAGCAGTCTTCCAACCAGGCTTTGCGGGAACAGACGTCCAACAAGTGCAAAACCAAATTGCCCGCGATGGCGGTTTTGGCTATGGCGCTGCAACCACTCAAGTTCCATATCCGGTAGGTGTAGGTCTGCTGTAATAACTGGAAGGATATGCAAAAATACTCCCTTACGAAATCGTAGGGGAGTATTTTTATTACCAGCTCGCTTTTCTTACACCGGGGATTTGCCCGAGGTATGCCAATTCACGGAAGCAGATGCGGCAGAGCTTAAATTTTCTCAAAACGGAGTGTGGACGTCCGCAACGTTCACAGCGGGTATACTGTTGAACTTTATATTTGCTCGGACGCTTTGACTTGATGATCATTGATTTTCGTGCCATAAAAGCCTCCTGAGATCTTGTTTATGTTTCCAGCATGGTTTCATGCAAGTATTCCATCATAACAAGATCACTCGGAAACATCTAGCGGGAACTAATGGCAGAGGGTGATCTTCATTCGGGGAAGTAGCTTTCCGAAGAACCGATCAATCCCTCTAATTGAGCAACCGCCGATTTCAGTTCCGGACGTACGGCTTCATTGGCATCTGCCAGCCTTTTCAGCTCATCTTGCACACCCGCCAATTGGATGAGAGGGGCTTTGGCGTCAACCGTTTGTTCGGATGCTGGCTGTGTCACCACGCCGTCTGTTCGCTGCAAAAACCCTTCTTCGGACATCGTTTGCAGATTGTTTTTGACCTCACTAAGCAAGCCGCGCAATTGCGGGGTCATGAGATCACTGTGTTTTTCCAGATTTTCGATAATGGCGGATACGTAGTCTTTTCTGCTCATCGCTTGCATCGTCCTTTCTTCGTGATAACCAAGCTTACTATTTCCTTTCTGGGAAAAAGACATTCCGATCCTTGGAATTTGGGTGCCATTCGGATTAGAAAAAACTTGGCTTCGCCAAGTCTATGGCGGAGCTTAGTTGCTCTTATATCGATGAGAAATTTATAAATTTTCATCGATTAAAAAAACCCACTTCGCCGTGAAAGGATCAGGCGAGTGGGTTCCGTGGGTTCCTATCGTTCCATTTGATACAATCGATAATCCTGTGCAGCAAGATATTGGCGAATGGCATCCGAAGAAGGGGAGGAAGACGGCTTCCATCCGCTTTCATGATTGGCGATCGAGATGTACAAATAGCCATTTGGATATATGTCGGACTGGTTGCCCGCGTTCATAGCATCGGCATGGTTATCCTGCAAATCGACTTGTTTGTTCGCGACGAGGTAAGGTGCCGTTTGCTGCGGCAGTTTAGCCCGAACGATGGTAAAGTCGGGATCGCTGCTGAAAAGCTCCCATTTCAACGAAGCATCCGCTAAAGAAGTAACTTTGCTGTTTTGCTTAAACTCTTCATGATTCAGAATCGGAATGAGGATATCGTTTTCCGATTTCGCAATTTCATCTCCACGTTCATTGAGCACCTTCACAGAAAGGGTAAGTTCCTTTTCTTTCAGGAAGGATGCGGGCAACGAAATGCTCACATGCTCTTGGTCAAGATAGGTAGTCGGCAGCATGGTATCATTGACACTGACCTGTGCTGTGCCTTCAAAATGCTTCCCTTGTATCGTGACGGGCAGCTCTTGATCCTCCTCAACTGTCTCTGGGTCAACCACGATGGCCAATGGATCAGCTTTTTCGAGAACCATATCCTCACTGCCCAGACCGTAATCAGGATTGACAGAAGGTTTCTTTCCGAGCTGATACGCATATTGATCGCCAAACAGAATGTCGTACCAGATCAGCTCATAATCTTTTTTCCACAGCTTATCCTTCGCAGCTGTCTGTGCGTTGGCAGGACTGAATTTTTCCGAGAGAAAGCGAATTTTTTTGTCATATGCCTGCATCAATAAATGGGTCGTGGCATTTCCGTCCAATCCGAGCCGATCAACCAGAAAGGCCCCCAAGAATGGAAGCTGCATATGCACATCTTCTTTTTTCAGCCCGATATTGTCCCAAACGACCAGCGGAGTCTGGTGCATTTTTTTAAAGTCATCCTGCTTGTATATATCGGTGATAAACGAAGACTCGCGATAGACCTGATAATCACTGCCAAGCATCGGAAAGTGGTCGCCATACATCACGATCACAGTCGGTTCCTTGCGTGCTTTGAATTCGTCAATCAAGGTCTTGAGCATGCGATCCGTATCCTCAAGGTGGGTGGCATATGTTCCTAAAATCTTCTTGCCACTCTCACTGAGCGAACCGGAAACATGATTCGAGATTTCCAGATTTTGATCATCGTAAGGCCCGTGAGATTGCATCGTCACGGCAAAGACAAAGTCCTGTCCATCTGTTTTTTGCGTTTCTGCCAGGATCCGTTTGGCTACTTCGCTGTCTCTGATGAAAGGCCCTTTCGTTTCCGGAGCCGTCATAAACTCCATCGGGATGAAACGGTCAAAGCCCAGATTCTGATAGACATGGGTCCGGTTGTAGTACCAGTGATAAAACGGATGGATCGCCGTCGTATGGTATCCGTTTCTTTTCATGATCGAGGGGAGACCATCGATCGGACGGTAGACATATTGACTGTAAGCCATGGAACCTACCGGCAAATTTTCCACGGCTAATCCGGTTAAAGCCTCAAACTCGCTGTTGGCAGTCCCACCGCCAAAGACAGAAACACTCACGTTTCCGACATTGTGGGTTTTGGCCAACTGATGGACGGTAGGCAACGGATCACGTTCGAATTGCACATTTGGCAGGATCGTCGGATCGAAAAACGCTTCGGACATAATCATGATGACATTGGGTTTTACTTTCGGCTTCGTACTTTTGTCAGCAGATGTTTTGTCGATGATCGTTTGAATTTCGTCCTGATTGTACGTAAATGGTTGATCCACTTGGAGATCCATATAATTATTGAGAAAACTGTACGAAAATCCATTGGTTTTTACATTTTCAACCTGGTTCCACGGGATCAAGCGTATGCCGAGTCGATCCCGAATGGAATACAGGGCGTCAGACGTCAGGGAGCTTACAATAACCACCGAGCAAATCCCCAGCAGCACGCGTGATTTCCAACCGTATTTCGGATATTTCTGGAAGATCAGGTACAGCATAGCAAGGATGCTCACACACAAAAATAAAATCGAGAAGAGGTTGGTCGATACGGCTCCGCTTATTCCCTCTGCTTCGTTGAACAAGTACAGATCGGCAGGTAGAAAAGGCTCACCCCGCAACGATAGTTTGACTTGATGAACATAAGAAAAAAGAAAGCACGCGAGCGAAAACAAAGCGACCGTAAAGAAGTACAGCATTTTCGGCAATACAAACAACAACAGGTACACGCTCAAGATCAGCAAATAGTTCACGAGAAACATCAACGGGTGCATCGCCATCCACTGGAGTGTTTCCCATATTGAATTTCTTTGGATGGACTCAGAAAGTACGACCAGCAGCAACGGGATTAGGAACAGAGTAACAGGATGGGTGACTTTTTGATTCCGCTTCCCTGACAGCATGGATCGAACAGCTTGTAAAATGTTTGTAAAATTTTTCATATTTCCACCTTGATTGTCTTCGTAAGATAAAGATCCTCCACGAATGAGCAGCGGAGGCTAACACTTGATAGTGACTCGATTGGTTTCATAGATACACTCCTATCTCTAACGGGAAACATCCTGATACATTATACACCAATTGATTAACTTTTAGTTTACAATAACTCGTTATGTTCGATATACGGTAAAAGTTCCATTTTTCAGATAAACAAAAGTCTCATTTTTTTGAGTCTTTTGATCGTTGTTTCCCAATTCATGGGTATTCTATGATGAGAATTGGAAGATTTAAGAATATTGGAGGAGGGACTTATGAGGAACTTTGGGGTTTGGAAGCATTTGAAGAAAACCGTACCCGTTTTCGCTTTAACGGCTGTCACGGCAGCAACGCCGGTATTTGCTGCGGATGCGTCAGGACAGGGAAATCCAGCCAATAACGGCCAATCTCAAAACCGCTACATATCAGTACAGCTTTTAGGTATTAATGACTTGCACGGTCAACTGAACGTGACGCGCAAAGTGAACGATAAAAATGTAGGCCGTGCAGACTATCTCGCCGCTTATTTGAAGCAGCGTGAAGCGGAAAATAAAAATACGCTGCTGGTCCATGCGGGGGATGCAGTCGGCGCGAGCGCTCCGGTATCTGCTTTGCTGCAGGACGAGCCTACAATCGAATTTTTAAACAAGCTCGGTTTCGATGTGGGTACCGTGGGCAATCATGAATTCGATGAGGGTGTCGAAGAAATGCTGCGACTGATCGATGGTGGAAAGCACCCCAGCACCGGTGATTTTGCGGGAGCAAGCTTCCCTTATGTGGCCGCCAATCTGGTCTATAAGGACACCGGGAAGAATGTGCTGCCATCCTACGTGGTCCAAAAGGTGAACGGCATGCCGATCGGTTTTATCGGCGTTGTGCTGTCGGACACACCAACCATCGTCGTTCCAAGCGGAGTGGCCAAGGTGAACTTCACGGAAGAAGCTGAAGCGATCAATAAAGCGGTCGCGGAGCTGAAGCAGCAAGGGGTAAAAGCGATTGTGGTGCTCGCTCATAATCCGGCTTCCTCCAAAGCAGATGGCACGGATGCAAATGGCGAGCTGGTGGATATCGCCAACAAAGTCGATGATGAAGTCGATGTGATTTTCGGTGGTCACAACCACGCCCTCCTGAATGCAACGGTTGATGGCAAACTGTTGGTGCAATCGTATTCGTACGGTACGGCATTCTCCGATGTCGATTTGGAGATTGACCCTCGCACCAAAGACATTGTGTCCAAAAAAGCGGAAATCGTGACGACCTTTCAGGATGGTGTAAAACCCGATCCGGAAATCGAGCAGCTGATCAAGAAATACGAAGACAAAATCGCACCGATCGTCAATGAAGTGATCGGCACGGCTTCCGATAAGATAACTGCCACGCAAAATGAAAGCGGAGAATCGGCGCTGGGAAATCTCATTGCTGACGCACAGAGAGCCCAAATGAATACCGACATCGCCTTGATGAATCCAGGCGGCATCCGGGCAGATATTGAAGCCGGCGAAGTAACCTGGGGAGAACTGTATACGGTTCAACCGTTTAATAATGATTTGGTGAAAATGACCCTAACCGGGGAACAAATCCGTCAAGCGTTGAACCAGCAATGGGGCGCAGATAAAACACGCTTTTTGCAGATTTCCGGCTTGAAATACAAGTGGGATTCCGCTAAACCGGTTGGCAGTCGTGTGGATGAAATCACCTTGGCCGACGGCTCTCCAATCGATCCGAAAGCGAGCTACACCGTGACCGTGAATATTTTCCTGGCAGATGGTGGAGATAACTTTACGGTATTTAAGGAAGGAACTGATCGTGAAGTCGGTCCTGTCGATCTCGATGCGCTGGTAAACTATGTGAAAAAGAGTGAGCAACCTTTCACAGCGAAGATTGAAGGACGAATCACGAAGCGTTAAGCAAAGATGGAAAAAGGAGATCTGTGCTTCGGTGCAGATCTCTTTTTTTGTTATAATGGAAAATCGGACATATAAATAGGGAAAAACTGTAAAAGGGAGTGGGGGACGTGTATCAAACGATTCAAAACGTCCGGGTCTGGGGAACGCCATTGGAAAATGCGGTATCACAGGCCGTTACTTGTGCAAAGCATGGAAACGTCGTGCAAGTGCTGCTGATGGCCGATCATCATAAGGGGTATTCTCAGCCTGTGGGAGGAGTCGTCGTATATGATGGGCAAATATCACCCTCTGGCGTTGGCTATGACATTGCCTGCGGGAATAAAGCCGTCCGTACGAATCTCCTGTACGATGACATCAAGGACAAGATCGGTAGCATTATGGATGAAGTCGCAAAACGCATCTCATTTGGAGTAGGCAGGGTGAATAACGAAAAAGTCGAGCATGAGCTTTTCGATGACGAGGATTGGTATGTCTACAAACAGATTGGCAACAACGAACACGATTCCTTGCAAGCATTGGCACGTAAACAGCTGGGTACCGTCGGAAGCGGCAATCATTTTGTCGATATTTTTGTCGAGGAGAGCACGGGCGCTGTCTGGATTGCCAACCATTTTGGAAGTCGTGGGTTTGGGCATAAAACAGCAAGCGTTTTTTTAAATCTGGCACAAGGCAAGAAGTTCAGTGACAAGGCAGCAGGAGAGAGCATGGATCAAGCCCCAACGCTCCTTGATCTGGACAGTGAGCTGGGAGACATGTATTTTCGCGCCATGACGCTTGCGGGTAAGTACGCCTATGCCGGGCGGGATTACGTCATTTCGCAAGTGCTGTCGATTGTAGGTGCGGAATCGACGTTTGAAGTGCATAATCATCATAATTTTGCGTGGAAAGAAATACATGGTGGAAAAGAGTATGTCGTCGTGCGAAAAGGCGCGACTCCTTCACAGCCAGGACAATGGGGCTTTATCGGGGGAAGCATGGGAGATATCTCCGTCATTGTGCGAGGAAAGGATTCGCCCGAGAACCGCGATGCGTTTTACAGTACCGTCCATGGCGCGGGGCGAATCATGAGCCGCACCGAAGCGGCGGGGAAAATGAACTGGAAAACACGTACGCGCAGCGGCGGGAAAATCACAACGGCACAAATGCGGGAAGCGATCCAGGCATTCGGTGTGGAATTGCGCGGAGCGGGTACGGATGAAAGCCCGTTTGTCTACAAGCGATTGCAGGAAGTGTTGGAAGCACATCAAGAGACGCTGGAGATCATGCATGTGTTGAAGCCAATCGGAGTGTGTATGGCGGGTGCGGATGAGTTTGACCCTTATAAAGATTGAGCCAAGCAGAAGAAGCAATACGAAAAAGCCGTTTCCTTCCCATTTGGAGGAGCGGCCTGTTCGAACGAAAAAATTCACGATGATCTCCGTTTTTATCTGGGAGTATTTGGGTATTCTTATATACAAATACGGTAAGCGAGGTGTGAATCAAAAGTACGATCAGCTCATAGGAAAAAGTTGCAAAGCTACTTTTTTAGCCAACCTTGTGAGAAAGAAGCGTAGAGAACGTGCCTGTACCCTATGGAAAAAGATTGAGAGCATTGCGTCAAAAACATGGTTTCTCGATTAGCCAAGTGGCAGAAAGAATCGGTATTTCGAAATCTAGTTACGCGGGTTACGAGACCAATTATCGGCATCCTCCCATGGACAAAATGCTTCTTTTAAGTGAACTGTTTCACGTCTCAATCGACTACATCTTATGCAAGACGGATGACCCTACTGGTCCGATCTATACGCAAAATGCGAAGGAGCTTTTGAAGCAGAAAAATCTTCATTGGGACGGGGTGCCGCTGTCAGAATCCGACTTGCAGGAAATCTACTGCATGCTGGAAACCATCGCACAAGAGCATGCTAGCAAACGTTGGAGCGAATCAACCATTTCCTCACTCTAGCACCACCTTTCACGCAAAGGTGGTTTTTTTGTATGCATTCCGCGTACGGAGCACATAGTAAGAATGCGCTTAAAGCATACGAGCAAAAGAGGAGGAGAAAGATGTTTGGCTTCAGAAAGAAAAGAAGCGGACGAATCTTGAAAGGAAATGGCGATTCAAAAGTCAGGGACGAGGATTCATCGCGAGGGCAAGTGTTCAGCAGTCAACTGAAAGAGAATCTCGCGCTGCTCGCTGCACGTTTTCAAGGGGCACAAGATTTCACCATCCGCGAGTTTGATTGCTTTGGAAAATTTCCGGCATGTGTCTTGTATTTGTCCAGCCTCGTGGATAAAGAGATGATCGCCAGCCATGTGGTCAAACCTTTGATGTACGCGCCGAATCACATGCCTATGCAGCAAGATTCGTTTCAACAAGCGAAGCCTCTTATCCGACAGGTGCTATTTGATGCGGATGGAAAAGCAGAGAATCAAGTGTCGATTGCATTGGATTTGTTGCTGCGTGGCAGTGCCGTTATATTGCTCGATGGAATGACCGAAGCGATCATCGTCAACGTACAGAAAGTAGAAAAGCGAGGAATCGAACAACCAAAGAGTGAACAGGTCATCCGTGGCCCGCGGGACGGCTTTATTGAACATTTGCAGACCAATCTCGCTCTGCTGCGCGTACGTATACCCTCTGTCGACTTAAAAATAAAGGTCATGCAGATTGGGACCATCACAAAATCCCAAGTGGCGATTGTCTATATGGATGGGATCACAGAACCAACCCTCATTCAAGATATTGAAGAACGGTTGAACGCGATCCAGATTGACCGTATTTTAGATGCAGGTTACATCGAGCAATTTATCCAGGATAATCCGTGGTCGCCCTTTCCGCAAATTCGCAGCACCGAACGTCCGGATGTAGCGGTAGGGAATTTACTGGAGGGCAGGGTTGCGCTCCTAGTGGATGGATCTCCGTACGCACTGATTTGTCCGACGACGTTTGCCATGTTTTATCAGACTGCCGAGGATTACACGGAACGAACATTAATTATGAGCTTAACCCGTATGGTACGGGTGATTGCTCTTTTGTTCTCACTGATTACCCCATCGCTGTACATTGCTGTGCTGTCGTTTCATCCTGAGCTCATTCCAACCAAATTTGCGATCGCGGTGGCGAGTGGCAGAGCGGGAGTGCCGTTTCCTACTTTTTTGGAAGTCTTCATGATGGAAGCAGCCGTCGAAATTCTTCGGGAAGCGACGGTACGAATGCCGCAGCAAATCGGTGGTGCGCTATCGATCGTCGGGGTGTTGGTCATCGGTCAAGCGGCAGTGATGGCGGGTTTTGTGAGTCCGATCACTGTAGTCGTCATCGCACTGACGACGATCAGCTCCTTTGCTACCCCAGCCTATAATGCCGCAATGGCGTTTCGCATGCTTCGTTTTCCAATCATGTTGGCAACGGGCGCTTTTGGTTTCTTTGGACTGATTGGCGCTCTCTTCTTGGTCAATAATCATATCATTTCGTTAAAATCATTTGGTGTCCCGTTTTTCACCCCCTTTTCGCCTATGAATTTTGGCGAGCTTAAGGATACGATCATTCGTGCACCGCTGAGGCACTTGCTTGACCGCCCAGAGGAACTGCATCCGCTAAATCAAAGACGATTGAAATCATATGGCAAAGACTTGCCGAACAATCCGTTGGATCCGCCAATGAAAGCGGGAGAGCGCCCATGATCACAAGAGAAAGGCAAATCACGGCCTTACAAGTAGCAGCCGTACTGGTAAGCAGCCTGATCGGCGTCAGTATTTTAGCTCTGCCGCGAATCGTGGCGGAGAAAGTGAATTACGGTGCACCACTGGCTACCTTGATTGGCATTATTTTGGGAGCAATCGGGCTTGGCGCCTTCACGTATCTGGGAATGCGGTTTCCGAAGGATTTTTTGATTGAATACAGTGAGAAAGTGATTGGAAAGTGGCCAGGCAAATTCATGGGCTTTTTATTCATCAGTTATTTCGCGGTAGTTTTAGGCCTGGTCGTTCGTGAATTCGCAGAGATCATGAATACGATGGTGCTCGCAAAAACACCAACATTCGCGCCTGTCCTGGTTATTTTATTGCTTGTTGTGATTACTGCTCGCAACGACATTGTTACGTTTGCCTATATCCAGTTTTACTATGCTCCGCTCATGATTGTGCCCATGCTGCTCCTGATCTTGATTGCGATTGGCGACATGAAGCTGGAAAATATCATGCCTTTTTGGGGAAATGAAACCAGCTTGCCTGATTTCCTGTGGGCAGGCGCCTCTGTAGCCAGTCTTCCTTTTCTTCAAATCGGCATGACTGTGATCACGGTACTTATTCCTTTCATGCAACAGCCAGCGAAAGCAATAAAGGGGATGTGGTGGGGAGTCTCCATTTCGTCGATCTTTATCTTACTCACGGTTTTATTGACGATCGCAGTGATGAGCGCTGAGGAAGTTGTCAATGACTTTTGGCCAACGATGGCGATGACCCGATTAATCCAGCTCCCCGCACAAATTTTGGAACGGGTTGATTTGCTTTATTTCATGGTGTGGGTAGCTTCGGCGTTAACCACCATCTCATCCGGCTATATCATGATTGCCATGCTTGGACATCGGTTGTTCCGATCTCGCAGTCACCGTAGCTTATCCATCCTGTTGACACCGGTCATCTTGATCATCGCGCTGCTGCCGGATAATACATTGCAAACGTATGGATGGCTTGAGAAGGTAGGCATGTGGGGACTCTGTCTCACCATTATATATCCAGTGTTTTTGGTACTGGTCGCGAAAATCAGGAGAAAAGGTGTTTCCTCATGAAATGGACAATGTTTCTAGCCTTGATACTGCCTGTTTTTCTCACGGGATGCTGGGATCGAGTAGAGCTTGAAGAGCGCGGCACGGTCCTTGCCCTTGCCATCGACCTGGCGAAAGAAAACGAGATGGAGGAAGAACCGCGGGTAAGTCATCCAGATGGCATGGTTCCCAAATCATCTAGCAAACGAAAGTTCAAAATAACCGCCCAGCTTGCTGTCCCCGGTCAAATTCCCCTAGGTCCTGAGAGTGGCGGGGGCGGTGCGAAGGGCTCGCAAGAAAAGGTATGGGTCGTATCTGCAGTCGGGCATACGATAGATGATGCACTGCAAAACCTGCAGCAGCATATCGCCAACGACTTGTTTTTCGGACATTTGCAGGTTGTCATTTTGAATGAGGACGTAGCCCAGCAAGGGATCGATCATATCAATGAGTACTTGCGGCGATTGCCCGAAATTCGGCGGTCGGTATGGCTTGTGGTGAATCATCATGATGCCGCAAGAACAATGAGCATTTCTCCAAAGCTTGAACGGGTTCCCGCTCTCTATTTTGCCCAGACATTCCGACAGGCGGTTCATATGGGCAAGATGCCCAAAGCCTTGGTTGGAGATTTTTGGATTAACCGTTCCAAGCAGGGAAGGGAAGGCTTCTTGCCTTATATCAGTGTTGTCGGAAAGGATAACATTGAGGTCACCGGCATCGCCTTCTTCAAGGACGATCAAATGCAAGGCACACTAAAGGCTTATGAGGTAGCTTTTTTCAACGGACTTACCGCGCAAAATCCAGGTGGTGGTACTGCCTATATCCCTGTCTCCAATCCGTCGGGGGAGATGGTGATGTTTCAATCGATCAAGCGGAAGTCTCGTTACGAATTATCTTTTCGCGATGGCAACCCTCACTTTGATGTCTACGTGGAGATAACGGGAATGATCAAGGAAAAATCAAGTGTAGACACGGATATCAAATCCCCTCAGGACATCGCAGCGATTGAAAAAGGTGCGGTGAACATGTTTAAAAAAGCGTTCGAAGATCTGATCAAAAAGACACAAGCCAAGCATTCCGATATATTTGGGTTTGGCGATCGGATTCGTGCGTATGCTTCCTGGTATTGGGACGCGAACATTCGCGATGCAAAGACGTGGCAGGAACAATACAAAGATCTGTCGGTAGCGGTTCATCCAACCGTTCGGATTATTCGCGAAGGCATGACGCCCGATTAAAACTGGGAGCTGATTCTTTTGGAAGAGATCAGCTCTCTTTTCGTGTCTGGCATAGATGACTTCGCGTATAAGGTTGCCCAGTCGGATGGGAACGTTTTTCCCAATTCTCAGGAACGGCTTCCTCTGTTTTTATAGAAAAAAGCCGCATAATGTGAAAGTTAGTTGCTTTTACCGCAGGGCGGGCTTTAAAGGGAAGCAGGGGGAGTTGGAGAAGTGAGCACGCAATTGAAGGACATTGCAATTGCAGGGGTGGGATGATGAGTACGGATCAGATTGTCGAGATGAAAGAGTTCCTAGTAAGGAGGATAGCACGATGACAACTCACCGTTAGACACCATCTCTGATGGACTGACAGTGGCAGAATCAGGCCGCCATCAGTTTCATTGGGCATTTACGCTGCCAAAAAATATCTATTGCCACGTATTTTTCGGCTATGATATATTGATTTTCCGCCAATGAATAGCAGATTACAAAAAGTTGTGGCGGCGTACCAGTGATTCCCTATTGAAAGAATGATAGGAATCATGCTATATTAAAAATCCTCCCACTTGCGAAAGGGAGGAACGTAGAAAAAACTAGTTTCACTATACTGTATGGGCCTATAGCTCAGTTGGTTAGAGCGCACGCCTGATAAGCGTGAGGTCGGCTGTTCGAGTCAGCCTAGGCCCACCATTTCCCATTGATTTTGGATATCAAGATTTGATAAGATAAAAGTCCAAGTGGTTATGGGGCTGTAGCTCAGTTGGGAGAGCGCCTGCCTTGCAAGCAGGAGGTCATCGGTTCGATCCCGTTCAGCTCCACCTTGCTAGTATTCCTCNCCTGATAAGCGTGAGGTCGGCTGTTCGAGTCAGCCTAGGCCCACCATTTCCCATTGATTTTGGATATCAAGATTTGATAAGATAAAAGTCCAAGTGGTTATGGGGCTGTAGCTCAGTTGGGAGAGCGCCTGCCTTGCAAGCAGGAGGTCATCGGTTCGATCCCGTTCAGCTCCACCTTGCTAGTATTCCTCGGTAGCTCAGTTGGTAGAGCAATCGGCTGTTAACCGATCGGTCGGAGGTTCGAGTCCCTCCCGAGGAGCCATGCTCCTGTAGCTCAGTCGGTAGAGCGTTTCCATGGTAAGGAAGAGGTCGCAGGTTCGATTCCTGTCGGGAGCACCATATGGATGGATGTCCGAGTGGCCGAAGGAGCACGATTGGAAATCGTGTAGGCGGTGTCGAACCGTCTCGTGGGTTCAAATCCCACTCCATCCGCCATTAAAAGTTCTGGCCCGTTGGTGAAGCGGTTTAACACAGCAGCCTTTCACGCTGTCATACAGGGGTTCGAATCCCCTACGGGTCACCATTTATTGTCTGGGGCACCCACAAAGTATTCGGAATAAGCGACGAAGCATTTGCTTCACTTTGTGGGGTTAAATTTGGAGGCTTAGCTCAGCTGGGAGAGCATCTGCCTTACAAG
>NZ_SDKD01000001.1 GCF_004521915.1 Brevibacillus migulae | reverse complement strand
CTTTCACCCTATAGCTATCGCCCATGCTGGGCGCACAAAAAGAGCCTCTCACTCTTGGGAAGAATGAGAGGCTTTCGTTCTCTTTAGGCAAGCAGACGTTCAACGGCAGCATGCTTGCTGTGCAGGGCTTCCATATCGATTTTCATATCCAATGCCGCAAAGACACCGGTGAAGTATTCTTCAATCTGCTCACTGATCCGGGAGCGTTCGTCCGCGACCATATCGGCAAAAGCGGCAGTGAAGCAATCCGTCAAAATCTGGGCCCCTGCCTGCAAGTACTCGCTCACTGGCTGCTGCATCGCCTTTTCCAACGATTCGCGCATGACCGTTTTTCCATCCTGCTCGAAGAAATCCTTTGTATTTTTAAACAGCTTCAGGCTTGCTTGCAGTTGCGCTTCGCCCGTTGCCGGCAGCTCGTCCGCGAAGTCAGGCGTCTGGATTTGGCGATGCACGTAAGGGGAAAGCGTCGCCCCGTGCATCAATGGCGCCAAGGACTTCTCCCACTCTTTTGCCAGGGACGCGCCCAGCTTGTTCAAAAATTTCTCCAGCCGCAGGGAAGTTGCCCGCAGCTCCTGCCCCAGATCATAGCTGATCGAACGGGTCAGCTCCTGCAGGCAGTCTTGCAGCGCCTGCTTGATGCTGCGTCCATCTTCTTTCAGTACGGCTGGATTGAACGCATATGCGAACAATTCATTGAAGCGGAAAAAGAGCCGCTGCTTCACATAATAGAGAAGCTCCTCTTGTTCTTTGGCCAGATCCCGTTCCTCGGAGGCCACAGACAAATCGGCGACCAGCTGAAGCGCTTGACGACGCGCCGCTTCTGCCGCCTCCTTGTGTGCCTGACGAGCGCTCTCGCCTTCCTTGGCCAACGTCAGCCATTCACCCAGCATGTCATACGCACGCTTGATTTCGCCTTGTGCCGCGTCTACTGCCATCTGGGTCAGCTCTTCTAGGATAAAGCGGTTGAAATCGCGTTCAAACGCTGCGATGCCGGACAGCTGGAGCCCTTGCTCCATCGGCATCAGCTCCCCGCCTTCCGCTGCCCCGGTGCGCTGGCGGTACAGCTTCTCTGCCGATCCGGCCAATTTGCCTGCGCCATGCATGCGAGCAAGCAGAGCGGTCTGGCTGGAGATCGGATAGATGCGCGGCAGACGAATGCCGCAAGCGAGCAGGTTTTTCTCCACATGCGCTACCACGCCGGCAAGCTCCTCCTCGGAGGCAGCCAGATCCGCCGCATTGACCAGGAAGAACATTTTGTCCAGCTCAAAGGTTTCCTTCACACGGCCCATTTGCATGAGAAACTCTCTGTCTGCTTGGGCAAACGCATGGTTGTAATAGGTGACAAACAACACGACATCGGCATTTTTCATATATTCAAAGGCAACACCGGTATGGCGGGCATTAATCGAGTCCGCTCCCGGCGTATCGACGAGCACGATGCCTTGATCGGTCAACGGGCAGGAATAGTACAGCTCGATGTAATCGGCGAAGCACGCTTTTTCTTCCTTGGCGACAAAGCCCTTGAACGCTTGCATGTCGACAATGAGTTCGCTGCCGATATGGGCTTCCATGTCAGCCATCCCTTTTTTGACCGCTTTCAGGAAGGTGTAGTGCGGCTTTGCGGTGGCTGCGATTTGGGTCACATCAATGCTGTCCAGAGCGGCAAGCGCTTGATCCAGCCCGCTTTCCTGAATGCCGAAGACAGCCAGGGAGCGCAGTACATCCTGCTCCAATACGGCATGGCTTTTGAGCACCACGCGCACGGTCCCATGCGGATACTGCTCGTCAGGAGGCATGATTTTATTGATGGCCGCCGTGGTTGGATTGGGTGAAACCGGCAAGATGAGATCCCCCATCAACGCATTGGCGAAAGAGGATTTGCCTGCGCTGAACGCCCCGAACAAGGCTACGGTGAACCGGTTGGCTTCCAGCCGTCCCGCGCGTTCGCGCATGGCTTTCGCCTGTGCCAGCATCCCTGGCACGTCGCTAATCGTATCGCTGACCTGCTTGCATGCTTGTGCTGTTTCCAGCAGCTTTTGCTTTAACTGATTCATTTCGACGTTTCTCCCTCTTTGATCATCAGACGCAGTCGGTCTGCTTTCTCTTTTTCTGCTTGTTCCATTTGACGCAGTTTCTCATGGGCCGCTGCCACCTCTTGCAATACCGTGAGACGCTCTTGCAAGGCAGCCTCCTCCTGTTTCCCGCGCTGGCGAAGCTGCTCGCAAATCTGGTCGATAAAGCCGAGACCCACCCGGCGATACTCCGCTTTGATGCCATTGGAAATATCCTGGCAATAATTCATCACGTATTCGCGGCCGATCGCGCCTTCCTTCACATGGGAAGCGAGGAATTCCGCTGTCACCTCAATGGCAAAAGCATGGACCTGCGCGTGGTACGCCTCATCACGGATGCCGTATTCCTGCGGCAGTCGGGTAAGCAGCTCTTTAAAATGAAAATCGAGGTTGGCCGAAACTTTTTCACGGAAATCAGCCAGCAGCGCTTGCAGCCGCTGCTCGCGTTCCTCCTCGGTCTTTTTGCCCGCAAAGAGAAAGCCTACCTTGAAACCGGGCTTGCGGCTTTCCAAATACGCTTCCGCAGCCTCGTTGGTCGTGTAATACGTGAGACGGGCATTGTCCAGCAGACTGTTCAACTGCTTGGCCATTTCCTCCCGGGCATGCACCGCCCCCGCTGTCGCCTCTTCCCATTGCTTTTTGGTCGCTGCCAACGCCGCTTGAACCGCTTCCGCACTCTCGCTCTCTACACCCTCGAGCTCTGTTGCCAGCTTTTCTTCCGCTTCACGGCGCGCTTCGCTGTTCTTCGCCTTGAGGAAACGGATGTGTTCGTCCACCAGGAACTGCGCGGAATGTGCGGCGCTCTCAGAGATCAAGGATTCCCGATGCTGCATCAGGTCGATCAGCTTGCTGCGGAATTCCGTGTACTGATTCTCCGAATGATCCGGTTCGGCCAAGGACGTGTAAAAAATGCCGTCCGGTTTGATATTCCACGTGGCAAACGCATCCTCCACGCTTTCTTTATAGCTGTCGAAATCCAGTTCGAAATCAATATGTTTATCGATCATGTTGATGACCAGATAGACCGGTTTTCCACGATCTTTGAGCACTTTCGTAAAGTTGAAATTTTCTTCGGCCTGCACGTGATTGTAATCCATCATGTAGATGACACAATCGGCCAGATGAAGCGCTGATTCGGTCGCGATCTTGTGCGCGGCATCCGTCGAATCGATGCCCGGCGTATCTAAAAGGCTGGTTTTCACGTCCAGGAATGTGCCAGGGTAAGAAACCTCTACCCATTCCACCGTATCGCCGTCGATGGCGTACTTTTTCAGGTCATCCATCTGCGTATCCGGATCAAAGGTGATGACCCCGCTGTTTTTGGTATAGACACGGGCCGCCTTCTCGCCGCCGCGAACCTTCACCACGTTGGCGCTGGTCGGGATCGGATTGGACGGCAGCAGATCCACCCCGAGAAGCGTATTGAGCATCGTTGACTTCCCTGCGGAGAAATGGCCGCAAAAGGCAATGTTGAGCTCCTGATTGCGCAGCTTCTCCGCCACCTGCCGCAATTTATCCGCATTCGTATGGTCCCCGTCACGTTCGCATGTATGGGCTGCCTGCTCATACGCCTCTGCACGCGCAAGCAGATCTCTCTCGATTTTATCTATCTCTTGTACTTTCATTGGTGATCACTCCATCTTCTCAAACTCTCTTCGATCCATATACCCACTTGGCAATTGTAACAGAATTGAAAACGTTGCTACAATGGTAGGATATCTGGGAGAAACAGAAAGTGCCTCTTTTCATTTCTATCGGATTCGTGTGTAAGGGTGCAAGGTTGGCAAGCAAATCCTTGTTAGAAAGATACCCATTCGCCGAAGCGACGAAACGGATGGGCGGTAACGATAGAAAAAAAGACCTTCGATCCAAAAGGATGAAAGGTCGATTCACACACGATCTGTTTTCTTATTTCGCAAGCAAATCCGCGAATGCCTTTGCGTATGGCGGCAAATCCGGCGGACGACGGGAGCCGACAATATGGCCGTCAACCACAACAGGCTCATCCACCCAGATGGCTCCGGCATTTTCCATATCATCTTTAATGCCTGGGGTAGACGTTGTTTTTACGCCCTGCAAGATTTTCGCGGAGATCAGGACCCAGCCCGCATGGCAGATATGGCCGATTGGCTTTTTCGCCTCATGCATCTTCTGAATAAACGTGATCACCTGCGGATAACGTCTCAGCTTATCCGGTGCCCAACCGCCGGGGACCAATACGCCGTCATATTCATCCGGATTGATCTCATCCAACGTTTTATTCGCCTCGCATGGAACGCCATACTTGCCAATGTATGTACCAGCTTCTTTCCCCGCAATATCAACGGTTGCTCCTTCTTCCCGCAATCGCAGCACAGGATACCAGAGCTCCAAATCTTCGAACTCATGGTCGATAAAGCTTAACACTTTTTTCCCTTGCAAACGCATTTGCTCTTCCCTCCTGTATATCGATATCCTCCACAATAGCAGAAAATCCGGGAATGCCAAACCCTATTGTTGCTCAAAAAGTTGCTGCGGCCGTTATTGATTTGCCTGCGCGTGGGCAACGGGTGACAGCCTCTCGTTCCATTCTTGCTCTGTCAGAGTCCCAACCCAGCGATCCTTTATTTTCCCGTCCGTCCCGACAAGAAATACGGTGGGATATACTTCAATCCCGTAGTCCTCCGAGACAAGCCCTTCCCGATCATACACCGTCACCTCACCGAGAGACTTCTCATTCACCAAGGCAGCAGCGCTTTTTTCATCATCATTTTCCGCATCGTTTACCAGCAGGAAGCGGATGTCCTTACCTTTTTCCGCATACAGTTGCTTGATTTTCTCCAGCTCTGTCTGGCAGTGCGAGCTCCATTCTGTCCAAAATACGACCAGTGTATGTTTCTCACTGCCAGCCAGAGCGATCATTTCATTGTTGGCGTTAGGCAGTTCGATTTTCGGTGCCATGTAGCCGATATGCGGAAGATCGTTTCGCGGTTTACGATTTGCAAACTTATCCAATCGTTCGATCTCCATATCCTTTTTCTCAATCTGTTGATATACCCAGTAGCCTACGGAAGAAACTGCAAAAATGAATGAAGCCGCCAAGAGGGCCATTACCCATTTCCACCACATGCCTATCGACTCCTTGTATGATAAATATGGCTTTTACCATATCATAAAAAAGTTAACAAAAAATGAAAAATAATAAATATTCCATCAATTCAAAAACATGAAACATTTTTTGTATTCAATCGACAGATAAGTGGTGGGCAGACGGCTTCTGTTCCCGCATAATGAAATCGTATCAGCTTGAGAGGGGAAATGACATGAAATTGTCCGGGATCAATCATTTGCTTTTTTCTGTGTCGGACTTGGATCGTTCCATTCGCTTTTATGAGGAAGTGTTCGGTGCGCGTCTGCTGGTGCGCGGCCGTTCTCTCGCTTATTTTGACTTAGACGGATTATGGCTTGCACTCAATGTCGAGGCGGACATCCCCAGGGGCGAGATTCACCAGTCCTATACCCATATCGCCTTTAGCGTTGCTGAGGAAGACTTTGATCAGCACGTGGCCCGGCTGCGCGAGCTTCACGTACATATTTTGCCGGGACGCGAGCGGGACGAGCGGGATAAACGCTCGGTCTATTTCACCGATCCCGATGGGCATAAGTTTGAGTTTCATACCGGGGCGCTTCAGGATCGTCTGGAATATTACCGGCAGAGCAAGTTGCATATGCAGTTTTTTGATTGATTTGGTGTTGTGCAAACATCGTGGTTNATATGCAGTTTTTTGATTGATTTGGTGTTGTGCAAACATCGTGGTTGGGGAAGGGAAGAGAGGGCGGTGCTGCGTTCTTGCCACACCCGCAAGGGAGTATATACTGTCCGGTTCCGCTTCCAAAAACGGTACGTTGCGCAAAAGTTTCGATGAAGCGTATTCATACGTAGAGGTTGCGCAACAAGCGTGTACCGTTTTTGGAAGCTCCACCTTGGTTGGTGTGACAAAGACTCCGCCCCGTCCCTCTCTTCCCTTCCTCACGTGGCAATTTATTTAAAGCTTCTGCTACGCCAGAGAGCATGTTTCGTAACGGAGCGCCTGCGGAGCCCGACCCAGCGGAGCCGTGAATCGCAGGAAAAAGGGCCGCAACTCTGCGCACGCTACGTAGCGGCTGCTACTTTTGCGGACCCCTGCGATTCACGGCGGAGCGGACAGTTCCCACTCACAGCGGGGCGTAGAATGAAGCGGAGTTGCGAAACATCCTCTCCCCACCGCAGCAACTTTGATACGAAAAGAAACCGCCCCTGTTCAAGTAGGGGCGGTTCGTTTATGTTATAACCGGCAGAATCATATTCAAAAGGAACAGTCCGGCGATGAAGTATAGCAGCACCGGGACTTCCTTTCGTTTGCCCAAAGCCAGCTTCAACAGCGGATAAGCGACAAAGCCAAACGCAATCCCGTCCACGATGCTGTAAGAGAGCGGGATAATGGCGATGATCAGAAACGCCGGGAAGCCTTCCGAGAAATCGCGCAGGTTGATGTTCAGCACATTTTGCAGCATCAGCCCGCCAATAATAATCAGGATCGGTGCCACCGCGCTGTCCGGAATCAGCTTGACGACCGGGAGCATGAACAGCGACAGCAATATCAGCACACCGGTAATCAATGTGGTGAGCCCGGTTTTGCCTCCGGCCGCAATGCCAGCCGCACTTTCCACGCTGGCGACCGTCGGACTTGTCCCTAGAATTCCCGAGATCGCAGCCGATACCGCATTCGCCTGCAAGGAGCGCTGGAACTTTTCCGGCTGTTTCATCATGGACGTATGCCCGTGAATCAGTCCGATGTTTTCAAAGACAATCACCATCGCCAAGGAAAACGTGGCAATCAGGAACGGCAGTGACCAGAAGTTGTCAAACGACAGTCCGGCGAAGACATCCTGATAGACAGCCAAGGAAAGCGCGCCCTCCTCGCTCCCTGGCGATACAATCCCCGTGATCAGGCCAAGCACAGTACCAGCAGCAATTCCGATGAGGAAGTTAGCCGGCACATTGCGGATGAACAAAACCAGCGTGATGACCAATGTAGCCAGCGTGACCACTACTTCTGGATCCGACAAGCTGCCGAGCGCTACAAAGGTAGACGGATTGGTAACAATCAGGCCACCTTTTTGCAGCCCGATAAAAGTAAGGAACAGACCGATCCCGACCGTGATGGCCTCCTTCAAAGAAACGGGAATCGCCTCCGACAACACCGTGGCTAACCTTGTAAAAGCGATGACGCAAAAGATGATCCCGGATAAGAATACCGCGGCCAGCGATTCCTGCCAGGATAGCCCCATCGATTGGCATAGGGTAAAAGAAAAAAGCGCATTAATCCCCATACCCGGTACCAATACAATCGGGGCATTCGCCCAAAAAGCCATCAGCAATGACCCAATAAAAGAAGTCAAAACGGTAGCGACAATCCCCGCTTCAAGCGGGATGCCCGCATCCACGAGGATGGAAGCATTGACCGCAACAATGTAAACACATGTGACAAATCCAATAAAACCAGCCAAAAGCTCGCGTTGAATGGTTGTATTGTTGGCACGTAAAGAGAATCGACGTTCCAACCATGTACGCACGTTACTTTCCCTTCTTTCTATGATGTACACGCATGTTTTTCCCGGGATTTATGCTATCATAGCTAAAACGATATGAAAAATATTAAGAATGTCTGTCTTTCATACTTTTTTCATATGGATGTATTTCGAAAAGGGAGTCGTTATGGATATTCGTCAATTGCGTTACTTTATCGCGATCGCTGAGGAAGGGCAGATTACGGCTGCCGCCAAACGATTGCAGATGGCACAACCGCCTCTTAGCCAGCAGCTCAAGCAGATGGAAGATGAGCTTGGTGTCGCCTTGGTTGAACGGATCGGTAAACGAATCGAGCTGACGGAGGCCGGCGCCACGCTATACAAGCAAGCCCTCAACATCACTCATCAGCTGGAAGAAGCCCTGACAGAAGTAAAAGAAACCGGGGATGGGATCCGCGGCATGCTCTCCATCGGCGTCAGTGCGCTGTCCGCCTACCGCTTGCCAGAGCAAATCCGTCAATACCAGCAGCACTATCCCTTGATCCGTTATCAAGTATGGAAGGGAGACACCCAACTGCTCAGTGACTGGCTGGAAAAACGGACGATTGAAGTCGCGATCGTGCGGCTCCCCCATTCGCTTGGAAATTGCGTGACCATTCCTTTGGAGGAGGAACCGTTCGTCCTGATCGTTCCGGCCGGATCACCTCTCTCCATGAATAATGAAATTGCCATGCGAGACGTGGCCCAACACCCTCTTATCATGCCCAGTACGCCAGGCCTAGGGATCTATGAAATGCTTACCAAGGAGTTTACGCGCTTGGGTGTTTCTCCTCATGTTATTTGCGAATGTCCGGATATTTCGTTAACGGTTAGCTTGGTCGCAGCAGGGGTTGCCACAGCTCTGATCCCACACTCCGCTTGGGAAACCCATAAAAACGAAAACATTCACTGTCTCATGGTCACAGGGACTTCGGTTTCTTCCTCAGCAGCCATAGTCTGGCATGCAGAGCGGCACCTGTCTAAGGCTGCCCGCCATTTTATTGAGATGTTCGCGCCAAAAACAGGAGCACCTGATTCATAAGGACGGCAAGAAGACCCATGGAGAGTCATCCATGGGTCTCTTTCATCTCGTTATTTCGTTCGAACGGTGACATATACCTTGGTCATTTTTCCGTTATGGGCAATCGTGATGGTTGCTCGCGAACGATCCTTCACGTCTTTTGCTATGGCCACTACGCCTTGCTCATTCACCGTCAGTATGTTGGTGTTGCTGGATTGATACGTTGTCTCCGAATCAAGGGTAATGTCCGCTTCGCTTCGATCGGCATAACGTGCGATGACTTTGATTTGCAGTTCCTCACCTGGCTTGGCCGTAACGGTTCGCTTTTCCACGCGTATGCTTTGCACATTTGTCTCAGCGACACCCATTTTGCCCAGTTGGGCTGCCGTAAAGGTCACCTTGTCTTTTTGTCGTTCTACTTCGGCTGCCTTTGTCCCCGAAGTAATCGCAGCCCACTTTTTGCTTTTGTCATTGTAAAGATACGCATTTAAACGCTTCCCGCTTTGATCATAAGGAATCGTGATCCGATAAGCTCCTGCCTTATAAGAAGGAATCGCTTTGCCATTTGCCTGGATGCTGAACTCATACACATCGCTTCGTTTACGCATACCAGATGGCAAGGCATACTCACGATTTCTTCCCATGTATACGCTGAGTTCCTTTGCACCGATTTTGGCAAGGATCGTTTCGGGTATCCGAAGCTTTACGTCCTCCCCCTGTCGAACCTCGATACCGAACTCCTCTTCGATCAGGCTGTCCACGACCGATTTCGCAAACTGCACGGCAGGCTTCTCCGTTTCAGAAGATCCTTTTTTGCTGCTTTTCATTTCCGCTTGCTCTTCCGACAGGGAAATATACAGAACCTTCTCTAGGGCAAACAAGGAAGTGTTATCATCCAGTGCTTTGGTAAATGTCTCATTCATTTCAATCGCCTGTTCTAAATCCGGCAGTTTGCTCACGGTGGATGAAAGCAATACCTCCGCCGTGCTTACCTTTGTCATCATGATGGCGATGGCTTGATCGGTGTGCTCGATCAGATCATCCGAAATCTCTTTTTTATCCAATTTTGCGATGACCGTTTCTAGCAGGCTCTTTATGAGTTCTGTACCTTCCTCTACCGAATCGGATTGCTGCGGATCGATGTCGTCCAATGGTGCAGGAGCAATTTTGGCGAGAAGATAGCTGGCTGCATCTACCAGCACTTCAGGATCGGCAGTCTCCTCCGCCACGGTTTCCGTCACGGCATCCAGCACGGTTTCAATATAATCCGTCGTAACTTGCCGTTTTTCCGAATCGTTCACTTTATCGGAGGAAACCGTTTCGCGCAGACTGTCCTCCACTTCCTCCAGTAGTTCTCTCACCTCTTTTTCCGACGAAGCCTGTCTGATTTTTTCCGCTACCGCTCTGTTCAACTCCCGTTGTATCTCAAAAAGGGAATCTGCGGTTGGCGGTGTTGGTGTTGGCACAGGTGGCGGAGGAGGGGGCGGTGTTGGTGAATTCGGCTCCGTGAAGATCACTTGGGTCTTTTCCCTCAGCGTGACCTGATCCGTTTCATCGAATACCGTAAACATGACCGTCTCCGCATGGTCATTTTTGACGCTAAACTGAACCTGCCCGTTTGCATCCGTGTTTCCTCTGCTTGGCGAAATGACCGCTCTGCCGCTTCCCTGGTCCAGTCGAACCACTTTATTTTCCAAGCGATTCCCAGTGGTATCCACCAGCACGACTGTAATCGTGGCTTTTGTTTTCCCGTCAGCCACTACACTGGATGGTGCCGCCAAGACAAATGATTTGGATTGGTCGACCACTCCCGCTGTAAACCCGATCTGCGCCTCTTGGGATAAGGTGATGCCATCTGTTTCATTAGAAGCCGTGTAGGTCACGGTCTCGCTCCTGGTGTTGGTAACAGTAAAGGTTGCCTTGCCATCAGCATCTGTAACCGCTTCGGACGGCTGAATGATGGAGTGACCTGCCCCCTGTAGGAGACGCACCTTTTTGCCTGCCCATGGATTTTGATGAGCATCCAACAAGGTCACGGTAATGACTCCGCGATCATAGCCGTCCGCTGTCACTGTTGCAGGAAGTGCAGTGACACTCGATACTGCCCCATCTACCGGCCCCGGTACAAAGGTGATCGCGACCTTGTCTGCTAGCAGTATTTGATCGGCTGCGACTACGGCTTCAATAGCAATCGTTTCCGCCTTGGTGCTGGCTACTATGAATTCCGCCTGACCGCTGCTATCGGTCACAGCCTGAATCGGTGTGATTACGGCACGTCCGTTTCCTTGACGCAATTCTACCTGCTTTCCTTGCACACGATGGCCCAACGAATCCTGAAGCACGACAGTTACGGTAGACGCTGATTGTCCATCGGCTGGCAGAGAGTCGACAGAAGCGCTGATGGCCGAACGATTGGCGTCACTTTTCCCAGCGACAAATTCCACTTGTGCAGACTGTGCCAATGCCTTTCCATTGATTGTTGCTCGTATCACGCTTGTTTCCAGGGCAGTCGTGGATGTCAACGTAGCTGCATACCTTCCGCCCGATTGATAGATGGCAGGTGAAATGATTCCTTTCGACGCAGACAGATCGAGGAACCCGCCTTCACCAGTGAGATCCTTTCCATCGGCATCCTTCAGCTGTATGGTGATGGTCGTCGTGCTGATCCCATCTGCCGTGATTGTCGCATCTTCAGCCGTAATGGTAGACGTAAGCTCAGAGGCAGCTTCCTTGGAATAGAAAAGAGGAAGCGCGTTATACGTATCCGTTTCTCCTCCTTCCTCCACGGAGAAGAATACGTACATCATTCCTTCAAAAGGAAGTTGATTGATTCTTAGTTTCCTGATTCCCTGTACGGGGTCGACCGATATATCCTGAAAGCCTGAGTCAGAACCATACTCCAGCGACTTTCGCACCCCATTTTGGGAGACCTCGACCCTTGGCTTGGAAGACTCCACATTTCCTACAACATTTAATTGGATGTCCAATGGCAATGTATCGATGAAAGCAGGAAATGGCTTCAGTGTATCTTCACTGATCTGCTGCACATTTGATATGTACGACCTTGTATTGTTCTTGTATATGAAATAGATAGGCGTGATAAACGGTTTGATCATGTCGTTTTCATCGTGATACTCGCCGATTAGTTTCAGCACATACGTTCCATTTCGTTCGATCGGCCAGTTTGCGATTGGAACATTGCTTAAATCGATAGAGTAGCTGAATAGGTGGTGTCCACGCCCATCATCCTCGCGCGTACTATCTACCCGAATCCAATCATTGTTTAGTACATATTCTGCTTCTGTCATGCCATCTTTTTGCAGCATCATGGACGTAAATGCCACCTGCTGATGGACCATCAGCTGGCTTGGAAAGATGAGTTTCCCCCTGATCACCTTTGGCAGCGGTCCATCGTGGTAGACCGTTTCTCCCGTTACGATCTGGACGGCATCCTGGTTATCATCAGGATCGTTCTGGAAATACGTTTCGTAGGGAATGCCAGGAGCTTGAGGGCTGTATACTACCGTGCGTGCCGTATTGAACGTACTCCCGGCAGCGGTCTTCGCATCAAAAGTGAGCTTATTTTCTCCAGGTGCAAGCACCAGTGAGACTGCATACGTATCTGTGCCATCCGGCTGGGCATCTCTTCCGTTGACACTCACACTCTCTACGTCCGTAGTTTTGATTTCCAAGTCTACATACGGGTCATTCACGATGAGTGCTGTCCCTTGCGGCAGTGGCATTCCATCCTTTGTACGGATTTCATAGATCGGGGTTTGATAAAGGATCGGAAAAGCGACTTCATCGGTATTGCCTCTATCTTCGACCAAAAAGGCAAGGCTCATATAACCATGATAAGGCAGTGCATTTATTTGAATCTGCTTATACCCCGAACCCGGTGTCCCATTGCTCGTAAGTATGTCATAATCCGAACCGGAGTCCAGCAGGATCGTTTTCCCATTTTGAATGGCTTCTACGCGCAACGAAGGTTCTCCCAGATTACCGGATACGTCCACCTGTACATGAAGCGGCAGCGCTTTTATCGTGGAGGGGAAAGGAACCAAGGAATTCCCATCCATCATCTGAATCTTTGTGATGTGCGTCTTGGACGTATCTTTGTATGTAAAGAAGATCATCGAAGTAAAAGGAAGCTGCGTGCCGTTCGAATCCTTGTAGGTTCCGTTCATCCTTACGATATATAAGCCATTTGTAAGGATCGGCCAATTTTTCAGCCCCGTCATGTTTTTCAAGTCAATGAAAAAGCTGTAAATCGTGTTTCCTTTTCCGTCATTGTACGGTTGGCTGACCATCGTGATTTGCGACGGTTGCAAACGCTGTGCCTCGCCTGCGCTTCCTTCCGTTTGAATCGATATTTCCTCGAGGGTCACTTCCACATTTTGTCCAGTTGGCTGACTAGGAAAAATAAATTTCCCTTTCAACCCCTGCGGCAGTGGCTGTGTGCCATCGTGGTAGACGGTTTGTCCTCCGTTGATACTCACGGCATCCGTCGCATCAGTTGGATCGCTTTGCAGATAGGTGTCATAGATCGTGCCCGCAGCTTGATCCCGATAGACGATCGAGCGTGTGGTTTGATAAGTGCTGCCGCCAGATGTCTCGGCCACAAAAGTCAACGTATTTTCTCCCGGTACAAGGTAAAGCGTGGCTGTGTAGGAGTCTGCCCCGTCAGGTTGAGCTACCACTCCATTCACCTTAACCCCTGTCACATCCATCGTTTTGATCTGAAGCGTAATCTGCGCTTGATCATGGAGCATCAGTTCGTCTTTGAACAACCTTACTTGCTGATCTTTCACCGTGATTTCATAGATAGGTGTGCGAAATTGGATGGGATTTGACTTTTTATCTGTATTCCCCGCATCCTCGACCAGAAAGGTGAGGGTCATCTCACCCTCGAACGGAAGGTGTTCGATCAGCAGTCGCTTCGAGCCCGCTCCTGCAGTGGTATCATCATGCTCGCTTAATCGCTTGAAGTCTGTATCTTGCTTCAGCTCGATCGTTTTTCCATTTTGTGTCGCTTGGATGCCAGGAAGGAAATCTCCTGCATTACCGCTTACATTGAGCTTCACTTCCATGGGTAAAGACTGAACCAAATAAGGAAGTGGGGTGATTGCCCCTTCGCTCATCACCTGTTCCACTTTGGTGATATACGCCTTAGAGCTGCGCTTATAGGTGAAAGGGATGGCAGACAAAAATTGTTGCCTATTGCCGTTTCCATTCACATACTCGCCTTTCAAAAGCACGACGTATTCGCCGTTTTGCTGGATCGGCCAATTCGCCATGGTGACCGTGTTCAAATCGATAAAGTAGCTGTAAATGATGTGGCCCTTTTTATCATCCCCAGGTGCTTTTTCAATCGTAATAGCTTTACCGGTTACATCCAACGGGGTACCTGCGACCCCATCTTTTTGCAGATTCAGTTCCGTAAATGTGATCTGCTGATCGTTTGTCTGGAAAGGAAAAACCATCTTCCCCTTGATCCCCTTTGACAACGCATCCGCATGAAAAACCGTTTGCCCGCTGGCGATTTTCACCGCATCCAGCGAAGAGTTGAGATCCGTTTGCAGGTAGGTATCAAAAGCCGCGCCACCGTATGGATGGAAGTAGACAACGGTGCGTGTTGTTTGAATGGCAGCTGCATTCGCCGTCTTCGCCACGATGGTCAATGTGTTTTCACCCGGGACCAGGGCAAGTGTGGCAGAGAATGTGCCTGCCCCATCCGATGTGGCGGAAACACCATTCACGGTCATCTGCTCCACTGCTGTCGTGTTGATGGCCAACGTTACATGCGGATCATCTACGATTTCAGGAACATTCTCCAGTAAAGTTGTATCGGTCGCAGCCACTTTTACTCTATTAATAGAGGGGCTCCCGTTCGCATGAACTGCTTGATGGGGCAACAGTGCAAAAAGTAAGAATAATACCAAAAATAAAGGCAAACCCCGTTTTGGTTTCAATATAGGAAATCCCTCCTTGACAAAACCTTCCATTATTCGCTTTCATTATTTCTAGCTTACCAAATTTTTGAACGTCTTTTAGAATTTTTTTAATTCAGCGAAACGAAAGGAGATCACACCGTGCCTGCCAATCAAGAACACGACCCAACAGAACTTCCCTCCGCCCGTGATCGCCTTCATCTGCAAGCTGACTGTGAGCAATGCTTTGGCCTTTGCTGTGTGGCCCTTCCCTACGCTGCCTCCGTCGATTTTGCAAATGACAAAAACGCCGGCCAGCCCTGTCAACATTTGATGGCCGACTTCCGCTGCCGTGTCCACCATGATCTCAGACAGTTAGGCTTCCGAGGGTGCACCGTCTACGACTGCTTCGGCGCCGGACAAAAGGTTTCCCAAGTGACCTTTAAGGGCAAGGATTGGCGGAAGGTCCCTGCCTCTGCAGCGCAAATGTTTGAAGTGTTCCCGCTCATGTGGCAGCTCCACGAGCTTCTCTGGTATTTGCACGAGGCGTTAACGCTGGAAGCCGCTCGTCCCATCCACGATGCGCTGAGTCGCACACTCGCCGAGACGGAGCGGCTCACTCACCTCGATCCTGATTCCCTCCTGCAATTGGACATCGCCGCACACCGGGCAAACGTCAACACGCTTCTTCTGAAGACCAGTGAACTGGTACGGGCGGCGGAAATGAAACGCAACCAAAAAGGATCCTCCCGTCGTCAAAAAGCCTACGGCCGAGGTGCAGACTTAATGGGGGCTAAGCTAAAAGGGGCCGATCTGCGAGGCGCCAATTTGCGGGGCGCCTATCTGATTGCCGCTGATCTGAGAGAAGCGGACCTGAGACGAGCTGATCTGATCGGGGCAGATTTCCGCGACGCCGATATCCGAGGAGCCAACCTCACCGACAGTCTGTTTTTGACCCAGGCCCAGATCAACGCGGCGAGGGGAGATGCCTCTACCAAATTGCCGCCTGTCCTCACTCGACCCGCACATTGGTCTGCACAAAAAGAGCGTGAATCCTGATACGGACTCACGCTCTTTTCGCTGGTTCCTCTTATCCAGCCTTTACAGCCGTCTGCTGTGCCGGCACTGCCATTTTTTTGTTATGCACCAAGAGCAGATTGAGTACGACCGCCGTCACCGAACCAGTCACAATCCCGCTTTGCAGCAGCATCTTGGCCATTTCGGGGAGCTGATCAAAAATTTGCGGCACCGCTGCGGAGCCGAGGCCTACCCCGATGCTGCAAGCTGCGATCAACAGATTTTCATTCTTGCTGAAATCCACGTTGGACAGAATATTGATGCCGGAAGCGACGACCATCCCAAACATCGCGATCATCGCACCGCCCAACACCGGATTCGGAATCACTGTAGTCAATGCCGCGAGCTTAGGCAGCAGCCCCAGCACCACCAATATCCCGCCAGCCGCTACAATCACGTTGCGCGTTTTCACGCCTGTCAACGATACCAACCCTACGTTTTGCGAGAATGCGGTGTAAGGGAACGCGTTGAAGATCCCGCCGAGCAAGATCGCGACCCCTTCCGCACGGAGGCCTTTTACGATATCCTTCTCGCCAATCTCTCTATCCGTTATTTTCCCCAATGCGATGTAGACACCAGTAGATTCAACCATGCCGATGATGGCAACCAAAATCATTGTCAGGATCGCCACTATATTGAACTGAGGTACTCCGAAATAAAACGGCTGGGCGATACTGATCCAGGATGCTTCCGATACGGTCGCAAAGCTGACCATTCCCATGAAATATGCTGCTGTAGTACCTGCCACCAGACCGATCAATACCGAAATCGCGCGAACAAAGCCGGTAGATAAACGATTCACGAGTAAAATGAGGACGAGGGTTCCAAGTGCCAATAAAAGATTGCGAGGTTGACCAAAATCAGGGCTTCCTTGACCGCCTGCGACGTTATTCATCGCGACGGGGATCAATGATAATCCAATGATAGTCACGACCGAACCGGTCACCACTGTCGGGAAGAACCGCAGCAGCTTGCCAAAGAGCGAGGCCGCCAAAAAGACAAAGATACCGGACACGATGATCGCCCCATAGGCGGTGGCCAGATTGGACGTCATCGAGATCGCAATGATCGGTCCAACGGCGGTAAACGTACATCCCAGCACAACCGGCAAGCGAATGCCCAGAAAACGGGTGCCCAGCACCTGCAACAGCGTCGCAATCCCGCAGGTGAACAGGTCAGCGGCGATCAGGTAGGCCATCTGTGCAGGGCTCAGCTTCAGCGCTCCCCCGATAATTAAAGGCACGACGACCGCACCTGCATACATGGCCAGTACATGCTGCAGTCCCAGCGTAAACGTTTTTTGCTTCGATAACATCTTTCTTCGTTCCCCTCTCACATTTTGTTTTTTCTCAGTTTGTCGGTTTATTTATTGATGAACAGGCGCTGCCGCAAATTGAATGCCCTCCGGTGACATGGCAATGATCCGTGCCAGCGATTCAATGCGGATTCCTCTTTGTTCCAGCAAGCTGCGACCTTCCTGAAAGCTCTTTTCGATCACGGCGCCAACACCGACCAAATGAGCCCCTGCTTCCTTGACAATATCCGTCAAGCCGACCAAGGCAGCTCCCGTCGCCAAAAAATCATCGACGATCAATATGCGGTCTTCAGCCGACAAATACTGGCGGGAGACGCTGATCTGGTATTCCTCCTGCCGTGTAAATGAATAAACCGGTGCGGAATAGACCTCCTCCGTCAAAGTCACGGCCTTCTTCTTTTTCGCATATACAAACGGCACCTGAAGGGAAACAGCAGTCGCCAGGGCAAAGTGAATCCCGCTTGCCTCAATCGTCAATACTTTTGTAATCTTTTCACCACGAAACCGCTCGGCAAACTCTTTTCCGATTTCCATCGTCAAGAGTGGATCGACTTGGTGATTCAAGAAGGCGTCGACCTTTAATACGTGGCTGGACAAGACCTTGCCATCTTTCTGGATACGCTCTTGTAAACGTTTCATTTCTATTTCCTCCGTCTGTGAAAAATACGAAAAGCCCAGCAGGACAGTTCACCGGTTGACGCATCTACCAAGTGAAACCTGTCCTCCTGGGCTTTTCTCCCTAAGGTGTTGGCGAAAAAACGGAAGTGCCCGCTTATCGCCATGCGCCGCTTGGACCAGCCTCCCGTTTGTATATGCCAAAACGGGAACGGAACCCTAGACGCTCTTTCACTCGTAGTCAGACGATTTACGGTCATCCGGTAGAAACTTATGGGCCATATTCCCAAAATTATACGAGCCGTTATGCAATTTTCGACTTTTTCCTACTCTATCACATCGACACCCAAGCCTCAAGAGCCAAAAATCGACTTATTATTTTTCGCAATATTCATTTTGTACACATTTTCACCAAGGGCTTTTTGCATGGTGCTATATACCCATTTTCGCATTACAATATTAGGTAATAGAGGCGAAAAATATACCGCCAGAACAACTTCATCATGCTGCGACAGGTCTATCGTGTTTCCGCTCCAAACCATTCTCGCAGAAAGTGCTCTACTCCTCCTGCTGTCAATGGTTTGGAAATATGATAGCCTTGCACTTCATTACACTTCAGCTGCTGCAGGTAAGAGAGCTGCTCCGCCGTCTCCACGCCTTCTGCAATCACCTTCAGTTTCATGTTGTGGGCAAGCGAAATGATCGTGGAAACAATCGCCGCATGCTTCGGCTCCGTTAAAATGTCGCCCACAAAGGAACGGTCGATTTTAATCCGGTCAATCGGGAAATTCTTCAAATAGCTCAGGGAGCTATAGCCAGTCCCAAAATCATCAATGGAGATTTCCACCCCGATTTGCTTGAATGCCGTGAGGATCCCGATCACCTGATCAACCTCCATCGTCATGCTTTCGGTAATTTCCAAGTCCAAGTATCGAGCCTCCAGACCTGTTTCCGTAAGGATTTGGGCGATCAAGCCGGGCAGATGCTGCTGCCGGAACTGACGGCTGGATAGATTGACCGAGACCGGCAGTGGTGGAAAACCTGCCTTTTGCCATTCCTTATTTTGCCGACATGCATGGCGCAATACCCATTCGCCGATGGGGACAATCAGGCCTGTTTCTTCGGCCAATGGTATGAATTCGGCAGGAGAAACCTTCCCCAGGTGTGGATTTTCCCAACGCAGCAGTGCTTCCAGCCCGACCAGCTTTCCTGTCTGTGCATTGATTTGCGGCTGATAGTGGAGCTGCAGCTCATCATTTTCGATCGCACGCCGCAGGTGATGCTCCATCTCCATCTGCTTTTCGATCGTTTGATTCAGCAAATTGGTATAAAACTGAAAATTGTTTTTTCCTTTGTCCTTGGCGCTATACATGGCTACGTCCGCATTCTTCAACAGATGCTCCATTTCCAAGCCGTCGCCCGGGTAACGACTGATGCCGATGCTGGCCGAGACAATCAGTTCGTAGCCATTGATCGGGACAGGCATGGTAAGACCCTGCAAAATGGATGCGGCAATACGCGCTGCTTCCTCATCAGTAGCGTCCTCCAGCAGGATGGCAAACTCATCCCCCCCCAATCGGGCAATTAAATCCCCAGGTCGAATGCACCCGTGGATGATGGTGACAAGCGCCTGAAGCAGCTTATCTCCCACATCGTGACCCAGCGTATCATTGATTCGCTTGAAATTATCCAGATCCATAAACATGACGTGGACAAGGCTTTCGTTTTTTCGGGCTTGTTCCAACGCATTTTGCAGTCGTTCACGAAGCAGCCTGCGATTCGGGAGCAGCGTCAAAACATCCTGATAAGCCATCTGCGTGATTTGCTGCTCGGATCGCTTCCGATCCGTCACATCAATGGTAATCCCGTCATAGCGATGAATCGTTCCGGACGTATTGAAAATGGGAATCACGTGCTCCTTCACCCAGCGCACCTCTCCGGACTGATTGATGATCCGGTATTCCATTTCCGTACTTTTTCCGTTCTGTGCCTCATTTTCAATTTGAATGACCTGCTCGAGATCGTCTGGATGGATGACATCTTTCCAGAGCGTGGGATGCTGCATAAAAGCCTCGGGTGGCAGCCCGTAGATTTTTTCCGTTCCCCGTGAACGATACACGGCTGTGGAAGTTCGTGCATCCACCGAAAAGATGGCGACATCCAAGCTGTCCAGTATATTTTTCAATTGATCGGCAGACATTTTTTGCTCCGTAATATCCCGGCCCACGATCATCCGCCCCTTTAATTCGCCGCGAGCGGAATGAACCGGAAACCGGATCAAATCGAAGCTCCGCAACTCCCCATTCGGCAAGGCGAGGGTGATCTCTTCCCGTTGTTTGTCTCCCGCTTCAAAGGATTTGCAGCCTTCCTCCCCGACAACCTCAATGATCCCCCGAAAATGGCTGGATTCAGCAGACAATTCTCGATTGGTTCTGCCTTCGTACGGGATCTCTTTGAGGCCTAAAATCTCCAGTCCATACTGATTGATTTCGCGCCATTTGCCATCGGCATCCTTAAATGCGATCACATCCGGCAGCGAATCGATCGTGGCGGTCAGCAGCTGTTCGTGTTCGAACAGGGCTTCTTCCGCCAGCTTTTGGTCGGTGATATCAAAGGCGATTCCGTTTACTTTTATGACGGTTCCTCGCTCATCCACAACAGGTGCCGCTCGATCTTGAACCCAGCGGATTTCCCCGTCCGGGCGTCTGATCCGGTATACGGCCGTCCCCGCTTCCCCTGCCAGAAAGCGTCTTTCCATCTCCAGATAATGAGGCATGTCATCCGGAAGAATGGCTTGTTTCAAAAGACTCGGATCCTTCTCCAGCTGTACTGTTGAGATTCCCAGAATTTTTTCAAAGCCAGGTGACAGCAGCACCCGGTCGGTACGCGGATCCCAAGAGCATAGTGCGGCGTCAATGTTATTTCCAAACACCAGGAGCTCTTCGTTTTTTTCTATTTTTTCCGTACTTTCCCGAATTTTCTTATCGTAAAAGCTCCCAAGCAACATGCCAATGATCCCGGAGAGCGGAAGCATAACCCAACGTGCTGCCTCTCCCGGCAAAACATAGGCCGTCAGCATCAGCGACATTAATAATAATGCTAAAAATCCTCGATTCCCCATCATCCATGACCACCTATTTCTTTGCTGTGCGAACCCATCTCCTACTTTTTACCCTCGTCCCTCCGCCTTCAAACCATTGGTGCCGTATGAACGGCAAAAACCGCTCTTCCCTCAACACGGAAAGAGCGGTTTTCCATACGAAGCTTAGCGACGCGGCTTTACCTGCCGCATGGCCTGGTTTATTTTTTTCCAGCGTTCCTTTTCAGCTAACCGTGCCCGTGTATCTTCCTTCCGAGCCAGATAGGCCAACTCACGCTGCAGTTTTTGATAATTGGCATACCGCTCGCGGTTGAGCGTACCGTCTTGAATCGCATCCCTGATGGCGCAGCCCGGTTCCTTTTGATGCTGACAATCACTAAACTGGCAAAGCTCTGCCAGCTCTTCGATATCTTCAAATGCATCACGGAAGCCCGAGTCCGCTTCCCACATCTGCAGCTCCCGCATGCCAGGCGTATCGATCACAATCCCGCCCTGCGGCAGACAGATCAGCTCCCGATGCGTGGTCGTATGCTTGCCGCGATCGTCACCGTGCCGCACATCATTGACACGCTGCTTCTCTTCTCCGCATATCCGGTTGATCAGCGTAGATTTGCCGACTCCAGAAGAGCCTAGCAGTGCCACGGTATGTCCTTCCCGAAAGTAAGCGGCCAGGCTGTCAAGACCCTCGTCTTTTTCTGCACTGATGATGTGGATCGGCACGCCCATGGCAATCGCTTCGACTTCCGCCAACCGTACGTCTACATCATCGCACAAATCGGCCTTGCTCAGCACGATTACCGGATTGGCGCCGCTTTCCCATGCGAGGATCAGATAACGTTCCAGTCGGCGCAAATTGTAGTCATTGTTCAAGGCATTGACCAAAAACACTGTGTCTACATTCACCGCGACAATCTGTTCCTCTGTGGTGCTCCCCGCTACCTTGCGAGAAAATTTGCTTTTTCGCGGCAAAATGCCATGGATGGTAGCCTTGCCCTCCTCGGGACGCGGGGTGATCGCGACCCAATCGCCTACGGCCGGATAATCTTCACGCGTCGACGCTAGATGACGCATCTTTCCGGAGATCTCTCCGAGCAATTCACCATGCTCCGTGTAAATCCGATACAAATGTTTATGTTCCAGTGCGATCCGTCCCGGGATCATCTGTTCCTCTGCATATGCAGCAAAATGTTCAGCCAATGCAGGCGTATAACCTAATGATTGCAAATTCAATGGGGATTCCTCCTGTGATTGTGAATAAATGTGATTTCATCACGGTCACAGGCGATCCTCCGCTCTTGATAGGTGCTGTTTGTTGGATCTCGTTACTCCTAGCCGAGAAGGAGGACCTCTGTGACCCTTTTGGCAAGCTCTGCGTTCATTTTCTTTACAATCGACATAAAACATCGCTCCTTTCGACTAGGTTCGGATTATAATTCCCAACCTTTCATTATCTTACCATATTTATTCAATCTCCACCACCGCCGCCACCACCATCTCCACCGCCTCCGCAATCACCGGAGTCCCATGATGAACCGCTGTCGGAGCCACTGGAGTAACTGCCGCTGTCAGCGTGTGATCGGGAGCGGCTTCGGTTTCCCTCTTTAGAAAGGACACTGACGAAAATGATAACCCCAATCACAATGCCCCAAAAAATGATTGCGCCATCCATGTCTCCACACCCCTTTTAAAAGATTACTTTTCCTTGCAAAAGTGATCGAGCAGCAGCCAAAGGCTTTTCGCCAGTTTTTCGGCGGGCCGCGTCAACAAATGAATCAAGACATCGGCATCGGTGAGTCTGTTTGTGTCTTCCTTGAACAAGCCCATCCTGCGCTCGCGGGCGATCGAGGGAGCAAGAACAATGCCGCATCCCAGGCCAGCAAGCACCCTCTGCTTGACTGCCTCGGTCGTATCCGCATAGATCACTTCGCCCGTAAATGCCTCGCTCCATTGCTGGAGAAAAGGAGTCTCTTTCGTCAGGTAGCAGCGCTGGCTTCCCACGTCCTGCGGCGATTCAATCATGACCCACTCACTCTCCCGAAATCGGGTGATACGCAGACCTGCATGATCATGGGGAACCGTGCAGGCCACCCCCAGATCAATCTGTCCATCTTTCACCGCTTTTTCGATCTCATGTTCGCGCAGCGTACGCAGCTCGACCTTGATCCCCGCATGATTGGTCTGGAAGCCGGCCAAAATGGGCGGCAGCAAATAGGTAGCAATACTCTCCGCGGCACCTACTATCAACTCTCCCCGCCGTCCTTCCTGATAATCATTCATCTCACGCCGCATCTGTTCCTCCATGGCCAGGATCCGTTCGGTATGTGCGAGAAAATGACGGCCGGCATCGGTCAGCATGATCCCTTTGCTATGGGAAAGAAACAAGGTGATCCCCCATTCCTCCTCCAACCGTTTTAACTGCATGGAAATGGCGGGCTGACTGACGTGCAGGCGCGCTGCTGCCTCCGAGATGCTTTTTGAGCGGGCCACCTCTGCGAAAAGCGATAATTGTCTCGTGTTCATCCAAAAGCTTCCTTTGCTATAAGCTTTTTGTTATATGTTTTTAACAGATTATATATTGGAATTATACCATTTTTTGTGTGATCATTCGTGTGTAAAGATGGAGGAAAGACTGAGGTGGGTTCATGAAAATTGCCTTGATCGCTTTTGATCAATTTACGGATCTTGATTTGTTTCTCCCATGGGATCTGTTAAACCGCGTTCGAATTGAATGCGGTGTTGCAGACTGGGAGGTCTCGATCCTCGGAACGGCCGCTTCGCATGTATCCATGAGCGGACTGCGCATCCCGGTTACAGGCAACATCGAGGAAGCTGCGGATGCCGATGCGGTTGTATTTGGCAGTGGAAAGGGGGTAATTCCGCTGCTTGCCGATCGGGACTATCTTGCTCGCTACTCTCTCTCGCCTGATCGCCAGCTCATTACCGCGATGTGCTCCGGCTCTCTGCTGCTTGCTGCCCTTGGCCTGTTGCAAGGCAAAAAGGCGACCACTTATCCGACACGGCGGACAGCATTAGCCGGCTATGGCGTGGAGGTCGTGGACAAGGATTTTGTCACAGATGGACGGATCGCGACAGCAGCTGGCTGCTTGGCAGCAGTCGCATTATCCCGTTGGCTGATCGCTGCCCTGCACAGCGAGGAGCTGGCAAGCCGGGTGCTTCAGACGGTGCAGCCCGTAGGCCAGGTGTAGCGGGGGAAAAAGGGTGCCCTGCGTTCAAGGACACCCTTTTCCATGCTTGCTATTCCATACGAATCGATCAATCAAGAGTTTCAGCATAATTAGAGACCCGTGCTCGTCTCATGGATAAATGCTTCGATCTGCTGACGGTGATGGAGATCATGGTCAATCAGACCTTTGATATACTGCGCCAAATCGCGTTCCTTGCCATTGATCGTAAAGACGCCATAAAAATCGTCATTGGACAAAGCCTCCAGACAAGCGGTCAGCTGCTTGCGGACCTGCTGGCATTCCGCGATCAACTGCTCTTTACCGACTTGTGTGCGCGCATAGTTCGCAGCCTGCCCGTTGATCTCCTCCGTGCTCACATTTCCACCCGGCAATGCTGCGCCCGGCTTCATTTGCGGCAAACGCTCTTCCAGGACGTAGCGATCCCAGGCGATCAAATGTCCGATGATTTCCGCGGTCGACCATTTCCCTGCGGCGATCGGCGCAAGCCAGAGGTGATCAGGCTGTGCTCGCAGCCCTTCCACCCATGTGGCCAGTGATGCGAATTGTGCCAGCAATTCTTGCTTGTTCACTTATCATCACCTCTTCTGAAAAGTAGCTTCTTACAGCTAAGGAAGTCGCTTCCTTTCTCAGAGTAGCCTGATCATTCAAACAAGTCAACATGCGTGCTGCCCTGTCAAGCTTCTCCCAAGGCGTACGCCACCGCTTGCATCGCATGCAGGTAAGTAGTATCGAACAGTGGGATCGCTGTATCCTTCTCGCCAATGAGCAGTGTGATCTCCGTGCAACCGAGAATAATCCCCTCTGCCCCCTGAGCAGCCATGTCGTCGATGATGCGCAGATACGCTCTCTTGGACTCCTCTCGTATCTCTCCCAGACAGAGCTCCCCAAAGATGACGCGATTGACAAGCTCCCGGTCTTCTTCCCCCGGTATCAATACCTCTAGGCCATGCTCACGCAAACGGCCTTTGTAAAAATCCTGTTCCATCGTATAGCTTGTCCCGAGCAGCCCTACCTTTCTCAAGCCTTGCGCTTGAATAGCGGCTGACGTGGTGTCTGCGATATGAATCAGCGGAATCGAGATCCTCTGCTGGATGGAATCCGCAATCTTATGCATGGTGTTTGTGCAGACAACCAGACAGTCTGCCCCCAGCTGCTCCAAGCTTTTCGCCGCTTCGCCCAAGATGCGGGCCGCCTGTTCCCAATCCCCCGCTTTCTGACATGCCGCGATCTCGGCGAAATCCACACTGTAAAGCAGGCACTTTGCGGAATGCAGGCCACCCCGTTTCTCACGGATGGCTTCGTTGATGAATCGATAGTACACACTCGTCGATTCCCAGCTCATGCCGCCCAATAATCCGATCGTTTTCATAGCCGTTCCCCCTCGTTTCTCTCTCTTTTCCTGACAGGTAAATCATAGCCCTGCTCTTTACAGGGGGTCAAATTCCTGTTATTAATGGGACACATGAGTATTTACTCATAAAAGAAAGTCGTGACCAATACAAAGGGGTCGTGCCATGACGCTCTTTCAATTTCATGTGTTTCTCACCGTGATCGAAGCAGGCAGTTTTACCAAGGCAGGAGAAGAGTTAAGCATGACGCAGTCCGGAGTCAGCCATGCGATTGCCGGACTGGAGGCCGAGCTGGGAGTTACCCTTCTGAAAAGAGATCGCAAAGGCGTTTCGCTGACAGAAGCCGGGGAGCGTATCCTGCCTCATGTTCGCCAGGTCGTCGGCGGTATCAATGAAATCAAAAAAGAATCCGCCATGCTAAGCGGATTATCGCGAGGCACCTTGCGCATCGCCTCGTTTCCCAGCGCTGCCGAAAAACTGCTGCATGGGATGATCCAGTCGTTTCGCACCCGTTATCCCGGCGTGGAGACCATTTTATTCGAAGGGACCAACCCCGAGGTATTGGAGTGGCTTCAGACCAATGCCGTCCATGTCGGCATCGTTTCTCTCCCATGCGTAGAGATGGAGGCCATTCCCTTGACGCAAGACGAGCTGATGATTGTTCTATCCGAAAAACACCCGCTTGCCCAAGAAAGTACTCTGGCGGTGGAGGCCATCCTGCAGGATCCATTTATCCTGACAAACGGCGGCTGCGAACCGTTAATTCTCAGTATTTTTGAACGAGCCGGCGTGACTTGCAACATCCAATATGAAGTCCGGGATGTGAGTACGATTCTGAAGATGGTGCAGGAGCAAATCGGCATCACGATCCTCCCCTCCATGGCCCTGCCTGCCCGTCCATCCGCTCTTCGCTATTTGTCGGTCACTCCGCCCGCGCTGCGGCAGATCGCGCTGGCCGTGCCGTCATTGACCAAGGAAACGCCAGCCGTCTCCGCTTTTCTGCAGCATGCGCAGCAATGGATCAAAACGCATCCAACCTATAAAGAAGCTTGGCTGCCTTTTCGCTAGGAGGGGAAATTTATGGATACCATCACTCATGCCTTGTTTGGACTCGTCCTGTATCGTACCATCGATAAAGGGATCATGAGCAAAGAGATGAAACGCTCCCTGCTGTTTACATCCGTAGTGGGCAGTGAGATCCCTGACATTGACGTCGTTTCCCAGCTGTGGGATACGGGCGGCCGCTATATGATGTGGCATCGCGGCATTACCCATTCCGTGCTGTTGATCCCTTTATGGGCGGCTTTATTGACGCTGCTCTCCGCATTGTTTTGGCAAATCAAGAATCTGGGCTTCCTGAAAAAGCTTTTTGGGCTGGGCCTGCTTGCGGTGTTCATTCACGATACAAGCGATATTTTTAATGCCTGGGGTACGGGTTATTTCGAGCCTTTCACCCAGACGAGACTTACCTTTGGCACGGTTCCAATTGTCGACCTCACCATCTGGGTCATCGTCGCAGGCGCCTTTTTGACCGCGCGCTTCAGTCGGCTCTCTGCCACCCGGATTTTTCGAACGGCAGCGTGCCTCATCCTCCTGCAGTTTGCTTCCCAATCCTTGCAGGGGTATGTCATTTACCAGAGCATGAAGGATCAATACGAACAGACTGTGCTTTCTGCCAGTTTTGTTCCCGGATCCTTTCAGGTCATCGGGAAAAAACCGGGAATGATTGAAATCAGTGAGGCGACCATCTGGAGTGATCCTCGCTTGATCCATGCCATTCCGACGAATGACGACGCTGATTTGACACCGCTTTTTGCAAAAAACCCGGAAGCGAAAACGCTGTACGAATGGGCCCCTTTTGTCGCTGTCGTGGAGGATGAGAAGCGCTTGGCTATTTTTGATCCGCGCTTTTACAGCCGCGGGGAATCCTTTTTGTATGAGTATATCGAAAAGTAACCATCGGCAGGAAAGGAAGAAACCATGAAAACAACTGGCATGTCTGCAGACTATCTGCAATCATTCGAATGCACCGGCTCAGCTTGTGAGGATACGTGCTGCTCCGGCTGGGGCGTCAGTATCGATAAGCGGACATTTGATAAATATAAATCGCTGCAGGATAAAACGTGGAAGCGCAAATTGACTTCCCACATTTACCGCAACAAGTACGAAACTACCTTTTCTTCTTATGCCATGATCAAAATGGAGAAAGGCAGCTATTGTCCGTTTCTGAACAAAGATCGGCTTTGCTCGATCCAACTGTCTTTGGGCAGCTCGTACTTGTCCAAAACCTGTGCCGGCTATCCGCGACAATTGAACAAAGTATTCGAAAGCTATGATTCGTCCGCCGTGCTGTCCTGTCCGGAAGTTGCCCGTCTCACCCTCCTGCGGCCAGAAGGTCTCACCTTCTCGCCAGCCGTGAACGAGATTGAGCCCAATCCATTGATCGACAAGCTGGTGGAGGATGAAGGATTTCGCGGGACCTTCGAGCAGATGCGCACCTTCATCATCAGCCTACTGCAGAACCGCAGCATGCCTCTTCATGCGCGGCTTCTCTTGCTGGGACATTTTATCCTGGATCTGGAGAGAGCTATCGAGGAAGATGGCGATGGGCCGATATTGGAAACGATCGCACACTGGCAGTCTGTCATCGACCATGAAGAGTGGCAGGAACTTGTAGATGCTTTGCCAGTTGATGCGCATGAGCAATTCAGAATGCTTTTGTCCATCGTCGAGGATTATTTGGCTCATACGGAAGTGACGAGTCAGCGTTACATGGAATGCTACCAGGAATGGGCCGAAGGGATTCGCTATGACGTGGACAACTATCAACAGGCGGAGCAAACCTACTACGCTTCGTTTTTGGAAGAGCATGCGTATCTTTTAGAAAATTACGCGGTTCATTACGTCTTTACCCAGCTGTTCCCGTTTTCTGTCTTGGGAGAATCCCTGTACGCAGATTATGTCTTGCTGATCTTGCACGTGGCCTTGATCCGTTTCCATTTAATCGGCCTGGCTGCCTACCATAAAGGCTTGTCCCCTGAGCAGGTAGTTACTCTTGTGTACACATTTGCCCGCACCTATGAGCATGACAGCAATTTTTTCAAAAACATTCTCCACTATTTGCGCGAGAAGCAATGGGATACGCTCCCGAATATGTCGATTCTACTGCGATAAACACAAAAAGGACCGAGCCCCCTTCGTCTGTGAAGGGCACGCTCGGTTCTTTTTTATTGGTATTGCTGCATCAGCATTTGTCGCCAAGCTGTCAAGGATTCTTCCGGCTCTCGGCGATTTAACGAGGTAAAATCGATGTAATGAAGAAATCGTGGGCTGCTATCATTGGATGTTTGAATTGTTTTCATAAAATATATTTTATTTTTCAATTATAGTTTTCTGCGATACTATGGAAAATACAGGATCTCATTTAAACAATTTGGAAATGAGGAATTTGTGTATGAATGTTCGTCTCGAGGGAAAAAAAGTTGTCCTGCGTGACATCACCTTGCAAGATGTGGAAGAACTCTACTATTGGGATTACCTGGCGGAGGACAGGGAGCATTTGCAATGGAATGGTCCGTATAAGCCCCTTCCGCCTGCTACGGTATATGATTACTATGTGAAATATAAGAATGATCTAGAGATTGCGGGCACCGACCAGCCGCGGCATCGGCTGATCATCGAAATCGATGGGAAGCTGAGAGGAGTAACTGGACGTTATTTTATCGACGAAGTGACGAACTGGTTTGAGATTGGCCTGGCGATCTTTGATTCCCGCTATTGGTCGGGCGGCTATGGTACGGACGCATTCCAGATGTGGATCGATTATCTATTCACTCATGTGGATACGGTTCGTTTGGGGATCGGCACCTGGTCGGGCAATGAGCGGATGATCGGGTTGGCAAAAAAGGTCGGGATGGTAGAGGAAGCGCGGGTGAGAAAGGCGCGGATCGTGCGCGGGGAGTATTACGATGCGATCAAGATGGGGATCTTGCGGGAAGAATGGGAAAGTCTTCGTACATAAGGCGGGGAAGTAAAGGAAAAAAGGGCGACAAACCCCGGCACCCTCATCGATGCATCCATGTATCGCCCTTTTTCTCCCTGGCTCTTTCATTCTTTTACTGAAAGATTGTTTGTTGAGTTGATTTCGGATCAAACAGTTCCAATGGATACGGAAGTTGAAAAGCAGGCAAAGAAGCTGAAGAAAAGTACCGAAAATCCGCTGCTTCGCCGTCGATGGCTTGCAGCTTTCCTTCTTGCACTTCACATTCAAAAACGAAGATGATGTACTCAACCTGATTTCCATCCGGATACGTCCAACGAAACTCTTTACCGCCACATACTCCACGTAAATGTTTCGCTTTTACCCGTAATCCCGTTTCTTCCCACACTTCGCGAACTACGGCTTCCGCAGGTGTTTCTCCGGGTTCAATCGCACCAGCAGGAATGCCCCATGTATGACTGGTCGCGTCAAGAATGAACAGGATTTCACCTAGCTCATTGCGAATGATCGCAGCTGCACTCGGGCAGAAAATCAGCTCGGTTCCGATTCTTTTACGAAGTTTTTTGTAATAATCGGACATAGGCATATCCGCTGTACCTCCCATCATTACATTCATCGGCAGTTATCCCATCACTGCGACCTCTTGGATGTTTTACTCGATTACTCCGCTTCTAGCGTAACCGCCGCTCCAAATCTAGCAGCAATTCGTCCCACTTCCGAAATTCTTCCGCGTCCATCCAAAGGTCTCGAAGCTCGGAATCCAATCTTATTCTGTTCACTACTTCTAGTGCGAGTGGGGTCAGTTCTTTTTCTTTTCCTTTTCCTTGATACCTGGCAATCCATTCAACGAGGTCCTCGATCTCGCCTTCGTTGTTCTTAACTTCATGCCCGGGTTTTCCTAGTAATGCCGCGATTATTTCGGAAGCTGCAAGAGCTTGCACGGATAAATCCGCATCCAAAAACTCTTCTACTTTTGCTTGTTCCAGCGTTTCTCTCACGAAAGAAAGATCACTTCCTTCGAGCAGTTCATATTTCCAATCTATCGCCTGATCATTTTCAAAAAAGCCAATGCCCCATGCTCCCATTCCTCTCCACTCCTTTCTCCACTTTTTCCGCAGTGCGATGACGGCCTCATATTCATCCGAAGCATACGCGCGAAAACTCATCGACCGAACCTCTTCCGCCCTCAAAAAGGGAGAATCCCTTCCTACACAAGGTAAGGAAGAGATTCCACGGAACAACCGTTTATTCCTTTTCCACAGTCACCTGCGGATCGACAAATACTTCGAACAACCGCTCCCAAGGCAGTCGGATGTCCACGTCATCGAGGTCAACAATCTTGCCGGTAAACGTGTGGTTTCCCCGCTTGCTGATGATCAGAGACCGGTCTGCAAATTTCTCCTCATACCAATCCTCTGCTTTTGGCGTGAGTTCTTCTTGCACGAAATCATTGACCTCTTCAAAATCCTCTCCCAGTCCCCATTCGTTGCCGTTCAGCTCTTTCACCAGCTCACGCGCTTCGGGCATGACTTCATTGCGGTAATCATGGTCATTGACGAAGGAAGAGAGCAGCAGGTTCACATGGGCCTGGGCAGCGGAGATGGTCAGTGGTTCGCCGAATTGATTTCCCTTTTGCAAAAAAGCGCTGCGCTGCAGAGCTTGCCCCAATGCGCTGCCCATATTGTTGCCTGCCGTCCCCCATGCGGTATAAGCGAGCAGCTGCGGGATGTCCACTTCGTCCTGCAAGCGTTCGATCAGATCAGGGTCGGATTTGTTCGTGATCGTCACATCGGTGATGGCAACGTGCTTCCCATCTTCCAGATGTTCGTTGATCGCTTCCACAAAATCATCCAGTGCCTCTCTTCTCTCGGCATTGCTCTGGCCGCTTTCCCGCGGCGTGTTCACCATGAGCACCAAATCGGCGTCATCCGCATCGTCTACCGCTTTACCGCCAGCTGCGATGATATGCTTTTCCACACTTCGGTCAAACGTCGTATCCTCAAATGGAGCCGTCCAATCGCTGCCATCGATGCCGGAGTATGCAACAGCCACCTTGGGATGAATCCGCAGTTCTTCCAGGGAAAGCCTGCTGACCAGTACCGTGCCGACTTCATCCGCGCCTGGGAAAATCGCGGTACGATCCTCCACACCCAGCTCCTCGGCTTTTTCCGTCAAAGCTTCCCGTTCGGCCCGATGCAGACCATGCGGAGCGGCATCATCCTGAGCGAGGACCAGATAATCGATCGTGCCATCCTCGACCCATTCGATCAGCAGGGAGTTGATTTTGTGGTTTCGCGCACGGGCTTCCAGATAGCCTTCCAACACCGCTTCGGGAATCTCTTCCTCCAGCTCCTCTAACCGTTCCTGCTTTTCGGTCATGCCCAGATTATGCACCTCATCATACAAAATCGCCCACTCGCGAATCTGTTCATAATATTTCAGCGTTTCCGGATCCGTGGCGGTGACGGCCAGACGCTGGATGGTGTCGAAGACGTAGATCGGTTTGTCCGGCTCTGCTTTCCGAAGGCGCTTGATCGCTTTGATGTTGTCCAAGGCATCCTCATAGGATTGTTCCGGCGTACGCGATGCCACCAGACCGCCGTACGCCAGCATGCTGACGGAAATCACGGAGCCATCGACTTCATCCGCTTGGTCCAGCAGCCATCCGCCAATCTCCTCACCATCGCCCGGGGTGGTAAAATGGCCGAGCATCTCGTCATCCGGCATGATGGTTTCCACGCCTCCTGCCTGAGCTGCCGTCTGAGGGAAATACGTATTCACGGGTCGATCATCGAGCGGCACCAGAGCGATTTTGGCGACCGGCTTCGGGGAAGAATTTTTCGCCAACACCGTGCCGGCCTGTCCAAACGGCAGCACACCGGTCATCAGCGTTGCCAGGGCGACAAGCGTCACCCAAGATCTTTTTCTCTTCATGATTACGAGACACTCCCTTCAAAGTGAAATCGCATTTCTTCAGAGCACGGCGTCCGCATGGCGTAAGGTGTCTTGCAGCAAGGGGACTTCCAGCTGGCGAGGGATCGAGCCATGCTTGCAGGCGAGCGCAGCTGCGGTACCTGCTGCCTGCCCCGTTGCCATGCAGCTCGGGGTCAGTCTTGTGGTCGCCAGCGCTTCGTGCGTGGTGGAGATGCAACGGCCTGCCGCAAGGAGATTGTCGACAGACTTCGGAAGCAGGCAGCGGTAAGGAATATCGTAGGCCCCTTCCCCCTCGATGTCTGCGGCAACCACCCCTTTGCCAGACGGGTCATGGATATCCACGGGATAGCCGCTGCGGGCGATCACATCCGGGAACCTTCGCCCCTGTACGACGTCCTCGATGGTCAAGCTATATTCACCGTTGATCCGCCGCGTCTCCCGGATGCCGATCTGCGCGCCGACAGCGGAGATGGAGGCTTGCGCAAAACCCGGGATCGACTTGCGCAAAAATTCAGACATCATGAACACCTGCCTGCGCCCTTCCTCCTCGGCCGCTGTCAGATCCTCGACATCGGTGCCATCCAATCCCTGCACCCTCGTGCAATTGATCAAGACCTCATCCTTCTCCGGACCGGTAAAGAACAAGACTTGATCGCGATTGATCGGTACCCCGGACGATTTCCATTGGGGGTAGAATCCTTGCACACCGGTGAGCGGCAACCCAGGCAATTCCGCAATCGGCGTCTTGTGATAAAACTCTTCCGGATGCTCCAGCATATACTGCTTCACCTGATCCAGATCGACGCCCCTCATCCGGAATTTCATGGTCATCGGCTGTGTACGCCCATCGCTGCCCCGCCCTTTTAGCGTAGGCGCTCCCGCCAGATACGCGAGGTCCGCATCCCCCGTTGCATCGACGAACATCCTGCCCTTGACCTGGATCCGCCCGGATTTGCTCGTGAGCTGCACCGCTGTGATTTGTTCGCCGTCCTTTTCCAGGGTATCCACAAAGCTGTGTACCAACAGCTTCACCCCGGCTTCCTTGAGCATCTCCACTGCGAGCAGCTTGTAGATTTCCGGATGGTACGGCGTGACTGTATGCACGAAGCCGACCGTATCCCGCAAATGTCCCGGAGAGCCCCCTCTTTCCTGCAAACGCTCCACAATCTCTTGGGCAATCCCGCGGATCACCTGCTCCCCTTTTTCCGTATGAAAGGTCATCCATGGATACACCAGCGCTGCCGTAGACATCCCGCCGAGAAACCCATAACGCTCGATCAGGACCGTCTTTGCTCCCACTCGCCCGCTTGCCAATGCGGCGTTGATTCCGGCAGGGCCTCCCCCGACCACGACGACATCTGCTTCGATCACACGATTCATCCGTTATCCATCCTTTCTAATCCTTCATTCCCGTCATGGAGACACCCTCGATAAATTGCTTTTGCGCGAAAAAGAAGACGATCAAGAGCGGCAGTGTCGCCATCACCGAAGCGCTCATCAGATGGTGCCAGGCCGTGCCCGCTTCGTCCGTAAACAATGACAAGGCCAAGGGCAGCGTCATCAGCTCGCGATCATTGAGGAAGATCAACGGGTCATAAAAATCATTCCAGCTCGTCAAAAAGGTGAAGATCGTCAACGTAGCGATCGCGGGTCTGGCCAGCGGCAGCATGATGCTCCAATAAATCCGCCAGCGCGAGCAGCCGTCAATCATCGCGGCTTCCTCCAGCTCTTTCGGGATCGCCAGAAAAAATTGCCGCATCACGAATATGCCAAAAATCCCCCCTGCTCCGAAGATGGGCAGCACAATCAGCGGTACGTGGGTATTGATGAACCCCAGCATACGCATAAACAAAAACATCGGAATCGAGGTCACTTCATTCGGTATCATCATCGTGCTGAGCAGGATCAGGAACACCAGATTGCGCCCCTTGAATGGAATCCGCGCAAACGCGTAGCCTGCCAGCGAGGCGAAGAAAATCGTCCCGATCGTGACCAGAACGGCGATATAGAGACTGTTCCAATAGAACAAGTGAAACGGCGTATTTTCCAAGACCTCGGTGTAGTTTTCAATGCGGATCGATGACGGAAAAAACTCGGGCGGAAAGACAAAAATCTTGGCGGGTTCTTTTAACGATGTGGAAAGCATCCATAAAAAAGGGACCAGCATCAACAAGGAAACAGCCGCCAGCACGGCATAATAGAAACCGATGCCGATGCCTTTGCCGATTGGCAACGCAGGACGCTTACTCTTCATGGAATACCCACCTCTTTCTGAACTGCCACTGCAAGAGCGTAAAGACCATGATGATGAAGAAGAGGACAAATGCCAGCGCCGAGGCATAGCCGAATTCGAAATTTTTGAATGCTTTCTCCCAAATATAGTAGACGAGCACCTTCGTACTGTTATCCGGGCCGCCTTGGGTCATCACATAGATCTGGCCAAATACCTTGAGAGAGCCAATGATGGTTAACAAGGTGGTCAAAAACAGCGTGGGCGTGATCATCGGGATTGTAATCTGGAAAAACTGGCGGGTACGTCCGGCACCGTCCATACGCGCAGCTTCGTACAAATGGGTCGGCACCTGCTGCAGGGCGGCGATGAACAAGACCATGTTCAAGCCGACATTTTTCAGTACGCTCGTCACGATCACCACCGGCATCGCCAGCTGCGGATCATACAGCCACGACGGACCAGTCACGCCGAACAGCTGCAGGATCTGATTAATAAAGCCGGAATCCGTCGCGAACATGTACTTCCAGACGATCGCCCAGACGATCAGCGAGGTCATCACCGGGACGAAAATGGCGGTCCGAAAAATGCCAATGCCCGGCATCTTTTTCGCCAAGAGCAGTGCCAAGCCAAGCGCCAACACAATGTTCAGCGGGACAAGCCCAGCCGCAAAGGTAAAGGTATTGCCGATGACCAGCCAAAACTCGCGATCCTGAAAAATCGTCCGATAATTGTCCAGCCCGATAAAATGTGCTTCGCCAAGCACTGGCCAATCGGTAAGGCTCATGTAAAACGCCATCAAAAGCGGCCCCAAAAGCAGCAGTACAAACCCGAGGACCATCGGACTGATGAATAGCCAGCCAGTGAAGTTGGCTTCCCGGTTCATGCGATTGGCTTTTGCCTTTGTCTTGCCCTTTTGCGGAGCGAGGGGTAGATTCAAGTTGCTGTCCATGCCTATTCCTCCCGATCGATGGCCTGTCGGAAAGCAGCGATCGTCCTGCGTATCTCATCCGCCGTTTTTCCCATCGCGACTGCTCCCACGAGTAGACCACGAATACCAGTATCCCGCAGCACCGGAATATCCGCTGGCGTGACCCGTCTTTGCGTCGGCACGATGACCGGGATCTGCGCCTTTTTGACGAGGTATCGGTACTTCAGCAAATCAGCGAAAGACAGCGGTGTTCCGTATTCACGTCCCGGGATCACCGATGCTTCCAATGCTGTCATCGGAAAGTCTTTTGCCACTTCCAGCAGATTCAAATCAAATTGATCATGGATCGCAAATGTGCTGGCTACCCCGCTGAGCTTCAATAGAGCCGGAGACAGATGATGCCCGTAAATGGAGGTGAAATCGATGCCATAAGAAGCGAATTGCTCTGCTTCTGTCGGATTCACCTCATTGATCGATCCGCCGGGCACAATGCCAAATGGCCCTTCAAACAGATCGCGAATCGCTCTGAATGGCTCCTCGTAGTGGGAGAGTGGTCCAAAGCGATTCCCGCTGGCTCGATGAAACACATTAATATGCACTTTAAGCCCATCTGCTCCTTCCGCGATCGCCGCTTTTGCCAGCTCTACATCATTTTGCGGAAGGCTAACCATGAGGAGAAATGGTTTGTCCTGAAGTGCCTGCTCGAATCGGTTCATCGCATTGCTCCCCCTTTTCGCCACGACGATCTGCTAGGCACAGACCGCCGTGACTCTCTTGTTCTATCAACGTCCTATTGCTTTAACAGCGGATTCACTTTTTCTTCCATCGTTTTTACGATATCCTCTGGCTGTGCCGTTTGGCCAAACAACTGGTCAAAACCTGCCAGGATCGCGTTGTCGATTTTTTGCCACTCCACATGTCCCGGCTGCAAACGAGCTTTCGGCATTTCCTCAATCACCGCTTGCTTGATATGCGCCGGATCGGGGTTGCCTGGCTGGTTCAAAAATTGATCGGAGTTGAGCACGGACAGTCTCGGTGGCACGAAGAAGGATGATGTCGCTTGGATTCCTTCCACGCTGGCCAGGAATTTGAGCAGCTCTTTCGCCTCCTGTGGATGCTTCGTCCCTTTGAAGATCGAGTACCCCGCCTGCCCCAGCATCGGCGCGGAGCCTTGCGAACCGGAAGGCATCGGCGCGATATCCCATTTGAAGTCCTTAATCGCCCGGGCTTTGGACACGTAGCTGTATACATCAAAGAACATCCCGATCTTTCCTGCTTCAAAGCTAACCTGTTCGCCAGCCTTCGGATGCGAGCCGTCTGTAAACATCATGCGCTGCAGCATGTTGAGGGTTTCCACGCCATACTGATCATTCCATGTAAATTGATTCATCTCTTTGTTGAAAGGACCGCTGCCATTGGACCATGCATAGGAAGAGAGCAGGATCCATGTTTTCCAATCACGGAAGAAGTTGGCCCCATACACTTTGCTTGCTCCCGTGCCGCTGGTAATCGCCTTCGCCGCCTTTTCGAATTCCTCCCACGTCCATTTGCCTTCTTTCGCCAGATCATTGGGCGATTTCAGGCCTGCCTTGTCAAACAGGTCCTTGTTGTAAAACATCACAGATGGCGGGGTGGAAAAAGGAAGTCCGTACAATTTGCCGTCCTTTTGGAACAGCTCGAGCGTAGACGGGATCATGTCATCCAGCTTGAATGCGGCGTCCTCTTTCACATCGGATACATCTTCGAGGATGCCGTTCGCCATGAATTGCGGAACCATCCGCTCCGACACCCACCCGAGATCAGGCAGCTCCTGTCCTGCTGCCAATACCGTGATTTTCTGCTGATAATCAGGGAATGGAACCGACTCCAGCTTGACTTTGATGTTGGGATGAGTCTGGTTAAATTGCTGGATCAGCTTCTCATAGAGCTCGAGGTGCGTCTGATTGCCCCAAGTCATGAAGGTCAGCTCTACCGGCTCATTGCTTGGTTGGGCCGGTTGATTGGGACTGGTCGCCGTATTGCTGCAGCCGAATGTAAACGCTGCCATCAATACCGTTAACACCATGACAATTGCCTTTTTCATCGAATGCCCCCCTTTTTTTGCGTTTTCTCTCGTTATGGATCAGTATAAAGTTTGTGTAATATTCAGATAAATCACTTGAAATACAGGTTTGGTACGGGATTTAAAGATCTTCACTGACTGCGCGATCCCGATAGCTTCCCGGAGTCATCCCCACTTCTTTTTTGAAGATGAGCATGAAATGCTTGGGGCTCTGGTAGCCGACCAGCCGGGAGATGTCATACACTTTCAGGCTTGTCTCCCTCAGCAGCTGTTTGGCCCGGTTCATGCGCACGCTGGTGACATAATCGGAGAGATTTTCACCCGTTTCCTGCTTGAAGAGCTGGCTGAGATAGATCGGATGCAAATGGATGACGTCGGCCAATGTCTGCAGGCGCAAGTCGCCATCGGCATGGTTCTGGATATATTCCTTTACTTTTCTGATGATGTGGCGCTCGTCTTTTGCAGCGTCATCTTGTCCCGTTTTGGCGGTCAGGTGCCGTTTGCGGTCCAGGAACTGTTTGATCTTTTCAAGCGTCTGTGCAAGCTCGATGCGGTCGATCGGCTTTAACAGATAGTCGGCCACCCCATGCTTGACCGCCTTTTGCGCATATTGAAAATCCCCGTAGCCGCTGATGATGACAATCGGCAGCTCTTCATACATCTCCCGGATTTTGCCGATCATCGTCAGGCCGTCAATCTCGCGCATCCGGATATCGGTCACGATCAGATCGGGTATCTCCGTACGCAGATACTCCAGCGCTTCTTTGCCGTGCTCCGCTTCGGCCATGACGCGAAATTCGCTCGTTACCTGCTCAATCAATGCTTTCATCCCTTCCCGGATGACCCGCTCATCTTCCACCAGCAGCACTTTGTACATATCCGCGTCCCCCTTGTGTGATCGGTATGCTCAATGAGAATTGCGCTCCTCTCCCCGGTGAGCCATTCACCTCGAGTCCATAAGCTTCCCCGTATAGAAGAGTGATCCGTTGGTTGATGTTGCGCAATGCCGTTCCATTCCGGCCGTTTCTCTCCTCCTCAAGCTGGTGAAAAGGGATATGGATGAGCCTGCGCAATCTGGCCAGCTCATGATCATCCAGCCCTTTCCCATCGTCTTTTACTGTGATGCGCAGCTCCTGTTCATGACGTGTGACGGCCAACCAGATCGTCCCCCCGGCTTCCAGATTTTCGATGCCATGATAGATGGCGTTTTCGATCAGCGGCTGCAGCAGCAGCTTGGGGATGTACGCTCCTACCAGCTCTTCGTCTACCGCCATCTCCACGTGCAGCCGTTCTCCCAAACGTGTTTGCTGGATCCGAATGTAAGAACGAAGCGATTCGATTTCATCTGCCAGCTTCACGAACCCATCCGATCGATCGACTGTATAACGCATCAATTTCCCGAGGGATGACACCATGTCAGATACATCGAAATTTCCAGCTTTGATCGCCATCATGTTGATCGCTTCCAAGGTATTGTAGATAAAATGCGGGTTGATCTGGCTCTGCAAAGCGGCAAGCTCAGCCTCCCGCTCGCGCAAACTGATCATATACACCTCATTGACGAGTCGATTCATCTCGCCGACCATGCGGTTAAACTGTTCGCCGAGCATGCCGATTTCGTCCCGTGATGCCACCGGCACGCGCTCATGCAGGTTCCCTTTTTCCACCTGCGACATCTTTTCTTTCAAGCGGACCAAGGGCTTGCTCAGCGAATACGCAAAGTAAACGGCTAACCCTCCAGCACCGAACAGGAAGATGGCAGCGATCAGGACCGTAAAATCTCGTAAATCCTTCGATTCCTGCAGCAGCAGCTCGCGCGGAATGATACTGATGACCTTCAAGCCGGTAGCATCTGACTCATGATCAATCTGTAAATACTGTTGGCCATGATATTCCAAGGGCTGGGTGTCTCGCGAATACAGCCACTCTGTCTCGCGCAGCAAAGAGCGATAACCGGGTGTCCCGTCCCGATTCTGTTTTTCATAAAACAGCTCTGATTGCTTATTCACGATTAAGACGCTGCCCTCTTTGGTAAACGGCATATTGACGAAAAGCTGCTCAATCATGTCCATTTTCAGATCAATTTTCATGATCCCGAGCGGTTCATTGGTATTCGGTTCACGCAGTAAACGAGCTACAGCGAAGTAGGGTTGCTGATCCGTATCCAAATAGTAGCCGGGATGATGCTGCGGAATGATGACAGCCGCGCCATTTCCCTTGATCACCCTGCGATACCATGATTCTTGTCGCAGGTTTACCTTGGAGGACACCGTCGCAGGGTCCAGATTGGAAAACACGGTTCCATTCGCGGAGATGATCTGGATGCCTTTTACTTCGGGTCTGCTGTAAGTGAGGCTGGAAATATACAGGAACATCTTTTGGCGTTTGTCCGAAGAGAGAAAGAAGGAAGCTTCTTGATTCGCACGCAGCTCTTTCAAGATCGCGATGATGCTGTTGTCATAGAGCGGGGTCAAAGAGAGGCGCTTCATCTCCGCCAGATTTCGATCCAGGTTTTGATTGATTTGATGGACGATCTGCGATGTGTATTCGACGGTTCTGGCTTCCGTAGAGGTGGAGAATCTGCTGTAGGTGATCATGCCCTGCAGGCTGAGCGGGATAGCAATGAGGCATAAAAACAGCGTGAGCATTTTCGTGCGGAGCGTGATTCGCGGCAGAAAAGCGGATAGTCTTTGCGGCGGCTCTGACAATGGGATCCCCTCCTATCGCTTTGCGTTTGTGCTTGCAAAATGTTGCTTATTTCGATCAGCGGGAAGGGGATTCCTTTTACCTGCACATAAAATTATTTTCGTAAAGATGGTTGCTGAATGTGTACTGCCCCCACGAAAAACAGGAGCTTACGTTTTGCACATAAGCCCCTGTTCGTTCAAGGAGATATCCTAATCTTTCAAACCCTTTCCGTCGAGGATTTGCTGCACATATTTTTCAACCCTTGACTCACGGGTTTTGGATTGCTTGGGTTCAGAAAAATAAAGTATGTATGCTCTTTGGCGTCCCGGCGTCAATGCTTCGAAAGCCGTTTTCAAGGCAGGGATTTCAGTGAATTTATTGTGAAGCTCTTCAGGAATCTCATATTCTGAATTCTCTTTAAGTTTCACTTCCAGACCGGCTTTTTCAACTTCAATGGCTTCATGAATATAAGCTTTCAAGATGGACTCCATCTCGACGATCTGTTGAATATTGGTGAACCGAATCTGGCGCGCTGCCTGTACATTCTCCGTTTGCTGGACCAGAATCCCATGGGTATCCTGTAACAGGGCGCCTTTGTGAAAAAGAAGCGCACAATATTCTTTAAATCCATGTATTAACACGATGTTTTTGTTATCAAACGTGTAGCAAGGGTGCATCCACTTAAAATCCTCGGTCAGCTCGCAGTCAAGGACGATACTTCGCAGCTTCTCAAATTCCTCCTTCCACTTTTTGGCTTTCCCCAAAAATTCATCAACTTTCGGATTCATTTTGCTGTTTGTCATCAAGGAACACCTTCTTCCATTTTTTGTATCGCTCCAGGCAACGGAACCAGAACCGGTGGTTGTCCAAGGTAAAGGTCAAGGAGCATCGGTAATTATACAGTATTGCCCAAAAACTAACACTCTTATGAAAATACGCCAAATAAGGGAGATAAGTTTCTTCCCACTGTCATTTGTTTGTCATCATTAATTTGAATATTTGACGTGATCCTCCTTCTGGTCCATTCGGTATGGACTGTTCAACAGGGATGAACCCGAGTCTCTGATAAAAATTTCTCGCAGCTCTGCCATCTGCGACGTCTTCCCCAAAAGTGATCATGGAAACTTCAGCGGGGACCGCGACCAGTTGCAACAGATGGCCAACGAGCGCGGTTGCGACTCCTTTGTTTCTCGCTTTTGATGACACCGCCAGCCACCCGATTTTGTATAGGGGGGCATGTGTGGCAGAAAAGAAAACCCCGCCAAGCAAGCGGGATCCAGGTAAACCGTCATGTTCCCGCACACAAAATGCCGTTTTCCGCTCGATATTTTTCTCCAATGCCTGAATAAACTGTGGATCCTCTACCATGGGACCAAAAAGATATTCGACCTCAGCGGCCAGCTCTAACCAGCCGTCTATGTCCGCTCTTGTTGCATTCACCACATTCATTCGAAATCGCCCCGGTTTACCTATTTGTCATCTTCATGTCCAACTGTTCCAATACGAATGGCCACGCTTCTTCGTGCTGCTTCTTGGCGTTCTCATCCGCAAATCCCGCGTGCGTCAGACGCAGTTGAGTGCCGCCGCTCTTGGGTTCAAGCTCGACCGTGACAACCGTTTCCGCCCCATTGGTGCCACCGGCTCCCGTCACCCACGTGATTTCGATCAATCGGTCCTGCTCCAGTCGCAAAAAACGCCCGTAATGCGGGTGGCGCTGTGCCTCACTATGCGTCTCGAATTGATAGACGGTCTCAAAAAAGAAGGCGGTGTTCACTTCGCCCTGCATAATGACGGTCCCCGGCGCGGCGAACCAGCGGTCGAATTCCGTTGTCCACGCGCGGTAAAGCACATCCGGTGAAGCGTTCATCGTACGTTCCACCGTCAGCCGAAACGGTCTTGTTGAAAGGTCTGGCACGGTAATTGGCTCCATCGTTCATTTCTCCATTTCCGGAACATGAGATTGCTACCTGTTCCTTAGGTTGATGCCGTACTCGAGAAAAGCTTTCATGCAGAGAAGCATGTCCACCCAGCCATGCATTTGCTGCCCGTATCGTTTGATCCCTTCTTCATCGCTCTCCCAGCCGTCCTCACGTACCCGGACCAGTGCAGCGCTTTCATGTAGTGGAGTCAGCGTGAACACTACCGTGGTTTCCACCCCGCTGGCTGACCATAAAAAAGAGATGCAGTCGTCCTCTGCTTTCAAAACGTTGATGGATAACTCCGCACCTACATCATCCCATTTCCAGACGATCGTTCTTCCTTCTTGAAGCCTGCCGCTTCCACTGGAAATAAAGTAGCGTGACATCTTTTCAGGGGATACGATTGCTTCGAAAACTTCCTTGACAGGCTTAGCGATTCTTCTGTCGACGTCAACTTGCAGCTTCATATCTGAGCTCCCATCAGCTTACTTAGCCATATTTTCGGTAATAGTCACCAAATACATTCTTGAAGCGCATTGGCATCCGATTGCGTGCTTATACATTGACTTGATAGGTAAGCTGCAATTCGTCCCCGGGCACCCCTCTGATCCCCCAATTGGATGTTGGCGTCTCAAAGATGGTGATTTCAATATCTTGCGGGGAAAGCTGCAATTGGCGGTGAATGCGTTCGAAAAGCAGCCTGATTAATTGTTTTTTCGTTTCTTTGGAACGCCCTTCAAAAAGGCTAATTTCAATGATCGTATAGGCTTCCGTTCTGTCATCGGGGAAAAAAAAGTCTTCTCTTTCCATCGGAAAAAATCGATGAAATCGCTTATCGACCGGATATTGCAGCGCCTCCACGATGCATGCATGAATGGTGTCCGATAATTCTCTCTTGATAGGTTGTAAACGGTCATTTACGCCAAAAATCTTTACTTGAGCCATGCTCCTCATCTCACCTTTCTCATCTCAACATTTCTCAACCAGTCCCAATGGGAAAACCAATACCCAAATGATACCATAAATGTTGATTGATTCGTTCCCAATCGCCCCTTTTCACCATTAGAAAAACTTGGCTACGTCAAGTCTTTGGCGGAGCTTAGTTTTTCTTATGTCGATGGGAATTTTATAAATTCCTATCGACTAAAAAAAACAACGTCCGCATGTAAGCGAACGTTGGGGTGTTGTAAGAAATGCTTATTGCTTCGCCTGATAGGCAGCCGCGATTTGGGCAGCCACTTGCGCATTATGCTTCACCAAAGCAATATTGGTCTGCAAGCTCTTGCCAACTGTCAATTGCTTTACTTTGTCCAGCAAAAACGGAGTCACTTGTTTCCCGCTGATTCCTTTTTCCTTGGCTTCTGCCAGCGCCTTTTCAATCACCGCGCCGATTTGCCCGTAATCCAGCGCGTCAGCCTCTGGAACCGGGTTGGCGATCACCAGTCCGCCTTGCAGGCCCAGCTTCCATTTGGTATCCAGCAAAGTGCCGACTTCGTCCGGTGTCTCCAAGGTAAAATCGACGCCGTACTCGCTCTCGCGGGAATAGAAGGAAGGGAACTTCGTGCAGCGGTAGCCGACTACCGGCACGCCTTGCGTCTCCAGGTACTCCAGTGTGCGTCCGATGTCGAGAATCGATTTGGCCCCTGCGCAAACGACCGCGACACTGGTCTGTGCCAGCTCCGTCAGGTCTGCGGAAACATCCCAGGTGACTTCGCCTTCACGATGCACGCCGCCGATTCCTCCGGTGGCGAATACTTTGATGCCCGCCATTTCAGCTGCAATCATAGTGGCAGCTACGGTTGTCGCCCCGATTTTTCCGGTTGCCAGGATATAAGGGAAATCGCGACGGCTTACTTTTTCGACCGATTGATCGGTAGCGAACCGTTCGAGCTCCTCATCGGTCAAGCCGATCTTGATCTTTCCGTCCATCAGCCCGATCGTTGCCGGCACCGCTCCATTGTCACGGATGATCTGCTCGACTTCTTTTGCCATTTCGATATTTTGGGGATATGGCATCCCGTGTGAAATGATGGTGGTCTCCAATGCCACAATCGGCAGATTCTTTTCAAGGGCTTCGCGTACTTCATCCGTAAAACTGAGATATTGTTTCATCATGGTTTCTCTCCTTTATTTATGCTTCGATCATATGGTATAAGCGTTCGGCTTGCAGCAGCGGTGATACGGAGCGCTCCGTTTGCAGCGTCAAGCTGGCTGCGGCAAGCCCCAGCCTGCATGCTCTCGTAAACGACTCTCCAGCCGCCATCCCGTATAAAAAGCCTGCAGCAAAGGAATCACCCGCTCCCGTCACATCTACCACTTCTACGGGCTCGGGCTGGAAATGCTCAAAGCCGTCTTCCGTGGCGAAGCAAATGCCTTGCTCGCCAAGCGTCACCACGACACTGCCGGCACCGCGTTTTCGAATTTGCTTGCACGCCACCCGGCAGTCTTCGATCGTCTCGATCTTCATGCCTGCAAGGACCTCTGCTTCTTCGCGATTCGGCAAAATCGTGTGCACGCCGTCCAATCGTTCTGGCAATTTGGCAGCCTTCGCAGAAGAAACCGGATCTACATACAGGGAAATTCCCTCTGCATGGCAGCGTTCTATCAAATATTGCAGCGATTCGGCGGGCAAGTTGGTATCTACGAATACCGCCTTTGCTGCAGCCAGATGTGACCAACGCTCGGCCAGCATGTCAGGGGTAAAACGGTCGTAGATATCCATATTGGCCATGGAGATGACCATCTCCCCATCGGTATCCAGCAAAGCAGTATACGTACCGGTTCTTTCTCCCGGCATCGTCCAGGTACCGCTCACATCAACACCGAGGAGCTTGGTTTCTTGTAGCAGCCATTTGCCTTCATGATCGTCGCCGACACAGCTGATGAGCGACGTCTGCCAGCCCAACCGTCCGAGATTTTCAGCGACATTGCGGGCAACGCCACCGCAAGATTCCGTTACGGCTACCGGATTGGAGGAGTGGAGCCGTACCTTCTGCTTGCTTAATGCCTTTCGATCCAGGTTGGCGCCGCCGATACAGACGATGGATGACTCATCGCTCATGATGTAGGCTCTGCCTTTGATCACGCCCCGTTTGGTCAGGTTCGCAATGTACCCTGCAACCGCTGAGCGTGAGATGCCTACTTTTTCTGCCAGCTCCTGCTGACTGATAAAGGGGTTGATCCGGATATATTGTAAAATGAGCGACTCTTTTCCCAAAGGTTCCATGTGTAACCCCTCCTTTCTGCCGTTCTCCGCTTTGTAAACAAAAGTTTATCACCAAAACAAAAGTTTGTAAAGAAACTTTTGTTTCATCGCCTATGAACGGACCGACTTAAGTTCTTGCCCCACTCGCCATGGAGGTGGCACTGTTCGGATCCTCTGCCAAAACGGTACGTTGCGCTTTTTTGAGGAAGCGCTTTCAATGCATTGGTTGCGTAACAAGCGTGTACCGTTTTTGGCAGCTCCATCTTTGTAAGTGTGACAAAGACTCCGTCCGTCCCGTTCTTCCCTCTCTCTCGTGACTATATTGTAAGCCTAAGCTGACGAAGAGGAAAGAAAAGGTAGACACGCTTTCGTTTTACTCTTACCTATCTTTTCGCTTGTATGTACGGTGAGGTCTTCCGTTTTTTTCTACCACGTTTTCCGCGACAATTGGAAGCAGTGCATAGATTTCAGTCCTGGACCGATACGGAACTATTTCGGCCGCGCTAAAGCCGTTCTGAATCATTCCATCCACGAATGAAGAGGCGAACGTCCCGAACCCCTTCCCGACTTTGCCGACCTTAACTGACCTCGCCCAGTTGTCCCACTCTTTTTGTCGACGTGAATTTGGAGCACCGACAACAATCTTGGGAACGCCGATAAGTCGCCTGAGATTTTGGATCCCTACACCGATGATCGGTACTCCGTCGCGCATCTGCTTGTAGACTTTTACTTGAACCTGGTTGGGGACGTAACTTCGGAGCGCGTCGAATGGGTGAGCCCCTCCGCTGCGGCTCTGCGTACCCGCGTGCCTGCTTCCCCCAGCGCTCTTATTACGCCGCTAAGGTATCCAATAAAACCAACTCATGATAGTTACACCTCCTTTTGTAAACCAAATTATAAAAAATGGTCAAAACCCCGTTTAGTGGACAGTAAGAAAAACCCCGGCCGCTAGGCCGCATGCTGACGCCTGAATTCTACAAGTGTCAGCTTTTTTAATTTTCTCTGTGGACGATTTTGGTTGTAGAATCGAATGTATTCCTCAATTCGCCTTTGTGCCATCCATACTTCGGATATCATAAGGGTAGAGCCCTTCCGTTTTTAGATGCGAGAAGAAGCTCTCCATCGAGGCATTATCATAACAATTGCCTCTTCTAGACATGCTGATTTGGGCGCCAACCTTTGGCAGCATGTCATGGTAAGCGTAGGACGTGTATTGGAATCCTTGATCGCTGTGAACGATCAGTCCAGTCACGTCTTTCGTCTTTTCAAAAGCTTTTTCAAAGGTCCGTAGGACCAGTTGATTGTCATTACGAACTCCCATGTGATAAGCCACAATCTCGCTATTAAACAAATCCTTAATGGCCGAAAGGTACAACCAGGTATCTACAACACGATACTGTGTAACATCCGTTACCCATTTTTGATTGGGGGCGTCTGCTTCAATATTGCGCTGTAGGACATTTTCTGTGACTCGGCCTCCTTTGGATGCAGCATAGTAGTAGCGATGCTTGCGGCGAACACGAGAACGTAACCGCATTTCTTGCATGAGACGCAGTACCTTTTTATGGTTTACCCACACGCCATGATCTTGGAGAAGAAATAGCTGGATTTGTCGATATCCATATTTGCCATCGTACTTCTTATACACTGCCTGGATTAATTCTTTCAAAGGCTTGTCCCGATCCATGTTTTGTCGCTTCAAATAGGCGTAGTATCCACTTCTTGAGACACCAAACAACTTGCAGAGTTCACTGATCGTGTATTCGCTAGCTGCTTTCTTGATGGTGGCATATTTTTGAGCTGCACCTCCCGCCTCCAGATTTCCCAACACTTTTTTAACATGGTGTTCTCCCATTTCAGCTTTTGGACATATCGGTCTTGGTCAATATATTCTTCACGGTGACCTCGCTGATACAAAAGTCCGAATTCACCAAGTTGTTTATATTTCCTCATCTACACTTTAAGGAGATGTCTATCCGGTATCCCCAAATGTTCCATGATCTTGCGATACGTCCAACCTTTCACTAATTTCTGCAAGGGAGCATTTACATGAAATTGGCGCAGGAGAAGATGATCTGCTACATAAGAAGGTTGACCCGTTGCTTTGCGTTTCTTCACCTTTACTCGGCATTGCAGTTGTTCACGTTGCATGATACGTTGTACACGTTTGTGATTAATCGACATTTCAGCACGCATCAACGCTGTGATCTTTCTGTAGCCGTAACGAAACTTATGTTGAATACAGAGTTGACGAATCTTTGCTACAATCAACTCCTCGTTTCTTTTCTCGTATGTAGCTTTCCAACGTAAGTAGATCGAGGTATACCAAGCCACGCGCAAGCTTGGCTAATACTTACTTGTCCACGAATGGATTCCATCCAAGGTACGATTACTTCTGGTGACACCTCCTTTCCCACTCCTCTAACTTTTTTAACAGGTCCAACTGTTGTTTAAGAAAACGATTCTCTGCTTTGACTTGTTCAAGTTCAGAATCGTACATTGGGCCTTTGCCATAGCTATACTGCTTTCCTACAGGCTGTTGAAGACGATGAATATCTCCGTTACGATACCAACGCATCCACTGTTGTATTTGAGCCTTATTTTTAATATTTAACTCCCTCATGATCTGCTTTTTGGTGACACCTGCCAGACGCATTTCAATTGCTTTCATTTTGATTTCTACGGGATAACTAACTCTTGTTGCCAACGTAAAAACACCTCCAAGGTTGTGTCCATATCTTACGACATGGTCGCATTCTCTTGAAGGTGTTTTGATTTGCCTCATGTCAGGGGGTCAGTCCCATCGGAAAACCAGGGGGGTTTTTCCAATGTCTACTTTAAGGGGTGCACTTCACAAGTTTGCTTGGGGAATTTTGAAACATTTATAATCTAATTCCTAAAACCTCGTCCTTTATTTTTTTCATTCTCCTCTTGACGTTCCTGAAGCTCTTTGACAAGTGTTGATGAACTCACAAAGTCGGTTGATGCTTTCTTCATGATACTTGCATTTTTCGAGCCTGTTCCCAAAACCTGCTCTTCATTATTTTCTTTATTTACTAGAAAGTACTCATTACCCACTTGAACTATTTCGGGGTTCTTATTTGTTTTATTTTTAAATGTCTTAATTGCTTTTCCATATTCAGTCGCGTCTCCACCGAATCGAACCGCTTTGTATTTTCCATCGATATTCGCAACAAGCATATAGGATTTTGGATTTCCATCTAAGTCAGCTGTAAACTGCCAAACATCAACTTGATTTGATATACCTAATAAACTTCCTTTCTTATCTTTTTTCAGTTTTTCTGCATCTACATATTTAAGTTGATATCCATCACCCAATTTTAAATCACGAACATCCTTTTCATTGTCAAACCCATATCTTGCAGGATTTTCAGCGAACTTCGACTTAAGAAAATTTAGGCCATCCTCTGCTGCTCTTTGCACCTGATCTGGAACCTTAGATTTATCGTCGTTCTCTGCAAAGACAGGAGCATTGAACACTGCAATTATCACTAACATTATAGACAGAATTTTTAAGATAGAGGAATTAATTTTCATGCTTGTTTTCACTCCTTATTATTGTTCTTTTATTTTATAAATAGTTCCATCCCAAATATGATCAGAAGTACTTTTATATTTTCCTCTAAACCATGAAAATTCCTCAATAAAATGATCTGAATAACCTGGGTCCATATATTCGACATAATTGTCATCACCATCATCATAGCCATCCAATACAACAGCATGTCCACCAGTTCCATCCTTCCAAGACCACCCTGCGTAGATTGGACGCTCATTCGTACCTATTTCGGTCTTCACACTGTCCCATGAAATCATATCGGTTACAAGGGTACTTTGATATCCGAATTCCTCCATACCATCTTGGACCTCGGAATCAGTTGCAGGAGAATTCTCCCTTTGACCTTTAACAGCAGTCACAAATTGGAGCTGAGTAATATCGGTTCCAAGATAATCAAGAATTGAAACACTTGAGGCAGCCCAGCACCACTGGTTGTATTGCTGCAATTCATCATCAACACCAAGCGAAGCACTAGTTGGAGCAGCAAACACTTGTGACGTCATAGATACTGTTGCAGTTAAAGACATTAATGCTACTGCGATTTTCTTTTTAAACATTTTTTCATTACCTCCCTTTGGATAAATGGTAACAAATGGCATTAGTGCTGTAAACTGTATTTTACATTTTTTCACAATTTTACTATTTGTTCAATTTTCCCTAAAACTCACTCACTCGCGTGAAGCTGTTCCAGCAAAAAAAGTGGGTTATTCGAATTGATTTCTGCAAACGACAACACTACGGCATCCGCGCGGTCAGGAGAATCTAGGCCACGCTTCTTCATGTCCTCTTTCCGCTCCAGAGCAATCTTCCCTCGGCTGGTCATCCGGTACTTTCTCTGGTTCAGTTGCGTTATCAGCCGTTCATCATCCGGCAGCTCGATCCCATTCGCCTGCCCCTGAAAATGAGCAGAAAAGTTCTATAAACCTTTCTATCTAGTCACCTCTAACCCATCTGTTTCAAACCTGTATGGCATTCTCACCGAAAAAAGAGACTGCGGAAAACTCCGACAGTCTCTGCATGGAATTGTACAAAGTAAGCTTATGTGGCTGATGGCGCTTGCTTCTGCTCCTCTGGTTGAAGCTCAGGAGAAGGTGACACGGAATCGCCGCTGCCATTCTCGGTTGGTGACAATGGCTGAGCTCCTCCCTGCTGCGGGATCGGCGGGCCATAGTAGACAGGTGCAGCCGGGATTGGCTGATCTACAGGCGGCTGTTCCTCGACTGGAACCGATTTTTGCATTCCCAGCATGACGGCAGCTCCGATCGCTCCAATGCCGAGCAGCCCGGTCATGATGATGACCGTTTTGCCCGCAGGCTTGCGAAAAAAGCGGACCAGGCCATTTGCCGTTTCGTCTCTTACTTCCTCCAACAGCCTCTGCAGATCCGTGTGGCGGATGGCATACCAAGCCAATCTCGTTGCCTTTTTTCGCAAGGCATCTCGATCTTCCAGCAAAAAGTGGGATTTGAGCGCTTGCCGATAGCTCGCCTTCAGCCTCATTCCCGTGACGAATTCCTCTTGCCTCAATGACCACTGGACAAAGCCGGGCAGCCCTTCCCGTCCGCCTTGCTCCAATACGAAACGAAGCATTGGATCATATCGACACTCCCCTTCTTCCCGATAAAAAGCAAACGGCAGCAGTGTGTAGACGCTTTCCTCCCAGTCTGCCTCTCGCAGCTGCCGCAGCAAGATCCCTTGGAGCTGCGTGATCGTGTCTTGATCCATTTGTTCAAACACATCTTCCACAGAAAGAGCTTGCGGCTCCTCCCAGAGCTGACTAATCGTGGCCAGCAGCTCGAGCTTTTGCCGACTTGTCCAATCCAGATTCTGCGCAAAGTGCTTCGGCTTCTCCTGCAGCAACGCACCAAGCTGGCTGATCTCACGTACTGCCAGCTTTTCGATGGGCAATGTCCGCAGCATGGCTGCATCTGCCGCATCGAGGAATTCCGCTGCCGCTTGTGGAGACACACCGCTTTCTTCTACACGCTTGTGGAGACGCAGGATGCTCCCGACTTGGTCCGGCTCTGCTTTCATGACCGGATCTACCCGCTTGGCCATACTTGCGAAAAAGGCCCGATACTCCCGGAGCGGCGGCACTCTTTTCAGCCAAAAAGCAAGCTCTTCCAGCAATCCGTTTACATCCTTCACGGCTAGCAGCCTTTTGTCGAGATAGTCCAGAAACAAAGGCTTGGCCAATTGCTCACTGGTCATAATGCTCATCATCAATGGGCGAAACAGCTTGGCATCCCGCTGCGCATGTCCGTAAATTTCCTCCATCCAGCCGGATTCGCCGCGTTCGTAGCCTCTGATCACCACTTCCAGCACATAACGCAAGTATTCCTTCACATCTTGCGTCTCCGCCACCAGCGAAGCGTAATCGATGACCGCCTTGACCGTCTCGATCGCGGGCAGCTGTCCTGCCGCAAGCGCTTGTTTTTCCCCCAAAAACAGCCCGCCGAACAACGCATGCAACCGCGCCTTGTTGGGCAAGCCTTGAATCCCCAAATATTGCACCAGCAGATGATGCATAGCAGCCTTGTTTTGCTCATACGGATAGGCTTTGCCCCGCTCGGTCAGGTACAGGACAGCCAGCTCATGATAGGTTGGCAGGCCCAGTGCTTTCGCCGGATCTGCCCCTGCCAGCACCTCTTCGGCAAACAGGAAATAACGGTCCAGCTCTTCCGCCTCATCCAAGTGCTCCCAGACAAAATCGAGATAGTAGGGAATACCGCCAGCAAGCTCGGCATGCGAAAAGCGATTGGCCGCAAAATCAAACTGAAACTCCTTGTCGATGGCCGCATCACCCGGGCGGAGGCTGCCGGGCGGTACTACCATCAGATGCAGATGCTTGCGGCTCTCCGGTTCACTCATATAAGTGAGGAAACCAAAACGGCGGCGGTGGGCATAGGGAAGCCCTGCATATACTACCTGGAGCAATACTCTCGCCCATTCCGCCATTCCGCTGACGTCACACGAAGGCACCACGAACACTTTTTTCTTCCCGGCGACCGCGGTCATCACAGCAGCTAAAAGCCGCTTGTATGTCATTTCCTCGATACCCAGCTGCTGCAGCATCCGTTTGGCGCTGCTGCCTGCCAGCCTATCGCGGTACGGGATATCCTCCAGCTCGGGCAGAGACTTTCCTGATGAGGGATCGTACTGGGTGACGAAACCCGCTGCTCCCGCAATTTTCGCAGGATGCTTCCAATACTCCTCCTGCCGGGAAGGCGGTATCACATAATTGTGGCTGAAAAACGTATTGCGTTGTCCGGTAAAATCCGCTCCCACATAGGCACTCTGCCCGAGCACCATCTCTCCTGACTCACTGTAGAAAAGCAACAAGGCTTGCGGATACTGCGTAAGATCCTTTTCACTGCGTTCCTGCAGTTCTTTCGGTGCGTCATAGCTGCAAAAGGGGTGAAGGGTCTTTTTGATGAAGCTATTCTCCAGCTGCGGAGTTTTCGCGATGGTGTCATACCCTTCGTTGGTGCGGAAAACGCCTTCCCGGGCACGGGTGTAATATTGCTGCAAGATGGGTTGGCGCACTACTGCTCCCTCCCCTTGATGTATTGAAGCTGGTGCATCAGCCAAATAAACGGTTCATCCACGCGGATCGGCGTGACGAGCCCGCTGACCTTTTGCTCCACCGGATTGCTGCCCAAAGCCGACACGGCAAAATAGGCGGTGTTGGTAAAGTAGACCTCCAGCGCATCCTTGAACGGCCGGTCGACCTTCTCGATGAAGCGGCGCACCTCGCCATTGATATTCTCGAACTCGACCAGATCGAGCACCTGTCTGTGTACCACATTGCGGAACACATTGCTGTTGGGACGGATATAATCGCTGTCTTCCTCCTTCAAGGAATGGAGCATATCGCTCTTCGTCAGGACGATGGCTGTCGGGATATCCGTCTTGCTCTGCTGCTGATACCCGATAAAATTCTCAAACAGCGTGATCAACACTTCTCGCGGTTCATCATAGCGAGCCGTAAACTCGCCTTCTTCATCGCCCATGTGGATGCGAATCTTGTCACGGATCGTGCGGATTTGCAGCGGATCGACGAGGAACAGAATGCCGGACGAATTTTTGATATGGGCCGCATACAGGTCGAGGTAGTCCCGATCGACCATGCCTTCCCCTGCTACGTCAAAAAAGACCAGCGAGAGCGGCGCCTTCGACGGATCCTTGAAAATGAACTGGAAAATATACGGCTCCTGCCGCTTCTCTTTTTGCGTAGAATCCAGCAGCTGCCCGCGCTCAAACAACGGCGCTTCATACTGCTCGCGAAAGCGGCGGCTGATCTCGGCATTCAAAGGCATGCAGGCAGCGTCAAAACGGCTGGCCGTGCTGTGCTGCAGCGTATGGATCAGCGAGGTCATGTAGACGGATTTGCCGACCTGCGAAGCCCCGACGATCGAGATGATGTTGCTCGGTGCCTTTCCTGCAGTGATCGGCAGCTCATTGTGGCAATGCGGGCAGAGGCGGCGCTTCGTCACCTTGCCGTAGCGATCGGTCAGCCCAACCAGCACATCATCCACGATCAGATGGTACTCCTCTGGCACCGAATCCGGCTCAATGACGGCCTCCAGCTCCTCGATTGCCTCCAGTCCGAACTTGTCCCGATACTGATTCAGCATCTCATCTTCCTGCAACGCGTAGTCCTCGTCATCCTCACGATGATGCGTCGCCCGGAAGACCACCTGATCGGGCGCATATTTCGCGAAGCAGTACGGGCAGACGATGTCGTAAAACGGCAGTCGCTCCATTTCCGGCTCTTTGCGGTCAAAGAGCTGCTTCAAGAATGTAAACATACCGATTCTCTCCTATTCGGGAATCAACTCGTACAGTTCCCCGTATCTTTTGCCGTCTGTAAAAAAGAGACGGATGTAATCGTGCTTTCCGATCTGAATTTCGGGCAATACGTTGTAGCCTGGGGCGAAATCATGCAGAAACGCATATTGGATTCCATCGTCCTTATGCAAGGGATACTCCCCTGTTTTCTTCACATAACAGAGCGCTTCCCGGGGGATGGGCACCTCTGTGTGAATGCGGATTTGCACCGTCTGCATTTTGCTGAACCAGCCCGAATTTCGCTTGAGCTGATAGCGGACCTTGGACTTGCCGCTGCGGATCACGATCCGATTTTCATCATTGGTTTGCAGCAGGATGCGCGGACGCCCCTCCTCCATCACGCAGGGAAAAATGCGGATGGCGTAACGTCCGACGCCCTCGATCCGTTCGCGGTAGCCGCCATTGGTCTTGTATTCCTCACGGGTCAGCAGCTTCATTTGCGCCAAGCTTGCCTCTTCGGGATGAAAAACGGCGTCTGCGGAGGACTTGTGGATATACACGCAAGGAACATCCTGCGGCCAGTGCCAGTGAATCAGGCATTCTCCCTCGTGCAGCGCGGCCTGGACCTTGCGTATTTCTTGCTTCGGGGTGAATTCTTCTTTCCAGTTCACGTCCATCTACTCCTGTGAGTCAAATCGGGAGCTGAAGCTCTCAGGCTTACGGAAGCTTTTGCCCGAAGCAAAACGTCCTGGGCGGAAGCTGCTTCGCCCCCCTTGGGTGATCTCGGTCGGAATCGGGATCAATGCAGCAAAAAGAGAAACGATGATACCAAGAATGGCATCTGCAAACATCCGATCCAACGCGTCCGTAAAAGCAAAACCGCTCAGCCCCTTCTCCAGCAGCAAACCTGCCAGAAGACCCGCGATGGTTCCCCCGATCATGAAGCTTTGTGCCAAGTATTTGTTGTCAAACACAAGACCCAGGGACAACCCCAGCAGCGTTCCGATCAGCAGGAGGCTGATGACGCGCAGCGCCCCGTACAGAAGGCTGTCCTGCAATGCGCCTGTACGCTCGCCGACCAGGTGCCGTTCTTCCTGGCTCGTCTTGTAGATATGCTCGAAGATCCCGGTCAGCTGGCTGGCATCGGCCACATCATAGTAGCCGCCGGCAGTCTGTTCCGCGATCTTTTTCAATTGCTCGGTTCCATCCCGATCCGCCGCACTCATCCCCACCGTATGAACCGGTACATGCGCTTGCTGGAGCGGTGCCACTACTTCTTCGTAATCCACGCTGCTGTGTCCATCCGACATCAGCACCATCATGCTGTTTTCTTGCTGCACAGGCTGGATTTGGGCAAACCCCAGCTTCAGCGCCTCGTTAAAATCGGTGCCGCCATCTGGTTTCTCGTATCCGCTCAGCTTTTGGATGATGGACTGACGCGTCTGATCACTGTCCAGCGCAGTCAGAGGCTGCAGCAAATCAGCCTTGCTGTTAAAAGCAATGACCGCAATGCGCTTGTCATCATCGATCACGTTTACCAGATTGGTCGCTGCCCGAAACAGCTGACCGCTGGGATCATTGGAATTCATGCTGCTGGAGACATCGAGCAGCAGGACGATATTTTCGGCCGAACCGTTGCGCTGGAGGGTATAGCCATAGATCGCTTGCAGCAAAGCTCCTGCTGCAAAGAGCATGACAAGTGTGCTTGGTACAAGCATTTTCCACGAGTTGCCCGCGTAGCGCTGTTTCCACCCCATGCCGTTCAGGCGCGGCGAAATGATTTCGGCCAGCACTGCCAATAAGCCAATCCAAAAGGCAAGCTGCCCGAAATAGGATCCGATCAACACCCAATGCGGCCACTGCTGGGAAAACTGGAGGAGCAGCCATTCGCCAACCGCAAAACCGATCAGGGTCCCTACCAGACTTGCCCCAATCATCAGTGCGTTCCATTTTCGTTGCCGCAACTCCACCGCCTCCTCTCTCTAAGAATTAGGAACTCTTTCTTCCTGCAAGGTGCTCCGGATGAAAGCAATAGCCATTTTCCTGATAAGACTCATAGTATTTTCGGCCGATTTGATAGATTTGCAGATTATCGAGATGAAATCCGCCCATCAGCCTCACCTTTTCAATGCCGCTGCTGCGTTGCTGATGAATACACCCGAGCTTATAGGCATGCAGCTCGCGATCCCGCTCCAATGCATAACGGACCCATTCGCTTTCGGTATCGCCAAAATAATAGGCTTCTTCATAGCGGTGCTTCTGGGTGAATTGGAGCAGCTGTACACGAATTGCCGCTTCTTCCTCCATCCGGCGAAAAAGCTCGGCAAATAATGCACCGCGGGTGAGCACCTCTTGATTGCCGTACTCGGTCATGACATTCGTCCGCTGCAGCAGCTCTTCCTCAAAGCTCTGCTGGAAAGGGGCTTGTGTCATGAGCTGCGTGCGGCAAAACAGGGTGAAGCGATCCAGCCAGCTTTTGGCGCCTTCCCCCTCCCATTCGGGCTGCAAGGAAAAGCGCTCGGAAAAATAAAAGCGCGGGCCGTACTTCGCTTCCAGCGAATCGAGCAGCTTGGATACGATCGTGCCGTAATATTCGGGGATGTTGCGTCCGATGTCCGCCGAGGCGCGGCGCACGCTGTCTGTAGCGATGTCTCCCGTCAGCTTCCGAAAATCGTACAATCGCTCCACCCGTGCCCGATATTCCTGATGAGCCTCATACAGGGCCGCTCTGTATGCTTCCAGCAAGGTCTGCAAGAGCTCCAGATACAAAATGTCATATTTGCGTCCGTAGATTTGCGTCAGCAGCTCCCTGTTGAACTGCTGAAGCCGCTGCTTGTCACGGGCAAACCATCCGAGCTTGGGCAGCTCCAGCGTATACGCAGGCTGTTGGTAAAAATCGGCCAGCTCCAGTTTGGCCCGTTCCAACTGGCTGCCTGTATCCCGCAGCGCCTTTTGCAGCTCGGCAAACAAGCCCTTTCCCTGCTCCGCTTCACGGGTGACCTCATAAGCTGCGAACAATCCGTAGCGATCGTCCGCGACCACCGCCTCTTCCAAGCGCTTCCGCAGTCGTTGGCCCAATGTCTCTAAGCTCAAACCGTTTCGGGCGCGCTCCACAAAATGACGCTCAAAAAACTGCTGGGCGCTCCCCGCATACAGCTCCAGCTCCGCCTGCTTGACCGTGAGCTCGCTGATCTGGCGATACGGACGCTCGTAGCTCATCAAGCCATGCATTTCCTCCAGGCTTCCTACCTCAGGCAAAACGCTCTGCACGCGTCTGGACAGCGAGGCCGCATCGAGCCCGAGAATGGCACGCAGCCAATCGTGATCGATATCTGCGGGATCCTCCATTCGCTCCAGCATCCGTTTATAGACAGCGTCCAGCACCGTGATCGCGATCGCCTGATTCGGCCTCCGCAAGCGGGAAAGCCCCGCCGAAGCGTAGGCAGGCTTGCGATCGGCCGTCGTGACGCTGCGCCAAAATTGCATCCGGTTGTAACGGTCGCTTTGCTGCGGCTCCGGACTCGGCGTCTGGTTTTTCAACAGGACCAGCTTGGAGATCAGACGGCTTTGCCGTTCAGGTTGATTCGCGATGAGCACGCCATGCTCATCCTTGTCCCCGAGCACATAAGCCAGGTTAAACAATGGTCCGCGCGTATGCTCCACCGGCAATTCGATCCCGTCCTCGGTCACAAGCAGCGGTGCGGAAAAATGGTAGTCCTGCTGCTGGTAGCCATCCAGCTCGCGCAAAAAACCGCAGGCAAGTGCCTGGGCATAGCTGGAGTGTGCCTCCTGCTGCCACTCCTGCAGCAAAACGTACAGATCGATCTGTACGTTTTTATAAGACTCTTGCAGGATGCTGGTGGCGAGCAAGGTTAGCTCTGGCAGCAGTACATTCAGCGGATCATCCGCTTGTGTCACTACCGCCAGATTTACTGTTTGCACCGAGCTATAGGATGAGCCGTGCTGAGACAGATGCCCGCTGACCCTGCGGATCAACCGATTCAGCTGAATCAGCGGCTCTTTTGTTTGCAAGAAGGCACGGTGAATCTCCGGGCGCAAGCTTTTTTTGTCCAAAGGCGGCAATTCCCAAGCAAAGGAATAAACGTTGTCCCTGGCGATCGCTTCCTTCGTGGTCACATGGATGTACGGTACTGCCCTGGCGTTATTCCATTCCATGTCATTGCCTTCTGCCAGACGTTCCAGAATCGTCGAGCACTTTTCGCCAATGAACAAAAATACTACCGGATGGTGGATGCTTCGCTGTTCATCCTCTACAGACAGCCGGCCATCGCTGTCTCGTTCATAGTCAAAAGCAAATTGTTGGATGAGCTCCTTCATCATTCCACCTGCTCGCCTTTCTTTTATTTCAGCATTTTGATCATATCGTTCAGCTTCGAGTAGGCGCGTTTGTAGAAATCGTACATTTCCTCGCCGTTCACCAGATCACCGCGATCATATTCAAGGGCATCCCGGGAATCTTTGACGGAAGCCGCGAGCTCCTCCAGCTTGGCGACCAATGCCGTTGTATCTTCCGCAGCGGTCATCTCTGCGCTGCGCTGTCCGCTTTTGCGTTTCAGCAGGCTCGTCTTTTTCGGCTCAAGCGCACGCATGCTTTCCATGATCGCATATTCTACATATTTGTTCGTTTTCATCAGGTTGACGAATGGCTCCCAAGCCTCTTCTTCCTCATCCCGATCGTACACGTACTGCGCACCTCGCTTGCAAATCGTGCCGGTGTACATCACCTCGAGGAACAAGTCGAGCAAGGCTTCTTCTCCCTGCAGGGCGCCGATGGTCGCTTCCAGCTCGGCGATTTTCGCCATGATCTCTTCTTGGCTCCGTACTTCTTGGCGCACGAGGCGGATCAATTGCGGAGAGCGAATCAGGTTTTCCATCGCCATCTCTTCGTTCACACTGCCAAAGATCGGGCGCACCGCTTCTTTTTCCAAGCCGCCTTCCAGATAGCCTTTCAGCCCCTGCAGCGCCCGTTTTACTTCGCCCGGATTCGGCTTGCCATCTGCATGAGTCAGCTTGTATGTGCTGAGCACAGTCGAAAGCGAGAATGGTTTGGTCATGATGCATTCATAGCGGCTGCTGGATTGGCTGTCCGCGCCTCTTTCCACGATGATGCCAAGCTCCAACGCCCGTTTGAACAGCTCGCGGATCTGCTTGTTGTAAGCACGGACGCGATCATTCTCGTAGGTTTCTCCCCACGATTTTTCCGGAATCGGGGAAGGCAGATACGTCCAGTTGTCCTTGTCGGATTGCACCAGATGGCGCCCGATCCCTTCTTTGTCCAGAATCGTACGTTCATAGCTTTCTTCGTACACTTTCAGCGGCGTGTAGACGAAGAGCGGCACCCCGTTTTTCGTATTCAGCCAGAAGATCCGGTTTTTCACTTCGCTCTCTTTCACCGTAAAGCGCGAGCCGCTGATCGAGGTGTTTTGATAGTTTTTGATCCCTTTCAAAATGCCAGGCGCCTTCACCGGGACGGAGACGAAGCCCCAGGATGGGAAATGGAGATTGCCGATGCTGTTGCTCAGATGGAACACCGGCACGGCTTCCTCGTCCAGCTTGCCCGCGATTTTGCGCTCTACGATCCGGTCGATCGTCTCGTCCTGTCCATACTTGATCAGCAGGAATTCTTCCATGGATTTGGTGATCAGATCGCCAAATTCGTCGCTCAGGAAGTCGGAAATGGAGCTGACGATGTCGACCTCCTGCTCCTTCACCCATTTGTCCGAGCGCTTCAAGAGCTCCTGGGTAAACTCGCGGATCAGATCATCGGTGTCCTTTCCGTCCATGATGTTGCTGATCACCTTGGCGATGTCGGGCACATTGACGATATTCCAGTAATAGGTCCGATTGCCGGAACGGTCGGTCTCTTCTTCGCCGTTGATCAGGATGTCGCCGTTTTTCTCGAAAATCTGGTTGAGCGCATTCAGGATTTCCGTGAAGACGGAGTAAATCCGATTGTTTTCCTGATTGAGCAGGCGGTACAGATCCTCGTAAAACTCGATCATTTGCTCCAGCTTTTCCTGATCGCCGCGGATATGGTACTCGGTGATTTTCGCTTCGATATACGCGTTTTTCTTCTTGTCCTTGGAGATGAACGCACTGCGGGCATCGCCCAGCTTTTCGTTTGCTACATCGCGAATTTCATCAATCTCCTGTTGGAACGATTCGAGGTTCGCTTTCAAGCTATCGATATAGGAAGAAATCATTTTCAGTATGCAGAAGCCTTTATCGGAATGAATCAGTCTCGAGGCGTAGAATGGCCCCTGCTCCGGATGGAGAAACACCTTGGTGATCGCCTCTCCGAATTGACCGATCAACTCTCCTGGCAGCTGCTTCTTGCATTTGATATAGGCTTCGCGCGCCTTTGCCAGATAGCCTTGCTCCAACTCCGTATCGACGCTGACGACCTGCATCTTGATCACGTTGTTGTAGCTGAGGCGCTCGCTGTTTTCATAGCCTGGCAGCGGCTCCGGCACGCGCTCTTCGAATTTTCTCGATACGGAATCGATGTCAAAGCCGAGCTTGCGCGCCAGCTTTTCCACATCCTCCTGAGTTGGAGAGACGTTGAACATTTTCTCCATCTTTTTAAAGAGGCGGTAAGCCAGATAGGTGGTCATCTCTTCGATCGGCAGCACAGCCGAGGAAGCGCCGATGACATTGTACTGGTAGTTGGCTGCATAGGCTTTCGGCATCTGGTTGATATTCGTACGGATGTTGCTGATATAGTCGTGAATCGCGAACTCTTCGCCCGATTGCTTCTCTTCATTCGCCATGAAGTTCGTGATGTTTTCCGCCGTCACATTCATGCAGTAGTCATACGCATTTTCCAGCGGCTTGCCTTCCAGATTGGTCGCCGAGATGAGATGCGCCAGATTGAACGGCGGCATCGGCGAATGGACGGTCAGCGTATTGCCGTACTGCTGCTTGAAGCGCTCCATGCGCTCGTCGACGTTCATCCAGTAGTCGAGCTCTTTCAGGGCGGCATAGCCGTTTTTGATAATGTAATCGCGTGTGTGCGGGCTCAGGCTCTTATTGGACAGGTTCACATCCGGCGTGAACAGATAGCCGAGCGTGTTCACCTTGTCTACCCCCACGCTGCCGAATTCCTTCTCCATGATGCCGCGCACGATGTAGGCGATGTCGAGGAAGCAGCCGCTGCCGGTTCCCCCGGAGATCCCGGTCAGGATGAAGACCATCAGCTTCTTGTTGGTGCCTTCTGTCAGCATTTTGATTTTTTTCTCAATCGTCGCAACCACTTGATTGATTTTCGTGAAAAGCAAGAGACGTCCTGCCTGCCTGATCCCGGACGCACCGTTGATCCCGTCGGTAATCGTCAGCTCCGGCGAAAGCCAGTCGGTGATGTATGGCTCCAAAATGCTGCGGTTTTGCAGTACCCCGCCGATCTCCGGATTGGAGAGCAGCACGTACTCCGTGATCGGATCAAGCCCGATTCCTTTGTAGCGTTTGTTTCGGTCGTGTTCATTTGTTTCAAAGGCGAGAAACTCGATATTATCCGGCTTCTCCTTTTTCTTTTTGGTCAGTGGATCCTCCGGTAAACGGAAGCGGCGATTCACTTGATATTTTAAGCGAAGCAGGGCATCGATCCCGGTTCCGCCCAAGCCAATGACCAGCATCGGGTTATCAATCGTATTTACGCGTATTTTTTCACTGACGATTCCTCCGCCAAGGGAAACGTCCAATTGCTGGATATGTTCTCTTACAATTGCTTTCATGGGAATCCTCTCCTTATACAATGTAGTCGACGTAGATGGACTTGTTCACCTTTTGCAGAGAGATCTTGATTCGGTCGTTTTTCTTCAGCTCCTTGCCCTTGGCCGCGTCGATGACTCTGCCTGCCTTTTCAATCCGGCAAGCGGAACGGTTCTGTAGGATCAAGGTATCGTTGGCGCCCGGCAATAAAATGACCTGCTCGGTCTCCTGGAACTCTGGCGCGAGCGACAGCAGCTGATGCAGCTTCACCTTGCCTTTGAACAAGCTCAGCTTCTTATACTGCGGGCTTGTGCGCTCGCCAGTCTCCTCATCGCGAATCTCGATGGCCACCTGGCCAATGAAGCCCTTTGTCGCTTTTTTGTAGGCAGCCCAGCCGTAGAGGCCAAGAGCGATGACCACCAGCGCGCCGGCTGCCCAGCCTGCGATTCGACCCCAAGAACCTTGCTCTTCCGCGGTTCCGTTCGGGACTGCCTCTGGCGCTGTGGCCGCTCCCTGTGCCGCATCTACGAGCACGGGAGCTGTCTCCCGATTGAAGCTGCTGCCATCCGCTTTTACTTTCAGCTCGTAGCGATGAGCCTCGGGAATCGTAAAGCTTCCTTCAAAACCACTCCCTGTATTGGTCAAGGCGATTTCCTGAGTCTGCTGGGAGGTCAGATCGTTCACGACCAGCGAGCCTTTCATTTGCTGATACAAGGCTGCATCACTAGCCGGATTTCCGTTTGCCGCCAAGTAGGCCTTGATATCCACCTTGTCCCCGGCCTGATAGCTTTTCGCAGGCACGGGCTCCATGACCAGGGCCAGATCGTAGTTGAACACGAGCGAGATATTGATTTTGTCTTTCGCCGCCCCTTTGATTTGAAGCTTCCAGTCTCCTTGTGCCGGCTGATTCAGCTTGATTAGGGAGTATGCCTTCGAACGCATGATCTGGGCTTGACTCGACGGGATGCTCACTGCCTTGCCCGCCGGATCGGCAATCTTCACCTCGACAGGTTGTCCGGAGATCACGGAAATATTGGCTTCGAGTACATTTCCATTCGGAATCGAAACGGTGACTTCCTCATATTGCCCGCTGCCGACCAGATTTTTTACCGGTACGACCTTGAGCTTCAGGTGATCCGCGAAAATTTCACTGAGAATCTGCGGCAGCTGGCTGGCCTCGGTCGCTTCGAAAAATTTCCCTTGCGTATCCGAAGCAATTTGCTGCAGCACCTGCTTTTGCAGGGTGCCGTCCGCGTTCAGCCCGATGGTGTAGATCGGGTACCCATTTGCCTTTGCTTTTTGCATGGCGGCTTGCAGCTCACGATCCGAATCGCTTTGGGTCCGGCCTGTCGCTTCATCGAAATCGTTATTGCCGTCTGCCAAGAGGACGATCATGGGCGCATTGGCCGGATCGCGGCCCGCATCCAAAATCTTGACCGCTTCCTGCACCCCCACGGCGATATCGGTGTAGGCGCCCTTCTGCAGGCTGTCGATAAAGGACTTGATCTCTTCTTTATCCTGCTGTGTGTTTACCTTCAGCAGCGCTTTTTCCCGCATGACCTTGTCTGTGTACGCGACCACTCCGATCTTGTTGCCGGATAGCGACGTCATATCGATAAACATCTTCATCGCTTCGTTGCTCAACTTGTTTTTGTCGCTCTGGGTCATGGAATTGCTCACATCCACGACCAATACGGCATCGAGATTGCCGCTGCCCGCTGCCCAACCAGGCGCTGGCATTCCTACCATCAACATCAGCAAGAAACAAAATGAGAGAATCAGGACTTTTTTCTTGAAAAGGTTTTGACGCATGTGCTGCCCTCCGTCGTGCTAGTATGGCATCGATTTGATCTCTTTTTTTTAGTAAAATGTGCAATATAGTGCAACATTTCCACTCCATTCTACATTACTGCTGTCGTTCCCCGTCAATTTCTAGCAAATGATATTTCCGTTATATACCTGTAATACGAGCATGGGTGGGACTACGTTTCACTTTGTGTCGAAATATGACAGAATGATATCATCGTAAAAGAGGTGAGAAGCGTCCCTATGCTAACTTATTCCGTTTTGGCTTTGATCTTGTTACTAATTGGCGGAAGATACGTCATTTTGTATAGGCGTAAAAAACGCGGGCTGAATGAAGCCTCGATCGACCGCCAGCTTTTGGAAAATCTGAATGATGAGAGTGAGGCACATGAACAAAAAACTAGCCATTCAATTCAGAAAAAGTGAAAAGCCGCGTTATCACTACCTTCGTTTGAAATATTGCCCGCATTGCGACAACTTTTCCGTCCTGTGGCAGCCCCATTGCGATGTGTGCGGCCGCGAGCATTCCTACATTCCCGTCGAAGCCATCACCCAACGGCTGGCTCGGCGCAACCGCCAGATTCAGCTGCTTGGTCTGATCGTCTTGTTGTCATTCTCTGTCTTTGTATCGAGCACAATGACCGAACTGATTGTCAGCCTTGTCTCCTCCCTGCTGTTGTTGATCGGTTTCCGCCTCATGCAGCAGCAGTTTGCCGAGGTCGAGAAAATGACACTGCTTGACCGCTATCTGCAGGGTGAAGGCACCAAAATCCGTCAGGCCCTGCTGCGCCATATCCAGCAGGCTGTGGCGGATGCCAAGGCCTCCCGATACAAGGATGCCTACGAAAAGCTGCGGGAAGTCGGTCACTTTTTGCATGACGATACCGTGAAAATCCGCAAGATCATGTACCTCAATCATTTCATCCTGCGCAAAGATATGGATCTGGAGCTGGATACCTTGATCCCCTCCCGCTATGACCGAGACTTTATCACGTATTTGCGGGAAGTAGCCAAGCTCAAGCCTGCGCTCTTGAAAAAGCGTGTCCTAGATTATTGCCTGCTGCATCGTGAGAAAATCAGGGGCCATGAGCATGGGGTAGAGGTTCTGACCCATGCTGCCAGCGCCGCCTTGCGCATGAAAGCCTATGTGGATCGGTATCAGGTCCTGCTCTTGGATATGCTCGAGCATTTGCCGAAGGAACGGTTGCTTCGCCTCGCCAAATTGCTGAAGAGCCGCCCGGCCGGAGAATGGCCTGAACTCTACGCCCGCACGCAGTCGCTCATCATGACGAAGCATGCGTTCGATCCGGAATTTCATGAATGGACCAACCCGGCGGATCAGCCGCAACCTTAGAAAAGGAGCATGCCAATGATTGTCTTCGCTTCCTATCGCCAATCGCTGCGGGTGCGTAATCTGCTCTTTGTCTTGGCATTGCTTGCCTTATGCGCTGTCGGTTACAAGCTGTATGCCACAGTGGAAAAGCTGCGTTATATGGACGCTGCGGAAGCCGCTTTTCAAAAAAAAGATTATGCCCAGGCGGAACGCTTTTACAAGCTCGCTTCACTGCCCTTTTCCATCCAAACGAAAGGCGCACAGCTTGAGGATGAGCTGTCTTCGCTCACTGTCGCTCGGGAGGAAGCAGAGGCGCTTGCTGAACAACTGGAAAGCACTGCCGCTGTGAAAGATCCTGCAGAGCTCCTGTCTCCCTATCGCCATTTTTTGGAGATCAAAAAGAGTTATGCCGACGATCGTCCGAGCTCGCAATATTTTCACAGTATCATCGCAACATTTGAATTAGATAAGAAATGGTCTGGGAAGTTTATCCAATTAAAAGAGCAAGCCTATCAACACATGCAGCAAAATTTGAACCGGCATCAATTTGAAGATGAAAGCTTTCTTCCCGTGCTCACGGCGATCCCCTACTCCTTTTTTGGCGATCAGGATGCAAAGGATAAGGAGCTGGCCAAGCGCTTTCGCGAGTACGACCGGGATAAATTCGCCTACCTGATGGATCAGCAGGAATTTGTCCAGGTGATCTCGACCCTGTATGATTCTTGGAAACGGTATGGCGAAGCGGGCATAGAGCCGGTCTGGCTGCAAGAAATCGCAGAGAAGCAAGGGCGGCGGGTGCTGCAGTTGGATTTGCGCGAGGATGACCTCGCCTCGTTCATCCAGCACGCCAAGGATTATGAACGGCTCTTTTCGATTTTCTCCACGGATTCAGAGGTGAAACGCCTGATTGAGGAGACAATGGAAAAAGAATTGGGACGCGCCCAATCGTTCATGGAGCGGAACCTGTTTGACAAAGCGCTGGAACTTTATGGAGAGCTGTCTGCCTATACGAATACGTCAGACGCCATCGATGAAGCGGAAAAGCAGTGGATCATCCACGATCCGATGCGGATGCTGGACAAAGCCTATCCCGATAAAAAATGGATCCGTACGATGGCCACCAAGGAAAAGGAAGACAAAGAGGTTTATGCGATTGCCTTTTCCGATGAACATGAATTGTTTTACGCCCGGCTCAATGACGATGGCAGTGTGACCCAATATCAAACAACCCTAGACAAAGATCTGGATGTTCTCAACTTTACCTATACAGACCAGCTGCTTGAAAACAACACGTTTGTCGTGATGATTCGGGCTAAAGGGGAAAAACGAAGCACTCGCTATCTCGGCTTTGCTGTGGGGGAAAGTACATGGAAGCCCGTGCTGTCTATGGAAGCGGATGACTTGACGATCGAAGCGCCTGGCAAATTGATCGTCACAAATCCGCTGGGGGATGGCGAGCAAGAAATTGCCCATTATGTCTGGAAGGACGATCAGTTTGTCTATGATGGAGCGAAGGAAAAGCTGGAGCCTCCTGCAGACGAAGAGGGGGAACCGGCAAATGACCCCGTAGAGTCGTCTGAGCCTTCGGATTCATCTGGCAGCGAAGACACCCCTCCATCGAATGATTCCGCACCACCTCTTGCCGAAAATGAATACTTCCTGCAAGAGGAAGCTTTGATCCGTAGCGGACCTGGCGATGATTATGAGGTTATGGGCAAGCTGGAGCCCGGCACGGTGGTGAAAGCGATCGAAAAGCAGGATGGCTGGATTAAGGTTGCTTTTGATATCGGGGAATATTGGATCAAGCTCCCGTAATAATTGTTGAAGCTCGAATGGCTCCGCCGTACACTGGCGGAGCCGTCTTATATGGTCGAACGCTCAATGAGTCGATAGGGCAGCATCAATTTTTCAATGGGCGTATCCGGATCATGAAGATGCTTGAAAAACGTGCGAAATGCCTGGATGCCCAGCTCTCTAGTAGGGATTTCAATGGTGGAGATACCCATCAGCTCGGCAATCGGGTGATTATCAAAGCTCAAGATCGCCAAATCCTCAGGTATGCTTACTCGCAACTGCTTTGCCTCATGTACCATTCCCGCTGCCGTTTGATCGGCACTAACCAGAAAGGCATCGGGCTTCTCGGGCAATGCGAGGTACTCCCTCATGACACGCCGCCCGTCTTCGATGTTGATGCAGCGGTCAAAAATCCATTCCTCCCTGACTTCCCTGCCGATCTCCCGCATCTTATCCTCATAGGCTTTCCTTCTTTTCATGCTGTTGGCGGTGTCTTTTCTGCCAATACAATAGCCAATTCGTTCATAGCCTTTTAATGTTAAATAATCCAGGCCTGAGCGAAATGCCTTCTCATGGCAGATCGAAACACTCGGAAAATACGGTTGTTCCACGTCCTCACATAATACAATCGGTCCATCGTGCTTGAAGGTTGTAAGCATGTCCAGCGGGATGGCTCGCGAACAAAAAATGATTCCGTCTACCACCGATCCGCGCAGCTGCTCCAGCGCCTCGAGCTCTCTATGCGTTTCATAGTTGGTTTGAAAGAGAATCAATTGGATGCCATGTTCGATAGCCGCTTCGGCAATCCCGTCGACCAATTCCCCAAAATAAGGATGATTGATGGTCGGCAGGACCACACCGATCATATTGGTCTTCCCTTTGGACAGATGGACAGCGTTGATATTCCGGCGGTACTGCAGCTCTTGCATCGCTCGAAAGACCGCTGCCCTTTTTTCTTCGCTTACATAAGGGTGATCATTCAGCACGCGGGAAACGGTGGTGATGGAAACACCTGCCTGCTTCGCGATATCCCGGATATTTGCCATGGTTGAATCGCTTCCTTTTCACTCATTTCACGGTTTGCAATTTTCTGCTTGCTCTGAAACGCGTTTCAGCCTGTAAGGTAGGGGTGAGACCGTTATAAAGGAGTGGTGGTATGGTCATGTTGGAGGGTTTCTTGATCATCATCGGGCTGTGCCTGACAGAATTGTTGGCTGCTGCATACGCGCTGTCACCGACAAAGGATGTGCTCGAAGAGTCTGTCTGGGACCGTGATAACCAATAGGCTGCGGTAGATGCAGCCTTTTTTATTTTAGGGGAAATATGCTTCCGCGGGTAGTCCTATGGTCGATTCATTTGAAACTTTTTCCATCTGCTTCCGTCATTATCGACGAGGTGATTGCGTTGCGGATTTCCAGAGATGCTGTTTTATGGTTGTGTTTATGTGTGATTTTGGGGACATCCATCTATAAAAGCTATTTTGAAACCGTCTCATCCCAACAAGTCATGACAGCGCCAATGCCGGAGGACTTTGCTTTTTCCCTATCCTACGGGGTGGACGCCAAAAACACGTTGAACACATTCAACCAGTCCTACACGAAAGATATGGTAACCGAGCCTCCGCTCACCGTACCCTTTACGCTCAGCAAGGAAGAGATGCAGTCCATTTACAAAGAAATGGCAAAAATCAACCTGTTTCATGATAAAGTCTGGGATTTGAAACCATGGCTAAAGCCCTGCATGAAGGTTCCATTTCATACATACTCGTTAAAAGTCCAGGCCAATGGGAAAGTATGGTTGCTACACTGGGATGATGAAAATTGCAAGCTTACAGAAGACCAGCAAGCATTGAACAGCCTGGTGGAGTATATCCGCGGTGTCTTGGAAAAGAATGACCAATACCGCCGATTGCCCGCTCCCAAAGGGGGGTATGCCCATTCCGCAAAAAAGAGCCGAAACATCGGCTCTTAATCCTTGCGAAGATTATGGGTGGTGTTTTCGTTCGTTTTCGGCGGCGTTGCGCGCGATCCAGCCGAAGCTGTCGTCGGGCGCTTTTCGGTGTTGTTGTTCTTGGACAAGGCGTGATCCTCCTCAAAGGGAATATATGCTGCATTGTCCATAGTATGGCTTGCCGCCGAAACCAGCATGCATGCTGCTTTTCTTACGATTTTAAAACATCGTGGTCGACGTAACGCTCTCCGTTCAACTCGCTGATGACGTTAATCGCGACTTTTGCCCCGTCACCCGCCGTGATAATCGTATGCACGCTTACCCCAGCAGCGGTTCCGGCTGCCCAGATTCCCGGGATGTTGGTCTTTCCTTCCGCATCCGCTTTGACTACCGTTTTGATGCGCGGCTCTGTCCCTGGCTTCGTCTCGATTCCCGATGCCTCTGCCAGATCGGCCATCAGACCTGTCGCCAGAATGACATGCTTCGCTTCATATGTAGCATTCTCGGTTACAATCTTGAAACCGTCCTCCAGCTTTTCGATCGATTGCGCTTTGCCTTCGATCAGCTCTGCACCGAATTTCGCTGCTTGCTTTTTCCCAATCGCGACAAGATCCGGACCGGTGATCTCTTCCACACCGTAATGATTTTCCACCCACGCCCGTTTGGTGATGCTTTGGTCACTGTCGATCACAAGCGTTTTCTTCCCTGCCTTCGCCGTAAACAGCGCTGCCGAAGCCCCCGCTGGACCTGCTCCAATAATCGCTACATCGTACATGAAAAATCCCTCCCGTTTGGCTATTTTCTACTCATTGGGGGCTGAATCCCAATTCTTCAGTGCTTGATCTTTTTGAAACGCGATACCCGTTCCACGTACTAAGTATACATTCTCGTCTGGATAGTATGCAATATCTCCCTGCTCATTTGTCCCCACATCCAAGATCTCCAGCATCTCTTCACCCGTGTTGATAAATTGATGAGCGATGTCCTTGCCAGCAGGTTTGGAGACGAAATCTCCTTTTTTCACGGCGCGCTCTTCTCCGTTCATCCGCAATGTGCCCGTGCCGCTCAGGATCATAAAAAACTCCTCTTGTCGCGAGTGGCTGTGGTATTTGGCGCTTTTCGCTCCTGGCGGAATCCGGTCGATGTTCACATAGATTTTTTCGCTCCCGGCTGCTTCTCCCAGGTAAAGTGTAGTCGCATTTTTGCCGTAAGATTCTGTGAATTCAAGGGGCATCGCTTCCGTATTGAAGACTTTTCTCATTGCTTTGTTCCTCCCTAATCTTTGCTTTTCTAGCCTCTGTCCGTCCGGTATGATTAACATGAGTATTTGTATTCATCATACATCCCCCCTAGTCGATAGTAGGTTCATCATAGCATAAGAGCAGGGCAGGAAATACCATTTTTTGTATAACAAATCGCACGAATGTTTCGAAAGAGGTGACATTATGCTGTTTCACTATCATTATTGGACGCCTTTTGTGGAAGAAACGGAAGCTTTCTATGTGGCCAATGGATTTCGCATCACCCAGCGTGTCGGAAAATACCAGGGCGAGTTTCAGCATTTCGATCCTCCGCTGACTTGGGATGATTTCCGGGAAAAGCCGATTCTTTTTCGGATCATTGAGGCAAGGAAGGGCAACGTCAATATCACGTTTGGCTACGGTAAACAGGTTCGCTTTGACCATCTTGGTTTTTTGGTTTCCTCACGTGATCAAGCCGAAATTTGCACAAACGCAAACCAGTTGCGTTGGGAAATCGATGAAGGAGAACGACGTACGTTTATTCACACTCCCTACGGATTTCGTATCGAACTGCAAATACACACGGATGTCGTAGATCCAGGTGTGGAACCCGCTTACCTCGAACATCTCTTGCTGGAAACAAAAGCCCAGGGGCTCGAGCAAGATCTTGAACGCTTGTTTGGCATGCCGGTTCCAAGCATCTGTTCAAGTGTGGGCTCACAAATAGCGATCAAAGAAGCGGTCATCCATGGATTGCGCTCAGCAAACCTGATCGATCCCAATGGTGTCAGGATTAAGGGAACTGAATTCCACGCATAAAAAAAGCTGAGAGCAGCTAGCCTCTCAGCTTTTTTCTATGGCAACGATCGATTACCGACCGCTTTTCAGCTCAGTCCAATAACGGTCATACTCCGGCAGTACCTCGCCGACATCCATCAGCCACTCGGTACGCTCCAGGTCCTTTTGATCCAGGAAGATCATCTTGTTGGCGCGATATTCTTCGCTGTGCAGCGGATACGCTTTTTCGTTCGGATTGCTGTAGCCGACCCATTCGTAGTTTTTCACGCTGACTTCCGGGTCCATCAGATAGTTGATGAACTCTTCCGCGATGGCCTTATGCTTTGCGCCTTTTGGAATCGCCAGGGTGTCCGCCCAGATCGTCGCGCCTTCTTTTGGCACCACATATTCCACATCCGGATTTTGCTCATTGATGAAGGCCGCGTCACCGGACCAGACGGTACCGATCCATGCTTCCTCCGCGATCATTTTTTGCTTGATATTGTCAGTGTCAAAGGCGATCACGCCCGGCACGACGGTTTTCAGGTCGTTGAACGCCTTTTCCAGCTCAGCTTTATCCTTGGTGCTGTTGGAGTAGCCGTTTTTGATCAGGGACATGCCCAGCACTTCACGCGGGTCATTCAGCATGATCACGCGGTCTTTGTAGGCTGGATTCCACAGATCGCTCCAGCTGTCGATCTCGTCTTTGACATATTTTTTGTTGTAGGCAATCCCGGTCACACCCCACGTATAGATGATGGAGTATTTGTTCTCCGGGTCAAACGCAGGCGCCTTGAAGGTGGAGACCATGTTGCCCAGATTCGGGATTTTGCCCTTATCCAGCTCTTCCAGCAGCCCCAGCTGAATCATGGTGCTGACCATGTAATCGGATGGCTGGATCAGATCATACGCGGATGCGCCTGCTTGCAGCTTGGCGAGCATCTCCTCGTTGCTGGAAAACACGTCATAGTTCACTTTCACTTGATACTTCTGCTCAAAATCCTTGATCACATCAGGATTGAAATTATCTGCCCAGCTGTAGATGTTGAGCACTTTTTCTTCCTCCGAAGAAGAACATCCTGCTGCACCCAGCGCGAGGGTGAAGACCAACATGCCTGCAAGCAACGCTTTGATTTTTTTCAATTCCCAGACCTCCCTGATTTGTCCGTCACAGCCGTCCCCAGTGGAATCGGCTGGCGGAGATTTTGGTTTATCATGTCGACCCGTTTAGATCGGCAGTTGACTGTTGGATTCCTTGGCCATCCCTTTGCGGCGGAAAATCTCCGAGATCAGCAAGAGCAGGATCGTGACCGCAATCATCAAAGTGGAGAGCGCATTCACTTCAGGCGATACTCCCCGTTTTACCAAGCCGTAAATATACAGCGGCAATGTCGTCGAATTGGGGCCCGCTACGAAAAACGAAATGATGAAGTCGTCCAGCGACATCGTGAAGGTCAAGAGCAGGCTTGCCACGATCCCCGGTGCGATCACAGGCAAGGTGATATGGCGAAACGTCTGCCACGGAGTCGCCCCCAGATCCTGCGCGGCTTCCTGCAGCTCGTCCCCCATCCCCGACAGGCGTGCGGATACGATCACGACCACAAAAGAGATGCCAAAGGTGACGTGTGCGGCGATCATCGTCAGCTTCCCAAGCGGAAACCCGATCTGGCTGAATAACACCAAAAGCGATAATCCCATCAGCACTTCCGGAATGATAATCGGCAAGTAGATCAATCCGTTCATCACCGCTTTCCACTTGTCCGAAAAGCGGTGGAGGGCCAAAGCAGCCAAGGTGCCCAGCGCAGTGGCGATGATGCTGCTCGTGATCGCGATGACGAGGCTGTTGGACAAGGCATCCATCACCTGTCGATTTTCAAACAGCGACAGATACCATTTCCAGGTGAAGCCGGTCCACACCGCGTTGATCCGCGAGTCATTGAACGAGTAAAGCATCAGGATGACGATGGGCAGGTACAGAAAGATCATGACCACCCATGAATAGACAGAAAAAAGGCTTCGGCGCGATCCTCCCATTATTCCACCCCTCCTTCACGCTCTTGCACACGGATGACGCGGTAGTAAAGAAAGATCAGCACGATGCACAACAGCATCAGGATGATGGACAGCGCAGAGCCAAACGGCCAGTCGCGTGCAGACAGGAACTGATTCTGAATCACGTTTCCGATCAGCGCCGACTTCGCGCCTCCCATGACATCCGGCACGACGAACATCCCGATGGAGGATACAAACACGAGGATGCTGCCGGTCACGATGCCGGGCCTTGTCAGCGGCAGGGTTACGTGCCAAAAAGCCTTCAACGGAGTCGCTCCCAGATCATAGGCAGCCTCCAGCTTGCGGCGATCCATCTGCTCCAGCGATACATAGATCGGCAATACCATGAACGGCAAAAGGGTATACACCATCCCCAGCATGACCGCGCCAAAGTTGTAAAGCAGCGGCAGCGGTTCGGTGATCAGGCCCAGCGACTGCAGGAATGTGTTCACGACTCCTTGCGTCCGCAGGATGACCACCCAGGCGTAGGAACGGACCAGGAAATTGATCCAGAACGGAATCATGACCGCCAAGAGCCACGTATGCTGCCACTTTTTATCCATGCGGGCGATATAGTAGGCCAGCGGGTACCCGATCATCAGCGACAGCAGCGTGGTCAATACCGAGACCACCAGCGTGTCGAACAGGATGCTTACATAGAGCGGATCAAAAAAACGAACGTAGTTTTGCAGGGTAAAGGAATAGACAACTTGCCCGTACGTGCCGCGCTCCATAAAGGACAGCACCGTGACCAACAGCAACGGGATAAAGAAGAAGATGCCCAGCCAAACCAGACCTGGGACAGAGAGCCACTTGGTACGATTGATCAAGGCAGCTTCACCTCATCCTGCAACGCCCAGCCGATTCCCACACGCTCCCCCGCTTGCCATGCATGCGTAGCTTCGCTGTTTTCATGAGCCAGCACGATCGTTTCTTCCGAGCCATCCAGACGAATGAACACTTTTTGCAGGCTGCCCAAAAAGACGACATCGACGATCTCTCCGGTTTTTTGGTGCAGCTCCGGATTGGCATCCTTTTTGTATACCTTGATCTTCTCCGGGCGAACGGCCAGATGGCTGTTTTCCTGCGAGAAAATATTGTTTTCGCCGATAAACTTGGCAACGAACAAGCTGCTCGGACGCAGATAAATTTCCTGCGGTGTTCCCAGCTGCTCGATGACCCCTCGGTTCATGACCGCAATCCGGTCTGACATCGACATCGCTTCTTCTTGGTCGTGGGTCACGTAAATAAACGTGATGCCGAGGTTTTTTTGCAGATTTTTCAGCTCGAGCTGCAGATTTTTACGGAGCTGATAGTCCAGCGCGCCCAATGGCTCATCCAACAGGAGCACTTTTGGGTTATTAATGACCGCCCGCGCGATGGCGACACGCTGCTGCTGACCACCGGACAGCTGGGCAGGTTTGCGCTTGCGCAGCTCCGTCAAATGCGTCAGTGTCAGCACCTCATCCAGTCTACGCTTCTGCTCGGCGGAAGGCACCTTTTTCATTTTGAGCCCAAACAAAATATTGTCTTCCACAGACATATGCGGGAACAATGCATAATGCTGAAAGACCAGATTCATGTCCCGTTTATAAGCAGGCACGTCCTTGATCGGCTTGCCATCGAGGAAAATCTCCCCCGACGAAGGCTGTTCAAAGCCCGCGATCATGCGCAGGAGAGTCGTTTTTCCACAGCCGGAGGGCCCGAGCAGTGTCAGGAATTCTCCTCCGATTATCTCAAGCGAAAACGGCGGGATGACGACCTGGTCAGCAAACTGCTTTTCAACGTTTTGCAAATGAATAATCGTTTTCATGGCAATCTCTCATTTTCCGATAATTTCAAATCAATACTAGGTAACTATATCAATCGAAGTTACATTTTGTAAATAACGACATTTTGGACTTCCCCATATGTCGGAAAGTGAGATTTCCCTAAGGGGCCATTTGAACAAAAGAAAACCCCGAAGCGAGCGTCATTTGCGACGAAACCGCTTCGGGATTTGGTGAAAAATGTTCAAGCTTTTGGCACAAATTCGAATAGATATTCCTTCATTCGCACGTGTAAACTCCGTTCTCCGCGCAAGGTGATGTGCATCGGGTAGGCTTCCGCCCGAAGCTGGCTCTGGAACCATTTGCGGCCCTTGGCGGCCAGGATCAGCAAGCCATGCTCATCCCCCATAGTGGCAAAGGTTGCACTCGGCTCCCTCCATACCGGGATCCCGGTGGTAAGCTGCAAACGCTCGATGGTTTCCCATACATCATCGACGGGAAGTCCGATTTCGTTCAGTCCCAGGATCTCCGATGAGGAAAAGGGACGATCCGAGCGATTGGGCAGATTGTGCCGCGCGATCAATTCCACAATATTGCCCGCCGGATCATGAAAATAGATGGAATGAGCGTTCCAATGCGTAAAGTGGACCAGTTCGCCATCTTCTTCATTGGCAAGCACTTTTGCTCGCTGCTTCAGCCACTCCAGCGCTTCTTCGCACTTGTTTTCCGGAATGCGGAAAGCGATATGGTAGGTTGGCTCGCTCCCAGCAGGCGCTTGCCAAAATTCCAGCCGGCTGCTTCCTACCGCGACAGTGAACCGATCTGCTTCTTCCGCGAGCAATGTGAAATCTAGCTGTGTTTCATAAAAGTGCTTCATTGCTTGCAGGGAAGCGGTTTGCAAAGAGAGCTGCACAATCTCCATGGCCCAACACATCCTCGTTGATTATCTGCCTGCACTCAGCAGCTTGGTGACACGTTGGAGCTCGGCGGCGATCCCGTTCACCCGCTCCCGTGCATCCCACTGGACCAGATCTGCCTTTTCATCATGCTGATCCGGGTCGCTTACGATTTGATCCGGCAGTACCAATGCATATACACCGCGGAGTACTTGGCGCAGGCTGTTCAAGGCATTGATGCCGCCTTTCCCCCCGCCGGCCGCTGCTCCGATTACGACAGGCTTTCCTTTAAACTGGCGTCCGCCCAGATAGTCGAGAGCGTTTTTCAAAGCACCGCTCATCGAATTGTGATACTCCGGCGTCGTAATGACAAAGCCATCCGCTTGCTCCGCATAAGCCTGCAGCTTGCGTACCGCCGGATGTTCCCGATCCTCCGGGCTGCCTGTGAAAATCGGCAGCATATCGACGCCCACGTCAAAGGTCAGCAGCTCTACCTGCTCGCTGGACAGTGCCTGGATAAAGGCTTTGGATAGGCCGCGTGTATGCGATTGTTTGGTGGCGGAACCGTTGAGCACCATAATTTTCATGATCAATTCTCCATTCGTTTTTGGTTTTCGTTTTCTTCTGTACTCATTGTAGCCGTTTCCAGATCGATCCATCGTCGGCAGATTGGCCGAAAAAGCGTACGAAAATAGTCCGCTTTTTGGGGCGGACCTGCTTACGACCAAAGTCTTACATCCACGATCGCAGAAGAGAAATACGCGACAGTGCACGGTCACTCGCCGTTCCCGGAGAATGAGGAAACAATATAGTGTGGAAGAGCAAACTGCCACGTTCACGAAAGCAGGTGAGTTCATTGGAGACGTTGAATCGTCCGATTATCGGCATCTTGACCCTGCACAGCAAGAAGCCTTTTGAAGAACCTGCTTTTTTTCGCAGCTTATTAAAAGAAGGAGAGCGTCTGGGGGCGATCGTTTACTTGTTTTCGCCAAAGGACGTGCTGGCTGCGGAAAGAAAGATCACCGGTTTCGTATACACAGATAAATGGGTCCAGAAAACATTTCCTTGGCCGGACATCGTGATCGACCGCCACCATTATCTATCCAAATCCGCAGCAGAACTCGAACCGTACTTTACCCTGCGCCAACAATCTCTTTTTCGTTTTGCGAATCATTTTTTGCCTGACAAGCTTCGGTTGCATGGCATGCTGATGCATGCGGATTTTCTCCGTCCGCGGCTTCCGGAAACGCTAGCCTACAGCCCTCAAGAGCTTCAGCGCATGCTGGAAAAACATGAAATGGTGTATCTAAAGCCACTAAAAGGCACAGGTGGGCGAGGCATCGTCCGTCTCGAAATGAAAAATGGGAACTTTCTGTTTCACAGCCGCAACCGGAATCGTCTGATGAAACATGGAAAGATCAGTTCATGGAATCGACTTTTCGAATGGCTGGAGCGTTGGGTAAGCGATGGAGAATTTTTGATCCAGCAGGGGTTACAGCTAGACATCGTCTCCCGACACATCGCGGATATGCGTTTGCTGATGCAAAAGGATGAGCAGGGCATGTGGAGAATAACCGGGCATGGTATGCGGATTGGAAGCAAAAAAAGCCCGACTTCCAACCTGCATGGAGGAGGAAGGGGCATTCTCACACACAAGATTTTGCTCCCGTTGTTTGGCCACGAACGTGTGGAAGCCATCGTCAGCGAGTGCTTTACCTTGGCCTTTGAGACTGCCAAGACGATCGAAGACAACTGTGGCCCCATGATGGAGCTTGGGCTGGATATTGGGATTGATCGACAGGGAGCTGTCTGGCTGATCGAAGTAAACGCGATGCCTGCGCGCAATCTTTTCAAACAAATGGGGCAGGAGCATTTGTATCGGCTGGCTGTGCGTCGGCCGTTGCAATACGCTTTGTTTTTGCTTGGCGCAATGCAGGCGGACTCCCTTTAGGGATCAGCTCAGGCTAGAGAGGCAATCGGATCGCTTTATAGAAGGGGAACTTCCATGAAAAGATATGTTCAATGGCGACACCATGATCTTTACAGGCATGCAGCATGCGATTGTCGCCAAGGCATATCCCTACATGTCCCACCTTTCTTTTTCCGTGTCTTCTGACTGTGAAAAAGACAAGATCTCCTCTTCTCAGCTTCGTTTTTGCCCTTTTTCTCCCTTTCATCATGCACTGAAGCCTTGCGGTACGGGGCATGCGGACCCCATTGATGCGGAAAAGGTGCTGGGTGAACGAACTGCAGTCAAACAGGTCGGTTCGTCCTGCCCCGCATCCGTATGCATAAGGAGTACCGAGGTAGGCCATACCGTCCGCGATGATGCTGTTGATCTTTTCCGCACGCCTCCTCCGGGATGGCCGAGCTTTCCTGGCTGATTGGAGGAGATGGGCAGCCCTTTTCATCGGTAAAATGACACTGCGTTCATATACCTCCAATGAGGGATCGGCATATCTCATAATCTTTTTGCCTGGCTTTGCATTTGCTTCAATCAGCCAGATCTGGTTTTCCTTATCGATGGCAAAATCCAGACCAAGCTCGGCCAGTTGCTTCTGTGCCGCTTGCTCCAGATGTGCGGCAGCTTGCAGGGAGAGTTCTATCATTTTCGCATGGAGGTCTTCCGCCAGCGGTCCACCGAGCTGGGATTCAAGTAACGCCTTCGCTTCCATCGCCGTTCCGCCCGTTTCCAGATTGGAAGTTACATAACCCGGTATTCCCAAACGTCCAACCATTCCGGTAAATTGCCACGCTCCCTGATCATCTTTTTGGACCAAGACGCGGAAATCCCACACCTGCCCTTGAACATTGCGGATATCGAGCCACTTCTGGACCATGTATCCTTCTGTTTTCCTGATTTTTTCCAGCACGGATTTGATCTCCGCAGGTGGATAATGCATCGTGGTTCCCACATTTTCCGTCAATTCATACTGTCCGTCTATCAGGCGCAGTCGCTTGATGCCATAGCCACTCTCCCCATTGATCGGCTTCAGCATCACGCTCTGATGGAGCTCCATCATCGAAAGAGCATCGTCTGCTTGGTTCCATGACCGTGTGGGGATCAGGTGAGGAAGCAAGGAAGGTGAGGAAGACAAGTAGCGCTGTACCATCCATTTATGATCCAATAAATCCGCAAGAAATCTCATCCCACTCAAGTTTCTTACTTTTAACGCAGCCTCATTTTTATAATAGCCGAGATCATAGACAATGCTTGGATAAGCAGTCATGCCCTGTATCCATTGACCATACCGGTATTGGAAGGCACGGATGCGCCGTGAGCGCAAATTGACGTTCAGAGGGCTAAATACGATCAAATCATCAAATCCGCAGCGCAATGCTCTATCCCGATAGGATTGAAACCGTTCAATATTCGTCAGTCTGGTGGTCATGATACCCAATACCCGCTTCACTCGATCACTCCTTCTGCCCCGTTCACATCCATGGCGGTTCGAACTGTAGTTAGTATATGAGGCGGTAGTCGCAACGCTTGGGTATTTATGCCGAGTAGAAGAGGACTTTATGGATATCATCGACATGAAAAACAGGGAGGTCCCTTTGGCGAGGAACCTCCCTGTTTGCTTACTCAAGCATGCCGTTCTTCACTGCAAATAATGCGGCCTGCGTACGGTCCGCAAGATTCAGCTTGGAAAGAATACTGCTCACATGCGTTTTTACTGTTTTTTCAGCGATGACAAGAACGCTGGCAATCTCCTTATTGCTCATTCCCTGTGCGATCAGAATCAATACTTCCCGTTCCCGCTTGGTGATGTTTTCCCATACGGACGGCGCGGTTTGGGCAGGCTTCCCTTCGGACGGGGTAACGGTTGGGAGAGGCGCGCTCATCTGCGCCATCAGCTTTTGCGTCACATCGGGGTGCAGCTGCGTATTGCCGCTTAGCGCACCACGGATGGACTCGACGATCTGGTCGGGCTTCATATCCTTCAGCAAATAGCCGGAAGCGCCCGCTTGCAAGGCCGGCAGCACATAGTCCTGATCATTGTAGCTGGTCAACACCAACACCTTGACATCCGGGTACAGCTTGCGGATCTGCGCAGTTGCTTCAATCCCATCCATTTCCGGCATGACGAGGTCCATCAAAACCACGTCCGGCTTGCTCGCCGCCACCATGTCCAACGCTTCTTTTCCGTTGTGCGCCTCACCGATGATCGTGAAGTCCTTTTGCGTCGCCAGAAAAAAATGCAGGCCGCGCAGCACCACGGCATGATCATCGACCAACAAGATACGGATACTCATCGTTTTTCTTTCCCCTTCCTGCTCCCATACAGCATAAGCAAAACTTGGCTTTGCCCAGTCTTTGGCGGAGCCTCGCGATGATGCCGATGGAGTTATTTGCAAATTCCTATCGACTAATAAAAGGGAATCGAGACCCGCACGGTGGTTCCCCGTCCCGGCTCGCTCTCCACCTGGAACAGACCTCCCAGCATCTCGGTGCGCTCCCGCATGCTGACCAGCCCGAGCGAATCGATTCTTCCCTGATTGGACATGGGAAATCCTTTTCCCTTATCGCGGATTTCCATCTGGACACGGCCATTTTTGATTTGCAGGACCACTTTCACCTGGGTGTCCCCTGCATGCTTGCTCACATTATTCAATGCTTCCTGTCCGATTCGCCACAGCGTCTCCTCGATCGCGCGCGGGAGTTCGTAGAGCTTCTCGGGATTTCCTGCGATCGTCAGCCCCAATTTTTCGCCATAGGTGCGCAAGGCCGTGACCAGCCCCTGTTCCAGTCCCGCTGGCCGCAGCTGCCAGATTAACGAACGCATCTCTTTTAGGGAATCCTCGGTTAATTGTTGGATATCCTGCAACGACTGGGCCACGGCTGGATCAGGATCCTGCAAAACGGATTCCAAGCCTCGCGACAGCAAGGAAAGGGAAAAAAGATTCTGACAGACGGAATCATGCAGATCCCGGGCCAACCGATTGCGCTCTTCCCATCTGCCGAGCTCGCTTCGCTGCTGATTGAGCCTGGCGTTTTCCAGCGTGATGGAAATATGCTCGGACAGCGCTAGCAGGATCTCGTGATCATTCTCCGCAAAGCCATTCTTCTTACCGCTCAGGACGAGCAGTGCGCCTAACGTCTGACCGCGCTGCTTGAGAGGCACCGCCACTGCCGATTGGTAGGCGGGCAAGCCGATTGCGCGCAGTGCTGGAAGCGGCTCGGTGATGGCCGTCTTTTTGACCAGCTTTCCTTTTTGCATGGCCTCACGCACCAGCCCCGCTTCTTGCCCGCGGATCACATGCCATTCATTGGCCAGCTGACCATCCGCATGGTAGGCACGGCATGAAAGCGAATCAGCCTCCTGGGCAAAATAGGCGACAGCCAGCCAGGGAAAGTGCTGACCGACAAGCTTGACCGCTTCGCTGGGGATTTTGTTCAGCTCCTGTACATGACCGAGCTGCATGACGATATCCCCGAGCTTGGTATAATAGCTGGCTCGCTGCTGCTGCTCCTGGTAGAGCTTCGTCCGCTTGATCGCCGTCCCGATCTGATAGGCGACCGACTCCAGCAAGGCCAGCTCTTCATCCGTAAACAGCGTTTTACCCGGTGAAGCGACGTTCAAGAGTCCAAACCATTCGCCGCTAGCCTTCAGCGGCACCGTAGCGTGATGGTAGATGCATTGGGTATCGCCCCAATTATTTTCGATCGCGTCATCGATGCGCTTGCAATTGATAATGTTGACCGCATTTTGCAGCCTGCCTCCCCAATACTTGTCGACACACCAGCACGTGCCGCAGCGCATCGGCTTTTTATCCTCCCAGGACAGGGCTGGCGGCAGGTTTACATCGGTGACATGGAGATAACACGGCTCCTCCTCCATGAGAAAGACCCAGCCAGTATGCAAGCCGGTGACTTCCAGCAGCTTCCGCAGGACCGCCTCCAGCATTTCCTTCATGTCATGTGAGCTGTTCAGCGTCTCGGCGATTTCCTTCAAGGCGCGCAGCTCTTCGATTCGTCCTTCGCGTTCCCGCTTTTGTTCCATGGGCTTGACCGCTCCGTTCATTGTCTTTGGTATCATTTTACAACGAATTCGCCTTTGCTGTCTCTTTCGAATGGACTTGCTTTTTGCATTCGTTACAATAGGACTGTAAGATTTTGCCTCCTTGCAGCATCTACAAGGATAGAAAGGAGGGGTTCCTATTTACGAACAAGTGCAAACCCTTGAATACGCAAAAGACATCCAGTTTGAGTTAATCATGAAGCAATACTTGCGCCCGGTACAGCGTTTTATCTATTTTTTGCTGAAAAATCACGCGATCGCCGATGACCTGACGCAGGAAGTGTTTGTGAAGGTATACAAGCATATGGGCAGCTTTCGAAATGAGAGCTCGGTGAAGACCTGGATTTATAAAATCGCAGTGAATGAAGTCAAGATGCATCGGCGATCCAGCTGGTTCCGCCGCTTTATTCTCTTCGGAAATATCAATGAGGAGCTGGCGGGTTATCAGGATGATTCCGAGATGAGCGCTCCTGAGCAAGAGGAGGTTCTACGTGTCGTCCTGTCTCTGTCCCCCAACTATCGGGAAGTCATTCTCTTGCATTACTATCAGGATCTGACGGTAGCTGAGGTGGCAACGATTCTGGGCATTTCTCATGATGCTGTCTACACCAAGTTGCACCGGGCGAAAAAGCAGTTGAAGGAACGATTGGAGAAGGAGGGGTTTGCATGGACATAGACAAGTTGCTGCGGGATTCTGCTAGAGTCGTAAATACGCCAAGTCTGCGACAACGGGCCAATATAGACCAGCTGGAGGAACGGATTCATACGCGTGTCATGAAACCCGCGAAACGAAGACAGCCTTTGTTTTATGTTGCCGTTCCCTTATGCTTACTGATCGCCATCACGCTGCTGTTTCCCCAGGGGAAAGGATTGGTTGAGCAGACAATGAAACTATCTTCCCAGGCTTCAAACAAAGAACCTGCGCTACCATCCCTCCATTTTACTGATAAGGAGTCCCTGCTGAATAAAATCACCCTGGAGAACGTAACAGTGGCACCTCCGTATGTAAAGGTAACGGTTGATTTAGATTTGAAGGAACACTATTGGGCATCGCTCGAAGAACCGTATTTGGTTGATGAAATGGGCAGAAAGTACTTGTTTGTGAATAAAGAAGAAGTAGTTAGAGATGAGAAATATGTTTACACCTTTATCTCACAAAAGAAATTCGAAGCACCTCCAGAGGCGATGTCCATTCATATTCCTTATGTTTTCGTAAAGAAAAAAATGGTTCCTCAAGACGTTCAACAGTTTGCATTGACACTCAATGAAAAGTATCCAAAAACGGTTTCTCTGGATCATCTACAATTAATGATTCATTCATTTACCTACTCAAAGGATACCCTAACGCTAGTTGTCTCCAGCCCTCAAATGCGGATTGGCTCGCTCTGGCTTCAACCTGATTTTGCCACCTATGACGATCGGCGGGAAAGAATCGGGACGGACAAAGTATCATACCGATATGTCGTTTCCAAGCAAGACAGCTATAGCTTTCATGTGTCTCCAGTGTCCCCTACACTCCCGGAAAAAGTACTGAATGATTTGCAGATCGCTTTCCCAATCAACGACTAACCCAATTACTCCTGTCAACTCGGCAGGAGTTTTTTTATCGTTTGACAAAGGAACGAATTACGTAATAAAATATTTTTACGTTACATAAATATTGTACGTTTGTACACATTCAAATTCACGAAGAAAAGGAGGACTCCCATGCTGGCCCTGTTGCGTGATTCCAACTACCTCCGCTACTGGCTCTCCGTCGTCATATCGTTCATCGGGGATGGAATTACGAAAACCGCTGTGATTTACCTCGTCGCGACGGCAAGCGATGACCCTTTTCTGGTCGGTCTGGCGATCTTTGCCCAAATGGTGCCCATAGCCGTGCTGGGGATTTTCATCGGTCCTTTGCTTGAGCGTTTCTCCAGACGCTGGATCATGATCGCTGGCGATCTCTACCGCATGCTAATGGTGCTGTTCATGATTTTGGCACAGGACTCCTTGGCGCTGTTGCTGCTGCTCGTCGTGATGCAAGGAATCGGCACTGCTTTTTTTGAAACGGCGCGCATCGCATCTGTCCCCGAATTGGTGGGGCAGCATCGCATCCCCGAGGGGGTCGCCTTGTTTCAAGCTACCACCTCAGCGATCGGCTTGCTCGCTCCCTCTTTGGCCGGGCTTCTCTTGGCCTACAGTCAGATCAGCACCATTTTTCTGCTGGATGCCGCAAGCTATCTTTGTTCGGCCGCGCTGTTGTTCAGCATCTTCACATTTGGCGCCCGCAGCGAACGGTCGCAAGCCTCCCCTCCTTATTGGCATGCATTGCTCAGTGGTTTGCGAGACATATGCTCCATCCCGGCTTTGCGCCTGATTTTGCTTCTGCTATTTCCCATTATGCTTGTGCTCGGCTTATTTACGACCAATCTGAAAGTGCTGTTGCTGCATGTCTTTCACGTTCCGGCACTTCACTTCGGATTGTTGGAGGGTACTTACGGGGCCGGAGCGTTTTTCGGAGCGTTTCTCGGCGTTCAGCTAGCAAGGCGTCTGCGGGCCACCACTGTTCTTTTCCTCGGCATGGGACTGATGGGAGCTGGCATGATGCTGGCAAACGCAATCCCCGCTTTGCAACAATTATGGGGGCTTGGCCTTGTATATGTGTGGTGTCTCTGCCTAGGCTGTTTCCACGCTTTTCTGAATTTCCCGCTGGCCAGTCTGTTCATGATGCAAGTGCCCGTGCATCTGCGGGGTAGAGGGATGGCCTTGTTCCAGACTGTGACCCTGTCGTTTCTTCTGCTTGGCGTAATGCTCGGGGGAGCAACGGCCTCTGGCAGTTTCTTGCTCGTCACCACGTTTCTGGGAGGACTTCTGCTTCTGATCGTATCTGTCCTTTCCCTTGTGTTTGCGAAAGGGGCTTCTATCGATCCATCTTCTCGTGCAGCCCAAAGATAAAAGGAGGTCTATTGGATGAAAAAAGTGATTATTTTTGGGGCAAGCGGCACCATTGGCGGCGCGTTGGCAAAGGAATTGGCCGTGCGAGGATACGAGGTGTACGGCACCTATCTGACGCGTAAACCGAATCATGTGCCTGAGGAACGAACCAAGCAGCTGTCCTTGGAACACCTTGAAGCTTTACAATCATTCTTGGAAGAGGTAAAACCCGATTACACCGTCCTTTCCCTGCATGGAGAGTACGCGGACCAGATGGTGTTTCACGAGCGCGTGGCGGATTACTTGAAAGCGAATGGCGGCCGTATGATTTTTTGCTCCACCACCAATGTGTACGATGCTTGCTTTGATGCTCCGGTCACCGAGCAGGATCCTCCCGCTGCGGCTACGGATTACGGACAATACAAGCTGGCGTGCGAGCAGGTCATGCGTACAACATTGGGCGATGCCCTCACCATTGTACGGATCCCGGCGATATACGGGATCAGTTCACCGCGAATCAAGGGGCTGTTGGAAAAAATCCAAAATCGTGAGCCGATCGTCATCTACAATAACCTCCTGAGAACGATCAACACCGATACGATGCTGGCCAAACAGATCCGCTGGCTCATGGACGAAGAGCGGTCTGGCACCTTTCATCTGGCAACGGAGGATATTGTATCCGACGCCGTTTTTACCAAACGATTGATCGAGCGCTGGGGCTTTGCAGACGTGTCTTTTCAGGAGGAGGAGCTTAGTGTCCCTTCCCCACCGCCAGACAACCAGCTGTATTTTGCCCTTCGCTCGCAGATAGAGTGGCCAAGCGAATACGTGATCACGCACGATCAAGTCATTGAGGAACTCGGTTGTGCGCCACTTGTCACAGGACAATATTAGCCGAGGTTGTTAATCCTATACGGACTCGAAAATGAAGCTTAGCCTGTCGCTGTTTTATTGTGCTTTCGTCCGTTAATGAATCGAATATAAATAGGAACCGGGAGTAACACTACACATAAATTTTAATGTGGGGTATTAAGGACATGAAACAGATTATTCTCTGGTCACTCTTGCTATTGCCTTGGGCGTCCTTATCTTTTTTGAAAATGGATACTGTACGCAGGTACATGCCAGTCGCTCTGTTTATGACCGTTATTCATACCTTAGCCTATCAAGCAGCTTACCATTACGGATGGTGGAAAGAGTCAGGTTCCAGCCTGTTCGGGTGGGATAAAGTCGTCCCGGTTCCTTGGGTGTATGGAGCATATTTGGTTATCGTTATTTGGATGTTCCATTTTACTTTCGGAAAATTTTGGATGTATTTGACTGTCAATATACTTTTGGACGGGTTATTTATGTACATCGTTTACCCGGTATGGCAACGGATGGGGCTTGTTTCGAGTGAATCGACTTTGCCTACTATAGCTATTGTTGCTATGATGGTCGGTTTTGCGGTTATCATCTATCTTTTTCAGCTGTGGCAGGACGGAAAGTTCAAACTGCCCAAAGCAAAACCCATAAATGACCAAGAACTGGATTGGCGTCGCTTTCATTGGAGAAGGAAAGCGAGGTAAACATGCCACTGCTTATTTGACAGATAACATATGCGACCACGCAAACGAATGCGTGGTCGCTGCCATTTCCATGCAAATCATGAGAGAACCGTATGTCAGATCAAGGAAGAATCGCAAACGACCGTACGGGAAAACCAGATGCCTTTTCCGGCTTCGGAACGATATTCACGATGATCGCACCTGTTGGCGGTACCTTGTCCAAGTTTGTAAGCAGTTCAACCTGATAGGTATCCTGCTCAAGTACATAATATTCTCCTAGCAGTGCTCCGTTTTTTTGATAGTCGATGCTCGCATCCGTATCAAACGTTTCATGGCCAATCGCTTTGATTTGCCGCTGTTCAAATAAAAATTTCAAAGCGGCAAGCGACCAGCCGGGAGCATGGTTATTGCCTTCCGCATCCTTGTTATTGAAGGCTTCCACATCTGGCCAACGCTTGCTCCAATCCGTGCGCAGGGCAACGAATGATCCTTTTTCGATTGGGCCGTGCTCAGCTTCGAATTGCAAGATATCCTCCACCGATAAAGAGAAGTCATGATTTTCCGCAGCCTCTTTTGATTTGTCGATGACGACAAGCGGCAATACCAGCTCTTTCAGGTCGATTTCGTCCAGGTATCTTTTATTGCGAACAAAATGAATGGGTGCGTCCAGATGAGTTCCATATTGTCCGGGGAAAGAGAATTTTTGCGCAAAAAAGCCATCATCATGGGTAAACAAGGTCGTAAATTCCGCAGCATCGAATGCTGAAAAGTGGGGAGATTCCGGGCCGAATGTATGGGTCAGATCCACCCATTCCTTCCCTTTTAATAAAGTGATGGCTTGAATCAAGTCGTTTGACATCTGTCCACCTCATTTATCTGATTTTTACAAATGATTACATACTTTACCTCATTTAATTCCGAGTGTAAATAGCGGATTAATCAGAAAAGCCATTCCCCGAATGCAGCTGCTTTTGTCCAGAGAGCTTATGAATGGGCCTTTCCAGTTAATCTAGGAAATAGATCAACACAAATAATGGCAGCCTCTTGGAATGATAATCATGTCCTTGGCTGCCTGCATTCTTGTCTAGCGCTATTCAACTATTGAATCCCTTCATTTAGCCGTTTCTTCATCCTGTAATTCATGAGCTGCGTCCCATTGCGCTCAACGATTTGGGACCTGATGGCGCTGTATCCTTTCGCTTCAAAAAAGGGTTTCGCGGTGATGCTGGCATCCGTGTCAATTTCATGGATTTGCAATTTTGCGGCTTCGGATTCTAGCCTGCTCACCAAAGCGGAAGCAATCCCTTGCCCTTGATAATCTTTATGTACAAATAATCTGTCTAGGTATCCTTGCCGATTCATATCAGAAAAACCAACGATTTGACCATCAATTTCAGCGACAAAAGAGAGATTTTCACGCAAAGATTTCATCCAACTCTCTCGCTTTTGCTTCTCCTCTTCTCGTGAAGCCCATGCATGGAGTTGTTCTTCCGAATAGTCTTTCTTGTTGACGGTATGTACGGTCTCATAAAATAAAGTGACAATGGGATCAATGTCCGCTTCATGATATCGCCTGATCAACAATCCTTTCTCCTCCATCCTGCCAGTTAGATACGCATACGGTCAGTCAATGTCTTATACGTATGAAAAAAGAAATGGTTACCCTTGCACCAAGGCCTCTCTCTAAAAGAAAAAGGCATTACCATACGCAAATCCCGCAAAGGAATGACCGCTGATAATGCCCCCAACTAACCTTTATGAAATTTCCGCTGCTCCCGCCGGAGTAAACATTTTCTCCAGAAACAGCGTAACCGCTCCGATCGCCATGGCATGCTCACCCAGTTGGCTGGTAACGATGGTGACAGCTTCGGCAGAGGACTGCAGCGAGCGTGCAGCAACCGTCTTTTGCAGCGGCTCCAGCACTAGCCCGCCTGCTTTGGAGACACCGCCGCTGACAATGATTCGAGAAGGGTTCAGGGTGTTGATCAGATTGGCGAGTCCGACTCCCAAGTATTCGCCTGTTCGGGCTAGCAGCTCTTTGGATAGCTCGTCGCCTCGCATCGCCGCCCGATACACCAATTCGCCGGTGATGGTTTCGCCGGATTCCTGCCACTGGGCCAACAAGGTTTCCCTGCCCTCCGCGATCGCCTGCTTCGCTCGCAAAGCGATCGCGGGACCGGAGACAATCGCCTCCAGACAGCCATAGTTGCCGCAGCTGCATTTTGGACCGTGCACATCGATCGTGGTATGTCCCATCTCGCCCGCTGTGTAGGAGGCCCCTTGAAAGAGTTTCCCCTCCAGATAAATCCCGGCACCTACCCCTGTCCCCACGTTGACGCAGATGAAATTGGCCAAGCCCTTGCCCTGGCCAAACCAGCTTTCCCCCAGTGCCAAAGCGCGTACGTCGTTGTCTACTTCCACCGGCAGTGCAAATTCCTTTTCCACACTTTCCTTGACGTGAAGATTGCGCAGATTCAGATTCGGCGCAAAGATGGAAATGCCCTGATGCGGATCGACCAGACCATGCATCCCGATACCGATGCCGAGCACGGTATGGACAGCAGGATCGGTTTGTTCGATCAGCTTGCGGATGACGCTATGAAGGATCCCGAGGAAGGTCTGTGCGTCCGGCTCCACTGGTATCCGTTCTTCTCCATGCAGGACCACCTGTCCGTCCAAGGTGGACATGATGCCTCGCACCCGCTTTGCCCCGGCGTAAATGCCGATCACCGTATAGCGTGCGGAATCGATGCGCAGCATAATCGGCTTTCTCCCACCGGATGATTCGCCCAGCTCGCTTTCCACTACCAGTCCCGACTCCAACAGCTCTCCGACAATATTGGTCACAGTCGGGGGCGTCAGCTTCGTCAGCTTGGCGATCTCAGCTCGGGAAATCGGGCCCTGCAGCCGAATCACATTGAGGATTGTTGACTTGTTCAGGGATTTCATCCGATGAAAACTTCCTGTTTCAAATTCTTGCGCCATCATCAGTCTCCTAGCGTATCAAGATATCCGGACGAAGATACGTGCGCTCCCCGCTCTTCACGCTCAAGTACGTCCATTCCCCTGTATGGGTCAAAAATTCATTCTCTTCTGGTCCTACCAGGATGGTATCCTCTGACTTTACGCCGCGAATCGCCGGATTCCAGGCGAATGCCTGACCAAGCTGAACCACGCCCGGACTTGTCGGGGTGACGATAAACTCGCGCGTCGCATAGCCGGTAGGCCCACCTTGATGCAGGAAACGCCAGTCATCGGGATAGCCGACTTCCTTATAGGCTTCCATTCCGCGGGCAAATACGTCCTTGATCGCCACTCCCGGTCTTGTCGCCAGATTCATCGCCAAGTCAATCTGCGCGAGCTTTTCCCGGTTTTCTTTCAACTGGTCCGGAAGCTCGCCAAAGTGCACGAATCGGGTCGCATTGGCGATCAGGCCGCCCCGTTCCGCACAAAGCACCACCATCGCATAGCGCTCCAGCTTTTTCGAAGTAGGAATCGGGTGACGATATTGAAAGATTCGTTCATCGGTCGCGATCAGCATTACGTGAGGAACCAATTCGCTTTTGATGACATTGGCCGCAAGCAGCGCCTGCATCTCATATTCGCTCATGCCCGGCTGAATCTCGCGGCATGTTTTTTCCAAGGCTTTGGCCGCATCTTGGGCCAGTGCGCGATACCGCGCCTGATCTCCATTATCCAGCACATAGGTGAGTTCGGCAATCTCCGTAGTCAGGTCGATTCCATTTGCCAACCCGACAGTAGACGGGATCACATCGCAGCCGATCCGCTTATCACCGCACAGCTCCTGAAGGCTGCTCTCGGTCCCGTCGATCCACTCCGGGGTGACCCATGTGCAGTCCAGCTCGGCCAGCTCCTCTTCCTGAATCCGTCTTGCTTCCATTTGACTCGTCACGGCGTACACCTGATCGGGCATGATCAACAGATCCGCTACTGCCAGATCCGAGGATAAGACGATATGGGCATGGCCGCCTCCGGAAAGCCAGGAAAAATTGCGGCGTTTGCGCAGCAGCACCCCGTCCAGCCCTTTTTCCTGAATAAATGCACGTATCTTCGCCACACGAGTTTCCATTACTGCACGTCTGCTCATTTTGCCTCGCTCCCTTCGCCCGCATAACCGTTTGGATGAGCCGAATGCCATTTCCAGGCACTCTCGATGATGGTGCCAAGGTCTTCGTGTTGCGGCTTCCAGCCCAATACCCGCTTCGCCTTTTCATTGGAGGCGATCAGGATCGCAGGGTCGCCTGCACGGCGCTCGGCTACTTTCACAGGGATCGGGTGTCCGGTCACTTCACGCGCTTTTTCAATGACCTGCTTCACAGAGAAGCCGCTGCCGTTGCCCAGATTGAAGACTTCCGTCGCTCCGCCCTTGCGCAGATGCTCTACGGCGAGATAATGCGCCTGTGCCAGATCCATCACGTGGATGTAATCGCGGATGCACGTGCCATCCTCGGTCGGGAAATCATCGCCGAAGATCGCGATATGCTCTCGCTGTCCGAGCGCTACCTGCAGTACGATCGGAATCAGATGGCTTTCCGGCTGGTGATCCTCCCCGATCTTTCCGTCCGGATGGGCCCCCGCCACATTGAAATAGCGCAGGGAGACCGATTTGATTCCATAAGCGACATCGCACCACTTCAGCATTTTTTCAATCGCCAGCTTGGTTTCGCCATACGGGCTGGTCGGCTCGGTCGGGTCATCCTCCTGAATCGGCACCCGTTTTGGCTCGCCATAGGTCGCTGCTGTGGAAGAAAAGACGATTTTCTTCACGCCGTGCTTCTCCATGGCTGCCAGCAGCTTTTGCGCGGAACCTACATTGTTGTCATAGTATTTCAACGGCATTTGCACCGATTCGCCTACAAGCGAGCTGGCTGCGAAGTGAATGACCGCCTCGATGTCATGGTTGGTGAAAATCTGATCCAGGAGCGCTTCATCGCGAATATCTCCCTGATAAAACGCACTCGCCAGCACCGCACCGGTATGCCCTGTGCGCAGGTTATCCAGTACGATGACTTCCTCCCCGTGTGCCAACAATTCAGCTACGGTATGACTGCCGACGTAGCCTGCTCCTCCGGTTACCAAAATGGACATGGTTCTACCCCCCGTTCGATCTCTCGCGCCCCATCGCCAATCTCGCAATGATAAAAATCGGGATGCAAGCCTGTTTTCCCACGATACTCCTCTTCCACAGCGCGTTTGAACGCGTCTACCTGATCGCGGTGAACCAGATTGACGGTACAGCCGCCAAAGCCCGCTCCGGTCATGCGCGCCCCGATGCATCCTTCCGCCTTCCATGCGGCTTCCACCAGCGCATCCAGCTCTTTGCCTGTCACCTCGTACAGGTCGCGCAATGACTCGTGCGACCGGCGCATGTAATCGCCAAATGCCAGCAAGTCTCCCTGACGGAGCGACTCGGCAGAACGCTTCACCCGGTCGTTTTCACGGATCACATGCTCCAGACGTTTGCGGATCACGGGATCGGTGACTTCCTCCTGAAAACGCTCCCAATCCGCGGCATTCACATTCCCCAGATTCGGGACGTGCGGCAGCTGTTTTTGCAGCTGGGCAAATCCGGTCGCGCATTCCGCTACCCGTTCGTTGTATTTGGAATCCGCCAGCTCTCTACGTTTATTGCTATTGATGATCACCAGCGAATAGTCCCCCAGCTCGAGCGGCACATACTCATACTCGAGTGTCTCGCAGCGCAAGAGCATCGCTTGCCCCGCTTTGCCCATGCCCACCGCAAACTGATCCATGATCCCGCAGCTGACGCCCATGTACTGATTTTCCATGCGCTGGGTCAGCTTGACCAAGTCAATCGTCGTGAGCGGCAATTGACCCAAATCACGCAAAGCCAAAGCGGTCACCATCGAAATGGAGGCAGAGGAGGAAAGGCCTGCCCCGTTCGGAATGTTGCCGTGGAAGACGAAGTCATAGCCAGGAAACGCATGGCCTTCCTGCTGCAGCATCCACAGCACACCCTTCGGATAATTGCTCCAGCCATCTTCTGCTGAATAAGCCAGCTCATCGGCTCCGATGTCCACCTGCTTGTCAAAGGAAGTGGAGAAAAAGCGGAACCGCCCATCTGTACGCGGACGAACGCCCAGCCATGTCCCGTAGCTCAGCGCCGCCGGAAACACATAGCCTCCTGTATAATCGGTATGCTCCCCAATCAAATTGACGCGTCCCGGCGCAAAGAACACGCGAAAATCTTCGCCGCCGGAGCCTGTGTACTGCTCAAAGTATCCCATTCTCCATCCCTCGCTTAGCCATTTTGCTTTGCCAAATATCGTTGATGCGCTTCCCGCAGTTTGCCGGATGTCTCTTCTACTGCGTGCGGATTGCATGCAGCCCATGCGCCCATTTCGGAGGAAGCGTAGTATTTGATCTTGTTCGGTTCCCGCAGCGGTGTATAGAACTCGATATGGAAGTGGTAGTACTCCTCTACGCTCTCGGAGTTCACCGGGCGCTGGTGGATGACCATCATGTAAGGGAACAGACGGTCAAACAGCGTATCCATCGCTCCTGTCATTTGTTTCAGCATATCCGCCAGAGAATGCTTCTCTCTTTCCGTAAAATCGCTCAGCGCGGTCAAGTGGCGTTTGCTGGTGATGAACAGTCCGTATGGGTAATCCGTGAAGAACGGAATGTATGCGATGAAGTCGTCATTTTCATAGATGACGCGCTGTGCAAACTCCTTCTCCTCGCGATTCATGTCACAGATGAGGCAGGTTCCTTTTTGCTCATGATGATGCTTGCAATTGTTCAGCTCGGTCTGAATCTTGAGCGGCATTTGCGAATAGGCGTAAATTTGTCCGTGCGGGTGCGGCATGGTGACCCCGCACTCTTCGCCGCGGTTTTCAAAGATCATCACGTATTTGTGGCGCGGCTCTTTTTCCAGCTCGACAAAGCGCTCCGTCCACAAATCGATCAGCTTTTCGATATGCGGCACGGACAGCTCGGGCAGTGTCGCCGTATGGTTCGGTGAATACAGGATCACTTCGCATTTTCCGTACGCTTTTTCCGTGCGATACAGCTCGGACCCGACCGGATCTGGCTCTGGCGGCTCTGGCATCAAAGCCGGGAAATCATTATTGTAGGCGAATACGGTGTAGTCGTCAGGCACCTTTCCCGAACCTGGGCAAAATGGACAAAAATCTTTTGGCATTGTCGGGCGATGCTGGCGGTGGGAAGCCACCATCGTCCAGTCACCCAGCAGTGGATTATAACGAAGCTCTGCCAATTGTCACGCCTCCTTCAAGCATGTATAATGGGTATGTCAGAACTAAATTAATTAATTTAATTATCTATCTTGCCTTCATCATAGTATGCCATTATGTATTTGTAAATCCCTCGGCGAAAATTTCAGGAGGTATCATTTGTGAGCAACTATCTCGCTGTCTATGAGCATTGGAAAAACCATCCCGATTTACAGCCTGCTTTAAAAGAAGAACTTCTCGCTCTACAGAATGAAGCGGAAATCGAGGATCGCTTTTATACACATCTGCAATTTGGCACGGCCGGACTGCGCGGTGTCCTTGGGGCCGGGACCAATCGGATGAATCTGTACACCATTCGCCGTGCGACCCATGGCTTTGCCCGCTACCTGCTCGAAACCGGGGAAGCCAATCGGACCAAAGGCGTCGCGATTGCCTATGATTCCCGCCACCTGTCCCGCGAATTCGCCCAAGAAGCGGCTGGCGTGCTTGCTGCCTGCGGGATCAAGGCTTATCTGTTCAATGAGCTTCGGCCAACGCCGATGCTCTCCTTTGCTGTCCGCCATCTGCAAGCGGCAGGTGGGATCGTGATTACCGCGAGCCACAATCCGCCGGAATACAACGGCTACAAAGTCTATCAAGCGACGGGCGGGCAAATCTCTGAGGATACTGCGGATCAAATCTGGCAAAAAATCGCCGCCATCGAAGACGAATTGTCACTGCCAGCCCTGTCCCTGGAGGAAGGGATATCGCGCGGACTGATCCAGATGCTTGGAGCTGAAATCGATGATGCCTATCAAGCACAGCTGTCCACACTTTTATTGCAGCCTGCGGGACTTGCCAAAGCGAAGGAACAGTTGCGCATCGTCTACACACCCCTGCACGGAACTGGCCTGGTCCCAGTATCCCAAGCGCTGCGCGGTGCAGGTTTTGACCAGGTTCATATCGTCGAAGAGCAAGCCGCTCCAGACCCGAACTTCTCCACGGTCTCTTCGCCAAATCCGGAGGAAGCTCAGGCATTCACGCTTGCGATCCGGCTGGCCCAACAGACAGGAGCCGACATCGTGCTTGGCACGGACCCAGATGCCGATCGGGTGGGAATGGCGGTACGTACGGAGGATGGCAGCTATCGGATGTTGACGGGCAACCAGATGGGGGCGCTGCTGCTTCATTACCTGCTGGAGCAACGATCTGCCCAAGGTACGCTGCCTGATAACGGACTTGCGATCAAAACAATCGTCAGCTCCGAGCTGGGCCGATCGATCGCACAAGCATACGGTGTCACGATGATCGATACATTGACCGGATTCAAATACATTGCTGAAAAGATCGAACGCAGCACCGTATCAGGCTCTCATACCTTCCTTTTCGGCTATGAGGAGAGCTATGGTTATCTGATTGGGGATTTTGTTCGCGACAAAGATGCGATCCAAGCTGCCTTACTCTTATCCGAGATGGCCGCTTTCTATAAAGATCAGGCGCAAACGCTCGAGAATGCCCTGTCTCTCCTTCAAGAACGCTTCGGTTATTATTGCGACCGCCAGCATTCGGTCACTTGCAAGGGCAAGGAAGGCGTAGCGGCGATCTCTCGCATGATGGAGACACTCCGCCAAAATCCGCTGCCGCATGTCGCCTCTCTTGCGGTCGTGGAAATCAAAGATTATCAGCAAGGCATCGAGGGGCTTCCTACCTCCAACGTATTGAAATACATGCTGGTTGACGGCAGCTGGTTTGCCCTGCGACCTTCGGGAACCGAACCGAAAATCAAGCTGTACGTCAGCGCGGTTGACTCATCCGCCGAACAAGCAGAAAAAAAAGCAGACGCGCTGTCTCGTCTGCTGATCCAGTATATGGAATCCTCTACAAAGCTATAGCTGATCAAGGCACAGTCTGTTACTAGACTGTGCCTTCTTTTTGCAAGTCTTATTCTTTCTCTTTTACTACCGAGAGAGCGATTTTCTCTAATTCTCCTTTTTCTATCGGGCCAAAAGCATAGACGGCATAAGCGCTCTGTTCCCCCCTGCGCGGCACCGTGATTTGCAAACCATTTCGCCCATTCTTTCCTTCTTCGCCATACTGCGCGACATATCCATCCAGCGTATACTCGGTCTCCTTGCTGTATGCTTGTGGCATGCTGGGCTTGCTGTCGCTGTCCAGCTGTACATAGGTGACGAGAATGCTGGCGCTTCCCTTTTGATACTCCAAGGTGATGGCGGGAGCTTGATTTTCCACTCCCTTCCACACGCTTCCTTCCCCTCGCTGCAGCACATACCCTTCCGGCACATAGCGCGGATGCCGGAACGGGAAGGAGACGCGCTTCTTCGCTTCCTCCAGCGTCAGCTTTTCCAGCTCCTCTTCCACAGAAGCTGTCTGGTTGAGCTTCTCAAAATACGGAGCGAGTTCCTGCATTACTTGCTCATACTGCCTCTTTTCCTCCCCCTGGAGTCTTTCCGGATGCACCACGCCTTCCGTATCGGTTATCCGCAATTGGAGCTCGGCAAAACGTTGGAGTTTGTCAGCAAACTCGCTATATTCTTGCTCCCCCAACACTTCCTTCGCCTGCTGCAGCTTTGCTTCCAACTTTTCATACTCCGCTGCCGATCCTCCGTGCTTTTGTACATTCTCCATGGAGCCAAAAATCTGATCGGCCAAATACGAGCCGGCGAATACCCCCGTTGGAATCAGCAAGGTCGCAGCAATGACCCCTGCCACGAGACGGCGCTTGTTTCCCACTGTGCCTGCCAGCTTTGCAGGCCGGGTCATGCCTTGGATGGAGCTACGAATGCGCTCATCCAGATCACGAGGGACCTCCATGGATCCCGCTGCTTTTTTCATTTCCGGTCGAATTTGCTCTTCAATAGGCATCTTGCGCCTCCACCTTTCCTTTGAGAAATGGCTCGTAGTGCTTGCGAATCTCTTTCAGCGCCAGGTGCAGCCGTGATTTTACCGTTCCTACAGGAATGTCTAGCAAAGCCGCGATCTGCTCCAGGCTGTATTCGTGAAAATAGCGGTACACGACGACGACGCGAAGCTTATACGAAAGCTTGCTGATGCATACGACCAATTCGCCGGCAGTCTCTTCCCGCAGGATCTCCTCATCGATGGAAACGGCAGCTCCCTCTTCTTGAAGACGCGTGCGTTCAAGAAGACGGAATCCGCGCCAAATGCGCCTCTTCCAGTTGCTCGCCTGCCGGACGACCAAGCCATGAAGCCAAAAATGAAAGGGTCTGCCGGGATCGTAGCTGGGCAGTGAGTTCCACAGCTGGATATAGACCTCACTCACCACGTCGTGCACATCCTGCTTGTTGTTTACCAAGAACGCGACAGTACGGTATACATCATCCAGCGTCAGTTCATATAAGGCGGAAAAAGCGGTTTGATCGCCGGCGATCGCTTGCTTGATCCAAGTTTGAAGCTCCTGGTCTGTCATTGAGGGCCCTCCTAAACGTTCTTTCACCCTATATTGGCGCTCAGTTAGGAAAAGGTTCAGTTTTTAACGGGAACAAGTCCCTTTTGCAGGGGGATTTGCAGAAGCCATACATGTTCTGCGGGGAAGCTTGGTCCTAGCGGCAGCTGTCCTTGCCTAAAAAATAAGGCAACCGAAGAAGCATCGGTTGCCTTTTTTCATCAGCTGATCCTGCGGCTTTACACCGCTCTCTGCTGTAGCTTCCCCTCTCGATAAAGCATCAAAAAATGCTCCATCTCGTTAAATAAATGATACAGAGAGGCTCTCGTCTCAAACTCCGCCCTGGTAACCGGCAGCGGCTGCGTCTTGTGCATCTTTCTCATCTCGCGTAATTCCTCGAGCAGAACGTATGCGTGTTCATCGTCATAGATTTGCTCACTCAGCTTATCCAAGAAGTTCGCCAATCGCTCCGCATGCGGTACTTGTTCATAAAGCGACGAGATGATGGGCAGCATGGCTTCCAGCAGCTCGAATTGCTTGGCCCGCATAGAATACGTCCTGTAATAGTCATCATCCTTGCGAAAAAGCTGGTTCTCCATGTTTTGGATCGCCATCGTTTCCATTTGTTCCAACAGTTCCGCGGTCTCCAGCATTTCCCTGCCATCCCACTCGCTTTCCCCCCGCCGCAAATACACGGCGAACTCCCGCAGGATTAAGGCAAAATTGCTTTCCAGCTTTTGCTGTACGGCTGACATTTGATTTTCACGCTTTGGCATATACAGATTCATCAACAGCGCGACCCCTACCCCGATGCCGACCAGTCCCATTTCATTCAGAAAGAGCGGAATGGTGAACTCCTTTTGGGTATAGATTTGCAGAATGACCACCATGCTTGTCGTGACCCCGTCCTGCAGACGAAGCTTGACCAGCAGCGGCAGCAGAATGATTACCGTCAAAAACAAGGTAGCCGGATGATAGCCTATCCAGTCAAACAAGAAGAAGCTCAGCAGCAGCCCGAGAAAGCAGGCGCCTATCCGCTTGCCTGATGTTTGCAGCGATTTCTTCCTCGTTACCTGGATGCAAAGCATCGTCAGGACCCCTGCCATCGTATAAAATTGTAGGCCAGCCCACTGCGCCAGAAAGACGGAGAGCGCAACCCCTACAGCCGTCTTGATAATGCGTGTGCCGATTTTCCATTTTGTCATCATCATCATTCAATCCTCGTGTCCATCAATTCTTTCCCATCAGTATATCATAGCTCCTACTCGCAAATAATGAGAAACTTTTCACAAACTAGTGATCTTCATCACATCTGCGCATCTAGCCGCGACTTACAATAAAGGTGGGAAGAGGAACCAGATTCCCCATCCCAATCAACCAATGGTGGTGACCGTTATGTTTGTAGAATGGCTTAGAAAGAACGTATACGCTTCTGTCCTCCTGCTTCTCGCTCGGCTTTACCTCGGTTGGGAGTGGATGTCTGCCGGTTGGGGCAAGCTCACAGGCGAAGGATTTAGCGCAGGCGGATTTTTGGAAAAGGCCGTTGCAAACCCTGTAGTCAGTCACAATGAAATCATCTATCCAACATACACCGCATTTTTGAAAAGCTTTGCGCTGCCAAACATCGATCTGATCAACTTCGTCATCCCTTATGGAGAATTTCTGGTTGGATTGGGCCTGATCCTGGGATGTCTGACAACGGCAGCCGGCTTCTTCGGGGTCGTGATGAACTTCGCCTTTCTATACGCCGGAACAGTATCGAGCAATCCCTGGATGATCATGCTCACCTTGTTTATCCTGATCGGCGGCCGCAATGCCGGGTACTTCGGTCTGGACCGTTATCTCTATCCCTTCTATGATCGGCTGTTTCACCGTACCCCACCGAAAACACCGGTGACTCCGATTCATAAGAAAATTGCCTAGCTGGTAAATCGAAATCGAATGGAGCGATTGACCTATGTTCAAAAACATCTTGCTTGCCGTAGACGGATCCGAACTCTCAGAAAAAGCAGTTGATTATGCAATAAACGCCATTACCGAATCTTCCGAGACCATGATCACCATCCTGTTTGTCCAGCAGCCGATGAGTGCGTTAACCGTGGGAACCGCTTATGCGACCGGAGCCTATCAAGAGGTGTTTATCTCCCCGGCTGAAGAGACACCTGCCTTCTCAGCTTGGCAGCGATTCCCCGATAAAAACCGCGTTACGTATTTGACCGAAGTCGGAAATCCTGCAGAAGTGATTTGCGCAAAAGCCGAAGAGGACGGCTGCGATCTGATCGTGCTCGGCAGTCAAGGACACGGCTTGGTATCCTCCGTATTCCTCGGCAGTGTCAGCGGAAAAGTCCTGCACTATGCAAAGTGTCCTGTGCTTGTGGTCCGATAATTTGTGAAAAAAAACTGGCTCCGCCTGCTTTTGGCGGAGCCTTTGTGTATTATTGTGCAATCATCGTGGTGGGGGAAGGGAAGAGAGGGCGGTGCTGCGTTCTTGCCACACCCGCAAGGAAGTGTTTACTGTCCGGATCCGCTTCCAAAACCTGTACGTCGCCCAAAAGTTTCGAGGAAGCATATTCATACGTAGAGGTTGCGCGACAAGCGTGTCCCGTTTTTGGAAGCTCCACCTCAGCAGGTGTGACAAAGACTCCGCCCGACCCTCTCTTCCCTTCCTCACGTAGCGATTGCAAAAAGTCGAAAGGATAGAAGATAAAAGTATGACGATACTAGTTTTTTCAATTTTATTATCTTTACAAAAGCTTCTGCCACGCTGGAGGGCATGTTTCGAAACGGAGCGCCTGCGGAACCCAGCTTAGCGGAGCAGTGAATCGCAGGAAACAGGACCGCAACCTGCCCGAGCTGCCTAGCGGCTACCACTTTTGCGGACCCCTGCGATTCGCTGTGGAGCGGACAGTTCCCACTCACGCGGGGCGGAGAATGAAGCGGAGTTTCGGAACATGCTCCCCCACCTCAGCCACGAAGCGCCCCCACTTTTGCGGACCCCTGCGATTCGCTGTGGAGCGGACAGTATTAACTTTCAGAGGGGCGGAGAATGAAGCGGAGTTTCGAAACATGCTCTCCCCACCGCAGCCACGAAGCGACCACTCATCCACTACGGAATCCATTCCCGACAACCTCGCTGGCATCGGTCAAAATGATAAAGGCATCGGGATCAACCGAGCGCACCAGTACCTTCAGCTTGCTGACCTCACTCTGGCTGACGACGACCATTAATACGCTGCGGTCATCCCCAGTATAGCCGCCTTCCCCGTTCAATAGCGTAAGTCCGCGATCCAGATCATACAAGATCGCCTCCCGCAAGCGATCGGTGGACGAAGAGATCACATAGGCCACTTTGGATGTAACCAGACCCATCTGCACAATATCGATCGTTTTGCTTGTCACAAACAGACCAATCAATGCATATAACGCTTTTTCCGGTGAGAAAATGAAGCCTGCCAACAGGATGACCAAGCCATCAAAAACGGCTACGGATACCCCGAGGCTCAGCCCGCTGTATTTATGCAGAATTTGCGAAGCGATGGAAAAACCGCCCGTCGATCCTCTGCCGCGAAAGACCAGACCGATCCCCAAGCCTACACCGATTCCTCCATAAATGCTGGCCAAGAGCGTATTGGTCGTAAGCGGGGGCAAATGACTGGTCAGCATCACCGCCAATGGCAGCAGAATCGAGCCGACTGCCGCTTTCAGGCTGTAATGTCGATCCAGCAGCCATAGCCCCAAAAGAAACAAAGGGACATTTAACGCCCACTGCGTCAACGCCGGCTTGATGCCCATCAAATTGTAAATAATCGTAGAAAGTCCGGATACGCCCCCCGAAGCAATCTGGTTGGGGTTTAAAAACAAATTGAAGCTGAGCGCCAATATCAGCGTACCCAGCACCAACAGCGTATACTCAAAAATGCGGCGATACGGACTGTTTAAGGGAATGCCCACTTGCTTTCTGCTCATCAAGGTTAACCTCTTTCACCGTACATTTCATTCTCCGGCCTATGAGTCTTCCGGATAACCTCTCCCATTATAACAATGTTTAATCCGATTGAAAAAGGAAAAAGAGCCCGGCCATCATGGAACCGGACTCTCGCATTTCCTATCCCTATACTTGCAACAGACTTGCGATGGTTTCTTTCGTCAGCAGGTTGCCTACCAGGAAGTTGCCGAACTCGCCATAGCGAGCACTGACCTCATCAAAGCGCATTTCATACACAATATGCTTCAGCTCCAATGGATCGTTGGCGAACAGGGTTACGCCCCACTCCCAGTCGTCGTAGCCTACGGAGCCGCCGATGATTTGTTTGACCTTGCCCGCGTATTTGCGTCCAGTCATACCATGGGCCTTCATCAGCTCTTTGCGCTGTTCCATTGTCATCACGTACCAGTTGTCCTCGCCGGAACGTTTTTTGTTCATCGGATAGAAGCAGAAATGCTGCCATTTTGGCAGGATCGGATACAGGCGATCGCGCACATGCGGATTTGCTTTTGGATCCTCGCCAGGATTGTTGACGTAGTTGCTCAATTCGACAACCGATATGTACGAATAGTCGGATACGGTGAAATCAGCAAAACGCGTCTTGTTAAAGGCCGTTTTGATATCCTGCAGCTCCTCCATCGTTGGACGCAGGAACATGAATCCGAAGTCCGCCTTATGGCCAAGCATCGCGTAGAGTGCTGTGCTCCCGGTTTCTGCCCCTTCGCTCTGCTCCCAGCTTGCCACGAGGCTCAACAATTCATCGATCGCGCTTTGGCGATCCTGTGGAGAAGCCGCTTTCCATTTCTCCCAGTTCAATTTGCGGAAATCATGGTAGGAAAACCAGCCCTCCAGCGTGAGCAATGCTTCATTTTCTGCCATCTGTGTACACTCCTTTTTCACCATTATCTCATGCGTTCACGAGCAACGCTGTATATCCAAAACTCACCATTCAGTATAGCACAAAGAAACATGGCGTTCTCAACAGTTTGGTGAACAAATGCATAGGGCTGGCTTGTATGAAACCGCATGGCTCTAACCGATAATAAATGGATATGAGGAAGATGGGTGGGAACATATGGTAACCCTTTATGTGCTTCTTGTCACATTCTATCTGCTGGGTTTCTATACCATGCTTGACATGCTTCTCTACGGCCGAACCTTGGTGGACGCCATCCGGCTCCTTTTCGATATGGATATCAGTACTGGCAAATATTTTTTGCTTTTTGGCTATGCAAGCGGGTTGGCTGTCTCCGCAGTGATTGATATGCGCAGAAAAAAAAGCGGCAGGAAATGGGACGGGCAACCAAGATGACACGGGGGACTAATGCATGCATGCGTTGAAAGAAAAAATTTCGTTATCACAGCTTTTTTTTCTGATCATCAGTTTTCAGCTGGGCACCGCACTCATCGTCGGTGTCGGAAAAGAAGCAGCCCAAGATGTCTGGATCGCTTTCATCCTTGCAACGATTCTCGGCGTTGGCCTCATCCGCTGGTACATTTCTCTGCTGTTTCTCTACCCAGGGAAGGACCTGTATCAGCTGTTGGAGATCGCCTATGGCAGAAAAATCGCCTTGCTGTTCAGCTTTCTCTATGTCTGTTACTTTTTGCACAGCATGGCCTTCGTCTTACGCGACTTCGGCGAATTGATTGTCGTCGTGGTCTTCCCCAACACGCCGATTGAAGTCATCGTCCTGACCTTTTCGCTTGTGCTCGCCTACTTTGCCTATATGGGGATCGAGGTAATTGCCCGTTCTGTGGAGATTTTTATTCCTTACGCCTTATTCTTTCTGTTTCTCATGATTCTTTTTCTGGCCATCAACGGATCGATTCAACCGTATCAGCTGCGTCCTGTCTTGGAACATGGGATATTTCCCATTCTGCGCACAGCGTATCCTTCACTCACGACCTTTCCAATGGGGGAAACCGTTGCATTTATGCTCATTCTGCCTATTACAGCTGACTTCATTCATACGAAAAAAGTGGCTGTGTGGGCCGTCGCGTGTTCGGGCTTTTTATTGGCTGGCATGTCAGCGCTTCGCATAGCCGTCCTCGGAGTAGAACAATCGGAACGGACCACCTTTCCCTTTATCAGTGCGATTCGTGACATCTCGATTGCGAATTTTATCGAACGGCTGGATGCCCTTGTGGTGTTCGTGCTGCTGCTGGGGGTCTTTGTGAAAGCAAGCATCTACCTGTTAGCTGCCTTAAAAGGTCTGGAATATCTTTCAGGGATTCCATACCGCCGCTTCTCCATACCGATTAGCATGCTGGTGGCAATGTTATCCGTATTTCTTGCTGCCAACTACGCAGAATATAAAAAGGAAATCGGTACCATTCAACAGATCTTGTGGGATCTCCCTTATCAGCAAGGGCTTCCGCTACTCTTGACAATTATGCTCTTCTGGAAACACGCACGTCAGAAGAAAAAAGGAGAGGATGCGCATGGTCAATCCGGCTGAATGGTTTCATCGCAAGAAAAAAGAAGTCAAAGCAACCGTGGCGGCTTCGCTGGCCCCCCGTACACCCCAGCCGCAAAGCGTCCCTGACCAGATCGATCGATGCCTGGAACTTTTATCGCAAACCTTTGGCAACACAGCTGACCTGGCTACCAGCAAAATCATGTTTGGAAACCAGCCTGCCCTTCTCGTGTTTCTTTCTTCCATGACTGATGCCAAGCTGATTGCCGAAAAGATTATCGGTCCACTCGCCATTTCCAAGGAGATGCCGAAATACGAACAAAATCTGGAAACCTATTGTGAGACCATGCTGCGCGGCATCGAATACAAGATTTCCAACAAATGGCAGGAGATTATCCATTTAATGCTTGCGGGTTTTGTAGCGTTATTTGTGGAATCTTCTCCCTGTGCTTTAGTTCTCAAAATTCAAGGGTCTTCCTACCGAAGCATTGAAGAGCCCTCCACACAGACGATTGTCAAAGGACCGAAGGATGGCTTTACCGAATCGGCCGATGTCAATATGAGTTTGATCCGCCGACGCATCCTGAATCCGGCGCTTCGTTTTGAATCGTACACGCTGGGTACGGAAACCAGGACCCCTGTCTATCTTGCCTACATCGAGGGCATCATCAACCCGGGCATCCTGGAGGAAGTGCGGATCCGTCTGAATAACATGCAAACCAACGCGATCTTTGATACAGGCATTATTGAGGAATTCATCGCCGACAAGACGCTGACCCCTTTCCCGCTCACCTACAATACCGAGCGTCCTGATTCCACTGCCGCCAATCTGATAACCGGGAAAGTGGCGATCATTGCGGAAGGCAGTCCCTTTGTCTTGATTTTGCCAGCGACATTCAATGATTTCTTTCAGGTTTCCGAAGATTATTATCAGCCATATATGATGGCTTCCTTTATACGCATCGTTCGCTATGCGGCATTTATGCTTTCGCTGCTTTTGCCAGCCACTTATGTTTCTATCATCACGTATCATCACGAGCTATTGCCGACCCAGTTGTTGATCAGCATCATGGCCCAGCGCGAAGGGATCCCGTTTCCAACCGTCGTGGAAGCCTTGCTCATGGAGCTCACCTTTGAAATTTTGCGGGAAGCGGGAATACGGATGCCCCGTGCTGTCGGGATGACGGTATCCATCGTCGGAGGACTTGTCATCGGCCAAGCGGCAGTGGAAGCAGGGATCATCTCCAACATTATGGTAATTATCGTCGCGCTTACGGCTATTTCCAGCTTTGTCAGCCCGGTTTATTCATTTTCCATGTCGTCGCGGCTGCTCCGCTTTTCGATGATCCTGCTTGGCGCGTTCTTGGGGCTCTATGGCGTTATCCTTGGCTTGATGATCATGGTCGGCCACCTGTGCAGCCTGCGCTCGTTTGGCATACCGTATCTGGCACCATTAGCCCCATTGGTTGTAGCAGATCAAAACGATGTCTTTATTCGCTCACCCATGTGGGCCATGAAGAAACGGCCTTATTTTTTGCACACCGAAGACCTGATCAAGCAGCCGAGGGCGGAGTCTCCCTCTCCTCCGCCTGATGGGAGGCCGTCATGAAGCAGCTGACGATCTGGCTGATTTTGCTCTCATTCTCTTCTATCACGCTTGCCGGGTGTTGGGATCGTGAGGAATTAAATGAGATTTCCCTTATCTCAGGAATGGCCATCGATAAAGGAAAGAACGCCAAATATCGATTAAGTCTGGAAGGGGTCAACGCCGCAGAGCTTAATCCGAAAACAAGGAGCCAAGGGACTCCTACCGTCGTTTACAGCATTGAGGGCAACTCCATTTCCGAACTTGCCCATAAAACGAATATCGGGTTATCCCGCAAGGCTGTTTTCTCCCATATGCGCACGGTGGTCATTTCCGAGCAGATTGCCCGTGCAGGGATGCTTGAGTTTCTCGACTTCATGGAGCGTGATCGGGAAATCCGAAACGACTTCAACATCATCGTCGCCACCGAGTGTCAAGCAGTGGATGTATTGCGTATGCTTTACCCGCTGCAGCGAATCTCCACTGCCAAAATTCATGTCCAATTGGATACGTTAACGAAAGATTGGGGCGGCGATCCAAATATTCGGCTGAAGGACTTTGTGAATGCCATTGTATCAAAGGGACGCGAGCCGGTTGCAGCGGTCGTCCGTATCCGCGGTTCAAAGGAAAAAGGCGCTTCCGTTGACAATATACAAAAGCCAACCCCGGATGGCCTCGTAGAGGTAATCGGGTTTGCTGTTTTTAAAGGAGAGAAAATGCTAGGGATATTGCCCGTCCATTACTCCCGGGTTTATTTGTGGACGCAAGACAAGCTGCGCAGAACCTCCCTCACCATTCCATGCCAGAAAAATGCCTATCTGAATATGCGTGTGTATAATTCCAACACAAACGTGGAAGTTGCTTACGAAAACGGCAAGCCCGTCATCAAAGTGGGGATTAAAGTCGAAACCAGGCTGGACGGCTCGGAATGCGAGGATCCACTCGAAAAGGTGGAGACGACCATGAAATATGAGACGCTAACCGCAGATTACATCCGGAAAGAAGTCGCATCCGCCATTGCCACCATACAAAAAAAATACAAAGCCGATGTGTTCGGCTTTGGGGAAAAAATGCACATCTACGCTCCAAAGTATTACAACAAGGTCAAAAACCAGTGGGACAAAGAATTTGCACGAGCCCAGGTCAAGGTGCAAGTGATCGCCAAGCTGCGCCGTACCGGCTTGAATACCAACAGCTTTCTGCAGCAAATGAAAAAGTAATGGTTAGCGGTAAAGCCAACCATTCCAGGCGAGAAACCAGATGACATTGACGATTTCGATGATGCCTACAGTCTTGGGCAACAGTCTTTCGCCCTTTACCGCGACCGCCATCTTGGCCACCCCGGGCAGAAACATCAAGGACACAAGCCAAGACAGCTGTGCGGCAATTGGCAGCACCAACAGCACCAAGTGGTACATCATCCCGATAAAATGAAAGCGCAGGTTGCTTCGTTCGCGGAATACCGCTTTGACGAAAAAAACGCTTCCGGTAAAATACAGGATATTCAGCAGCATGGCTGTGGCGATCTCATGGCCGGGAGCTCCGTGCCCCAGGCCAGCGGCAAGCGGAAGAAGCATGGTCAAGCCGATGATGCCGATCAAGTCATTCAGGAAGTGGCGCTCCGATTTATGCCGGATAAACCATACGGGGACAAGCAGCAGACCTGCCATGATCAGCATCGGCCAAAAAGCATGCAGGCGGGCAAACATCGGGTAGGCCAGACAAACGATGGCCACTCCTCCGAACAAAAGGACTGTGCGCAGCACACAGGTGCTGGTTTTTCGTCTCCACAAAAACTCGAACAAGGCATTCACCACGATATAGCCAGCCAATAGGCCCATCCCTGCCAACAGATGCAGCATGTTGGCATCAGAGAGCATGGCTCCCAGCAAAAAAGGGGCGCAAAACATCGCCCATACGCCATGCTCACGCGGGATGACCAAGGCTGGCTTTTCTTTTTTCAAGGCTTGCTGCATACAAGCTCCCCCTCATCCTTTATCCAGCCCGGTGGAATGTACGCGCAGGAAGGATCGCTCTCCAGATAATCGCCAGTCATGCCATAGGCTCTGGCCCGGGACCCACCGCAAGTTTCCCGATAAGGGCAGACGCCGCATTTTCCTTTGAGCAAGTCCGGATTGCGGATCTGCGAGAAAACAGGAGACTCCCGATAGATCCGGGCAAGCGGAAGCTCACGGATATTTCCGCATGGCAACGGGAGAAAACCGCTCGGAGAGACCTCCCCAATATGCGAAATAAAGACAAAGCCTTTTCCGTCTGTCACGCCTTGCTGCGAACGACCGATGGCATCCGGCCGTTTGAAGGCTCCCCCGGGGCTCGCTTCGATTTTTTTCCGTTTGGTGAGCAGCACCCGTCGATACGCAGGCGCCGCGGTTGTTTTAATGCCGTAAGACACTTTGCTGCTTTTTTCAGCCAACCATTCAAATACCTGCTCATGCTCCTCGGCTGAGATCATATCCTCCGCTTGCCCTCTCCCGGTAGGAACAAGAAAGAAGACGCTCCAAAGTACGGCTCCCCAGCTTTCCACGAGCTCCGCCATTTCCTCCAGTAAATGCACATTATATCGGGATACCGTCGTGTTGATCTGGATCGGCAATCCATGCTTCTTCAGCAAAGACAGCGCTTTGACAGTCAAATCATACGAGCCTCTCGTACCGCGAAACTGGTCATGGACCTCCGCATTCGGACCATCCACACTGAATGCCCAGCGCGCCAGCCCCGCTTCCTTCGCCCGCACAATCGCTTCCTCGGTCACACGCGGAGTCGCGCTTGGCGTCATCGAGACACGCATGCCTTTGGCTACCGCGTACCGAATCAGCTCGAACAAGTCCGGGCGCATCAGTGGATCACCGCCTGTAAATACCAAAAGCGGATTGTCCATCTCGTGGATCTGGTCAATCAGCCGCTTCCCTTCCTCCGTCGACAGCTCACGCGGATCGCGATGGGGCTGGGCAACCGCACGGCAATGCAGACAGCGCAGGGCACATGCGCGGGTCACTTCCCAGATGGCGATAAACGGATTTTCCGCATAGGCGCTCATCGCCGGGCGTCCGCTATGCTCATCGTTTTGCTGTTTCTTCATCGCGTGGATCGACGCTCTTTTTTGCTCAGCGGTCAAGAGCTGCTTGGCCATTGGAAAAAGCAGCATCTCCTCTTTTTGCGAATGATCATGCCACAGGCGGATCAAAGACGTCGCTACCGCTTTCAGCTGCTCTGCCTCCTGCTCGTGGCCGCCGCATCCACGGATCTCCTCGGAAAGCTGGCTCAGCTGCTTGATCAGCAAGTCATGCTCGTGCCTCATCATCACGATAGGCTGGGCAGAGCTCCCCATTACCTCCTGCATCACGGAATACAAAAACACTTCCTCCCGCTCATGATGCTCTTGCAATTTGCGCAGGATCTTCTGGACCGTGACTCCGATTTCCTCACTCATCTGCTCATCCCACTGCTTGCTCTGGTAAGCCAGTCGCTTCAATTTTTCCATATATGCCTGAAGTTGTTCGTGATCGGTAATAAACAACTGCGGAAAACATGTTTCATCCTCGGTTGGCTTGAAAGCCATGTTGTTCTCCTCCCTCCACCTGCACTCTCATGGTAGTTGATTCGGAAAGGGGACGATGTGAACAAGATCACACATTCACGGTGTTTGGATTGCTAGAATGAACCTGACCAAGGGAAACATCTGGAAACCAATGAATGGCAAGGGGGAACTGCGATGATCGGCTTATCAAGCCTGCTGGAAACAACCGTCACTTTCGGCGACCAACTGCGTTATTCCGCTGAGGCAAAAGGACAACGAATGGGGACCCACACCAACCATGGACCCGTAGTGGTCTGGAACGTCACACGGACCTGCAATCTGAACTGTCTGCACTGCTATTCCAGTTCGGAGGCGAAAAAATACGATGGCGAGCTTACTACCGAGGAAGCGCTCAGCGTAATCGATCAGCTCGCTTTGGCCAAAGTGCCGGTGATCCTGTTTTCCGGGGGAGAGCCTTTAATTCGACCGGACATTATGCTGCTGGCCGAACGTGCCATCGCCCATGGCATCCGTGTCACTTTTTCCACGAACGGTACGCTGATCACCTCCGAAAAAGCAAAGCAGCTGAAACAGCTGGGGGTAAGCTATGTAGGAATCAGTCTGGACGGGATCGGAGCGATTCACGATCGTTTCCGTCGCAAGGAGGGTGCCTTTGAAGCCGCACTGCGGGGGATTCGCAATTGTCTGGCTGAAGGGCAAAAAGTGGGGCTGCGCTTTACGATGAATAAGCACAATATTGACTCTCTTCCGGAAATCCTGCAGTTGATGGAGGAAGAAAATATCCCGCGGGCCTGCTTCTATCATCTCGTCTATGCAGGCCGCGGCGCAGTCGAGGATGATATTTCCCATGAACAAAGCCGGGAAGCGCTCGATCTGATTGTGGATGCCATCCAGCGGTTTGCAGCCAAAGGCTCCGCCCGGGAAATCCTGACCGTAGATAATCACGCTGACGGCATCTATCTCTACTTGAAGGTGCGGGAAGAGCAGCCGGAGCTGGCGGAGCGCATCTATCAAAAACTGCTGCGCAACGGCGGCAATCGCTCCGGCATCGCCATTTGCAACATTGACCATCAAGGCTACGTGCATCCTGATCAGTTCAGCCAGCACATCTCCCTCGGTCATTTGCGAGAGCAGATCTTCGCGGAGATTTGGGGCGGCTCCCACCCTGTATTGGAGGGGCTGCGCAGCCGCAAAGCATTGATTACCGGCCGTTGTGCCCAATGCCAGTACTTTGAGGTATGCAATGGCAACTTCCGTCCGCGGGCATATGGTTATGATGGCAATTACTGGTCTTCCGATCCGCAGTGCTATTTAACGGATGCGGAGATAGGGATTGTGTAGAAACGGGGCCGAAACAAAGACAAGCCGGCTCCTTACAGTTTCAGGATTCCGGCTTGTGCTCTGATCGCAGTAGATTCTCCATCCAATGAAAAAACAGTGTGCAAAGCAAGTATTTGCCTTGGGGATACCCTCTCTTCAAGGCTTTTTTCTTTATTCCCCCGTGCCTACTTGCCGTAAAACTTTCGACCTTGTTTCTTTTCATATGTATAAAACAAACTTTTTATCTAGTCAAAACAGGATAGATGGTCGATAATCATAAGAAGTCGAGGTTCGTCCCAACCACATGGTGTTGAGGACACCACGCGGACTGCCACGACAGTATTTGGCGGGATGTTTCCGGACGTTAACGGATACGTTTTCATTCCGAACTGCGGTACCATTATGACAACGGTCAACTTCGGCCGCACTGGAACATCCAAAAGTCAGCAAATACATGTTCAACCACAGATTTATGATTCCACGGTGAAGTCAACCATCAGTACACTCAATCAATTCTTGTGATAGGAGATGCAGACTATGGAGGAGCTTGTCAATAAGCGAATCGAAAAGGATTTTTTAGGGGAAAAGGAAGTTCCAAAAGATGCGTATTATGGCGTACAAACGTTGCGAGCGATTGAAAATTTCCCAATCACTGGCTATCGCATACACGAATCACTGATTACAGCCATGGCAATCGTGAAAAAGGCTGCGGCGTTAGCCAACATGGAAACCGGGCAATTAAACAGCCGCATCGGGCAAGCGATCGTAGCGGCAGCAGACGAGATCATCAACGGGCGCTGGCATGAGCAATTTATCGTAGATCCCATCCAAGGAGGCGCTGGTACTTCCATCAACATGAACGCCAACGAAGTCATCGCCAACCGCGCTTTGGAAATCCTCGGTTTTGAGAAAGGCGATTATTTTCAGGTAAGCCCGAACAGTCACGTAAACATGTCTCAATCGACAAACGACGCCTTCCCTACAGCGATCCACCTGTCCACTCTTATGATGTTAGAAAAATTGCTCACGACGATGGAAGCATTGCGTGAATCTTTTGCCAGCAAGGCGAAGGAGTTTGACCATGTCATCAAAATGGGCAGAACACATCTTCAGGATGCAGTGCCGATCCGTCTTGGTCAGGAATTTCATGCCTATCTGAAAGTACTGACCCGCGATATCGTTCGCATCAAACAATCGCGCCAGCATTTGTATGAGGTGAACATGGGGGCGACAGCTGTGGGAACCGGCTTGAACGCCGACCCTCGCTATATCGAGAGCGTGGTGAAGCATCTCGCTGAAATCAGCCGTTTTCCAATGGTTGGCGCAGAAGATTTGATTGACGCCACACAAAATACGGATGCATACACAGAGGTCTCCGCTGCTCTGAAGGTCTGTATGATCAATATGTCCAAAATCGCCAACGACTTGCGCTTGATGGCTTCCGGGCCGCGTGCCGGACTGGGGGAAATCTCCTTGCCTGCAAGGCAGCCAGGCTCGTCTATCATGCCAGGCAAAGTAAACCCGGTAATGGCGGAAGTAGTCAACCAGGTCGCCTTCCAAGTCATTGGCAATGACCATACAATCTGCCTTGCCTCTGAAGCAGGCCAGTTGGAATTGAATGTCATGGAGCCAGTCTTGGTCTTCAATCTCCTTCAGTCGATCAGCATGATGAACAATGCCTTCCGCGTTTTCAAGGAATACTGTCTGGATGGGATCAGCGCGAATGAAGAGGTGATGAAGGCGTACGTGGAAAAGAGCGCGGGCATTATCACTGCCGTTAACCCTCATATTGGATACGAGGTGGCTGCACGCATTGCCAGAGAAGCGATTCTCACCGGCAAATCTGTGCGCGAGCTTTGCCTGCAGCATAATGTACTGACTGAGGAAGAACTGGATTTGATTCTCGATCCATATGAGATGACACATCCAGGCATTGCTGGAGCTTCGCTTCTTTTCAATCAATGATGGCTGGAAAAAAGCCAGCGCCATCCATAATTTGTAATAGTTGCGGAGGAAGTAAGGAACGCTAACCTTGTGGCAGCACATCCATTCACAAGGAGCGTCTATCCATGAACATCGAAAACGAGATGTCTTACGGGAATGATTACAACTATATCCCTGCAACCTCCATCGCAAGCGGACTAGGCTTGGAGGTGCAGCCGGATGTATATTGCCATACCATTCAGATCGTCAACATTTGCCTGGTCGGAGACTCCAAATCCACAGATTTTGTTTTAGTGGACGCCGGCATGCCGGAATCCGCTGACGAAATTATCTCCGTCACCGAGAACCGGTTTGGTGCAGGCAGCCGCCCTCGAGCGATCCTATTAACCCACGGTCATTTCGACCATGTTGGCGCCATCATCGAGCTGGTCAACCATTGGAAGATTCCCGTGTATGCCCACGAGCTGGAGCTTCCCTTTTTGACGGGAAAAATGAGCTATCCGGAGCCGGATCCAAGTGTCGAAGGAGGAATGATCGCCAAGCTGTCGATGCTGTTTCCGAATGAACCGATTGATTTGGGACCGCACGTGCAGCCTCTCCCCAATGACGGGACGGTTCCCCACATGCCGGGATTTCGCTGGATTCATACGCCTGGTCATACGCCGGGGCATGTATCTTTCTTTCGCGATGCGGACCGCACTCTCCTGGCTGGCGATGCGTTTGTGACCGTCAAGCAAGAGTCGCTCTACAAGGTGCTGGCCCAAGAGCCGGAAATCAGCGGGCCGCCCCGCTATTTTACACCGGATTGGGACTCTGCCTGGGCATCTGTACGCAAGCTGGAGGAGCTGCAGCCTGCCGTGGCTGTCACTGGTCATGGTCTCCCGATGGCAGGCACATTGCTCGCGGACAACTTGCGAAAGCTGGTCAATGAGTTTGATCGTATTGCCATTCCCGACTTCGGGAAGTATGTGCCCGACAGAAAACAGTAGCATAGACTCTCAGCGGCAAATAACGAAAAAAGACCGGAACCCCTAATGGTACAAGGAGTTCCGGTCTACTATATATCACTTAGATATTTGAAAATTAGTGGTAGACTCTACGTTAGAATGAAGCAATCCTTGGTTCTAAACTGAATTATACAGTATTAGACTGACTGATTTGCCCAACCCAACACCAATAAATAAGGTGCACTCTTATGCTTGTGTTTGATTAATCTTATACAAGCTGATGGCAAGTTCTAAGGACCGGTTTATCTCAGATACAACCTGCAGGGCAGGAGACAGTGAGTCTTCAATGCCATCCACGAAGAGATCAAGGTGGAACTTCAACGTATGACCCAGCTGTCTGCCATACGGCGTCACAGGCGGCAGCGCAAACGGCCGCAACTGTATCTTGTGGCCGCCTCTTGCACAATCGCGGACGAACCAGCCGAGAAACTCAAGTGCATGCCAACCTTCCTGTGACGGCTGCAGCACAAGCTCAAATTGAATCAGAACCTCATTGTCCAGCCCTCCCCCGGTTCGCAGCAGAGCGGCATGTGGCAGATGGGCATACTCGGTTACGGAAAGCAGCTCCGCATCCACAGATGACAAATCATCCACACCGCTAATGACAGAATCGACACCGGCTAGGTTGCACAAGGTTTGGTGAAATTGTTCAATTTCAGGGGGATACCCGCTCATTGTTTTTCCTCTTTTCTTTTGGTGTATGTTCTTCATCTGTGATTAATCCGCCAAACAGAACAGGTTCCGATGATCCCGGTAGCCTGTGGTCATGATGCTCTCGTACCCGTTAACTCAATCTCTTATCTTAAACAATTGTTGCGCAGTATCCCGTTTTTTTACCTTTTTCAACTGCATCAATATATCCTTTAAAGTAATATAGTATCTCATCTTCTTTTCCATTTTTGATTCTGCCTCTAACTTTATCGAATGCTAAAATTGAAACTGAAAATTCTGGCTCACCCGTAACTAAAATTGGTTGTGCTCTATCTTGTACCCAAAAGTACTCTCCGCCATAATTTCTTCTTGCTACTTCGAAAATATAGCATCCAACCATAGATGCGACAGAATCCAATTTTTCTTCATCATCAAATACGAAATCACCAATCTCTTCAAGAATATCGTCTACGTTACGCAAGCTTTCCACAGTAAAATCAAAATTCCCTTTATCAGAAAAGTTAACTGTGAAACTTTCTGCTGTTGATATAATGTCTTGTTCTAATCTACTTTGCATAAATGGAAACCCCCAAATATTAAATCCATACAAAAAAACTTCTTTGTGGACATTATACCATCTCTTGCCAATAACTGCCTGTTAGCTTAACCCAGCTGCAAGTCTACAACTTTATTATCTCTGGACAAAAGGAGCCTGCTCCCTTCATGGGGAAAGACTCCTTTTTGACATTTACTCGTATTTGACAAATTCAATCTTCAAGATTTTGATTGCATTCTGCAGCGGCTTGGCATTCTCGTCTGTTTTCTGGGCCGCAATTTTGTCTACGGCCTCCATTCCCTCGAATACCTGCCCGAACACCGTATGCCGATTGTCCAGATACGCACGTCCGCCGATTTCCTTATATTTGGCTTCCGCATTCAACGGAAGTGCCGACAAATCGAGATACTCTTGATCCACTTTGGGACTCTGCACGATATAAAATTGGTTCCCGTTCGTGTTGGGTCCGGCATTCCCCATCGCCAGTGCTCCTCGGAAATTGAAGAGATCCCGATTGAATTCGTCCTCAAAAAATCCGCCGTAGATGCTGAAGTCTTCCTCTCCGGAACCATCCAAGGCGCCTCCTTGAATCATGAAGTCGTTGATCACGCGATGAAAGGCAACGTTGTTGTAGTGCCCTTGCAAGGCAAGCTCCTTGAAATTTTTGACTGTCTTGGGGGCTTTGTCTGGAAAGAGACGCATTTTGATGACACCTGCCTCGGTAGTCATCACACAGATCTCTTCCCCTTTGCTTGGCTTTTCCAGCTGGAACAGCTCGACATCGGAAACATCGATGCCGGAGTCATCCCAGACCACCCCCCACAACTTCCAGTCGGTTGTGTCCTTGCCCAGCTTGGCCAAGCCTATGTAGTCGGTCTTTTCGATCACTTTGTTCTCATGAGTATAGCCCAGATATTTGACCTTCACAATCGCGCGGAATTTGGAGTACGCATCGTATCCGCTTGCTGTATACAGCTTTTCGATCTTCGTCTCGACCATTTTCATGTCCTTGAATTGGCCCCATCCGGTCAGGTATGCTTTCATTTCTTCTTTGTCTGTGGAATCCGGCGCCAGCAGCTTGTCTATTTCTGAGGCGTTCGTGCGCTTGGTGATCAATCCGGCGAAGAAGGCTTCGATTTCCGCTCGATCACCGCTGTGAGGGCGGAATTGGTTGACTTGCGTTTCCTTAGCGTAATCATGTACTTCTGCAGCAGCGGCGCTAACCGCAGGTAATGCGTGGAATACAGCCAGTTGTGGAACGGCGAGACTGAACGCAGCAGTCAGGCAAATCAGCTTTTTCATGTGATTCCCCCTCTTCAGGTGCTCCTGCCAAGGCAAGATACAATTTTTTCCACTACCATTTCAGTATATCGCATTCAAGTGAGGAAAAGAGCGGTTTGTCGAAAGATTCTGACATACAAAAAAACCTTGAAGAGCCATAGCAGCCATTCAAGGTTTCTTCATTTGCTGGATGAGAAAATCAGCAATCTCTGCAGCATCATCGATCGAAAAGCGCGTGTATCGGTCTTCGATCCGTCCCGCTGCTTCCCATGTCACGATCGCGATCACATCCGATACTTGTCTGAGCAGTTCACGGTCCTCGGGGCGGCGCAGAAAAACAAGCTTGGGGAAGTGCTCCCGCTTAAATCCTTCTACCAGCACCAACTGGGTCCCCGCTCCCGCCATCCGTTTCACCAGCTGATCCAACGGTACGGACTGCTGCTCGATCCAGGCTGTTTTTGCAGCTGACTGAATGGCCACGATGTCCGCGCCCGCTTCCCGATACTTCCACGTATCCTTGCCTTCATGGTCCATCTCAAAATCATGTCCGTCATGCTTGATCACGCCGATGCGCAGGCCTGTTGCGCGCAAGAGCGGGATCACACTTGCCAGCATCGTCGTTTTTCCGGAATTGGAGTAGCCGACAAATTGGATGACTGTCATGTGCCCTAACTCGTCCATACTGCTTCCTCCGCTCATGAAACCCATCCTGTGGGAATTACTGTAACTGTCTCATTCGCTTGCAAGCCTCTTCCTCCTGCCGGGATCACGATCAGGCATTCCGTATCCTTCAGACTCGATAAAGGCGCTGATTTGTCCAGTGCGTCCGGATAGGCATATAGCGTACTTCCCACGGCTGACAGCTTCCCGCGCAAATACCGCGGATAGGGACAGGGCTTCAAATAATCGCTGGCCAGGATCGCCTGCATCTGACGCGGTTCAACATGCGGCTTTCCGGTCAGCTTGTACAGCAATGGTCGGATAAACAGTTCAAACCCGATGTAGCAAGCTCCCGGATTGCCGGAAAGGCCGCAAAGCAGCTTGCCTTGATAGGCAGCAGCAGTCGTCGGACTGCCGGGGCGCATGGCAACACGATTGAACAATAGCTCTACATCATCGCGATCCACAAAAGCGGCTACCATATCCATGTCGCCTACGGAGACGCCGCCTGTCGTGATCAGGACATCGACTTGCGCCATCGCCGTCTCTATCTCCTGCACGGTAAGCCCGTATTCATCCGGGAGTCTGGGAAAACGCACGGGGATTCCGCCCGCCTCACGAATCAACGCGGACAGCATCGGTGTATTGCTGTCGCGGATTTTTCCGGGGACAAGCGGCTGATCGGCTCCGACCAGCTCATTTCCGGTAGAGAGAATGCCGATCCGCGGCTTGCGGATGACCGGCACCTGGACATAGCCAAATGTCGCAAGGACGGCTACGGTCCCAGGATTGATCCTTTCGCCCTTTTTCAGGACGATCTGCTGCTCTGCTACCTCTTCTGCTTGTTTGATGATGTTTTCACCGGGCTTTCCCGCCTTTTTCAAAGCGACCGTCTCAGCCACTTCTCCTGGATTGACGGTCTGCTCAAACATGATCACACAGTCTGCGCCAGCCGGTATCATCCCGCCTGTCATGATCCGTGCGGCTTCACCCGGTCCCAGCTGCTTGCGGGGAACGTCGCCTGCCAGCACTGTCTCGACGACCCGCAGAGTGACCGTCGCTTCCGGAGAAGCACCTGCGGTATCTGCGGAGCGTACCGCATAGCCATCCATGGCAGAACGATCAAAAGGAGGCAGCGCACAGGTAGCATGCAAATCGGTGGCTACAATTCGACCGACCGCGTCCTCCCAATCGATGCTCTCCTGCGGCATGACCATGGCACGCGCAAGCAGTCTTTCTCTCGCTTCCTCAACGCTGATCGTCTCTCTGCGAAAGCGCATGTTTTCTCCTCCATTCCCGCAATGCTGTCTCATATTCTTGTGGTGTATTCATGTTAAAGGTAGCCGTCCCCTCTGCCAGCCATTCCTCCTGCAGCGGAAGAACCTTCAACCGCTCAAGCGCTGTCATGACGCGATAGGATTTTGTTGCCAACGCTTGTTCAAAGACTTCCCGGGACCGTCGATGGTAGAGGGCAAACAAAGGATGAAGGCGGTCCTGCGTATAAGCCACGACAGCATCCCAGTCCTGCAGATCGGGGACATGACGAATCATCTCGCACACATGACTGGTCTCCAAAAAAGGGAGGTCACAGGAGAAGATCAACAGTGCTTCTTCTACTCTCGTCTGCATGGCCGTCACGATGCCTGTGATCGGGCCGCAGGAGCTTTCACGGTCAGCGACGATTTGCACATCGTATGCCGCCAACAGCTCGTCGGGCAGTTCCTCTTGCTGATTGCAAACGATCAAACAGGGAAGTCCCGCACCGCGAATCGCATCCACCTGATGCATGATTAACGGGCGGTCTCCCCATTCCAGCAGCTCCTTGCGCGTTCCCATGCGGCTGCTTTTGCCCCCTGCAAGAATCACTGCCACGATGTCCTTGTCCGGTTGTTTCTGTTCTGTCACGAGCATCACCTGGTGCTTCTGAATGATAACGGTTCCATTTATGCTTGGAACGCCAGTGTATACAGCAATTTGCCTTTGCGATCCTCCGTAGTCAGGAGGATCTCCTCCGGCTTTTCTTCGATCGTCATGTGTCCGGCTGTGATCGGAATCGCGAGAAATTGGCAATGGTTGAAGAACAGGCGGATGTGCTCCCCTTCTTCGCACAGCTCCCATTTGGCCAGATGCCGCTCTACCATGGGCGCCTGCTGCGGCTCCGCATCCTCGGCCTGATCCTGAATCCATATGCGCATCTTATAGTCTACCAGTTTCTCCAGCAGTTTGGTAAGGTCTTCTTTCTGAATGTTGGCACTCATGTTTGTTTCCTCCTTTTTTATCGCCGGAAAAAAGCGTGCCAGTTCATTGACCGGCCCGCTTTTCCTTTCGATAGATAAACCAAGCCAGCGGAAATGTCAGCAGGTTTGCGGCAGCAAGCACGATCGTCAGCTCATAGCGCTGCGCGAAAAACAGATTGACGGTATATTGGGTGAACAGCAGATTCAAAAACAGGACCAGGCAAAGCAGCAGCACCCCCCGATAGCTACGCTTCATACGGCTTCACTCCGATCGCATAAATCGCATCGTTTTCGACCTTCAGCTCAATTTCCGGTAGAGCGCGGCGCGGCGGTCCTGCCAGCGGATTGCCGGTCATTACGTCGAATTTGCCATGGTGACACGGGCATAGAAGCTCACTGTCCTCCTTGCTCCAATACACGGGGCACTTCAGGTGCGTACAAGCATTTTGATAAGCCTTGTATTCGCCCTCCTTCACACAGACAAGGAGCGCTCCTTCATGCTCGCTTGGATAGGCAAACTCCATCGCATCCCCCGGCTTCAGCGCAGATACGGCTGCAATCTTTTTCGTGGGAAAGGCGTCGTTCTCGCCGGTAATCAGTTTTTTCGCAGCGACTGCCCCCCATGGCAGAGTGGACACGGCAAACAGTCCGGCTGCCCCTACCATGGTCTTCATAAAGCCGCGTCTGTCCAAGCTTCTTTCATTTGATTTATGGATATTGTGGGTATAGTTATCGTCTCGGGCGGAAATCTTCGTTTGCTTCTCTTCCATACTGGTTGGCCTCCTTTGATTTCTAGTCCGCACAGTGCGTGCCGCCTCCCTTTAAAACAGCTTTTGTTTCCCCTGCAAAATGCCTGGGAGGCTGATTTTTACATTCGTTTCACTCTCCAGCGGTTCGATCATTTGGCTGGCCATCCATTTGCCATTGGCCAATTTGTGCTGCGCCTGTTTCTCAGCCAGTTCTTTTTCGTCGATCCATTGCAGCGTATTGGTCGGGCAGACCGACGCGCACATCGGCGGAATGCCATCCTTCGACCGGTCATAGCACAAATCGCATTTATACATGAGGTTTTGCTCCTCATCGAATTTCGGAATGCCGTATGGGCAAGCGATGGTGCAGTTTTGGCAGCCGATGCATTTTTCTACCAGAGCCGAGAGCACCGCTCCGTTGTCCGCGATCTGGATCGCCTGGGCCGGACAGCTGCGGGCGCAAGCGGGATTGACACAGTGCAGGCACATCAGCGGAATCGTTTGACGGGTTTCAAATGGATCCACGTCGAGCACATAGTTGCGATTGCGGTTATCGTGACCTCCGCATTGGGTGCAAGCAGCAAGACAGCTGCGGCAGCCGATGCAATTTTCCATTTCGATGTATAAGACCTGTTTAGCCATGCAGCTGTTCCTCCTTCGGCAGTTTCACGATCTTGGCCGCGCATGCCTTGAATTCCGGCATCCGGCTGTATGGGTCCAGGGCCGGATTCGTCAGCAGATTGATCGATTCATCCTTGCCCCAGTGATAGGCAACAAAGACGGTGTCCGGTCTGATCGCAGCGATCACCTTCACGCGGTACTTGGCTTCGCCGCGTCTCGTCTGCAAGAGCACTAGCTCGCCATGCTCCAGTCCGTACTTTTTCGCGGTCTCTGGATGCACCTCGAGGAGCGGATCCGGGTACATGGCTTTCAAGAACGGAATCCGTCTCGTCTGGTTCCCGGACAGGTAGTGATAGACGACACGGCCTGTGGTCAGGCGCAGCGGGTATTCGTCATCCGGCTCTTCCGCCGGGGGACGATACGGCAAGGCACAGATCTTCGCTTTGCCATCCGGATGCTTGAATTTTTTGTCCAGGAAAAGGTGGGGGGTGCCTTGGTCCCCATCATCGGTGCATGGCCAAAACACGCCATTCTGCTGGTCGATTTTTTCATAGGTGATGCCGCTGTAGTCAGCTGTCGCTCCCTTGGAGAGGCGGCGCAGCTCGTCAAAAATATCGCGTGGATTTTTCAGGTGCTCGAAGTATTGTCCACGCCCCATGCGTTTGGCGATCTCGATCTGAATCCACCAGTCCGGCTTGGACTCGGCATACCATTCCTGTGCCTGGCGGTGACGGATCACGCGTCCCTCGAGGTTGGTCGTCGTCCCGTCATCCTCCGCCCAAGTCGTCACCGGCAGGATCACGTCTGCATACTCAGCCGATTCAGACATGTAGAAATCGGCGCACACCATGAAGTCCAGACTTTTCATTGCAGCACGCACATGATTTTGATTCGGTGCGCTCACCGCCGGATTGGAGCACAGCAGATACATGCTGCGAATCGTTTTATCCAGCATCAGCTGAAACATTTCATACGCCGAGACGCCTTTTTGCGGCATCTCTTCTTCTGGGATTCCCCACAGGCATGCGACTTCGCGTACATGCTCCGGATTGTCCATTTTGCGGTAGCCTGGCAATTGGTCGGCTTTTTGTCCGTGCTCGCGTCCGCCTTGCCCGTTTCCTTGGCCTGTAAGCGTCGCTACGCCGGATTTCGGACGGCCGATCTTTCCGGTGACCAGCGCCATATTGGTATAGCCGGACACGTTATCCGTTCCTTTGGATTGCTGCTCGATCCCGCGGCAAAACAGCACGATGGCTTCCGGCGCTTTCCCATAGATCTCGGCAGCACGCACGATTTTTTCGACGGCAATGCCGGTAATTTCACTCACATATTCAGGTGTAAAGGAAGCAACCAGTTCCTTTGTTTCCTCAAAGCCATTCGTATGGTTGCGGATAAATTCTTCATCGATATGGCCGTTTTTGATTAGCAAATGAACTATCCCGTTGGCCAATGCCAGGTCGGTGCCGGGACGCAGATCCAGATGGATGTCGGCACGGCGAGCCAGCGGCGTCTCGCGTGGATCGGCGACAATCAGGTAGCCGCCGCGTTTTTGCACCTCCCAGATGCGGAACATGCTGGTCGGATGGCACTCCGCCGCATTGGACCCGGCGATGAACAGGCAATCCGTCTGATGGATATCCGTCCACGGAACAGTCGAACCGCGGTCGATGCCGAGGCTGCGGTTCAAGCCTGCAGCGGCAGATGACATGCAGAAACGGCCATTGTAATCGACATATCGGGTCTGCAGTCCGACACGGGCAAATTTTCCGGTCAGATAGCATTTTTCATTGGTCATGGACACGCCGGAATAAACCGACAGCGTATCCTTGCCATATCTGGCTTGCAGCTCTTTAAATTTATTGGTAACCAAGGTGAGCGCCTCTTCCCAGGAAACTTCCGCAAACCCGTCCGGCGTTCCTTTCAGAGATGGATCGCGGCGCACCAACGGGCGTTTGATCCGGTCAGGATGGTTCACTTGTTGGTAAGCGGTTACGCCTTTCGGACACATTTTCCCGAGGTTCACCGGAAAATCGTAGCGCGGCTCCACCCCGATAATGGTGTTGGAATGCGTATCGACACGAAGGTTCATCCCGCACTGCATCCCGCAATAGGAACAATGGGTGCTGACCAGTTTTTCACCTGGGTGCACTTTATTGGCGATTTGCTTGAAAAATTTATCCGTTGGCATGTTGGTTTGCCTCCTTTGCTGGACTTAGATGTGTCGGTTTGCCTGTAAACCGGAAGATCCGATATTTGCGGCGGCATGGCAGACATAGCTCGGCCAGGTGGAAGCCTTCCTCCATTTTGAAACGGATCTCATTGGTTTGCAGGACATCGATGACGTCGTGCGACTGCTCAGCCGAGACAAAACCTGTGCCGCAGACTTTGCATTTCTTCATTTCCCGCTCCGCATAATGCTCGCGATAGTTGCGGGCAAATACGCTCATTGGACGAAATGGGATGTGTGCCAGCTTTCCAAATGGCAGATACAGCAGGGTGACGATGACCGAGAACTGATGGACGACGCTGATAACCGGGTGACCGAAGCCATGCAGGAAGATGTTGCTTGCCGTCAGCATCAAACCGGTGATGCTGATGAACAATAACAGGTATAGCGGCATAAGGTCGTAAAGGAAGGTCTGCTCCGCAAGCGCCTGAAAATCTTTCATCCGGCGATAGAGCGCCATGCACACACCCGCGATGACCATGAACGCCGTGATGTTCAACGCATTGAAAAACAGATACGCGAGAAAGCCATCCGCCCGAATCGTCATGAGATCAATCCCCATGAATACGACTGTGTATATGCCGTTGTCGCCCATCGTGAAATACATCCAGCCGAAGACAAGCGGAAAGGTTACGAATGCGGAGAGGATACAGCCCCACCCGAGCAATATGTGCTGTGTCCAGCGGTACCAGCCGCGATTCCAAATAAAGCGATATGTCACCAGATGCTCCGCAGATGTTTTCGGTGTGCTTTTGCGGAAGAGCAGCTTCAAGCCTTTTTTCAAAATGATGTTGGTTGGCGGGCGATCGGCCCACGCGATGAAACGGTACAAAAATCCACCCACAAACACAATGGAGCCGACCATATAGCCGTACAAGGCCAAGTCGATATGCGTGAAGAAACGGGATCCTAAAAAGGAAGCGATAAATAACACCAATACGATCGTAAAAGCCCGTCGTGCGAATTTGGAAGCAAATGCATGTTCCATCTCAGGTAACCTCCTCGATTACATAGCGCGCTTATTGATGATGTCATTCTACCAATTCCTCCGACCTGGCTTTGTGATATTTCTCACATGACAAAAGAAAGAAACCCTTCATCGTCCAAAAGATGTCACGATTTTTCCCAGCAATGTCATGCTATAATAAGGAGAAATTTGAGAACCGACAGTCAACGCGAGCGGGAGGTGCAGCGATTGATCAAACATTTATCTTTTATTGAACAGGTATCTCCTGAGTTTCTGACTCAGCTGGAACAACTTGGAACGAAGAAAAAAGTGGCAGTAGGTTCTGTCCTCTATATAGATGGAGATCAAGCCGATTATTTGTATTTACTCGACAAGGGACAGGTAAAGGTAACCAAAACAACCGTGGATGGGAAAGAGTTGACGCTCCAGGTATTTGGCCAAGGTGAGCTGGTAGGTTTGGCAGGTTTGTTTGAACCAAACGTCCCGTATACGAATACGGCAACGATGCTGGAGCCCGGTGAAGTCAGTGCGATTCCGCGCAGTGCGCTGGAAAAGCTGCTCATGGGCAATGGGGAATACTGCGTAGAATTTTTGCGCTGGATGGGGGTCATGAACCGCCGCATGCAATCCAAGTTCCGCGATCTGCTGCTGAACGGAAAAATCGGTGCGCTTTACTCCACGCTGATCCGTATGTGCAACACATACGGAGAAAAGCGTGATGACGGCATTTATATCAACTTATCCCTGACCAACCGTGATCTGGCCCAATTCATTGGCCTCACCCGCGAAAGCGTGAATCGCATGCTTTCTGATCTGAAGAAATTGGACGTGATTGAACTGTTACCGCAAGGCCATCTGTTGATCAAAGACCTGGATTACCTGAAGGAAGCGATCTTCTGCGACGATTGCCCGCCAGAAATCTGTCAGATGTAATCACAAAGAAACCGTGAAGCAAGCAATTGATTTGCATGCGTTCACGGTTTTCATTTTAGTGCGGAAAATATTTTTAGAAAAAACTTGGCTACGCCAAGTCTTTTGCGGAGCTTAGTTGCTCTTATATCGGAGAATTTACTAAATTCTTATCGACCAAAATAAGCCCATTTGTACTGGGCATTGCCGAGCCCCGAAATTACTACCTCTTTCAAGGAAGGATTCTTCGCATACACGGTCGTTTTGAAGTAAAAGGGGATCACCGGCATGCCTTCCATCAGAACCTGTTCAGCCTCACGCAGGATGGCCTTGCGTTTTTTGGCATCCCCTTCCCTTGACGACTTTGCCAAAAGGTCCGTGAAGCGCGGGTCGCTCCAGCCTGTATGGTTGTTGCCGCCTTTGTCGCGGAAAATCTCCAGAAAGTTGATCGGATCGTTAAAATCTCCCGTCCAGCCCATCCGCGCCACCTGATAGTTGCCCTTTTTGATGTTGTCGTAATAGACCGTCCACTCCTGGTTTTCCAGCTTCACCTCTACCCCCAGATTTTTTCGCCACATATCCTGTACGGCTTGGGCGATTTGGGCCTGGGCCTCATCGGTGTTGTAAGAGAGCGTGATAGGCGGCAATGCTTTGACATCCGCATACCCTTCCTCTTTCAGCCCTTCGGCGAGAAGCTTCTTGGCGGTCTCGACATCATGATCTTTGAAAAAGCCTTTCTCATTTTCCGGAAACATGGATGTGGGTACGACCGCCATCGCGGGGATTTCTCCGCCCTGCGTGACGTTATCCACCAGTTCCTGCCGGTTGATCGCATAGGCAAAGGCTTTGCGAATTTTCGCGTTGGAGAATGGTTTTTGCGCGGTGTTAAATTCATACCAATACGTCCCCGCTTTTGGCACGATTTCCAATGCGCCTTTCTCTTTCAGCGTGGCCATTGCATCCAATGGAATATTTCCTGCCGGAGCGCCTGCCCAATCCAGCTCCCCGCTTTCAAACAGACTCAGCTCCGTATTGGCTTCATTGATCATGAGCATCTCGATCGATTCCAGCTTCACATGCTGTGCGTCCCAATAATGCTCGTTTTTCTCCAGCATGATTTTGTTTTTATGCTCCCATGCCACCATCTTGAAGGGACCGTTGGACGTATACAAATCTCCCGCATTTTCCGCCCATTTGGGATTGTCCTTGGCGATCTTGCTGTTGATCGGGAAATAAGTGGTGAAGGCTGTCAGTTCCCGAAAGAACGGAGTAGGGTTTTCCAGCTTCACTTCAAGCGTCCGATCGTCCAGCGCTTTTACGCCAACAGCGTCGACCGGGCCTTCCCCCTTGTAGGCTTTTTCCGCATTCTTGATGTAAAACAGCTGATACGCATATTCCGATGCGTTGGCTGGAGTCAGCACCCATTTCCACGCATATTCAAAATCATGAGCGGTTACCGGATCGCCGTTGGACCATTTTGCATTATCTTGGAGGATAAACGTATAGGTTAACAAATCCTCCGATACCTTGATTTCTTTCGCCATGGCTTCCTCTGGTTCCCCGTTTTGATTGATGCGGGTTAAACCCTCGAATGTTTGCATGAGTACATTCGAAGACCAGATATCGGTTGCCAGACCGGGATGGAGCGAGCTTGGTTCCGTGAATGTATTGAGGTGCAGCTTCTGCTCTTTGCCTGCTTCCCGCGCCTGTGCCGGTGCACTGGCAGCGTTATTCTGCTCAGCCGGAGCGGTCCCGTTTCCCGAAGATGGCTGATTACAAGCAGTAAGCATAAATGCAGCCAAGCAGGCCAGGCTGAAAGAAAATATCCGTTTCTTCTTTTTCAATGTACGACGCCTCCCCCATAACCTCTCAGTCTAAATGGAATCAGTCTCTGTCTGCAGCGTTCCGCATTTCCGCCGACTGCTGCAGGTAGTTTTTCAGCTCCTTCAATTCTTGCTTGATCAGCGCAAGTTCGGCCCGCGCTTCCAGCTTGAAAGCTTTGACCTCGCTTCTGATGCATGCCAATTCGTTCATAATCGGTTCTAAAGATTGATTGTCCATCGACTGCCTCCCCTTTTGGAAATATTGCTAATTTTATGAATTCCATTTACATACAATGAATCCTTTCTTTTCCTCGTTCTTTTCCTTCGCCAAAGATACACGGGTCGTGCCAACATAGTGGTGGGGGAAGGGAAGAGAGGGCGTGGCTCCGTACTTGCCACACCTGCGAGGGAGGATGACTGTCCGGTTCCGCTTCCAAAAACGGTACGTCGCGCAAAAGTTTCAAAGAAGCGTATTCAACTGGCGAGGTTGCGCGACAAGCGTGTACCGTTTTTGGAAGCTCCACCTTGGTAGGCGTGGCAAAAACTCCGCCCGTCCCTCTCTTCCCTTCCTCACGTGGCTGTTGCGTAAATTCAAACAGAATAAAGCACCCTTGCTCTAGGGTGCTCTCTGAACGTGAAACAGCATCAACATCATGCCATCGCTTCATTTAATTCTTTCATTTCTGCTGCACTCAGCTCCACATGGAAAGCTCCCAAATTCTCTTGCAGCTGCTCCAGCGTACTTACTCCGATGACCGGAATGACACGGGGAGTGCTCTGCAGCATCCATGCCAGTACGACTTGATTTTTGGTTGCGCCTTTTTCCTGCGCCACTTTTTCCAAAGTCGCATAACGCGCATCATTGTCCAGCGTCACATATTTCACCGGATATTTTGCGAGATTGTCTGTGTACGCCCCATGCAAAAGCGGTGAGTACGCGACTAGTGTCATATCCTCATTTGTTTTGCAATAATCCAACAATTCCTGGCCCGCCACTACCTGCAAACCGAAATCAGCTCCTGCCTTCGGACGCAGGTACGAGTAGCGCTGCTGCACGCAGCAATACGCTGCCCAGCCATTGGAGTGGCTGATATGTTTCGCTTGCTCGATCCGCCACGTCATCATGTTGCTGCACCCGATCTGTCTGACCTTGCCCGCTCGGACCAGACGATCAAATGCTTCCAGTGTCTCTTCCAGCCGTGTCTGTCGGTCATCAATATGCGCATAATACAGATCGATATAGTCGGTACCCAAACGTATCAGGCTTTCATCGACCGCCTTTTCAATCGCTTTGGCAGACAGGCCTTCCACGTGCTCGAGGCCAGTTCCCGGAATCGTCGGCATCGCTCCCACCTTGGTGGCGATCACCATTTCATGTCGATTCCCCCGCTCCTTCAGCCATTGTCCGACAGCGGCTTCGCTTTCGCCTCCCCGGCCTCCTTCCGCCCAAATCGCATAATTGTTTGCCGTATCCAAAAAGCGTCCCCCGGCTTCGTAATAGTGATCTAACAGCGCAAAGGAATCGCCCTCGTTCAATTTGGTTCCGAAATACATGCATCCCAGACTCATGGCACTTACTTCCATCCCGGAATTGCCCAAATTCACCGATTTCATCACCCGTTCCCTCCCTTTTCTATTGCGTACGAAGTTCTCCGGTTTGCTGCAGCAGCTCACTTTCCTTTTTCCGGTAGTAAGCCACTTTCTTGTCGAGATACGCCATCGTCTTCTGGATTTGCTCCAACTGATCACGCATTCGTTTTGCATGAAGCTCGAGCAGCTGCCTCCGTTCTGTGTAATTGGTTTTTCCCAATTGCGCCAAATTGAAGAATTGCTTCATCTCCGCGATCGGCATATTGGTTGCCCGCAAGCACTGGAGAAAACTGATCCAATCCAGATCATTTTCCGTGTAACGCCGGTGTCCATTGGACGCTCTGGCTACATGATCCATCAGTCCAACCCGTTCGTAGTAGCGCAGCGTATGGACAGTCAATCCGGTGCGCTCCGCTACCTGTTGGATGGTTAATGCATTTTCCATCAGCTTCCACCTCCTCGATGTGGAAAGTATACGATTTCGAGTGCACTCAAAGTCAATAACCTTGTCGAAAGAAAAAACGCCTATCTCCAACGATAAGCGTTTCGGAATTTCCTTACCTGCTGGACTCATACAGGTAGAAGATATAATCGGTGGGGACGCCTGTATGTCCCATTTGCCGCAGCATCGCAGTCAGATTGCCGCGATGGTATGTACCATGATTGACGACATGCTGGATAAGATCCGCGTAGCTTGCCTGCAGAGTTCCATAAACCGGGTGGCTCACTGAAGTATGCGCATCCAGATCGGCTTGCTGATCGAAATAGGCTAGGTACTTCTCTTTCACCGAATGATAGAGCCGTTCCAATTCATCCAGCCCTTTTCCTTTTGCTTCACCCGCCAGCTGGCCGGATGCCGTACGAATCTCTTCAAAGCTTTTGCCTTGTATGGCGTACAACCATACCTGATCGATCATGAGAATGTGGACCAATCCTTCATGCAGCGAGGAAAACACGCTTTTTACCTCTCCGTGGATGACTGATTCAGGCAGCTCCTTCAAGTGTTGAAAGAATTTCTGATTGGCCCATGTGTGAAAATCATAAAGCTTGATCGCTTTGTGCATGACAGTCGATTCCCCCTTTATCGGTTCAAGCCTGGACGTACCCATGCTTGAAAATGGCAAACCATTGTTCCAGCTCATCTTGTTTCAGCACCTGCAATCGCTCGAGGATCTGTTTGCCAAACTCGACCGCCGCGCTTCCATTCGCGGTGATCAGATTGCCCTCCGATACCGATTGCGCCTCGATATAATGGGATTGTCCCTGATATTCGGGGGCATTTGCTTGCAAATACGGCAACGAGTTTCCGGTATGAGGCTGATCATCGAGAAACCCATGTCTCCCCAAAAACGTGGTCGCATCGCAAATCGCTGCCACCGGCACGCTGTGAGCCACACATTGCGCAACCAACTTTTTGGCCTGCTGATTTTTTTCTTCCCCCCATCCCGTTCCACCCGGGAGGATCAGCATGGCAAGCTGGTCATGGACCGCATACCCCTCGAGCACATAATCGGGCAATACGGTCAAGCCACCCATCGATTTCTTGGGCCCAGCATCAATCGCAATCGTCTTCACCTGATAACCGCTCTCTGGCTTGTTCAGCTCTGCGCTCACATAGCTGGCTTCCCAATCGGCAAATCCATCCGTTACAAAGATCAATACTTCCTTCATTCTTATTTCCTCCCTCATGTCAAAGCAATTGATAAAGCTCGATGGTGTTGCCATCGGGATCGCGCAGGTGGGCGACGCGTGCGCCCCAATCCTCGCGATTATGCGGCTCCTTCAGGAATGAGACCCCTTTTTGCCGCAAATATTCGTATCTCGCATCGATGTCCTCCGCGCCAAAATCGAGCACGACGCTTGTCGGGATTTTCGCTGTGGCTCGCTCATAGGCTTCGCCAAGCGCATCCGCCATCGTTTTTCGTGTCATGATCTCGATTTTTGCCTCCCCCGTATTGAAATTGGCATACTCTGCCTCCTCCACATACCATTCTAGTGGAATTTCGAGGATATCCCGATAAAACGCGACACTTTGCTTAAAATCCGAGACCAGCAAGCGGATGCCATACAGCTTCAAGAACATCCCTCCTCGAATGATTTATCTTGATCATAGATGAACTTCACTGACAACTACGGTCAGTGAAGTTCGGTTTCAGCAGAATAATAGGCGTACAGCTCAGCGGTAAGCTCGACCATTTTTTCCTTCAGCATTTGCGGTTCTACTTTTTTAATGGATTTTCCATAACCAACGAGAATGTATGGCACGTAGTAAAGGACGGATTCTTTTTGCAGTAAAAATTGCGCCCGCTGTTCGCTGCGCTCTATCAATCCGTGACCAAATAGCCAATGGTCACATAGATCATTCAGCGCTGCTTCCTTCGCATGAATCGTAACCGGAATCAGCTGCTCCCTGTTGTCCAGATCGGGCAGCAATCTGCTCAGAAAAAAGTGTCGGGCCGAAAATCCTTCAGGCCTTGTGAACGTTCCGTCTGTCGCGGATAACGTGCGAATTCGATCCGCCCGAAAGCTGCGAATCTCCCCGCGTAGATGGCAGTAAGCGACGAGATACCAATTGTTTTTCCAGTAGACCAGCCCATATGGATCGATCTGTCGGGTCTGTGGAGCGGTAGCCATTCCTTTGTGGTACGCCATCGTGAGCGTCCGTTCGTTCCCTACCGCCATTTCCAGCTCTTGCAGCTTCTGTTCCAAGGCGGTGTCGGTTGGCGGATGAATGACATCAAAGCCTACGATATGGCGGTTTATCATGTTTTGCTGCTCTTGGCTGGTATACTTGCGGAGTTTGGCTATAGCCCGATCCAATGCCTCCCCGTGCGGATATCCCGCCTCTTTGGCAAACTTCGCGGCATGGGTAAGAGCCTTTTGCTCCTCCATGTCAAAAAATAACGGCGCTTCTGTAAATTCATGAAGCAGGCTGTAGCCGCCATTGTGTCCAGCATCCGAGATGATCGGAACCCCGCTGGCGCAGAGTGCGTCGATGTATCGATAGACCGTGCGAATGTTGATCTCTAAAGTTTCCGCCAGCTGCTTGGCGGTTATCTTTTTCTTCGTTTTTAACAGCCATAAAATCGACAGCATATTGTCGGCTTTGGACATGCCTATCTTTCCCCTCTAAAACCCCTTTGGTTCTGCTTGAAAAAGGTATATCGTCCATTATACATGGCTTTCCATTTTTTTGAAGACCAAACGCTCCAAGATTATAAGAAGGGGGATAGCATGAAGCTTCCGTGTACAAAGAATGAGAAAAAGCGGAATGGACTGAGGTCCCATTCCGCTTCCCGTTGTGATTAGGCATTGGTTTCCTTTGCCATGACAAAGCTTGTATGCTCCGCTTTTCTGCTTTGGTAGTAGTACCAGTTCAGCAGGATCGAAACGAAGTAGAAGGCGATAAAGAAGTAAAGCGCTGTGACAGGAGTTCCTGTCGCTTTCACCGACCAGCCAAACAGTTTCGGGATGAAGAAGGAGCCATATGCTGCGAAGGCAGCTGTGAAGCCGAGTACTGGCGCCGCTTCTTTTGGCGGGAAAATGTAAGGGATCATCTGGAAGGTCGAGCCTGAGCCTATCCCTGCTGCCAAAAACAGTACCAGGAAAGCGGTCAGGAATCCGGCAAAATCATGCTGATTGATGAAATAGATGACGGAGAAAGCGCCCAGCCCCATGATGAATAGTACAACGCTTGTTACACGGGCCCCGCCGAATTTATCGGAGATCCACCCGCCTGCCGGACGGGCTGCCGCTGCCACAAAAGCACCGAGGAAGGCCAACGATACATATTCAGGGAATTGCGACTTGAGCAACAGCGGGAATGCTGCCGAGTACCCGATGAAAGAACCGAAAGTGGCGACATACAGCCAAGTCATAATCCAGGTGTGCTTCCGTTTCACAATCACAAATTGCTCTGCGACCGATTGCTTGGTGCCAGGCAGATTATCCATGCCGAAGTAGGCGATGACCGTCATGACCAGTACGGGAATGACCCAGATGAAAGCGGCGTTTTGCAGCCAAAGCTCCTGACCGTTTTTCAGCATCAGCCCGTCGCCGCCGATGAAGGCAAAGGTACCTGTGGTAATAATCAGCGGAGTGACGAATTGGACCACCGACACACCCATGTTTCCGAGACCGCCGTTAATGCCGAGCGCCGTTCCTTTTTCCTTTTTCGGATAAAAGAAGCTGATGTTCGCCAGAGACGAGGAGAAGTTCCCTCCGCCGAGACCGCAGAGCGCTGCCAGAAGCAACATCACGGAATACGGGGTGGTTGGATCCTGCACGGCAAACCCGATCCCGAGCGCAGGAACCGCCAGTACCGCCGTCGAGATCACGGTCCAGTTTCTCCCTCCGAACTTGCCTACGGCGAAAGTGTAAATGAAACGAAGTGTAGCCCCTACCAACCCCGGAACCGCTGCCAAGGTGAACAACTGCTCCTCTGTAAACGAAAATCCGATATCATTCAATCTTACCGCTACAACCGACCAGATCTGCCAGACGATAAACGCCAGCATGAGCGATGGGACAGAAATCCATAAGTTTCGCGTAGCGTGGCGTTTGCCTTCTTTCTTCCAGAACTGTTCATTTTCCGGTTCCCATTTCGTAATTCTTGCCATCATGTTCCCCAACCTTTCTACGTGCTTTTGTACGCCATCGAGCGTTTCTTGAACCGCTCATTTTGTGAATAAAATCACATAACTAAAACTATTTGTGCACCTCTTATCGGGGTATGCTCCCCTTGTGCGAAACCCCACCCGACCCGTTATCGTCCTGTATGATTGTGATAAAGTCCGTGCTCTCGCTTTGAAGTGGTGTTTCATGACTTTATCTTACCTGCCGGCAATGCCCCTGGTTGTGATTATTCTCACAAGACCAGCACGTTTTCGTCCGTTTTTTCAAGGAATGATTGATCTGGATCCAATCCACTTTGTTTTTTCGCAATAGAAAAAGCGAAGGACTCCTCCTCCGCTTTTGTCACGATGAAGCTCAAACGTTCCCGGGCCGGTTCGAGCTTTATCAAACCCCTTGCTCAATCAGTCCGTAGCCCCCATCATTCCGCTTGTATACCACGTTTACTTGGCCATTTTCGGCATTGGTAAAGATGAAAAAGGTATGACCGATCAAATCCATCTGCATGATCGCTTCTTCCACGTCCATGGGCTTATACTCAAACTTCTTGATCCGCACGAGTTGGTCTGCATCCTCCTCTTCGTGCACAGGAGCCGTGGGCAGAGGCTGGGCCGCGGCTTTTCGATTCTGGCTTTCCATACGATCTTTATATTTGCGAATCATGCGGTTTAATTTATCGGTGACCAGATCTACAGAAGCATACATGTCTTCCGAGGATTCCTCCGCCCGAAACATGGTGTTTCCTGCCGGGATGGTCACTTCCACCGTATGTTTTTTCTTCGTTACACGCAGCGTCACCCGACAATCGTCCGCATCTGTCAGCAGATCAAATTTTTCAAGACGCCCTACCTTGTTTTCAACGTACTCTTTTAACGCAGGCGTAATGGTGATGTGGTCTCCATGAATGCTGCATCTCATGCGAAAAACCCCTTTCCTCTACTGGGAGCCGCTCATGCTCCCTGTCTTCATTATGGGACGGAGCGGGATGCTGCGAGGTGACGAAAATCACACCCGCACGCTATAAGCGGCACACTTCATTGGGACAATTCCGGCATTGGCAAATTTCCTTTAAAAATTCGATATCCCGGATGGTGATATAGCCTTGCTCGATCGTGACCACTTTCGACCGTTTCAGCTTGCCCAGCATGCGATTGACACCTTCCCGTGTTGAACCGATCAACTGCGCGAGATCGGTATTGGTGTATTTGCGGGCGATCCGTACGCCATCACCAGCTGGTTGGCCTACCGTCCGTGACAGTCGGATTAACACGGAGCACAGCGCCCCCAGCTTTCCATAAAGGAACAGATCGCGCAGCTTGAATTGGGTAATCCGGTTGATGAGTCCCGCCCAATTCACAAAACGAACAGCCAGTTCATGATGCTCCTGCAGCAAGGCAAACAAATCCTTCTGCCGGATCATGCCCACCATCCCGTCATGCGTGACCTCTGCCGCAAAGCCGTGACTGACTCTCCCCCACTCATTCAATTCGCCGTACAGATCTCCGCTTTCCAGCAAATGCAGGACCACCAGACATCCGTCTTCAATCGGCTTCATGACTTTCACCTTGCCTGTCTCGATAAAGTACAGATAATCTGCCCGATCCCCCTCGCGAAACAGAAAAGTACCCTTCGTCATTTTCCGGAAGGTCATCTTGCTTTCCAACAAGTGCAGCTGCTCCGGAGTAAAGATTCCGCTGTTCGGTTTTCCCGGCGGTTGATAGCTCTGCTGTTTGATCGCGCCCATTGTTTCTCCCCTCTTTTCTGCGCTTTCAAGCGATAAACCCAGTCTATCTGATGACCTTACCCTGCCGTTGTGAGGTTGGTCACTATTCAGGTTGAGTTGGCGGCTATAAAAAGTGTGATTTTGATCACAGAAAATCCTCTTCGAACTTGATATCATTTGATTATTCTTTCTGATGGAGTGGAATTGACATGACCCTTTCTGAAGTGAAAGATCTGTTTTTCCAATGCGAATACCCCTTTTATAAAGGGTTAACCATACATGAAACGGTTGTCAATGCGACTCTGTACAGCTTGAAATGCGAATGTAAAAAGGAGATCGCCATTGACATATCAGACCCGCAAAAAGCGATTCACCAGCTCGCGATTGAAATCATCAAGTTCCGCAGCATGGAAATGCAAGCAGACGATCCACGTTTTGCATAATGGCCTTCTAGCCGTGGCACACTCCTACTATTGAGAGGGAGGGAGCATCGTGAGCCACCAAGTCGATCATCAGGCTGATCCACAGCGAACCATCGAACCGACTGTCTTGCTCGAAACCTTGAAAGCATCGCTGAGCATGGAAAATGAGTTGATGCGCACCTATCTGATTACAGCCGATCGAATCCACGACAATGAAGACTTGAAAGTCCGTCTGCAAAATTTTGCGGAAGGGAATGCCAAGCGGACACAGCAGCTGCTGGATGAAATCAAACGCATGCAATGAGTCGTTTTTTGACACCGACAACTACGAATGGGGAAAGGAAGTTTTACCATGCCTACGCAAACATCTCTTTACGAAAAATTGGGTGGCGAGGAGGCGATCAGCAAAGTCGTCGATACTTTTTACGATCTCATCCTGGCTGATCCGACCGTGAATCATTTCTTTGAAAACACCGATATGGAAAAGCAGCGCAAGCATCAGACAAAATTTATCAGCTTCGCTCTGGGTGGTCCCAATCAATATACAGGCGGTTCTATGGCGAAAGTACATACCGGAATGAATCTGCAGGAAAATCATTTCCAAGCGATTGTCGATCATCTGACCGAAGCGCTTCGCCGTCATAATATCGGACAAGAGGATATAAACGCAGCATTAGCCAAAGTCGCGACATTGAAAGATGATATTTTGTACAAGTAAATCGGGCACAATAAAAAGCTGTCTAGGGGTCATGAAGCTGATTCCAAGACAGCTTTTTTGCGTTTCGGGCGGTGGGCGGTATTCCTCAAGGCTTGCCAATAAAAAAAACCGAAGCGAATATTACGGGCAATATTGTGTATTTGCCTTTATTTTTAAGAATTAGTCTCTTACCTAAAGAGCATCTTATAGGCTTCTCATAGTGTGTAATGTACCTACCGAAATTATTACAAGGGGCTGAAACGCAATGGGTCTTTTCAAAAACTGTGATGATTTTGTTTTAATCCTGGTCCTGTTCATTTTGTTGGTTATTGTTGGGGAATCTGATTGTTAACGATGAAGGTTGAACTTGTACGATGAATGAATGAATGAATGAATAAGAATACAATATCCACATGAGCACCGCTAGCCAAAACCTACCTCACTTCGCTTCACCCCAGTAGGTTTTGGCGTTTTTATTTCGATTCTCTCATTCCCCAGCAACCATCTACCTTTACTGTTGACCCTGGAGCTTTGATATAAGACAAATCACTTCATTCACATGAATTTTAACGCAAAAAACAAGCTGACATCCCGATAAAGGACTGTCAGCTTGTTCCTTTTTACTTTTCGCCAGCGAGACTCAATTTCTCCCGCAGCTGCTCCGCCAACAACAATGCTCGCTGATCCTTCCTGACATCCCCAGGCCGGTTCCCTTTCCCTAAAATATATCCGTCATATCGCGTCCCAAAGAAACCGAAAATATGCTGAAACTGTTGAATCAGAGGCAGGCCTTTCAGGTGCGAGTCATCATCCCCTCCTACTGCAATCACATAGGCGGTTTTGGCGGCCATCTTTTCTCGGAAGTGCGGCCGTTTTTCATCACGCAATGTCTGCGACCAGCGATCGATAAAGTTTTTCATCAGTCCCGACATGCCGTACCAATAAATCGGAGTAGCAAAAATGATGGTGTCATGCGCCAACATACGGTCAATGACCGCTTCGTAATCATCATCGACCGGCTGAAACCCCTGTTCACTGTGCCGAAGGTCCTCTATAGGACGAATCGTGTAATCCTTCAAAATAATACGCTCCGCTTCCAGCCCCTTTACCGCACGCTCGGCAAGATACTCGGTATTCCCATTTGGCCGGGTTCCTCCGTAAATGACCGCTATCGACATCTTTACCCGCTCCTTATTCTTACTTGCAGCAATATGAACATCATTATAGAGCAGCGCCTTCTTTCGAAAAAGCGGATGATATCGATGGGAACCATAGGAAAATTCGAATTCAGCATTCTACATGTTTGTGCAGGTCCATATTCAAGTGATCGCATTCTATTGATATAATATTTTGGTAATTGAAAGTATCGCTCTCCACCAACTTGAAAGGACGAATACCATGGCAATACCGGAAATTGGAGATGCCCCTCCTTCTTTATCGGGTTCGATCACCCGTCATATGCTGTCTTATCAGATCGTCGTCATCACACTATGCGTGCTCATCGCGTTTTTCTTTTTCCAACGCATACCAAGCTATTATGATTCATTATTGCAAAACTGCATCGGTAAGGCTTGCTCTCCTTACTATCCGCCTACTACCGTGAATCAATTGGCAGCGGATGGTTTGACCCCTGAAAGCTATGCTCTTCTTTTCGTCGCAATCGACTGCACACTCGTCGCAATCTATTATCTGGCGGCTACCATCCTTCTCTTCAAATGCCGTCGTGAACCACTTGGCCTCTTGGCGGCACTCATGCTGATCTCGTTTGGAACTGTCTTTCCGATGCTGACCTGGGTGGCATCGATTGGACATCCGATGTTGAACCTAATCAATCAACTCGTATCAGCCCTTGGCTGGACTACCTTTTTCTTGTTTTTTTTCTTATTCCCATACGGCTCCTTTGAACGGGGGTGGATCACGAAGATCACTTTTCTAACCTGTTCATTATTTGTCATCAGCAACCTGCTCCCTGCGGAAATAAATGGAAATGTATGGGTGGTATCCATCAAGGAAGTTGTTCTGCTAATCGCTTTGTCTCTGCTCACTTATACGCAGATATCCCGCTACCGAAAAATGTCCACCCCGGAACAGCGCCAACAGACCAAATGGGTAGTTTATGGCGTTGCCATTGTCATTTTCTGTTGGACGGGATTGAGTGTCCTCTTTGATCCGGCTTTTGCATGGCGACCGTTATGGTATGCAATTTTAAATGTGCTTCTTTATTCGATTATGTCAATCATCCCGTTGACCTTATCGTTTGCCATCCTCCGCCACCGATTATGGCAAATCGATCCGATCGTCAAACGAACCATCGTCTATACTGTCCTCTCTGTTTGCATCATTGCAATTTATACCTTATCTGTTCAGTATCTCAGCCGCTTGTTCCAAACACAGGACAACATTTTCATCTCTTTGATCGTGACCGGTCTCATCGCCGTACTCTTTTCTCCGATGAAAGAGCGTTTGCAGCGAGTGGTCAATCGGCTGATGAAAGGAAGGCATGACGATCCTTACGCTGTTCTGGCGGATCTGGGGGATCAACTGGTAAAGCCCATTGAGCCAAGAGCCATGTTGGATGTCGTTGTATACACAATCAAGGATGCTCTTCGACTGCCCTTTACCGCCATCGAAATCGATGTAAACGGTCAGGACACGCTGGCCTCATCAGCAGGTGAACCAACAGACGATGTGATGTCCTTTCCGATCATTCATCGCGGCAATGCGGTGGGCACGATCTATGCATCTCCGCGTTCAAGCGGAGAACAATTTACGAAAGAAGATGGTAAACTCCTCTCGGTGCTGCTCCAACAAGCTGGCCCCATTGTCCAGAATGTCAACATGACCCTAGGCCTCCGATTGCTGACGGAGGATTTGCAAAACTCGCGTGAGAAAATGATTCACGCACGTGAAGAGGAACGAAGGGAAATACGGCGTAATCTCCATAATGAGCTTACGCCGAGATTGGCTGATATTGCCAAAAGCGTGGATCTGGCCGAATCGTATTTGAGAGAAGCGCCAGACACTGCTGTAGAAATCTTGAGTGATTTTCGCAGCATGATCCGTGCCATGGTAGACGAGATTCGTACGCTCGTTCATGATTTACGCCCCCCATCCCTCGACGAGCTGGGGTTAATCGGAGCCATCCAGGAACGCATCCATGAGCTGTGCAATACTCCTAATCGGTTTGATAACCGTGAAAGTTCCCATACGCCGAAGATCAATTTGGTCACACCACAGCAGCTTCCTCCCCTTCCAGCCGCTGTAGAGGTTGCAGCTTTCCGGATCGTCACGGAAGCCTTGTCTAGTGTTGTACATCATGCTCCGGCGCTGCATTGCGTCGTGCGGCTGGAGATCTCTTCCACTCAACGGTTATTAATCACCGTAACCGATAACGGGTCTGGCGCCCAGTCAAAGCACTCCCCAAAGGAAACGATCGGATTGTTTTCTATTCGCGAGAGGGCAGCAGAATTGGGCGGGACTTGTACCATAGATCATCTACAGCCATCCGGGACGCGGGTGATTGCTGAGCTGCCGTTTTAATAGGCAAATACGCTCATCAAAATGAAAAGGGTCAGCCAGTAAAAAAACTGGTTGACCCTCTCTTTTGAAGCCTTTCTTAACATTCTTCCAGCAATCTAGCCAATAACGAAATGCGGCTAGGGATACTGGACAGCTCTATGTTCTCTTGCGGTGAATGAGCAAAAGCTCCTTGGGCGCCGAGACCATCGAGTGTAGGGACGCCGCGGGCAGCCGCGAAATTCCCGTCACTAACACCGCCTGTACCGGATTCCCTCAGATCCATTCCGAGCTCTTCCCATGCGATGCGCTGGGCCAAAGCAAACAGCTTGCCTGTCGCCTCGGTTCGCTGCATCGGCGGTCTGCGAATGCCGCCGGTGACGGTCAGCTTCGTGCCTGGCAACGTCGGCTTCAGCCCGCGAATCAACGCTTCGATGCGCTGGGCTTCTTGGAGTGTCATGATCCGCACATCGACCTCCGCTTCCGCATGATCCGCGATCACATTGGCCCCGATCCCGCCTTTGATCACACCGACATTCACTGTTGTCCCCTTTTCAAAATCCGTCAGTGCGTGCAAGTATTGGATCTGCCGCGAGAGCTCCTCGATCGCGGATACCCCCTTTTGCGGATCCACTCCGGCATGTGCGGAAATCCCTTCGACGACCAGAATGAAATGGGCGCTGCCTTTTCGCCAGGTCTTGAGCGCTCCTGTCGGTTCCGTCGGCGGCTCCAGCACAAAGGCCGCTTCCGCTCGCTCCGCTTCCCGCTCGATCACCGCCCGCGATGTCGGACTGCCGATCTCTTCATCCGAATTCAGCAGCAGCACGATTTGCTTGTCAGCCGGCAATCTCCCCTTTTCCTTCAACAGTCGGAGAGCGAAGATTGCCTGCAGGACACCTGCCTTCATATCATAGACACCGGGTCCGTATGCCCTGCCATCTTTCATGGAGAAGGGACGCTTACTCGCCTCCCCCTCCTTCCAGACCGTATCATAATGACCGAGGATCAGGATTCGTCTGGGTCCCGTTCCGATTACGCAGCGGAGCTGATCCCCATAGGTGGCATTGGGGATTCGCTCCACGGTCCCGCCTGTGAGCGCGGCAAACTGTTTGGCAAACCAATCGGCCATGCGGTCACCCAGCTGTTTGTCTTTTGATGGAGAGTCCATATTGACGCATTGCTCAAGCAGCTGCAGCAAATGCTTGATCTGTTCTTCTTCGATTTGGATATCCATTGCCATGTTGGTGCGTCATCTCCATTAATGTGATTGCGAGTTCAGGCCGAACAGTCGCTCGAGTCCGTATACTTTTTCCAGCAGAATGATAAAGACCAGACTCAGGAGGATCACTACCGTTGAGATGGAAGCCACCAATGGATCCAATGTTTCCTGCATGTAGCTGAAGATCGCCAAAGGCAGTGTCGTTGTATCCGGAGCGACTAAGAACAAGGAAACCGTCACATTGTCAAACGATGTCAGGAACGAAAAAATCATGCCCGAGACGATTGCAGGGCGCAGCAGCGGCAGTGTGATATCCCAGAATACGCGCAGCGGATTGGCCCCGAGCATAAACCCCGCTTTTTCCAAGGTGTAGTCAAACGTGCTCAAGCCTGTCAGCACCAATCGCACCACGTACGGGATCGAGATCAGCGCATGGGCCAAGAGCAGCCCCGTGAAGGTGCCGGCAATCCCGATCTTCGTAAAAAAGAGCAATGCAGAGATCCCGATGATCAGGGACGGCACCGTCAGCGGCGACAGCAGCAGGCTGTTGATGATCCCGCTTCCGCGAAACTTGTAACGGTGCAGCGCCATGGCTGCCAGCGTCCCTAGAATCGTAGCCAGCACAGCCGTCACGGCGGCAAGCTCCAGACTAAAGATCAAGGAATCGATAAACTCAGGCCGCTCCAGAATCATGGTGTACCATTGCCAGGAAAACCCTTCCGGCGGAAAAGACAGAAAGCCTGCTGCAGTAAAGGAGCTTGGAATGATCACCAGAAACGGAAGATTGACCAGAATCAGTACGATCCACGTAATCACGGCGAGGATGTTGATCTTTTTCATGATGCAAACACCTCTTTATACCGCTTCGTCTCCACGATTTTCGTAAACGCGGAAACAAGCAAGATCGTACTGCCAAGCAGCAGAAAGGCCAGTGCCGCACCTAACGGCCAGTTCAGTGTCGACATGATTTGTTCATAGGCGATCACCGGGAGCACCTTCACAGAGGTTCCCCCCATGAGTGCCGGTGTGACAAATGCGCTCATCGACAGCGAAAAAACCAGTGTGACCCCAGCAAAAATACCGGGCACACACAGCGGCAGAGTGACGGTGAAGAACGTCCGCACCCGCGATGCCCCCAATATTGAGGCCGCCTTGGACAAGGAGGGGTCGATCGCGTACAAGCTGGTCGCGATCGCGAGCACCATATAGGCGATAAAAGAGTCTGTCAGACCGATCACGACTCCCAGTTCGTTGTACAGCAGCCGCAGCGGTTCATCGATAATGCCAAGCGAGAGCAGCATTTGATTGATCCAACCGCCCTCGCCCAGCACGACCACCCAGCCAAAGTTGCGAATCACGACCGAGATCAAGTGCGGAGCCAGGATGAGCATCGTGATGATTCCCCGCATTTTTCCCGTAGCTTGAGCCATGTACATCGCCACCGGAAAAGCCAGCACCAGCGTGGTCAGCACCGTCCACAGACTGACTCGAATCGTCCGCCATAAAATCTCAACGTAAAACGGATCCTGCACAAACAGCAGATAGTTTTCGAATGAAAAAGACTCTTGCGCGTTTTCAAAGCTTAAGAGAAACATCAGCAGCATCGGAAGCAGAAAGACACCGAGCAGAATGATCATGCTGGGCGCTGTTAGCAGCAGGACGGGGAGTCTTTTGTTCATAGACGATCCCCTTCTGCCGGCATGACAAGCACATCCTCTTCATGCCACTGGCACAGGACGGAGCTGCCTGGTGTAACGCCAGCGAGCTTTTCCAACATCTGCACCTTCACGTCCAGGATTTCACCGCCCGCTTGCACCTGACATTCTGTAAACGCCCCCAAGAACGATGTCATCATAAGCTGCCCGTTCGCCTGATTGACACCTGCTGGCGCTGTCTCTGCGGAAAGAACGATTTTTTCCGGACGGATAAAGACAGTGACACGCTGCCCTTCTTGCACCGCTTTTGCCGGTTGGAGGGCGCTTACCACAAAACCCTTGTCTGTCTGCACCTTCATCCGATTGCCTTCCACTTTGGTGACAACGCCATGCAGCCGGTTGGTTTTGCCGATAAACGTATGCACGAATTCCGAAGCCGGATTGTGATAAATCTCAGTCGGTGTGCCAATCTGTTCCACGCTGCCGTGGTTCAGCACGACAATCCGGTCGGACAAGGACAGGGCCTCTTCCTGATCATGCGTGACAAAGATCGTCGTGACCCCGATTTCCTGATGAAGACGCTTCAGTTCATCCCGCAGTTCTTCACGCAGCTTGGCGTCCAGATTGCTGAGCGGCTCGTCCAACAGCAGCAGGGATGGCTCGATAACCAAAGCACGAGCGATTGCAATCCGTTGGCGCTGCCCGCCGGATAACTGCTTGGGATAACGGTCAGCGACATTCGGCAGCTTCACCAGGTCGAGCACACGCTGCACACGTTCCTGCATTTCTGCCTTGCTTTGCTTCCGCAGCTTTAGGCCGTAGGCGATATTTTCCGCTACTGTCATATGGGGAAACAGCGAATAGGTCTGGAACACCATCCCCAGCTCCCTCTTGTATGGAGGGACCCCGTTCATCCGTTTTCCTTTGATCAGCAGATCGCCTTCATCCGGTTCGAGAAAGCCTGCGATCATATTCAGCGTGGTCGTCTTTCCGCATCCCGAAGGACCAAGAAAGGAGATAAACTCCCCTTTCTCGATCTGCAGGCTGAAGTCATGAACCACGATGTTGTTTTGGAATTTCTTCTGGATGTTCCGCAGTTCAACGTCGATCATCTTTTCCAATGTGGCACCTACTTTCCTACGTGTGGAGCAATTTCCTTGTTAAAGCGATCCAGCCAAGCTGGGGTTTGCGTACCAACGGCTTCCAAATCGAAAATTACGACTTTGCTGCGGTCGAATTCAAGCTTTTTCGCAACATCATCCGGCAGCTTCACAGCAGTAGCCGGATTGTAATACAGCTTGCTGGCATACATCGTCTGCACTTCGTCACTCAATAGGAAATCAATGAATGCTTTTGCGGCTTGCGGATGTTTGGCATTTTTCACGATGGTGGCGATGTTCGGTACAACGTTGCCACCCTCAGCTGGGAATACGAACTCCAAAGGCAGTCCTGCTTCCTTTTGCGTCAAGCTGCGGGCCATGGTCCAGGTGGTATAGGCTGCAGTCTTGTTTTGCAGATTTTGCTGAAGCTGTGCGGCACTCTTGGCAAAGGTTGGCATATAGCCTGCAATCGTTTTCAATTTCTCGAATCCAGGCTCCATGTTTTGCTCCGAACCGCCGTTGGCATACGCCAGCATGATGGTTGTCGAGCGTCCGAAGTTGCTCGCGATATCGGTCATGGTGATGTGGCCTTTTACCTCTGGTTTCGCCAGATCATTCCAGGACGTAGGGACAGGCAAGTTCTTCTCTTTCACGATTTCGCTGTTATAGGAGATCCCCATCGGTGTGAAGTTGACGGTTACACCGCTGAAATCACGCACTTCGAGGTCTTTCGGCACATTTTTCATATTTGGAATGTCATCTTCGGACAGCATTTCCCACAAGCCTTCTACGCGGCCTTTTTCCTGCTCGCCTCCCTCGATGACGGTCATATCAATTTGCGGGGAGCCTTTTTGCGCTTTGACCTTCGCTACAATCTCCGTGGATACGCCCGATACATAGGTCAATTTGACATTAGGATATTTCTCATTAAATTTTTTGAAAATCTCATCTTTCATCAGCTTCTCGACAGTAGCGCCGTTGCCAGCGATGACAAGCGAATCTTCCAACTGAGGCTGCTGCGCTGCCGGTGCAGCTGACGTATTGCCAGATGGCGCAGGGCTGGATGACTGCTGCTGAGGTGCGGAAGAGCCACAGCCGGCCAACAGGGAGCCTGTCAGCGTCAAAATCGATAAGACGGAAAGTACTTTTTTGTTCACGTTTTTATCCCCCTAATCGTCTGTATTGTTCACGTATAGAGAACATGATTTGCTATACGAGAACGATAATGTTACAATAGCATAAAGATACTGAACATTCAATACAAGCCCGATTACGAATTTTCGGGTTGTATGATAGACTGTTAGAAGTGTTCGTGACTTATTTTTTCATATGAAGGAGTATCAAAAGAATGGATCACTTCCTCTCTTCCGTTCGCAACAGCTGTACGCTTCTCAAACTATTTCTCGATTCTCCCAAGGAAATGGGAGTAACCGAGCTGAGCAAAAAGCTCTCATTGTCCAAGGGAGCGGTCCATAAAATCCTTTCCACGCTTGAAGCAGAAGGATTCATCCGGCAAAATCCAAAAACAAAGCAATACACGCTAGGGTTTACCCTGCTCGAGCTGGGCAGCAAAGTGATTTCGAACCACGACATCGTTGATTTCTCGCAGCCCTTTTTATCTCAGCTCGCGAAATCAACCAATGAGCTGGCCGTGCTCTGTGTACTGGACAAGACCGATGCGCTGTACGTATCCAAGGTGGACTCGATTCATCCCATCCGCTTCAATGTGGAAATCTATCGTCGCTTTCCGCCATACTCGACCAGTGGCTCGCGTGTTCTGCTCGCCTACCAGTCCCAGGAATATCAGGACCAGATCTTACAAGATGCAGAGCTGATTTCCTATACTTCGCAGTCATTCACTTCGATCGAAGAAATCAAACAGAACCTGCTGGAGATTCGCAGACAGGGCTACGAAATCAGTTCGAATCGCCGCAACCTGGGAGTTACCGGCTTTGCCGCCCCGGTTTTCGATGCCAGCGGTGAGGTCACTGCTGCGGTTAGCGTCATCGGACCGACCGACCGTATCGCCCCACAGCAGTCTGCCGTTCTTGAGCAGCTGCTGGCGACGACGCAAACGATGTCAGCGCAGCTAGGCTATCGTGCGTGATCTTTGGTTTGCACAAGATAAGGCAAAAAAGGCACCGAAAAAATCGGTGCCTTGCTTTTTTCTGTTGAGGCTTGGCGAAGCGCATGAATCCACCTATAATGGATATGATTTCCACCTCATTGTTGAAAGGACTGAATGATGCCCAGGTAACCGTACATTACTTTCAGATTAAAAACGAGGAGTACGTTTATGCAAATCAAACCACTCACTACCGATCGATTGCAATTAAGCCCTCTGCAGCTGGATGATGCACAGGACTTATACGCAATCTGGTCTGATGCCAAAGTTACCAGGCACATGAACATTACCGCATTTACAGATGTGAAGCAGGCTGAAGAAATGATCGCGCTGCTTCAGGAACTGGCACAGGAAGAAAAAGCCTGCCGCTTCAGCATTCAATTGAAGCCAACGAATACCATCATCGGTTCTTGCGGCTTCAACTACCTTGATTTTGAGAATGAAAGAGCGGAAATCGGATATGAGCTGGGTTATTCCTACTGGGGCAACGGATATGTCACGGAGGCACTGCACTCATTGCTTGCCTTTGGTTTCCAAGAGCTCGGCCTCAATCGAATCGAAGCAAAAGTAGAGCCGGAAAACACCAACTCGATAAAAGTCTTGCAAAAGCTGGGGTTTGTAGAAGAAGGCTTATTGCGACAATATGAAAAATTAAAAGGAGTACTGGTCGATTTGCACCTATATTCCTTGCTGCGCAATGAGTGGACGATGAGCCCATCACCAGCGAAAAATAGGTAAAACTCCCCAGCCCCAACACGGAAAGGGTGGCCCATGCATGCTCACATGCCGGCCACCCTTCCCCTTTTAGCGCATTGTTGGCTTTGAACCCTCAAGCAGTCTCCGTTCATCCAATAAAATTTGGCGGTCATACTCCGTTTCTCTTCTTATTTGCGAGATGATATCCGTAATGGCTGTAGCCGCATCCGCATTTTTCATCATCATGTGCTTGATTCCGTCATTCAAGCTTTTCTGTACCTTTGTATCTAAAGGTGTCAGCGCAAACTCCTTCATTTGGTTGGCCAAACGAACAAAAAGCGTCTCTACTTGCTGCCCCCCGAAAAAGAGATTGCTGCTGCCCGCCAATTCTACCTCTTTCCGCACAGGAAGATAGGCGGGCACTTGTCCTGGAGCCAATTGCCGTTTCATCATGAACTGGATAAAATCCCAAGCATACACCTTGTAGGAGGAATACTGACTAACGGAAATGGAAGAAGATCCCGCCCATCCGTTCAGATCAAAGGGCAGTCTTGTGACTCTCCATTTCCCTGCTGTCTTGGGGGTCATGTTGCGAATCCTTTCATATTCGTTCGCGCCGCGATAGATCATCGCCATTGATCCAGAGCGGAGCAGATACTCTTCCGGCGGCTCTTCTTCCACTTGTTCGTGTAATTTCGGGTCAAGGCCACCTTGCTTCAATTTCCTGGACAGATAATACGCCGAGAAAAAATGGCCGCCACCTGTAAAACGCAGCTGGTCATCAAACACGCCCGTTGTGGATTGATACAGAAAGAAAGGGGTGTCTGGCCGATCGTTGATATAGTACCCATGCTCAGCCAGCGTCTTGGCCATTTTCAGCCAATTGTCCGTGATTTCCATATAACGGGCCAATTCCTCTGGCTCTGTCGGAAAGCCAAATTGCGCCAAAATGTCTGCGCGGTAATAGGTCACAAGCGGTGAAGTTGCCAAAGGAAAGGCAAACATCCGCTGTTTGTCAAAGCTTTGGGTCGTTTGCCACAAGGCCGGAGGGACATCCTTCATGTAGGTCTCAGCCTGAAAAGGGGATTGCCGCAAATCCGCAAGTCCAGAGATGGCGGTAAATTCCCCCAGGTCGTCTTTGCTGATCACCATTAGATCCGGGGCACGCCGATTGGCCAACGCATCCAGCATTTTCTCTTTATGTTCTTCGGTACGATTGCGGGTTAAGACAATCTCAATCTGCGGATGCAGCCGCTCATAAGCTTCGATATGTTCGTCCCAGCCTTCTTCGGAAACCCATAGACGGAGTTTGATTTTTTCGTTCGTTTGGGGAGGAAGCGGCGGCAGGTCACTTTCCACCGCATGCTCGGAGCCAGCGGGTGGAGATGCCGACTGCATACCCGTACATCCCGTGATCATGATCATGCAAGAGACAAGCAGGGAACAGACGCCGTATAATTTTTTCATTCCCTACCCCCTCCTGTCTTCCCGTGTCCTAGCGAGGAACTCCGTCATTTCCTCCGCACTGATGGGCTTGCTGAAAAGATATCCTTGCATCCTGTCGCAATTCAACGCTCGCAAAAACTGCAGTTCCTCCTGGGTTTCGATTCCTTCGGCCACCGTGAGTAATTCCAGTGCGTGTGCCATATGGATGATCGCCTGCACAATGGACGCATTGCTGTGATCCTTGTCGACTTCACTGACAAAGCTCCGGTCAATTTTCAAGGAATGGATCGGCAGCTTCTTCAAACGATTCAGTGAAGAGTATCCGGTACCAAAGTCATCAATCGACAGCTTGATCCCCATGGCATTCAATGCAGCGACGATCGCTAACGCCTGATCGGGGTCATTGGCTGTAAAGCCTTCGGTAATCTCCATGACCAGCCACGATGGGTCCAATCCGGTTTCCTTCAGGATGCGTCTCACCATTTCCAAAAAATTGCTGTCATAAAACTGGCGCATGGAAATGTTCACGGATACGGGCATTGGAGGATGCCCTTCGTCCTGCCATTTTTTATGTTGCAGGCAGGCCGTACGCAGAATCCACTCGCCCAACGGCAGGACGAACCCTGTTTTTTCGGCCAATGGAATAAATTTATCCGGGGTGATGAAGCCTTTTTCCGGGTGCTTCCAGCGAATCAGCGCTTCCATGGCCTTCATACACCCGTCTTGGTCCACGATCGGCTGATAATACAGCAGGAATTCCTCCCGCTCCAAGGCTTTGCGCATATATGTCTCCAGCATCATGCTCTCCGCGGCATGCTCTGCAGGCCCTTCCGAATAGAAGCGGTATACGGCACCTCCCATGCTTTTGGCTGCATACATGGCCATATCCGCTTTTTTCAGGATATCCGTCAGATCACAGCCATTGTCCGGGGCCAAGCTGATCCCGATGCTGGTTCCCACATAGACCTCTTGCCTATCCAGCATAATGGAGCTGGTCAGCGCAGAGATGACCCGCGTGGCGACCGCAGATGCCTCTGTCTCTTTGCGAATCGGCAAGACGATCACAAACTCGTCCCCACCCAGACGGGCAGCCATCGCGCCAGGTATATCCGGGATAACGGCTTGAATTCGTTTGCTGGCCTCTTGCAGCAGCAGATCCCCGGACTCATGTCCCAACGTATCATTCACTTGCTTGAAGCGGTCGAGATCAAGAAACATGATGGCGAGCTTCTCATCCCGCTTCAGCTCCGCGAGCTTTTCCTGCAGATGGGAGGTAAACGCATGGCGATTCGGCAAGCCCGTCAATGTGTCGTAAAACGCAAGCTGATTTAACCGCTCTTCTGATTGCTGCAGCATTTGTGTCTTCTCATTCAGCTCCTGGTTGGTCCCTTCCAGCTTGGCAAACATCTCGGCAACCCGCTCCGCCATCATTCGGAAATTTTGTGAAAGAGACATGAACTCCTTGACGGGAGAAGGCTTCCATTCCAGTGTTTCATGGTTCGCCAATTTGTCCGGAAGATTCGTTGTAAGCTCAGCCAGCTTGGATAAATATTTCATGATGATGCGGATGATCAGGGCAGAGAGCCCCAATGACAGCAGACAAAACAGTATCATGAACAGAAAACGGTTCGCGAAATCTTTACTGATCTGTTCCTGGTATCGTTGAATCGGCACCTTGGCGATCACCGTAAAAGGGCGATCCCGAACCTTTTGCTCATATACGAAAAAGCCCTCCCGCCAGCGCATCATATCAAAGGTATAGCGTCGATTATCAGGCAACCAACGATAAAAGCCTTCCTCTATTTCTGTCACGTTCCCTCCCTTGCGCCAGCTTGCGTACGCGTCATGCGGATAGTGGGTGACCGTGCTGGCGATCACATCGTCATATGGACCAGTAACGGTGATTTCCATCAGCTCTTCGAAATTGCTCGTCTTCAGAAACTCGCGCAATTTCCCTTGCTCCAGCATGGAATGCAGCAATAGTCCGCGCATTTCCTTGCCCTCCTGCTTTTTTAGGTATTCCACAATATGACCGGTTTGCGAGGCAGCCATTTGGTATGCTCGATTCTCAACATCACGCTCCATCGAGAGCCCGTCAATCATCATGACAAAGAGAAAAGGGCCCACAACTGCCAAGGTGATCAGCAAAAACAAAATGGAACCGATCGACACGGTCTTGTTCCTGTGTATGGCCGCTCCCTTTTTCCCCGCCCATACTCGCAGCGTCAAGAGGATGTCCGCGATCAAAGCTCCGGTGATCCCATTGGACGCAAGCATCAAAATCGGCATATAGGCATGATGGGGCAAGGAAGTCACGGCCTCTCCCTGTGAAAGGGTATACGCATATAACGGACCACTGGCAATCAGCCAAAAAAACAAGGCCCATACAACTGAATGAATATTGCGAAAGGGAAGCAAGAAAGAAATGCATAAATATTCGATCGTCCGCATGGCGTCCAGCAGCGTTATTTCTCCCATTATGGAATCGACTGCCAGAAAGACCGCAACCGTCGGCAGCATCCCGCGCCATCCGTAGATGCCTGCAATGGTATAACCAAATACTCCGGCTAGCGTTAAACTTGCACCGAAAATAAACGGCACTTTCCATTCGGCCGATCCAATAAATAATATCGTTAAAATGGCCCACCCCAAAGCGGAAACCATTAACCTTGACCGGTCGTTGTGGATGACCATATACGCTCCTCCGTCACTCATGCTTTTTCTGATCTTATTCACTACCCGTTTCTGGTCGCGGTAAAACATGCGGCGGAAAGCAAAAAACACCATCGCCCTTGGGATCAGGGAGATGGTGTCCACTTCGTTTTCAGTTGACTGGCAGCTGCTGCTATGCTTCACGCAGCAAGCGTCGCAGGATCTTGCCAACAGCCGTCTTCGGCAAGGCATCGCGAAACTCGATGATGCGGGGGACCTTGTATGCGGCCATGTGCTTCCGGCAATAGGCGTCCACTTCTTCCTCGGTCAGACTGGCATCCTGCTTTGCGACGATCACCGCCTTGACCGTTTCCCCCCGGTAAGCATCCGGTACGCCGATCACGACGGCTTCCTGGATACCCGGATGCTGGTAGAGCACTTCTTCCACTTCCCGCGGATAGACGTTGTAGCCCCCGGCAATGATCAGATCTTTTTTCCGATCCACGATATAATAATAACCGTCTTCATCTTTGGCCGCGATATCCCCGGTGTACAACCAGCCGCCCTGGATGGTCGACGCCGTTTCCTCCGCCATTCCCCAATAGCCGCTCATCACTTGCGGGCCCCGCACGATCAGTTCTCCGTATTCGTTGGCACCCAGCTCTGTGCCATCCTGCAGGCTGACGATTTTGGCCTCCGTTAACGGAATCGGTTTGCCTACCGAGCCTGCCTTGCGTTTATCCATTGGATTGAAATGAGTCACGGGAGATGCTTCCGACAACCCGAATCCTTCAATGATCATTCCTTTGGTCTTGGCTTCAAACGCTTTGATCACCTCTACGGGCAAAGGAGCCGATCCGCTGACACAAAGCCGGATGGAGGAGATGCCATACTCTTCCGCCTGCGGATGCGCGTTCACCGCTACATACATCGTGGGCACGCCTGGGAACAGAGTCGGCTTTGTATCCCGAATGGTTTCCAGCACCTCGTTGGTATCAAAGCGAGGCAGCAGTATCATTTGCGAGCCGCCCCAAATAGCCAGGTTCATGCAGACCGTCATCGCATAGACGTGAAACAACGGGATCACGGTGAGAATCCGGTCCGGCTCCCTCTGCTCTTCCCCCATGATGATAAAGGTCTGATACGCATTCGCCACGAGATTGCGATGGCTCAGCATAGCCCCTTTGGAGCGCCCCGTCGTCCCCCCGGTATATTGCAGCACAGCGATATCCTCCGGCGTAACCGCTGCAGAATCTTCACATTCTTCATCGGCAAAAACTGACTGAAATTTCACATAATTATTCCCGTATTCGTTTTCCGTCGGAATGAGCTCCACTACGATTTTGGCTTGCAAGCCTTCCGCAGCCCGCACGCTGTCCAACATAGCCGTAAGCGGTGCGTACAGCACAATTCCCTTGGCCCCGGAATCGCTTAGAAAATGCTCCAATTCTCCTGCTACCGACATGGGGCTAACCTGCACCACAATCCCGCCAAGCTGCAGGATCCCATAATAAGCGATTACATATTGCGGACAGTTGGGCAGCATGATGGCGACGCGATCTCCTTTGCCAATCCCGCTGCGTTTTAGCCCCGCGGCAAACCGTCTCACTTGGGTGCGTAGCGTCTGGTAATCCATCTCGTATCCCTTGAAATAGACAGCTTTTCGCTCAGGAAAGCGCTTACACGTTTCCTCAAGCATATCGGTCAGCGTCATGTGTAAAGCCTTAATCTCGTTCATGTCTCATTCCCCCTGCATGGCATGAAATGATCTTCCTTCTATATTATATTAGCCGCGCCACTCTCCATTTCCTCTATATCCCCTTCCCGCATCCGGTATTTTCTCACCATATCTTTGCAGGCTGGCGCATAGGCTAATGGATATAACGATTCGGATATTTCGGGAGTGATACGAATGGCTGATTTGCATCTTACCCTGATCGGGCATATGGGCACGGATTGGGAGATGTATTTTCGCGTCGTGATCAGCGCCCTGCTCGGTCTGTTTATCGGATGGGACCGCTCGTTTCGCAACAAGCCTGCCGGACTGAAAACCTACACCTACGTAGCCGTTTCTTGCACACTCATCACCTTGATCTCCATCTATTCCGTCAAGTCCTTAAGCAGCCCAAATAGCGGTACGATGATGGATCCAATGCGGCTGACTGCCCAGATCGTGACAGGTCTCGGGTTTCTTGGCGCCGGCATGATTATCAAGGATGGGGTGAATATTAAAGGACTGACGTCAGCGGCGATGCTGTTTTTCGCAGGCGGGGTGGGGATTGGCATTGGAGCAGGCTTTTATGGCATCGTCATCTTTTCCGTCTTCTCCACGTACCTTTTAGCCAGACTCTGTTCCTATCTGGAGAAGCGGAGGGTACGCTGGATCGTCAAGAATCCCGAGCCTAAAAAGAAGCCACTGGATTCGTAAGCGAATTCCAGTGGCTCTCCTTTTTTGAAGCGAAAGCGTTGCTTATTTCGTTTGCTTGGTCACCCATTCTTCCACGTTCCATACTTTGGTGATCCAATCTTCATAGAACTCCGGTTCGTGGGACACGAGCAAAATCGTTCCTTTATATTCTTTCATGGCACGTTTCAATTCTTCTTTTGCCACGACGTCCAAGTGGTTGGTCGGCTCGTCGAACAACAGCCAGTTGCTCTCACGCTGCAGCAGCTTGCACAGGCGCACTTTTGCCTGCTCGCCCCCGGACAACGCGCTCATCTGGCGGTTGATATGCTCGTTTTTCAAGCCACAGCGGGCCAATGCGCCGCGAACCTCATGGTTATTCATCGCCGGATATTCATTCCATACTTCTTCCAGAGCCGTCACGTTTTTCGGCTTGACTTCCTGCTCAAAGTACGCCGGATACAGGAAATCACCACGCTCCAGCTTGCCGCCCAGCGGCGGGATGACACCCAAGAGCGTCTTCAACAGCGTCGATTTCCCCACGCCGTTCATCCCGACAATCGCGACTTTCTCGCCACGCTCCAAGGAAAGTGTCAGCTTTGGCATCAGCGGATGGGTATAGCCGACTTCCAGATCAACCGCTTCCACGACATAACGCCCCGACGCACGCGATTCTTTGAATTGGAACGTCGGTTTCGCAGCTGTTTCCGGTTTGTCGATGCGATCCATTCGCTCAAGCTGCTTCTGGCGGCTCTTGGCACGGCCAGAAGTGGACGCACGTGCTTTATTGCGCGCGATAAAGTCTTCCATCTTGTTGATCTCTTCCTGCTGCTTTTCATACGCGTCGAAATGCTGTGAACGCTTCATCTCGGACTGGGCCAGGAAGGAGTCGTAGTTGCCTGTATAACGATTCAGCTTGGTAAATTCCAAATGATAAATGACGTTCACGACTTCATTCATGAAGAACGTGTCATGGGAGATCAGCATGAACGAATACGGATATTCCTTCAAATAGGTTTTCAGCCAGTCAATGTGCTCTTCGTCCAGGTAGTTGGTCGGCTCGTCCAAAAGCAGTACGGACGGTTGCTCAAGAAGCAGCTTGGCCAAAAGGACTTTGGTACGCTGTCCGCCAGAAAGGGAGGCAACGTCCCGATCCAGACCGATCGCGCTGATCCCGAGTGCATTGGAAATCTCTTCTACCTTGGCATCGATCAGGTAAAAACCGCTGTGTTCCAAGCGATCCTGGATCTCACCCATGCGCTCCAGCAGCTCTTCCAGCTCCTCTGGAGAAGCTTCTGCCATTTTATTGGCGATTTCCATGTTCTCCTTTTCCAGTTCAAACAATGGCAAAAAGGCATCCTTCAAGACATCGCGGATCGTTTTTCCGGGTTGCAGCTTTGTATGTTGATCCAAATAGCCATATTGGACTTTGGGCATCCATTCCACTTTTCCCGAGTCCGGCATGGTCTGTCCGGTAATGATCCCCATCATGGTCGATTTTCCGGTTCCATTTGCCCCTACCAGACCGACACGGTCGCCCGGCTGTAAACGGAACGACACATCGCGAAACAACACGCGGTCTGCAAACGCATGGGACAAATTTTCGACGATTAGTACACTCATGTAGTTGGTTCCTCCTGTTTCGTTTCCATATCTCTTCATTGTAGTCGAAAAAGGTCCGTTTTCCTATGGAAAAATACACACGTCAGGCAAACTTGCTCATGGGTTGTGCAAACATAGTGATGAGGGAAGGGAAGGCCGGGCGGGGCTGCGTTCTTGCCACACCCTCTGGGGAGCGGGGACTGCCCGGCTCCGCTAGCATGTGAAACTGCAAAAGGATGCCCTTCCTTATCGAGCGGGGCATCCTTTCTTTTCGATTACGCCATATCGGGAATCACAAACGGGGGAATGACCCTCCCATCAACATCTGTAAAGCCATAGATTTCCGCCAATTCTCCTACCATTTGGATCGATCCGCTCATCCGCAGCGGATCGGGGTCAGAGGCAAGCGCACATACCGCCCGTCCAATATACTCGGTTGTTTCTGTCTGCTCGAGCATTTGCTGTCGTACCTCTTCGTTCTTCACCGATTCCAGGACTCTCTCCGTCCGCATCCAGCCAGGAGAGAGCGCCAGCACAGTAATTCCGTGACGCTTCAACTCTGTCCCCATTCCGAAAGCCATCCGATTCAATGCATTTTTCGCGAGATCGTAATAAAAATGACCAATGTACTTCCCTTGATCATACGAGGTGGTATGAATGATCAATCCGCTTTGCTTGGACAACATCAACGGCACTCCATACTTGGAAGCTAGAATACCGCAGCGAACACCTGCATAGAACATATTCTCCCAATGCTTGGTTGTCAGCTCCCAAAATGGTTCAATTGCGATCGGCAGCTCATTGCCGCCCCACGCGTTGTTCACAAGCAAATCGAGCTTTCCTTGCTCTGCCTGGACGCGTGCAAACAAAGCTTGCACCTCCTGCTCATCCGTATGATCGACGCGAACCGGAATACCGACTCCCCCACGCGCGCTGACCAATGCCGCCGTTTCCTCAATGGTCTCTGGTCGGTTCTCCGTCCGTGCTCCCCCGGACGTGCTTCTTCCTGTCACATAAACGGTTACTCCCTGCTCCCCCAGCGCCAATGCGATTCCTCTCCCTGCTCCCCGGCTGGCACCTGTCACCACAGCCACTTTTCCTTGCAATTTCATGTAAGTACCTCCTTTATCTGCTTGGATAGGACCAGTATAATCAGTTAATATGTCATCTTCTGTCATATAAAGCGTGCATAATGAAAGCATGATCCCGTCAAAGGAGTGTGTCTGAATGCGTGCCGATCGGCTGCTATCCATCCTGCTGTTATTGCAAAAACACGGTCAAATGACGACCAGCCAGTTGGCTGCGCAGCTTGAAGTCTCTGTTCGCACCATGCACCGCGATCTGGAAGCATTGAGCTCAGCCGGGTTTCCCATTTATGCCGAGCGCGGGAAACTCGGCGGTTGGCGGCTGCTCGAGCAATATCAGACCAAGCTGACTTTGCTTGGCATGGATGAATTGCCCGCTTTATTCCTGCCGATACCGCTTCCTTTGCTTCGCGATTTGGGGATGGAAAAGGACGTTCAGCTTGCCCGGCTCAAATTGCTCGAGACACTGCCGGAAAAACAGCGCAGCAATGCTGAATCGATACATCAGCGAATCTATATTGACACCGGAAACTGGCATGCCAAGGAAGAGGATCTTTCCCGCCTTCCGTTGCTGCAGACTGCGATTTGGGAAGAACGTCTCCTGGTGATCCACTATGCAAGGGCGGATCGTGAGCAAAGGGAACGCATCGTCTCTCCGCTGGGGCTCGTCGCCAAAGGAAACGTCTGGTACCTGATCGCGATGGCGGAAAACGATGTACGCACCTACCGTGTCAACCGCATAACGGACGCAAAGCTGCTCGACGAACGCTTTGTGCGACCAGAAGCTTTTGACCTGCGCGCGTATTGGGAGGATTCCTCCCGCCAATTCGTGGAGCGCTTGCCCCAGTATCATGTGGTGGCGCGTGTACAGGATTCGATCATCGATCAGCTTTCGTACGCAGGGCGTTATCCTCTGATCACTTTGGTCGAGGAAAGAGATGAAACCGGCTGGCTGACCCTTTCCCTACAATTCCAAATCGAGCACGAGGCGTGCGCGTTTCTCATGGGGTTTGGCAGCAAAATCGAGGTTCTAAAGCCGCATGCTTTGCGCGAGAGAATAAGCAGGCTTGCGGAGGAATTGCTGCGGCTTTATCCAGGGACAGCAAGTCTTGAAGGTGAGGAATGATCCACACTTTCAAGAAATGAATAACGGCAAGAGCCCTTGCTTCAAACGCAAAACAAAGTTATTATGGACTCATAAAGTCTGTAATGGAGTTGACCTCATGAAATACTCACAAGCGACCGACTATGCACTTCATGCGATGCTTTATTTAGTAGCTGCCGCACCAGACAAACCTGTCGGCGTACAGCTTTTGGCGGAAAAGCTGGGTGTCTCGCAAACCTATCTGTCGAAAATGATGACAAAGCTGGTCAAAGCGGGATTAATCCAATCCGCACCAGGGGCAAACGGCGGTTATCGGCTCAGACGGAAGCAGGAGGACATTTCCTTTTTGGATATCATCCATGCCATAGAAGGGACTGCCTCGTTCTTTGAATGCAGCCTGAACCATGACAACGAATGCGTGATTCAAAAGGTTGTTCTCGACGCAGAAAGGCAAATGGAGCAGTATCTGCAAAATAAGAAAATCTCCGAACTGGCCGAACATTTCAAAGGGAGGTGAACGCACGCGTTTTTTTCATTAATTATAGATATAAGGTATCTTTAATATCGCCAATATAACAAATGACCGCACTGCGGAAGGAGGATTCATATGATTTATGACGTTGCTATTATCGGCGGAGGTCCTGCGGGGCTAAATGCAGCACTCGTACTGGGGCGAGCGCGCAGAAGCGTGGCGCTATTTGATCACAATCAGCCGCGCAATGCGGTTACACACGCTTCCCACGGGTTTCTTACCCGAGACGGCGTGACACCAGCCGAGTTTCGCCGTATCGCCTACGAAGAGGTCCTGCGTTACCCTTCGGTGGAGCGTTATTCCGCCAAAGTAACCGATGCCCGCAAGCTTCCACATGGATTTCAGATCATGGCGAATGGCACTGAAACGATCCAAGCCCGCAAGCTGCTGATCGCCACAGGTCTGAAGGAAGTATATCCAGCCATTCCCGGCCTCAAGGAAATGTATGGAAAAAGCCTTTTCCATTGCCCATACTGCGACGGTTGGGAGCTCCGTGATCAGCCGTTAATCGTTGTGTCAGAGCATCCGAGGTTGTACCACATGGCTAAACTGCTTTACCAATGGAGCCGCGACCTCGTGATCTGCACAAATGGCCAACGTGTGCTGACAGATGAAGAAAAGCAGGTGCTCTCCGCTCGTCATATCATCGTGACGGAACAAACCGTAGCGGCATTCCACGGCAGCGAGGGCAAGCTGCAGCAGGTGGAGTTCACTGATGGAATGCGGATGGACCGGACAGGTGGTTTTATCACACCGCAGTGGCAGCCGCACGTGGATTTCCGCGAAAGCCTCGGGTATGAAGGAAATGAGGCGGGGGGAATTCTTACCGATGCTGTAGGGAAAAGCTCCGTGCCCGGCTTGTTTGCGGCAGGAGAAGCCAATACCGGAGCCCCCTCGCAGCTAATCTCAGCCGCGGCATCCGGCAGCATGGCCGCGATCACCATCAACACGGAATTGATGGAAGAGGAATTTTCAAGGTAATGCAGCCAGAAAAAAACGACAGGCATTGGACTTGAACAGTCCGTACCTGTCGTATCTTATTTTTCGGTTATGAAAAAGGTTGTCACATGCAATCGAGCGTAAACAGAGCGCCTGCGTATCCCTTGTCGCAGCATGAATTGGCGCGTCAAAAACTTGCTCACAACACTACAGAAGACATTACTGAATCAACCCATTCTCCTTCAACCATGCCTCTGCTACATCTTTCGCTTGCTTCTTGTCCACATCGACCTGTGCATTCATCTCCGCCATCTTCTTATCATCAAGCTTTCCAGCCAGTTTGTTCAGCACTTCCTTAATCTCAGGATGCGCCTTCAATGTCTCGCTTCGCACAAGCGGTGCCGCAAAATACGGCGGGAAGAAATGCTTGTCGTCCTCCAAGATGACGAGATCTTGCTTCGCCAGCTGACCGTCCGTGGTATACGCGTCGATCGCTTGGATGCTTCCCTCCGCAATTGCTTTATATTTTAGACCGTGGTCCATTGCTTTCACATCTTTAAATTGCATCTGGTAGAGCGCGGTCAGTCCTTTCAAACCATCCGGACGTTCCATAAATTCCTGCTCGGTCCCCAGGACGAGCTCCCCTGCATGCTTTTGCAGATCGGAAATGGTCTTCAGGGAATACTTTTCAGCGATCTCTTTTGGCACAGCGATCGCATACGTGTTATTAAATCCGAGCGGCTCTAGCCATTCCAATTGATACTTCTCCAGAAAGGCGGTTTTCACCCGGTCATACACTTGCTGCGGATCGGTCTGCACCTCTTCGCCCAAGATATTGACCAGTCCCGTCCCTGTATACTCCACATAGAGATCCGCATTGCCGCTCTTCACTGACTGGAAAGCGACATCGGTCCCCCCCAAAAACGGCTTGACTGTAACCTGTAAATCCGTATTTTTTTCCAGCATCGTTCCGACCAAATACGCCATAATGTCTTGCTCTGAGAAGTTTTTCCCTACCACCGTCACACTGTCAGACGCTTTCGTACCAGTTAAGACTGAGCACCCCGCCAACACTGTCATTGTCAGCGTCAATGCCAACATCCCAACTTTCCTAAGCCATCCCTTCTTCACGAAACCCTCTCCTTTCAATATAGCAAACCTATTCCCGGACAAACCGTCACTTCCCCTACGTACGATTCTGGATGCGCAGACCCTTTGGTGTAATGCGCCAATCTGTCCACGCCAGCAGCATGTCAAACAAAATCGCCAAAATCGCAGCTGGCACAGCGCCCGCCAGAATGATGCCGGTATCCACCATCGCAATCCCGCGCAGGATCAAATCCCCCAGACCGCCTGCCCCAATAAAGGACGCGAGAGTCGCCACCCCAATCGTCATAACAGTCGCGGTACGGATCCCGGCAAAAATCACGGAGCGTGCCAGAGGAAGCTCCACCATCCGCAGCATCTGCCCCTTGGTCATGCCCATTCCTCGTGCCGCTTCCAGCAGCGCTGGGTCCACATCGAGGATTCCGGTGTACGTATTACGCGCAATCGGCAGCAGTGCATACACGACCATCGCAATCACCGCAGGCGTCGCTCCAATCCCGAACAAGGGAATCATGAATCCAAGCAAAGCAAGGCTAGGAATCGTCTGGAGCACCGAGATGAAACCGAGCACCGGAGTGGCCAGCTTGCGAAACCGCGTGAGCAAGATGCCCGTCGGTACCGCGAGCACAATCGCCCAGAACAAGGCTACGATCGACAGCACGATATGCTGCCAGGTGGCATCCACAATATTCGGCCAGCGATCAATGATCACATTCAGGATTTCACTCATGTTCTTCACCTCCTTCCAAATACGGTCTGGCCAAGACATCCACCAGACTGGCTCGGGTCAAGAGGCCCCGCAATCTTCCCAGGTCATCCACAACCGGTACATACCCATAAGGAGCTTGCTGGACAAGCGGTATCGTCTCCGCCAAAGGGGTCGACACGTTTACCACAGCCGCATCCGCACGCATCACATCGCGGATCGACAGGGATTCCTCCGGATAGCGCGCATGGATATCAGCGCTGTCCGCCAACCCCAAGTAGGTACCGTCTTTGTCAACCACGATCAGCCCGGTTACGCGTTTTCGCACCATCATTTTCACGGCCTCGGCCAATCCCTTTTGCGGAGCGATGGTGACTGGATGTTTGACCATCACTTCATCGACCGACTGCGTCAGATGAGAGGTGAGACGCTTTTCACCGATAAACCCGCGGACAAACTCATTCGCCGGGTGACGGAGTATCTGCTCGGGCGTACTCTGCTGTATCACGTGTCCGTCCTGCATGACAATGATTTGATCGGCAATTTTCAACGCTTCGTCCATATCATGCGTGACAAAGACAATCGTCTTGTTCAGCTCCTGATTCAACCGGATCAACTCATCCTGCAGCTGCTCGCGGGTGATCGGGTCCAGCGCGGAAAACGGCTCATCCATCAGCACGATGGGGGGATCGCTCATCAGCGCCCGTGCTACCCCGACCCGCTGCTGTTGTCCACCCGACAGCTCCCGTGGATAACGGTGCCGATACTCATCCGGGTTCAACCCTACAAGCTGCAGCATGCGGTCCACTTGTTCTCGGTTCACCTCGCCTGCCTGTTTTTTCAAACGCGGCACCAAGGTAACATTCTCCTCGATCGTCATATGCGGAAACAATCCTACCTGCTGAATGACATAGCCGATATTGCGCCGCAGCTCTACCGGACTGATGTCCAGCGCGTTGGAGCCGTTTACGTAAATTTTTCCGGAGCTCGGCTGGATCAACTGATTGATCATTTTCATCGTCGTGGTCTTTCCACAGCCAGAAGGTCCGACGAGCACCGTGATCGTCCCCTCTGCAATCGATAGGTTCAAATTAGGGATCACCGCCTTCTGTCCGTAGCTCTTACGAACGTTGTCAAATACAATGGCATTTCCCATTTGTCATTCCCCCTCGTTTTTTGTGTAAAGATGCCATCTCATCTCCCGCGAATAGATTTTCTATTCGGAATTTTCGCATAACAAAATAGACCCTCAGTCAGCAAGGGCCTCAAAAAAACGCAAAAAGACCCTATGCATATAGGGTCAAATAGACATGTTTAAATGGTGAAAAACATGATAAGTTGCATTTTGACCCATCTTTACGCTGACGAGGTTAGCTGACGGACTCGGGAAAGATGGTTCCCTACTTTCTCCTTAACCGGAGATTGATTCGCCCCAAAGGTGGTTCCCCCGTATTCCGATTGTCGTGATCGGAAATTAAGCTTAGTCACTATTATAAACGATTCTTAACATTTGTCAAATCGATGGGAATTTTGATGATCGCAATCCAGCGCTTCTTTTCTCAAAATGGATTGATCATCGCCCTATATGACCCCTGCCTGAACTGCGACTTCCTCTACTCCTCGCCTTACACCGCTGCGCTCCAAAAAACTGCGGACAAACGGCGTAGCCGGGCGCTGATACACTTCCTCCGCCGTCCCAAACTGCTCGATCTTCCCTTGATTCATCACGACCACCCGATCGGCTATGGCGAGTGCTTCCTCCTGGTCATGCGTGACGAAAATCGTGGTGATGCTCAGCTTCTTCTGCAGCTGACGCAGCCAATCGCGCAGCTCATGCCGCACCTTGGCATCCAGCGCTCCAAACGGCTCGTCGAGGAGCAGCACCCTCGGCTCGATCGCAAGCGCTCTGGCCAGCGCCACCCTTTGTCTTTGCCCGCCGGACAGCTGCGCGGGGAGCCGGTCTCCCATCCCCTCCAGCTGGATGAGACGCAGCAGTTCCTCTACGCGCCTTTTGATCTCTGGTTTGGACGGCCTCGTTTTGCGGGAACGGACCTCCAGGCCAAACGCGATGTTGTCGAACACGCTCATATGGCGAAAAAGGGCATAATGCTGAAACACGAAGCCGACCTTTCGTTCCTGGATGGTTTGCTCCTGGGTATCGATCCCATCGACAAGGATTTGCCCTTCCTTTGCCTCTTCCAGGCCGGCAATCAGACGCAGCAGCGTCGTTTTCCCCGAACCGGATGGCCCTAGAAATGCGACCATTTCCCCCGTATTGATCTGCAGATTGATGTGGGTGACAGCGGCTTGCTGTCCATAATCCTTTGAAAGATTGCGTACCTCTATGCTCAATGGACGTGGCTCCTCTCTTCGATGATGCTTTTCGCAATCAGGGTGGCGATAGCGAGCAAGGTCAGAATCGACGCTACCGCAAAGGATGCAACAAACTGATACTCGTTGTACAAAATCTCCACATGCAAGGGAACGGTGTTCGTCATCCCCCGGATATGGCCCGATACGACCGAAACGGCTCCAAACTCCCCGATCGCCCGGGCGCTGCAGAGGATGACGCCATACAGCAGCCCCCATTTGATATTGGGAATGGTGATCCGCCAAAAGGTTTTCCAGCCATTCGCCCCCAAGGTGAGCGCAGCTTCCTCTTCTTCCTTCCCTTGGGACTGCATGATCGGGATCAGCTCTCTGGCCACAAACGGAAACGTGACGAACGCCGTCGCCAGCGCGATCCCCGGCACCGCAAAGATGATCTTCACATTGTATTGATCCAGCCAAGGTCCCAGAAGTCCCTGCGCTCCGAACACCAAGACAAAAATCAAGCCGGAAATCACAGGAGAAACGGCAAATGGCAGATCGATCAGCGTAAGCAAAAAGCTTTTTCCAGGAAAGGAAAACTTCGCGATGCACCAGCCGGCTGCCAGCCCGAAAATCAAATTGAGCGGTACGACAATCCCTGTGATTAGCAGCGTCAGCTTGATTGCCGCCAATGCATCGGATTCCGCCACGGCAGCTGCATAGACGGATACCCCCTCCTCCAGCGCTTTCGCGAATACAGCGACGAGCGGCACAATCAAAAAGATCCCGAGGAACAGCACGGCGATCAGCAGCAACCCTGCCCGCACCCAGCGATCTTTTGCTTTGCGATTTCCTGTTGTCACAAGGTACATCTCCCTTCGTTAGTACGGCAGTTGATGCTTGCTACATCTCCACTGCAGGAGATTGATGAACAGCAGCAGGACAAAGGAGGCGGCCAGCATGACGGTCGCAATCGCCGTCGCCCCGGTGTAGTCGAACTGCTCCAGCTTCGTCATGATGATGAGGGGTGTGATTTCCGTTTTCATCGGCATATTGCCGGAAATAAAGACGACGGAGCCATACTCTCCCAGCGATCGGGCAAACGCGAGCGAAAAACCTGTCAGCAGCGCCGGAAACAGCTGTGGAAAGATCACGCGCCGAAACGTTTGCCAGGCACTGGCGCCCAGCGTGGCGGCCGCTTCCTCCACCTGCTTGTCGATCTCCGCCAAAACCGGCTGGACGGTCCGAACTACGAAGGGAATGCCGATAAAAATCAAGGCGACGACCACACCTAACGGGGTAAAGGCCACCTTGATGCCCCATGCCTCCAGATACTGGCCGATCCAGCCGTTTTGAGCAAACACCGCAGTCAGGGAGATGCCCGCCACCGCTGTCGGCAACGCAAACGGAAGATCGACCAGCATATCCAGCACCCTTTTCCCCGGAAAGGAAAAGCGCACCAGCACCCACGCGACGACGAGCCCGAAGACACTGTTGATCAGCGCCGCACTCAAGGCGGAGAAAAAGCTGACCCGGTAGGAAGCCAACACCCGATCCGCCGTGGCGATTTGCCAAAACTGCTCGAAGCTGAGCGAGGTGGTTTTCAGCAGGAGCACCCCGAGTGGTATCAAGACCAGCAAACTCAGATAAATAACCGTGTATCCCAAAGTAAGCCCAAAGCCCGGGATCACTCTTCGTTGTTTCCCCATGTTCGTCTCCCCAGCACCTTTCCCTGAGCGTTATGGTTGGTAAATCTGATCAAAGAGAGCGCCATCCGCGAAATGCTTCTCCTGTGCGTTTTTCCAGTCGCCCGCCACATCCTTGATCGTGAACAGCTCGATTTTCGGGAACTTGTCTTCGTATTGCTTCGCTACCGCTTCCAGACGCGGGCGATAGAAATTTTCCGCGGCTATTTTTTGTCCTTCCTCGGTGTACAAATATTTCAAATACGCCTCTGCGACTTCACGCGTTCCCTTTTTATCGACGACTTTATCCACTACGGCGACGGGCGGCTCAGCCAAAATGCTGGTCGGCGGAGCGACGATCTCGACTTTGTCTTTTCCCAGCTCGTTCACGGCCAGGAACGCTTCGTTTTCCCAGGCCAAGAGCACATCGCCAATACCTCGCTCGACAAAGGTTGTCGTAGCGCCTCGAGCGCCGGAGTCCAGCACCGGAACGTTTTTATAGAGCTGCTTTAAAAATTCGCTCGCTTTTGCCTCATCTCCGCCATACTTCTTCAAGGCGAAGCCCCATGCCGCCAGATGGTTCCAGCGGGCGCCCCCGGACGTCTTGGGGTTGGGCGTGATGACCTGCACCCCTGGCTTCACCAGATCATCCCAGTCTTTGATTTGCTTTGGGTTTCCCTTGCGCACCAGAAAGACAATCGTGGATGTATACGGAGAGCTGTTGTCCGGTAACCGCTCCTGCCAATTTGCAGGAATCAGGCCGGGCGCTGTCAAGGCATCGATATCATACGCCAGTGCGAGCGTCACGACGTCCGCTTCCAACCCATCGATAACCGAGCGAGACTGTTTCCCCGAGCCGCCGTGGGACTGCTTGATCGTTACATCCTGCCCTTTTGTTTGCTTCCAGTGCGCAGCGAAGCTTTTGTTAAACGACTCATACAGCTCCCGCGTCGGATCATAGGAAACGTTCAGCAATTCAACGGCGGGAAGAGATGCGGCTTGCTTTGGTTCTTGCCCGCTAGCTGCGCTGTTAGTGCCAGCCACCGTCGCCGCACCACCTCCTCCGCAGCCTGCAAGGCCGAGGAACAGAGTTCCCGCCAGCATGAATGAAAGGTACTTTTGCATGTTCATCTTTCTTCTCTCCTTTTTCGATAGACCCACTTAAGAATGAAATAAAGGGAAAAAGGCTCCGCAGACCCGTGCATGTACACGTGTCCGGGAGCCTTCGGTTGTCCGATCAGCTGCGCTTTTCTCTATTTTTTCGTATAACTCGGTTTTGCCGCGGTCTGTGCTTTCTCCAACGGAAACCGATGCTTCTCCAGCCGTTCAATCTGGGTGATCTGCGAATCGTGCACCACGATCTGCACCGAGCCGTATTCCAGCCCTTCCAGCGCACGCACAATGCGCTGCAGCCATTCCTCACGAGTGTCCCGAGCGTTAGACAATGACATCCTGTTCTCCTCCTATCATCGACTAAACCTTCTATCCAATAAGTCAGCCAGTGTCGTCTCCTCCAGGATTTGCGCGACTGTGTCACGTATTCGTGTCCACAGCGGTTTCAACAAACACGTCGGCTCCAAAATACACGGCTCATAAGAGGTAATGCTTGCACAACCCATCGGTGCCAAGGGGCCTTCCAGCCGGCGAATGACATCGCCGATATTGACATCGGCGGGGTTCGTCCGCAGGGAGTAGCCTCCTCTGGATCCGCGTTTGCTTTTGACGTGCCCGAGCATTTTCAATTGAAGGAGGATCTGCTCCAAGTAGCTGATGGGGACCAAGGTTTTATCGGAGATGTCTGCAATGGACAGGACCTTCCCCTCATGCTGACCCAGCACCAACAGAGCACGCAATGCATATTCGCCTTTGCTCGAGATTTTCATGCGCCTTCCCCCAACTCGATCATCTTGAGTGATTTAGTAAGGATTCAGGGTCGAGATTACCAAACCTTGGGATTGAGTTTAATCCAATAATTCCGATCAGTCAAGTATGAATATTCTTCTTTTCCTCCAATTTTCACTATTTTCTCGATCCATTCGCCTATTTAACTCTATTCCTGTGCCACTGTGCGGGTGACTAGGTACATCCGCTGCTTCGCAAAATGGGCGCTTGGAAAGTTGAAAACTTGGCTTCGCAAGGCTTTGGCGGAGCCTGGCTGCACTGATGAGGATAGGAACTTTTTCCACCAAAAAAAAGGGATACGACCGCAGCCATATCCCTTTCCCGTATTCAGCTATTATTCATTTCCCTCTGCCATCCTTTGCGGAGAAACCGTTCGCTTCAACAACGGCACCAGGACAATGATTCCAAGTACGAACAATACGGTAGACACGCCAAAGATGGATACGAGCGAAAACACTTCTTTCAGCTTGCCTGCGAGCGCCATCGTCAGGACCATCGCCCCCATGAAAAGCGGGTTCAAGATCCCGTTTACGCGCCCGACAAAGGCAGCCTCTGTATTCTGCAAAATCATGGTATTGATCCCAATGTGGACGCAAGGCATGACCAGTCCGACGAGGAATTCAGCCGCCAGTGTCAGCCACATCTCGGTTGACAACCCCATGATAAAAATGCCACAGGAGCTCACCGCCATCCCAAAGATCAACAGCTTCAGCGGATTCGCATTTTTGACCAGCCCCATCAGCAAGCCTCCGCCTACGATCATCGCAATCCCATGCGCCGCCATCAACCATTGCAGCTGCTCCTTCGGCAAACCGAGACGCTCTGTCACGAGAAAGATTGCCAACGGCTGGGTAAAGCCAATCGCAAACCCGGCAGCAGCAAAACAGCCGCCAAGTCGGGTCAGTGCCTGATTGTCCAGCACATAGCGGAAACCAGCTTTCATCTCCTGCCAAATCGAGGTCGCCTCTTCCTTCTTCTCCGGCTCATGATCGGGAGGCAGCATGACAAGAACCGCAGCGGACAGCAGGAATGCGACACCCATAATCCCAATCGCCGTATTGATGCCGTAGTGCTGATACACAAACGTGCCGAGGACAGGGCCGAGAATCATAAACAATGCAAAGAGCGTCTGATACATCGACATCCCCATCTGGATCAACGCTTCCGGGACGTGCAGTTTAAACAGCTTCATCCCTGCAGGCTGGGAAAACTGCGAAAGGATGGAAGAGACAAGCGTCGCAAAGAAGATCGCTTTCCAGCCTCCAAATACAAGCGCGAGCAGCACCACAAAAATGGACACAGCGCTCAGCACATCACACCAAACCATCGTCAGCTTGGGACGCCAGCGATCTGCAAAGGTCCCGCCGATAAAGGAGAAGAGAAAGATCGGGGCAAACTCCGCCACCGATATCAGCGAGACAGCCACAGGGTCTTCGTTCGTCTTTTCCATCACGTAGAGCAAGATGGAGTAATTCCGTACCCAAATGCCAATTTGGAGAAAAAGAGCAGAAAGCAAGATCGTGCGCACCACGCGATTATGAAACAAATCCATCATCGACACTTTGGGCAGCGAATTCTCTTCATGCTTCATTTGATTATTTTCCAAAACAAAAAACCTCCTTACCCAGTTCATCTGGACAGGAGGCAGAGCGAACACAAAGAAACGCAGTACCAAGGGTCATGGGTACAGCCTTTTGTGCCAATGAAAAATGCTCATACTAATCCCATCCAGAAAAAGTTCGTAAAAATCGACTACGAATGCTTTTTGGAAAATCGGATTAGTAGATCATCGGCCCAAAGGTCACCCTTCCTTGTAGAATTATTCCAATCATACCTGAACATGTAAAATGGATGCAAGTAAAATTTTATAAAGAATGCTCGGAGGAGACCTCAATTCCATTGCGCGCAAACAACGCAGCCGTGACGCCCATTCCCTTTACCTTTTTGCCTGTAAAGCTGCCATCATACAGGTATGTGCTGCCACAGGAAGGGCTGTTTTCTTTGAGGATCGCTTTTGTCACCCCTGCCTTTTTCGCCAGCCGCAGCGCCTGCTGGGCACCCGCGATAAATTGCTCGGTTACATCATTCCCTTGATTGTCCATCACCCGGGCTTTTCCATCCAGCACGTCAAAGCCATCGCCACCAACGATTTCCGCTGGATTTCGCGGTGTCGACAGTCCGCCCAACTGTTCGGGACAAGCAGGGATCGCCTCTCCTTTTTTCAATAGATCCTGATGGTCCTCTTGCACTGCTTTTCCGTCATATCGGCAATGGCAGCCTGCCAGACAAGCGCTCATGATGTGCATAGGAGACACTCCTTTCGATTTTCACCATACGAAAACAAGGATCGTTTTCCTTCCCTACGGAAAGAAACGACCCTTTTTATCATCCAAGAAATGTCATTCTTTGTCCAGCTCTATCTGTCTGTCAGGCAAAATTCCATGCATGCAGACTAGTATTCCCTGATGCAGCAATTGCGCTTTGCGCGTCTTAGGACAGGATGTTACGCGTCGACTCTTTTTTGCTCCACAGATTGGACAGAGCGTAGCTTTGATCGGAAATGATCAGGTGCAGAGCGATCAACAGAAGCGCCAGATCCAGCTCATAGCCTGCTCCCTGGCCGTTCCCCAACAGTCCCCCGCTGAGTTTCACCTTGAGCGTAGCACCGGCCATCAGCAAGGCGAAAAGAACTGCAAACACGCGTGTTCCCACACCCAGGATGACCGCGATACCGCCGATCAGTTCAAGATAGGCAACAACATACCCCAAGAATCCTGGAAGACCCAGGCTGCCGAAAAATCCGGCGACATTATCCAATCCCATCTGCAGTTTGGCAATCCCATGCACCATAAAAATGACCCCAAAACCAACTCGAATCAACGTATGAATCAACTTCTTGCTCATTTTCTATTCCTCCCAAAGGTTTTTAAATACAAAACTATTATTCATATGATACTGCGTAAATAAGTTACCACCATCCCGCATAGACTGTCAATGATTTTTTTGTTAATATAAATATTAGTTTTTTAAATGAAAACGAAAAGGTGAGAGTCATGGATATCGGTTCAGCGATTCGCAGCATCCGCAAAAAACGCGGGATCACCATCGCACAGATCTGTGAAGGAACAGGGCTGTCCAAAGGGTTTATGAGCCTGATTGAAAATAACAAAACATCCCCTTCGATCGCCACATTGGAAAGCATTGCGGAATATTTGCAGGTGCCGCTTCCCTATTTTCTCTTGAAGAAAGAGGAGCGGATGAAAATCGTCAAAAAAGACGAACGGAAAGTCAGCTTGTACGGAAAAGATAATATCCGTGTGGAAACGCTGGGAAAAGAAGGGGGATTACAACTATTATTAATCGAAATTCCGCCGGGTTATCCCCAAAACGAAGAAACAAACGTGCATGATGGCGAAGAGGTTCACTATGTGCTGAAAGGAAAAGTGCTTGCACAGCAAGGCGAGGATATGGCGGTGTTGGAGGAAGGAGACACTTTTTCCTGGAAGGCCTGTTCTCCCCATATCGTCAAAAATGTCGGTGATGAGACGGCTGTCCTGCTGATCGCAAGCTATGCCGACAGTCGAAAAGAAAGCTGAATACGCAAGGGAAACCGATTGACAGCAGTTGTTGTCGAATCGGTTTTTTTGTTGGATAGAAGTAAACGATTCATGACTGGAAAGAAGGAACTTTGTTGGGGGAATCGAACATGTACTGTGATGCAGCTCTAGACACAGGAGGATTCCATGAATACATTAGTGCCGCTGACCAGTTTCTTGCATGTAAACCAAGGCTCCCATATCCTCTATTTTTATCATTCCATAGAAGGATACATCGAGAATGCGATCTCCTATATCACGTCAGGACTGGAGCTTGGTCACCACATTAATTTCATCGATTCACGCGAACGCTGGCAGCTTGTGACGGACAGGCTGGGCTCCGTTGATCATAGCCGCATTCATTATATTGACAATTATGAATTTTATGAGATGTATCAGGACTTCCATTTCAATCGCATACTGTTGAACTTTCACAAAGTGATTGACCCATTTTTGCAGCAAGAGCTTACAGTCCGCATATGGGGTCATGTTGACTGGATGGAGCAAGAAGACATCATGAGCAAATTGCACAAGTATGAATGCAGCTGCGATATCACCATTTCCGATGTCGGCTACACCACTGTATGTGCCTATAACAGCAACTCAGTTCCAGCCACCATTTTGATCGAGATGTCGAAATGCCATGAATATGTCATGACGGATGACCAACTCGTCCAAAGCTCGCTTTACAAATCATCCGACCAGCACCCCCCCATCTCTTTTCCGTCTCTGTCCATCCAAAAAACGATCGACTCGGAAATGGATTTATACAAGCAAAAGCTGGACTTCGTGCATGTCGTCTCCCATGAAGTGAGGAATCCGTTGACGGTGATCAAGGCCTACGCCAGCATGTTGCGTGAAGAGGAGCAGGATGAACAGCGGCGTCAAAAGCTGGAAGCCATCAAAAACTATGCCGTCGTCATTGATAACGAAATCTCGCACATTATCCATACAGAACAAATGCTGTCCACTGATGCGCTTTGGCAAAAAAAGCGGATCCTGGCCGGCCCTGCAACGAATGACGTGATCGATATCATGAACATCAAGGCCCAGACGCAAAACATAACGCTAAGGACTGATATCCAGCTCACCGGCAATGAAACGTTGTCCAGCAACCTGATGGGCTATAAAATGATCGTCTCGAATCTGTTAAGCAATGCGATCAAGTACAGCTACGAAGGAGAAACCGTAGCAGTCGAGGTACGCGCAGAAGCAGGCTCCTTGGTCATTGAAATCTCAGATACGGGAGTCGGCATGTCCGAAGAACAGATTGCCAAGCTGTACCATAAGTACGAAAAGATCAATCAGGAACAAAGCGGTCAAGGCATCGGTTTGTTTATGGTAAAACAATTGGTTGACCACTTTGAAGGAACGATCGACGTTCACAGCAAGCTGGGTCTCGGCACTACTTTTCGTGTATGTCTCCCCCTCTATCAGCAGAATTGAAAATAGTTGGTCGAACAGCCCCTCTTTGGGCAAGCGCCATTCGCTTGTCTGGGAGGGGCTACTTGTGATTTGCCATTCCAAAAAGCTCCGCCAAAGCTTTGACGGAGCTTTTCTTCCATCTGACGCTATTGCAGCTGCTCAACCATCTCGATGCACAGCATGCCATCCCGCAACCGGATCGGATACGTTTGGACACATCCATGATCCGGCGCTTGTACCTTTCCATCCTCCAGACTTACTTTCCAATCATGCAGCGGACAATAGACAAACTTCCCGCTGATGATCCCTTCCGCCAGCGGCCCGCCTTTATGTGGACAACGGTTTTCCACCGCCCGATACTCCCCGGTTGACAATCGGAAAATGACGATTTCCTGATCCCCTATGTGAACGACCTTGCCGCTGGCTGGCGGAATTTCTCCGAGATTTCCCACGATTACTTGTTTCAAGCTGCCCCTCTCCCTTCTTTGCCACTCTTATGGCGAGACGTGTATCTCTTCGTACATGGTTTTGCGCAGTCGTTCATTTTGCGTGACCTCCTGCCATGGATCGGAGAGCTGAGCCAATGCCACGTCGACCCGTGCCAGCAGCTCCCGGCGATATTCCCGGTCTTCCACGACCGCTTGGCGAATCGCGGTGAGGCCTAACCGTTCCACCCATTCGGAAGTCCGTTCTCCGTAACGCCCGGTTTCCCGATAATATTGGAGATATGCCCCGGTGATTTCCAACACCTCCTCAGAGGTCTTCACCTTGCACAGCAGATCGCCGGCCCGCAGCTTGACGCCGCCATTGCCGCCTACATACAGCTCCCAGCCGCCGTCAACACCCACGACTCCGAGATCCTTGATGCCCGATTCCGCACAGTTGCGCGGGCAAGCCGATACGGCCATTTTGACTTTTGCCGGGGTCTGCAGCCGTTCAAACCGTTTTTCGATGTCAATCCCCATTTGAATGGAGTTTTGCGTACCGAAGCGGCAGAAGCTTTCTCCGACACATGTTTTGACGGTTCGCACCGCCTTGCCGTACGCGTACCCAGAAGGCATGCCCAGCTCGCTCCAGATGGCAGGCAGGTCTTCCTTTTTCACACCCAGCAGGTCAATTCGCTGTCCGCCAGTCAATTTGACCATGCGCACCTTGTATTTTTCAGCCACATCGGCAATCCGGCGCAGCTCCTCGGGCGTGGATACACCGCCATACATCCGCGGTACGACCGAGTAGGTCCCGTCATTTTGAATATTGGCATGCATCCGCTCATTCACAAAGCGAGATGTCCGCTCATCCTCGTGCTCCTCGGGCCAGACCATGCCGATGTAATAGTTCAGCGCAGGGCGGCATTTGGAGCAGCCTTCTTCATTTTTCCATCCCAGCACATGCATCACTTCGCGCGTGTGGGTCAGGTGCTGTTCGCGGATCGCCTGCACCACCTGATCGCGGGTAAGCGTCGTGCAAGAGCAGACCGCTTCCTCCGGCGCCTGATCAGCTGCATACTCTTCGCCCTTCACATGCTGGAGCAGCTGCGCGACGAGCGGCTTGCAGCCCCCGCAAGAACGGGAAGCTCCCGTGCATCCTTTGATCTCGTCTACCGTCGAGAGATTTTTGTCCTTGATCGCAGTGACAATCGCTCCTTTCGTGACCCCATTGCATCCGCAAATGAGCTCGTCGTCCGCCATCGAGGCTACGACGGAGCCCCCGTTCCCTGTTTCCTTTTGAGCGCCCACCCCCGTAAAGAGGCCATGGATCTCGGGAGTTAATTCCGCCTGCTCCCGTACCCATTTGAACACGCGCGAGCTGTCCGAGGTGTCCCCGAAGAGGACGCTGCCTACAATCTTGCCATCCTGAATCACCAGCTTTTTGTAGATCCCCGTCCACTCATCATGGACACGAATCGCGCGGCGGTCCGGGCGATCGGTAAAATCACCGGCGGAAAAGACATCGACCCCGGAAATCTTTAATTTTGTGGAGACGACCGAGCCTTTGTAAGGAGCGGTTTCGACACCGCACAGGTGCTTCGCAAGCACGGCTCCTTGCTCCCACAGCGGCGCCACCAGGCCATAGACGATGCCTTGGTGCTCTGCACACTCGCCGACAGCATAGACATGCGGGACGCTCGTTTCCATCCAGTCATTGACGACGATCCCCCGATTGACCTCGATGCCGCTAGCTTTGGCCAACCCGACATTGGGACGAATCCCAACCGCCATCACTACCAGATCAGCAGGAGCTGTCGTGCCGTCCTTGAATTGCACGGCCGTGACCCGCTCTTCCCCAAGCAACTCGGCTGTCTGTTTTTCCAGAAGGAACTTCATCCCTTGCTGCTCCAGCTCCGCTTGCAGCATTTTGGCAGCGGTCGGGTCCAGCTGTCTCTCCATCAACGTATCCATGAGATGGACGACAGACACGTTCATATTCAAATGCAATAATCCACGGGCTGCCTCCAGACCGAGCAGACCTCCCCCGATCACGACGGCATTCCGATAGTGCTTCGCTGTCTCGATCATCGTCTCGGTATCCTTGATATCCCGAAAGGCAATGACCCCTTCTTTATCTGCCCCCGGCACCGGCAGCATGAAAGGAAGGGAGCCTGTCGCGATGATCAGCTCGTCATAATCCGCTTCCATGCCAGCGTCCGTGTACACTTTTTTGGCATCGGTATCAATCTGTGTGACTTCGATTCCCGTATGCAGCCGGATGCCCCGCTCTCCATACCACTCCCAGTCGTTCAGGACGATCTCCTGCATCTGCGCTTCTCCCGCCAGGACGGAGGAAAGCAGGATCCGATTGTAGTTGGGATGCGGTTCTTTGCCAAAAATGGTGATCTCAAATCGATCGTCGGCCAGCTTCAGGATGTGCTCAATGACGTTGACCCCCGCCATCCCATTACCGATAAGCAACAACTTTTTCTTTTTCATCTTCCATCTGCTCCTCTCCTTGAATGGTCGCGTGAATCGGCTCTACGCGCACTGCACATGCCTTGAAGGATGGCATGCCGCTCTGCGGATCCATCGTCGGCAGTGTCAAACGATTGATGCACTGCTCATCTCCCCAGTGAAACGGAACGAAAACCGTATCGGTGCGAATGTCGGCTGAAAACCGGACCGCCAGCTGAATTTCTCCCCGTCTGGATACTAGCCTTGCCCGCTCTCCCTCCTGCAGCCCGCACTTCCTCGCGGTGTCGGGATGAATCTGCACAAATGGCTCGGGCACTTTTTCCCGTAGTGCCGGTGTCCGCCTGGTCTGGACCCCGCTGAGGTAATGCTGCATGACGCGGCCCGTAGTAAGAATGATCGGGAATTTGTCATCCGTAGGCTCTGCGGGAAGCGTCCGGGATACGGCGATGAGGCGGGCTTTGCCATCCGCATGATAGAACCGCCCATCCTCAAACAGCCGGACCACTCCCGCCTCCTCTTCCCTTTTGCACGGCCAGAATACCCCGTTTTCCTGCTCCATCCGTGCATAGGTGATGCCGGAATAGTCGGCGATTCCTCCCTTGCTGGCGATCCGCAGCTCCTCGAAAATCTCCTCTGCCGATGCGTAGGAGAACCCTTTTCTTTTTCCGAGGGCCACCGCCATGTCGCACAGGATCTGCCAATCCAGCCTCGCCTTGCCAGGAAGCGGACTGACGGCCCTGCGCAGCGTGACCCTGCCTTCCAATGTCGTCATCGTCCCTTCGTCCTCCAGATGGGAGGAACCGGGCAGGATCAGGTCGGCCAGCTTGGCGGTCTCCGAATAATACAAGTCGATGACAATCAAAGCATCCAGCCTTTTCAAGGCTTCCTCCACCAGGTGGGCATTCGGGTTGGACACGACCGGATTGGAGGAGAGCACGATCATACTGCGGATGTCGCCCCGCATGATCGCGGGAAACAGCTCGTAAGCCGGAATCCCTTTACGCGGGAGCTTGCTCTCTTTGATCCCCCACACCTGTGCGATGTGGCGGCGATGCTCCGGATTCTCGATCAAGCGATAGCCCGGCAGCTGATCCGCCTTCTGGCCATGCTCACGTCCGCCTTGCCCGTTGGCCTGACCCGTGACAGCGCCATAGCCATTGCCCGGTGAGCCGATTTTGCCCGTCAACAGGACCATATTGAGATAGCTGCATACATTTTTCACACCCGTGGCATGCTGTTCGACCCCTCGCGCCGTGAAAAGCATGCCGCTTTCCGCTTTTCCGTAAGCGCGGGCGGCCAAGCCGATCATATCGACAGGAACACCGGTAATGGCGGCCACCTGCTGCAGATCGATGCTGCGCAGGTGCTCGAGCAGTTCCTCCGCACCTGTCGTATGTTGCTGGACAAAGGTCTCGTTTACAAAACCTTCATCCACGATCACCTTCAACAGACCGCTTGCCAGAATCGCATCTGTTCCCGGCTTCAATTGCAAATGCAGATCGGCGATTTTGGTCGTGCCGGTGACCCGCGGATCAATCGCGATGATCACTGCGCCATTGGCCTTCGCTTTGCGCAGATAGGCCATCATCGTCGGCTGGCAGTCCGCGATGTTCGTGCCTGCCAGGATGACGCATTTGGTTAGCAGCAGGTCCGAAAGCGGATTGGTCATGCCCCGGTCGATGCCGAACACTTGATTGCTCGCGGATGCAGCCGACGACATGCAAAAGCGGCCATTGTAGTCGATATGTCTGGTCTGCAGGGCGACACGGGCAAATTTCCCGAGCAAATAGCTCTCCTCATTGGTCAAGGAGCCGCCGCCATAGACGCTGACGGCATCCTTGCCATACTGTCTTTGCAGCATTTTGATTTTTCGTCCAAACCAATCCATCGCTGTCTTCCATGAGACGGGCACATGCTTGCCGTTGCGGCGCAGGAGCGGCGTCTGCAATCGGCCTTTATCCAATGCCGGAGTATGGGACTCCATCCCTTTTACGCACATTCTGCCTTGATTGACGGGATCGGCTTTATGCGGTGTGATGACATGACGAGATGAATAGTAGGAGTGTTCTTTATGCACCTGCATGCTGCATTGCATGCTGCAGTACGGGCATTGGGACAGAGCGGTTTCGGTACGCGAATACTTGCTGGCCAGGTCGCGGAAATGGTCAAGGAAGTTGCTCTGCAACCCGCTCTCTTCTCGCATAGGCGAACCTCCCTCCCACAGCCAGCATCATCCAGGCTGCAATCGATACGATAATCGTCAAAAACAACAACCCAGCCGTATAGGTACCCGTCAATTCCTTGAAGAACCCGAGGATGGTCGGCAGGAAGAAACCGCCGATACCGCCTGCAGCGCCTACAATCCCTGTAACGACGCCAATTTCCTGTTGGAAACGCAGCGGCACCAGCTGAAATACAGCGCCATTTCCCATGCCGTATCCCATCATGATCAGGAACAGCACCGTCATTTGCAGCCAGAAAGGGAGCAGCTGGGACGAGACACTGAGCAAGATCGCGATCAGGAAAAACAATACTTTGAGCACTGCCACGCCGCCGACCCGGTCTGCCAGCCATCCGCCGATCGGACGGCATATGCTGCCGGCCACCACGCACATCGTCACGAAATCCCCGGTACGCACCGAATCCAATCCATACTGGTCATGGATGAAGATGGGCAGAAAACTGGTCATGCCGACAAAACCGCCAAAGGTGATGAAGTAGAAAAAGTTAAACAGCCATGCATCCTTCTCTTTCAGCACTTGCATATATTCAGTCGCTTTTTTCGGAGCTGGTTGATTCGGGGAATCCTTCGCGATCAACACAAACGTCACAATAACCACGAACAGCGGAATCATCGCCAAACCGAACACCGGATGCCAATCGCCGAAGTAATTGGCCAATCGCGGGGCGAACAAGGTCGCAAACAGCGTACCGCTATTCCCCGCTCCGGCTATTCCCATCACGAGCCCTTGATAATGCGGAGGATACCAGCGGCTGGCCAACGGCAGAGCGGCCGCGAAGCTGGCTCCGGCAATCCCTAGCAAAAACCCGTATGCATAAAGCTCAGGAATCGAACCGGCAAATAACCATAAAGCTGCGAGCGGAATCATCGTCAGACACATGCCCAGGATCGCCGTTTTTCTGCCGCCGATCGTATCGGTCAGCACCCCCATCAGAATGCGGAAGATGGAGCCGCCGAGAATCGGGATGGCAACCATCAAGCCTTTCTGCGACGGCGTCATCGGAATCTCCTGTGTAATGAACACGCTTGTCGCTCCCAGCATGACCCAGAGCATGAAGCTGACATCAAAGTAAAGCAAAGAGCCTAGCAGCGTCGGCCAATGCCCCTCTTTCCAAAAACCTTTTTTCATTGGACTTCCCTCCTCTTTGTATGAAACCAAAAAAAGCCTATCCATTGCGTTCATGGATAGGCCTCATTGCCAATTGCGATACACCGTTGTATCGCGCACGTTTTTTATTGGGAACAGTGTATGACATGGAAATACATTTGTCAATTACATGTTATGAAATTTAACATTAAAAAAGCGTTTATCAAAAAAATAACCAAAAACATCCAGACATCACCAAAGTTTTATGTTATATTATCTTACATTATTATTTTTGAAAAATCAGAAAAACGGGAGGCATTCTGTCATGATCGAGTCCCTTTCCTTAATTGCGGGCCCGCATCCATCCCACCCCGCAGCTGCGCTCTTATCCCAAGCCGGTTATGACGTGAAGCTGGCTCCCTCGATCGCCGATGTGCATCCGCTGCGGCCAGCCACACACGCCGTCATCTTGCCGGTCTCCTTTCTTTCGCTGAAGAACTGGTCCTGGGAGCAGCTCGCCGTCTCTGTGCTGCCGGTAATCTGGTGGTGCGAGGAAGCCAACAATCCGCTCCCCGCTCCCAAAGAGATCCAGCCGGACGGCATCTTGTTTTCCTCCATGTCCGCCCAGCAAATACAGTGGTCCATTCATATAGCCGCCAGCCAACATGCCAAACGCCTGGAGCTCACGCGGGAAAAAGAAGCCCTGCTGCACCGGTTGGAGGAGCGGAAATGGATCGAACAAGCGAAAGGCATTCTGTGTGAGCTGAAAAAAATATCCGAGGAACAGGCATATCAATTCCTGCGGCAGCAAGCGATGAATGAGCGCAAGAAAATGGTCGACGTTGCCCGTTCCATTGTAAATGTCTATCGGTTGATTCACGGTTAAGCGTAGTCTGGGGGGGATAACCATGCTGGAACTGTTAAAAGAGGTTGGCCGCGGAAAACGGGGAGCAAAAGATCTTACCTATGAACAGGCCCTGCAAGCGGCTGAAATGATTCGCACGGGAAAAGCGACTCCTGCGCAAATCGGCGCTTTTCTGATGGCAGAACGGATCAAAACGGAATCCATGGAAGAAATTCTGGCATTCATCGATCATTATCGCCAGGCGATTTCCCCCGTGACGATTCCCAACAGTTTGGATTGCGCCGGTCCTTATGATGGAAGACGAACGTCCTTTTATGCGACTTTTCCGGTTGCCTTTGTCCTGGCTGCTTGCGGATTGCCTGTCACCCTGCACAGCAGTCCGACTTTGCCGCCAAAATGGGGCATTGCCCTCATCGACTTGATCCGGGAGCTGGGGCTTCCCCTGCAGCAGGAGGCCCGTGAAGTCTATACACAGGCGGCAAAAGCGAGCGGATTCCTTTTTGCTGCAACCGAACTATGGCATCCGGATCTGCAGGCGCTGCGCCTGCTGCGTCTCGAAATCGGGGTACGCACGGTATTTAACACGGTGGAAAAGCTGATGCGCTTTTCGGATGCTCCTTTCATGGCGATCGGCGTCTACCATGGCACCGTGTTTGAAAAAGTGGCCCAGCTTCTGGTCAAGCAGGGAATCAAAAAAGGAATTGTCGTGCAGGGGTTGGAAGGCTCTGAAGACGTATCCGTCCAGAAGCCTACCCGAACCCTGCTGATTCAGGGCGATGCCTACGAGCCTTTGCTGATCGATCCCGAAGCACTCGGGTTGAAAGCCGAACTGCCTGAAACCGAATGGACACCGCGTCTGCAGCTGGATACGGCAATAGCGGTATTGAAAGAGGAAGCGGCATTGCCCTATCGCAATATGGTGCTCTTGAACAGCGCTCTGCGGCTGTGGGTCACCGGGACCTGCGCGACTGTGGAAGAAGGCCTGCTGAAGGCGCAGCATGCCCTCGAGCAAGGGTTGGCCATGCGACAGTTCCAGCTGTGGCTGGAGCAGGTTCATTTCCACCACGCGGCCTTGCAGGCAGCACCCGGCAGCAGCGGCTGAACGAATATCGCTCGATTCCATACAAAATGATAACGGGCTCCGCCATTCTTTGGCGGAGCCTTTCGCAGCCATTCCATCTACATCAATATTGCAGGACCGCCACATCAATTCCGCTCACGGTAATGGAGCCGCTGACCCGCTCTCCCGTAAGCAGATTGACATAGTCCTCATTCTCTGGCAGATCCAAGCAGACCTCTTCCTGATTGTAATTAATGATGAGCAAATGCTTATTTTGCTCGGTATCCCTTTGCAGCACCTCTACCTGTTCCGGCGCAGACAACGGTGCCGAGATCCCTTTCGTCGTCAGCATTTCTCCCAGCAAGGCGCCCAAGCAATCCGCATCGAGCTCGGTTCCGATATAGACCGCATTCCCGCTGCCAGAGGAGTGGCTCGTCACTGCAGGGCGCCCGGCGTACCAGTGGCCTGTATATGTCGCGACTGCCTCCGCTCCTTCCAGCTGGATCACATCGCTCCAGAGCGAGCAGCCATACGCTTGCCCTCGGTACGTCACCGTATTGGCATGCCCCTGCGGATACGGATCAAACTCCTCCACTTGAATCCCCAGCAGCTTGCGCAGAGGAGCAGGAAACTCCCCTGGATAAAAACGGTCATTTTCATCCACGATGCCGCTGAAATACGAGACGATCAATGTGCCGCCTCCCGACACATAGCCTTCCAGATTCTCCGCTTCCCCCGGTTTGACCATGTACAGCATCGGCGCAATCACGATGTCGTAAGCTGTGAGATCATCGGATGGCTGTACAAAATCAACCGCGATATTGCGCTTGAAGCATTCGTTGTAATAAGCCGCTACCCGCTGCACATACGGCAAGTCATTATGCGGCTTGGAATCCAGCTCCACCGCCCACCAATTTTCCCAGTCGAAAATGATCGCGACCTTGGCAGGCGTGCGGGCACCGATCAGTCCATTCAGCTTTTTCAGCTCTTGCCCCAGCGCTTTCACTTCCCGATAGATACGGCTGTTTTCATCATTGGAATGCGGGATCATGCCACCGTGAAACTTTTCAGCACCGGCTCTGCTTTGCCTCCATTGGAAGAACAGAATGCCGTCTCCGCCATGACCGATGGCGGAATAGCTCCATAGACGCATGACACCCGGAGCCTTATTTACATTGATATCGCGCCAGTTCACTTGGCTGGTGACCTGCTCCATGAGAAAAAACGGCTGCCCTTTGCGCAAGCTTCGCATCAAATCATGCATCATCGCAGCCCTGACCGGCTGTCCCTCCCTCGGGTCGGGATAGGAATCCCAGGTGGCTACATCCACCTCTTTCGCCCAGCGGAAGTAATCCAGCGGCTTGAAAAAGTCCATGAAATTGGTGGAGATCGGCACGGCTGGCGTGATCTCGCGCAGGATCCGTTTTTCCGTCAGGTACAGATTCAGCAGGGAATCATTCATAAAACGGAAGTAGTCAAGCTGCTGACCGGGATTGCAAAAGGTCGGCGCCTTGCGCGGCGGCTGAATCTCCTCCCATTCTCCGTACTGCTGGCTCCAGAATCGCGTTCCCCAGCGGGCATTCAGCTCCTCGATCGTGCCGTAGCGCTCCTGAAGCCATGTGCGGAAGGCCGCCGCACAGTTGTCGCAGTAGCAGCGGGACACGTGGCAGCCGTATTCGTTGTTGATATGCCACATCTTGAGCGCCGGATGGTCTTTGTACCGCGTCGCGATGGTGCGCACCAGCTTTTCGGTATAGGCCAAGAGCGGCTTGTGATTGGGGCAATAATGCTGGCGGCTGCCAAAGGACAGGCGCGTCCCGTCCGCCTCGACCGGAAGTGAATCCGGATATTTGCGCACGAACCATGCCGGTGTGGAAGCTGTTGCCGTCGCCAGATTGATCCCGATGTCATGCGCATGCAGGATGTCGATCACTCTGTCCAGCCAAGAAAAATCGTACTCGCCATCCCGCGGTTCAATCTTTACCCAGCTGAAGATCCCGAGCGATACCAGATTCACACCTGCCTCCTTCATCAGTCGCGCATCTTCCAGCCAGATGTTCTCGTTCCATTGCTCCGGATTATAGTCGCCCCCGTAGCTCATATGCGGAATCAGCTTGGAGACCTGTGGAATGGCCGAAGCCTCTGTAGATAACAATTGATCCATGCTCGTACTCCTCCCCTATCATTACTGTCTCGATCTTACTGTCTAACTGCCGTCACCCTTTGACTGATCCGCTGAATGCACCTGACACAAAGTATTTGCGGAAGAACAAAAAGAGGATGATGATGGGAACCAAGCCAATGACCGAACCGGCCATCACCTCTCCGTACTTCACCACATTGCCGGGCGCCACCATCATTGAGAGCATGAGCGGCAGTGTCAGCATCTCCTTGTCATTGACGGCTACCAGCGGCCAGAGAAAGTTTCCCCACTGGTTCATGAAGGTGACGATGCCCAGCGCAGCGCATGCCGGCTTCATGGTGGGCAGCACAATGCGCAGAAACGTCCCGAATTCGCTCGATCCATCCATCCGGGCGGATTCAATCAGCTCATCGGGAAAGCCCATCATCTGCTGGCGCATCAAAAATACGCCAAAGCCCGTGACCATATTCGGCAAGATCAGTGCGTAATAAGTGTTGATCCACTCCAGTTTCATCATGATGATAAACAAAGGAACCAACGTCACCTGCGCCGGAATCATCATCGTCATCAGCACGAGGAAAAACAGGATCTCCCTGCCTTTAAAAGAAAACTTGGCGAACGCATAGCCGGCAAGAGCAGATAGGAACACCGTACTGATCGTGGTAACACCGGAAACGATCAGACTGTTCAGCAACGCTCTCCAGACAGGCATGCTGCTTTCCAATCCGCGCAGATTTTCGAGAAAATTTCCTCCCGGCAGCCACGCAGACGACGTTTTAAAAATATCTCCCTCCGTCAGCGTAGATGCGGTAAACATCCAGTAGAAGGGATAGATCGATATGAGCGCACCGATGCCGAGCAGCACGTAGACAAGCAGCATCCCCGCATCCTGGCGCAATCCTTTTCCCATCAGATCTCCCCTCCTTTGGATAGGCGAAGCTGGATATAGGACAATATCGCGATAATCGTCATGATGATATACGCCCCGGCAGAGGCAAGCCCGAAGTTAAAGGTCTTGAAGGCTGCCTGGTACAAGTACTGGATGGCCGACAGCGTCTCATTGTTCGGCCCTCCGCTTGTCAAGACATAGGGCTCGGTGAAGATCTGCAGCGTCCCGATCGTCGACAGGATCATGCAAAACAAGAGTACGGGCTTCAATTGCGGCACGGTGATGGCAAAAAAGCTCCTGACACTCCCCGCCCCATCGATGCTCGCTGCCTCATACAGCTCTTTGGGAATCATTTGCAGGCCGGATAGAATGATCACGCTGTTGTACCCTGTCCACCGCCACGTCAAGGCGCAAATGATCAGGATCTTCGCCCAAAAACCGTCTGTGCGCCAGGCCACCGGCTCCAAGCCGAGCCATTGCAGCAGCTGATTGACCATCCCCGATGATTCATTGAAAAACATCGAAAACACCAACGAATACGTGACAAGGTCAATGATCGCTGGGAGAAAAAACGCGACCTGCAGCAGCCCGCGGAATTTTAACCGCTCGGAATTGAGCAGTGCCGCGATGCATGTGGCCAGAATCAGCATGACGGGCACTTGCACAAGCAGGATCATCCCCGTATTGAGCAATGACTTGCCAAACAACGGATCGGTAAACAGATGAATGTAATTATCCAGACCGACGAAATCCATGTTTCCCGACTTCCATTTGCTGAAGCTCAGGACAAAGGAATAGATCAGGGGATACAGGATAAAAGCGAGAAAGAGAAGGAAGAAGGGCAAAACGAACAAGTAAGGGGTTACGCCAGCCCTTTTTCCGGAAAAGCCGTGCTTTCGCTGCAGGTGAACCCGCGGCTGCTGCGCTGCCTTGTCAGCCGCGGGTTGCTCGCTTGCAGGTTGGATCACTGTAGTCACCTCGCTTCTGCTGCTCATGGGGCAATTTTCAGACCGGATGCCTTCGAGGCTTGTTCTTCCGCTTGCTTGAATGCTTCCTCAACCCCCGCTTTCCCGCTGAGAACCGCGCCGTTGGCATCCTGGATGGGCTTCGACAAATCCATGAATTCGGGCGGGAATTTCAGCTCGGGAATATTGGTCGAGACTTCACCGAAGAACTCTGCCAGCGGAAAGCCGAAAAATTCATCGTTTTTCTTGAAGTTTTCCGATTGATAGTATGGCGTCCAGGATGGGAACAATCCGTATTTCATCTGGACGTCCTCCCCTTCGTTGGTCAATAGCGAGTATTCAATAAACGCCCAGGCGGCTTCCTGATTCTTGGATTGGGTGGTAACGGCGAGGATCGAGCCGCCCAGGTTGGCTTGATTGGGTCCGCCCTCTGTAAAGGCAGGCAGCGGCATCACACCCCACTTGCCCTGCTGGTCCTTCGCCTGATGGCGGATGGTGCCCGCATACCACACCGGGAAGATGACGGTCGCTGTCTCCCCATTTACGACGGCACGGATGCGCTCATCCCAGGTCGGCGTATTGACGGTAATGCCTTCGTCCTTGAAGCGCTTCGTCATTTCCATCGCTTTGAGGTTGGCTACCTGGGTAAAGTCGATTTCTCCACTGGCATTGACAAAAGAGCCGCCCAGTTGATTCATCAGCATCAGCCAAATATCCATGTCGCCCGTAGCCGTATGATCAAGCGTCGTCATTTTAACTTTGCCGCCGAGCTTGCTTTGCAGCTGCTTGCCAGCCTCGATGAATTTGTCCCACGTCGTCAATGTTTTGGGATCAATGCCCGCCTGCTCAAAATAATCCTTGCGATACCAGACGCCAGCCGGCCCCAGATCCCACGGAACAGCGTAGGCTTTGCCGTCTTTTTCTACGCCTGCCCATGCTGTTTTTGCGAACTCATCTTTATGGCTTTGCAGCTTATCGGTCAGATCGACGAACTGGTCGGGGAACTTTTGCAGAAAGCTTTGGAAGTCCCGATTTTGCGTCTGGATGATATCCGGCGCCCCCATCCCTGCAGTCAACGGGGGAATGATTTGCTCGTAATTGTTGGTCACCCGCTGGATCGTGACCTTTACATTCGGATATTTTTGATTGAAGCCGGGGATTTCCGCTTCCAAGGCATCCGCCGCATCATTCCACGCTGCCACCTTGATTTCTCCAGACAATCCCGCTCCGCTTCCGCCAGCAGATTGCGGCGTTGCTGTATTCCCTTGGTTCTCGCTGGTTGGCGATGAACATCCTGCAAGCAAAGAGAGTATCGTAAAGAAAATGAACCCACGGCGAACCCATGCTGCTCGTCTCATACCATTTCCTCCTTTGGCCAACAAAAAGAATGCGCTTTCAAAATACCGAATTTTACGAAAACAAGATCGACAACCGTTGCTTTTCCCCCTATCCGACTAACTAAATTATCTTTATTAAGTTTTGCTTACTCCCTATAATAGTATCAACTGGAAGCTGAGACCATAAGCGAAATCGAACATGAATGGGACATTTTGAACATGGATGAGGAGGAGAAACCATGCTGCTGCCGATCCGCTTTTTCCCCTGGCAAGATGATTACTTCAACCTTCCTCTGCGCCCATACACCGTCGGCTATCATCAAGAAAATCACATCATCCGCCCCGAAGGCTACTCTGCCTCGCAACTTCTCATTACCCTAAACGGAAAAGGCCGCCTGCGCGTGCAGGGCATGGAGGAGCAGGAGTTCGCACCAGGAAACGTGATGTTTCTGCGGGCGAAAGTCCCTCATGAATACTACCCAGTGTCGGAGGAACCATGGGAAACGGCATTTGTCTCCTTTCACGGCGATGCATTCCTTGATCTGTACCAATTCCCGGATTTTCTGCTGACCAAAGCGGAGTCTTTGACGCCTTTCTTTTCGATCATCGAGGAGCTGTGGGCCTTGACGATTCAGAAAGAAGAAGAAGCCATGTGGACGGCTGCGAAACAATTGTATGCCCTGCTGCTTGAGTTCTACCGCCTGACACTGACCCCCGGCAAAAGGAATGGTACGTTCTATTCGTGGAATCCCCGCGAGACCGCCCTTGTCCGTGTCGCGGATTATTTGAAAGAGAACTTCAGCTGCCCCATCATCATGTCGGAGCTCGCCAAATCGATGGGGTACACCCAGCAGCATCTCAATCGTCTTTTCAAAAAGGAATTCGGGATGAATCTCCATCGGTATCTGCAGGAAATCCGCCTGGAGAAGGCCCGCTGCTTGTTGCACGACAATCCCGATATGTCCATCCAGGAGGTAGCGACGCGCATCGGGTTGGAAACCGGCTATTTTATCCGTGTCTTTCGCCGGTATGTCGGGATTACGCCGACGCAGTTCAAGCAGACTTCTAATCTTTACTCACGGGATGTAATAACCTGATTTTCCTGGTGTAGAACAATGACATATCGGAACAGCAAAAAAGGTATCCTCCAAAAGGGTACCTCTTTTCCTGTTTTTCTCTTTATCGAGCCAACGTTTTTTTGCAATCAAATGCGAAATGTAGCGGCATTTTAAGGCATGATAGGTACAACTTCCGCCAAGGTGTCGAATAAAACAAATAGACGAATGTCTTGAGGAGCTTTATCGGTTGCAAGCACACCTTTAAAATTGAGAGCGGTCCAGGTGTTGCCTTCTAAACGGCCAATCTCTCCAGGTATAGGGACCAGCTTGTTGCCATCCAGAATGAAAACTTGGAAATCTCCTGATTGAATGGTTCCCTTGTTTGCGCTGATTTTCAAATGATTGCCTTCCCGTTCGGCCTTTACCGAGGTATCGTCAAACAAGTCAAAGCCAAGCTTGCGGTGAATGACATGCTTTTTCCCATTGGATACGGCTGTCACCGAGACGATATCCATCGGTGAGTATATATCGTAGATTCTTTTCAAGTTGTATCTACCTTTTCCATCCACAGGCACGGAAGTCGATACTCCGGCGAACGACACATCCACCGTTTTAATACTCGTGTCGGTCACAGAGCCATACACACCCAGTTCGACTTGTGTGATTGGTTTCCCCTTCACAACTAAATAGTACGCTCCAATCGAATCTGTTTTTAACAAATCGGCCGTCTTCTCATCCGTTACCGATGCGTCACCCGATGTTCTGCTTTTTTGACCATTCACCGTTTCAATTACATAAAACTGCTCACCACTTGGCAGTTTCGCAAAGGAAGTGCTGCCTTTGCTATCCGCATTCTTCGTGCCGTAATTCTCAATCCATGTAACACCATAAGAAGAAGAACTTTTATGAAACAACGTGATCATCGCACCTGGTGTTGCCCCCTGGACGCTAATTACTCCCTGGCCACCTTTTATCGTCAGTTCGGTCACGGGAACAGGATTAGGAACTGGATTGGGGGTCGGATTGGGGGTCGGATTCGGATTCGGATCGGTTGTGGTTCCACCACCAGTTCCACCTCCTGCCCCCCCATTCATCGGTTCGCCAAACGTGATCGGTTCTGAATAGATCGTGTCATTAGGCGTCTCGATTTCCAGCACAAAATACTGCCCTTCCTCGATGTCCCCATTGTCATTGGCATACAGATCGAAGGTGACATCCCCTTCGAACGTCCCCACGGGATCTTTTGGACTGGGGCGGAAGGCTGGCGTGATGACCTTTTCCCCCTGGACGATTCCGAGCAGCCATCCGACGCCTACGCGATTGGTTCTCCAAATACCATGATAATTCTCTTTCCCGAAAACATCGGTGGAACGCAAGATGACCGCATTCACGACCGTTTTCTGCGCAAAATGGATGCTTGCTTGAAAATGCCCATCCCTGCTGCCATCCGGCTTGAATTCTGCACTGCCGGTCTTATCGAATTTTTTCTCCAGCAAAGAAAATGCTGTGATGGTAACGTCCGAAGCTGCTGACTGTTCCTCCGCATTCGCAATGCTTCCCACCAAGCCGATTTGCAAGGCGCAAACGGAAACCAGCAGCGCTTTTCTTACTTTCTCCCACTTCATCGTAAACCGCTCCTTAACAAGTTGATCAATTTGGAATGGTTCCACTATACTCGCGGGGAATTCCCGGGAACAAGGGAATCCGCTCCCGCCTTTTCGGGAAGTTGTCCGGGATCAATGCCGGGCATTTCGAGAAATTTTGCAGTACCAAGTCTTTGGCCGAGCTTGGTTGCTCTTATGTCGATAGGACGAAAAAAGGATCCTGCTGTGCGCAGAATCCTTTTGCTAGGGAAACCTACAATCCATTCATTCATTTCGGAATGCCAAGTGCTCACAAAGCTCTATCGGGTTAATTGAATCTACCTCTGGCTTTGGAAACAACTCATTCCCGTTCCTCATCGTTTCGATTGCCGTACCCTACTTATGCTACCAGTATGAACCTTTTGACTGTTTTTTATACATGCCCAAGTTATGCTTTTACAACATAAGTCCTGCTCATACGATCGTGCAGCGATCGCTTTTTGCTGTCAAAGCCGGCCATGATGTACCCGATCATCAAAATCAGCGCGGAGACAAACTTCCCGATCGTCTCACGCAGCAGGATCCAGCCCCAGCCGTTTGGACCGCCATCTTTGCGGACCACGCGGATCCCCAGCGCCATTTTCCCCAGTGTCTGCCCGAGCAGCACCGTCATGATGACGTAATAAGCGATGCTGACGATGGTTAACGCCAGATTCAGCAGAGCTGGCGGTTCCAGCATATCAACGCCGGCTATAAAGTAAATCAGGAATTGAAGGGCCATCATCACAATGCCATCGAGCAGGCTTGCCACAAAACGGATCCAGAATCCTGCGTACCGATACTCCGTCGGCACGATTTGTTCCTGCTCCGGTGTCAGTTCCCCATTCAGCTCCATTTTCGCTCCTCCTTCATACTTTCATCGATCAAGGCTGATACAGATAATAAAGGCCCGTTTTTTGCGTAAAATGCGGCACGACCTTTTCTACAACGCTCGCCACTGACGTCTCTGATTGGGTGCTCATGCCCCCTAACAGGATCGATGTCAAGCTTTCCGGCACCTCATAGCGGACGATTCTGGCTTCCGTCAGACCGCTGGCTTTCACCGCATACCGAGTCGCATCCTCCAGCGAGCCATATTCGTCGATCAGCTTCAACGCTTTTGCCTGTTGGCCGGAATAGATGCGGCCATCCGCGATTTTCAAGACCTGTTCGCGGGGGATCTTTCTGCCATTGGCAATGACATCGACGAACCGCTGATAGCTCTCGTCAACCAATTGGGTGAAAACCTGCTGTTCAGCGGGAGTCATATCCCGCAGCGGATTGCCAATATCCTTGAAGGCTCCGCTTTTGATGACATTTTCCTTGTAGCCCGCCCAATCGGCCAGCTCTTTATAATTCGGGATGGAAAAAATGACGCCGAGGCTACCCGTCAACGTGGCGGGATTGGCAAAGATGTAGTCGGCTGGCGCTGAGATGTAATACCCGCCCGAAGCCGCCATGGCCCCCATGCTCACGATCACTTTTTTCCCTTTCTTTTTCATCTCCAGAATCTTGTTGTGAATTTCATCGGAAGCGACAACCTCGCCGCCAGGACTATTCACACGGAGAACGATCCCTTTGACATCATCGTCTTCTACGGCCTGATCCAGCTGCTCCAAAAAATCAGGCGAGTTGAAGGAGCTGCCAAAGCCTGCGCTTTCTGCGATCGCACCATCCACAAACAGCTGTACGATCTTGGCTTCTCCCGTTCCTTCTACTTCTTTTTCTTCCCATACGCGATTCGCGGATTCATCTGTAAGGTCATCCGCATTGACAACCAGTATGACGACCAGTACGGCGAACATGACGCCGATAATCGTCCACGCCCAACCCTTCCGAGACATCCTTCGACACTCCCATCTGCATGTGATCGTCCGCTGCAATCCTGCATAGACGATTCTCTATGTTCTTACGTGTACTACGGTTTTGGATTGGAAAAAGTTTCATCCGTTTTGTCACCGCTTGACCCACAAGGGACGATACTCGATCCACCCTTGGGCATTCATCTCCACTCCTTGCAGCTCAGGCCGTGACCTAATGTGGAGATGCTCGCGGTATAAAGGGAGAATGAAGCCGCTCTCCAGCAGCAGCCGCTCGATCCGCTGCAAAATCGTCCGCCTTTCTTGCAAAGTGCTTTGAAAGAGAACCGCCGCTTCCCAGCGAATCTGTTCCATCAGCTCCGCATCCATATACCTTCTGATAAAGCTGTCTCCCATCAAGCAAATGTTCAGGAAGGATAGTTCCACACGCTCGTCAATCGTCGCGCTGTCATGGATCAGATCTGCTTCCTCCACCACCGCATCCTGCAGCAAATCCGGGTGGGCAAAAAATTGCGTGGTGACGGTGATGCCGTACTGCGCACATCGCTCGGTGATCCAAGCCGAGTCCTCCCGATGGTCCTGATCAGGATACGTATGAAGCCGCAGATTCCACTCCTGCTGTCCCAGCTCCTGCAAGAGCTCGAACGGATTGCGCTCCGGCTGCTCGGACGTGGTTGATATCGTAGTGCCAATCGGATCCGGCAAAAAACCGGCGGCCACTTGATGAAGTCCTCCCTTTCTTTCTCTGAGCAAATCTGCAGGCTGCAGGATCAGTCTCAACGCTTCCCGAAAGCGCTGATTGGCCATGGGGCCTTTTTTGCGCGTATTGAACGTGACGTATTGCACGCTCCAGACTGTCCGCTCCGTCTGTCTCCACGTCAAGCTTTCCGCATGAGACTGCTGCTTCCGTTCCACTTGCCCATCATCATCGGCATACAAAATCCCATAAGAGGATGTCGCATTCGCCGTTTCCTCCTCGAACCACCCATCCGGGACGATCAGCAGCTCGATCCGATCCAGATGGGCCCGCTCGCGAAAATAAGCATCGAACGCTGACAGCACCACCATCGAATCATCACAGCGCATCAGCTTAAACGGCCCAGTGCCTACGGGATTCTTCAAGGCCGCCTCTCCGTGTCTATCAACATATGTTTTGCACAAAATGGACAGCTGCTCACTGCCGAGAAGCTCCGGCAGCATGAAGTGGGGACGCTCCAGCTTGATCGTCAGCTTGTAGTCATGCACCGCTCGAATCTCGCTGACGACATCCAGCATCCAGCGATAAGGTGACATCGTCTGCGGGCAGCGAATCCGCTCCAGGGAAAACGCCACGTCATCGGCGGTCAGCAGTTGCCCGTGATGAAAAAGCACCCCTTTTCGCAGATAAAAAGTCCACTCATCCCCGCGTTCATTATGCTCCCAAGCGTGAGCCAGATGCGGTTCCATCCGCTGGGTCTCAGGGTTATACCGAACCAGCGAATCATAGATCTGCTTGATCAGATGGCTTTCCGAACGGTAAGAGGCGAAGGCGGGATCAAGGGAACTGATCGTATGATTCAAACGCATCCGCAGCGTATCAATCAGGCGTTCCTCCTGTTTTTCAAGGTGAAACCCAAAACGGCTGCGCAGCCAGGCTTGAAACGATGCCGGAAGATCCGGTGCGATGCTTTGGTATGCCTGACACAGGGTCAGCGCTTCGTTGATCTTCCCTTTTACCACCAACTCCTTGGCTTGTCCAAATAGGAGCTCGGCAGGCTCTGTCAAAAAGCGCAGCTGCGAGCGATTGCCGCGCCCGCGTCCCGGTTTCCAGATCAGCCAATGCTGCTCGGCCAGCTTTTTAATGATCAGCTTGCTATTACGCGGGGTGCAGCAGAGGATGTGGGAGATTTCCTCCAAGGAGATTTCTACCTCTCCTGCTCTGACTCCCGCATGCTGATGAAGCCTTATATAATCATCGATAGCAGACACTATTCATTCCCCCGAAAAGATGAAAGTTTGACGGGTGGATTTCTGCCCTTTTTCCCTCATGCTCTGCGTTTTAGAATGTTTTCACAGCAAAGGGGGAATACAATGAAGCACATCATCCACGCTTATACTCATCGTTATCATCCTACCATTCAAATCCGTTTTGCGGGGGAGTTATTAACGAGTGTGACCGGCTCCATGCTCGCGCCGTTCCTGCTTCTGTATTTGCATGACAAACTGGGCGGCTCCGTCATGCTGCCGATGTTGATCGTCGGCTTGCAGCCGCTGACCGACATTTTCATTACGATGATCAGCGGGGGGATCGCCGATCGCATCGGGAGAAGGCCCGTGATCCTCTTTGCGCTGCTGCTGCAAATCGTGGCGATCAGCGGATTTATCGCTGCCGAATCGGTATGGGCTTTTGCCCTGCTGTATATGCTCAATGGCGCTGGCCGCTCGCTCTATATCCCGGCACAGCGGGCACAAATTGCCGATCTAGTTGATGAAAAACAGCGGGTGGAAGTATTCAGTATACTCTCGACGATCGGCTATGCGGGACAGATCGCCGGACCGATTCTGGGCCTATTGCTCTTCCACTTCCATTCCGCCGCTGTTTTCGCTCTGGAAGCCTTATCGTTAACCGTCTATCTGCTGCTTTTTTGGTGGAAGGGCACGGAAAGCCTGCCTCTCAGCTCTGCTGCGTCACGAGCTGCAAGCGCAGCACGTCCCGCCTTTTCCCTCTCCCGCTTTTTGCGAGAGAACCGGGCTGTGCTGGCCTTGATGGTCTCCACCTTGCCGATCAGCTTTTTTTATGCACAAACCGAGACAAACCTGCGCATCCACCTGCAGCGGACATTCCCGGATTATCTCACCATCATCGCAAGCCTGGCTACCGCCCATGCCATCATGATCATCCTGCTGCAAATCTGGCTGGTCAAACGCACAGAATCATTCCCAATCAAGCGAATTCTCCTGATCGCGGGAATATCCTACTTCACTGCTGCGCTTCTGCTGGGTTTTGCCCACTCCTTTGCGCTTCTCCTCGCGGCTCAATTCGCCATGACCATCGGAGAGGTGATCGGCCTCACCCACTTGCTCAACTATGTCGCCGCATTGGCACCACCGGAAAAACGCGGGCTGTATTTCTCGCTTTATGGCATGCATTGGGACATTTCTCGCACGGTTGGCCCCGTCCTAGGAGGATGGATGCTGACACACTCCGGAGGCCAGGCGCTGTTTACCCTTTGTGCATTATTGCTCGGTGCAGGAATGGTAGCGCATCAGCTGGTCATCCATTGGATCACGCGTTCGCACTCGGCACGAAAAGAAACAGATGCTTCCAACTATTTGCCGTACCAAGGATAATCGCCCAGACACCATCCCTGTTTTAGGCATATGCTGTTAGCCAGTGCCGAAATATTCTTGCCTGACAAAAAAGGAGGCTGCAGCATGTCAAAAGGGTTCTTTGGCGGAGATGGTATCATGCTGATTCTGGTGTTGTTCATTTTGCTGACGATTATCGGTGCAGAAGAAGACTAATAGACGTGGAACGGGGCAGCTTGCATGGCTGCCCTGATGTTTACTGTATCAGAAAGCATAAACTTCACGACCAATCTACCTGATACAGCATGAAAAACTTCCGCTATAGAAGAACTTGTCGACTTCTTCGAGAGAGCTTCTTTAGCGGAAGTTTTTCTTACTGGTGCAAATGTACAGAAAAATCGTCCTCACTCATAACTCCCGTTTTTGGTGGAACAGTATCGCGTAGGACCACTTACATCAAGAAGGGAGCGTAATCGTCCTTGAAACGCATCAGCTACGTTTGCAGCATCATTTTCCTGCTGGCACTTCTGCCGCTCTGTGCCTCGCTCACAGACGCTGCGGACAAGCCTTACCACTTCGGGTTTAAAAAGAGTAAAAATGGACAACCTGCCTCGATTGATCAGGAGGGCTTCAAGGACATCTTAGTAAAGCATGGCGCGATATTTACAGGCGATCCGAGTAAAAAAGACCTCTACCTGACCTTCGATAATGGGTACGAAAATGGGTATACCGCCAAGATTCTGGATATCCTAAAAGCGAAAAAGGTGCCCGCCATCTTTTTTGTTACCGGACATTATGTAAAGGATCAGCCGGAGCTGTTAAAACGGATGACGGCCGAGGGCCACCTGATCGGCAATCACTCCTGGAGCCATCCGGACATGACCCGTGTGTCCAATGAGAAGATCCGGGACGAGCTGGACCGAGTAAAAGAACAGGTTGCCCAAGTTACCGGCCAGCAGCAAATGCGTTACCTGCGTCCTCCGCGCGGGATCTTCAGCGATCGAACGCTAGCGGCCAGCAAAGCGCTCGGCTATACACATGTGTTTTGGTCAGTCGCCTATAACGACTGGAACATCAATGCGCAAAAAGGCTGGAAGTATGCCCATGATAAAGTAATGGCACAGCTGCATCCCGGCGCGGTGATTCTGCTCCACGCCGTATCGAAGGATAATGCGGATGCGATGGGTCAGATTATTGACGATGCCCGCAAGCAAGGATATGAATTTAAAAGTCTGGATGAGATGCAAGTCCATACGCCGTAATCGCTGCGATCGGCCAGTAGCATAGGTGGCCATGTCGTTTTCTATGTAGCAGGGGCTGTCCCGGTCTGGGGATAGCTCCTTTTTGCCATGACTAAGGCGGGGGAAATGCAGGGGCGAACTGTTGATGCAGCACGGTATTCCCTTCTTGGATCCGACCATTCTCATTGATGCCCCAAGCATTTACGAGAATGGGGGAGACCGTCGAATCAACCGGAAGTGTAAAGAGAATTTCATACATAGGAGCTGAAGGGACTTCCATCATCGGCGGATGGGCATGAATGAGCAGAAGCTGGCGAGGGGGGATCGTGAAGGTAAAGGGAGTTGTAATGGGAGATACCGTTCCAGAGCCAGTCTCTTCGCCATTGCGATCAGTTCCTTCTTCCGGGGTATCTGCTGCGTGGCTGTTTTCTTCCGCTGTTTCTCTCTGGATATACGCTTCTGTGTATTCCTCTCCCTGCATGTGCTCTCCGGTGTATTCCTCTCCTACAGCTTCCACTCCTTCTAAGCTCTCTTCGTTTGCCTCTCCTTGCATGCTCTCTCCTGATATGTCCTCGCTTGTGACATGCTCTCCGAGGGTACCTCCTTGGTTTTCCTCTTCTGGAGGATTCAATAACTCTCCACCCAAGAAAGCGAACTTGGCATATTCCGAAGGATCGCTTGGGTTTTGCCAATCCAAGATGGAGAGGGTGACGGTATGGGAGCTGGCGGGGTCTTGGTTAAAAAGCGAAACAAGCAGCAATTCCGTGTTGGGATTTCGAAACATTAGACCTGAGGTTCGGATGGAGCTGGTTCCATTTGAGAGTGATACATGAAAGATCGGGTTTACGTTTACGACAGGATTGGGTGGAGTCACATATTCGAAATTTCCTTCCTCTCTTGCAACAAAGCTATTTTCACGAGTGCGACTGGTTCGTCTGCGTTTTGAGGGCAAACTCGTACGACGCCTTGCGAATTTGCGCAGACGATGTTTCGATTTGGCCGCCATCTTTAACCCCCTAGGCAAAAATTTACTATATTCTACTCATGCTCAGTTAACGATGTATCCGCGTTTTCATCAGGGGAAATGCGGAAAAAGAAAAGGCGTCCCATTCGTGTTTACGAATCAGACGCCCTCGGTATTTCTCTTCTTTTCTGCGCATTTCGATCTGGGGCCGTTCAGGCTTGCGTTCCACCGGATTGACTCCGTGCCATGATCCCCTCATTACGATCGGATCCATTTTCCCTTCACGTACCAGCTTTTGCCGCAATCGCTTCGCTTTACTTGCCATGCTTGATCATCTCCTTGAGGAAAGGTTACTCATCATTATACAACAAGATTCCCCCATGGAAACATGACAAATGGCTTCCTTTCCCTTTTACCCCTGAGAATGTTGGGTGATGTCCGTCGAAATGGTGAAAGACACCTTGTTTGAAGGCAGGAAGGACAAAGAAAAGTGGATCGGAATGCCGTTATCGTCATAGGCGATTTTTTCAACCTCGAACAAAGGTACATCCTCTGTGCAATGTAAAAATTTTGCTTGCTCGGTGGTAGCATTCACGAAGCTGATCGTCTTTGTGTTGCGAACGGCTTGAACCTGATAAATCTCTTTCAGCACCTGGTACGTGGAATGCGATTCCCCAATATGCTTCTCCAGATCGGGAAATCTTTTCAGGGAGTAGTAGCTCGTCTCGCTATGAATCGGTTCGTCTTTGATGAGGTGGAGGCGCTTCAGCTCGAAAAGCGGTTCTTCACGCTCCACTTGCAAAGCTTCCGCCTGCCGCCAGGATGCGGGGACCACTTTTTTGGACAAGATGCGTATATGCGGTTCCTTGCCGGACTGCAGGAGAAAATCCGTAAATCCGTTCACTGCAATCAGTTCGCGCTTCAATTTGTTGTTGGTAACGAATGTCCCTTTTCCATGCAGCTTGCGAAGGATTCCCTGCTCGACGAGCTCGGTGATCGCCCTTCTTGTCGTAATTCGGCTGACCCCATACTTTTGGCACAGCTCATTTTCTGCGGGCAATTGGGCCCCGATGCTGTATATTCCTTCATGGATGTCTTTTTTGATTTCATCCATCAACTGCTCATATAAAGGCTTTACGCTTGTTTTATTTAATTTCATTGCATTTCTCCTATGAATGGTAAGAGATCGACGATTACTCCTATCATATCATCTTCATTTTCGTTCAAATAGTGTTTGCTAAGTATTCCAAACTTTTTCGCATGGCTTTTTCCGGTTCCGCATGGTATTGGGTCCCGAACAGCTCCAGCGTCAAATGACCACCATATTTCATATCCGCAAGACTTTTTTTGAAAGATGGCAAGGGAAAATTGCCTTCCCCCCACGCAAGGTGTGCTGATGATTGATCGGTTCCGTCGACAAAGTGAATGTGTACCAAATCCTCCCCAAAAGCGGCAGCGTAATCATCCATCGTGTCTTTCGCCATCACCATGCACGCGGTGTCCAGCATCGCTTTCAGGTGGGGAGACTGAATTTCCGTTATCATGCGTTTGGTCGTTTCCAGGTCGATCACGACATTGGAATACGGATAAAAGAACGGCTCCAGCACCAAGACCACCCCTGCGGATTCCGCATCCCGTGCAAGCTCTCGAAGCGATTCCACGCCCCGTTGCCAAGCGTCTTCCATCGGTTCGTTAAACAGGCCATAGCCTGCGGAAACCAAAAGATACGGACATTCCAACGTATTGGCAAGCTTGATGCTTTTCTTGAAATAGGCCATGCTTCTTTTTCGGCTGGCTGCGTCCGGCGCTGACAAATTGACGGGATATGCGCATTGCTCGGGTGTAAAGCAGACCAGTTCCAAGTCTCTTCGTTTAATCGAGTCCAGTATCGCCTTTCCGTCCTGATGAGACATATCCTCCACATACAGATGGGGTTCACCTCCCCACAGTTCGATCGCGGAAAGTCCCAGCCGTATCGTTGAATCCAAAAAATAGTCAAAGGAATAGCGTTGGTAGGCCAGATTCATATTGGCATATGTATACATGCTGCTCCTCCTCACCAGCTTTTTTCGATGCCGTAGCCAAATGCTCCGTAGTAGCCGCATACCTTCGCTGCACACTCGGCGGCTGTCTGCAACGAGCCTGGCAGATCACCGCTTCGATGATAATTCGTTAAAAAGGCAGCGATAAAGGAATCGCCCGCCCCCATCGTATCTACCACATTTGTTGGAATGACCGATTGCTCCACCCTCTTGCCTTTTTCCGAAAAAATGGCCGGGCGATCTCCGCGGGTCACGCCCACTACCGGAACACCGCGCTTATGCACGTACTCAATCAATTCATCGATATACGAATCCGCTAGCTCGCTTCCGGAAAAAAAGGCATACGACAAATAGGGGCTGACGAACTCCAGATATTCTTTGGTCCAGTATTCCGGGCTGGAGAAGTCAAAGGAGATGGTCTGGTCCGCGATTTTCGGGAGTTCCATTTCCAATCCTCTGGTAATGCTGATGCAGGTGTGAACTAGGTCATGTTCCCCGATATAATCCAGATCGTCCTGATTGAAATGAAGGGCCACCAGCGATTGCACCCGCTTCTCCTTATTGGTGCCGACAAAGATGCGATCCCCCGCTTCGTTCAACGTCACAACCGCCTCTCCTGTAGGCCCCTCGACCCGTCGTACCCGACTGATGTCGATTCCTTCTGCCCGCAAGCAATTCATCACGTGGTTGCCAGCTTCATCGAGCCCCAGTATCCCCATATAAGAGCTCTGCTCCGCTCCATTTCGTTTTGCGATCACAGCCACGTTCAATGCGCTTCCCCCGGGATAAATCTTGCCTTGATCCTTGTAAAAGTCTACGACGCTATCCCCGATGCCTAACAGCTTCATTCGATACTCCCACCCTTTCTGGTTGTCTCTGTCATCCTTTTACGCCCCCTTCCGCTAACCCCCGGATGAAGGACTTTTGCATGAAAATAAACAAGAGGACAAGCGGGATCGCCGATATGACAAGCCCTGCCATCAATACAGCCCAATCCGTGTACATCGCGTCCCGGAAAGCCAATAGACCGGATGTAATCGTCTTAAGCGAGTCGCTGTCAATGAAAATGACCGCAAACAAAAATTCATTCCACGCCCAATAGGCGGTAAGCAGCCCCGATGTAAAGAGAATCGGCATGCTGAGCGGAAGGTAGATGCGGAATAAGATGCCGATGCCTGTACAACCGTCCATGTAAGCGGCTTCCACAAGCTCTTTGGGAATGGACAGGAAGAAGGAGCGCACCAGCAAGACGATCAATGAGGTGCGAAAGGCAACATACGGCAAAATCAATGCCCAATGCGTATCATGAATCCCCAGCGCCTGCACCATTTTATAGAGCGGGATCAGGCTGACCTGCGGGGAGAACATGATGCCGGCAGACAAGAGGGCAAGCACCAGATATTTTCCGCGAAACGAATACCTCGTCAGGCCATAAGCGCTCAGTACGCTGAACAGCAAGGTAAGGAACACGGTCACAGCCGTAACGAACACACTGTTCAAAAAATACTTGGATACCCCTTTGTTCCAAGCCTCGGCGTAATTGGAGAACAGCCATTGCACAGGCAAAGCCCAGCTGTTGCTAAAAATCTCTTCCGTCGTTTTGAAGGAGTTGATCACCATCCACAGCAGCGGATAGGCAATGGCGAGAAATAAGGCAGAAAGAAGCAGGAACGTCAATGAAATCACAATCATGGACCCCAGAGATCGCCTTCGTTTTTGTTTGGCAGCGACGTACGGGTTCCGGCCAGTCTCAACGGTCAATTTCACGTTTATCCCTCCTGCCCGTTTTTAAATACTTTTGCTTGAATCAGGTAGACGACTACCGTAATGCCCAAGATGACATTGGCAATGGTCGATGCGTATCCCATCTCGCTGTCGACGAATGCTTTCTGGTACAAATACGTGCTCAGGACTTGGGACGAGTTTCCCGGCCCCCCTTTGGTCAATACATACACGTCGCTAAACGTAAGGATGGATTGGCTTACGGTATAAATGATGGTAACGAAGGAGATCTCCTTCACCTGCGGCACCGTGATATGCAGGAATTTGCGTATCTTCCCCGCCCCATCCATTTCAGCCGCTTCGTAGAGATCAGGCGGAATTTTTTGAATGGCCACTATATAAAGCATCGTGATATAACCGATCCCCTGCCACTGCCCCATGGCGATGATTGCAGGAAAAGCAGTGTCACTGTCTCCGAGCCAGCCTCTCGCATACTCCTCCAGCCCAACCATGGCCAAAAACTTGTTCAAAAGACCGATATCCGGGTTATAAATAAAGCTGAAAAGCAAACCGATGACGGAAATCGAGATGAGCACCGGCAGGAAATACACCGTGCGCAGAACGGGTGCCACCCTCCTGAATACCACATCTTCGAGAATGGCAGCGAGGACCAGACCGCCCACTACCTGTACGGCCAATGAAATCACCAGATGGATCAGATTGTTTTTGAGGGCCACCAGAAAAACAGAATCGTCAAACAGACGGGTATAATTTTGCAAAGCGACGAATTCCTTCGTATCAGAAAAAGGCGACCAGCTGAAAAAGCTCGACTGCACGTTTTCCATGACAGGATAATAGATAAAAATGAACGCGATGATCAGACTCGGAGCTACGTATAGATAAGGAGCGATGTTCCTGATTTTCATTGTTTCCCCCCTTACTGGAATACAGGATCGGGTACAGTGAAGAAGCTTGCTCCGCTGTACCCGGTGGTGTCAGCTTACTTTGCCGATTCCTTTACCTGCTTGGCTGCCTCCTGGACTTCTTGCATGATTTGCTCCGGTGTTTTTTCACCATTCAGCAATTGCTGAATCCCCGCCAGATACGGATTAAAGATCCGCCCGTCCAGGATGGTATCGATCCATATCGCCATGTCACTTGCTTTCTCCACTTGTCCGATCGTTTCCACCATCAAAGGAGTGGAATTGCTGCTGTTGACGGCGCCTTTGACCGTGCTGATGACATTGGTTTCCTTCACCCATTTTTCCGCCATCGGCTTGGATGTCAGAAACTTCAGGAACTTCACCGCCTCATCCGGATGTTTGGTTTGAGCGGAGATCATAAATCCCTCAGGGGCGCCGGTGATGACGGATGGATCTCCCTTGCCTTCTTCGATAGACGGGAAATTGAATGTTCCCCATTCGAACTTGGCGTCTTTGATGTAGGGAAACTCAATCGTGTGCAGAGGCATCATCGCGATCTTTCCATTGGCGAACATATTTCTTTCCTCTTCACGGCTGAAAGCATTGGGATTTTCATTCACATACGGGATGAGCTGTTGGAGTTTTTGCAGGGCTACCACATAGCCCGGATCGGTAAATTCGCCCGTTTCCCGGTTGTTGTCTTTTGCCAGGACATCCGCACTCACCAATCGCTGATTCAGGGTCGTGATATAGAGGCCGCCGTTCCATGGCTCTTTGTTGCCAAACCCTAACGGAATGGCACCGCTTGCCTTCAGCTTGTCCAGCACTTGAATAAACTCATTCCATGTACTCGGCGGCTCAAGACCCAATTGATTGAATATTTCTTTATTATAGGCCATCATCCTCACGTCCATCAGCACAGGAACGCCGTAAACCTTGTTATCCAGGGTAAAAGGCTTTAGCGTAGAGGGGATGATTTGATCGGACCACGCTTTATCTTCCTCGACATATTTGGTCAGATCGAGCGCTTTGCCTCCCCGTACAAATTTGTTCGCATATTCCCCCACCCATGTGAAATAAATGTCCGGTGAATTGTCATTTCCCAAGACGACATTGATTTTTTGTTTGTACTCTTCGTTCAAAGCGGTTACCACTTTAATCTTTACTCCCGGATTTTGCTTTTCAAATTCCTGGATGACCCCATCAAAATACCCTTTGAACGGTTCATTCGGCCATCGGTGGAATAAGGTTAGCGTCACCTCATTGCCTTCGCTGGCATTCTCGGTGTTTGCCGGTGTTTGCTGGCCGCAGCCGACCACCAGCAAAAGGATGAGGATGATACAGATGGATACCGCAAACGATTTTTTCATCATATTGACCCCCTCTGTCTTTTTCCTTGTTTTAATAGTCTACTTTTTTCATGTATCTTCTGGCCGTAAAGACCGGATGATGGCGAAGCTCTGCCATAATGGTAATGAACCTCCACATCAGGTTATTGAAGATGATCGGAACAAGATAGCCCCGCATTTTTTCTTCTACGCCGTGGAAATCGATCTCCTTCGCATCGACCACCATCGTTTTTTCGCCAAACCGCTGCAAGAAAGCATGCGCTCGCTCTTCAAGCGGTCTGGTATGATCTAGACCTTTCAAAAGGATGAAGGGAACCTCTTTATCCAGGATTTCAAAGGGCCCGTGGAAAAACTCGCCCGCATGAATCGCATGGGAATGGATCCACTGCATCTCCATGAGGTTGCATATCGCATGGGAATAGGCTGGCCCATAATTTGCGCCGCTTGCCATGGTATAGATCACTTTTTCATCCTGAAACGCCACCGCATACCGATTGAGAAACTCCTCATATTGCGCTTTGGATCGTTCAATGATCGTTTGCAAGTCTGAAAGGCTGCGAAGCATGTCAGGGAGAATGCTTTTCTCTTCCACTACATCCAAAACACCTGCGGCCAGCTGATACATGATGGAGAAGTTGCCTTCAAATGGATCGATCTCTTTCCCTGCGAATGCGTTCTCATAAAAGATCGCGTGCTCGACTGCTTTGCCAAGCGGGGACTCCACATCACACGTAACCCCCACGGTTAATGCACCCTTCTCCCTCGCAAACTCGGCCGCTTTTGTGGTTTCCGGAGTGGTGCCAGTCAGGGAGAGCAGAATGACCAATGAATGCTCCGAAAGTGTTTTTGGGCTTAAAAGTGTGAATTCAGCGGCGTTATACATATGCGCAACCAATTGATCTGCTTCTCGATCGATAAAGTACTTATTGGGAACCATGACTGCCAGCGAACCGCCGCAAGCAACCAAAAAGATGTTCGTAATGGATCGTTGCCCCACTTCATGTAATACTTTCTGCACACCTGGGTTAATCGTTCGTTGGTTCAACATTTGATTGTCCTCCGTTTGAACTTTGTTTTTCTAAGAGCAGGCTATCGACAAAGCAGATTGTTAATTTTTTACGAGATGATCCCTCCAGTGTGTTCTACGTCAGCGGTCAATCGGATAGAGTCAAAGATTTGCCCCGAATCCAATGACGTCATATGACATCATATTGATTAGAGCAAAAGCGATACCATCACTTCTTTCCCCCCGAATTCTCCATCCTTGCCAGCAGCTGCATACGACGTCATATGACGTTATATAGATGAGGTAGTGCAATTGGGAAAAATCTAACTTTTCATAATTATACGACCTATGTAAGATGGTGTAAATATCCAATTTTGTTTTGCTCTTATTTGTCCTACTCCAATAAATAAAGGCTCCATCCCAAAAGCGATGAAGCCTTTCTCACGCACTCCGGTCTTTCTTTTCGCTCCCCTGCTCTTAACAGAGGACTTCCACGGTAAATCCGCCTGGAGCATTCACGTAAAATGTCCATCCATGCAATCTTTGTGGCGGCTCTACATCAAACCCATCATCCTTCAAGCGCTGATTGATCTGGTTCACTTTTTCTTCACTCTCCTGAATGAAGCCGATATGAAACGTCTTCGGATAGCTGACCTGAGTACCTTTCATCAATGTGATGACAGCCCCGTCATCGTCAAAAAGAACTGCGAAAGAATCACCACGCAAATGCCCAATTTTCAAATGGAAATACTTTTCCAAAAACTCTCTTGCCGCCTTCACATCGGTAACAGTGAGATTGAGATGATTGAGTTTCATTGGCTACACCTCTCCTCTTTATGCTGCCCCTCCACAATACCACAAATTCCCATTTTCTGCCTCCTGCAAATTGCAAATGGATGGCCATTGCTCCGAAAGGAAAATGTCCAACAAAAAAACCACGCCGCACTGGCAGTGGTCACGAAAAAGGGTTATATCGAGTCAAGCCGTGGTTATAGCGTGCATCCATGATCTCTTGCGCCTTGCTTTTCTCCTGTTCGAGAGCGGCTTTCACCCGATCCCAGTTTTCCGGGGTGGCATCCATCAGGTCTACATTGATCCCTTCTCCTATGAGATTGCGCATCAGCACCATGTCATCGCCGCTTTCGTATTTCTTGATTCCTCCGCCAATCAGTCGAATGTCGTGGAGGAGCCTTTTAATCTCGTCAGGAATCATCGTTCATTCCATCCTTTCAACCAGTTTCCAGCTCGTGAACGTTCTTCCATAATGTGCGCTCTGGTGAAAGGAACTATCCATGAACGTACCCGCAAGTGAGCGTTTTTTCTGTCTGCTCAAAGCTCGATGCCATACCCTTTTATCTTGCGGTACAGTGTATTTCTTCCGATGTTCAGCAATCGCGCTGTCTTCGAGATATTGCCCTGCGTCTCCCTCAACACTTCCAAAATAACGGAACGTTCACTCTCCCGCAAGGAATACCCCTGCTCCTCCTGTTCCGAGATCGGATGATCCAGCACCAGATGCTCCGGCCTGATTTGATCGCCCTCTGCGAGAAAGGAAGCCTGCAGCAGCACCGACAGCAGCTCGCGGATATTTCCCGGCCAGGCATATCGCTTCAAGACTGCCAGCGCTTCTGGCGACAATCTCACTTCATGATCGGCATGCCGGAGCAGCAGATGCTCGGCCAACTGAGGCAGGTCGCTACGTTCCCGCAAAGCGGGCAGCTGGATGATAATCCCTTTTAACCGGTAATACAGATCGGCCCGAAACCGTCCCGCTTCTATCTCCTGCAACAGATTGCGGTGGGTGGCGGCAATGATGCGGACATCCACCTTTTTGGGAGTGATTCCGCCCACAGGGGTCACTGTTTTTTCCTGCAATACGCGCAGTAAGGCTGCTTGGGCACGCAGCGACATATCCCCGATTTCATCGAGAAAAAGGGTGCCGCCGTGAGCCGCCATGAATTTCCCTTTGCTGCCTTCCCGATTCGCTCCGGTAAAGGCTCCCTTCTCATAGCCGAACAGCTCGCTTTCGATCAGGGAATCCGGGATCGCGCTGCAGTTCACCGCGACAAAGGGGCCACGTCCGCTTTCCCCGTGAATCGCTTGTGCAAAAAGCTCCTTGCCGGTGCCGCTCTCTCCGGAGATAAAGACCGGAAGCGAGCTGTATGCCGCTTTTCGCGCAACCTCTTTGGCCCGCAGCAGCGTCGGACAGCTGCCGATGATATCGGAAAAGCAATAGGTGACCTCGCTGGTGGAAGTGGTGGGGATCGCGACCATTTGCGGTTTCTTGATGGCGACCGAGCGGTACAGGCGATTGTCGTCATCAGTCAGCGGGATTACCTGATACGCGCCATCAGGGGCAAATTCCTTTCCCAGACAATTGCCGAGGCTCCGTATCGCAGCCTGATTGGCTCCCGTGATGCGTCGATCTGTATCCAATGTCAACAATGGCTGCGGATGATGAGCGGAGACGATGTCCAGCTGCCGGAGAGTGATGAGCTGCTCCTTTTGCAGCTGATTCAACAGCAGGCTATTTTGCAAGAGCTCTGCGGCCAATTGCGCGAAAACAGCATATGTAGGCAAAAAGCGGTCCTTGTGTCCGCTGATGTTGACGACGCCGAGAAGCTCGCCCTGAGGAGAGAACAACGGGGCTGAGGCGCAGGTGAGAAAACGATTCTCGATGTAAAAATGCTCGTCTCCCCGTACAAGATTGACTGCTTGCTCATGAAGGGCAACCCCGATGGCATTCGTGCCTTTTCGCGATTCATGCCAATTCGCCCCTACCTGCAATTGCACCTGGGCTGCCCGGGTCGCGAAGTCGGTATCGCCACTGGCAAACAGAATCGTTCCCTCTCGATCCGTGACGATCAAGACGCATCCTGCATGGTGCAGAAAGGGGGCAAACTTTTGAAAAGCGGCTTCCGCCTGCACCAGTAAAAAGCGGTGCTGTTCCTTCAACTCTTTCAGCAGGGCTCCGGTAATCATTTGGTCATCTGCCTGCTGCTCAGGCTTCATGCCGACCTGATGACAGCGCTTCCAAGAATGCTCAATCAGATTCGCGTATGTGGATGCGGATAAAGAACTTTGAAATGACATAGGTGGGCCTCCTTCCTATGACTCATTACCATTCTATTATCCCAATTTACAGAATATAATAAAAGCTTTTCTTGTCCCCCATACAACTTGTTCCATTTTGATCCATCCTCTGTCCCAAAGTGGAACACTTCAAATGGATTGCGTCTGGAAACAAGGCGTACACACCGACCTCCCGTGATTGGCATCCGATTTGCATAAGAGAAATGGCATATCACCCCTATCGTGTAAGGAGGAGTATGAGGATGATTTATGCCCAGCCCGGTCAAGACGGTGCAAAAGTGACGTTCAAGAAGCGGTATGAGAATTATATCGGAGGCAATTGGGTTCCCCCGGTAAAAGGAGAGTATTTTGAAAACATCTCTCCAGTCAACGGCGCTGTCTTTTGTGAGGTGCCACGCTCCACTTCCGAAGATATCGAGCTTGCTCTCGACGCTGCCCACGCGGCCAAAGAGGCATGGGGCAATACATCCGTAGCGGAACGCTCCCGCATCCTGCTGCAGATTGCAGATCGGATCGAACAAAACCTGGAGCTTTTGGCTGTAGCGGAAACGTGGGACAACGGAAAACCCGTTCGCGAGACATTGGCGGCAGACATGCCTCTCGCCGTCGATCATTTCCGTTATTTTGCCGGCTGCATCCGCGCACAAGAAGGCTCCTTGGGGGAGATTGACCACGACACGGTCGCCTATCATTTCCATGAGCCGCTTGGAGTTGTCGGTCAAATCATTCCTTGGAACTTCCCGCTCTTGATGGCGACATGGAAGCTGGCTCCCGCGCTGGCAGCCGGTAACTGCGTGGTCTTGAAGCCCGCCGAGCAGACGCCTGCCTCGATCCTCGTGCTGCTCGAGCTGATTGGCGATCTGCTGCCTCCCGGGGTGCTCAATGTGGTCAACGGCTTCGGACTGGAAGCAGGAAAACCGCTTGCCAGCAGCAACCGCATCGCGAAAATCGCCTTCACAGGTGAAACCACCACTGGCCGTTTAATCATGCAATACGCTTCACAAAATATCATTCCGGTAACCCTGGAGCTGGGCGGCAAATCAGCCAACGTCTTCTTTGAAGATGTGCTGTCCAAGGATGATGCATTCCTCGATAAAGCGATCGAAGGCTTTGTCCTGTTCGCCCTCAATCAAGGGGAAGTATGCACATGCCCATCCCGCGCACTGATCCAGGAGTCGATTTATGACCAATTTATCGAGCGTGCGTTGGCTCGTGTCAGCCAGATTAAGCAGGGGAATCCGCTGGATACGGCCACGATGATCGGTGCACAGGCATCCTCGGAGCAATTGGAAAAAATCCTTTCCTATATCGAAATCGGCAAACAGGAAGGCGCACAGGTGCTGACTGGCGGCGAGCGCAATCATCTTGAGGATGGTTTGGAGCAGGGCTTTTATGTAAAACCAACTGTCTTTAAAGGAAACAATAAAATGCGCATCTTCCAGGAAGAGATTTTTGGCCCTGTCGTCTCTGTCACGACTTTCTCGTCTCAGGAGGAAGCGATCGAGATCGCCAATGATACGTTATACGGACTCGGCGCAGGCGTATGGACGCGCGACATGAACACCGCCTACCGCATGGGACGCAACCTGCAGGCAGGCCGTGTCTGGACTAACTGCTACCATGCTTATCCGGCACATGCCGCATTCGGCGGGTACAAGATGTCCGGCATTGGGCGCGAGACACATAAAATGATGCTCGATCACTATCAGCAAACCAAGAACCTGCTGGTCAGCTACAGCACGAATGCCTTGGGCTTTTTCTAAGCGATTGCCATGAGCAGCGTACAAAAAGTATTGGCAACGGATGCCGCCCTTGCTCTGCTTGAGCGCCTGCGCTCCAAATACGGGCCGCTCATGTTCCATCAATCAGGCGGCTGCTGCGATGGCAGCTCGCCCATGTGCTATCCGGCGGGTGAGTTCTTGATTGGCGACCAGGACGTGTTGCTCGGCGAAATCGGCGAAACCCCCTTTTATATGAGCCGCGCTCAGTATGACTATTGGAAACATACCCAACTGGTAATCGATGTGGTTCCTGGCCGCGGGGGCATGTTTTCACTGGAAGGGCCTGAAGGGGTCCGTTTCCTGACACGCTCCCGGGTATTTTCGCCGGAAGAGTATGCCTTGCTGCAGGCGGAATGGAACCGAGAGCCGTGAACGGAAAGTCGTCCTGAGTAAATCATGTACCATCATATACAAATACATCCCGTTCCACAGCAATGGTGGGACGGGATGCTTTTATTCCAGGTTCCTTTTTTTCCTGTCGATCTTCTTATCGCTGCTCACTGATCGCCGCCTGCTTCAAAAATTCAGCAGTCTGGTCAATCTGTGCCAGCGCTGCATCCATCTCTTCAATGCTGGCTACATGCTCTTCGGTGATTGCTGCAAAATCTGTGACTGATGTGCTGATCTGTTTCATCGAATTTTGGATCGTGTTCAGCTGGGCTTGAATATTTGCCACGGATTGCTTGCTGGTTTCGGCCATTTTACGGATTTCATTGGCCACGATAGAAAAGCCGCGGCCATGCTCGCCGGCACGCGCCGCTTCAATCGCCGCATTCAAGCCTAGCAGATGGGATTGTGTCGCAATGTCATGCACCATGCGCAATACAGAGAAAATATGGGTAATATTGGAGGAAGCAATGTCTGCCTCATTGGTCAATTGCTGCAGCCGCGTCGTCATCTCCTCCGAGGCTTGGTTGATCTGGTTGGAAGCGGCAGCCAGCTGATGGATCGATTCGGCCAATTGCGTAGCTCCTTGTGCAAGGCTGTCCGCCTTGTCATTGGAGGTGACTACCGTGAAAACGCCGACCATTTGTCCATTTTCGAAGATCGGTTGGGCGTTCGAGGTATAAGAAAACCCAAACCGTTCGGGCCCGCGGTCTTCTACGTACATGTTTTTATGCTGCCATGCCTTCCAGGTAACCGTGCCTTCCAAAGCAGCAAGCGCCGTGCCGAGCTCGATCTGCATATCCAGCTTTTTCCCTGCACGGTAGGCAATCACTTCCTCCATGTTGGTCAGGATCAGGCAGGCATCTTCTGCATAACTTTTCTGAATAATATCAAGATTGTCCAAGAGTCCTTGCAAGTTAGTCATGTCGATTTTCTCTCCCTTGATATTCACATCGAAACAAAAAGCACCTTCCCTCGAAACTGTTTATCAGCCGTAGAAAAGTGCCCGTCCATGCCCTTGGCAACCCGGCTGCCTTCGCATGACGCATTAGGCCCGTGGCTTTGTGCCCCTACCTTTCGAATAGGTTTACCTTTTCCAGCAAAATGTGATCATTATGTTTTCGCATATGATTGGCAGTAAGTTCTATTAGGTTATAAGAACTATTATTGAATGTCAATCTCTCCTACTAAGCGAATATGCACCTATTACTTTTGACTCAGAAAAATGGATGGATCCATGAAACAAGCAGGTGAGTAACACCCGCCTTTCAATCTTCCTTTCATTTCCTGTCAGATGGCCCGAATGCTGACATGCGTCCGCAGCGTCTGGCCTGGGGCGACCAGCTGCAGCTCTTCCTTGCGATTCATTTCGTCTTTTCGGCCCATCCACGGTTCTACACAGACGAAGTCTTTTCCGGCCACCGACCATAGGACAATGTAGCGAAACACTTGCCCATATTCCATCACGATCTGTTTCCCCGCCTCGGGCAAGGGGAAGGAGATTGCCGGCGTCTTCGCCTCCAGAAACATGGCGGATTCCACAAATTTGTTCAGATCGATTCGGCCCTCGTAGCTTTTGACTTGGCCGTCGTTGTAATCGTAATACTGTGTCGCATCCGTCTCGTACGGAAGCTCCTTTTCTGCGGTAAGAAAGTAGGGATGAAGCCCCGCATAAAACGGCATCTCTTGGGCAGAACGATTTGCATATTCCTGATGGATATCCAGCTGATTCCCTTTTAAGGTATAGCGGTAGATCACTTCAAAATCAAACGGGTATACTTTCTTCGTGTCTTCCGTACTTTGCAATCGCATAGTGATAGAAGCCTCTCCAGCAGCAGCCTCTGTGGAGATGACCTCCCAGGAAAGGTTGCGGGCAAAGCCATGCCCTTTCATTTCATAGAACTGACCGTTCCATTGATACGTACCTCCGCTCAATGCCCCGCAAATGGGAAAAAGGATCGGGATACCGCCGCGAATGTTTGCCGCCTCATCATAGAAGGTATCCTTGTCCAAATATAAAAGCTCTTTGCCATTCACGCCGAAACCAATAATGATGCCACCGCGTTCAGGAGCCACTTTGACCCAAGACCCGGTTGACTCATCGATGAGCTCGTAAATGCGGTACTTGTCCTCGTACTCCCTGATCTGAAACATGCTTCTTCCCCCAGTCGTTCACATTTTCCTTTCTCTCTACTATACCTTATTAAGCGTGTTGAAAAGAAAAAACAACGCTTCAGATATGAACTGAGAGCGCTGTTTTTCGATGTTATAATTTGGCAACCATTTGATTCATTTGCTCTGCCATTCTCGCCAGCTCTTGTGTAGCCGCTGCCGTTTCCTCGGTGCTAGCCAAGGACTCTTCGGTTACAGCGGCGATGTTTTGCGCGGATTGCAGCACCTCAGAGGTCTGGGCAGATTGTTCCTCACAGCTTGCCGCGATCTCCACTACTTTTGTCGCGGATTCCTGTACGTAGCGAATAATCTCATGGAATGCTTCCTCGGCTTGTCCGACCAGCACATTTCCTTCTTTTACGGTTTCAGCTGTAGATCGGGTGCTATCTTGGATGGTTTGCACCAGGGTGGTGATTTCCTTTGATGCCGCGTAGCTTTGGTTGGCCAATTTTCCGACTGCATCGGCCACGACCGCAAAGCCTCTGCCGTGCTCCCCTGCCCTTGCCGCTTCGATCGATGCATTGAGCGCCAACAGCTTGGTTTGTTCGGAAATGTCTTGAATCGCCCCGATGATTTCATCGATTTTTCGCGAATGGCCCAAGAGCTCGTCCACCTTCGCCGTGATTTCATTCATGCCGGCGGAAGCATTGCCCATCAGACGTCCGCCTTGCTGTGCTACAGAAGTGGCCTGACCGACGAACTCGCTGGTCTGCTCAATATTATGGGAAATCGAAGTGATCGCTTGGTTCATTTGCTCAATCATCATGGTGACATTGGAAACCGTGTTTGCCTGATACTGACTTCCGCGGGAAATTTCGTCCACGCTCGCTGTAATTTCTTCCGACGAGCTTGCCACCGTATCCGCGGAAAGACTGATCTGGGAGGATACTTTTTTCACATCACGGTTGATGAACCATGCCAAGCCGATTCCGATGACCAGCGCGACCACCACACAGATCAGCGCCAGATAAAATGCAGTAGTGGCGGTGGCAGCTGATTTTTCTGCGACATCAAATGCGGATCTTTCATTGAAATTGATGACTTTTTGCTGGTTATCATTCAATTCATTCCAGACGGCAATAACCCTTTTGATTTCATTCATGGTTTTGTTTACGTCTGTTCCTCTCGCTACCGCCAGCACCTGCGGGAGTTCTTTTTTATACTCCTCCCATTCATCATGATAAAGCCCAAACAATCGGCGATCCTCATCCAGCACGATTGACGTCTCATACTTGTCGTTGAATTCATCAATCGTTTTGATGTTGTCCTGAATCGCCGCTTCCAATTTACGGATTTCTTCTTGGCTGGTTTCAAGACCAAGCTGATTAACCAGGCGGAGGTTGTCAGACGTAAGTCCATTTAGCGTCCCCATGTAGGAAAGACCAACGACCCAGACTTCTTTTACCTCTTTCGCCTGATTGCCCATGCGGTTCATTTGAATGATCGACACTGTTCCGAGTACAAGCAAGAATGCGATTAATGTAATAAATCCGGCTAACACTTTTTTTCTGATCGTCATATGGACCTCCCGTTGTCCAATTCACTATTGGTACCCCACAGAGTGTTTACCCTTGCAAAAATAAGTTTAAACATTACTAAAAACTTTTTTCATGCTATTCATTCAAAAAAGCTGCGCCAAACAGGTTGAGCGCAGCTTTATCCATTCAGCCTTTATTTCGACAGCTTGAACATTCTCAGCGATTCCTGCAATTCCTCCGCCATTTTTGCCAGCATGGTAGATGCTGCGGATACCTCTTCCATCGAAGCGTTTTGCTGTTCTGCGGAGGCTGCTACCATTTGGGTATGATCGGCCGCCTGTGCAGCAATGTGGGACACGGCTTCGATGGTCTGTACCATATGCTGCATGCCGCCATTTACATCTTCCACTTTGTTTGCTACTTCACTCGTCTGGCTGGTGAGATGCTCGATGGCCCGGAGAATGTCTGTGAACGTCGTGCCTGTCTGATTCACCAAACGAATCCCGTCCTGCAATACGCTGGTGCCATCCCCCATCGCGTTCATCGCTTGTTCTGTATCGCGTTGGATTTCATTAATGATTGCCCTTACCTGCTCAGCCGCATCGTTGGACTGCTCAGCCAGCTTTCGCACCTCATCCGCTACGACTGCAAAGCCTCTGCCGTGCTCACCTGCCCGTGCCGCTTCAATGGCCGCATTAAGTGCCAGCAGATTGGTTTGACTGGAGATGGAGGTAATCAGCGAGATAATGTTATCGATCTGTTTCGATTTTGCTCCCAGCTGGTTCACGATCTCCGCGGTCACGCCCATTTGGTCATGGATCAGATTCATTTGCCCCATTGCGGTCTGAACCACCTGATTGCCGTCAGCTGCTTTCTGTTGGGCATCCACGGAGGAGCGTGTGACCGATTGAATGCGTTGGGTGATCTCATCGATCTCATGAGACATGTCCGCTACGATTTCAGAGCTCTTCGCTGTCGAGCTTACCTGTTCGCCCGCACCTATCGCGATTTCCGAAATCGCTTCTGCGATATGCTCCGTCGCCTTGCTTGTCTGTTCTGCGCTTGCTGTCAATTGCTCCGAGGTAGAAGCGACGATCTGGGAGTTCATCACGATTTTGCCCATCGCTTCCTTGAGCTGTTCCGTCATGCGATTGAAGTTTTTCGCCATCTGTCCGAACTCATCTGCTGTGTTGATCTCCAGCTCTTTGGTAAAATCGCCTTCAGCCAGCGCAAAAGAAAGCTCGTTGGCTTGCTTGATTTGACGGGTCATGGACTGGCTGTACCAATAGATCAAGCCCGCCATGATCACTACACCGGCCAAGCTGATCAGCGCCAGTTTCTCCAATAAGCTGACAATCGGTTTCTGAATCTCCGCGTCTGGCATGACCAGGGCAAGCGTCCAGTTCGTCATCGCTACTTTTTGATAGTAGACATGATTGAGACCAGTCTCGTCTGTAAATTCTCCTACCCCTTTTGGTTCGGCAAGCATCCGTTTGCCCAAGTCAGCGATCGTGGCATTGCTTTCTTCGGTGATTTTGACTTTCATGACTTTATCCTGCTTCGGATGGCCGAGATAATTGCCATCACTGTCAATCAGGAATGCCCAGCCCGTCTCTCCTACAACCATTTCGGCGATCATCGTTTGCAAACTGGAGAGATCGATATCACCCGTCAAGACTGACATAAATTGCTTTTGTTGGTCATACATCGGCACACTTGCCGTCACTAACGTCTTGTTCAACACTTGATCAAAATAAGGTTTGGTATACACCACTTTTTCTGACGTGTTTTCGGCAGCTTTGTACCATTCCCAGCTTGGATAGTTGTAGGAAGGATCATTGTAATCTTCCGTCGTTTTTACCTGGTCGCCTTCTTTATACACGTATGTAGAGAAGAACTGCGTCTCTTTTTTGTAGGTATACGGCTTAAAGAAGATCCCCATGCCAAAGGTTTCCTTATTGATGCCCACCACGCTCGACAGGATGCCCTGATAGCGTGCGAGATCCAAATTCTTTGCATTGCCTTCCACATTTCGGGCCAGCGTTTCTGCCACTTTTGAATGGGCAGTCAGCTTCGTATCGATCATACCTGTCACTCTGTACAACCCGTTGTCCATCGAATTGCTAATCTGTTCCCGAATAATCCCGCTCGCATACGTATATGAAAAAAACAGGATCGCCAGCAGCGTTACGATGATTACAGGCAGCATGATGGCAAGCGTTCTGGTTTTTACGCTTTTGAAATGCATTGTTTTTCCTCCTCAACCGAATAGATGATCTAACAATGCTTTCCCGCTGCTTTCATCTGCAAAACTGGTAAATTTATAAAAATAAAAAAGACTGTTGTCCTTATGCAGAACAACAGTCCGGTCCTCCGCTTATTGGCGCATGTTCGCTTTTGTCGCCAGGTCGATGTAATATTCGGTCTCCGTTTGCACCGCTTTGGTAAAATCGGCCGAGTTGGCATAGTTTGGCTCTACCTGAATCTCCTGCAGCTTTTTCACGAAAGCGGAGTCTTTTGTCATCTTCTCCACCACTTGCTCCCACTTATGAATGATCGGCTCCGGCGTGCCTTTCGCAAACGATACACCGGTCCACCAGAAGACGCTCAGGCCTTTTATCCCTTGTTCCTCCGCAGTAGGCACATCCGGCAGAAAAGGACTGCGCTCACTGCCCGAGACTGCGAGAATCTTGACCTTTTTCGCTTGCAGCATCGGATTGCTTTCCCCGATGGTATGCACAGCCAGCACGGCATGCCCGCCCGCTACTTTCGGCAGTGAATCAGATGCTCCTTTGGTCACGATCATCCGCGTTTTCGAAAAATCGGCCCCGATCGCCTGCAACCATTCCGCTACGCCAAACGCCGAAAACCCTGCTGGCCCTACGGACGTCCAGGTGAGCTGCTCGGGATTGGCCTTCACCCATTCCGAAAATTCCGCAAACGTATTCCAAGGCGCATCTGCTTTGACCACGAAGGCCAATGTCCCTTCACCGATACGTGCGGTATAGATCTGGTCTTCATTCTTGATGATCGCATTGGTCATGCCTGCGGTAAGCATCGAGGTATTGGAAACGTTCACCGCAAGCGCCGTATACCCGTCATTTTTCGCTTGCTTCAGCGCGTACTCCGCGCCGACCGTTCCCCCTCCTCCGGGTTTGTTGACAACCACGATCGGCTGCCTCCATTCCTTGCTCAAGTAATCCGCCGTTGCCCGAGCGACCAGATCGACCCCACCCCCAGCCGAGTAGGGAACAATGTACTCGATCTGCTTGGTCGGATACTCAACTTCCCCAGCAGTCTCCGTTTTTTGAGACGTACCCGACGTTGCGGGCGCCACCGGAGCAGCTGCTTGGTTCGTGCCGCAAGCAGTCACCGCCATTGCGATCAAAACACTGACGGACAGATTTGCCCATCTCCGCCAAACCTTCATCTGTCTTCCTCCTGTACATGCAAACAGCTAAGCGACATCGATGCCGCGCTGCTTTTCTTCTTTTACACGCTTTTGTGTGCGTCTGTTCAGTCCCATCGAAATGGTCAGGAAAATCGCCGCTCCAACCAGGATCGCGAAAGAAATGGGACGCTCCAGCAAAATCGTCAAATCACCGGAAGACATCGCCATCGTCTGAATGAACGATTCCTCCAGCAAAGGGCCCAAAATGAAGCAGAGGATAAGCGGAACGATCGGCCATTGATACCGTTGAAACAAATAGCCCAATCCGCCGAAGAAAAAGGCGACCAGCACATCAAACAAGCTGTTGCGAACACTGTAGGCGCCGATCGTGCAGAGCATCAGGATCGTCGGGGCCATGATCCCGTAGGGCACCTTCGTCAGCTTTACCCATAACCAGACCATCGGCAGATTCAAGAACAAGAGCATCGCATTGCCGATAAACATCGAGGCGATCACGGTCCAGACAAACGGGCCATTCTGTTCGAACAAAACAGGGCCGGGTGTGAGTCCGTAGATCATCAGCCCCGCCAGCAAAATCGCCAGGGGCGGTGATGAAGGGATCCCGAGGGAAAACAGCGGGATGAATCCTGCGCTGCTTGTCGCGTTATTGGCTGCTTCTGGTGCAGCCACTCCTTCGATCGCCCCTTTGCCGAATTGCTCCGGCTCCTTTGAGGCCTTTTTTTCCATGTCATAGGCCAGAAAGGAAGAAATCGCAGCCGAACAGCCAGGAAGCAATCCGAGAAAAAAGCCGATGATTCCGCCGCGCAGCATGGGAGCAAAGGACTTCTTCAAATCGGCCTTCGACGGATAGACACGCCCTGTCTTCCCGATCACCGTGGTCAACCGCTTTTCCTCGATTCCCTTGAGCACCTCCGCAATGGCAAACAACCCGATGATGATGCTGATCATATCCAGGCCTCCCGCAAGCGTAGAACTGCCGTAGTCGAAACGCGGCATGCCTGAAGAGGGTCCCAGCCCGATCAACGCGAGCGTATAGCCCAGTCCCCCCATTAGCAACGCCTTCAGCAGCGAAGTGCCTGACAGGCTGACCATCAGGGTAAGCGCGAAAATCATCAGGGCGAAATACTCGGGCGGGCCAAATTTCAAGGCCTGATCCGCCAGCACGGGAGCAAAAAAGACCAGCCCGATCACACCAAGGATCCCTGCGCCAAAGGAAGCGATCGCCGAAATGCCTAATGCCGGTCCCCCTTTCCCCTTTTTCGCCAGCGGATACCCATCCAGACAGGTAGGAACGGAGGAAATTTCACCCGGAATGTTCAACAAGATCGCTGTCGTAGAGCCGCCGTACATGGCTCCATAGTAGATCCCTGCCAGCATGATGATGCCTTGCGTCGGTTCCAGCACTGCCGTGACAGGCAGCAGGATGGCAATCGCAGAGGTTGGCCCCAATCCCGGCAAGACGCCGACAAAGGTGCCGACTAGTGCCCCGAGAGCAGCCATCAACAGATTTCCAGGCGTAATCGCTTCTGAGAAACCGGCCATGAGCATTTGTAAAGTCTCCATATGCAGCTCCCTTTCAGAAAAAGATTCCGGCTGGAAACGAAATCTGCAGCCACTTGATGAATACCAGGTACAAGCTTCCTGTGAGGACAAGCGCACATGCGACAGAACGCGCCCACCGGTACGTTCCGACAATGCGGAATAACAGGACTGATGCGATCAGGGTCGCCAAAAGATAGCCCATGATATTGAGCATCAGGAAATAAAGCCCCAGCGTTGAGAGCGAGAGAATCATTCGATTTTGATAAGGAGACGGAAGCGTCCTTCGTTTGTCCTGTTCATGTTCCTGATCCCGCATCGTACTGATCATCAGCATTGTCCCCAGCACAATAAATAAGACTCCAAGAATGGCAGGCAACGTGTGGTCCAAGGTATATTGGGAGACGGCATGCGAACGAATGCGGAAGCCCTCGATACTGACCACAACCCCTAAGACAATTGACAGCACAGCGCCTACAAAATCAGGCAAATTTTTGGGAATTTTCATCGTGATCTCCACCCTCCAACAGCCTATGGTGAAAACGCCTAAAGTGTGCGGCGGAGTTGGAAGCGAGCCATGAAACTTTCCCATCATTGGTACGTCTTACCTGTAGCGCTGTGAGGAGGTTATCATGAAAAAACGTTTATTCTCTCTTGCCTGTCTATCCTTTGCGATCATAAGCTTGCTCGGTTCCTTATCTCCTGCCAAAAGTGAAGCATCGGTTTCTTCACTAACGGAAACGACGGTGATCGATCGCTATTCCGTTCCCAACCTGAAAAAAGAGCGGATCGCATCGCTTCCCCTCATGCATCGTGCTTCTCTTTCACCGAGCACCGCATACCTGTACACCGAAAAAATCGGCAGAACAGCCACAGACCCGACAACCTATTACCTCTATGAACGAAAAACAAAAAAGCTTGCCCCTTTAAGCGGATACGCGGCTTGGTATCCGAAAAGCGACAAGCTTTTGATAAACGAAAAAGGCAACCTGGTTTCCTTTGATCCTGTCGGCCAGCAAAAGAAGCTGATCGCGCCTGGCGATGCAATCCGCCCCATCGTGACGCAAGCTGTCTCGCCCAACGAACTCTATCTGGCCTACATCCAGATCGACCGTACCAATTCGAACCTTTATAAGAACGGCAAGCTGATCTTGCAAGACCTTGCCACCTCAAAAATACTGGGGGCGGATACGATCGCGATGATGGTAGAGCCTGACCGATTTGCCACGCGAATCAGGTGGCAGCCAAACGGGCGAAAACTGTTCTATCAGACCAGCACAGGCATCAAGGAATGGGATCTGGCTACCGGACACATCAGCGTCCATACGCGAAAGGAACTGCCTTCGTACTCAGCCGATATGACCTATGCCTATGATCGAACCGAAAAAGGCGCTGTCCTGACCCACCTGCCGACTGGCAGAAAGCTTCCGCTTGGAAGTGCTCCTGGCCAGTTGGAAGGAGACCTGCTTTCCGGCGTTCATTGGGCTCCTGTCGGCCATGCGTTTGTAGGAGAAGAATTCCGCGGCGGCTCCAATGGGATGGATGCCTACGTCTGGCTCCGCTATCAGCACGAAGGTTCGAAAAGGAATGTTCCCCCAATGACCATTGAGGATCCCGGCATCTATTACAAAGCACATGACAACAAACCCTTTATCGGCTGGTCGCCGGACGCCAAATGGATCTATACGGCTGATCTGGCATCCATCCACTGCTCTTCCTTTGTCAACAAATGCAATGAGCAATTCGAGTTGATCGAGCCTTAGCGGCTAAGAACCGGCTCCGGCTGCACGCCTGCCTTCACCGGCTGTTCATCGGTCTGCGCGGCCGGCTTCGCAGGAGGCACTTCTTTTTTCTTTCTTTTCGCAAAAAGCAGCACCAGCGGAATACAGATGAAGATCGGAATGGACGCAAGCAGAAACGTATCGCCAATCGCCCGGACCGTCGCTTCTTTGGCGATCAAGCCGCCCAAAGTGCTGGCAGCCATGGCCTGCGCAGAGGCTGCATCAAGCCCGCCTTGGGCAAATACACCCGTCAGCGCAGACATGGTCTGACTCGCTTCCGTATTGGTGACAGAGACCGTGTCATTGATGATGCCGGTATGAATGGTGCTGCGCTGCGACATGATCATGGTAAAGACCGCGATGGCCATCGAACCCATGACCTGTCTCGTCACATTGGAAAGCGGCGAGGCTCGCCCGATCAATTGCGGCGGCACAGCATTCATCCCCACCGTGGATAATGGCTGCATGCAAAGCCCGATCCCAATCCCCCGGATGGTCAGCATCACATTCAACCAATGGTTCGGCGTATCAATGGCGAGCCTGTGCAGCTCAAAGGTAGTGATCCCGACCAGACTCAGACCGACCAGACCAATCGGCACAATCCCGATCTTGTCAAACAACCGCCCGCTGATCGGCATCATCAAGGCCATCACGATCGATTGCGGCAGCATCAAGATACCCGTCTGGACCGGGGATAATCCCTGGATATTTTGCAGGTAAATCGGCAGCAGGAAGATCCCCCCGAACATCCCGATCGTGACGAGACTGGAGGTCAATACACTGAGTGTAAAAATCGGATTGGCAAATAGCCGCACTTCCAACACAGGCTGCTTTTGTCCAAGCTCCACCCAGATCAAAAGCACAAGGCTGAAAAAAGCGATAAAAAACAAGCTGACGATATAAAGTGAGGTCCACCCCTCCGCTTGCCCCTTGCTCAATGCCAAAAGCAGCGTGCCAAAGGCAATCACACTCAGGACCGCCCCTGCCTTATCCAGCGTAGCGCCTGGCTTCTTCGGCGTTTCTTTTAACAGAATCATCCCCATCATTACGGCCAGGATTCCCACAGGCACATTCAAGAAAAACAGGACACGCCAGCTGTAATGCTCCACGATGTACCCGCTAAGCGTAGGGCCGATCGCCGGCGCACTCATGGCCGCAATCCCCCATAGCCCAAGCGCGGTCCCGATCTGATTGCGCGGGATCAGACTGTAAATAATCGTCATCCCGATCGGCATGATCAAGCCCCCGGCCAGCCCCTGGAAGATCCGGAAGGCGATCAGGCTGCTGTCGCTCCAAGCCATGCCGCATAAAAAGGTTCCTACCGTAAAACCGATCAACGATACGGTAAATACCGTTTTGTAACCAAACTTATCTCCCAAATAACCGCTAAACGGGATCACAACCGCCGAAGCGAGCATATACCCCGTCAAGATCCACTGCATCGTATCCTGCGTCGATCCCATGACGGCGATCAGCTTCGGCAGCGCGACGTTCAGCAGACTGCTGTTCAACACAGCCGCAAACGTCCCGATGACGATCGCTACCAGGGCAAACCATTTATAGGCGCCACTCTCATTTGTTTGTTTCATTTCTTCTGACACAAGATGGCCTCCTATTCTATGCGGACGCGATCTCCATCCTTCAGCTTCCCGTCAGGATTGATCACGATGGAATCATTTGCGTTGATGCCTTGAAGCGCATAGACCCAGTCCTTGTTTTTCTCGGCTGTTTTCACTTCCACTTGATGAACGACGTTGCCCTCCGCTTTGAACACATAGGTTTTGTCATCCTATTTCATTAATGCGGATGCAGGCACCTCGAATCCCTGCACTTGTCGCTCGCCGTTAAAGTACACCTGAGCGATCATCCCGGCCTTTAGGAGATGATCCGGATTTTGCACGGTGATTTTTACAGGGAACGTATTGTTGTTGGGATCCGAAATCGGACTGATGAAGTCTACGGTTCCCTTGAAGCTCTGCTCCTGGATGCCGTCGACCCTCACCTCTACGTTTGCCCCGGCTTTCAGCTGGTTGACGACATCCTGTCCGACGCTTGCCTCTACTTTTACCTGTTCCATATTGACGACAGTCAGTAAGGGAGTCCCCGCTTGCGCCATCTCGCCGGGATCAATGGAACGGCTGGCCACTACCCCGTCGATCGGAGAAACGATCGAGGTATTGGCGAGCGTATTCTGCGCGAGTGACAACGCTGCACGGGAACGGTCCACGTCAGCAGCCTTGGCCTCTACCGAGTAAGCGGTAGCGCCCGCTTTGGTCAGATCAAGCTGCGCATTCGCTTGCTCATAAGCGGACTTCGCCTTTTCCAGCTCCAGCGATATTTTATCCAGATCGGATTGGGATACAGCGCCGGAGGTAAACAACGCTTGTGTCCGTTCATAGGTTCTTTGTGCAGTCTCATAAGTCGCCTTTGCCTGTTCCAACGCGCTTTCCTGCACGGTGATTTGCTGGGTGCGTGCCCCCGCCTTCAGATCGGACAGCTGTGCCTGACTGGCATCCAGACTTGCAGCCGCCTGTTGGACCTGCTGCTGATAATCATTGGCTTCCAGCTGCACCAGTCGCTCGCCTTTTTTCACCTGTGCCCCTTCTTTGACCAGTACTTGCGCCACTTTGCCCGAAATCTTGGAAACGATCTGAATCTCCTGATCTGGCACGACTTTCCCGCTGGCCATCGTTCCTGCCTCTGCAGCTTGAGCGAGCGTCATGATACGGACTGCTGGCATGGTTGCCGTTACATCCGCACTGGAAACATTGCTGCAGCCGACCGCCGACAGCGCTGCTGTGGCCAGCAGCAAGCTTCCTACGATCATTGATGTTTTCTTTTTCATCGAGTCACACCTCATATTCCTTTCACTTGGATGGAAATCACTGCGTTAGCCCCTGCGAACAAAGGCGTATCTGTTTGGTCGATCGCGATCTTGATCGGAATCCGCTGCGTGACCTTGGTAAAGTTGCCGCTGCTGCTGGTAGCAGGAAGCAAAGCAAACGTGGAGTTGGTTGCCTGACCGATCTCGGTGACCGTACCGGTAAACTTCTTCCCGGAGAAAGCATCCACGGTGAATGTAACGGGCTGACCTACCTTGATGCGGCCAATTTCGGTTTCCTCAATATTTGCCTGGATATACAGCTTGCTTTCATCAACCACCTGCGCAACTGCCTGACCTGCCGAAACCACTTCCCCCTCTTTGGAGTTGACCTTGATGACTCGTCCGGAAATCGGGGAACGAAGGGTGGCATTGTCCAGCTGATAGCCGGCCAGATTGGTTGTATCTTCCTTCCCGACGATCTGGTCGGCCATGACCTGGTCGCCCTCTTCGATTGTGATCGAGGTTAGCTTCCCGGAGATGCGTGGCATGACGCGGTAGATATCTCCCATCACTCTCGCATCCTCAGTGGATACATAGTGCTGACCCATGTACCAGTAATAGGAGCCGACCCCGCCGCCTCCCAGCACAAGCACGCCCAGGATCAGATATAATATGGCTTTTCTCTTCATGATCTCTCCTCAACTTTCTGTATGATGAACCACGATAAAAATAAAACGACAAACTGTTGTTAAATAGACAGTTTGCATATTAATATTATAAGCAGATGCACCGTATACTCAATGAACAAGAATGACGAGGATGTTGACAATACAACAAAACCATCGATTTTGATGCGCAAACTTACAATAATCAACACGGAGGCACAACATGTCGACTAAACCAAAAAATCTGGATCGCCGCATCCAACGAACCAGGCAATCTTTGCGTGACGCACTTATTTCGTTGATCAAGGAAAAAGGCTTTGATGCCATCACCATCCAGGATTTGACCGACAAGGCCAACTTGAATCGCGCTACCTTTTACCTGCACTATCGCGACAAGTACGACCTGCTCGAGCAAAGCATCCATGAGGTCATCGAAGAAATGTCCGCGAAAATTACACCGTCTGCCAACTACGAACGCCCAGCTGATCCCAGTGAGCCCCCTCCTGGCTTGGTCGCCTTTTTTGAGCACGTAGCCGAAAACGCCGAATTCTTCCGTACGATGATGGGAAGCAAAGGAATTCCCGGCTTCGGCACTCGGATGATCCATGCGCTAAAGGGAGCTTTTCAGCAGGCGCTGGATAATGTCAAAAAGCAAGGCCATCAATTGCAAGTGCCCGAAGAAATCATCCTCAGCTACACGACCAGCGCTTATTTGGGCGTCATCTACTGGTGGCTGGAAAATGATCTTCCCTACACCCCGAAGTTCATGGCGAGCCAACTGGCGCTGATCAGCTCGGGACGGCGCAGGAGCGAAACGAAAGACAAGCACTGAGCACAAGGAAGGATGGAGCCATCATGGAAGCGGAACTGCTCAATATTTTTGATGAGAATAAGAAACAAGTAGGCGTAGCGACCCGCGAAGAGGTGCATCGCATCGGGCATTGGCACGAAGTCTTTCATTGCTGGTTTGTGAGCAGAGAGGAAGGCAGGGACTTTATTTATCTGCAGCTGCGCAGCGAGCGGAAGAAAGATTATCCCAACCTGTTGGACATCACGGCTGCGGGACATCTGCTGGCTGATGAAACCGTGCAGGATGGAGTAAGAGAGATTCAGGAGGAGGTGGGAATCGAAGTGGCTTTTGAGGAGGTAGTGCCATTGGGCATTCTTGATTACTGCATCGTCAACGAAAAGATGATCGACAAAGAATTTGCTCATATTTTCCTCTATGAATATGATGGTACGTTTAATGATTTTCGCTTGCAGAAAGAAGAGGTAGCAGGAATGATGCGCGCTACGTTTGATGACTTTTGTGAGCTTTGGCTGGGAACGAAAGAAGAGATTAGGGTTACCGGTTTTACAATCAATGCGTACGAGGAGAAAACCTGGGTCGATACCTATGTGGGGAAAAATAGCTTTGTGACCCATGATGGTTCCTACTATCAGCATGTGATCCGATTAATTGGCGAGCAGCTTCGGAAGTGAGCGTTTTCCCATATGATTGGAAGCGGACATAATCCCATTGCCAAAATTTGAATAAGGTATCCGCCTGTTTCAAACAATAATCATGTTGTTATTTAACGAGGAGGATACACTACATGGTAAACATCTTGGAATCGACCATAGATACCATCAAATCAATGATAGATCAAGATGAAGACCAACCTCTGCATGTCGGAGAGGTAATGGGATGTTGGATGTACTTGGCAGGTCTTGAATTAGCCAAATCAACCGTTCAGTCAGCCATCAATACTACGACCGATCACGAATTAAAAGAATTGCTTCTAGAAGATTTGGCGCTGGGAACGAGCCAGCGGAAGAGGCTCTATGAATTCATGAGTAAGGAGGGCATTTCCATGCCGCGGGCTTCCGAAGATATGCCTAAATCGGATCCGCACAGTATTCCGCCTGGAACGAAATTAACGGATGATGTACTCGCCAACGAATTATCGTTAAAAATATACAGTTTGATCATACGGGCTGCCGGGATTGCAGCCGAATCAATCCGTGTAGATGTCGGCATAATGTTCACTCAGTTCCAGAGCGAAAAATTAGCATTTGCAACGAAATTGAAACACTCGATGCGCAAACGCGGTTGGATTCGGATTCCCCCCTTTTACGTTCCTCCTGGTTACAGTTCATGAATACCTTGGTGGTTATCGAAGGGTGGCAAATTGCCACCCTTGTTTGTCGCAATTCCAGTGAGTGATCCCCCCTCCTTTTAACCGGATCACAGTGACGTCCTGGCCATCGCATAATCATTCCCTTTTCATTTTCGAAAGAGGTATAATAGTTCAAAAACAAAGGGGGCGAAAAAGCGGTGGAGTGGTGGATAGGTCTGGCCTGCAGCGTTGGGATTGCCGGGGCGGCTTATGTAAAACGGTCTCTGTCCGGTTCCGGCTTTCTGGCAGCGGTGATGCTGGGTACCGTGATGTACGCGCTCGGAAGCGCGGTCTGGTTCGGCTCCCTCATCGCTTTTTTTGTTTCGTCGACCTTGTGGTCAAAATGGAAAAAGCATGCAAAAGAAGAGGCAGAGAGCGGTTATGAGAAAACCGGGAGACGTGATGCCGGCCAGGTTTTCGCTAACGGAGGACTGGGGCTGCTGTTATGCGTGGGGAATTGGGCATTTCCACATCCGCTCTGGTGGTATGCCTTCCTCGGCGTCATGGCGGCGGTCACAGCCGATACGTGGGCTACGGAAATTGGCGGCTTGAGCCGGACGCCACCGAGATCGATCAAGACGGGCAAGCGTGTTCCCCCTGGCACGTCCGGAGGTGTCTCTAGCATCGGCATGGCCGCTTCGCTAGCCGGCGGACTATTTATCGGCGCCATCGCATGGATGCTGCTTGCAGTGCCCGGCCAAGCCGCTGCTACGCTCAGACCTGCCGCCTGGATCGGAATAGCCGGTCTGGCCGGCATCATAGGGTCGCTGGCGGATTCGTGGCTCGGTGCCACATGGCAGCAAATGTACCGATGTGACACTTGCGGTCGGGAAATCGAGCAGGCCCGCCACTGCGGCAGATCAGCCGTGCGGGTCCGCGGCCGCTCAGGCTGGAACAACGATGCCGTCAATGTCGCCGGCTCGCTTGCTGGAGGCGCATCGGCCGCCTTGCTGGCACTGGCTTTCGGCTTGGCCTGACATGTAAAAAACGGACTTTTGCTGTTCCTGAATCCCTCCATCTCAGTCGGGTACAATATTCGTGGTGAGTGAATTGCAGCGCTTGCCAATGACGAAGTGAGGGAGCGAGAGTGAATTGGATCAAAACAACAATCGCAATCGGAACATCACGGATGACGGCAACTCCGGTGAAGTCGTAGGGACTATGGGCAGCGGAATAGCCGATGCTGCGCTAGGTTCCTCTTCCAATCCACTTGGCGACATAGCAGCAAACAATCTTGCGAAACATGCAAATGATTCCGGTGAAAACAGCGATGCCGATAACTCGAAGTATCAATCCGACCAAAGGTAACCATCGGTTCAAGTCGGTTAGCTGTGCGGCAGCCATGGACCCGAAAAAAACCTAGACTGCCCGATAGCGCGTAATGACTGATGGAGCAGCTGCCAATTGCAGCTGCTCCATGGTTCCAACTATCGTTACCGAACAGTAGCCGCAGCATGCTGCTCCTTGATTGTTCCACTACCTCTGTTACGTTTATTTTAAATGGAGATTGAAAAATGCTTTAACAACATCCATCGTTTGACGCTGCGTAAAGGCGTCGTGTCCTGCTCCTTTTATTCTGTACATGCTTGCGTCGTTTCCTGCTTCGCGCAGTGCACGAAAAAATTCAACGCTTTGCTCATAGGGAACAACATCATCTGCATCGCCGTGCATGATCAAGATAGGGGGAGCACCAGGACGAACATACTCGATGGGACTGGCTTCTTTTGCCCTGGATTTGTTCTCTTGGATCGCACCTCCAACTAGTTTGGACTCCGGCGAATGAGGAGAATCGTGATCAAATACAGAAGGATATTTGCTCATCGACAATAATTCGGTTGGCCCAAACCAATCCACAACTGCTTGCACATCACACGGATTTCCCCCAGCCCCCAATGCTTCCAAGCCTGCCAATAGAGCTAAATGCGCACCAGAGGAATCTCCCCATAGACCTACTTTGTTCGGATCTATATTATAGTTTGAAGCATTCGTTTTAAGGAAGTGTATCGCGTCCTTCACGTCTTCCAGTTGAGCAGGAAAAATGGCTTCTGATGTTAGACGGTATTGCACACTGGCAACGACGAACCCGTTTTTCGCAAATTCAGATAGCTGTGGGATAAAAGCGAATATATCCTGTTCGCTCCATCCCCACCCGCACCCTTGCAGGTAAATAATGAGTGGATACACTTCTTTGTTACCCTCTCTATTGAATAAAGCATCCATCGGGTTTCGATACACCAATAAGTTAAGTGCTAACGGGTTATTGGCTTTTTGGGAATAGATCAGATTAGGTATTAGCTGAACATATGAGTTTATCTCTCGGTCCCAATGAAGTTCTTTTATTTCAGATTCAAAATCAACAGTCATGTAAAATCCTCCTTAAATATGACAACATTTTTTCAACGAGAGGGAGAGAGTGGAGAATTGTTGTAAGTAAACCAATTACAACAGTCCCAAAAAAATTATGCTCCCGAAGAAGCATTCTTTTTTTCAGCGATGAGATGAATGAGTTCCTGAATGGAAACTTCACGCAAAACACCTTCCATAGCCTGTTGTGCCTTTACTAAAAAAAACCCTAGAATCTCATGGATATTTGCTCCGATCCAACAATTGGGATTCGGATTTTCGTGGGAGTGAAATAATCCATTGTCTCCAACAACATCTACGGCTAGATAGATATCGTATAATGTAATCTCTGAAGGATCCTTCAATAAATAAGCTCCACCTGAACCACGTTTCACCCCGATTATCCCCGCTTTTTTTAGCAAGCTGCTGATTTGCCGAATGAATACCGGATTCGTATTCACGCTATCCGCAATTTGCTCAGACGTTAAATGATCGGTTCGAACGTGAATTAACGATACCATATGTACAGCGATTGTGAACCGGCTACTGATTTTCAACTGACCACCCTCTCGTTGTAATTATAATACTTACAACAAAAGAACAAGTCAACTGCCAATTTGTTAATTTTCCACACATATTCTTCTGCTTGTGCCACCCGTCTATTCACATCCGTCTATGGATACGCAAGCATTCATGATGACAGTGTCGTCAACAATTGGGTGGTAATTTTCCTGCAATCCCTTTGCTGTTGGGTTATCAGCCCCATTTCCAAGCCATACTGCTCCACTATGACGCCTTCTTGGGAGAATCACCCGAAGCCAAAAAGCCGCCCATCAGGCAAAGAACAACCACAAGACCTGTCAGAATATAGCTGTATTCAGATGTTTGAAAAAAATAGTATTTCGCAACCAAGAGAACCATCCCTAGCAAAATTGCAATTTTGCCGAACCATTGTTTCATCACAATATCATCCCCCATGTACATGATCTTTCACTTTGGAACAAGTAATTCTTCATGATACCTTTTACGTTTGTCCCGGCCTTTTCGTTTCATTTTTCACTTCTTCTCCCGGCTTACATAAAAAATCCCCTCATTCGATCTTATTCTAATGAGAAGCTTATCCTGCGAAACCCTCTTCCGATTAAGGACAAGTGCCTGACAAAAAGACGATGAAGCTTTTCCCCTTCATCGTCTTTTCTTAGTATGTTTGTATTTGTATGTATCAGCTGTTCTGATGCTGAATCACTTTCACCAGATCGAGAATCGTCGTGTTATGCATCATTTCGTGGATTGCGGCGAAGCCGATGACATCGCCGGCGGTTTCTAGCTTGAAGTCGCGGATTTGCAAAGGCTTCTCCAGTACCTGGTCCATGTTCCCCGCGAAATATTCATTGGCTTCGTTCATCTGCTGCTTCAGGATATCTACCAGCTCGGCCTTCGATGGCGGAGTCTGTGTCCAATCGGAGGGGCGGGTTCCGCCTTTGAACATGGCGATAAAATCTTGGGGAAGTCTGTTGCTGCCGGTTATCGCCCGAAAAACCAATCCGTCGAACGTCGCAGCGATATGCCCCAGGTTCCAGGCAATCGTGTTGTTGAATGGCTGCGGCTGAACGGAGAACAGATCTTCACTGATACTGACGATTTTGCCGAGCGTCATTTGGCGAGCGATGTTCATGGTGCTCAAGATTGAGTTGCTCATGAAAAATACCCCCTTGGATTTCATTGGATGGGATCTGTATAATCAATGTCATCATACCACCGAAAGGAGCGGAATTTCCATTGCAAACCAACCGTTTAGGTGCTTCCGATCTCATGGTCACTGAAATCGGCTTCGGATGTATGACCGTAGGGACGGATGAGGCGAAAGCTGTCCCTCTCATTCAAGAGGCGTTAGATCTAGGCATTAATTTTTTGGATACTTCCGATTTATATGATGCGGGACGTAATGAGGAACTGGTAGGAAAAGCGATTCAGGGGCGCCGTGACAAAGTCATTCTGGCGACCAAAGTGGGCAACCGGCGCATTCCCGGGCAGGAAGGCTGGGTGTGGGATCCGTCGAAAGCGTACATTTTATCCGCGGTGAAGGACAGCTTGAGAAGACTTCAGACGGATTACATCGACCTCTATCAGCTGCATGGGGGAACCTTGGATGATCCGATTGACGAGACGATTGAAGCGTTCGAGCAGCTGAAGCGCGAAGGGGTGATCCGGCATTACGGCATCTCTTCCATCCGCCCCAACGTGATCCGGGAATATGCGGCACGCTCCTCCATCGTCAGCGTGATGAACCAGTACAGCATCCTGGACCGCCGTGCAGAAGAGGAAGTGCTGCCATTGCTCCTGGAACAGGGCATCAGTGTCATTGCTCGAGGGCCGGTGGCCAGCGGAGCGCTGGCGGAGAATAAGAATGTGACAAAAGGATACTTGGACCACAGTGTGGAAGAGATCGCAGCTGTTCGAGAGAAGCTGGCATCGATGGTGGACAATACGCGCAGCATGTCGCAGCTGGCTATCCGTTATTCGCTTAGCCATCCTGCAGTCGCGACCGTTATTCCCGGAGCCAGCTCCCGAGAGCAGCTCCTGCAAAATATCGAGGCGGCGAACGTACCACCGTTGACCAAGGAAGAAATTGCGGCGATCCGCAGCTTCAGCAAAGCGAACCGGTACGAGCAACATCGCTAACCCAAACGCTCAAAAGGACGGATGCCCTTTTGACTCCTGGCGGTGTTCATCCTACGCAGCTTTGCGAATCAGAAACTCAGAAAAAAGCAACGCAAAAATGAGTCAGCGGTAACCTGGGACAAGCTATCACGTCCTAGCCTACCGCTGCTTTTTTATTGAACTAACGCAACATGAGCTCCAGTGCTACCAAAGCTTCTTGCGCGTCCTCCCCATCAATGATCACCCGCAGCATCGCTCCTTGCTTGGCGACCAGTGTCATCAGGCTGACGATGCTTTTTGCATTGATCGTTTTGCCGCCATATTCCATCTCTACACTGCTCTGAAATGTTCTCATCGTTTTCGCTATTTCCCCGGCTGGCCTCGCATGCAAGCCATCTGCGCGATGTACGATTAACTCCTTTTCGATCCGCATAAGCAAGCCGCTCCCATTATCGTTTTTCGATCAGCTTGGCATCTTCCGCCGTTTTTACCACTTCATCTAGTGTACTTCCGCAGCCGGATTCCACGACGGCTGCATAAGAGCCTTCCACCAATGGAGCGTCTGCAATTCTGATCTTGTCCATGCCTTCCAACCATTCCATCGCCAGCTCTGTATTCATCAGAGCGCTGCCAAGGTCAAAAAAGAGGACAACACCGGCATCCGAGTACACGGATTCGATCGCTTGCCGGATTTTTTGCGCGCTGGTTCCGATCTCATCGTCATCCGTTCCCCCGGCTATGGCAATGGGAACATGAGGCTGCACCTGTTTGAGCACAGCAAGCAAGCCGCTGACCAGCTCTTTGCTGTGAGAGACCAAGACGATTCCGACATTGTTCATGCTGGTTCCCCGCTTCTATTCATGGTTGTGCAGAGGGCTTCCATCAAGTAATAGGTAGAAACCGATCCCGGATCCAAGTGTCCTACCGACCGTGGTCCCAGATATGCCGCTCTGCCTTTTTTGGCTTCCATCTCTTTCGTCTTTTCCATGCTGAGTCGGGCGAGGTCGTTTAGCGCAGACCAGGATAGCTGCTCCGCGTGCTCCTGGACGTATTGCGCAACCGGCTCCCACACATCGAGCATCGTCTTGCTGCCGACTTCCGCCTTCCCCCGAAGTTTGATCCCGTTGACCGCCTCTTGCAAAGCAGCGCCCAAATCGGCTGTGGTCGCTTCCGTTTTCCCTTTGCATACCATTGCTGCTTTCATAAAAGCTGTGCCGAATAGAGGACCGGACGCCCCGCCGACCTTCGATAGCAGCACCATTCCGGTATCCTGGAGAAGAGAACCGATATCTGTATAGGCTGTTTTCTCCAGTTTGATCGCCACTTCCTGAAAGCCACGGGCCATGTTGATGCCGTGGTCTCCATCGCCAATCGCCTGATCCAAAGCCGTCAAGTACGCTTTTTCCTCTTGCATGCGACTATTTGTTTTGAAAAGCCACTGCTTCACATCATTCACGTGTATCCCCACTCGGATTCCTCCTCTCCTTTTTCCACGCGATGGTTTGTGCGGGTGCATCCAACAGCTCCGTCAGTTCGTCATCCAGTTTTAACAAAGTCACCGAGCAACCAGCCATTTCCAGAGACGTCATATACTCGCCAACATATGTATCATGAATCTGGATGCCTTGATCCTGCAGGAGGGCCGCTACCTTCCGATTCACAATGTACAGCTCCATCAGCGGCGTCCCGCCCAAACCGTTAATGAGGACTGCGACGCGATCCCCGGATGTCAGCTTCATATCCTCGAGCACATGGTTGACTAGCGTTGTGGCAACATCATCTGCGGGCGCAATCGCGATACGCTCGATGCCCGGTTCGCCATGAATGCCCATGCCGATCTCCATTTCGTTTTCACCGATAGAGAATCCAGGTGTTCCTGCTGCGGGAATGGTGCAAGGCGTAAGGGCCATCCCCATGCTTCTGACCTGCTGAATCACCTTGTTTGCTACCCGCTCGACTTCTTCAAGGGACGCTCCGCTTTCGGCCAATGCGCCCGCGATCTTGTGTACAAAAATGGTCCCTGCGATCCCGCGGCGCCCCGTCGTATAGAGGCTGTCTTCCACGGCTACATCATCGTTGACAATCACTTTTCGCACAGGAATTCCTTCCGCTTCCGCCAACTCTCCCGCCATCTCGAAGTTCATCAGATCACCGGAATAGTTTTTGATGATCAGCAGGACGCCTTTGCCGCCATTGACCGCTTTGATGGCTTCCAATACTTGATCGGGTGTAGGCGAGGTGAATACTTCGCCAGCCACTGCCCCATCCAGCATCCCGGTTCCTACGAAGCCAGCGTGAGAAGGCTCGTGTCCGCTTCCGCCTCCGCTGACCAACCCTACTTTCCCCTGAATCGGGGCATGGGTGCGGACGAGTACCGTCGTTCCTTCCACCTGTTTGACGATGTGCGGATGCGCCAACACCATTCCTTCCAGCATTTCCCTCACGACTGCTTCCGGATGATTCACCAGTTTTTTCACGCATACTCCCCATTTCCGTTTTTGATGGTGTACATACCATATCTTTACGCACAGATCGTGCCGATGATGAAAACGCTTCCGAATGTTCTTGCATTTGCTTGCGGGAACAATTGGATAAACTAGGCTGTGCCAAGTCAAGTCTTTGGCGTAGCCTAGTTGCCCTTATGTCGATGAGAATTTAATACATTCTTATCGATGAAAAAAACACACCTGCCGCCACGTGGCAAAGTGTGCTTCTCTTGATCTCGTTAGCCGATTTACGCATGATTCAGCGCATGATTGCCGAAGACGCCCCTGTATCGAAGGCATGCCAGTCAATCGCTCCCCGCTCGAATCAATCGCGCGCTTTATTTGCCTACTGCAGCTGAGCTTGGCTGATGGACAGTGCCCCATTTGCCCAAAAGCAACGCGAGGAATAATGCGATCCCTAAAAATCCGGCGATGATTCCCACGACGCCGCCCCAGCCAAGCGATGACCAAAACACGCCAGCTGTGGTTCCGCCAATGCTGGAGCCCGCATAGTAAAAGAAAAGATAGAGCGAGGAGGCCTGCGCCTTGTTTTGAAGCGCGCGTCGACCCACCCAGCCGCTGGCGATGGAATGACCCCCGAAGAAGCCAAATGTCGCCAACGGCAGCCCCAATATCTTAATCCATAGATTGGATTCCAGCGTCAGACAGGCGCCTGCCAACGTAATGAGCAGAGAAAGTATCAATACTTTTTGCTGTCCATGTTTCTTTGCCATTTTCGCAACCCATACCGAACTGTACATCCCCACCAGGTATACAAGGAAGATCCAGCCTACTAGGGTCTGACTGAGTGAGTACGGCGGAGCGATGAATACATACCCCACGTAATTAAACAAAGCAACATTGCTGCCCAGGAGGAGAAAGCCCAGACTAAACAAGATCAGCAGTACAGGATCCTTCAAGTGACTGACCAAGGATGTAAACAGCAAGCCAATCTTCGGAGAACGAGGAACGAAATTTTTGGAATTCGGCAAATTGACAAAAAATATCAGGCATGCCAGTATGCTGATGAAGCTAATCGTGCCCAAGGCAGCGTGCCAGTTGAACATGTCCGTCAGCACACCGGAAATGATTCGGCCCGATACGGCTCCAAGAGAATTGCCACTAATATAGAGCCCCATCGCCATCCCTAGACTGTCTGGCTCCATTTCCTCACTGAGATACGCCATCGCAATGGAAGGAAGTCCGCCCAAGGCAAATCCCTGAATGACTCGGAAAACCAGCATGAATTCATACGTAGTGCTGCATGCCGTCAAAATGGACAAGACCGAGGCGGCCATCATGGAAATCATCATGACTGGTTTGCGGCCCCATATTTCGGATACGGAACTGAACAGCAGCATACTGATTGCAAGCGAGATGGTGGTCATGGAGAGTGACAGGCTTGCCGCTGTCGGTGAAATGTGGAATTCATCCGTAAATTCCGGCATTAGCGGTTGTGTACTGTACAAAATGGCAAACGTGTTGAACCCCGCTGCAAAGAAGGCTACATTTGATTTCCGAAAAGCGAGTGAACCTTGTTTGATATACCCCATGTTGACGGAACCTCCCGTACGCTTCATTCACACTCTCATACTATCACCGGCTTTTCATGATGTATAATTGATTATAAGTATGTTTTTCATGCACAACGGTAATGAATGATCGGATGATACAAAGGTCGGAGGGTTCTTCCATGGAGTGGCAGCAGCTTGAATACTTTCAAACCCTGGCACGTCTGCAGCACGTCACGCGTGCGGCTGAGTTCCTGTCTATTTCCCAACCCGCTTTAAGTCGTTCTATCGCCAGACTGGAAGAAGAGCTGGGTGTCCCGCTCTTTCATCGCCAAGGCCGCACGATTATACTGAACCGTTATGGCCAGCTATTTTTGCAAAGAGTAGAGAGAATATTGAGCGAATTTCATAATGGAACACAAGAGCTTCACGATCTCGTCCACCCGGAACACGGAGAGGTAGCCTTAGGATTCTTGCATACACTGGGCACCAGCATCATCCCTGATTTGATTGGCACTTTTCGTGCGATTTCTCCGAATATCCGCTTTCAGCTCAGTCAAAATCACAGTTATTCGCTATTGGAGCATTTGCACGCGGGAGAGTTAGATCTTTGTCTGATTGCTGAGCCGACAGAAACCAAAATGCAAATCCAATGGCTCCCCCTGTGGAGTGAAGAGATCTTTGCCGTACTCCCCCCTTGGCATCCTCTGGCCGGATCTGAAAGCATCATGCTGGAGCATATCGCGGATGAATCCTTCATCTGTTTAAAGAAGGGATATGCGCTGCGTGAGACAACGGACCGCGCTTTCCGGCAGTTGGGAATTACCCCGAAAATCACGTTTGAGGGCGAGGAAGTCGCGACGGCAGCCGGGCTGGTAGCCGCTGGACTGGGTGTATCGCTCCTCCCCGATGTGGGATTGGATAAGACGAAAACCGTACAGATCCATCTGCAGCACCCAAAGTGCTCCCGTGTGATCGGGATGGCTTTTATCGAGGAACGGTACTTGTCGCCGGCAGCCTTGCATTTTAAGTCGTTTGTGATGGAGCATTTTCGTAAAAACAAATGATGGGAACGTGGCAGTATCGCAAGCCCGGCATACTTGCCAGTAACCGGGAGGAAGCAAGCTGGACATCACAAGTCGTTTTCCCCTCACCAAATCCGCGCGGTCTGGATAGTCAAGGCCGCGCTTTTTCTTGTCTTCTTTCAGGCTTTCATGCAAGAGCGGATGCTACGTATTTTCAAGGATGTCCTTTATTTTTTTCAAATCTTTCTGATTCGCTCTTTTCATCGCTGCGGACATGAATGGAGTCAGCCACTTGGAAAAACCGGTCGGGTTGCCCTTGTTACGCAATGTCATTCGGGTTGAGTGGCCCCCTACCGATTCCCACGTGTAGATGGTTTCCATAGGAAAAGGACCGTCAACCGTGCGCATCACAAGCTGTTGCCCCGGTGAATAGGAAACGATTTCGTATACGTAAGCAAGCTCTCTTCCTAAAAACTGTGCGACAAACGCGATTCGCGACCCGACAGCTAGCGGTTTTGGCGTTCGCCAATCTGCGGATTGAATATTTGCGTACCATTCAGGCGCGTTATCAGGGTTCGCAGCGTAATCAGAAACGATGTCACGCGGACGGTGAATGATCGTTTCTGTGAATACATCTACCATATCCTCACCTCTTTTCCCTTATTGTGACCCTTTCCCTCCTTTCTTGATGTAACTAGAAAAAGTGACGAAAACTAGGGATTCCCAGCTAGGAATAACCCCAAAAAATTAGTACACTAGTATGGTTGACAACTTAGATCTTCCTGGGAGGTTTCATGCGTAACCGTTATCTATCCATCGGTATCTTACTCATCGTCGTTTGTGCCGCCATCATCGCTTATTTTCAATGGTTCCCGCGAGGTGCCGGTACTCCCGCGAAAGCTACTACGCCTGTCGCGGTTTATCACGATCCGCAAGGGTTTTCCCAAGTATCTACCGTCGTCGACCAGAAGCTTGCTGTCTACAACGGAAAAGGGTGGGATCGCTTTTTCTGGGCCGGCGTGAACCTCGGATCTACGACTCCCGGCCATTTCCCCGGCGAGCTTTCCCCGACGCGGGAAGACTATCTGCGCTGGTTTGAGCAAATGGTCGAGATGAATAACCGCGTGATCCGGATTTATACGATCATGCCTCCCTACTTCTATGAGGCGTTGGCCGAATTCAATGCCCGCCAAACGAAGCCGCTCATGGTGCTTCATGGAATCTGGTCTCCTGAAGAGGAATTGATCGGAGCCGATTCCCTTGGAAGAGACGCCTACAACAAAGACATCACAGCCGCCTTCGAATCGGAAATCCACCGTGCTGTAGGTGCGATTCACGGAAAAATGACGATCGAGCCGAAACCGGGACATGCATCCGGGACCTATACCGCCGATATCTCCCCCTACGTCTTGGGTTGGGTGGTAGGTACGGAATGGTTCCCTTTGGCGGTGCAGGTAACGGACCAAGCCCATGCCAATATGCCCGCTTATCAAGGCACTTATTTCCGCGGAAATGCCTCTGCCACACCGTTTGAAAATTGGCTGGCCCGGATGCTGGACACCGTTGCCCAAGAGGAAATGAAATACGGCTGGCAGCGCCCGGTATCCTTTACGAACTGGCTCACGACCGACCCGCTGCACCACCCGAACGAGCCTCTCGAGCAAGAGGACCTCGTCTCAGTAGACCCGATGCATGTCGAACCGACAGATGCCTGGAAAGCCGGATATTTCGCGGCCTATCACGTCTATCCGTACTACCCTGATTTCCTGCGCTTTCAACCGGAATACCTGAACTACGTGGACAAGCACGGGAACAAGAATCCATACGCAGGGTATTTGCATGATCTGCGTGAGCATCACAAAGGAATTCCGCTGATCGTAGCCGAGTTTGGCTTGCCCAGCTCTCGCGGCATCGCGCACTTTGCGCCAAACGGATATAACCAAGGGATGCATACGGAGCAAGAGCAAGGGCGCATGCTCGTCGATCTTCTCCAAAGCATCCATGACGAAGAGCTGGACGGCGCCATGCTGTTTGAATGGCACGATGAATGGTTCAAGTTCACTTGGAACACCTACGATATGGAAACCAATCGGGCCATGTGGCGAAACCGCCTGACCAATGAAGAGCATTTTGGCGTGATCGCGGTAGAGCCTTCTCCATGGAAAGGCGAAGCGCTCATCGTCGACGGGGAAAAAGGGGATTGGGACCAGCAGGATCACGTTGCTGCATTAACCAAGAATGACTACAGCATCAAGGTCTCCCATGATGAATCGGACCTGCACCTGATCCTGGAGAAAAAAGCGGGAGATTGGGATCTGAAGAAGGACAACCTGTTGATCGGCTTCGATACGATTGCAGGCGGCGCCCAATCAACCGATGCCAACAAAGGCAGCAAGTTCCCAGCTGGCGCCGAGACGATGTTCCTCCTCCAAAACGGGGAAGCGGAAATACGGATCAACAGTGCATATGATCTGCTCACATGGACATACGGTGTCAACAATCGCCTGATTGATGTCGATCCCCGGTATGCAAACGATTCGGCTGGCTTCATGCTGTCATGGCGGCTTCCAACCGATCTGGGCTTCTATCTGCCGCAAACAAAAGAGAAAAAGCCGTTCCACGCTGTTGAAGTCGGAAAAATGATCAACGGCATCGCGGATCCGAAGCACCCGTCTTTCAACTCCCTGGCGGATTGGTATGCGAAAGGGAACGTCTTGGAGATTCGCATCCCGTGGATGCTGCTCGGCTTTACCGACCCTAGCAGCAAAAAAGTATGGAACTACCTGTACAAAGCAGGACGCTTCGAGGAAGTCTCCATCGATCACATCGGCGTCATGCCGATCCTCACTCCTCAGGAAGCGAACGCGCCTGTCCAATCGCTCACCTATCAATGGGATAACTGGACATCCCCGCATTATCACGAGCGAAAAAAGCTAGGCTTTACGGAGATTCAAAAAGTCTATAAAACCTACGAGGCGCCACTTCCGTAAGCACATATGACAAAAGCGGCCTTGCACCCGTCGATCATCCATCGGGTTGCAAGGCCGCTTTTTTCTAGCGTTTCCCTTCTTCGATTCGGTCCAAAATATGCCTTATCATCGGTACATAGCTCTGCCAATAAAAGCGTTCGTCTTCGCGGATCAAAGCCAAAACGTCATAATACGATTCCGGCGGGTCCATTTTGCCGAAATATTTCACCCCGATATCCGCGTAATCCCCGGAGAAATAATAGGTATGCTGGTCAGGGTCGCGCAGGACGGCAGGAAACTCATCCGGGATGCCGTTTTCGCGAAGCTTCGTCTTCCCTTTTTCCGATAAATCGAGCTTGTAGGTAGCATCGATCGCAAGCTTTTCATCGGGGATCATCACGTCGAACCAATACCCGTACTCGCTGTCTGCGGCAGTCGGGTACTGCCGTCTTCCCTCTTCCGTCAGCTCGAAGCGTACCTGCCCTTCGTAGTCGCCTGGCTGCAGCAGGATCACCTGGTCAGCCTCATCCACAAAGGCAATCCCTTCGCCTTCCATTGTCCATGGCTTCCCTGTCTGGGCTTCGTAATTTTTCTGCAGCCATACCGGGACTTCCTCGCTCTGCAAATCGGGGAAATGACGTCCGATCCACCCCGTCCACGCGAAGCCCATGCTCTTCTCGACACTGCGTCTGACGCTATTGGACGTCGGAGAGGCGATCGAGTTGAACTCCAGAATCAACGAAGTCCGCTCCCCCTTGGCGCCCATCAGCTGCTCCCATTCGTACGACGTCAAACCTCCGTAGAGCATCTCGGAACGCTCCCCTGTCTGCTTTTCCCCCAGATCCGCTCGATAAACACCATACGTATCCGTGATGTAGATGAGATCCGGCTGCCGGTTGAGCGACAGGTTTCGCTCCGCCACCCCTTCTACCGGATGGTTGCCGTAGTAGTCGGCTTCCGCCCGATACCATTCGCCATCGGGCTTCGCGATCTTGGCGTTCTCCAAGATCCAGAACAAGCCCAGATGTTCGCGGTAATCTTCCACGGGCACCGTTTTATCAATCACTGCGACATCAAGCTGTCTTTCTTCTTTCCATTGCCAGGATAGAAAGGGCCAGGCGATAATCAGTACCGCGACCAATAAGAGAAATCGAAATACAATTCGGTATACCATTACGAGCTACCCCCTTTCGCTGCAGGGCATCACAACCCTGCCGTATCTTTCGGAACAGTGGGGACATTGTTGCTGCCAGTCAAGCCTTTCCGCTCCATGGCTCCCCAGTTATGGTCCTTGCGGAAAAAGCGCAGGAAGGCATACGTTCTCCATACGGCATTGACTTGCCGATACCAAAAATTTTCGACGATGCTGAAGAGAAAAAGCTTGATGAAATGACTCACCTTCGTATATTTGCGGAAGCTGTATTCTTCCAAAAGCACTGCCGTCATGGACAAGAAGATCCCGAATACCAGTGTCGCGATCAAGAACAGCATCGCAAAATGGATGCTGACCAGCCCATACGCCAATCCGAAGCCGAACAGGATCAGGCCCAGCAGCTCAATGGGCGGTCCCAGCATCTCCACCAGAAAAAAATAGGGCATCGTAAACAGTCCCATCGTGCGGTATTGCGGATTGAAGATGATCTTCCGATGCTTATACATGCTTTCGATCAGGCCAAGCGCCCAGCGTGTCCGCTGCTTGCGCAGTACAGAAATGTTCTCGGGTGCTTCCGTCCAGCAGACAGGATCCGGCACGAACAGCACTTTCCCGCTGCTTTTGGTCTCATACATATGCTTCTGCAATCGGATGACAAGCTCCATATCCTCCCCGACAGTCCCGGTATCGTATCCGCCGATCTGGATCACATCCCGCTTGCGGAAAATCCCGAACGCCCCGGAAATGATCAACAGGCTGTTCAAGCTGCTCATGCCGATGCGCCCCATGAGGAATGAACGCAAATACTCAATCACCTGATGCAAAGCAAGGATGTTTTTCGGGATATTGACCTCTTCCACTCTGCCGTTTCTGATTTTGCAGCCGTTTGCGATCCGAATAATGCCGCCGCATGCGACGATTTCGTCGTGTCCCTCGACAAAGGGGCGCATCGCCTTGATCAGGGCGTCGCGTTCAAGCAAGGAATCTGCGTCGATCCCGCAAAAATACGGATAACTCGAGATATTGATGCCCGTGTTCAAAGCATCGGCCTTCCCGCCATTTTCTTTGTCCACGACGATCAGATTGGGGTACAGCGTCGAGCGGTACAGCCCTTTGATTTTCTTTGTGGGGATTTGGTAGCGGACGATCTGGGTCATTTCCACCAAATGAAAATGCTCCTGCAGCACTTCCAAGGTACGGTCCTTGCTGCCGTCGTTTACAACGATGATCTCGTATTCCGGATAATTCAGCTGCAGCAAGGATTCCAGGCTGTCCCGAAGCGTCAGTTCCTCGTTGTACGCCGGGACAAGGACCGATACCGGCGGCGTCAGATCGGAGGAGTTGATCTCCAGGTACTCGCCGTATCTGCTCCGCTTCATATAATCCCTAATCTTGCCAAACGAAAGGAGAAACAACGTCAAGTAAAAACAATTGATTAGCACCACATAAAACATGATAAATCCATTAAACAACGTAAAAATGGTTTGGAAGCTTTCCACCCGACGTTCCCCCTTTCGTTTACGCGCTCCATCTGCTTAAAATTTGTGCAGCCATATCTCTCGCATAGGAATCCTGATGATGAAGTCTCGCCTCGCGGAGTCGTTCCTTGCCAATGGTCCCAAAGCTGTGAAGCGTTTCTGCCGCGTGGTACCGTACCCACCACTCCGGGTCAGCCAGCGCATCTACAAGATGGGGAATCGCAATATGCATCGAGCAAGCGCGAACGATCCGAATCGTCTGCATGCGCTCGACCCAGTTCTGGCTCTGAAAGCCGGTGAGCACTTCGTCTTGCTTGGATGTGATCCCGATGTCCGCGATCGCTTTCATGGCTTTGACGCGATGCTCTCCGTCTGCAGACGTTAGATATTCTTCCAGCACCGGGAGCGCCTTGATTGCCTTGGCTTGGCCGAAAAGATCGAAGAACAGACCCTGCAGCAATGGCGGCACTTGCTCGAAATGCGCCATCATTTTTTCTACATCGCTGTCCGTGATATTGCGCAGCATGTCCACGATCCGAATCACGGCTTCCCGTTTCAGCTTTTCGTGATGATCGATCAAGTATTGGATCAGCACTTCATTTCGTCCCAATCGGGTCAAGGTCCTGGCCGCCGCCGTCCACACATCGTACTCCTCCGCATCGAGATGCTTGGCGACGATCGATGCAAACTCATCAAGCCTGAGGATCCCGACGTAGCGGATCGCCTCGGCTACCTTCCACCACCGCTTGTCCTGCAATGACGCGGCGAGTCGTTTGCCTAGTTCAATTTGCTCGCAAACGGCCCTGATTTGCTCCCACTCACTTTGATCCTTCGCGTTTGCAGCGATATCCACCAAGAGGCGCAGGACGATCCGACGCTGCCACGATTTGGCGTGACGAAACAGCCGCTGCTGCTGGTTGTCTTCCTGTGTCACAAAACGGCAGAGCTTCGGAAAGATGTGGTCCTCGTAAGACTTGTCCCGCGATTCGACATAGAGCAAAACGAGTTTCCGCACAAGGAGAAAGAGGAAGAGACCTGCCAGAAACAAGGAAAACAGCAAGGTCAGCATATAAATGATAAAAATGGTCGACATCCTATCTCTCCCCTCTCTTTCCCTTTAAGACCGCAAGTGAACGAGTCTGCGCATTTTCGCCTCCAGCACGGCAACGGAAAAAGGCTTCGTGATATAATCGTCCGCCCCTACCTGCAGCCCCCGCAAGATGTTGCTGGAGGTTCCTTGCTTGGATAAAAATAGAAAGGCCGTCTGCTTGGCGCTTAAGACCTGGCGTACGTTCAGGCAAAACGCAAAACCGTTCATCCCTGAACTGCTGGTCTCCGACAGGATGACATCCGGCCGGAATGCTGCTGCACGCTCCAACGCTTCCGCTCCATCCGAGCAGATTTCGACTTCCCATTCATCCGCGCTCAAATGGTTGTTGATAATCGTAGGTGCCGCCAGATCATCATCCACGATCAGCAGCTTGATGCGGCTGGATTGCCGCTTGGACGCTTCATGAAGGGGCGGAATCTGGAAAACCCGGGCATTGGGCGGAGCGGCCGCGAGCTGCTCCTCCAGTCTGACTAGCAATTCCTCCGCACTGGTGTAGCCGTGCTCGCTTTCCAGGACACCAATCTTGACGAACGGCAGGAAATGCTCCGCTTTCGCCGTGCTCGCCATCATCCCGAGCATTCGCTCCACCGCCATCAACGCACCCGCGCTCTTGGACATCGGCAGCATGATGACAAACGCATTGGCCTTCCAGCGCTTGATTTCATCATAGTTGCGGATCGTCCGCTGGCATAAACCGTACATATTCTCGTAGAAAGCCAAAACTTCTTTGCTGCCTAACGATTGGACCAGATGAGTAAATTGGTCCAGCATGATATACACCAAAGAAAAGTGTGTCTCAAATCGCACAAAACGGAGCCATTCCTTTTGCAGAAGCTTGATCATTTCTTCCCGCTCGACATCCCGGCTCACGGTAGCCACTTTCCGTTTTCGAGCCAGCAATTGCCGGATGGCTGCATCCAATTGATGCGGGGCGAATGGATCGGCCAGCACCAGATCCGCCTCGCTCACCGCCCGGTCATTCCACAAGCGCGCTTCCGTTCCCGGAACGATCCCGATGACGAGAACCTCCCGCCCCCACTCACTGGCCTTCAGCTCTCGAACAGCCTGCTCCCCATGGGCACCCGGCGCCAGGTTCACGATCAGGACAAACTCTCTTTCCGACAGGATCTCCCGGCTCACGCTGCTGTCCAGATCCTCAGCGGGAATCGTGGTTGCCGTGTAATGCGTCAGCTCTCCGAACACTGCTTCGACATCAAACCAACCCTCGTCCAATACGATCGCTTTCGTCCGTGTGGATACACTTGAGACGGAGGACTCGACCGTCGCCGCTACCTCCGGATTTGCCGTCACGACACCGCGCATGGCACGGAGCAACCCCTCCAAAAGCGAGCGAATGATCATGGCGTTCGCCACAACGACTGTGTATTCCGTATCGTCGGTAAGAAACTGCCTCAGCAGGAGAAGCGTGAACCCGTATACGTCTTTACGGCCGAACACGATACTCCAATCTCGCACTTGCTTCAGCAGATGATATAACGCTTCACGATTGCTTCGGTCCGACAGGAAAGCATCGTCTTGGAAGCGCTGAAGCACCGCCTCTACTTTTCCCCGTAAAATGGAAGATTCATCAGCATGAATCGGAGCTTTTCTTTTTCTCATACCGATTTCTCCTAAGCTCTTGATGTGTCATTTTCTTGGTTGTAAGCTTCTCACTCTATTATATATGGTGCTTTAGTCACATTACATATAGGACTTTAGGCTCATTAACTTTTCAAACCAATACTCTACCTTACATGTATCGGTGTACTTCACTAAATTTCACATAGAATGTAATTGGTAAAATAACATTGAAAATTATATCATGATCAGAGATAGTTGCGTAATAAATACAAAAAACCCCATACGAGTAGTTGATACCCGTTTGGGGTTTTGGTGAAACAATTTTATGAAAGTTCAAGATTTCAAGCCTTCATGTATTTCTTCATAGCTTTTTAAAGTCTTATCATGAATATCCGTAAGTGAATTTATCCCAAGTGTATAAAGTTTTAGCAACTTCTTTCGAATGGGCCGCTAATTTACAAATGTCCCATTAACTCGTTTAGACCTAGCAAAGTATATTATCCAAATGGTCATTAAAATAACCTGAAATAGGGTTGAAAGGAGATAATTTACACTTATTAAGTCAATTATTATTGAATACACTAATTCGGACAAAGCAAAGAAAATTGCAAAAAGTATATAGTATATTGCTATTTTTTTCATTTTTCTTTTTCGCTTAACCCAATTAATAATAATCGAAATAATAAATGAAATATTCACTAGATGTAGTATGGATTCATAAATCATCATTTCTCTCACATATAAGCTATGTTCAGATTTATATTTTAGTAACTCTCCAAATATCAAAAGTAAAGCAGTCGATTTTATATATCCAATAGAACTTAAAATAGAGAATAATAAGCTCAATCCAAATAAGATTAGCCATCCACCTATTAGATTATAGTCTCTTGTTTTGATTGAATCGTCTGATACATCCATGTGGTCACCATCCATAAAATTTGTCTCCCAAAAGAAAAGAATCCGTAGTCGAAGGGTGTTTAGTCAATTAAGGAAAATACATTCACACATAAATCGTTGCTACTTCATATCATAGTTTTCAACCTTATTAAAAGAAATGAAATGATTTTCTGAATACGTTAAGTAACCCTCATCACCTTCGTGTATTTTCTTAAATGTACTTTTATCCTTTGTTTCTACTTCAAATTCATAGCCAAACGCATCAATAAAAATGAAAATGTACGTCTTGAATCTCGGCGAAGAAATATCTAATTTAAATGATTCGATTCTCTTATTATTTAATTTACCCTCCACCAACCCTTGTGTGATTAATGATTAATTATATTTAAAAAAGACCGCCCGCAAAGGCAGTCTTCCCATCCTCTAACTATGTTCGCAAATCTTCCCTACTCCACCAAGCCGAGCGAAATATAATCATGGATACTAAGCACCCCATCCACAGGCAGCTGATTTGCCCGCTCATATGCCTTCAACGCCTGCTCGGTGAGATTGCCAAAACGCCCGTTGCATTCCCCATGGAAGTACCCGGCGCTCTTCAACCGGTATTGCACCAATTGCACATCGCCGCCGCTGTCGCCTTTCGCGAGCCGGCGTGGGGAAAGCTGGGGTTCGCCCAGCACATGCCCGCGAATCATTACTTTTGTGCCCACATCGACCAGCTCATAGATTTCTTCCACGTGCCGGTTTAGCATGCGGATACAGCCATGGCTGACATCTTTTCCGATGGAATGCGGTCGGTTCGTCCCGTGGATCCCGTAAGTTCCCCACGGGACATTCAGGCCGATCCATCTGGTCCCGAAGCCTCGTCCCCAGTTCTTGTATTTGTTAATCACATGCAATTCTCCTACAGGGGTCGGGGTTTGCGGCTTGCCTAGAGCGATCGGGTATTTCTTGTATGGTTTCTGGTTGATCAGGACGATCAATTCATTCCTTACCGGATCAACCAGAATCGCTACTTCTCCTTTGGGCTTGTTCACCGGATCGGGGGTTGCGTCCGCCGCAGCCATGGGTGCAGAAAGCCCAAGAAGGACGACGAGGAATAAAGATATCCGCCAGTGCATCTTGAATTCCCGCCTTACTGTACCTGGATGGGGAGCTTCTTGATGCCAAAGACGAAGGGACTTTGAATCGGGTCCCCATAATCCCCGTCTTTTTGCATGGAGCGGAATGTGTCGAGCAGGGTTTCAAAAGCGATCCGCCCTTCCAGCCGAGCCAGCGGTGCGCCGAGGCAAAAGTGAATGCCAAAGCCAAAGGAAAGATGCGGATTCGGCTTCCGATTGGGAATGAACGTCGATGGTTGCTCAAATTTCTGTTCGTCCCGGTTCGCGGAGGCGACCCAGCTGACTATCTGTGAGCCCGCTGCGATTTTTTGGCCTCCGATCTCGATATCGTTGACGGCGATGCGCCCGATGGCCTGGATCGGCGGATAAAAGCGCAGAACCTCCTCTACGGCTTCCGGCATCCACTCCCGGTGGGCACGCAGCACCTCTTGCCGTTGCGGATCCTCGATCAGCAGGCGCACGCCATTGGCGATCAGATTGGTCGTGGTTTCATTCCCTGCGACCAACAGCAAGATGCAAAAGCTGATGACATCATCCGCAGACAGCTTGTCCCCCTCAATCTCCGCATCCAGCAAAAGCGAGACCAGATCATTTTCCCGCTTTTGACTGCGCACTTTCAGGATGTCTGCAAAATAATGCGTCAGCTTGCCGACTACCTGCTCCCTTTCCGCGATCACCGCCGCATAAGCCTCATCCGAGTTATTGGCCGGTCCCTTCACCAGCACATCGGACCACTCTTTGAATAATTGGCGGTCTTCGGCAGGAACGCCCAACAGCTCGGCAATGACAATGACAGGCAAGGGAGTAGCCAGATCATGCACGATGTCGATCCTGCCGCTGTTTTTCGCCTCGGCCAGCAAGGATTCGGTAATCTCCTTGATGTGCGGAGCCAGATCATTGATCGCTTTCGGTGTAAAGGCTTTATTCACCAGATTGCGCATCTGTGTGTGCTTTGGCGGGTCCATGACCAACAGGTTTTCCACCCGATCACCGACTCCCATCATTCTGCGCGAGGAAAACAGGGTCGGATTTTTCAAGACATAGTGAACATCCTCATAACGGAACAAATCCCAACATTCCCGATCCGCATCGTAGCGTACCGGGCTCTTGCTGCGCAGCTCATCATAGATCGGAAAGGGCAGGAGCCGCTTTTCCCGCGTATCCATTTCCTTCATCGGGATAATATTGGCGTAGCGTTCTTTGGTCGTTTGCATCGTTGGTGACAACTCCTCGGAAAAGAAATCTTTCTTATCGTCTCCAACGATCTCGCTCATATCCCTCCAAATGCCATGCATGGCAAAAGTCATCCCGCTTATTCACGGGGCTCTTCCTTCAGCCGTTCCAATATCCGTCTTTTCCGGTACAGCATCATCCCTGCTTCCGCGACATCCTCCACGGTCGAGCGATTCAGCCAGGCGCCAAAGAGCATGCCCGCGACCGGAATGATTTGAAACAGCTTCTTCCAGCCAAAATTATCCCGATAGGTCACGACGACTTCGCGCCATCCTTGCAGCTGGGAGATCATCTGATTGCTCGAGGCTTGGTCCTGAAAGGCCGTCAGCTCGTCGAGAATCGCTTTCTTCCCGACAATATCCGAGGAGGAGAATTGCAGGCATTTCACGATAAATATCCGTTCTGCTTTGTCTCGCGGGTCATAGCCATAGCATAGGGCGATCTCCTGCAGCACCTTCAAAGACAACCCCAACAGCATCGGCACATCGATCGCCAGCGTGAAAATCCCGCCAATTCCCGTCGTCGCTCCTTGGAAGGTGGCGAAATTGACCCGGGAAGAGCGAATCTCCGTGGCGACCTCATCCATTTTCAGCAGCGGAAGCTCCTTGATCTGCGCCACCGTCATCTCTTGTCCTTCTTCGACTACCGTTCCCTGCGCCTGAAATCGTTGCAGGATCTCTTTGTCCGAGATCAAATACTGTCCGCCGCTTTGAATGTAGCTGCCCAATTCATTGATCGCCACGGCTAATTTTTCTTGGATAAAAGCAGGGGTCAGCTTATCCAGCAGGACAAAGGGCAAGCGTCCGAGCTTTTCCCAAAACCAGAGATCCTTTTGCTCCGCCTCCCACTTCTCCTGCTTTTTCAATTCCTGCAGGTAAAACGCTCTTGTTTCCGCGGCTGCCACCATTCCATCATCTCCTGTAACCATTTCCTGGTTATCTATACGATTGAGCAGCCGCTGCGTTTCAAAGGGTGATCACAAGCGGCTGTTGATGCCGAATACCTCCGCCTTTCGATGAATGGCTGAAGGCTGCGCATACTTGCCGGTCCAGATCAGGTAACCCATGCATACGTACGACAATCCCCAGAAAAAGGCAAACCATTCATCCAGGACAATCGAGACCATCATCAAGACTTGAAGGACAACGATCCATCGCGGAAATACCCTCGCACGAAACGTGACAATCGCAAACAGCAATGAGCCCAGCATGGTGCCATACATCCCGATCATCCGTGTAATGGTGATGAATAAACCTGTGTGCTCCGTCACCGTATCCCCCAAGGCGAATATGCTCCATACCAAGCAGGTGATGATGATATTGCCCACTGTGACCAACAGCGTCGCCATATATCCCAAGATTCCTGTCTCGCGAGACTGCACCATATACGTCCCGATCGTTCCCACGGACATCAGGACACAAGCGATAAAGCCAAATGTCAATTCCTGATCGCTGTCCGTCCCCCAAATCAGCGCGCTCGGCGTCATGCCCATCCGCGCGACTCCTGCCAACAGGCAGATCATCCCCAGCCCTCTTACTACCGTTTTCCATTCCATGTTTGAACCTCTCCTGTCGGTTGATTTCATTCTTGGCTGTATCGTACCAAGCATCGGTTCCCACGGAGTAGGGCATGGGGTTCCTGCTTTTCCAGGAATGGCATCCGGGATGATTCGGGAAATGAACCGTTTCCTTAGGAATCATCATGACAACCAATATTCAAATATTTACAAGCTTGCTATAATGAGTTACGCAATCACCCTGCAGCCAGAAAGGCGGTCTAGCGTATGGCAGGTCCGGAACCGGGGAAATCCCATTCTCCTCCTTTGTTTCGCCAATTCATTTATCGGAATCTTATTTTTTTCCAAGGCTTAGTCATTCTCTTCAGCATGTTGACGGTGGTCATTCTCATCAGCTGCATCCCGCTCTACTATCACACGATTACGGAACGATGCCTTGCAGAGCCTTGTTACATGGGGCCTTCCCCCCCTGTTTCGGAGGCCGAATTAGCCATTTATGGATTTACCCCGCAGTCGTTTGCCATGTTGTTCGTCATCATTGATTGCACGCTAATCTTTTTGTACTATCTCGCAGCGTTACTCATCCTGATCAAGTGCTTCCGGGAACCGCTGGGGCTTTTGGCGGCCCTCATGCTGGTCTCATTCGGTACCGTGTTCCCTTCCCTCTTTCCGCTCGGCTCTGAGGGACATCCCTTTTTGGAAACATGGACGAGTGTGGAGAGCGTGGTGGGCTGGACTACTTTTTTCTTATTCTTTTTCCTGTTCCCCAATGGTCGGCTGATCTCGAAAAAGTTGGCGAAGCTTACCTATCTGTCCTGCCTGCTTTATGTCGTTGTGCACATTGTTCCCTACGACAACAACAAAAATGAATGGCCGATCATCCTGCAACTGATCTTATTGGTCATTCCTTTGGCGCTGATGATCGTTACGCAAATTTATCGTTATCGAAAAATTTCAACACCAGAGGAGAAACAGCAGACCAAATGGGTTGTCTATGGAGTCACCATCGCCTTGGCGGGGTTGGTCGGGATCAGTGCGATCTATGAACCTCCATTTTCTCACGGGCCCTTATGGTACGTTTATATCAATGCCATCTTGCATGTCTTTATGCTGATGATCCCGCTCACATTGACCATGGCGATCCTGCGGCACCGACTCTGGGATATCGATCCGATCGTCAATCGCACACTGGTCTATCTCGGACTTTCCGCTGCGATTGTCGCCGTCTATACATTGACGGTATGGTATTTGAGCCGTCTGTTTCAGACAAAAGACAACTTTTTCATTTCACTCGTCGCCACCTCCTTTGTGGCAGTGATCTTTTCTCCCTTAAAAGAATGGCTGCAGCGCCAGGTCAACCGGGTCATGAAGGGAAGACACGACGATCCCTACGCCATCTTATCCGAGCTGGGAAACCAATTGGTCAAACCGATCGAGCCGGATGCCATGCTGTATGTGGTCGTACAGACGATCAAGGATGCTTTGCGTTTGCCATATGCTGGCATCTCCATTGAGATTAATGGTCGTGACAAGCTGGCGACGGTATCGGGCGAATCGGTCGAGGAAGCATTGTCCTTTCCGATCATTCATAAAGGGGAAACGCTTGGCACCTTGTATGTCAGTCCGCGTTCCCCCGGCGAAGCCTTCAGCGCCGAGGATTTGAAATTATTATCCATACTCCTTCAGCAGGCTGGACCGATTGTGCAGAACGTACATATGACGTTCGGGATGCGCCTGCTCGCTGATGATCTCCAGGAATCGAGGGAAAAATTGGTGCTCGCCCGCGAAGAAGAGCGACGGCAAATTCGCCACAATCTGCATGATGATCTGGCCCCCCGCTTGGCTGCGCTTGCATTGAATGCGGCGGCCGCCGAGAAGTATGTCAAACAGGATCCGGATCTGGCGGTGGGGATCCTTTCCGATTTTCGCAAGGTGATCCGCTCGACGGTCGATGAAATTCGCACCCTCGTCCATGATCTGCGGCCGCCTACCCTGGATGAGCTGGGGCTGATCGGTGCGGTCCGGGAACGCATCCGCGAGCTTACACAAGCGATCATCCCGGCTTCTCATGCGGACGACATCCAGCTGCTGCGCATCGAGCTGGTAGCGCCTGAGCGGCTGCCACCCTTGCCGGCAGCAGTCGAGGTAGCCGCTTTTCGGATTATTACGGAATCGCTCGTCAATGTGGTCAGGCATGCAAAAGCCTCCTATTGTCTGGTCAATCTGGAACTGGCCTCTTCCGACCTGCTTTGCATCACGGTTACCGACAACGGCAAAGGAATCATGCCCGTCCCGACCCCTTCCAAAAAAGGCGGGATCGGCCTGGTGTCCATCCGGGAGAGAGCTGCCGAACTCGGCGGCCAATGCTCCATTGAACGTATCGAGGGAGCCGGCACTCGTGTCACCGCCCTCTTGCCCTTTACCACTACACAAGCATTCGAAAAGGAGCGAACCCTATGAATATTGTTGTTGCTGATGATCACCCGCTTTTTCGCAGCGGCGTCCGCAATCTGCTGTGCACGACAGAGGATTTGCGCATCGTCGGGGAAGCCTCGACGGGAGAGGAAGCGATCGAGCTTGCTTCCCGCCTGCAGCCTGACCTCATTTTGATGGATATTCGCATGCCTGGACTGAATGGAATTGAAGCCACCCGGATGATCAAGGAAAAGCATCCGCATATTCAGATTGTCATATTGACGATGTTTAAAGACGATCAATCTGTATTTACCGCCATGCGCGTAGGTGCACGCGGCTATATATTGAAGGACGCCGATGAAGCCGAGCTGCTGCAATCCATCCGCATGGTTGGCAGCGGCGGCGCTGTCTTCGGCTCTGATATCGCCTCACGGATGATTCATTATTTCAAAGCTTCCACTCCATCCGAACCCATGCTCGATGATACCCTCTCGGAGCTGACGAAGCGCGAACGGGAGATTCTGGAGCTCATCGCGGAAGGCGATAGCAACGCCAGAATCGCGACCCGGCTCCATCTCAGCACGAAAACGGTCGCCAACTATGTGTCCACCATTTTAAACAAGCTGCAGGTGGTCGACCGCAATGAGGCCAAGCGCCTGGTGAAACAATCGCGGGATAGCGATCCGCTTGACTTTTCTTGACACGCACGACGACAAAGCCCCCATGGCTGCATGGGGGCTTTTACTTTCATCTATGATACCCAGCCAAAAAAGTGGCCAGGAAGTCTTCAAATTTTTGTGGGGAAATCGGCGGACTAAAATAATAGCCTTGCACGACATGGCAGCCATGCTCGCGCAAAAAGGAAAGCTGCTTGCTTTCTTCAACGCCTTCCGCAATGATATTGATCCCCAAGCTTTTGGCCATCGCCATGATTGCCAAAATAATCGCCTGGTTGGTCGGATTGTTTTCCGCTCCTTGAATGAACGTCTTGTCGATCTTCAAGGCTTGAATCGGAAATTGGCTCAAGTACGCTAGCGAAGAATAACCTGTGCCAAAATCATCGATCGAAATTTTGATCCCGAGCTGCTGCAGCTCTCGCAAGGTCTGAATCACCGAAGGGATATCATACATCGCGATGCCTTCGGTAATCTCCAGCTCCAGATACTGCGGCGGCAGCTTGCTTTCCTCCAGTACTTCCCGGATCGTATCCAAAAAATCCGGCTGCCTGAATTGCACGTAGGAGATATTGACTGATACAATCAACGGCGGCTTTCCTTCATCATGCCATTTTTTATTTTGCATGCACGCTTCGCGCAGTACGTGCTTGCCAATGGGCAGGATCAAACCCGTCTCCTCCGCCACAGGAATGAAATCAGCCGGTGAAACCATGGTGCCATCGGGCTTGATCCAACGAATCAAGGCTTCCATGCCCACGATCTGATTGGTATGGATATCGACCTTTGGCTGATAGTAGTTCACCAATTCCTTATGCTCCAGCGCCTTTCGCAGGGCATTTTCCAGCTGGAACTGCTGGAACCCGTCATCCTCCATCTCCCGGTTGAAAAATTGCACCCGCTCATTCCCTAATTCCTTGGCACGAAACATCGCTTTATCCGCATGTTTGGTCAGCGATTCGACGTCTTCCCCATCCTGCGGGAATACGGCTATCCCCATCGTGGGCGTCAGATGAAATTCCATCTCATCCACGATCAACGCCTGTTCAAATTGTTTCAGGACTTTTTCCGAAAAAGCAGAGATTTGGCTATGATCCGTAACCGTTGGCAGCAAAAAGGCAAATTCATCGCCGCCAAGACGTGCGATCAGTTCTCCTTCCGCCAGGCATGCCTGCAAGCGCTTCGAGAGCACTTTGATGACCCGGTCGCCAAAAATATGCCCGAAACGATCATTGATCATCGTGAATCGATCCAAATCGATAAAAAAGATGGCCAGCTCGGTTTGCTTCTCTTTCGCCTCGGCCAGTGCCTCCTCGAGACGCTTTTGAAACATCCGGGGGTTGGGGATCCCTGTCAGCTCATCATGGTACGCCATATGCTGAATGGTTTCTTCCGCTTTCTTGCGTTCCGTGATATCTGATGCGATCCAATAAATGCCGGTGATCTCCTTTTCCAGCATGATCGGAACATTCGAAACTTGCACATGGATATGCCGGCTTCCTTCTCCGATCAACACCGTTTCATAATGACGCACCTCTCCCTGGGATACAGCTGCCAAGTGATTTTCGACAATTTTCGCATCGTGGGCCGGCAAAAAGTCGATAATTGACTTTTTCAAGTTTTGTGACCATCCGGTTATTTTTTCATAGGCAAGATTCGCTTCGATGATCATTCCTGTACGATCCAGCTGCAGCACGATGTCCGGATTGTACGCGAATAACGAACGATATTGATTGAAGTTTCGTTTCGCTTGTTGATAGGCCTTCTTCCGTTCAACATACATCACGATCAGGGCTATTCCCAGGATTAGCAATGTACATGATATGAAAGCGATCGCCATCAAAGCTATTTCCGCACGATCCATTACACCCTCCAAACAGTCCATTCATTAAAAAAACCCTGCTTCGGACTGGAATGCCAAAAGCAGAGTTTCCCTTTCATACTCATGGCAACCCGGCTGCCATAGTTGAATCGCTTCAACCTTAGGCCCGCAGCTTTGTGTCCCCACCTTTCAATGGGTTTACCTTTTTCATTCTCTATTCGATTTGAGCAGGCATAAAGACCTGAGCGTATACGACTGAAAATCATCATATAAATGGATTTTATAAGAAAAGTAGGGAATTGACAATCTTTACTTGCAAACTTACTAGTTATTTTGAACTAGCAGGCCAAGTTAGGATTTCTTAGAAAAACGTTTCGTTAGTTCCTTTATCCCCCATTCTCCTTTGATTCTGTTCTCATTTTTCTCACCATTTCTCCGCAAAAAAAATTTATTCCGACAATATTTTTTGCGCCTTCCGACAACATTTTCCAAGTCTGATTGATTACACTTGTCTTACGTTTCATGAATTTTATAAATTTTCCATTTAAGAAAGGATGAGTCACTTGAGAGTAAGCAAGGTCATGGCTAGTCTTCTCTCTTCCGCTCTCTTGATGGGGGCAATTGTAGGCGCACCGCTTACGGGAGAAGCCAAGGCAAAATCCAAAAATGATCAAGATGCCAAGCATATTGATTGGGGGGTAGTGAACCAGGACCGCATCATCCAAGCCTTGATCGAACAAGGCGAACTGGACGAGGACGCCTCTCCCAAAACGATGGAAAAAGCGGTACAGAAGTATGTAACGCGCGGGACCAATCCGGGCAGTGACACAGAAGGTATCGATACGTCCAGCAAGTTCGGGAAAAAAGCGTACAAAGCGCGCAAAGGACTGCAGCAAAACACCGCCGCTCTGATTAACGGCGAAAAAGGCGCACGAAAAATGAAAACCATGTCCGCTAGTAAAACCTTTACGGACAACGCCGTACTCGCGTTGATCGAGTTTCCAGACCTGAAGCACAATGAGATCGAAAAACCGGAGAATGACGAATATCTCTGGACAGCCGATTTCAATGAAGAGCACTACGAAAAACTGTTGTTCGGCAAGGATGAGTACAAAACGCCAGAAGGCAAAAAACTGCTGACCCTGAACCAATTCTACAAGCAGCAATCCGCTGGCAGCTGGGCTGTAGATGGAACGGTTACCCCTTGGATTGAAGCTGAGCATGATGCCGCATACTACGGCAGACATGAAGGCGGCGCAAATGACGCCAATCCGGACAAGCTCGTCGAAGAAACACTGGAAACGATCGGTGATCAAATCGAAGGCAATGAAGAAAAATATGACCAACGCGACCCATACGATCTCGATATGGACGGCAATATCATGGAGCCGGACGGCTTGTTGGACAACCTCTTCGTTGCTCACGCAGGTGTTGGTGAAGATTCCGGCGGCGGCCCTCTCGGGGATGATGCGATCTGGGCACACCGCAGCACGTTGAAAGAACCAACCCGTATCCCGGGCACCAGCCTGAAAGCGTATGACTACATCATTCAAGGCGAAGAAGGCGCTGCTGGCGTGTTTGCCCACGAGTACGGCCACAACCTCGGCTTGCCGGATGAATACGATACGCTCTATTCCGGCGGTGGTTCACCTGTAGAAGTATGGTCCATCATGTCCGGCGGCAGCTGGGCAGGAAAAATCCCTGGAACCGAGCCTACTGGATTCAGCCCATGGGCGAAGCTCTTCTTCCAAGAAACCTATGGCGGCACTTGGCCGATCCCGGAAGAAATCGACATCGATAAATTGAAAGATGGAAGAAAGTACAACTATCCTTTGAAAGAGGCAGTAGCGAATACCAGCCGCAACAAGCTGCTGAAGATCAATCTCCCTGAAGTGCAGGTTGCACCGCCAACCCAACCGATTGAGGAGCATTCCTACTTCTCTACGAAGGGCAACAGCCTCAATACCAAATTGATTTCCGAGGAAATTGATTTGACAACTGCAAGCAGCGCGTCCCTCAGCTTCGAATCGTGGCGCGAAATCGAAACAGACTACGACTATCTTTATGTCAACGTCTATGCAAACGGCAGCAGCGAGCCTGTGACCGTAGAAACCTTCACCGATACGACGGAAGGCGAATGGAAACACAGCGATATCGATTTGAGCCAATTCGCTGGTCAAAAAATCGTAGTGGAATTCAATTACAAAACAGACGTAGGCTTGGCAATGAACGCCTTCTACGTAGACAACATCGAAGTGCGTGCAGACGGTAATGTGGTCTTCTTTGACAATGCGGAAGAAGAGCCAAAATTCGAGCTGAAAGGCTTTGAATTGTTCGATGGTTCCAAGATCCCTTACCCGCAATACTACCTGGTCGAATGGCGCACTCACAACGGTGTGGACCAAGCATTGGCTCACTACCGTCGCAACAACAGCCTCCTCTCCTACGATCCAGGTATGCTCGTCTGGTTCTATGATGCTCAATGGGGCGAAGACAACTGGACAGGTCTGCATCCAGGCCACGGCTTCCTTGGCGTAGTGGACGCTCACCAACGCGGCCATTTCTGGGATGACGGAGCGGTAGCAAGCACGCGTTATCAATTGGTGGACGCTGCCTTCAACCTGAAAAAGAACGAAACCTCCGATCTGGAAGTCATCTATCCTGACTTCGCAATGAAGTACGAGGGATTGCCAGGCATTGACACCTTCTCCGACGAAGAAGATTATTCCGCGAAGGATTACCTGCCGGACAGCGGAAAAATCCTGCCTCAATACGGCCTCAAAATCGAGGTAGAAAAAGTAAGCAGCCGCGGCAACGAAGCAGTCATCTCGGTTTCCCGCGACTAATCACGGAAAGCCAAAACTGCACACGAAAAGAAGACCAGATTTTCGCCATCTGGTCTTCTTTTTTATGCTTTCACGTTTTGTACCCCGAGCTTCTCTTTCCTGCCAGCTGGGCTCCAATTCACGAGGAAGATTCCGATAAAAATAAGCACTCCCCCTCCATAGACATACCAGTCGACCCTCTCACCCAGCATCAGCCAGCCTGTTAACACGCCAAAGAACGGGGCCAAAAACAAAAACGCGCTCGTTTTTCCCGGATCTCCTTGGTTCAGCAAATAAAACCACGAGGCGAACTGTACGATGGAGGCCATCACAGCCAGCCACAACACGATACACACCGAGGCAGGATTGAGGATTATTCGGGGAGTCTCCAGCATAACGCTCATTCCGAGCAAAAGCAGCCCGCCAACCAGCATCTGGAAAGCTGTCATCACCCATACCGAGTACCCTTTGCCCCACCTTTTCACCAATAAGGTCGCAATGGCCCAGCTGACAGCCGATGCGAACCCAAACGCCGTACCTGCCTTCCACTGCATGTGATACCCAAGCGTGATCGCCACCCCGAGAAATCCGGCCAAGACACCGAGCCATTGGGTGAGCTTATACCGCATTCTGAGGAATATCGTACCCAGGATCACGACCAAAAGTGGATTGACAAAGGTCAGGATCGAGGTCTCGCCCGCAGATATCGTGCGCAGGCTGAGAAATATGCACCCCATGACACCTGCCGTTTGAAAAAGACCGACGAGCCCGATTCTTCCCCACTCCTGCCTCGAAGCCGGCAGCGGCTCTTTCTTCATCCAGACCCAGGCGGTCATGAGAATCCCGGCAATCGTAAAACGCAAGCCAACCAATAAAAGCGGTGAAAAATAGGAGAGTCCCATTTTTCCAATGGCAAACGAAGAGCCCATCAGCGAGGTAGTCAATACCACAAGCAAGCCAAATAGCAACGGCTTCATAAATTCCTCCTTTATCCTGCGAAAGATTCAAGTCATCCCTGATTCCCCCTCAGTATAAGCGAGAAATATTTCGTTTGCGGCCGAAGCATGAATACCCTCGTTCGTCGGCACACGCAAAGCAGCTGCTTGCCATGCGCCAGACTTCTCCATCTGGTCTTCCGTTGGCTGGGCCCCTTCAAAATCTGGAATAGAGTCACTCACAATATGGGAATATAAGCCACAGATACCTGTAATGAGGTGAAAAAATGGGTCCGAAATGGGAAAAATTAAATCATTTTTTTTATGATCTTTCTCACGATTACTTGCTCCTTACCATCGGAGGCGTCTTGTTTTTTGCCATCCAGGCCTATATTGGATACAAAACATATAAGCACTATGACCGTAAACTGACTAGGATTGAGAATAAACTGACGGATTTGCTTTCCAAAATGAAATAAACGGACCTTCATGAAGCTCCGAGGCGAACCGGTTATTTATGCCATTATTTCAGATAAAACACCTCACGCATCGGCTTGATCGGCTGCGCTTCCCCAAAATCAAAAGATCCTTCTACCATCTTTGAGGTGATCGCATTCCAGCGATTGCACGCTTCACTCTTGTCAATATAGGCACAAGCTGCCTCTACATCGTCACATTCAAAGCAGTAGAAAAATTGCGTACCGTTTTGGAAGATCGAGTAATTGCGAATACCCGCCCTCCTATGCTCCTCCAACACATCGGCCCACGGCTCCAGATGCATTTGTACATACTCCTCCAGGCATTCCGGTTTAATCGTCCAGGTCCAGGCGAATTTATTGCTTTTTTCCATGACTATTCCTCCAGTTTTGTTTAAGAGTTTGTGCCTACATTGTGGTGGGGGAAGGGAAGAGAGGGCGTGCTGCGTTCTTGCCACACCCGCAAGGAAGTGGAGACTGGCCGGTTCCGCTTCCAAAAACGGTACGTCACGCAAAAGGTTCGAGGAAGCGTATTCATACGTAGAGGTTGCGCGACAAGCGTGTCCCGTTTTTGGAAGCTCCACCTTGGTCGGTGTGACAAAGACTCCGCCCGTCCCTCTCTTCCCTTCTTCACGTGGCAGTTGCTTCAGTCGGGCAAAAAAAAACAGCAGGGCGTGGAATGAAGCGGAGTTTCGAAACATGCTCTCCCCACCGCAGCCCCTCCACACAAAAGACCCTCCGACCATTTTCATATGATCGAAGGAGCCTTCAGCCGTTTCTAGTAAACCGTCTTCCATTCCCCGATATTGCTTGGGTCAAATTTGAACGGATCGCCCAGCATGATCTGGGTGCCGTCTCCATCCTGAATCACTTCTTTTTCGCCTAGTCTGCCAGCAGTGAATTTGTCGCCGACTTTTCCGGTGATCGTCCCTTTGACGAGAGCATCTGCTGCGTAGCCAGCCAAATAGCCGACATCGACCGGGTTCCACAGGTACATCCACGGGGATACGCCGCTTTCGATATATTCAGCCATCTCGCTTGGCAGACCAAGCCCAGTGAGCTGTACTTTTCCTTTCAAGCCCTTGTCTGTCAGTACCTTGCCAGCTGCCGCAATCCCGACAGTGGTGGGCGCGATAATCCCCTTCAGATTGGGGTACGATTTGAGCAAAGCTTCCGTCTCGGATACGCTCTTGTCGCGCAAATCGTCGCCATAAGCTACCTTCACCAGCTTAACATCCTTATACTTCGGATCTTCCAGCTCTTTTTTCATCCACTCGATCCATGTGTTCTGGTTGGTCGCTTGCGAGGTGGCGCTCAACACTGCAATCTCCCCGCTTCCTCCAATCATTTCGGTGATCGCCTGTACCTGCACCCGGCCGATTCGCTCGGGATCTGCCTGGTTCACGTGGACCATCCGGCTTTGCGCGTTCACTGCGGAATCCAGCGAAAGCACCTTGATGCCTGCATCCATCGCCTTTTTCAACGCGGGTTGGAGGGCATCCGGATCATTGCCGACGATCGCGATCGCATCGACCTTTTGCGAGATCAGCTCTTCAATCATTTGGATTTGCGCTTCGGCAGTCGGCTGGTCTGGCGCTTTCAGGATCGCTTCACCGCCCAGCTCCTCGATCGCGATTTTAAAGCCCTCCATCTGTTTTTCTCCATACGGATTGCCTGTGTTTTTAAAAATGATAGCGAATCGTTTCTTGCCGCCGCTTTGGGCATTGCCTGCGTTGCCTGTATTGTCTGACGATGAAGTGGGAGCCTGCATGCTGCAGCCGACCAGCATGGTAAAGACCAGAAAAAGAGAGAAACATGACATGAACCATTTTCTCATTGAGTTGACCTCCCCCTACTATTTTTCATCTATACCAAACAGTCCAAGACTGTCGAGTATCTACAAGGCGCGTTTGACCGGTGCGTCGGCAGGCTTCGCTTTTCGCCAGCCGCTCCCCCGGATTTTCAGCTTGGGCACCATGACCGCTCCGATGAGCAGCAGGCCGATGATGATGAGCAGCGCCTGTGCCGGGATATTGATCAGCCCCAAGCCATACCGCAAATACCCGATCAAAAAGACAGCGATCACGGCCCCGATCATCCTGCCTTTTCCTCCAGCCGTACTGATTCCGCCCAAGACCACCATCGCGATCACATCCAGCTCATAGCCAGTCGCGACATTCGGGCGTGTGCTCCCCATCCGCGAGGTAAGAAAGAGTGCCGTTACCGCCGCCATCAACCCTGCCAGAGTAAAGACGATGATCTTGATCCGGTCCACCTGCACACCCGAAAAGCGGCTGGCTGTAGGGTTATTGCCAATGGCGTAAATGCGTCGGCCAAAAGTCGTCTTGTGCAGCAGCAGCGCAAAGGCAATCGCACAGACCACAAACGCGATCAGGATGAACGGAATGCCGAACACATAGCCCCAACCCAGAAACTTGAACCATTCGGGAAATTGGCCGACCGCCTGATCCTCCAGCATCATATAGGCGATGCCGCGATAAATGATCATTGTCGCCAACGTCACGATCACCGCAGACAATTCCTTGAACCGGACGATCAGCCAACCATTGATGAACCCGCATAAGGCACCGACTGCCAGACAGATGAGGATGGCCACCTCCATCGGTACGCCCATGGCATACAGATCGGCCATGACGACAGCCGATAAGGCAACCGTAGAAGCAACGGAGATATCGATATCGGCCAAGATGATGATCAAGACCATGGGGAGCACAATAAAGGCCTTGTCGAGAAACGTCATCGTGGCGTCACGAAGATTATCGTAGTTCAAGTAATAAGGGGACAAATAGCTATTGATAGCGGTTACAAGAAGGAAGATCAGGATCAGCATCCATTCCCATTGCAGGAAAAAACCTTTCCAGGAGAAGCCTTTTTCGTTGTCTCGCCTAAGCAGATCCATAAGCTACACATTCCTCCTCATGAGATGATTCCGGTCGACGCCTCTTTTGACGACCGCATTAATGAGCACGGCGATTAGAATAATGCCGCCTTGGATGCCCATCTGCCAAAAGGGCGACACATTGATGAGGGGAAGCGCATTGTTCAGAATGCCTAGCAGGATGGACCCAAGAATGACGCCGGAGATTTTCCCCGAGCCGCCGGCAATGCTGACCCCGCCAAGTACGCAGGCAGCGATGACGCTCAGCTCATAGCCCATCGCGGTATCTCCTTGCGCCGAGGCGAACTTGGAAACCCAGAGGACTCCTGACAACCCGGACAATCCGCCCATGATGGAATAGACCAGCCAAAGAATCCGTCCATTGTTGATCCCGCTGATCTGTGCAGAGTCCGGATTGCTGCCTACCGCATAGATCTGTCGGCCGGTACGTGTATGGTTGATGAAATAGTAGGATACGACATAGATGATGATCGCGATCATGATCAGCGTATTGATCCCCAGTAAGGAGCTGGTCGCGATGGCCTTGAAGCTGGCCGGCATCTGGTGGGCGCTCACCCATTTCCCATCGCTCACCATAAAAGTCAACCCGCGAAACACGTTCATCATGCCCAGGGAGGCGATGATCGGCAGAATGCCAAAGCGTGCCACCAGCCAGCCCAGGACCATGCCGCAGATCAGACCGATGCACGTGCCCAAAAGGATCGCAAGTACAGGATGAAGCTCTGGATTGGCGACGACTGTCTGTGCCGCGATCATCCCCGACAAGGCCAGCGTGGCCCCGATGGAAAGATCAATGCCCCTGGTCACGATCACCAGCATCATCCCTACAGCAAGGATGCTGAGAATGGCCGTATTCGTCACCATGTCCGAAATGTTTTCAATGGTCAAAAAGCTGGGATTGCGAAACTGTACGATGACAGACAGCACAAGAATAAAACCAAGCAGTCCTGCCTCCCTGAATCTGGCTATCTTCGCACTCCACGTCGATGAGTTTCGATCCTTTTGCGTCATATCATACGAGCCTCCGCGATTTGTTCTCTGTTCCTTGGGGAGATGCTGACCATGGACGCTTCCAGGATCGCTTCCTGCGTCGCCTCCTCGCGATCAAGCACTGCGGTTACCCGCCCCTCGCGCATGACCACGATCCGGTCGCTCATCCCGATCACTTCCGGCATCTCTGAAGAAACGAGCAAAATGCCGTATCCTTGGCTGGCCAGATCACTGATAATTTCGTAAATGGCTGACTTCGCCCCTACATCCACCCCTTTGGTCGGCTCGTCGAGGATAATCACATCCAATTGGGCGGTCAGCAGCTTGGCGAATACGACTTTCTGCTGATTCCCGCCGGATAAGGAGCTGACAGGATCATAGATGCTGCGTGCTTTCACCTGCAGCTTCTGGGCCAATGTTTTCGCCGCCTCATCTTCTTTATGCCTGCTCAGCCAACCCTTTTTCGCATACTTGCCGATCGCCGGCAGCGTAATATTGCTGGAGATGCTCCAAGGCAGGACCAAGCCCTGCTTCTGCCTATCTTCGGGCAAATAGCCGATCCCCAGCTCCATCGCTTGCAGCGGATTGTCGATGTGAATCTCTTTTCCTTTTAGAAACACCTTGCCTGCATCAAGCGCATCCAAACCGAAAATGGCCTGGCACACTTCGCTTCTGCCCGCTCCAACAAGGCCGGTCAGCCCTAAAATCTCCCCGCGATGCAGCGTGAAGGAAACATTCTTGAAATAACCCGTTCTTCCCAATCCATCGACGCGCAGCACTTCTTCCCCGATCTGCGCCGCTTTTTTCGGAAACAGCTGGGTGATTTCACGCCCCACCATCGCTACGATCAAATCTTCCTGTGAAATCTCATTGATCGCCCACGAGCCGATATAACGGGAGTCGCGAAAGACCGTCACTTGACTGGCCAGGCGGTACATATCTTCAAAGCGGTGGGAGATGAAAATGACTGACACGCCTCTGTCGCGCAATTGCTCGGTGATCCTGTACAGCTCCTCGCTTTCTCGCTTCGTCAAGGCGGCGGTCGGTTCGTCCATGATGATGATTTTGGCATTGGTGGACAGCGCCTTGGCAATTTCCACGATCTGCTGCTGGGCCACGCTCAATGCGCCCATTTGCGTTTTCGGATCAAAATCAGCCCCCAGCTCGGTCAATAACACTTGGGCTTCTTGGTGCATCTGCTTCCAGAGGAGACGCTTTGTCCCCTTATCAATCTTTTCATGCCCCATGAAAATGTTTTCCGTGACGCTCAGATCCGGAAAGCAGGTAACATGCTGATAAATGGCCGCGATCCCGAGCTGCTGAGCGTCTTTCGGATGATTGATGTCCACGCGTTCGCCTTGAAAATAGATCTCTCCCTCGTCAGGACGATGGACACCGGTGATGATCTTGATGAACGTCGATTTTCCCGCGCCGTTTTCCCCCATCAAGGCATGGATTTGCCCTTTTTTCAGCTGGAAATGGACGTGGTCAAGGGCCCTTACGCCGGGAAAGGTCTTCGTAATTCCTCTTAACTCCAGTACATACTCAGACATACGCCTGCTCCCATCCGTATCGTAATGGAAAATTCCCATGATTCTGACATTGCTGTTTGCGGTTACCCAGACACGCTGGAGATGCGTGCCTGCGGATACACTGTCCACTCGAGTTCGGCTACGCGAGGGCGACCGTCAGTTTAACAGCCATTTCCTCGAGCTGCTGTACATATTGCGGATCAATCTTGTCATCGGTAATGATCTCGTCGATTTGGCTAAGCTCCGCGAAATAGGTAAATGCCTGCACCCCAAATTTGCTATGATCGGCCAGCAGCAGGACACGGTCAGCGATACTGATCATTTTTCGCTTAACCAGCGCTTGCATTTCATTGGATTCACTGATTCCCCTGCCGAGATGAACCCCTTTGCAGGAGAGGAACGCCTTGTTGACATGATAAGCATCCAGCGACCGCTCCGCACTTGGCCCGACAAAGGAAAGGGAGCGCGCCGACATGATCCCGCCTGTCGATATGACCTCGATTTTTTCCTTGGTGCTCAGCTCCATCGCGACTTTGAGCGAATTGGTCAGGACCGTCAACGGAATATCAGGCAGGATGGAAGCCATATACCATGCCGTCGTGCTCGCGTCCAGGATGATCCGATCCCGCGGTTCGATGTACTTGATAGCCTCCTGCGCGATCCGCTTCTTCTCCTCCATACGGGTGATTTCCCGCTCCATATATGGATCCTCGGGCTGCTGCTCCGCCACGCTGACGGCGCCGCCATGGCTTCGCAGCAAGCGGCCCGCCTGCTCCAGCCGATCCAGATCGCGGCGGATCGTCTCTTCCGTCACATTGCAGATCTCGCTAAGCTCCGATACACGCATGCTCCCTTTTTCATTCACGAGTCGTACGATCATTTCATGCCGCTCGATTACTAGCATCTTTTTTCTCATTCCCTTGCTCTCATCGTTTTCCCAGACCCGTCACCTGCAGGAATCGTTTATACGCCTCTGTCCATTGCCCCTGCTCCTCGGGAACATACGTCTCCAGCGGAAAGGACTCGCGAACGATTTGCCTTGCTTCGCCGATTCCTGCGATCTGGCCCAGCGTCCTATATTGTACCAAGATATTGCCAATCGCGCTTGCTTCACTCGGACCAGCCCATACCGGTCGGGAAAGGGCATTGGCGGTGAACTGGCACAGCAACCGGTTATGAATCCCGCCTCCTGCCATGTGCATGCCGGAAAAACGTTTCCCCGACAGGGCTTCTATCCGTTCGTACACATAGCGGTATTTCAAAGCGAGACTTTCAAATACACAGCGCAATATCTCTCCTCGCTCCTGCGGCACCGGTTGCCCTGTTTGCGAGCAGTACGCTTGTACGAGGGCTGGCATATCAGAGGGGTGGAGAAACATCAAATGATCCGGGTCGATAAAGCTGACGAATCCGCTTGCGCTGCTTGCTTCTTGGACCATCTGTTCAAAGGACAGGGTAACTCCCCGCTTTTCCCAATGGCTGCGGCATTCCTGCACGATCCACAAACCCATGATGTTTTTCAGCAGACGGTAGGTGCCATCCACTCCGCCTTCATTTGTAAAATTCTCTTGCAGCACCTGCTCATGGGTCAATGCATCCCGGATTTCCGTGCCCAGCAAAGACCAGGTCCCGCAGATTAAATAGACAAAATCATCGTTATCGGCAGGTATGGCAGCGACTGCCGAACCCGTATCGTGTTCAGCCACGGCAATGACCGGCACGCTTGGCACTTCCAGTTCTGCGCAGATGGGTGCTTGCAGCCGGCCTACAATCGTACCGGGCTGCACAATTTCTGCGAATAGATGCCGGGGAAGCCCCAGCTTCGTCAACAGGTGAGGATCCCAATCTCCCAGAGCAGGATTGTACAGCTGCGTCGTCGTGGCGTTGGTAAATTCGCTTTTGATCTCACCCGTCAAAAAGTAGCGCAGCAAATCCGGGATCATCAACAGATGCTGTGCCTGGGCAAGTCTTTGCGGATTATGCTGTTTCTCCGCCACGAGCTGATAGAGCGTATTGAACGGCAAAAACTGAATGCCGGTATGCTGAAAAATCTCTTCACGTGGGAGGAGCGAAAGCACTTGCTCCATGACACCATCCGTCCGTGTATCGCGGTAATGATAAGGATTGCCCAAAAGCTCCCCGCTGCTGTCCAAAAGACCGTAATCAACCGCCCACGAATCGATTCCGATGCTGGCAGGCGTGTAGCCGAGGTGCTTGGCTTTGAGGATCCCCTGCTTGAGGGAATGGTACAGGCGCAGGATATCCCAATGCAGGCGATTGCCGACCTGCACCGGCTCATTTGCAAAACGGTGAATCTCCTCGACCACCAGGTGTCGACCCTGCAGCGTCCCGATCAAGGCTCTCCCGCTGCTTGCTCCCAGATCGAATGCAAGCACGCTTGTCACCAGCTGGCACCACCCTTGCCCCGCGCAAGAATCTCCTGCGGATAGCTGCTGTCCAGATACGCCTTCATCGGATCGAGCGGCAGGCCCTGCTCTTCACGAACGGCATGGAGCAGCGGCGTCACATCACACTCAAACGCCCGTCGCACCGCATCTTCCGCCGCCAGCACATCCTGTGCTTCCTGCGCAGCCGCCACCTCTTCCAGATTGATCAGCAGCGCTTTGGCATACTGGGTCTGGACATTCAGCACCGAGCGGATCATCGCTGGGATTTTCGGCTCGATATTGTGCGATTGGTCGATCATGTAGGCGATATTTCGTACCGTCTCACGCACGCCCTCCACCTGATCCTCCGATGCGCTGATGATCTGGTAGAAGATGAGAAACAGCTCATACGGATTGATCGCGCCAACGATCAAGTCGTCATCGGCATACTTGCGGCTGTTGAAGTGGAAACCGCCCAGCTTCTGTTCATCAATCAGATAGGCGACGATATGCTCGACGTTCGTACCGGGAGCATGATGCCCGGTATCGACCAGCACTTGCGCCTGCGGCCCCAGCTTGTTCGCCAGATTGAAGGCCATCCCCCAGTCCGCCAGATCGGTATGATAAAATGCGGGTTCGAAACATTTGTACTCAATCAGCATGCGCATCTGCGGCGTCATGGCTTTGTACATCGCTTGGAACGCTTCCAGCAGCCAGCCTTTCCGTTTGCGCAGATCAGCCTGCCCCGGATAGTTTGTACCGTCCGCGATCCACAGGCTCAAGTCGCGTGAGCCCGTCTCCTTGGCGATGTCTACGCATTCGAGCAGATGCTCCGTTGCCTTTTGGCGGATAGCCGCGTCTGCATTGCACACACTGCCAAGCATGTAATCCTCATCCTGAAACAGGTTGGGGTTAACCGCACCGATTTTCAACCCGAGATTTTCTGCATGCGCTTTCAATTTGCCATAATCGTCTACTTTATCCCAAGGGATATGAATGGCGACGGAAGGGCACAGCCCAGTCAGACGATGGACTTGGGCTGCATCCTCCAGCTTTTCATAGGGATTGCGCGGCACGCCGACCTTTTGAAACACTTTGAATCGCGTCCCGGAGTCCCCGTATCCCCAGGAGGGAGTCTCGATCTGGAGCGCTTTGAGCTTCGTCTTCACCTGCTCCAGATCGATGCCGCGAGCTTGCTGCTGCTGCTCAAAAATGGTATAGGCCAGGTCTTTCATATTCCTCATCTCCCGTCCCGCTTCTTTCTCTCTTATCTGCTAAACGCTGCCGGTACCCCTCCGTCGATCGTGAGCATGCACCCTGTCGTCTTTTCCGAACGCGAGGAGGCGAAGAATGCGATGCCTTCCGCGATATCCTTCGGGTACACATTGGTCAAGAGCGTTGTCCGGTTCCGGTAATACTCCTCCAATTGATCCGGCTCGATCCCATAGGCTTCCGCCCGCTCCTGCCGCCAATTGGAGCTCCAGATGGCCGACCCTTGCAAGACGGCATCCGGCAAAACGGAGTTCACCCGGATGCCAATCGCGCCTCCTTCTGCTGCAATGCAGCGAGCGAGATGGATTTCCAGCGCTTTCGCGGAGCTGTAGGCAGCGGCATTCTTTCCGGCATAGACGGAATTTTTCGAGCCGACAAAGACCATGTTGCCGCCGAGCCCCTGCGCTTTCATTAGCTTGAACGCTTCCCGCGCCACCAGGAAGTAGCCGGTCCCAAGCACATTCATGTTCAGGTTCCATTCTTGCAGGGAGGTATCCTCAAACGGACTGGAGGTAGCCAAGCCTGCATTGTTGACGACGATGTCAACGCCACCATAGGTCAGAGCCGCCTGCTCAAATGCTCCGATTACCTCTTCTTCCTTGGTCACATCCAGCTTGACCGCGATTGCTCTGCACTCCCCTGCCTGTTCATTGATTTCCTGCGCGACTCGCTGCGCCCCTTCGACGTTCAAGTCCGCCACGACGACATGTGCCCCTTCCGCCGTCAACCGGCGGCACGTCTCACTGCCGATCCCTCCGGCTCCCCCTGTCACAAAGGCGACCTTGCGGGAAAATTCAGCTTCGGGTGGTGCGAGCGTCAGCTTATAGAGTTCGAGCGGCCAGTATTCGACCTGGAACGATTCGCTTTCGCCGAGCGATACGAATTTGCCGAGCGCGCTTGCTCCGCGCATGACAGCAATCGCTCGATGGTACAAAGCTCCGCTGATCTTCGCCTGCGCTGCGCTTTTTCCTGTATTGATCATTCCAATGCCCGGGATCAAAATGACGCGCGGTGATGCTTCAAACATCCGGTCGCCCTCTTGATGGTTGCGGGCAAAGTATTCGCTGTATGCTTGTTTGAAGGAGGCGATCCCTGCCAGCAGAGCTTCTTTCAAGCCACTCGCATCACCGGACTCTAGGTCCCACTCAACATAAAGCGGTTTCATTTTTGTATGAACCAGATGATCCGGGCAAGCCGCTCCTATCTGTGACAATACTGGCGCATCCTTGCTGTTTACGAATTGCAGAACATCGGCTTCATCATCATAGCTGAGCAGCATCCGGCTGTTTTCCCCGACTGCCCCGCGGATGGCGGGCATGACCTGCGCCACGATCCGTTTTCGTTCTTCACTTGGAAGCGTCTCGTATTTTTGACCGCCGAATAACGTTTCTTCTTTTACGCGCGCTTCGATATAGCTTTCCGCTTCCTGGATCATGGCGATGGTTTTTTCGTAGCATGCTTCTGCGTTCTCTCCCCAGGTGACCAGGCCGTGCTTTTCCATGAGCACTAGATCGGCTTGCGGGTTTTGGGCGACAGCTTCTGCGATCATTTTTGACAAGGTAAAGCCCGGACGTACGTAAGGCACCCAGACAAAGCGGCTGCCGAAAATCTCCTTCGCGATTTCCACACCGTTGTCCGCACAGCAGATGCTGATGATGGCATCCGGATGCGTGTGATCCACATGCGGAAATGGCAGGAAGGCATGCAGCAGGGTTTCAATCGATGCGCGCGGATGCTTGGCATCGATCATGCAATGGGCCAAATAGGCGACCATTTCTTCATCCGACATTTCCTCTCTTTCGATCAAAGGGCGGATGTCTTCCAGACGCAATCCAGTAAAATGGGCCGCCTTCATTGTTGCCAGATCCGAGCCGCTCCCTTTCACCCACATCACTTCGACGTCACGTCCGCGGAAGTCTTTTTCGATCGTCTTCATGGAGGTATTGCCTCCGCCCCAATTGCACACACGCCGATCGGACCCGAGCAGATTGGATCGGTAGACCAATTCATCAAGTCCCGGTTGGATTTGTGCCGCCTTCGACCGATCCCATAAACTTTGCACCATGGTTTACCTCCTGAATATTCCCTCAATTCAGTCTTTTTATAGTTTTGATTATATTTGGTTATTTTTATTTTGTACAGTATCTATTTTTGTTTTTGTTATTGTTTTTTTGTTTTTCTGTGTTTTTTACAAAGTTACTTGATGAACATTCAGCAAATCGCTTACCTTTTGCAGCAGACCAGCCTGATGTCCGATCGCCATGGCACAATGATGGGTCGGTGCTTCCCTGAACCACTGCTCCATATAGTCATCGGGATGCTTTTTGAATTTGACAGGGGTCTGGGTGTTGCCGATTTTCATGATTGGCCCACCTGTTGATTCGCCCTCGCTGATGATCAGCTTCAGCTTGCCCTCAACAGTCTGGGTGACATTCACCGTCGTGACCGGACCTGTTTTCACTTTTGCCTCCACCGATACGCCTGTGCCTTGCTTTCCGTGGTACAGCCCCATACCTCGCAGGATAGGCTTGCCTTCCGCAATGGCGATATGGAAAGGACCATCATGACCAAGCAGAATCGTTTCATCGTCGTAATCAACCACGACGATCTCCGAAAAGCTGCCGCCGATCCCCAATGTGTCGCAGATTTTCATGGCAACAGCCGTTTTCAGATCTCCTTCTCCGGAGCATGGAATGCCGCGGGCGGTCAGCAAGGAATGTCCGACAATAAAGCCGCTCTGAATGTTTTCATACTCGCTTCCCGGCGCCCCGTGATAATAGTAGGTCAAGGCGTCGAGATCGTATTCACGCACCATTTTTTCTTGTGCTGCCGCTACCTTGCAGGACCACGCGAGCTGCTCCGGGGTCGGTTTTCGCGCGATCGGATCTGCTGGGGAATCGTCACTGATGAGGAACATTTCCTCAATTTCCTCCAGCTTTGCCTTCACTTCGCTCTCGGTCACATCCCGCAACAGCCGGGCAAGATCACACATCTCCAATACCTCGACATGAAGCCCGGTCTGTGCCTGAATCATCGTAAAGTCGCTGTACATGTCGAGCATGCCGCTGTACGTATTGCCGAGAAAGCCAAAACGACTATGCCGCAACATTCTTGGCACTGAGGCCGCACGAATCCACTCCTCGATGCTGCTCCATGCTTGCACCGCTTCTTTTCGCCCTTTCGTATGTTCATCGGTCAGCGAAATGGCCGGGGTATAGTCGAGTCCTAACAGCCCATTGACTACGCGAAACGGTATGTTCGCCCGGTTGAAGGCATTGGATATCTCCGGCACTGGACAAGCTCCGCAGTGGGCCAGCCATTCCCCTGTCGTCGTCCGGTCATAATCAATGCGGGCGGTGGGCTGCAGATTCAGCACGACGACCGGAGCCTTGCAGATTTGGTGGACCGGAAGTACTGCAGAGCTCGTACAGTATGTCCCGGAGTGGCAGAAGATCAAGTCGACATCCTGGGCATTGAACCATTGACCCGCATGTCTCCCCGCGGTTTCCGAATCGACCAGTCCATAAAAAAACACTTCGCCAAAAGCGGACATCTGCTTTTCCAGAAAACGTCCGTATTCCAGGAGCCGCTCGCGCAAGCCGGGAAACTGGTTCCAATACACCTGCAGACCGATCGTATACAGACCGATCCGCGCCTTTTTCGCTGGTTTGATTGCCGCCAATTGCCTCATAGGTATCCACCCCTTTTTCACAAAAATCATAACTTTATGATCCTATTGTAATCGCTTACAATAAAGGGATCATCCAAGGATCTTGTTGATTCATCACAGGATCTTGCTGAGAGGTGAAGTCGATGAAAGCCTATACCGAGAGAGCATCGCACGCCTGGAGCGCGGATTCCATTCGGATCATTGCGACCCCGAGCCTGCCCGCCAAGTCGGTCTTCTACTATGTGCAGGAGGTCGGTTATTTTCGGACACAAGCGGAGTATTACACCGAGCGCGAGCATCTCCACTCTTATCTCGTGGTCTATACGATTTCAGGCAGAGGCTCATTGCACTACCGGGGTAAGTGGCATGACCTCCGCCCCGGCCAGCTCTTTTTCATCGATTGCATGGAGTATCAATATTACAAGACAGATGAACAAGAGCTGTGGGAGATGGCCTGGGTTCACTTTAACGGCAGCAGCAGCCGCGGCTATTTTGAGCAATTCGGCAAATACGAAAGCCCCGTTCTTACGATGGAGAACGGGGACGAGACGATTGTTCCGCTGATCCGCCAGCTGATCGAAGTCCACCGCCAGCCAGATATCCGTACGGAAGCCATATCCTCCCAGCTGTTGGTCCAGCTGCTCACCGAAATCCTGCTTGCTGCCAGTGCCCACCACACCCCTGCAGGCGCACCGATTCCTCCTTATCTGGAGGCGGTGCTGCGCGATCTGGATAAACGATTCCCGGAAAAAATCTCCCTGGACCAGCTGGCTCGGAATTCCGCCATCAGCAAGTTTCACTTTGCCAGGGAATTCAAGAAATATACAGGCTTCACACCGAACGAATATCTGATCACACGCAGGATCACGGCCGCCAAGGAACTGCTGATGTATTCCGAGCTTACGACTGCGCAGATTGCATCCGCGGTAGGGATCGACAATGTCAGCCATTTTATCAATCTGTTCAAGCAGCGTGTGGATATGACGCCACACCAGTTTCGGAAGATGTGGCGGTTGGGGAAATAAGACTGCTGGACGTACACTTACGGAAATAAGTTCCCACCGTTTGTGCGGATGACCTCCTGATACCAGGTAAAGCTGTCTTTTTTGATCCTCCGCAGCGTTCTTTCATTCGTTTCATCACGGTCCACATAGACGAATCCATAACGCTTTTGGTAGCCGTTCAACCAGCTGAGCACATCGGTAAACGACCAGCTGCAGTAGCCGATTAACTCAACTCCGTCGTTGATCGCCTGCAGGCATTGCTGCAGATGGGATTTCAGGTACGCAATCCGGTAATCATCATGGATGCGATCATCGGCCTCCAGCTTATCGAATTCGCCCAATCCGTTCTCCGTAATGAACACCGGCAGCCCGTAACGGCTCGTAATCCGGCGCAGGCCAATCCGCAGACCGATCGGATCAATCGCCCAGTCCCAGTTGGATGTCTCCAGATGAAGGTTGGCTGTCGTCTTGTACAGTCCGGGTATCCCCGTCGATTCATTGGTGCCCTTCTTGCCGGTTGTATTCATCCTGCCTTCCGCTACGCCGTCAAGCGGGTTGTGCGTATACGTGATGGTCTGATAATAATTGACGCCGACGAAATCGGGGATGCCCTTTCGCAGCAGCTCCAGATCACCCTCTTCCATGATGGGGGCCAGCCTCTGTTCTTCCAGGTACTTCAGCGGGATCTGCGGATATTCGCCCCGGCAGTATACATCCAGCCACCAGTAGTTGGTGAACTCCTCCGCATTCTCAAATGCCAGCGTATCCTCCGGGCTGCTCGAAGCCGGATAGGCGGGAGAATACGCAAAGCTGGGTCCGATCTTTCCGTCGGGCACATGAGTGCGGAAGGAATCGATGACCTTGGCATTGGCCAGAAACGCATGGTGGTTCGCCTGATAAAAGCGTTTGCGGTCCTTGACGCCCGGGGGATGCATTGCTGTGATGAAGCCGTGGTGGGTATTGTAGTTTTGCTCGTTCAGCGAGACCCAATATTTCACCCGATCGCCATAACGTTTGAACAGGGTCACGCAGTAGCGGTCGAAATCCTCGATGATCCTTCGCGATTCCCATGCTCCATACTCATCCATGAGCGCCTGCGGGACATCCCAATGATACAGGGTCAGCACTGGTTCGATACCATGGGAAACCAGCTCATTGATCAGATTGTCGTAGAATTGCAGGCCCGCCTCATTCACTTCGCCATGACCAGCCGGATATATCCGCGGCCAGCTCACCGAGAAGCGGTATGCTTTCAATCCCATTTCCGCCATCAGGGCGACGTCCTCTTGGTAGCGGTGGTAATGATCCATGGCGACATCGCCATTGCTTCCCTGATAGGTTTTGCCTTCTATTTTCGTAAATACATCCCATACGGACGGGCCCTTGCCGTCTTCGTTCCAAGCGCCTTCGATCTGGTAGGCAGCCGAGGCTGAGCCCCATAGAAAGCCCGGTTGAAAGGGACGTAATTGTCGATGCAGCATCTCATTTCCCTCCTTGGTGAATTGTGGGTCAACCTGGTTCAAAATAGAATAAAATATCAAACGCGTTTCATAGCAAGCATGGGCTTCACTTGAAAACCCAGTCCTATTGTTGCCATATGCGTAAGTCGATATATCCTTGGAATGGCCGCCTCTCCTACGGATGCTTCCACCCTGTCATTGTAAACAAACGAAGCTCCGCCACATCTTTTGGGCGGAGCTTAACCAGGCTATCGGAATCATCCATTTGACTTTCGTTTTGATAGTGAAATTTTCAATATTGCTTTTCTAAGAGAGCAACCAGGTTCTGCTTCACCATATCCCACTCGGTATCGACAATGCTAAAAAACACATTGTCGTGAATGGTCCCATCCGGCTTGATCCTGTGCTTGCGAAACGTTCCTTCCTTGACTGCCCCTAATCGTTCCACAGCTTTTTGAGAGCGTAGGTTTTGTCCACTGACCGAAAATTGGACGCGAATGACTTTCAACAATTTTCCCCCTGATCTGTTATTGTTATTCGAAGCTTTTTAAATTTCTAAATCGGCAGCCGGAGCACCTGCGCAGCCAAGCCTAGCGGAGGATGAAGCGGAGTTTTGGACACATGTTCTCTCCGCCGCAACCGCTAACTCACAAAATTCAGAACACTCCCACCCAAGGCTCCTGCGATCACCACAACCCAAGGCGGCAGCTTCCAAAACACCAGCATTGAAACCAGGATCGCGGCCAACGCGAAGTCACCAGGGCTCAGGATCGCTGTCGTCCAGAGCGGGTTATACCATGCCGCCAGCAGGATTCCCACCACTGCCGCGTTGATGCCCATCAAAGCACCTTGGATGAACTTGTTCCTGCGCAGCTGATTCCAAAACGGCAAGGCCCCGATAATCAACAAAAAGGCAGGCAAAAAGATGGCAACAGTCGCGATGACTCCACCCGCGATCCCGCCTGACATGGCTCCCAAATAAGCGGTGAAGGTAAACAACGGTCCTGGTACAGCTTGCGCCGCTCCGTAGCCCGCCAGAAAATCTTCGCGGCTGATCCATCCGAGCGGCACGACTTCTCGCTCCAGCATCGGCAGCAGCACATGCCCCCCACCGAATACCAGAGATCCCGCCCGGTACAGGCTGTCAATCAGCGGAATCCAGGCTACAGCTGTCATTTCCCGCAACAGCGGCAGAGCGATCAGCAAAGCGACAAACAGGCCAAATGCCCCGATCGCAACTCCCCTGCCCACCGGTACAGACAGGTTCGGTGCCTCAGGTATCGATTCCCGACGATACAGTATCATGCCAGCGGCTCCCGCAAGCAGTACAATCACGATCTGGCTGATGGCCGATTGCCATAGCAGAGTAAAGGTTGCTGCGACCAAAGCGATCGCCAGGCGCTTTCGATCTGGCGTCAGCGTTTTTCCCATCCCCAAAATCGCTTGGGCGACGATCGCAACCGCTACGATTTTCAAGCCATGAACCCAGCCAGCTCCAGCCACATCCATATCTTGCAGAAAGAACGCAAAGCAGATGAGGGCGATGACAGACGGGAGCGTAAAGCCTGCCCATGCGACAAGCCCTCCCAGCAGTCCAGCCCGGATGACCCCGATGCCAATCCCTACCTGGCTGCTCGCGGGCCCCGGCAAAAACTGGCATAACGCGACCAGATCGGCATAGCTGCGCTCATCCAGCCATTTTCTCCGCCGCACATATTCTTCGAAAAAGTATCCCAGATGGGCGGTCGGCCCGCCAAAAGAGGTCAAGCCCAGTCTGGTGGATACGCCCAAAACTTCCGCTAAAGCACGCAGCTTGCTAGCCGGCCTGCTTTGGGAAGAAAGCTGCTCTTTTTCCATCCGTACATTTCTCTCCCTTCATGGCTTCATCATACACCAAGCTTGTGGAGTGCATGAAAGAAAAAAACAGCCCCGTCTGTACCGACGGAGCCGACGCTCTGTTACACCTTAAACCTGCCGATCAATCCTTGCAATTCTTCCGCCATCGTGCTCAATACGGCGGAGGAAGCCACAATTTCCTCCATGCTGGCATTTTGCGTTTCCACATTCCGTGACACATGCTGGGTGGACGACGCCATTTCCAGTGCCACCGTGTCAATGGAGCGAATCGCCGCAACCGCCGTTTTCGATTCGCTGGCGATTTCCTTGGATTGGGCCGACACCTTCCGTATCTGATCCGCGACTTCATTGACAGCAGACTGGATTCGCTGGAAGGCCTCGCCGGCTTGTCCGACAACGCTGATCCCGGTGCTTACTTCCTTTTTGCCATCTTCCGTAGAAATCACCACATCCGCCGTCTCTGCTCTTATGCCGGAGATTAATCTACCCACTTCATCGGCCGCTTCCGAGGTCAACTGGGAAAGCTTGCGCACCTCATCTGCCACCACGGCAAATCCTTTCCCCGATTCCCCTGCTCTCGCCGCTTCGATCGATGCATTCAGCGCCAGCAGGTTGGTCTGTTTGGCGATATTGGTGATCACATCAACCGTCTTGACGATCTGGTCGGAGCTGCTGCCCAGGCGCTGAACGGATTCGGACAGCTCACTCATTTTCTTCTGGATGGAATTCATCTGCCCGACTGCGACCCTGATGGCTTCATTCCCCGCCGCGGCAGCTTCCAACGCGTGAACCGATTTCATATCTGCCGATTGGGTAACGGTAGCGATCTCTCCTACGGCTGAAGACATTTCTTCAATGATCGATACGCCTTGATGCACACTGCGCACTTGCTCCTGTGTACCGATCGAGATATCCTGGATGATCGCGGTGACTTGCTCCAATGATTCGCTGACTTGCCCGGAGCTGGCGCTCAGCTGCACGGCCGATGCCGCTACTTGATCCGAATGCGCGCCCACTTCGCTGATCATCTGATGCAAATTCGCTTTCATCCGGTTAAACGCTGTCGCCAAATCCCGCAGCTCATCCCGATTCGCCACATGGACATCGGCAAAGGTAAGGTCACAGTCGGCAATCCGCCCCGCCGCCTGCACCATCGTCCGCATCGGCTTCACGATCATGCGCGACAGCACGATGCCGATCCCGATCGCCAAAGCCAATGCAACCAGGCTTACGGCGATCAATGTCGTTAAAATGGTCAAGACAAGTGTCTGACTGTCAGCCATTTTATCCGCCATGATCTTTTTCTGGAGCTCCTGAATCTTTGCGGACGTCTTGGTCAGCGTTTCCGTCGCAGGAACCGACCAGAGCATGGCCTCCGACTTCGCCAGATCCGGCTGATTGCGATTCATGTAATCCGTCACCTTCGTCACCAGGCGGGCAAACGTTTCGTTGGATTCGATCATCTGATTGATATCGCTTTCCATTTCGCTCCCGCTGTTTTGCCCCTGCAGCTCTTTCAAGATGGCAGCCAGCTGTTTATTGGCCGCAAGCAGCTGCTCCTCTTTTTCCTTGGCCGGATCGACCAAATAGCTGAACAGCATGCTGTTCTGCAGCTGGGTGTACGATTGAACGTCCGCCGCCTGATTCAGCATGACAGCGTTCTCATTCAAAACGCTTAAGTAGGTAGAATCAATTTTTTTGATAAAAACGAAGGATAATCCGCTTGTAACCGCTACCAATAAAGAAACGATGATAAAGGCGGCAATGATCTTCCGGCTCAACGAAAAAGACAATGGCCTACGAGGTGAAAGGCGGTTGAGCTTGCGCAGCAATGATTCTCTCATAAAGAAGCCCCCTTGCTTCTGAGTCTTTCGTCGGTATAGATTTTTTTAAAATAGGTAAAAATATCTGATTCTAGTATATTCCACTTTTTAGCAAGGGGGAAACACCTATTTTTCCAATTCTATTCGTTTTTCGCCAAAATGACCGAACGAAGCTCCTTCATGCTGGTTACCAGATAGTCAGCTTGATAGGATCGCAGCTCCTCTTCGCTCCGCAAGCTCCATTTCACGATAGCCGCGGCTGTCCCGGCAGCCTGTCCCGCCTGGATATCATACGGGCTGTCTCCTACCATCAGCGTCCGGGCAGGATCTGCGCCCAAGGCTTCCATCGCTTTGCGCACAGGCTCCGGATGCGGCTTGTGCTTCGCCGTATCATCTGCGGTTACGATGGTCTCAAAATACGGCAGCAAGCGGCAAAGCTCCAGTCCCATTAGCGTCGTTTTGCGGATTTTGCTGGTGACGACCCCCAGCCTGACACCCGCCTCGTACAGCTTGCGGATCTCCTCTTCCACATCGGGAAAGGACCGCACCAACGCATCATGCTGCTGAAAGTTATATTCCCGATAGGTCTTTACGAGCTCTGCCCCTTTTCCCGGGACGAACTCTTCCATCTGCTCTGCCAATGGTCGGCCAAACTTCGCCAGTACGTCCTCGCGTGTATATGTATTCGGGCAATGAATCTGAAACACATGCTCGAACGAACGGAAGATGAGCTCATTCGTATCCAGCAGGGTTCCATCCAGGTCAAAAAGCACATAGGGATAGCGCATATCAAATCTCTCTCCTCTTCTCCTGCAATCTTTCACCATTATACCAATCTTTGCTTCCTGAAAACGCAAAAGGAGCAGAGGGCGGCACCCTGCTCCTTTGCAAGCCTTTCTACTTATCCTTCTTTACGGTGATGCTGTTGCTTCCCGCGCTTTCATTATGCAGTCTGCTCACCGAGGTGATCACATACGTATATACTTCTCCGGCTTCGGCGGTTTCATCTACGAAGGTTTGCTTGGTTTTGCCTGTCTTCCTTACCGTCGTCAGGATATTCGCAGCGTCCTCCAGATCTCCCTCTTTGTCCCCGGCGAAGCGGTAGATTACATAGTAGGTGGTATCATCGTTTTGCTTGTGGTCTTCCCACTCCAGAGCGATGCCGTCGTCCTCCCACTCAGCTTCTTTCAGCTTCGGTTTTTTCGGCGCATCGTCGTCGATCCACGGTGAAGCCGGGACAAGCGCCGGATGCTTGTAGAGATCCTCTTTCAGGCGATCGGTAAAGCCCAGTTCATTATTGCGCAGATCCTTGGCGCTGAAGAACATGCTGCCGTTCACCCGGTCAATCGTGGCATTGTATTTCAGCTGGTTGGGCATTTCTTCGGGGTTTTCCCAGGCTTCGTTGTTTTTGTTGATTTTGTATACCGCTTGTCCCACATAGAGATGCAGGTCTTTTCCTTCGGTCTCGTCCACCCACCAGTCCAGCACTTTTTCATAGGCGGCAGGCTCGAAGCCGAAGTTCCAATAGATTTGCGGCGTAATGTAGTCGACCCATTCCTCTCTCACCCATTTTCGCGTGTCGGCGTACAGATCGTCATAGGTGGTTTGTCCCGCTTTCGTGTCCGATCCGGAATCATCAACCGCTTTGTTTCTCCATACCGCGAATGGACTGATCCCGAATTTGACGTGCTTCTTTTCCTTTTTGATCGCTTCCGACAGCTCCTTGACGAAGGTATCGATATTGTTGCGGCGCCAATCATTTTTGTCGGCAAACTTATCGGCTCCATAGCGCTGGTACGTCTCTTCGTCCTGGAACTCTTCGCCCGCTACCTTATACGGATAAAAATAATCGTCCAGATGCACAGCATCGATATCGTATTCTTCCACCGCTTCCATGATGGCCTTGATCACGAAATCCTTTGCTTCTGGTATGCCCGGATTGTAATACAGCTTGCCGCCATAGCTGACCACCCACTCCGGATGCTGTCTCGCCGGGTGGTCCTCCACGAGCGCATTCAGATCCGCCTTCATGCTGATGCGATATGGGTTGAACCAGGCATGGAACTCCAGATTGCGCCTGTGTGCTTCCTTGATCATAAATTCGAGCGGGTCGTATCCTGGGGATTTTCCTTGCGTACCGGTCAAATATTCCGACCATGGCATGTATTTCGAGGGATAAAAGGAGTCCGAGGTTGGGCGGATCTGGACGATGACCGCGTTCATGCCCATCTCTTTGGATTCATCTAAAATCTTGATGAACTCTTGCCTTTGCTTCTCTTCGCTCAGCCCCTTTTTGGAAGGCCAGTCGATATTGGTAACGCTTGCAACCCACGCCGCACGCAGCTGTCTTTTGACATACGGGGTCTCTTCCGGGATGTCCACGTTTGCGGCATGTGACCGTTTGCTCTGCTGTTTTTTCGCAGCCGCATCCGCATGTGTGGGCAGCGTCATGATGGAAGTCCCCAACATGATGGCCATCGAGAAAAGAAGCAGCTTACTGAAAGGCTTCCTGCGCATTTTACTTCCCCTTCCTATACTTGAATTACTTAAGGAAGAGTATAAATATTTGAAACTTTGCGTCAATAGATTCGACAAAACTTCTGAAATTTTATTTCATAATTACTTCCAAGGTCTGATCCTATCTGCTTTTCTGCCACTCTTTTCTAGGAAAATCTTCCTCTCTGCCAGGATTCATCCGCAAGACTGACTTGGATTCATCCTCACGTACGTTCTGCACCATCTCTGGCGTCGTTACAATCAGCACTATATGCAAAAAGTTCCATGGAAAGGATGTGTATGAAATTGTTTGTACGTATGATCTTCATGCTTTTCGCTTTTATTCTTTTTATCCAACCGACTGCGGCAATCGTTCGGGCAGAGTCAATCAGCTTCCATGAGGAGCAAGTCCACTTTCAAAGCGGCGATGTCATGTTGAACGGGACGCTTTTCACCCCGGATCAACCCGGGAGGCATCCGGCCATCGTCCTCGTTCATGGCTCCAGCTCCAACAGCCGGGAAAAGTATCGGCAGGAGGCAGAGATGTTTGCCAAAGCGGGCTTGGTTACGCTCATCTATGACAAACGTGCCGACGGATTCTCCCAATCCCGTGTAGGCGGGCGTTCGTACTCGGTATTAGCCAGCGATGTATTGGCAGCCGTCGCTGCTCTAGGGGAAGATCCGGCTGTTGATCCAGCCAAAATCGGCTTGTGGGGAATCAGTGAAGGCGGGATGGTCGCGGCGCTTGCTGCCTCGCAGTCCCCGCAGGTATCCTTTCTGATTACTGTTGGTTTATCTGGGGTGCAGCCCGCTCAGCAGCAGTCGTGGCATTTGGAAAACAGGCTTCAGCATCAGGGAGTCACCTCTCCCTCCATGATCCGCTTTGCTTCCCAAAACGGCATTCGCTTTGCCGTATCGGCTGGACTTTTTCCGGAAGCAACCTTTGATCCCATGCCCGTATTTGAACAATTGCACCAGCCTGTGCTGGCTATCTGGGGAAGCTATGATCGGATTCAACCCAAGGTCGAAAGCGCACAGCAGCTGGAGGATGCACTGAAACGAAAAGGAAATGAGCACTATACGATCCAGTTCATCCCGGACGCCAGTCATCTGCTGCGCACTTCTTTAGATGGATTTACTCAGTCGGAAGCCTTTGCCCCTGGTTATACAGAAGCCATGCTTGCCTGGCTTCATGAGGTTGTCCAAGGAAAGCCACCGGGTCCGCAGGTAAAAGGTGAGCGGCCTGGACATGATCTGCCTTCCAATCCCGGAATCTCTCGTTTGTCCTGGTACGATTCCCATTGGCTCCAAGGCGGGTTGTTCATCCTGTTGCTGGGCTTGTTTATAACCGGTCTGATCGTGACTGGCAAGCGAAATACATCGGCTCAAAAGAGCGCTCGTCTCTTCCCGATTCTCTTCGCTTGCACGAGTCTTTTGACGCTCCTCGGAATGCTTGGATTCTTTGGCTTTCTCATGATGACCGGGGCAAAGGACGTCGCTCCGATTCTTTTCGGCCGCCCGCTGCCTTGGCTCATCCTGCAGGTGCTTGCAGTGATCACAAGCGTGCTTGCTCTCTTGCATGCGCGATCCTGGTGGAGATCCAGAGGGACAGGAGCAGACCGACTGCGAGCCGATTCATCCATTCTCCTAGCAGCCGGACTGCTCTTTATTCCATGGGCCTTGTATTGGCAATTGCTCTTGCCTTAACCATCATACATTAGAGGGGCTGGTCGGTTGGACCGGTCCCTCTTGCCTATTGTCGGTCATGCCCTGTTCGTCAGCCAATCACTGCAGCCTGCCTGCACTTTTTCAGGATCGATTGCGCTGCCCGTCTGGCGCTTGCGGCCGATGCGTCCGCGAGAAATTCTCCGTGGCCAGCCCAGTCCCCCGCCACATAAAATCCTTGCACCTCGGGTACTTCCGGTCCTCTCGCCATTTCCCTCCCGATATGGGGAAAGTCATGACTGACGGCGATATTGGGAAGAAATTGCCGTGCCACCACATCCTTTTCCCAGCCGGGATGCAGCAGATTCATCGTTTCTTCCAGAATCCGTTCATCTTCTTTCGGATCACTCTCGTGTGGACCATTATATTTCAACAGATGCGTGACTACCGTGCCATTTGCGCTTAACTGGGCATGGAGGCTGTGATTGGAAAAATAGATGGGCCGATCCAGATCGAGAACGAAATGGGGTCCCTGGGCTGAAAGCTTCGTAAGGCCGAGATCTAGGCAGGCCGCCATCGATGGCCTAGCTGCTTCCTTCCACCGTTTTAGGACGGTATGCTCTCCTCCCTGGAGAAGCCTCTCCGTTTCGGCGGGTGGTGCTGTGCTGATCACATAGGTTACATCCATCTGTTCCCCGTCTGCAAAGTGCAATCTTTTGACTCTTCCATTCTCTTGCTGAATCTCCGCCACACGTTTATTGCTGATGATATGCACTCCTGCCTCGGCCGCTTTCTCCCTCAACTGGTCCACGATCGTTTGCCAGCCGCCATGCAAGTAAAGAACCCCGCCTTTCAGGGAACGCTGGATCTGGGAAAGAGCAGGTCCGGCCAACAGATGCTCCGGTTCCACCGTATACGTCGCCGTTCTGCAAAGCGCATAAAACACCTTTCGCACGAGAGGATCATCGATTTCTCCTTCGACCCACTCCTTTATCGGGATGATAGGAAGCGAGTCGGGCTCCAGCTTGGTTAGCGTCATCATCATCTTCATGAGCTGCCGTTTTCCCGACCAGGACAGAAGACGTGAGGAAAACAACCCCCACGGACTTGTCGGCAGAGGCAGCAGCCTGTTCTGAGCAAGCACACTGACTTGCGAAGCCGGCCTTCCTCCCTCCACTCTGACGCCAAGCTCCTGCAGGATGGCAAAAGCCTTCCCAGTGCGGTATAACGCATGCGCCCCCAGATTGAGGAAGACACCGTTTTTGTTGCTGGTCATCGCACGGCCCCCCACACGGCTGGACTTTTCCAACAGAACCGTCGAAACTCCTCCCTTTGCCAAATCGATTGCGGCAATGAGCCCAGCCAGCCCTCCGCCGATTACGGCTGCATCATACGTCTTCACACTCATCATCCTCCGTAAATTTCATCGTTCGTAACATAAGGCGAAATGAGGTACGATGATGTGACATTTGCAATAAATCAAAATAAATTGCAGTTTACTAAAAAGGCAAACTGCGTTACGATATTTCCAAATTTACCAAAGGAGGTGGCACTTATGTATCATACACCGATCCCTGCAGAACCCGCGGACGAGCTGTCTCACCAACCGCCGATCATGGAATGCGAAGAACCGTTGATTCCTCTCTCGACATTCTCTGAGCGAATCTTCATTTACCCCAGCTATTATTTGCAGGATTATGATGGCACTACAGAGGAAGCGTATCTGCGCTCAGGCGTTGCGAATCGGTTGCAGCAAGCCGCGGAAATGCTGCCAGAGGGTTTCTTTTTCGTCGTTTTCGACGGCTGGCGTTCCTACGAGGTACAGCAATCCTTGTACAATCGCTTCAAGGAATCCCTGCTCGCCCAAGGCTGGCAAGAAGGCGAAGAGCTCGACCGGGAATTAACCAAATTTGTCGCCCGACCGACCCGAGACCTGTCACGCCCCTCGCCGCATCTAACCGGTGCAGCCATCGACTTGACGATTAGCGGCCCAGACGGATGGCTGGAAATGGGTACGGAGTTTGATGATTTCAGTGAAGTCGCTGCTACTCGTTATTTTGAGGAACTCTCCGCTTATGATGAGCGAACCCTGCGCATCCGTGACAACCGACGTCTGCTTTATCATGTGATGAACAAGGCAGGCTTCACCAATTATCCGCGCGAATGGTGGCACTTTGAGTACGGCACGATATCGTGGGCACGCAAAAATCGGACATCTGCTATTTACGGCGGAATCGCAACATTATAAAGAGGATGGAAATGTGAGCTATATTTACATCCTTGCGACAAAAATAGATTGAATATTACAAAGTATTGCAATATATTTAAAACATATTCAATTTACTAAATACTTGGGGGTTGATTCGATTGAGTCGAAGATGGCTACTCGCTTTACTTACTCTCTTATTTTCTCTCTCCTTGGCTTTATCCGCCTGCAGCTCACCTACGAACCAGACACAGGACAAGCCCGCGGACCCAGCCGCACCGAAAACGGAGCCCGCCAAAACGGCGAACGAAACACCTGCCGATACGCTGTTTGTCTCGATCTCCGCTGACCAGGGTACGCTCGACCCGGCCGTCACCATGGACAACAGCGCCTGGAAAATAACGTACCACGCTTACCAGCGGCTGGTCGAGTATGATGGCGCAAGCACCGAGGTGAAGCCCGGTCTGGCGAAAGAATGGAAAGTCAGCCCGGATGGCATGCAATGGACGTTCACCCTGCAGGAGGGCAACAAGTTCGCAGACGGGACACCCGTTACGGCCGAAGCGGTCAAGTTCTCCTTCGACCGGATCCTGCAAATCAAAAAAGGTCCGTACGACGTGTACAGCGTGATCAAGGAAGTGAAAGTCGATTCTCCCACGTCAGTCACCTTCGTTCTCGCCAAAAACTTCCCGCCCTTCCTTTCCACTCTCGCAGCAAACTACGGCAGCATCGTCAATCCAAAAGTAAAAGAAAAAGAGCAGAACGGCGACCTCGGCCAAAACTTCCTCGCCAACAACACCATGGGAAGCGGTCCCTACCAGCTGGCTGAATGGAAAAAAGGCGAATACTTCAAACTCACCCAGAACCCCAACTCCACTGTGAAATCTACCTTCAAGGAAGTCTACTTCAAGATCACACCCGACGCGACAGCACAGCGACTCCAGCTCGAATCCGGCGAAATCGATATCGCGGAAGGCATCCCGACCGAACAGCTAGGAGCGATCAAAGAACTGAGCAATGTGGAAGTGCTCCAGCAGCCAAGCCTGTTTGTGGATTACGTCTACATTAACTCCTCCAAAGGCAATCCAGCTTTGCAAAACCCGAAAGTGCGTCAGGCGCTGAGCTACGCAATCGACTACAAAGCCCTGACCGACTCCGTACAGGAAGGCTACGCCACCCAGATGCGCGGCCCGATTCCAAAAGGACTGTGGGGACATGACGAAGCGGCTTTCCAATATACACAGGACGTAGAAAAGGCAAAAGCGCTCCTGGCTGAGGCAGGCGTCTCCAATCTTTCTCTCACCCTGCTCTACTCGGACGCCAGAACCTGGTGGGAAACCGAGGCGCTCACGCTGCAAGCCTTCCTCGCCGATATCGGGGTTGAGCTGAAACTGAACAAGATTGCCAATGCGACTTCACGTGAGATGATCGACAAAGGCGAATTCGATCTGGCCCTGGGCGTCTGGAGCCCGGACTTCGGCGATCCGTTCATGTTCATGAACTACTGGTTTGATTCCAACAACTTCGGTCTTGCCGGAAACCGCGCCTTCTACAAAAACGACAAGGTGGACGAGCTGGTGCGCAAGGCAGCTACGACCAATGATCAGGCGGAACGCGAAAAGCTGTATCAGGAAGCGCAAAAAATCGTGATCGACGAAGCTCCTTACATTTATCTGTATCAAAAGGATTTCCTGCTCCCGGTCAGCAAACGGGTGAAAGGCTTCGTCTACAATCCAATGCTGGAGGGCATTTACAACCTGGCTGAAATGTCGAAATAGGCACGTAAAGGAGTGTTTCCCTCATGAAGCAGATCATCTTGAAGCGCCTATCCATGCTCGTGCTGGTGCTGGTGGGAGTCACGATGCTTACCTTTTTCCTCTCCCATGTCATTCCCGGCGATCCCGCGCGGATGATGGTAGGACAGCGCGCAACGGAGGAAACACTGCAAGAAGTTCGTCGTCAATTGGGCCTGGACCAACCGGTCTGGGTCCAATATTTCACGTACATCCAAGGACTTTTTGCAGGCGATCTGGGCACATCAATCCGGACCCAACAGCCGGTCAGCGACGATCTATTGACGTTTTTCCCTGCGACGCTGGAGCTGGCTTTGCTCGCTTTTGTGATTGCCATCCTTTTCGGCGTCCCCATCGGGATCCTGTCCGCGGTGAAAAAAGATACGGCCTGGGATCATGCAGGCAGACTGTTCTCTATCGCGGGTGTTTCCACCCCTGTGTTCTGGAGCGGCCTGGTCGGCATCCTGATCTTTTACAAGTTTCTCGACTGGCTCCCATCCAGCGGCAGGCTTGATCTGTCCGTTCCTCCCCCGCTGAAGATAACCGGGCTTTATTTGCTGGACAGCCTCTTGACCGGCAACTGGGCAGCGTTCAAAAACAGTCTGCTGCATCTGCTCCTGCCATCCTTTACCCTCGCTTTCGCCCAGCTGGCAATCGTGACCAGACAGGTGCGGGCGAGCATGCTGGAAGTGCTGGGTCAGGAGTACATCCGCACGGCATTGGCCAACGGCATCAGCGGTCCCGTCTTGCTTTTCCGCTACGCCCTGCGCAATGCGCTCATCCCCACGATTACGGTAGTCGGACTGTCTTTCGGTTCCCTGCTCGGCGGTGCGGTTGTGACCGAGACCATTTTCAGCTGGCCAGGCATGGGCAAATATGTGGTGGATTCCATCGCTTTTCTCGATTTTCCAGCGATCATGGGCTTTACCTTTGTCATCTCCATCGGTTATGTCCTGATCAACCTGCTTGTCGATTTGACCTACTACGCGTTGAACCCAGAGATGAAAGAGTAAGGGGGAACAGACATGTCCGCAGAAGTTCATACAAGCACCGTCACACGCACGGTCAACCCCTTTTGGTATACATGCAGGAAAAATCCGCTGATGCTCGCAGGCATTGTCGTGCTCGTCATCATCCTGCTGCTGTCCCTTTTCGCACCGCTGATCAGCTCCTATGAACCGACCAAAATCAATATTAAGGATCGTTTCGCCCCGCCTTCTGCCGAGCATTGGTTTGGCACGGATGAGGTCGGACGCGACATTTTTACCCGCATCCTGTACGGAGCAAGGCTTTCCCTCGGGGTAGGGGTTGCCGTCGTCCTGGGCGCTGGCCTGATCGGTACCGTCATCGGCTCCATCTCCGGCTATTTCGGCGGACGGATCGACCAGATCATCATGCGCCTGATGGACATGATCCTGGCCTTCCCCTCTCTCGTGCTGGCCATGGCCGTAGCCGCCACACTCGGACCCAACTTGCAAAATGCCATGCTGGCGATCGCCATCATCAAAATTCCGGTGTATGTCCGGCTTGCGCGTGCGGAAACCCTGTCCCTGCGCGAAAAGCTGTATGTGAAAGCAGCCGTGACCTTTGGCATCAAACCATGGCGGATCATCACCCGCCACATCATCCCTAACGCGATATCGCCTGTCATTATCCAGGTCACGCTGGACATCGGGGATGCCATCCTGCTCGTGGCCACGCTGGGCTTCCTCGGACTCGGGGCACAGCCTCCGACGCCGGAATGGGGCGCCATGATCAGCGTGGGCTGGAAGCATCTGCTCGATTACTGGTGGTATCCGACGTTTCCGGGCTTTGCCCTCTTTTTGGCGTCATGCGCATTCAATCTGATCGGCGACGGGGTTCGGGATATTCTCGATCCGAAAGCCAACCGGTAGATAGGGGGAAAGTTGTCATGCTGCTCGACATCAAGGAGCTCTCGGTTGAATTTGCCTCTATGCAAGGCAACGTGAAAGCATTGCAAAACATCTCTTTCTCGATCGAAAAAGGCGAGATTGTCGGCATCGTCGGAGAATCCGGCTCTGGCAAGTCCGTGACCGCGCTTACGATATTGGGTCTGCTGGAAAAGAACGCCTCGATCACAAGCGGCTCGATCCTGTACAAGGGACGAGATGTGCTGGTGATGGATAAAAGAGAACAACAGGCGCTGCGGGGAAAGGAAATCGGGATGGTGTTCCAGGAGCCGATGACTGCGCTGCATCCGACCATGAAAATTGGCGATCAGCTGGCAGAGGTGATCAAGCGTCACCGCAAGCTTCCCCATAAAGAAGCGTATCAGGCCGGCATCAAAAGCCTCGCGGAAGTACATATCCACGATCCCGAGCTGGTCGCCCGCAAATATCCGTTTGAGCTGAGCGGCGGCATGCGGCAGCGGGTCGTCATCGCCTTAGCCATGGCTGCTCCGCCGGATTTGCTGATCGCCGATGAGCCTACGACGGCCCTAGACGTCACGATTCAATATGAAATCTTGAAGCTGATGGAGGAATTGTCGGCCAATCGCGGCACCTCGATCATGTTTATCACCCATGATCTTGGCGTCGTTGCGCAAATGTGCAAACGCGTCATCGTGATGTATGCAGGAGAAATCGTGGAGCAAGGTGAAACACACCAAGTACTGCAGCATCCGGTACATCCGTATACCCGCGCGCTGATCGGAGCGCTTCCCGATCTGGCTGATCCTGATGAGCCACTATTGGCGATCCCTGGCGAATCGCCTGATCTGCGGAGGAGACCTGCAGGCTGCGTCTTTGCCTCACGCTGTGCGCAGGCGCTTCCCCTCTGTCAGGAAGAGAGGCCCGGATTGGAGCCGGTACAGCAACAAAACGAAAGCCATTATGCCGCATGCTGGGTGAGGTGATCCGTGTGAAACCAATCATTGAGCTAATCGAAGTACAGAAAGAATACGGCAGCGGAACCGGACGGATCCAGGCGGTCTCTCAGGCCAGCTTTTCCATCCGGCAGGGAGAAACCTTCGGGCTGATCGGCGAGTCGGGCTCCGGAAAAAGTACTTTGGCGAAAATCGTGACAGGGCTGGAGCATCCGACTGCAGGCTCGATCCTCTATGACGGGAAGCCGCTGTGGACCGGCAAGCAGTTCAACCGTATCCAGCCGGGCGACATGCAGATCGTCTTTCAGGATCCGCAATCCTCCCTTGATCCGCGGATGAGAGTCAAGGACATTATTCTCGAGCCGCTGCATGCCTTGCCTTCGCAAGCCCGCAAAGAAAAAGGCTCCGAGGAACGCTTGCACGCCCTGATCGCCCGTGTCGGCTTGAAACCGGACCATCTGTCCCGCTTCCCTCACGAGTTCAGCGGCGGACAGCGGCAGCGCATCGCCATCGCCCGCGCCTTGATTACCGACCCTGCATTCGTCATTCTCGACGAGCCGACTTCGGCGCTGGATGTGTCCGTCCAGGCGCATGTGCTGAATCTGTTGAAGGAGCTGAAGCGTGAGCGAAAGCTGACCTATCTGTTTATCTCGCACAACATGTCCGTCATCCGTTATATGTGTGACCGGATGGCTGTCATGTACAAGGGAAAAATCGTTGAGATGGGGACCGTGAGCGATATTTTCGACAATCCCGCACAGGCCTACACCAAGACCTTGCTCTCCTCGCTGCCGAGTCTTCATCAGAAGAAGGTGGAACCGCATGTTTAACGGAGCTGAAATCCGTGAGATTCGAAAACAAAAGCAATTGACGCTGCAAACCTTGGCGGTGAAAACGGGCCTAAGCACCAGCCTGCTTTCCCAAATCGAACGCGGCCTCGTCGATCCGACGGTCGGAACGTTCTGGAAGATTTGCAACGCCCTCGATGTGCCGATCAATCATTTCTTCCGCAAAAGCGTGGACGAGGACCCGGTGATTCGGCGAGATCAGCACAAAGTGATCCATCTGCCGGATTCGCACGTCAAATACCACGTCCTGACTCCGCTGCAGCAGGGCAAGATCGAGTTTCTGCTCGTTGAGATTGAGCCCGGCGAAACACTCGAGCCGGAGCTGGTATCCCATTCAGGTGAAGAATGCGGCTACATTCTCCAAGGCGAATTGAAAGTGCTGCTCGATGACCGCGAATACCATCTGTATGAAGGTGACAGCCTCGGCTTCGTCAGTACTAAGCCGCACCGTTTCATCAATCCCAGCCGCAATATTTCCATCTCGATCTGGGCTAGGGCCACATGATTGATTCCATAGAGACAGCTCTCTGATGTAAGGGGTTGTCTTTTTTCTTTTCCTTTTTTTCCAAAATCGCACAGAAAATCAAAAAAACCGATTCCAAATCGAGTAGTATGAATAGTAGAAACCATAAGCCAAAAAAAGGAAGCAACGACCATGAACCATTACAAACGGATTCAACAGGCGATTGAGTTCATCGAGGCGCATCTGCAGGAGGAGCTGCTCATTACCGACATTGCTGCAGAAGCATGCTTTTCCGCTTTCCACTTTCAGCGGCTGTTCCAGCTGATTTCCGGCTTTTCCGTCCACGAATATATCCGCAAACGAAGACTCACGGAGGCTGCGAAGCTGTTAAAAGAAAGCGACGGCAACATCCTCGAGATCGCCCTGGCTTTTCAGTATGGCTCCCAAGAAGCCTTTACCCGCGCCTTCACCAGCTGCTTTGGGCTGACACCAGCGAAATACCGCAAGACCCATGCAACGATTCATCCCCAGTCCAAGATCGATTTCTTGGATCATGAAACATGGAAGACAGGAGAGATGACTATGGACAAACCTGTTATTGCCGAATTGGAAAAGCTGCTGATCATCGGCTACGAGTACAAGACCAACCTGAACAACGACAAGTACTTTCAAGAAATTCCCGGCTTCTATCACCATTTTGGAAGCAACGAGTTTTTTCTGCGCATTCCCCATAAGGCAAAGCCGGCTTTCTCGTACGGCATCAGCTGCAACTTTCAGGACAACGGTGACTTTTCTTTTGTGGTGGGCGAGGAAGTGCATCAGCATGTTGAGCAATTGGAGGAAGGATTCGTCCAGATGGAATTGCCAGCGGGAAAATACGCCATATTTACGGTCAACGGGCAAGCAGATGGGACCCAGAATATCTGGAAGTATATCTATGGAACGTGGCTGCCGCAGTCGAATTACGAGAGAAGAGAAGGCCCTGATTTCGAAGTGACCGATGTGCTGGGTTCCCGCTTCCCCCACGACATGCGCATGAAAATCTACATTCCGATCCAATAGACTTTTGGAATCTTGCTCTCCCATTCCCAACCTGTTTCGCTGTTTGCAAAGAGTGAGTATACTACAGATAGGAGAAGGAGGGCTGCACATGAATGAAGAAATGTGGCAAGCGATTGTAGACTGTGATGCTGCGTATGATGGATTGTTTTACTATGGGCTGATCACCACGGGCATCTTTTGCAAGCCTTCCTGCAAGTCCAAAACACCCAAACAGGAAAATGTCAGGATCTTTGCCAGCCCTGCCGAAGCAAAAGCAACGGGCCTTCGTCCTTGCAAACGATGTCGGCCGGAAGAAATCGCTTTCCGTTCTCCCGAGGAAGAGCTGGTAGAAGGCGTGACTCAGCTGATTCATGAACATGCCCATGAGTCACTTACCCTGACGGAGATGGCGGAAAAACTGTTCGTCAGTCCCTTCTACTTGCAAAAATGCTTTACGAGAATCAAAAAGGTTTCCCCAAACAGGTATCTTACCCTGCTGCGTTTAGAGAAAGCCAAAAGCATGCTAAGGCAGACGGATGAAAGCATCACCGCGATCGCCTTCCGCATCGGCTTTCGCAACAGCGCTTATTTTTCCAGCGTCTTTCAAAAAGAAATCGGATGCTCCCCCTCTGCATACAGGCAGATGAAAAAGCATCCTCATGAACATGGAGTCGAACACGTATGAATGATTGGTTGGCGTATTATGAATCCCCGATTGGGCGGATCGAACTGTGCGGTACAGGAGATGCGGTGACTTCTGTTCGTTTCCTGGATGAGGAGATGGGGAGGACTCCAGCGCCCGACACCGCTGTCCTCCCCCCTGACCATGTGAGCACCGCTTGCATCCAACAGCTCGACGAATATTTTCGCGGAGAGCGAAAGGCGTTTGCGATCCCGCTCGCCTTCTCCGGCACACCCTTTCAACAAGGAGTATGGCAAGCCATTGCGGATATCCCTTTTGGTCAAACCATCACGTATCGATCATTGGCGGCATCCATCGGCAATGATCGGGCGATCCGCGCAGCCGGCACCGCCACCGGCAAAAACCGTTTCGCCCTCTTCATCCCCTGCCACCGCGTGATCGGCAGCGACGAATCGCTCCATGGATATGCGTGGGGGCTTTGGCGTAAAGAATGGCTGCTGGAGCATGAAAAAAAGATGGCGTTTGATTGACTACTCTTTGCTTGTCCATTTCCAATCGACATAGCCCAGACCGTCGATGACAACGCCCTTGACGTTTTCCTTTTTCAGGTACGCACTGGTATAAAAGTAGAGGGGCATCACGGGCATCTCGTCCATCAGGATGCTCTCTGCTTTAGCCAGTAGCTGCTTCCGTTTCTCTGGACTGCTTTCCTGAAACGATTGCTCCAACAGCTTGCGGTACTCGGCATTTTCCCAATTGGTATCGTTGTTGCTGGCTTCCTTTGTTTGAAACAATTCCAGTGTATTAATCGGATCGTTGAAATCACTTAACCACCCCATCCGCGCAACCTGGTAATCACCGTTATGCATCTTGTCGAGAAAAACTTTCCATTCGACGTTTTCCAGTTTTACGCGTACCCCTAGCACTTCTTTCCACTGTTTTTGAACTGCCTTGGCCATCGCTTTGTGGGCTTCACTGGTATTGTAATAGAGCGTTATGCGAGGAAGTTCGGTGATGCCAAGTTCTTTCATCCCTTCAGCCAGCAGTTTCTTGGCGGACTCTTTCCCTTCTTCGGGCAAGTATGACTTGGCATCTGGTGCCATTGACGGTGAGATGACCCCATAAGCCGGAAGCATTTGTTCGCGGCTGGTCTCTTTCAGCAGTGCTTTTCGATCCAGCGCATAGGCAAATGCTTTGCGGATTTTCACATTTTGGAAAGGAGCTTGCTCGGTGTTGAATTTATACCAATAGACGCCGGCAATTGGCTGTGTATGCAAGATGCCTTGCTGTTTTAACGTTGAGATCTGATTTTCAGGTAGATCGGACAGTGGCTGTCCTGCCCAGTCAAGCTCCCCTTTTTGAAATAAGGCAAGCTCTTCATTCTCATCCTCATACATGGTGGCTTCTATGCGTTCCAGCTTCACTGCATCCTTGTCCCAATATCCTTGAGTCTTTTCCAGCACAAGACTTTCCTTGTGCTTCCACTCTTTTAGTTGAAAAGGACCGTTTCCAACATGCGTATCGGCTTCGGCTGCCCATTTCGGATTGGACTCAGCCACTTTTTTATTGACAGGATAATAGATCGGAAACGTCGTCAGTTCCAGAAAAAATGGAGTGGGTCCCTCCAGAGTAACCTGCAGCACTTTGTCGCTGAGCGCTTTTACCCCGACTTCATCCAGCTTTGCTTCCCCTTTATTCGCCTTTTCCGCATTTTTCACATAATAGAGCATAAAGGCATAGTTTGATGCGGTTCGCGGATCGAGTGCGCGCTTCCAGGCATATTCAAAATCATGGGCCGTTACAGGTTCTCCGTTGCTCCACTGGGAATTACGCAAAGTAAAGGTATAGGTCTTCAAGTCGCTGGACACCTGCACCTTTTCCGCGACGGACTGCTTCAACTTCCCATCCGTTCCTGTCCGCATCAGGCCGTCAAATGTTGCTCGTACGATCGCCGCAGATAATTGATCTTCCGTAATAGCAGGATCGACAGTAGGAACTTCCGAATGCAGATTAATACGAAGGGACTGCTTGCTGCTAGGCTGTGTCTGAACCGCTGAGGAAGCAGGTGATTGACTATCCGCTGCAGCCGCTCCCATTGGCACTATGCAGGATGTGATCAAAACGGTACTAAGTGTAAGTCTCATTTGTTTGTTCATAGGTTACCTCCCCCAATTTTTGCCAATTTTGATTTTATCTCAAATGCTGGACATTTGCAAAATTTGGTTTGCTTGGATAATTGCTACAAATCGACTTCCCCGTCGGACTGTTTTAAATTTCCCTGATCGATAACAACCACCTCTACAAAAGAAAAACCCAATGACTGTGTTTCAGCCATCGGGCAATCGCATACGTAATTCGCTCTATTCATGAAACGCCTTCCAAAATGCTCCGTTCTGATCAATCAATTCTTGTATATCCGTAAATGGAATCTGGAAAGTGATAAAACCTGCCGCATAGGGCCCGATGTCATACGGATAAAAATAAATGTTCAACGCATCGTTTTCGATATAGAAATCTTGATCCGCACGAATCCCGGTAAATTGCTCTGCGGCATCCGGAAAAATGCCCAGCTCTTCCGCATCCTTGCGCATTTGTGACAGGATTAGCTCATTCAGCTTCTGCTCATAGCCGCTTCCCGGTTTAAACAGATCCTTTAATTGATAAAACTGCCCGGTTTTCAGATCGATATGCGCATATTCCGAGGACGGCATCCCATGTGCTGCACCAAGCGGGTAAATATAGCCGCTATTGTGAATGACAAGAAGATTCTGTTGGTAGCTGGCCACGTTAAAATCATACTCGCTCACTTCCACAGGGAAGGACTCAGCCGATGACACTTCATGAGTCAGGCGATTGTTAATCGACTGCTCGACCTGTTTATTGGCAAGCCCCTCTACCACCGCATAGTACGCCAAATAGTTGGGATGCGGCCTTACTTTTTTCTCGCGTACGAACAATCCCGGCTGCAGCTCTTTGTCGCGTTTCTCTTGCCAGACGTTCGTTCCATCCCGCTTTACATAGCGCAGGCGGTTATCGATCGTGGCCTCAAGCAGTTCTCCTTGCAACGCGATCGTTCCAACGCCGTCCAGTACCGGCAGATTCGCTGCCTTTTTTCCACTCTGATCAATCAAATAGGTGTGCAGTCCCTCCTGCACAGATGCATACTGTCCCTCAAAAGGGGCGATTTCGTCATAGATAAAATCAGTGAGAAATTGTCCTTGCTGGTTGACGAGCGCGTATTTCGCCGTATAGTGGAGCGGAATGTCAATCGCCTCGTCGCCTTTGCCAACCGCCCACAGACCATTGTTCACATAGCTGATGACCGCATAGTCTGGCTTTACGACATACTCGCCTTTAGGCGTAATCAAACCAAGCTGCTCCTGATAGCCTTCCGGGTCGACATTGACGCTGGCGAGCCCATGCTCAAACGAAGAAGCATAACGATACTTGGCCGGGATGACAACCTTTCCTTGCTTGTCGATATACCCGTATAACGATGACTTCTTATCATAGAAAGCAGCCAATCCCTCGTGATAGGCCCCCAATGAGATAGCCTCGTCTGTAAAGGGCAGCTCTCGGATCAGCTTGCCCTTGCTGTCAATGAGTGCATAGCTTCCATTGGTGAGCGTCACGACACCGATGCCTTCCGAAAACGCTTCTGCATATCGGTACTGCGGCTGAACCACGATGCTTCCCGTTTCATCCAGATAGCCGTAGCGATCGTTTTGGGAAAAGACGGCCAGCCCTTCCGCAGGTTCATGTATGGAACTGTTTGCGAATCGATGGACGATGTTTCCTTGCGAATTGAGCAGGACCGCATTTTCTCCCTGGCTCGCCAGATAAAGCTTCTTGGTGTATGGACGGATCGAGTCGTACTCCGGTTTCACGACGTAAGCACCTGACCGATTGATCAGTCCGTATACATACTCGCTGTTCCCTTTGATGGACACAACCGCCAAGCCTTGTTCGTCAAACTTTTCGACAGACTGATAGATGGGCGAAATCACGGTGTTGCCGGTTTCATCGAGATACCCCCATGTCAAGTTCCCAGCGCCATCTGTCTGGACGAAAGGATATAAATCTTCTGACGATGCTGCCTGTGCTCCCGACCACGCCGGTGCCCCCAGCGAAACCGTGATCATCAGGAAAAGGGCAATTATACCTCCAACTATTTTGCGCATGCATGCGCCTCCTTCGGCAATCTTCTGTTTCTATCTTATTACATACCTGTAATACGGGAAAAGCACCAAAAAAGCCACTTCATGCCTTGGCATCCAGTGACTTCAATCATGTATGCGCACGATCAAGACGCGTCCGCAGTTGCATCACGTCCAGTCCTTGCTTGAATCTCGTTTGGTCTGTTGATAAGTTCTTTTCATCAGAAAGTAAATGTAAAGCGTTACCATCAGTGCAGCAATGTAAAAAAGAAAAGAATACGCGAGGCTCCACCCTTTGTACGTGTAGACATGAAAGTGCACAGCAAATGCTTCCAAAACAATTCCCGCAAAAGTCCATGCCAATACATACAGAGAAATGGACATCCCTCGCAGCTTCCATTTATCCAAAAAATAAACATAGATATACGAATAAGCACTGTAGGTGATGAAAAGGATGAGGTCAAACAACTCATATTGGTCCCTATCATTGATCCGATAGAGATCAATGGGGGGGATTCCCAAATGGAAATCCACATACATGGCTATTCCAAGCCCGATAGAAAAAAAGGCAGTGGCTACGATCATGGGAAAGCGTGGCGGCAGCATAAAGGTTATTACCGCAGTGATGCCTAGCAAGATCAGACAAAACGATTCATTCCCGTCGAATTGCTGGGGCAGATACAGCTTCAAATTCTCACATCCTTTTTCGCGATCCGCCTGATTAATCGATGCATGGCATAGGAAAGCAGGACAAAAGCTGCCCACCACGAGAAAGACCACCACCATTGCCATGTGCTAATATGCTGAAGCAGGCCCAAAAAATCCGCAGCGTATTCAATCCCGAAGAGCAGGAAAACAATTCCGATCCAATCGCGTACTTGCCCGCTTTTCCTCTCGCGGATCGATACCTTTTCAAGAAACAGGATGGTCAACAGCGGAACGATCACACTGCGCAGCGCATCCAGGGCAACAAAATCCAATTCTTGTTTGGTCATTTCAATAAGCTTGGCATTCATACAGACCAGCCATAATACGTTGTTTTCAATAAAAAGGAGAAACACCCATATGATGATTCCTTCAAATAGATGTAGCCCCCGCTTGGTGACGGCAAAAGATAAGAGTAAAAAGAGAGCTGCACCCCAAATGACCGTAATAACCATGATTTCCCCCTGCTTACCTTCTTATTACAATAGTTTCCCCCCTTCAGCCGAAATATGTTCCAACCATGAAAAAAGCTGTTCATCATTGATCGCGCATCGATCAACCATAAACAGCTTTTTAGCACTCAATATTTTCGGTTTTCCACTTCTTTTGCCGCCATCACCTGCGTATACACACTCTCCGGCGACATGATCCGCTTGGGCAAGGTCCGCCCCTCCATAATCTCTTTTGTGGCTTGCATCAGTAACGGTCCCAGCAAAGGGTTGCATTCCACGACACAATTAATTTTGCCCTCCACCATCTTTTCAAATGCCTTGCGCGTACCATCGACCGAAATGATGATGATATCTTTGCCAGGGGAGAGGCCCGCCTCCTCGATCACCTCGATCGCGCCCAAGGCCATGTCGTCATTGTGAGCGAAGAGCACCTGGGGACGCTTGCCCGGATCTTGCAAAAAGGTTTTCATGACCGCCTTGCCCTTCTCCACTGTAAAATCCGCAGGGGCACTGTAGACGATCTGCAAATCCTCCCGTGCCTTGATCGTCTCCCGGAAGCCCTTGCCCCGATCGACTGATGGGGCCGATCCGACGGTTCCCTGCAGCTCGGCAATCGCGATAGGGCCCGAGGTCTCACGCATTTTATCCAACAAGTATTTCGCGGCTTTGACTCCTTCTTCATAAAAGTCAGAACCGATGAAGCTGACATATAAGGAGGTGTCTTTCACGTCGATGGACCGATCCATGATGATCACGGGTATCCCCGCCTGCTTCACTTCTTTTAAAATCGGCTCCCATCCGGACTGAATCACCGGGGCAATCGCGATGACGTCTACCTTTTGCCGGACGAACGAGCGTATGGCTTCAAATTGTTTTTCCTGTGACTGCTCGGCATTGGAAAACAGCAGCGTGATTCCCGCCACCTGTGCCGCTTCCTGAATCGAGCGCGTATTCGCAATCCGCCAATCGCTTTCCGAGCCCAGCTGGGAAAAGCCGAGAACGATTTTCCGCGCATGGGGCTCCCCCGGTTCCGCTTCAGCTGCGGCGGGTGCCTGAGTGACGGTCGTTTCAGGTGGCTGAGCCTGCAAGGTGGAGATGGATGGGGGCGGACTCGCCTCGCTGCAGCCCGTCAATACGAGTAGCAAAAGCGGTATATAGACACACAGAAACCATTTTCGAACGTTGTGGGTATCCATCTTTCCCTCCGCAATGCAACGTCATGGTTGCATGGAACGTCTTGTACTCAGCACTCTTTGCAGCAGGATGAACATGAACAGGAGCAAACCAATGACGATCTTTGTCCACCATGAGCTCAGCGTTCCTTCGAAGCTAATTATAGTTTGGATGACCCCTTGGATCAATACGCCAAAAAAGGTGCCCATTACATATCCGACGCCGCCTGTCAGCAAGGTGCCGCCGATCACCACCGCCGCAATCGTATCCAGCTCCATGCCGACCGCATGCAGTCCGTACCCCGACAGCATGTAAAACGTGAACACCACGCCGGCCAGGGCCGAGCAGAATCCGCTCAGCGTGTACACGCCGATTTTTGTCTGGGCAACAGGCAGCCCCATCAGGAGCGCCGATTGCTCACTTCCCCCGATCGCGTAAACGTTTCGGCCAAAACGTGTGTAATGGGCCAGATAAACTGCCAGGGCGACCACGATCAGGGCAATCACAACGTTAATGGACACATAGCTTCCGCCGGGCAAGTCGATCTTGGTCTGAGCAACCGCCGTGTAGAAGGCATTGTCGATCGTGATGGTATCGATGCTGATGACATAGCAGAGTCCGCGTGCCAGAAACATCCCTGCCAGCGTCACAATAAACGGCTGGATCTGAAAGTAATGAATGATCGCACCCATTCCCCAGCCAAATGCCGCCCCCATGAGGAGCACAAGCGGAATCACAGCCATCGGCGACCAGCCATGCTCCTGGACAAGCGTCGCGGAAATCATCGTCGTCAGCGCGATCACCGAGCCTACTGACAAATCAATGCCGCCGGAGATGATCACAAACGTCATGCCTACAGCCGTAATCAGCAAAAAGGCATTGTCGATCAACAGGTTCAAGATAACCTGCAGCGAGAAAAATCCCGTGTACAGATACGATCCGACCGCGAACATCAAAGCAAATAATGCGCAAGTAACCAAAATCGAGAAATATTTGCGGCTAAACATGTCGCGTCACCTCCCGTTCAGCCGGATAACGCCGCGTCTTCCAACGGTGCACCAGCTTTTTGCGGAACGATTCCGATTGGATCAGGCAGACAGCCAGGACGACAAACGCTTTGACCACCAGCGTGATTTCCGGAGATACGCCGATCATGTAAATGGTCGTCGTCAGCGTCTGAATGATGAGTGCACCTACTAACGTTCCGGTCAGATAAAACCGTCCGCCATTCAGCGAGGTCCCGCCGATCACCACAGCGAGAATCGCATCAAGCTCATACCAGAGACCTGCGTTGTTCCCGTCGGCACTGGACACATTCGAGCTGAGGATAAGGCCGGCAATCCCGGCACACAGGCCGCAAAACATGTATACTGCGACGGTGACCAGACCGGAGCGAATCCCCGCCAGGCGGCTGGCCTTCGGATTGCAGCCTACCGACTCGATGAACAGGCCAAGCGCTGTCTTTCTCGTCAGAAGCAGCGCTGCGATGTACATCGCTATGACAATAAAGATGGAAAAAGGCAAGGCAAACAACGATCCCGCACCAATATACTCATACGCTGGACTCGTTACCGTAATAATTTGTCCGCCCGTAATCAGCTGGGCGATTCCCCTCCCCGCCACCATCAGGATCAAGGTGGCAATGATCGGCTGGATTCCGGCTCCTGCTACAAGAAAGCCGTTCCACAGACCGAGCACAAGGGACAAGCCAAGAGACATCCCGACAGCGGTCAGCACCAATCCCCCCGCTTGCTGATCCGCCCCCTCGCTGATCGTCAGGCAAGCCATGGCTCCCGAGATGGCGACCACCGAACCGACGGACAAATCAATGCCCTTTGTCGCGATGACCAGTGTCATGCCGATGGCCACCAAGATAAGCGGCGAGCCAAAGTTGAGGATGTCGATCAAGCTGCCGTACAGATGTCCGTCCCTCATCACCAGCTGAAAGAAATCCGGCGAATAGAGCAAATTGAATAACAAAAGCGCCGCCAATACGACTAGCGGCCAGAATAGATGGTGCTTCATCAAGCCATTCATGTCCTCACCCTCCCGCGATCGCTTGCATGACGTTCTGCTGATTCAGCTCTTTGTCGGCGATCTCCGTCACCTTGCGCCTGTCGCGCAGTACGGCCACGCGATTGCTGACGCGAAGCACTTCCTCGAGCTCGGAGGAGATGAACAGGACCGACATGCCCTTTTGGGACAACGTCAGCACCAGCTTCTGAATCTCGGCCTTGGCCCCGATGTCGATACCCCGGGTCGGTTCATCCAGGATCAGCAGCTTCGGCTCAGTCAACAGCCAGCGTGCCAATAGGACCTTCTGCTGATTGCCTCCGCTCAGATTTTTAATGAGCTGCTCCGGATCATTGGGATGGATGTTCAGCATGCGGATGTACTCGTCGGCAATCTCTTCCTGCCGCTTGCGGGAGATGGTCTGGTACCAGCCGCGTGTCGCCTGCAATGCCAATATGATGTTTTCCCTGACCGACAGATCCCCGATAATGCCCTCTGTCTTGCGGTTTTCCGAACAAAACGCAATCCCCTGCGTGATAGCCTGTCTTGGCGTGGCAACCCCTTCGCCTTCAGCGAGCAGCGTGCCTTGATCGGGACGGTCCGCGGCAAACAGCAAACGCGCGATCTCAGTCCTGCCGGAACCGAGCAGCCCCGCCAGACCTACAACCTCCCCGCGATGAATGGACAAATCGAACGGCTCGATGGCTCCCTTTTTCCCAAGCCCCGATGCTTCGAGCATGACCTCTTTCGCTGCGCTGCCTTCTCCTTCCGCCAGTGTGGGCAGTTCCTCGAGCAAGCGAAGGTCCTTGCCGATCATCTTCGCCACCAGCTCGATCCGCGGAAGCTCCTGGGCCATGTACTCTCCGACAAACTCTCCGTTGCGCAGGATGGTGATCCGATCCGAAATTTCATAGACCTGATCCAAGAAATGCGTGACGAATAATATGGACAGCCCTTCTTTTTTCAGGTTGTTCATGATCCGAAAAAGCTGCTCTACCTCGTTGCGATCCAGGCTGGAGGTCGGTTCGTCGAGGATGAGCACTTTGGCGGAAATATTCAGCGCTCTGGCAATTGCCACCAATTGCTGAACAGCCACCGAATAGGTGTCCAATGGCTGTGTGACGTCGATATGCAGCTGCAATCGCTCCTGCAGCAAATCCGCTGCCTTTTGATTCATTTCCTTCCACAGGATCCTGCCCAGTCTGCGCGGTTCACGCCCGATAAAAATGTTTTCCGCCACGCTCAGATTGGGGCACAGGTTGACCTCCTGGTATACCGTGCTGATCCCTGCCGCCTGCGCCTCGAGCGGGCTGCGCACGATCAGCTCTTGTCCCTCCAGCTCGACATGACCTTCATCAATCGAATACACGCCGGTCAGTACCTTGATCAGTGTGGATTTGCCCGCACCGTTTTCCCCCATCAAAGCGTGAACCTCCCCCGGGAACAGGCGAAAATCGACACCGCTTAACGCTTTGACTCCGGGAAAATGCTTATGAATCCTGCGCATTTGCAGAATCGGCTGGCGCTCGTTCAACATGATCCGCTCTCCTTTCTAATTGACCATGAGGAAAAAGCCACTCCTTTGCTAGCTCCCGATTGGAGTGGCTTATTTCCTGGAAAATGCTGGTCTAATATTGACGGGTCGGAAGCGCTTCTTTCGCTTGCTCAGAAGTAAACGTTCCCTCTTTTGTTACAATCCGCTTCTCCACTTGCTTGCCATCGACCACGTTTTTGACAATCTCCATCAGCTGTGGCCCAAGCAGCGGATTGCATTCCACGATGAAGTTGATCTTGCCTTCGCTGGCAGCCTGCATCCCATCCTTCACAGCATCGACGGAGATGATTTTGATGTCCACTCCTGGTTTCAGACCTGCTGCTTCAATCGCCTGGATCGCGCCGAGCGCCATGTCGTCGTTGTGCGCGTACAGCACATCGATGTCTTTATGCGCCTTCAAAAAGGCTTGCATGACTTCTTTTCCTTTCGCCCGCGTAAAGTCGCCTGTTTGCGAAGCGATGATTTTCAGCTTCGGATTGCTCTGGATGACTTCCTGGAAGCCAGCTTTGCGGTCGTTAGCCGGAGCGGAACCGGTTGTTCCCTGGAGCTCGACGATATTCACGTCCTCCGTGGCATCCTTGAACTGATCAAGCATCCATTGCCCCGCTTTGCGTCCTTCCTCCACAAAGTCGGAGCCAAGGAAGGTCACATACAGCGACGTATCTTTGGAATCGACAGCGCGGTCGGTCAAAATGACGGGAATGCCCGCGTCCTTCGCTTCTTTGAGCACCGTATCCCAACCGGATTCCACCACCGGCGAGAACGCAATCACATCTACTTTTTGCTGAATATACGAGCGGATAGCTTTAATCTGGTTTTCCTGTTTTTGCTGCGCGTCTGAGAACTTCAGATCAATCCCGGCTGCTGCCGCGGATTCCTGGACGGATTTGGTGTTAGCCGTCCGCCAGCCGCTTTCTGCCCCTACCTGTGCAAAGCCGAGCGTGATTTTTTTCTCTGCCGCCCCGGAACCGCCCGAGCTGTTGTTGGCTGCTGGCGCTGGCGTCGACGCTGCCGGTTGGCTCGAATTCGCAGCCGGACTAGCAGAATTGCCACAGCCTGCCGCTACCAGCATCATTCCCGTCAACGCAAGCAATGCCCCCCATTTTCCTGCCTTTTTCATCAATGAATTCCCTCCCCTTATTTACCAATATCTCTTGGTGTAGCCAATTATAAAGCGCTTACATTTTGGTTCATACAGAGTCCCTTGTGGATTAAGTTGGAATTTTTATGTATTTCGCTACTTTCCCATCCGGTTTTTATAATTTTTTGTGCAAAAGTTGCAGATTTTTGAATGCGCTTTCAATTCTTTCGCTACGCTTCGCAACTTTTTGCTATATTGAAGGAGAATATTTTCGTTTACAGAAGATTCCTACGCTGTAAGGAAAGGGCGCACGACCATGAAGCTGTTCCAATGGATATCCTCTAGCTTGCGCACCAAGCTTCTGACGATGTTTGTCATCCTGACCTCGATCCCGTTGATCGCGGTAGGGCTCGTCTCCTATCAAAAGTCCTACAATACCATTTCCGGACACAATAAAGCGGCCACGCTGCTGGTGGCCGATCAGTTGGCGCGAAACGTCGATATCTTGTTTCAGGATACGGGAAAATTGCTCGAACTCGGAAAGAATCCGCAAGTCCTGCACTTTTTGTACTCCCAGAGTGAAACCTACGGGGATGCGAAAGAAATTTTGCGGACGTTTGATTTGTACCGGCAGACGTACAAGTACGACAGCGTCCTGAACATCTCCATGACCAATTTGTATGGAAAAGGGATCAGTGAGCGCAAAGGGGTCTTCCAGCTGGAGCATAACCCGCTGCGCAATCCGCATTTTCTCTATTTGATGGATCATCCGGACGCCATTCTGAATGTTCCGCCGACCGATGCCTCCGTCTGGGATCGGCTCGACGGCTTTTCCTACCCGCAGCAGAATGTGATCACGATTATCGCCGCTGTCAAGCAGCGCATCACCCATGAGGTCATCGGCTTCATGACGATTGATCTGGACGATTCCGTCGTGGAGCATTTTATCGACAATGTCGCGATTGGCAAGACCGGCTACTTTTATGTAGTGGATCAAAATGGCAGCCCGATTTTCCGGCCCACGGCGCAACAGAGTAAAGCCGTTCCAGCCTTCAAGAGCATCATCGAACAAAGCGCGCAGCATGGCAGTTTCGTTCACACATCCGTAGGCAAACCGCAATTTGTCGTCTATACCACCTCCCAGGCGACCGGATGGAAAATCATCGGTATCGCCCCGCTGCAGGAAATCGTGGAGGATGCCAATAAAATCCGCCAGCTGATCATTTTCAGCGTGGCGCTCAGCATTATCTTTACCATCACCCTGTACTTTTTTATTACCGCCCGGTTAACGCGTCCGATTCGCCTGCTGAAAAACAAGATGCGACTGGCCGCAGCCGGCAACCTCGAAGCAAAGGTCAAGCCGAGCGGCAACGATGAAATCGCGGATCTCGGCATCAGCTTCAACATCATGCTGGCAAAGATCAAGGCGCTGCTGGAGCAAAGCATCCGGGAGCAAGAACAGATTCAAAAAGCCGAGCTGCGGACACTGCAAGCCCAGATCAACCCTCACTTCCTGTATAACACCTTGGAATCGATTGTCTGGATGGCGGAGGCCGGCAAAAAGGAGCCGGTCATACAGCTCGTCAAAGCCCTGTCCCAGTTTTTCCGCATCAGCTTGAATAAAGGCCGCGACTGGATTTCGATTAAAACCGAATTGGAGCATGTGCAAAGCTATTTGGTCATCCAGCAGATGCGCTATCGCGACATCCTCGATTACCGCATCGAGGTAGCAGATGCCATTCAATCCTACCCGATCCTGAAAATGACGCTCCAGCCTCTGGTCGAAAATGCTTTGTATCACGGAATCAAAAACAAACGCGGCAAAGGCCTGATCCAAATCAGCGGATATGAGGACACTGCGGATTCACTGATATTGACCGTCGAGGATAACGGCATCGGGATGAGCGAGGCCCGATTGGCAGAGGTACGATCGTATCTGGACATCATGCGGGAGAACCACCACCTCGCCGATGACACCGACTTCGGCTTCGGACTGTCCAACGTTCATCACCGCCTCCGTCTGTATTTTGGCCCGCAATATGGCCTGGAGGTCGACAGTGAGGAGCAGGTCGGGACCCGCGTGACGATCCGCATTCCAAAGCGATAGGAGGTAGCACGTGATCATGAAGAAAGTGATGCTGGTCGACGACGAAATCATTATCCGGGAAAACATCCGGGACTGTGTAGACTGGAAAAAGGAAGGCTTTTTGTATTGCGGAGACGCCTCTGATGGAGAAATGGCCCTGCCGCTGCTCGAGGAATGGCTGCCCGATATCCTGATCACCGATATTAAAATGCCGTTTATGAACGGGTTGGAGCTATCCGCGATCGTGCGTGAACGCTGGCCGGAGACCAAAATCATCATTTTGAGCGGCCATGACGAATTTTCCTATGCCCGCACAGCGTTGCGCTTGGGTGTCACCGAATATTGCCTCAAACCTGTCAGCGCTTCCGATCTCATCGAGCTGCTGCGTTCTGTCAGCGATAAAATCGATCAGGAAAAGCGGCAGCGCCACCGCAGCCATTACACGCGTGAGAAGCTGTTTAGCGATTTATGCAGCGGCTTGCTGTCGACGGCGGATGCCATCTCCTATTCCGCTGCATTCTCATTGCAGCTGACCGCCCGCTGCTATGCTGTCGCTATTTTCGAGATGAGTTCCCTGGATCCGTCGTTGAAAACAGAGCCGTCCCTCTTCGCCAAAGCGGAAGTGATGCTTGACGAGAAGCTGTCACAGCTTGCCGACCACTATTCCTTCAAGCGAAGCCGCACCCAAATCGTCTACATTTTCAAGAGTGACTCACCTGATCAGCTGCAGGAAAAATTGGTTCTGCTGAAGCAGTCATTGCTGCCCGCGCTCGAAAAAGAGCTGCCCTGCGCATTGACAGCAGGAGTGGGCCGTGTTCAGGAACGGTTGCAGAATATCCACACCTCTTTTGTCGAAGCCGAGGAGGACAACAACATTCGCAAGCTTTCCGCGCAAAACCGTCGGCTATGGTGGGAACCGGTTGACGGCGCACAGGAAAGCCAGATCATCGTCGATCGCAGCAAATTCGTTGAGTTTTTAAAAATCGGCACCCCTGCCCAGACTGACGTCTTTCTTCAAGAGTTTTGCGCTGGCCTGAAGACTTTGAACTGGTCGGCTTCTTTTTACGGCTATTACCTGCTGAACGAATTGACGCTGGAAACCTTGCGCATGGCAAAGGAAACGCTGCGGTTACCTCTCCAAACAAAAGAGCTTACAGAGGAGCTGCAAAAACAGATCCAGAGCATCCACAGCACGGAGCAAAGCCAGCACTATTTGAAGAATCTGCTGGAGCGCTTTTGGCTGTGGCGCACAGAAGCCACCGGGAAATACGGGGATCTGATTGACAAGGTAAAACGATTCATCCAGGAGAACTATGCCAACGACCGATTGTCCCTCCAGGATGCAGCGGAGCATGTCCGCGTGAGTCCCAGCCATCTGAGCAAGATATTCAGTCAGGAGACCGGGCACACCTTTATCGAATGCTTGACGCAGACCCGCATCCGCAAAGCCATGGAGCTTTTGCAGACCACCCGGGCGAAATCCTATGAAATCGCGTTTCAAGTCGGATACAACGATGCCCATTATTTTTCTAACCTGTTCAAAAAGATGACGGGCATGACCCCGAAGGAATTTCGCCGTATGGGCAGCCAAGCACTCACCGGCAAAACGGAAGGAGAGCGAATGTAATTGTACCCGCACCGTCCCAATTTCCAACACACGCTTTTCCTTCTCTTCTTACTGATCTCCTTGGTCACGGTCGCTTGCGGAAGTCCGGTCAGACTTCCGCCTTCGTCCGGCCCTGCGGCTCAGCCAGGCAAGCATGCTGATCAGATCTCCCATACGTTTGGAATCATTTATCCGATGGCCCATCCGTTTTATGAGACGATTACGCAAGTCGCGGAAGCATCCGCCCGCTCTCGGCAGATTCGCTTGATCGTCAAGGCCCCTGATGAAGCCAACATTGAGCAGCAAATCTGGATGATGGAGACGATGATCAAGCAAAAAGTAGACGGCATTGCGATTGATCCCATCGATCCGAAAGCATTGGCTCCGGTCATTAATAAAGCCATGGATAACGGCATTCCGGTCATTTGCTTTGAATCGGACTCGCCTGAAAGCAATCGCCTCTCCTTCATCGGGACAGATAATCGCAAGGCTGGCGAACTGATCGGTACATCCATTGAAAAGCAGCTGGGAGGCAGGGGGATGGTCCTGGTCGAATCAGGACTCAGCAGCATGCTGAGTGTTCAAGAGCGTCTCGACGGAATGCTGAAGTACTTGGAGGAGCACACACAGGTGCAAGTGCTGGAGGTTCGGTACAACGAAGGAAAGGACAGCCGGGCGCTTGCCGCGCTGGAGGACATGATCGATCAGCATCCTCATTTTGACGCTTTTGTGGCTATGGATTTTGTCTCCGGCTCTGCCTCAGTCCTCGTCTGGAAGGCAAAGGGGTTGAGCCGATACGCCATTGCCTTTGGCATGACCCCGGAAATGCAGGAAGCGATGGTGAATGGACAGCTGACCACCGTCATTTCGCAAAATGAGAAGGAATGGGGCAGCATGATCATCGACAGCCTGGTAAAAGCCTCCGCCGGTACAAACCTCCCTCTCTTCATGGACACCGGAGTAACCGAAATCTCCGACAAGCACAAAATTCTTCACTAAAATCGAAAGAGGCTGTGCCGCTCGCAGTTTGCTTACGCGTGACGGCCACAGCCTCTCGTTTTTTTATTGCCCGTAATAGGCATTGGCACCGTGCTTTCTCAAGAAATGGCGATCCAGCAAGGTCTGATTGATCGCTTCCAACCCTGGACGAAGCGCGTATGTGCAGGAAGCAATCTTGGCAACCTCCTCCAGGACGACCGCATTGTGGACCGCATCGTGGGCGCTTTTTCCCCAGGTAAACGGCGCATGACTGTGCACCAGCACCCCAGGCATTTGCATCGGATCCAGCTGCTTGAAGGTTTCGACAATGACATGCCCCGTATTCAACTCATAGGCTCCGTTAATCTCCTCATCTCGCATCGGTCGCGTGCACGGTACCTCTCCGTAAAAATAGTCGGCATGAGTCGTGCCCCAAGCCGGGATCCCTCTCCCCGCCTGCGCCCACGCTGTCGCCCAAGGCGAATGCGTATGCACGATCCCGCCAATGTGCGGAAACGCTTTGTACAGACAAAGATGTGTCGGGGTGTCTGAAGATGGCTTCAGCTCTCCTTCGACTTTATTGCCGTCCAAGTCCAACACGACCAGATCCTCGAGCTTCAGCTTCTCATACGGGACTCCACTCGGTTTAATCACGATCAATCCCCGCTCCCGATCGATCCCGCTGACGTTCCCCCATGTAAACGTCACCATTTTATGCTTCGGTAAATCAAGATTCGCTTCAAGCACTTCCCTTTTTAATTGCTCCAGCAAGGTTCCCCTCTCCCTTACTCCATAATTGTACGTACAAGTTAAGATAATTATATACTTGTTCGTACATGTCCTGCCATACTTATTTGGTGACTTCAGCGCAATCTTTTAAAGGCTTGTAATTCAGCAGCTAATTTTGATTTCCGCCGCTTTCTGTGATGCAGAAAGAAAAACCCTACTTTCACTCCATAAAAAAATCTTCTGGCATTAGCCCACCAGAAGATTGTGCTCATGACAATTGTTTACCATCGATATCCCAACGCCGCGGTGAATAGGCCAAATTACGGGTTAACAGTTCTTTCGCCGATGGCGATCCTCCTTCCACCCGCTTTTTCATTTCGTTAGCGAATCCAGAAATGTTTCCATTTTTTCCTATCCCCGTAAAAAAAACGCACCGAAATACATTCGGTACGTTTCCGCTCTTAACGCATCTTCTATACTTGACTCGCAGCCTTTTCCCCCAGCAGCTTTTTCACACTGACCAGCTGCACGCAGACACATAAAACTTCGATTGCCTTCTTCAGCTCTGCAATGGGCGGGTAAGAAGGCGCAATCCGGATATTGCGATCGCGAGGATCCACGCCGTATGGGAAGGTTGCACCTGCACCGGTCAAGGTCACTCCTGCTTCCTTCGCCATTTTGACAACTTCCTTGGCGCAGCCGTCCAAGGTGTTCAAGCTGATGAAATATCCGCCATTCGGCTTCTTCCAGGTGGCGATCTGCTTGTCGCCCAGTTCGGCTTCGAGAATATCCAGGACGATATCAAATTTTGGCTTCAAGATAGCCGCATGCTTTTCCATATGCGCTTTGAGCGTATCCATATCCTTAAAGAAGCGGACATGGCGCAGCTGATTGATCTTGTCCGCACCAATCGTCTGTACGGAAAGCGACTTCCGGATGAACTGCAGGTTCGCTTCGCTGGCTGCCATCACGCCTACACCTGCTCCTGCAAAGCTGACTTTGGAAGTAGAGCTGAAAATGAAGACACGATCCGGATGTCCCGCTTCTTTGCAGGCGGTCATGATATTTTTCAGCTCGTCCGGTTTGTCCGTCAGATGGTGAACCACATAGGCGTTATCCCAGAAAATGCGGAAGTCTTTGGCCTTTGTATTCATCTTCGCCAGTCTGTCGACTACCTCATCGGAGTATGTAATGCCGTCGGGATTGCTGTATTTCGGAACGCACCAGATCCCTTTGATGGATTCGTCTTCGGCTACGAGCTGCTCAACCGCATCCATATCTGGTCCGTCATCCAGCATGTCGATGGTGATCATTTCGATCCCAAAGTGCTCGCAAATCGCAAAATGGCGGTCATAGCCCGGGCTTGGCGCCAAAAATTTCACTTTGGGAAGTTTGCCCCATGGTGTTTCGCTGCCATACACCCCATGAAACATCGCCCGTGCAATCGTATCGTACATGATCGAAAGGCTGGCATTTCCGCCAACAATGATTTCTTTCGGAGATACCTCCAGCATATCGGCAAAGAACTGCTTCGCCTCAGGGATTCCATCAAGCCCCCCGTAATTTCGCAGATCCGTACCATCCTCAGACTTCACACTGTCTGCCGAGTTCACGACATCCAGCATTCCCATGGACAAATCCAGCTGCTCCGGCGAAGGCTTTCCTCTGGACATATCCAGGGAGAGCTTTTGCTGTTTGTACGCGTCATATTTATCCTGCAATTGCGAATGCAGCGCGTTTAGCTCGCCTTCAGATAAAGCTTTGAAGCCACTCATGCTTGTTGCCTCCCTCATGAATATGAAAATGAAAATATCCTTGTATGTACAATACCATTTTTTCACCATGAAGATCACACTTATTACCGTGTTTTTGTGAAATTCTCGTCTGAACATGGAAAGCGCAAAAAAGGCTACCCGTGTATGATCGAAGGAGCGACCATCCATTGATAACCTTGTCGTTTTCCACATTTGCCTTAGATCCAAAAGGTCGGATACCGCCGCCCCTTGTCGAGGTTATTGATAAGCAATGCCGTCAGCACAATTACGGCAGAACCGATAAGCACCGGCGTCAACAGAAACGCCCAAGAGCTTCCGGCCAGAATCACCACGATCGGGTCGGCACCAGCAGGAGGATGCGTGGTGCGAGTCAGATGCATCAGACCAATCGCCAGGCCGACACCCAGGGCAATCACCCAGCCGGCATTCCCCCATATGTGAAACAGGATCAACCCAACTGCGGTTGACACCAGATGCCCCCCGATAATATTTCTCGGCTGAGACAAAGGTGCATCCCATAATCCAAAGGCCAGCACGCAGCTAGCTCCGAATGGAGCCATCAGCCAAACCGAGGAGGTCTTTTCCGTCAAATAGGCCAATATCCCGATGGCGATGAACCCTCCGAGCAAGCCGAGGAAAGCTGTTTGCGGCACGACTTTCAAAGGGTTTTTGCCAGTCCCCCGCATCTTCTCCAGATAAACGCGAACCATCTCGATGCCCTGCACTTACAAAATGATCGGGAAGTAACCGTCTTTTACATATTGACCAAACGGCAGGTGACCACCGGATTGCGCTTCTCCGATCAAGGACACTCCCGCTTCCTGTGTCTCTTCCGCTACATCGAAGAAGCCTGCGCAAGCTTGGCATCCCCCTTTGACAATTCCTGTCTTCATGACGTCCTTGAAAACAGCATGGAACGGATGATCCGGTTTCTCCAATTCTTTCACCCACATGGTTCCCGCACCGTCAAACACAATCTCTACGGTAAAACCCGCTTCGTGCAATTCTTGACCGTACAGCAAACCATGCACCGCTTTTCCTACATCTTGCTGTCCAGCTTGGATAATGATGAGATATTTGTTCGACATAATAAAATCCCTCCAGTGTTTCAAATTAATAAATACATAGTAATCTAGGTATTTGTGAGTTCAATATCTCACTTCTCATCCTCACTGTCAATCCCCTTTTTCCCAGCACTTGAATGATTTGAAGCCAATCCCATGTAAAACCGAAGCTTTCGGTGTATAATGGTTGAGAAACCTAGATCACTATTAGAAGAGGCGAGTTACTATGGATAAAGGTATCGTTCTTCGCACAGATCCGAATTTTACGTTTTGCATCAATACACAAATCAAGGAGCAATTGAAGTGGCTAATCGGCATTGGTGTCATCCAGCCTGGTGAGCTGCTTCCTCCAGCCAGCCAACTCGCTGACCATCTGAAGGTAAACCGCAACACGGTGAACCTTGTCTATACACAGCTCCGCGATGAAGGGCTTGTCTCCATTCAGCGGGGCCGCGGGACCGAAGTTGTGGCCGGTCCGGTCTATGATGAATTAACGAAAAAAAGAAAGCCAATGTTCGAACTGCTGGAGCGCACCGTGGAAGAAGCCCGCGAGCAGGGCTTTGACCTGTACGAGCTGGTCACCGCGAGCTGTGCTTTCGTGCAATTGTTCAATCAGGGAAATGTCGGGAAGCCCCGCATTCTCTTTATTGAATGCCGCGGCCACGATCATCCTTTTTATCGAGGGGAAGTGGAACGCATTACAAAGGCGCACGTCACCTCGTTCTTTTTGGAGGACTGGGAGCAGCAGCCGCAAAAGCGGAACGAGGCCCTCAGTCAAGCGGACGCTGTCGTCACCACTTTGAATCATGCAGCTGAAGTGAAATCTCTGCTTACCGCAAAGCAGATCCCAGTGCTGACTATCGGAGCATCCGCCGACATGGCGCTGCTGCTCCAAATCGCCAGGCTGGAAGCTGGAAGCAAAGTCGCCTTCGTCTGTCTGGGAAACCAGGGGGGACAGTGGATGGCCCAACGCGTCAAAGAGGCAGGCATTGAGCAGATTGAGAGCTTGCACGTCGGAGTCGATCAGCCTAAGGCTTTGGAAGCAGCCATCAAAAAGGCGGACCATGTATATGCCTCTTCGGCAGTCTTTGAGGAAGTAAAAGCAATGGCACCGGAAAAAGTAACCCTTTATCCGCTTATTTTGGAAAAAAGCAGCGAGACTCTTCTTAAAGATCTCATACAAAACTGACCCAACCGTGAACTGGTCCTTTTGATGACCGGTTCTTTTTTTTTGCCCATTGACTCCTTCATGATTTTAACTATAATGAGCGGAGAAAGGAAATACCTAGTTGACTATGTTTTTATGAAACCACTATTCTACAAGGAGGACACCCCATGAGTTCTGTCTACCATTCTGGAGAATTAGCCGTACAGCAGTTGGCCGGTGAAGCCAGAGCCGCCGAAGTGAACGGGAAAATCATCCGTGACTCGATCCCGGCAGTGGCTGCCAGCTTTCTGCAAAACCAGTCGATGGCCATTGTCGGTTCGCTGGATGAGCAGCGCAGCGTATGGTGCTCACTCGTAACCGGTCCACTCGGCTTTATCCAGGTGCCTGATGAGCATACCGTACTGATTCAGCAGTCTCCGGGCCACAATTCCCCCGACCCTCTCTATCGCAATGTGCGGCATCACCGAGAAGTGGGCATGCTGGCCATCGAGCTGAAAAACCGACGACGGATGAGAGTGAACGGGACGGCACAGCTGACGGACGAAGGTCTACGCATTTCACCCGAGCAGGTCTACGCCAACTGTCCGAAGTATATTCAGGCAAGAGTTCCGCTTTCCCAAGAGCTGGGAGGCAGCACTTCCGCTTTGGTGGAACGAGGACGTGCGTTAACCATGAACCAGATGGAATGGGTTCGGTGTGCCGACACCTTTTTTATCGCAAGTGCCAGCGCCGAAGATAAGGTAGATGCTTCTCACCGTGGCGGATCCCCCGGCTTCATTCGGGTCGATTCCCCGACTCATTTGGTTTTCCCCGATTATTTCGGCAATTCCATGTTTAATACGTTGGGGAATATCCATGCCAACCCGCGATCCGGCCTATTGTTTATCGATTTTCAAACGACCGACACCCTGCAAATAACAGGGCGAGCGCAAATCATTTGGGACCCCGTCGAAAAGGCCAAATTCCCGGGAGCAGAACGCCTCGTGTCCTTTGAAGTGGAAGAAGTGATCCAAATTAAAAATGACCGCCCCGCGGAGTGGCAGCTCATCAGCTATTCGCCTTTCAATCCGGAATGAAGATCGGATATCGTCTTCTCAACGGCAAAAAAGCCTGTGCTTGAATAAAACACAGGCTTGTGGCTCAGCCAATCGCCTTCCTCACCCGCAGTCTCTCCCGCATGAAAAACCAGCTGAGAATCGGCGCGCACCCAACGATCAGCATCATGATATTGATTACCACCGGGTCCTTGCTGATCTGAATCGTGGTAATGAAAATCGCCATCCCGGCAATCCTGCCGACATTGAGAGCCAGCTCGCGCATAACCACATACTCTACCCGCTGCCTGGCACTCTCTTCATTCCTGCCAATCAAGTCAAAGACAGCTGATGTCATCGGGATCGAAAAGAGCGGGATAAACAAGGAGGTACCGATGCCGAAGATCAGCATGGTCGTAAAGCTCATGCCAAAAAAGAACGGGATGATCACCGCAGTCATCACCAGCGTCCCGATCAGCATCCCGCGCTCCCGGAATGTCGGCTTTAGCCATTTCCCCACCGCATAAAAGCTGAGGAAGGCGACAAACGAGGTGATGAGCGTATAATTGCCGAGCTGCATTTCGCTTCCGGTCTGAATATAGACGAGCAAGCCAATCAACACGCCAAAGACGCTCTCCCGAAAACCTTGGGCTGCCAGGGCGCCAAACACCGGACGCCACGGGGTGTGCTCCTTGTGCAGGATGCGGAAGGGCAGGAGCCACTCGTACTTCCCCTCGGTCTTTCGGTTCCGTAAAAAGAAGCTGACGATGACGCCTGTCACGAAGATCGCCAAGGAAATCATGAAAATGATCCGATACCCGCGTTCTGCTGCCATACGGGAGATGACAAAGCCGGAGCACCACGGTGCGATGATACCCGCGGTAGCGCCGATTACCCCGGCCAAACCGTTGAAGCGGTCCCGGTTATTGGCATTGGTCACCTCGAAATAAATCACGTTAAAAGCCAGCCAGAAAAAGCCCACTGCCATGCCTTGCACGATGCCAAGCAGCCATATGTAATGGACGGCCTGTTTCCCGAAGAGGAGCACGAGTATATAAAAAGTGGCTGACAAGCCAATGCCTAGCCGCAAGCAGATCATTTTATGCCCATGCTTCAGCCACCAGCCGGCAATCCAGAAAGTCAGTGCCATGCAAACGTGCGACAGGAGCGTAAACCAGCCCAGCACGGCAAAATTTTTGCTCGTTTTCCATATATACACGCCAAGGAAGGTCCCGGACAGCGCATTGGCCGTGATAAAAAGAGCGTTCACGGCCAACAAGAGCCACGTCTGTTTATCCAAAGGTGCCTTAGGGGCAGTTGCTTTACGCGTCACTTTGATCATTCTCCTTTACGGAACAATGAGTCCAACACGTATTAACCTGCCCCCAAATGTAGGCAAAGAAACATGTTTTATGCCATCATCGCACCGTAATCATCCGCAGCAGCAGATCAATCTCCGGAAGCCGGTAATTTTCATCCTCCCGCGCATTCAGGACCATCAGTCCGGAAAGAATGGATAAATACGAGGCGATTAGCTCCTCAAGATTTCCAGACACGATCTCTCCTGCTTGCTGTCCCTCTTGAAACAAGGGAAGCAAGGCAGCGACGAATGAATCCATGGAGTACTGCTCAATCAGCTGTACGGCTTTTTCAGGCACCCCATCCGCCGTGCGCGCCTGATGGATCAGCAAAAAGAAAGGTGTTCCGCTTTCATCGAGAATTTCCCGGGTCAATGCTCTGATTTTCTCAAGTGGTGAACCAGGCAGGTCATAAATCTGGGTCATGGCCGACTTCGCTCCGACCATCGCCATGTCGACGAGCTCTGTAAACAATTCGTCTTTTGACTTGAAGTAATGGTAGAGCAATCCGTGACTAATGCCCGCTTCCGCAGCGATCATGCTCATTTTCGTGCCGCTGATGCCGCGCCGGGAAAAGACGTGAAGCGCCGCCAGCAATATTTGTTCTTTGCGTTCATCGCGAATCTGACTCAATTGTTCATCATTTAATGGCGCCACAGCATCCTCACTCCTTTGCTTCGAGTGTACCATGATCGTTTCTTCGAGCGCTATGCGAGACAGCTATCCGCGTTTCTCGGTAGGAGATGTTGCAGCCGTAAACACAGGCAATGCTGCTTGCAAGGCTTCTTCGACTGGCAGCTCGCATCGCTCGGAGAGAACAGTAAGCAGTTGCCTCCCTTCTTCCGTTGCTGTCAGCACAGCCGCTGCCCTTTGCGGGTTCAACATTTTCTCAGGTGACACCGACAATGTATTGACACCCCAGTAAAGGCCATACAGTTCCCAATTGCGCTGACTGGTGGCCAGCTTGAGAAACAAGGCCATGTACTTTTGGCCAAACTCGATGCCTTGCAGCGGTTCATCCGCTTCATAGGTCACCCCATCCCACTGCAGATCATTCGCGCAATTCAGCCACCAGGCAGGTTCAATCACCTGCTGCATGCGCTCTAGTACCCGCTGCTCAAAATGAGGCCGCGGCGCTTCGCTCTGCTCTTGCAAGCTGGCCTCCAGCACCTCCGCTTCGATCGCAGCCACCGTCATTCCTTGCCCAAAGATCGGATCATAGATGCAAAATGCATCGCCCATGACGAGCAGCCCCGACGGCCAACGCTTCATTTGTTCAAAGTGATGGCGGTACAGTTCCGGTACGCGAAAGCCACGTACAGAGGTGATCGGTTCCAGCTCCCGCACAATATCCGCAATCATCGGAGTCGGCAGCATGGCAATCTCCTGTTCAAAATCGTCAGGATTGGTAGGAGGGTAGACTCCGCCTGGCCGGTAGAGCAATACCTCTGCGACCTGGTTTTCGATAAAGGAAAATACCCCGGTATACGTCCCATTTGCGGGCTGACCTGCAATATTGATGACATCCCACTGATCTGTCAAATGGGAAAGATGGTCTGGCAGCTTGTAACGGCGAGTGCTGTATCCAAGGTCTACTTTGAGCAGGTCTGGCTTCGGCACCTCATAGCCCATGTCCGTCAGCCATTTGCTCAACTTGGAATTGCGTCCGCTCGTATCAACAACGAGTTCGGCTGTAAGGATCTGTAACCCGCTTCCCTCGACTTCCCGCACCTGAACCCCTGTGACCGCAGTCTGATCGGCATTCCTGGTTAGCCCAATCACATCATGCTTCGAAAAAAAGCGTACGTTCGCCATCCGTTGTACACGTTTGCGTATCACCCATTCCAGCACCGCCCTGCTGAATTTGATGTCATTTCGCGGATAGAGCCCTTCCATGCTGCCATATTGATTCATGTTATAGGCCGTTTTATTCAGGGAAGAGGGGGCGCCCAATGCCAATAAATCAGCTTCGTAATCGGGAAAGAGTCGCTCAGTGATGGACTTGCCTCGCGAGGTGAACCGATGGGGATGAAAGGCTTGCGGCGTGCCGGGACGGTTTGCAGGCTGTTCGGGAAAGTCATCCTTCTCCACGATCAGCACCTCTGCAAAAAAATCGGACAGCACTCTTGCCGCCAATAAGCCAGCCATTCCCCCGCCGATCACCAGCGCATTTCCCATTTTCTGTTCATTTTTCATCCCAATCGACCTCCCATATTTTTGATTGACTAATTCAGTCAATAATAAGATATGCGGTTTCCTCTCATCCGTCAATGATCCATTTGCATGATATTCTACAATTGAAAAAACACACGTATTGTTAAATGGGGCTCATAAAAGCCCCTCGGTTACCTGAATTAAAATATGTTCGATTGTTCGTTGGGTTTCCTCAATATCTCTTGATTCAAATATTATTAATGGCTTTTCCCAAGATTCAGTTTGTTCGTCATGGTCGTCGTGCAACTCTATGAGTAATAAACGGTATATGCCTTTAGGATTAAAGGAAGGGTACCACCCAAGATCCAAGATGCGATTTCGATATTCGTTTTTAAGGTGCAAAATATCTTCATCAAATTCCCAACAAAATTCGTAATCCTCATGCTTGAATTGCTCTGGGTTGACTTCTCTAAACTTGTTTAGTGCTACACTCCAGCCTGTCGGAATTCTTAAAGGAACAAGTTTTGGTTCCATGTCTTTTCACCTCCGGCAGACAAATTATACCATGTACTACCTAGCTTCGGCAGTTCGCGTCTTATGTTAAGTCAATGCCTATCAAAACAATACTTATGATAAACCGTCAATTAGAATCTTTAGGTTTTTGACCAGTCTTTTCTTGATTACCTGGAAAAACGACTCTTTCCCACTTGGTCATGAAATAACCGAATAGCAAAAAGATCCCAATTCCTAATGCAGCGATAAGAAGTCCTGACATGTTGTTCACCTTCCATATTCGTATTGCCTTATCATACGAACAGAAAGGTAATCAGTTTTCAAAAATATGGATTTAACTCAATGGATAAAGAGAAAAATGGGGTGATCCTTGATGAATGGTTCCCCGCAGTGCGGCAAGAAAGCAGATAGGGGTCGTAGGAATCGGACACATATATACTGCGAACCGTGCCGACAACAGCGTAGGCGGATTCAAAACGGTATCAACGCCAAGCGAAAAGAACAAGGACTTTGCACTAAATGCGGGATAAATGTAGCAAACGGGAAAACGCGGTGCCAACCATGTGCAGCGAAGGAAAAGATGGTGATGTTGAACACAGTGCCGAGAATCAAGATCTGGAGAGAAAACGGTCTTTGCATACGGTGCGGTGGGGGCCGGGATGACGAGTACATGACATGTTCACTATGCAGAATTCGAAGGTGGGGGATAGCGCTTGAAGATAATTGTCTTGGAATGGCTCGATAAAGCTGGAAAGCATACACAAACAGCACTTCTCGCTGAACGCTTGAGAAATGAAGTTATAAGGTTGTCACGTCAGAGTTTCACCGGTACGACACTTCAACCGGTGAGCTGGTCCAGAGATGGTTGAGGGGTGAATGGGAAGCGGATCAGCACACGATTGAATTGATTATGGCAGCGGACAAGCAGGCACAGCCCGCTGGTTCAAAAAACTCGAGACCGAGGGCATCCAGTTCCTGATCCTCGATCGATATACCGGAAGCCATATGGCTTATGCGCACGCGAAAGGCATTGATCTCAGATGGCTCGGTAATTTGTTCCAACACACGTTGCAGCCTCATTTGGAGATATTGATCGATATTCCGGCAGAGGTTAGCGTCGATCGGAAGGGTAAGTTTGGAGCCAACGACAAATATGAATCCGATCTGAAATTCCTTCGAAAAGTCCGGGATTGCTACAAGATTCTTTACAGCAGTAACTTTGTGAACGGCCTGAATGATCCTAATATGGTTCACGAAGACATTTGGAGCATCGTGAAAGAGACGATATAAAAAAAGCCCCCTCAAGGGGATCGGTAATATCACATCACAAAATCATTATATCATTTCCTTTGAGGGGGGGCAGATTGGATCGTGAACATTTAATTGAAAAGGTTTGTGAGAATTGCCCTGCGACCAACTTCGGCAAATCCGCAACCTGCAGCTTTCACCAGATGCACGTCGGCCACGTCGAGAGCTGCCCGTCTTGGGATAAGTACCTGGTCGATAATCAAGGGTTGAAAGAACACGGGAACCAGCTGGCTTTCACAGATCTGGAGCCAGCGCTGGAGATCCTGCAACGGACAGAGGAAGAGATTCGGGACTACAACTACATGCAGATTGAAATCATTCGCATTGAACGATATATGCGCGACGCCGGGGAAGGCATGGTCGCACAGTACGGAATCGAAGCTGTCCAGCCGAAGGCAAAGGGTGTCACTGGAGATAAAACGCATGCCGAAGTGGCCCGGCGCGAACGGAAGTGGAAGAGGCTTCAGAACCTCCAGGAGACAATCGAGCGAATCCATGCAGCTGCAGAGACAATTACAGATGAACAAGAACGATTGGTGCTGGAAGCTCTGTTGGATGGCGAGAAAAACAACATGATCGCCAAGGAGATTGGGGGGTCACGCCAGCGTTATTATGAGATTAAGCGTAACGTGATTGTTAAGATGGCTTGGGCGATGTACGGGGAACAAGTTGCATAAAAAAGCAGCCAATCGGCTGCTTTTAATCATGAGTTTTAAAGTTCACACCTACATCAGTCATTTCGGTTGTTTTCAATACACCACTAACACTGAGATTGCCATTAACTAAGTTTAAGGTCATCCCCAAAATGTCACCTTCAACATGGGTGTAGTGACCATAAGCTGTTGCAGAACTATAGTTCCAATTGTTCAACTCTCCATCATAATACATGTATCCTTCATGCTCATAAACATCAAAGGAATTGTAACTAGTGATCAAATCAACCTTAAAAGCCATACCGTTACTATTTTTTTTATCAGCACTTCTTGAAGTAAATGTAACAGATTTACGGGTGCCGGCAGCACTATAAACGGCTCGGTAACTGTTATATTCAGAACCAACTATGTTATCTATGAATTCCGGATGCGTTATTGCAATTGCATCTGTTAATTCAAAATTAGGTTCGACTAACCATTCCCAGTCATATTTAAATTTGTATGAACCTGTTCTCTCACCAACTTCATCTTCACGTTGTGTTACGTATAGCTTGACCTTCATCCAACTAGTTTCCTCTGTATCGCTGGTTATTACTTTTGCAGAGACTTCTCCTTTGGATTTCTTGCCTTTCTTCTCTTTTTCTTTCTTTTCTTTTTCTTTCTTTTCTTTGTATTCTTTAACCCCCTTTAATGCTTCATCTTCCGAGACTTTTTTCGGCTTCTTACCAGGTTCAAGTTGTAAATAGATGGTTTCGGTTTCAATTACCTTACCTTTTTGCCCCTTCAAATGTTCATATTCATCTTCAGTCATGTACTTAATCTGTTCTTCAGTAAATCCCAAATTCATTAACCGCTCTTTTTCCTCTTTACTTAAATCCAAAGAATCTTCAAATTCCTGAACCTTTACTGATTTTTTTGCGCTAACCACCGATGTATTTGCCGAAACGAGAATTAAGCTACTGAGCAATAACAAAGAAAGTATTTTCTTCAATATAACCACTACCTTTCCTATTAATGGTTCTTATTGTATAAAAATGGTAAATGGTTGTAAATTGTTTTTTTTGTATTTTTTGGGTAATATTGAATTGCGAATCAATCGGGAGGGATGCTGATGATATTCTTAATGGTATATGGAAGTCCAATTATTGCTTTCATCCTTGTTTATCAAGTTGTTTCATTGCTAAAGCAAATTAAGAATAACGATGAAGTTTCGAGTGGAAAGGTTTTCGCTATTGCTTTAATGGTTGCATGGTTAACTTTTTCAATAGTACGATCCGGGTTTGCACGGTAGATTGACACTTCTTTACAGAACTTTACACAACCGTACGTTTTACACGGATTTTCACGATTTCGGTTATACTTGAGTCAAGCGAATTAATCAAAAGAGAAACAAGCCATCCGGCCAACAGCTGGGTGGCTTTTCTATTTGAGTTGATGCCATGAAAAACTATTCCAAGAAACATGCGACGGAGGGACCGTTGTCTTTACCGAAGAGCCATAAATGCCACAGGTGGTTTGGGCAAATGTCCACGACAACAAAGTTGTTTGCGTTCGCATGCCGTGTGTAAGGTTGAAACGGATTCTGCACAAGTAAAGGCTCCCGGCGAACAGGGGAGTTGATCCGGACCCGAAATAACGAGAGTGAGGTCCAAACGGCTGCATGCTGCGCACCTCGCCCCCTGCTCGATAGGCACTGTTTGCTTGTTTTCCATTTATATCCCCCGTAATTACCGCCTCGGAAACCAGTTGGGATTTTCTTGTATTCCATAATTTTCTCTGATAAATGTGGAATTTTGAAACAAGGGCAACTCTTTTTCGTAAAAATTAAACAAAGGGATGAGTTCAGATGGTAAAAGAAGTTGTTGGTGGGATTGTCTCAGGGGTAATTTGTGTTTTTGGGGTAATAATTGGTGGATTTATTACTTTTAAACTTGGCATGATATCTGAAAAGTTGCTAATTAAGACAAATATCCAAATAGACAAGATACAACAAACTGAAGCGGATTTGCTTGAGATAGCAAGAGATATGGGACAGTTGTTACTTCACTTGAAAAGATATATTAATCATGGAATTGATCATCAAAAATTTCGTGAAGCTAATAGCGAGATTCAAGAAAAGATTAGCTCGATAATTAGGCGCATATTCAAATTCACAGGATCTGGGGAACAAAAAAAAAAAAAAAACGGCTGCCATCCGGTGGGAATCTTGCAGATTCACCGGTGACAGCCCTATCCTTGCCCTTGCTGCTGCGCTCTTTTTTGCAGCCAATCTTTGAAAGCATTTCTCGCACCAATCAGTTTCAGCAGCATACGTACGACGAAAAGTCCCAAGATAATCGCGCCATCCCAAAACAGCATCTGGTCGATCCGATACTGCGACACTTCCCGAATCGCCCATGAAAGAGAGGTGAAAAGTCCGGGAATCGTGAAAAAGAGGAATAAATAAGTCACACATACAATTCCAATGGCGTAGAAAAAACCAAACACGCGTCCAGCCTTTTTCTCCGTTTCCGGCAGCCGATTCCATTGCGCAGCCAATGTTTCCTCTTTCCTTTTCCAGATTTTTTTGAGAAACAGCCTCCCGCTTTGTGCCAAATCGGCAGAATGGGTCAGATTCCCGATGACGAAGTACATATCTGTACGAAGAAAAAACATGAATTGCGACAAGGTGCCTAATACGAGCAGCAGTGTGACCAGCTTCGCGGTAGCATGCAGGAGTGAATCGACCGGGACGTTGCTTTGGATGAACAACATGCCCACGATCCAAGTGGAATCCCATGCCATACCTGCCAAATAGGGAAGATACCGTTTGCTCCGCGGTTGCCCCCATAAACCCGTCATATCCGTTTCGGCAACCAAAAAGATAAATCGCATATTCAGGCGAAACGTGGATCTTACTCCTGCACTGCTCGCTGCGAGAAAATGCGCAAACTCATGCAAGGCGACAAAGAGGCAAGCGATTACACAAACATAGAGAGAATTAAGCCCAATTTGCTGGAAAACAAACATGTCCCGGTAGTGGGGGAACATTTCTGGATTTGCGAACATCATGTAACAGGCAAGGCAGGCATTGAATGCATACAGCCAAGCCGTATATCGATTAAACAGCCACCCTCCGACTCGCCTCATTTTCGCTTGTTCCCGATTTTGTCGAGGTTCTCCCATCACCTTGCCATCGATGCTGTAGACAAGTCGAAGCCTGTGCAGCGTTTGGACAAAGTCCAGTACATCAAGATCCAAACCCTTTTCCCGATGAATCTGCTCTTTGATTTCTGTCAACGTCCGGCTCCCATTCGCGAGTGCAAGTACGAATGTCGCCGCTTCCGGAACGCGAATGAACCTTTGGATCGTCGGGTCACCGATCGTGTACTCGTCTCCCTCTGGCTGTATCGACAGGTGACTAAGATCCACCTTTGACGCTTCGTGTAAAGCGATCGCTGCCTCTTCCCTCATCGCGCATGCATTCCTTCTACGATATCGACGATTTCCGCCAGGCTGCAAGGTTCGACGGATTGCTGAGCGCGCGCTGAACCGCAGGACGGACACTCAGGCAGACGGGGGAAATCCTTTCCGTGCAGCTGGAAACTGTGCACATCCCATATCGTAAACGCTTGCTGCTGGCCTTTGTGGTAACCTGTCAGTTGCTTGCATACCTCGGAGGCTACCAGCGCAGTCAAAGTGGCCACATTGGGAGCGAATCCCGGATTGCCAAAGTCCACTTTTGGCAATGTGCCATCGACCCTTCGGCGCATCCGATCCAATGCAGAAGCGTCATTGCGAATCGTCTCGAGCAACCGGCAATCTGTACAACCATTGACGAAGGGCGTCACCCGGTAAAAGAAGCCGATGGTATTCCCGATCGCGATATGGATGGCCGGGATGCGATGATGGAGGCAGGCCGCATTCACAAAGCGCGTACCCTGGACCGGCGGAGAATCGATCGCGTTCACCACGAAATCAACACCATCCAAAATATCGATCAAGAAAGCCGCACTGTCGATTTCTTTCTCATGCACCTCTACCTGGATGTCGCTGTTCAGCTTTTCCAAGCGGCGTTTTGTCGCCTGCGTTTTCAACTCCCCGACGTCATCTTCCGTGTAAAAGAATTGCCGATTCAGATTATTCAGTTCCACGCGGTCAAAATCAACGCCTATGATTTTTCCGACTCCCATGGAGGCGAGCCAAGCCGCAATCACGCTTCCGGAGCCTAGCCCCAGGACTGCCACCTTGGAGTTCTTCAATCTCTGCTGGAACACGTACTTGCTTTCCTCAAGCGTCTCATAATGGGAAAAGTACGTGAGATTGTTTTTATAGCGAAGCTGTTCGCGTTCGGTCAACCCCATGGGCTCCTGATCCAACGCTTCCAGCATGTTGTATTGGTTGAGCATTTGCACGCCATTCCAAGCGTCCTCTGTGGACATCTGGCATTTCTGGGCGATCTCCTCAAGCGTACGTTCACCATCCAGGTAATCGATGAATGCCATCACTTTTCCTTCGGGATCGTTGATTTCCAAGCTGGTTCGCTCCATTTTGACACGGATGATCCCGTTCTCGGAAGACGTTACATGCTTAAAATACGGTTTTAGTTTTGGTCTCACTGTAATTACACCCTCCTTTTCGTCACCATTTAGAAAAAACTTGGCTACGCCAAGTCTTTGGCGGAGCATATCGACGGAGAAAGGCCGCACCATCACAGTGCGGCCTCCTGGCAGTTGTAGAATCTTACGCCTGGTAAGCTGCCTCTGGATCTGGATCCAGGTGGATAGCTGTTGGGGTAAGGTTTTCTACTTCACGGATTTCGATTTTCATATGTATCACCTCCTCTTCACGCTTCAAACTTTATCAAACCCACCATTCCCGTCACAATGGAATCCACACCCTATTTTTTGGGAAATCATCCTTAGTTACCCTCAGGAACATTCCCGGGAATGCGAGCTGGATTTCATCATAAATTTCCCAAAAATTACTATTGCGTAAGACGTCTGCTGAGCAAAAAGCAAAAAAAGAAGGCATCGGATTCCCCGATGCCTGCCAGCCAATTATACGTGCACCACCCGGTCTGAAAGGGCGGATTCATTCGCTGCCAATGTGACTTGCAATGTCTTGGCCGCCTCCTCATAAGGAGCAAGGACCAGACCGCGATTCCCCGTCAGCACGGCCTGAATAAAAGCATCATCCTGCGCCTTGTACATGTCTGTGGTGCTCTTGTAGATGATCGTCCGCTCTTTCTCCACGATCGCCACCGTCCCGCCGGAAATCTCTACCCGAAAGTCGCGCCCAAGTATTTCAATGCCTGTGCGGTGATCCAGTTGTGTAAAGCTGGTATCAAGATGACCAACCGCGCCGGATTCCATCAGCAGATTGATCGAGCCTACGTCCGGAATATCGAGTCCCGGTACATCGTGGAACACGCGCAGCGCCATATGGGCATACACGTTGCGAATGTCGCCTGCGAGATATCGGATGAGATCCAGCGTATGGGTCGCCTGTTCCACCAATTGGCCCCCGGATTTTTCTTGCTCTCTCCACCAGGGCGTCTCCACAAATCTGGTGAGATAATGTCCACGCACCATCGCGATCGTTTTGTCTTGCAAATATTCCTTCGCTTGTGCAATCCCCTCTTGATACCGCAAGCAGTATCCCGTGCTTGTGATAACCTGCGATTCACTGATCTTTTCGGCGATGCGATTAACCGTATCCATGTCCAATCCGACAGGCTTCTCGACAAACAGATGGATCCCTCGCTCCAAGGCGTCCAGCTCAAGCTGGCCATGGGCAAATGGGGGGACGCAGATGAACAACGCATCGATGGATTCTTGCTCCAGCATTTCACGGTAATCCGCATACGGCTTCATCCCATATAGGCTGGCAGCATGATCTGCCGCAGAGCTCGCCACATCCGTGACTGCCGTTAATCGCACGTTCTCATTTTCCGCCAAAAGCTTCATGTGGACCTTGGCGATGCCACCTGCTCCGACAAAACCAACCCGTACCTTCATGGGCGTTCTCTCCTTTTTAGCAGCGTTACTCCGCCGTTTCCTGATCAAGAATGACTGCAAGATGAGCAGCGGTGTCATAGGCCAATTGTACGGGCGATGCCGCGTACGGGCTGATTTCGGCTGTGACGGTGTCTTGGTATCCGATTTCCGCCAATGCCGTACGGACCTCCCGCCAATTCACGTCACCCGCCAGCAAGGGCACAAAGCCCGTGATGTTGCCCACATTCGTCCGAAAATCTTTGACGTGCACCTTGCGAATCCGCTTGCCCAGAATGCGGATCCATTGCTCCGGATATCCGAACTGGAGCACGTTGCCCACATCAAAATACGCCCCCACATACGGGGAATCCAGCTCATCGATATATCTCGCCATTTCCAGCGGCGACAGCAAAAACTTGTTCCACACGTTTTCAATGCCGATCTGGATGCCGTGTTTTTCCGCTACGGGAATCAGCTTGCGCAGCTCCCTTTGCGAATGTTCATAGCACTGCTCATAGGACGTCTGAGCATCTACAACGCCCGGCACCACCAGCACAGTATCCGCACCGATGGCATTGGCCAGCTCGATCTGCTTTTCGACGATCGCTCGTCCCTTCTCTCTAACCGACTCATCCGGAGAAGAAAGCGGCGCTTGCCACAGCAATCCGGTGGACAGGCTGCGCAGCTGCAGATTGAACGATTCCGCCAGCTTGGCGATGTCCTCCGCCTCATGCAAGCTGGTTTCCAGCGTCAAGCCGACCGCACCTGGTTGATACAGATTCAGCTCTACGGCGTCGAAGCCCGCTTTTTGGCTATGGGCAAAAAGCGTTTCCAGCGGCGTCGCATCCGGAAAGCACCATTGATTGATTCCCTTTAACATGCCAATCCCCCATTTCCCTGTCACGCTTGGCTTTTCTCGATCCGCACCGGTTCCAGCTCCCTCGCCGATTGATAAGCGGCAAGCGCTACCTCCAGCGCGCGAAGTCCGTCTTCTCCGGTAATCTTCGGCTGCTCGTTTTTCCTGACGCTGTCGAGGAAATCATGGACGAGCTGTTGATCCATGTCATCCCCCCAATACGCATAGATGTGGCCGGAATCGTTGCTGTACACGTCCAGCTTTTGCGCAAAGGCATCGATTTTGAGCGTTCCGTCTGTTCCGACGATTTCCAGGGTGACATCTCCCCAGGTCGGGTAGCTTTGATTGCGCGACCAGCTGCAGTCCAGTGTGGCAAATACGCCATTGTTGAATTCCATGGTGATCAAGCCGCAGTCGTCGATCGGTATTTCGGACGCCAGTTGGTACCCTACTTCCGCATACACCTCTGCGACCTCGGCTCCGAGAAACCAGCGCATGATATCCACGACGTGAACGGTGTGGTCGATTACCGCGCCACCACCGGATTTTTGCGGATCCACAAACCAGCCGCCCGGATTTTTCCCCCGGTTCGTTCCTTTCATGGCGATGATCCGCCCGAGCTTTCCTTCCTCCATGTATGCTTTCGCCCGCAGGATTGCCGTGTTGTAGCGGACGGGAAACGCTGTTTGCAGGATCACCTGATGCTCCCTGCAGGCTTGGATCATGGCTTCGGCATCCTCAGCGGTCGTGGCCAGAGGCTTCTCGCACAGCACGTGTTTTCCTGCCGCGGCGCAAGCGACCACATGCTCCCGATGGCTAGCATTTTCCGAGGTAACGATCACCGCGTCGATCTCGCTCGCCAGCAGCTCCTGATAGCTGCTGTAAAAGGTTGTCTGGTATCGTGCAGCCGCCTTTTGCCCACGTTCCGGATCATCATCATAAATCCCTGCCAGCTCCACTCCCTCCAGCTCCTGAATAGCCTGCGCATAGCTATGTGCATGCATATGCGCAAAACTGATGATCCCTACTTTCATCAGCAATCTCCTCCTTTGCCAGCGCTATGTGCCAATGAGACCGGCTTGCCTGTCTCGATCGATTTCAGTGCGGCCAGTGCGATCTCCATCGCTTTATAGGCATCCTCCGGGGTCACGAGCGGCTCTGTCTCCCGCTCGATCGCAGCCAGAAAATGCTGCAGCTCCAGAAAATACGGACTTTCGCGTAAAGGACTCTCCGGAACCGCTACACCGCCTTGCCCTGCCTCCTGCTTGCGGAGTGTGGATACCACCGGACTCGCGGCACGGCTGTCATAGTCGATCACCCCTTTTTTTCCGGCCAGCTCAAATTTCATCGAGAAGCCCTGATGAGCCCAGCTCCCTTCGATATGGGCGATCACGCCATTTGCAAAGCGCAGGCTGACAAGCGCGTACTCCATGCGGGCGAACGTTCTGCCGATCATGCTTTTGGCATAGACGCGTTCGACCTCACCGAAGCACCAGCGCAAAAAGTCAAAATCATGGATGATCATATCGAGGATCAGCCCGCCGCTTATCTTCACATCGGCATACCAGTCCTTCCAGGCAGTCGGGAAGATCCCGCCGCGAAACGTGTTGACCATGGCGACCTCTCCGATAGCCCCGCTGTCCACCAGCCTTTTCGCTTGCACGTATTCCGGAAAAAAGCGGAGGACGTGTCCCACGAACAGCTTCACATTGCGCTCGCGACAAAAGTCTATCATCTCTTGGGCATCCGCCAAATTGCCGGCCAATGGCTTTTCGCAAATCACATGCTTGCCTGCGGCTGCCGCTTTCAGCACATAGGTCTTATGCAAATCGGTGGGCAAGCAAATATCCACGATATCTACCCGCTCCAGTGCGGCCATCGCCTCTTCATAGCTTGCAAAAGCCTGCGTCTGAAGAGACTCGGCGAGCGGCCCTACAATATTGGCGCGAATATCTACGATCCCTGCCAGCTTTACGTTTTCCATCCGGGCGAAGCTTCGGGCATGGACACTGCCCATCGTCCCCGCTCCAACGACCAGGACATGATGCATTTACATTCTCTCCCTTCCCTTTTTACTGCGTGTTATTTGGAACCCGTCAAAGAGATCCCCTCGACAAACTGCTTTTGCAGAAACATAAACAGGACAATCATCGGCAAAATCGCCAACAGCGCTCCCGCCATCAATATCGGATAATGCGTCATGTTTTGCCCTTGCAGGGAGGCGAGGCCCGCCGACAAGGTCATCTTCTCCGGAGAGCTGTTAACAATCAGCGGCCACATCAAGTCATTCCATGACCACAGCGCCGTGAAGATGGCCAGCGCAATCAAGCCCGGCTTGATCAACGGAAGCATGATGTGGAAATAGATCTGTATATGATTGCAGCCATCCAATTTCGCCGATTCCTCCAGCTCTTTTGGCAAGGAAAGGAAAAACTGGCGGAGCAAAAAGGTACCGAATGCGCTGAATAATCCCGGGACAATCAACGCTTCCAGCGAATTCAACCAGCCCAGATCACGGATCAGCAAAAACTGCGGCAGCAAATAGACCTGGCTGGGCACCATCAGGACGGACAAGCAAAAGACAAACAGCACGTTTCTCCCGGGAAATTCAATTCGCGCAAACGCATAGGCGGCAATGGAACAGAGGATCATCTGGCCCAGTACCTTGGCGACCGTCGTGATGATCGTGTTCCAGTAAAAGGTGAAAAAGGGTAGAGTCACTGTCGCATCCGCATAGTTTTTCCATTGGAAAACCTTAGGGAAGATAATCGGCGGTACCTGCGTCGCTTCACCCAACGTCTTAAAAGAGGTCAGCAGCATCCAAAGGAATGGCCCGACCATCAGCAAGGCACCGAAGATCAGGATCAGGTGGATGCCGATGGCCGCTTTCCTCGTAGTCGTTCCTACCGTTGCTTTCACACCCGCTCCCCCTATTCGTAATGGACCCATTTCTTCTGCAGCCTCATCTGCACAATGGTGACAGCTAAGATGATGACCAGCAGAATGACGCCGATCGCTGCGGCATACCCCTTGTTATCGACCACGAAGGCGTGGTGATAGAACAGATAGACAAGCGACTGCGTATCATCAATCGTGCTGTTTTGCGGTCCAATCATCATCAGAATAATGTCGAACACCTGAAACGCATTAATCATGGAAATAATCATGACAAAAAAGATCGTCGGTGTCAGAAGCGGCAGTGTGATGCGAAAAAATTGCCGATAGGGTCCCGCTCCGTCAATCTGGGCCGCTTCGTAATAGGTGCGTGGTATCCCCTGGAGTCCCGACAGGAAAATGACCATGTTGTACCCGACCGTGCTCCAGATCGCCACAATCACCAGCGAGTACAAGGCGATGTCGGGATCATTGATCCACAGCGGCCCTTCAATCGAAAAGGAAGACAGCAGATTGTTGATCAGTCCATACTCGCTGTGATACAGCCATTTCCACACCATGGCGATGGCGGTAGGCATGGTCACGACAGGCAGGAAATATAGCGTGCGGTACACGGATACCCCATTGATTTTTTGGTTCAATAAGACGGCAACAAAAATGGATATCGCCATGCTCACCGGCACCGACAGGAACGTGTAGACGAATGTGTTGCCCAGCGATTTCCAGACGGTCGGATCGTCGAGGAGCTTCTCGTAATTGTCCAGCCCCGCCCATTTGTACTTGCCGAACGCCCCCCACTTGGTGAAGCTGAAATAGATGGTCTGCACAATCGGCCAAAAGTAAAAGTACGCCAGTCCCAGGACCGTCGGGGCAATCATCACATAGGCCCAGAGCCAATCAGAGCGTCTTTGCTGTTTTTTGCGGTATTGCGCTGCGTGTTCCACTGCGCCCCCCTCCATTCGATGGAAAAGCGGCTCCCCACGGCTTCGGTCTGCCGGAGGAGCCGTTCCCGTCAGCCTTCCTTTATTCTTGCGCTAAAAATTCGTTCATCTTCGTGGCGATTTCCCGGGCAGCATCCTCGATTTTCATTTCTCCTCCCCACACCTTGGTGAAATATTCGGTCTCCAGCGCATTCCATTTCGATGTGTCTTTGGAGACCGGATACGGGTTCGCTGTGGCAGCCTGATCGATAAAGACCTGTGCTTGAAAATTCGGGAACGCTTTTACCCACGCATCCTGCGTCCCTTTGAATGCGGGGATGGTCGCACCTGTCTGGGCCTGGACCTCGGCCGCTTCCTTGGAGCCGAGGAACTTGGAGAAGGCCCACGCCTCTTCGGGATGCTTGGTGTTCGCTGCGATCACCGTGGTCAAGCCATGGATGACACTGGCATTGCTCACGCTGCCCTTTGGCAGGTAGGTCACATCCACCTTATCCTTCGTATACTCGTTTTGCCCGAATTCGACTGCCTTCCAAGAGCCGTGGGTCATCATCGCTACCTTCCCCGATTCGAACAGCTTTGCCGCGGCATCCCACTCTGCCATGAGATGGCCCGGGGGCGAGAGCTTCTCTTCGATGAAGCTGTACCAAAACTTCAATGCTTCGATGCTCTTAGGATCGTCATAGCCCGATTTCTTGCGGTCCTCGGATATGACAAAGCCGCCCTGCTGGAAAATAATATTGTAATAGCCGGACTGATTGGCATTCATCGCTGCGAAGCCGTAGATACCTTTTGCCGGGTCGGTCAGCTGTTTCGCCACTTCCTTCACTTTGGCCCAATCCCATGTTCCATCCGGGTAAGGGATCTTGGCTGCGTCGAACATTTCCTTGTTGTACCAAAGCCCCACGGTATCGAAATCTTTTGGAATTCCGTAGATTTGTCCGTCTACCGTGTACAGATTGATCAACGCCTCGGGATAGTTGCTCATATCGATGCCGTCTTTCTTGATTTGATCGGTGATCGGCAGCAGCATATCATTGGAAGCGTATTTGACGATATTCGGTCCGTTCATCCACAGCAAATCGGGCAGCACACCGCCAGTCGCCGCGGTGTCCATTTTCGTCCAATATTGGGTCCACGGTGTGACTTCAATCTTCACCTCGATATGCGGATTGGCTGCGGTAAACCGTTTTGCGATTTCCTCCATCGCGGGTGCCTGATTCTGATCCCATAGCGCATAGGTGAGCGTCACCTTCTCCTGATTGGAAGCGTTTCCACTATTGCTTGCAGGTGACTCAGCTGAGTTGTTTGCTGCCGGCGGCGCAGAGCTGGAACACCCTGCCGCAGCCAGCATCGTGACGAGAAGCGAAGCGAACACCCACGTCAATCCCCTTTTTTTCATACAGATCCCCCTTTTCACACTTTCTCCTGTCCAAGCTTCACGAGGTCATCGAAAAATGAAATAGATCCTGCATAATGAGTGCGGCAGCTCCCTTCAAATGAATCTCCTCCCCAAAGGAAGCCGGTTGAATCAGCAACCCCTCTGTCAAAATCTCCATGGCTCCTGTCAGCACCACCTCTCTCACCTGATCCAGCATCGCTTCATTCTTGTGCGAAAGATTTCCGCCCAGGATGATGACTTCCGGGTTGAACAAGTTCACCAAATTCACGATGCCTGCTCCCAAGTAAGCAGCCACTTCCTTCATAATCCCCGTCGCCAATTCATCTTGCTGCTCCAGCGCTCGCAGAAAGGTATTGATTGTAATCTGCGTGATGTCACCGTTCGCCATATCCATGATCGTCGACTGCTTTCCCCGCGCATGGGCCGAGACGATCCGTGAGAAGATCGCGGGCCAGCTGACGTAGTTTTCAAAGCAGCCTACATTTCCGCAATCACACAGGGAACCGCTCCGGTCAATGCTGGTATGGCCGAATTCCCCCGCTCCTCCATGTGTCCCCCTCAGGATCGCGCCATTTACGACGACACCGGTGCCAAGTCCATCGCCAATCGTAATGTAGATGAGGTTTTTGTGATGCTGAAAGGACCCGAAATGGAGCTCGGCAAGCGCCATCGCATTGGCATCATTGTCGATCCATACGGTCAAACCTGTCCGCTCCTCCATCCTTTCCTTCAGGCGGACGTCTTTCAGGCGCAGCTTGGCGTTGTACCGGATCACGCCGTTTTTCGCATCGATGATGCCCGGCACGATCGCCGCGATCCCGATGCATGCCGCCAGATCCTCATAGTGCTGCATGAATTGCTCGATGGCATCCAGCACGAAGGCTATAATCTCATCACCTGTCTTTCCATTGGATGGAAGATCCACCCTTCGTCTTACTTCTGCATCCAGATTCATTTCCGCGATGGTGACCCGGGAATTGTCAATTGACACACCGATGAGAAAGCGGTGGTTCGGAGAAAACTGCACCAGGATCGGCTTCCTGCCGCCGTTTGACACTCCGGTGCCATTTTCAATCACATACCCGTCTTTGAGCAGATCGTTTACTGCGGAAGTGACGGTTGTCGGGCTAATCGACAGCAGCTTGGCAATGTCACTGCGTGAGATGGGGCCGTTTTTTCGAATGGTATGGAGAATTACATGCCGGTTAAGCTCTTGCATCAGTTTCTGGTCACCAGTCCTCGTCATCCTCTAACAACCTTTCACTGCGTCTGTTGAGACCAATATATGCGACTTCCTTTTTCCAATGACTTTATTTATTCGGAACCGAAAAACGGTTTGTGCAAACATAGTGGTGGGGGAAGGGAAGACCGGGCGGGGCTGCGAAGTTGCCACACCCGCGAAGAAGCTTTGACTGTCCGGTTCCGCTTGCGAAAACGGGACGTCGCGCAAAAGGGTTCGAGGAAGCGGATTCACCCGTAGAGGTTGCGCTACAAGCATGTCCCGTTTTCGCAAGCTCCACCTCGGATGGTGTGACAAAAACTCCGCCCGTCCCGGTCTTCCCTTCCTCACGCGGCGGTTGCATTTTGTAAGCAATTACTTGGAAGTCCTGCATTCACAGAAGCTCCCTTGCGATCCCAACTTCCTGTCCTGCTTCTTGCATTTCACATTCAAAAGAAAGCTTCTGCTACGCAGGTGAGCATGTTCCGCAACGGAGCGCCTGCGGAGCCCGACCCAGCGGAGCAGGGAATCGCGGGAAACAGGGGTGCAAACTTGGCTAAGCTGCGAAGCGTGTACCACTTTTTGCACACCCCCGCGATTCTCTGCGGAGCGGACAGTCCCTACTCTCAGCGGGGCGTAGAATGAAGCGGAGTTGCGGAACATGCTCACCCCGCAACAGCACCGTTTTAGAACATAGCCAAGCTTTTTGTCCGAGCAAATAGGGATGAGAAGTTTAGAAATTCTGCTCCATAGAAAAAAGCTGTCAAACGGAAGGGACATTTCTGTACCTCCTTTGACAGCTCTTTATCCGCTTTTGCCTACACCTTGAACCAGCTTGCTTCTTGCTTTAACTGCTGTGCTCTCTCTTTCAGCGCCTCCGTCGAGGATGTGACTTCCTCGCTCGCCGCCACCTGATGATTTGTGGTCTCGACGATCTTCTGTGTCTGCTCGGAAGCCTTGCTGAATACAGAAGCGGTCTGCTCAGCCGAAGCAGTCAGCTCTTCTACGCTGGCTGACATTTGCTCGGTGATTGCCGATACCTCCTGCACCTGTTCGTTGATTTCACCCATGGAGCGGACGATTTGCTCGAAAGCTCCGCCAGCTTCGCGTACGATCACGGTTCCTTCGCTGACGTCTCCCGCCAGCGCTTGAATTGCTTCTACCGCGTGGGCTGTATCCGCCTGGATCTTTTCCACCAGAGAGGCGATATGACGGGCAGAGCGATCCGATTGCTCGGCGAGATTGCGCACCTCGTCCGCCACGACGGCGAAACCTCGGCCATATTCGCCGGCCCGTGCAGCTTCGATAGCGGCATTCAACGCCAATAAATTCGTTTGCGACGCGATTTCGCTGATGAGGCCAACCACCTGTTGGATCTCCTTGGAGCTATCCCCCAGCTGTGAAACGACGACCGCAGACCCTTCCATTGCCTCATTGATCAAGCTCATCTGACTGGCAGCGCGCACGATGGACGCATTTCCCTCACGCGCATCCTGCTCTGCGACCAATGACGCTTCTGCCAGCGTTGCCGTCGATTCGGCCACGCGCTGGATGCCTGCTGACATCTCTTCCATGGCTTTGGCGCTGTCCATTGCACCTGTGACCGCCGTTTCCGATCCTGCCGCGATTTCTTGCATGGAGAGGGCGATATCATTGCTTGCTTGCAGCGTCTCCTTGGCATGCTCATTCAAACGGACGGAGGAGACGGAGACATGCTCCGCTGCCTCATTGACGCTTTTCACGATCTCCCGCAGCTTTTTGCGCATCTCATTAAAGTTCGCCGCCAGCTCTCCGAGTTCATCGCGGCTTTTCAAGTGGATATCCGCCATGCCCAGATCGCCCCCTGCCACAGCTTTCACATGACGCACTACCTCGCGCAGCGGATTGCGGATATTGCGGGCGAGGTAATAGGCCAGCAGCATGCTGAGTACGACGGCAACCACGTTAAACACCAGCGTATTGCGCGTCCCGTTCTCATGCATCACCGCGGCTTGTTGGGTCGCTGCCGCTGCCCCCTCATTGCTCAGCTTGACCAGTGTGGCGATATAGCCTTCCATGACCTGGAACATGGTGTCCGCTTCGATGAGCATTGCCTGCGCACCGGCTTGATCCGTTTGCTGGACGATTGCCTGATGGATCTGCTGATAGTTTTTCCATGCGCCTTTCAAGGACAAAAACCGTTTGCGTTCCTCTTCACTCATCGGGTTCTTTTCATAGACCGCGAATTCCTGATCGATTTGCTTCAGTGTTTCATCCATATCACTTGTGATGATGCCTTTTTTGCTCAGATCAGATGTCATGATGTATTGGAGTTCGAGCGTGAAAAAATGCTCTGCATAATACTTGATATGCAAAATGGAGGTACTTTTCGGCAGCCAGCTCTCATTAATCTCGACAGCCTTGCGGTTAATGCCTTCTTGCGCGTTGTAGCTGATGAAGCCAAAAGCAGCCATGATCAGTAGAATACAGATAAATGCGCCATACAGCTTTACTCCGACCGTTTGTTTCATGGATTCACATCCCAATCTTGTGATGGTGAACGCGCGAAAAAGCACCTGCAAACGGGTGCTTTTTTCACGTGTCCGTGGTAAACTTTATTGCGCTTTTTTCGTTGCCTGAGTGTGATTTTTGCCGATATCTTGCTCGTTTTTCGGCAGGTTATAGATCGTGTCAAGCAAATCATCCACCTCGGCGCGTTGCTGTGCCTTCGTCGTGTCGTCCCAGTCGAGCAATTGCCCCATCAAGCGAATGACAGCTTCAGCCTTCGCTGCTGCCTTCGCCGGATGGAAATACGTCCAGCCGGTGCGCAGACGCAGGAAATCCACCGCTCTGGCGGTCATCTCTTCCACGACGGAATAGTGAAGCTGTGCCTGCAGCAGTTGCTCTTCACCGTACATCTGGCCGCTGGCTGGCTTGGCTTTCAGTCGATCGTAGATTTTTTGGGTATTGGTTCCATACGTATCGATCCATTCTTGAGCGGCCTGCGCTTCCACGCCCAAGGCAATTCCTTGCTGCAAAAGCTGCTTTTTGCAGTCCCCATAGGCAGCGTGTCCCAACCGCTCGCCCCCGCTGATGATTACTTTATCGGTCGCGCATTCCGGATAGCGTTTGCCATTGTTTTGCGAGAGCTGCGCGGCCACCAGATCGACCACTTTTTCCGCCATTTTGCGGAAGCCGGTCAGCTTCCCGCCCGCGATCGTGATCAAGCCGGAATCGGACACGAAGATCTCATCTTTACGGGACAATTCGGATGGACCCTTGCCCTCTTCGTAAATCAGCGGACGCAGCCCGGCCCAGTGGGAAATCACGTCTGTCACGCCCAGCCTCACTTCCGGGAACATCGCATTGACGGCCCCCAGCAGATAATCGCGGTCCTCTTCGGTCGTCCTAGGCTGGTCGATGTCCAGCTGGTAGGCGGTGTCAGTGGTCCCGATATACGTGATGTTGCCGCGTGGAATCACGAATACCATCCGGCCATCCGGCGTATCGAAATAGGCCGACTGCTTCACCGGAAGCTTCTCGCCCGCAACCACCAGGTGAACCCCTTTTGTCAGGAAGAGACGCTTGCCCTTCAAGGAACCATCTTTTTCCCGAATGCCGTCCACCCAAGGGCCGGCCGCATTGACGATATGCTTGGCATATAGCTCATGCGATTCCCCGGTGAGGCGATCTGTCACCTTGATGCCGACTGCTTTTTTGTCCCGATAGATGAATTCTTCCATCTGTGCATAGTTGACGATATGCGCCCCTTGGCTCCATGCCGTTTTCATGATATCCAGTGTCAAGCGCGCATCATCCGTGCGGTACTCAAAATACAAGCCGGAGCCTTTCAATCCTTCTCGCTTCAACAAGGGCTCATGCGAAAGCGTCTCTTCGCGATTGAGCATTTTTCTGCGCTCTTTTCTTTCGACGCCTGCCAGCCAGTCATACACGTACAAGCCGACGGAGGAAGCGAGATAGCCGTAGGTTCCTCCCTTGTAAATCGGCAGCAGCATCGGTGCGGCGATGACGAGATGCGGCGCATTTTTGTAGAGGATCGCCCGCTCCCGGCCTACTTCCTGCACCAGCTTGACATCCCCTTGCTTGAGATAACGAAGGCCTCCATGTATGAGCTTCGTGGAACGGCTGCTTGTGCCTGAGCCGAAATCGTTTCGTTCGATCACGCCGACCGACAACCCGCGCAAACTGGCGTCCAGCGCGATTCCCGCTCCCGTAATCCCCCCGCCGATGACCAGCAAATCAAGCTCTTGCGCTTTCATGTCGGTCAATACGCGCTTGCGGTTCAATGCAGAAAATGATGGTTTCACAGTCGCTCTCCCTTTCTTTGCAGACACAAAAACCCCAATGGAAAAGAACAACTTGATGCTCCCAAGTTGTTGCTCTTCCAAAGGGGTTTCTCCTGATCTCTTCCCTATTGAAAATGCGATTTATTCCTTATGCCACAATTCACTGGTACCGACGGAGACCGCCAGCGCTCCTGCTTCCAGTGCATCCGCGATCTCTTTCCTGTTTCCAATCAAGCCGCCGGCAATAATCGGCAAAGGGGTCAGATCGGTCATTTCCTGTATCACGCGCGGCATCACGCCCGGCATGACCTCGACCGCATCCGGCAGACTTTGCTCGATCACTTTGAGCCCTTTGACGATTGCATTCCGATCGATCAGAAAAATGCGTTGAATGGCCATCAAACCCATCTCTTTGGCAACGCGGATCAGATTGCTGCGGGTCGAGATGATCCCCGTGGGCCCTACATTTTTGGCTACATAGGCCACACCGCTCTTATCCGCCGCAATCCCCTCGATGAACTCCATGTGCAAAAAGACATGCTTGTTGGCTGCTTTGATTCGGTCGACCAGCTCCTTTATGTTAAAAATGGAGCCCGTCAGCAAAAATATGATGTTTACATTGCTTTTCAGCGCATCGTCGAGATATTGCTCGGATTGCACAGCAGCAATCGTCTGGCACTCAACCAGATCTACTATAGGATACATATGTTACCTCCGCGTCTGATGCTTGATGATGCTTCTATTATATCAGATGGGCCTAGAGGTTCACGATTTCTTTGATGCTATTCAGAATATACTTGGGCTTGTGTACGCTGGCTTCTGCCATCTCCCGCGTACTGATCCCGGTAAGGACCAATACGGAGTTCATGCCCGTGTCATTTCCCATTTTGATATCGGTTTCCAGACGGTCGCCGACCATGTAGCAGGACGCATGGTCCAGGCCGAGATGGGCGACCGCCGCTTCCGCCGAGATCGGGGATGGCTTGCCGACAACCAGATCGATCGGTTTTCCTGTCAATGCTTCCAATGCCCCGATAAAGGCGCCCGTGTCCGGGATCTGCCCATCTTCCATTGGGCAAGTCAGATCCGGATTCGAAGCGATGACAATCGCCCCGCGAATCGCCGCCTGGTACAGATCATTGAGCTTGTCATAAGTAAACTGACGATCCCAGGAAAGCACGACATACTGGGCATCCATCGGGTTATCCGTCATCACGATATCATGCTCGCGCAGCTCGTCACGAATCGGCGCCTCACCGATGACAAGCACACGGTCGGTCGGCTTGCATACTTTTTGCAAATAGCGAGCGACGATCAAGGAAGAATTCAAGACGTCTTCAATATTTGTCGGAATCCCCATCTTTGTCAGCTTATGCGCATAGGAACGGCGGGTGGCTATCGGTTTGTTGGAGAGAAAGACGACCTTATCCCCTCGCTCGCGCAGCGCCCGAATGGCCTCCACTGCGCCATCTATCAATTGCTCCCCCAAATAGACCGTGCCATCGAGATCAAAGATGAACCCTTTCATACCGTTTCTCCCCTCTACTCTCTCTACGCTGATTAGTACAGCTGGTCTTTGGTTATCTTTTTGGCGAGCGCCTGCAGGATCACCACGATGACGATGATCAAAATCGCCATGGCGCATGCTGTATAATATTCACCGCGCAGCAGGTTTTGGAACACTGCGAGACTCATCGGCGCCCAGTCGGTCGGAGCTAGCAAGATCGAGATGCTCGCTTCCTTAATGACCGTGACGAAGACCAGAATCGCCCCCGCTGCGATCCCTGGCAGCATCAGTGGCCCAATGACGGTAATGGCTGCAACCAGAGAAGACGCACCCAGACTGACGGCCGCTTCCTCAATATCTTTGCGGATGGCCATCATCGAGCTCATCGTCGAGCGAATCATATAGGGCATGCGGCGGATCGTATAGGCGATGATCAAGAGCAAAGCGGTACCAGTCAAGTGGAGCGGTGCCGTATTGAAGGTCTGAATCAATGCGATTCCGAGCGCAATCCCCGGTACAATCAGCGGAATGGAGGAAACGAAATCCAGTCCCGAAGCACCGCGGCGGACTACGAAATAGGAGACGAATGTCGAAATGATCACACTGATCACCAGCGTTCCGCCAGCCAACAGCATACTGTTCATGATGTTTTTGCCTGAGGTGCTGAAAATCGTCTTATAGTGATCGAGCGTATAGCCATCCGGCAAAGCATGATGGCCCCAAGTCGTTGCTACAGAAGAGAGGAACACGGATCCTACAGCCAAAAGCGGAACGAGCATGACCAATGCGGTATACGCCGTCAGCACGGAGACCGCACCTTTGTGATCGTTCAGCTTTTGCTTGGTCGGTTTTCCGGAAATGGTTCCATACTCTTTGCCTTTGATCACCATGCGCTGCAGCCAGAAGAAGAACGCTGCGACAATCAGCATGATGATGGTCAACACTGCAGAACCAGCCCAGTTGAAAAAGCCGGCGATTTCGCGGTACGCTTCCACAACGATCAGGTTGAGATCTTTTGGAGCCAAAATGATCGGTGTCCCGAAGTCGGAAAAGCTGACCGTAAAGATCAAGAGCATGCTGGAGATGATCCCCGGCATCGCCAATGGCAGGGTTACGCGCATAAACGTGTACCAGCTCTTCGCGCCCAGGTTTTGCGAAGCTTCTTCCAACGTCACATCGCAAATTTTAAACGCAGCCACCATCGGCCACAGCGCGTATGGAAAGAAGAAGAACACTTGCACCAAGACAATCCCCATCATGGATTGAACATCGAAGAGCACGCCTTCTCCGCCCAATGCTTGATAAATGTGATTCACCCAGCCTGTTTTCCCGAACATCAAGACAAAGGCATAGGACGAAATAAAGGTCGGCATGATCAGCGGGATCGTGCAGATCGCTGCAAAAAACGGTTTAAACGGCATTTTGGTGCGCGCAAAGGCGTAGGCAATCGGCAAGACGACAATCGTCACGAGAAGCGCGACACCAACCCCCAGCTTCAAGCTGTTCACCAATGCTTCAAAGTATCCGCTGCCTCCGGTGAAGATGGATGTATAAGCTTCCACCGAAACATTGGACAGCTTTTTAAGCGTGGAACTCAGTATCTTTTCATTGGTCAAGCTGCCAAACAGGTTGACAGGCTCTCCTGTAAAGCTGACCAGTAAAATCGAGAACAACGGGATGATCAAGAATACGAAGAAAAAGAGATAAATAATCCACTTTAAGACGTCAAATCCGTCAAACCGGAGAGAGAGTCGCTTTTTCATATGATCACCACGCGACTTGGATCAATCTCCAGTTTCACCTTTGTTCCCGGCTCCAACAACGGATTGCCCGCTTCAAAGATAGTGTCCACCTCAAACTGGAGATCGCCCACTTTTACATCATAGCGAATGGTAGGGCCAAGGTAGGTAGAGAGCTCAATGGTTCCATCCAAAATATTATCCGTGCTGTCTGTTGCATCCCCGGTAAACAGGCGAACGCTTTCCGGACGGATAATAACCTCTACGTCTTTCTTTTTTGCAGGGAACGAAGAGCGCAGCAAACGATTGCCGCCAATCTCAATCAAGGTCTCGCCCACATCATTGGTCTCTTTCACCGATCCTTGCAGAATGTTCGAGGAGCCTACGAAATCAGCTACGAAACGGGACACCGGATTGCTGTACAAAGCGGTTGGTGTATCGACCTGCACCAGTTTGCCTCCGTGCATGACAGCCACGCGGTCCGCCATGCTCATGGCTTCTTCCTGGTCATGTGTGACGAAGATGGTGGTGATGCCCACTTTTTGTTGAATCTGACGGATGGTCACACGCATCACATTGCGCAGCTTTTTGTCCAGGTTGGAGAGTGGTTCATCCATCAGCAATACCGCAGGCTCCATGACAAGGGCACGCGCCAGCGCCACACGCTGCTGTTGACCGCCGGAGAGCTGTCCTGGCAGGCGATCAGCCAAATGTCCGAGCTCTACGAAATCCAGGGAATCACGAACCTTCTTCTCGGTTTCCCGATCCAGCTTGCCGAGCTTGCTGTTGAGCAAGTGAGCCAGCGTCGCAATCTTGGTGCCCATGCCGCCTTGGTAGAAGCGGCGAATGTTCAGGCTGTAAGCCACGTTCTCAAACACGCTCAAATGCGGGAACAACGCATAGCTTTGGAACACCATGCCGCAATTTCTCTGATTTGCCGGAATATTGCTAACATCTTTGTCGCCGATATAGATCTTTCCGGAAGTAGGTGTCTCAAATCCGGCAACACAGCGCATCGTGGTCGTTTTTCCGCAGCCCGAAGGCCCCAGGAGGGCGAAGAACTCGCCTTCCCGGATTTCCAGATTGACATCTTCCAATGCGGTGTTTCCATTAAATACTTTGTTTAAATGCTCAATTCTGACTGACCCCATGGAAGAGCCTCCCTTATTGGAATTTTTGACGCCATTCGTTACGTACACGGTCGTAGTTTTGGTTTACCCAATCAACATCCAGTTCCTGCGCGTGTGGGATGACCTTTTCCAAAGTAAGAGGCGTTTTCGTTTCTACGCCTTTCATGATTGGAATATGGTACCAGTTCGCCAAGGTTTGCTGTCCTTCTTTGGAAAGCAGGTAGTCGATCATCGCTTTTCCGCCTTCCGGATTTGGACCGTTTTCTACGAGGGATACAGGGTTTACGATGACAGGCGTTTTGTCCGGCACGATAAAGTCTACTTTCTCACCTTTTGCTTTCATTTCGTACGCCATGAAGTCAAAGGCAATCCCGATATGCGCTTCGCCTTTTGCAACCGCTTTCGTAGGAGCGGAACCGGAATCAGGCAGTGCGCTCATTTGATCCACCAGTTTCTTGAAATATTCCCAGCCTGGCTCTTCGCCTTTCTCCATCAGCTTGCTAAGTACGAGGAGCGTAGCGGTGCCCGATGCTGCAGGGTTTGGCATTTGAATTTTGCCTTTCCATTTTGGATCCAACAGGTCGTCCCATGTTTTCGGCGCGTCTTCTGGCTTCACCAGATCCGTATTGTAAACAAAACCAAGAACGAATACTTCAGTTCCGATCCATTTCCAGTCTTTGTCGCGGACTTTGATGCCGTCTTGTACTTCTGGCCAATCTTTGATTGCTTCAGGCGTATAAGGAGTAATGATGCCTTTATCTTTTGCGGATTCAAAAGTCAGGAAGCCGCCGCCGCCATACCAGAGGTCGGCCATCGGGCTGTCCTTCTCCGCGATCATGCGGTTTACGAGTACGTTTGTCCCTGCATATTGCACGTTTACAGAGGCACCTGGATTCGCTTTTTCAAAGTTTTGTCCGATTTCTTTGGTCATGTCAGGCGTTTCAGGCGAATAGAACGCGATCGCGCCAAGTTCCTTTTTCGCTGCCGCGCCGCCCTCCGCACTGCCTCCAGTCGATGGTGCTGTGCTTTCGGAAGACCCGCAGCCAGCCAGCATGACGGAGGTGAGCAGGGTCGCCGTCGCTACCACATTGAGCCATTTTCTCTTTTTCATTTGGTCAGACTCCTCTCTATTTATAGAAAAGCGCAAGTGATACTAGCTTCTCGGTTTCTCCATACGCATAAAGACAAAAAGAAAACCCTTCGACGCATAAACACACTCCTCCCGTGAAGGAATGTATTTACGGGTAAGGGTTTTCTCCATTTTCTCCGCCTAACCGTATATCGAAACATGTGAAGTTGATCACTTTTTTTCGATTATACTAGACTGTTGCAAATTTTGTCAATGAAAGTGCTTCCATTTTTGAAAATTTATCGAATTATGTCGGATGATTCTTCCTTTTTTCCCTGTTCTGCGCTTGCGAAACCATTTATCTTAAGATAGTAAAGAATTACATTGGGAAAAGAGTGATGAAATGAGAATTGCAATGACGCTTATTTTGACTAGCATCTCTTCCATGCTGGTCGTATTCGGCTATATCCCCTCGAGGTACTCCGCTGTCATCAAGCGAATTGGCTGGAGCTCGTATGCGCTTACCTTTCTGATATCGCTCCTCTGCCATTGGTATTTTCGAGCCAATTTTGGGTTTCCCTTAAAGCCCTCGGTCCAGGAAACCACCATTACCTTGATCATCGTTTCCGTTTTTGGCGCAATCTTTCTGCTATGCGGAATCATCGCCCACTTTCTGAATCGCGGTGTCCCTTCTTCCGGTTACAATCCGAAAGCAACGTTCTTGGCTATCCTGGTCCTATGGCTGCATATTTTCTTGTTCATGGCGGTGTATATCCCCCTTGGGCAGAAGTGGGAATACGCCAGTACATTTGATCGAGCGGAGAGGGTTTTTTCCAAGAGTGAACCCGCCAAGGATCATCCCGTGCGCGTGGAGTTGGTTTATGCGACCAAGGAGCCCTGCAGCCGTTGTTCCAACCGCGATTATCTCAATCTGTTCATGGTAAAGAATGATGGTGATCAAGCAGTGGACGTCAAAGTGAAACTGTATGCGTATGATGCCGACAAAGAGCCGCTGACGCAGGGTGAATCTCCCGTGATTACCGTCCCGCCGGGGGGAATCCGGCAGATCGCGACGGATAAGACCAACATGGAAAGCAGCATCTGGAATCAATGGACTTTTCGAACCGATGAACCGATCGGCTTTTATCGCTATGAGCTGCTGAACTGAATCGTTCTAATCCTGGATATTTCTATTAACGTAATTTCCCATAAATGGTATGATGAATGTGAGTTCTCCTTTTTCACTGAGAACTCCATTTTTATTGTTACGGGAGGTTTTCGAACATGTACGTATTGAAATGCTGCGTTGCATTAAATCCAGCAAAGGGGGCGATCTTCGATGAACCATAGTACTCACCATCCTTTGCGCAAACGGCTGGTCGAACAATTGGTGTTTCTGGATGAAAATCGCTTTGAGCTTCAAGACATGTACGCAGCCACGGTGCCGCCTCTGGACCGTGACCAACAGTTTTTTACGAAGTATGCTGCTACTGTAGAGAGGTTTTTGTCTACGTTTGACCCACTTGAACATGCATCTCCTACGCATGTGTTGATCGGCAGCCAAGTATCGATCTTCTATGAAGAGGACTTCATGACGGACGACTTCACGATATGTTTGCCGGAGCAATCCGATCCGGACAAGGGATATATCTCTTTCATGTCACCCGTTGGCAGGCAGCTGCTGCTGAGAGAAAAGGACGAGAAGGTGGTCTTGTTGACACCGAATGGCGCAATCCATGCCGTGGTCAAGAGCATCGGCTTCAATTACAGTCTATAAAGCGCATTGGAACTCAGATGGTATGCCGATTGCGCATGAATTGCCCGAGACGGCGTAACGTCTCGGGCCTTTTTGCTACATGGAAGTCATTTCTTCCCTCTTCGCCATTGGGCAGGGAGCAATCCGTCAGGGATCGACCGACAAGACCGGAGCCACCTGACACGAGCCCTGCATTTCTGCATTAATCCATCGTCAGCACAATGCGGCCGTTGATTTGGCCTTTTTGCATACGGTCGAACACTTCATTGATCTTTTCGAGGGGTTGCGTTTCGATGATTGCCTTTACTTTCCCCTTGGCGGCAAAATCGAGCGCTTCCTGCATATCCTTCCTCGTCCCGACAATCGAGCCTTTTACCGTCACGCCATTGAGAACGGTTTCAAAAATGGGGATGGGCAGCTCCTCATTAGGCAAGCCAACCACGACAAGGGAGCCGCCCCTTCTCACGGATTGATAGGCCTGCTCAAATGCTTTTTTGGTCACAGCCACACTGATCGCAGCATGCGCTCCGCCGATTTCACTCTGGATGAATGAGGCGGGATCGGTTTCTTTGCCGTTTACGGTCAGATCAGCTCCCAACTCCTTGGCCAAAGCCAGTTTGTCATCCTGGATATCCACCGCTGCTACATAATAGCCCATTGCTTTTGCATATTGGAGCGCTACGTGTCCCAATCCGCCGATGCCATAGATGGCTACCCATTCACCAGGTTTGATGTCAGCCACCTTCAGCGCTTTGTACGTCGTGACACCCGCGCACAAGATCGGTGCCGCCTCCACATCGCTCAACCTATCCGGAATTCTCGCTACATAAGCCGCTGGAGCGACGCAGTATTCGGCATAGCCGCCATCTGCCGAATAGCCCCCATTCAATTGCTGCTTGCACAGCGTCTCCCAGCCCGTCAAGCAGTACTCACACTCTCCGCAGGCTGAAAACAGCCAGGGAATGCCTACGCGGTCTCCGATCTTCAGACTCGTGACCCCTTCTCCCAATTTTTCGACCACCCCCACCCCTTCGTGTCCGGGAATGAGGGGCAGCTTCGGTTTGACCGGCCAATCGCCATGCGCCGCATGCAAGTCGGTATGACAGACGCCGCAGGTTTTCATTTTGACCAGCACCTGACCGTGTCCGACCTCAGGAACAGGCACTTCCTTCACTTCCAGCTTTTGATGAAATTCAGATACAACAGCTGCTTTCATCTCAATGGCCTCCCTAAAAATTGATTTTTGGATTACAGCCTCTCTCATAAGCAAGCTTCATACCAACGGCGAGGATTGATCCCGTCAACACTCCGCTCGATTATCCAGCCGATTTTTCGGCTCCTGTGGACGAAAAGACGGCCAATGGGCCAAATGATTGGCTGGGTAGGGAAATGAACGTCCCGTGCGGAATACTTGAATCAGGCACAAAGGAGGGGATTTTATGCAAATTTCCAAATTTATGACACCCGAGATTATCTTTGGTCAACAAGCCATCTCGCAGGTTGGAGAAAGTCTACGCAGACTGGGGGCTTCACGCGTGTTTTTGGTGAGCGACGCGGGCGTTGCCTCTGCTGGCTGGGTCGAGCGAGTCATAGATTATCTGGATGCAGCCCACTTGGACTATCATCTATGGATGGAGGTGACCCCCAATCCGAAAGATCATGAGATCCATGCCGGCGTCGAAGCCTATCACCAATTCGGTGGAAACGCGATTCTCGGTGTCGGGGGCGGCAGTGCGATCGATGCCGCGAAAGCAGTCGCGCTTCTCGCCACAAATGGCGGTCGGATCCACCAATATGAAGGAGTCGATCACATTTCCCGTCCCTTGCCGCCCATGGTGATGGTTCCCACCACGGCAGGGGCAGGCTCGGAAGTGTCTCAATTTTCCATCATTGCCGACACCGAGCGAAAAATGAAAATGACGATCATCTCCAAATCATTGATACCGGACATCGCCATTATCGATCCGCAAACGTTAACGACCATGGACAAGCTCTTGACGGCGAATACCGGCATGGACGCATTGACCCATGCCATTGAATCCTATCTGTCACTGGCGGCCACTCCCCTGACAGAGGTCTACTCCCTGCAGGCCATGCGGCTCATCTCCCAATATTTGCGACCCTCCGCCGCGAGTCGCTTTAATGTGGAAGCCAAGCAGGCGATGGCGATGGCCAGTCTGCAAGCCGGCATCGCTTTCTCGAATGCGATCCTGGGGGCCGTACACGCCATGTCCCACCAGCTTGGCGGTTTATTGGACCTTCCCCACGGCGAAGTCAATGCGATTCTGCTTCCCTATGTGTTGGAACACAATTACATTGCCGCACCCGAGCGTTATCAAAAGATAGCGGAAGCGCTCGGCGAAAATACAGCGGGACTCAGCATGCACGACTCCTCTCGCTTAGCCTTGAAAGCGGTCAAGGAGTTGGCAAGAGACCTGGATATCCCGCAATCCTTGTCTTCCCTTGGCTTGCATGCCGATCAGATTGAGGCATTGAGCAAGCATGCGCTATTGGATGTATGTATGGCCACAAATCCCCGCGACATGAGCATCGCGGATGTGGCCGCGCTTTTCCGCAAAGCCCTGTAGGAGGATGTGTCTATGGAGAATAAACAGGAAATCCTCCAAAAGCTAACCGGCATTCATTCTTCCCGAAAAAGCTACTATACCGAGTTGAATACGCTAGTCGAAGAAATGAAGAAAAAGAACAAGCAGCTGGAAGTCATCAACGAACTGACCAAAATACAAGTCAATGCAACCTGGCCGGAAGTCAGCCACTCGATCGCCTCTTCATTATCGCAGCTATTTTGTTTTCAGCGATTTGCGCTTACGCTGGTGAAAGGCCCCACGTTTTCCTCCTACGTCTCCGCATGCAGGGAGGGAAAATGGCACTGCCAAACGCTTACACAGCAGCTGCTTCCCGGATCACCCCCTCAGGTTGGAGATGTGGAAGAACGCTTGCGAGACTCCTTTCCTGGTTTTCGCTTCCTATCCGTTGCATTACGCAGCCACCTCAATCAAACATTCGGATTTCTTACGCTGTTGCTCGATGCCGGACAGCCTGGCAACCCGGAAGAGCGGATCCTATTCTCGCAAATCGCGGAGCATGTCGGCGTATCTGTGGAAAACATCATGCTCTACCAAGATGTATCCGAAAAGGTGAAAATCGAAGCTCAGCTGATCCAATCCGCCAAAATGGCAGCGGTCGGAGAGATGGCAGCTGGAATTGCCCATGAGCTAAACAGCCCGTTAACGGCGATCCTGGGCAACTCCCAGCTTTTGCTGCGAGAATTCCAATCGGGTCCGCTCCATCCGCTGCTCAAGGACATTCATCAATGCGGTGTCCGTTGCAAAAAGATCATCCAAAATCTGCTTACGTTTTCCAGACAGGAAGAATATCAATTCGAATGTTTATCGATCAATGAATTGATCCATGACGTGCTCAGTCTGATCGGTTATCAAATTACGGTATCCGGCATCACAATCACCAAGGAGCTCACTGCCTCCCCTTTGTTCTTTCGGGGGAGCCGGCACCAGATTGAACAGATCCTGATCAACTTGCTGCTCAATGCGCGAGATGCGCTGGTCGGGACACCCGCTCCCGCGATCGTGCTCAAGACGTTTTCCGCGGAGCAAGAGGGCATTGCTTATGCAGCATTCTCGATCACCGATAACGGCCAAGGAATCCCCCCCGATCATCTCTCTCAAATCTTCCAGCCCTTTTTCACGACGAAAACAAGCACAAAAGGAACAGGACTGGGGTTATCCGTCAGTTTGGGCATCGCGCAAGCACACGGCGGTCAATTGTTGGCCAGGAGTCAGGTTGGCCATTTCAGCACCTTTACCCTGTTATTACCACTAGTCATACCGGAGGAGATAGCAGATGCAAACCAAGCATGTATTGATCGTCGATGACGAGCAGGAGGTCACGTCCTTCTTTACTTATTATCTGCAGCGGAAGCAGTGCTGCGTCACCGTCGCCAATTCCGGCAGAGAGGCAGAAAGACTGATTGCCGCGGAGGGAAAACAATTCCAAGCAGCGTTCATTGACTTGAAGCTGCCCGATGCAAACGGCTTGGATTTGATGGCCAAGCTGCACGCCGCCCATCCTGACTGCTCCGTGCTGATCATGACCGGATACAGCACCATCAAGTCGGCTGTGACCGCCATCCAACGGGGGGCGAAAGACTATTTGGAAAAGCCATTCGACAACTTGGACGATTTGGACAAGGTGATTGATCCACTGTTGGCCCATACGCTTCCTCCACAGGGCGACCTCGCCAAGGAGGCTCTCCCCTATGGAATCGTATATGCCCCAGGCAGTCCACTGGAAAAGGTTCTTGGGATTGCGCGGAAGCTCGCCCAAAAAGCGATTAATGTGTTGATTGAAGGGGAAACCGGAACCGGGAAGGAGCTGCTCGCCCGCTATATTCACGGAAACAGCCTCCGCTCGCAATCCCCGTTCGTTGCGCTCAACTGCGGAGCCGTACCGGAATCTTTGATGGAAAGCGAATTATTCGGCTATGAGAAAGGAGCCTTCACCGGCGCTGTTAAAGCCCGAAAAGGTTTTTTCGAACTGGCGGACAACGGCACCTTGTTTCTGGATGAAATCGGAGAGGCGCCCGCAAGCATCCAAGTCAAGCTGCTGCGTGCCTTGGAAACCGGCGAGTATATGAAAATTGGCGGGGAGCAGATGAGCAAAAGCAATATCCGCTTCATATCCGCGACCAATCGCTCTCTTGCCCACGAGGTCGAATGCAAGCGTTTCCGCGAGGATCTGCTCTACCGTCTGGAAGGTGTCAAACTCATGCTCCCCCCATTGCGTGAACGGGTTGGCGACATTCCCGTCCTATGCAGCTACTATCTGGCCAAAAAGTACGGCAACTTGCATCGGATCGACCCGGCAGCTATGGAGTGCTTGCAGCAGCACGAGTGGTCGGGCAATGTACGCCAGCTCCTCAATGTGCTCAACCAAACCATCGCCATCCATGATTGTCCGGTGCTCCAGCCCGAACATTTGCCAGAGGCGATCCGCAAAGGGCAGCGGTTCCCGCCTCATCCCCCGGCATCCGACCCCGCCGACACGCTTTCCAGCATCGAATATTCTTGCTCCCGGTTTGTCGAAACGATTGTGGAAAGTGCCGATGCCGCTCAAGATCTCGATTTCTCCCTGCTTATCAAACGGATCAAAAGCTTGGAGAGTGAAATCGGCCGCAGCATCATGGAGAAGGGCCTAGCCAAAACCAAAGGAAACCGCCAAGAGCTAAGTCAGCGATGGAAGATCAGCAAACGGATCATCCGCTATTACCTCAATGAAAAACAATCCTCCTCCCCGAGCCGAGATACGCTTGGTGGTTGAAGGCGAACCGCTCGAAGCGCTACAATTGATACAAAAGATAAGCGCCAATGTGCCCGGACAGTCGATCCAATGATCGGTTCATAGACGGATTGGTTTTTTCTTTTAAGCAAATAAGGAGGTTCTCATTCATGTTGAAAATAGGCTCACACGTCTCTTTCTCCGGCAAAGGGCTGCTCAACGCTGCCGAGGAAGCGGTCAGCTATGGCTCCACCTCATTCATGATCTATACGGGGGCACCGCAAAATACACGGCGCAAACCGATCGAAGACCAATTCATCGAGCAAGGCAAAGAAGTGATGGACAAGCATGGCATGACCGTTGACGAGATTGTCGTGCACGCACCGTACATCATTAATCTAGGCTCCTATAAGGACGACACCTATGAGCTCGCGGTTCGCTTTTTGCAAGAAGAGATTCGCCGGACCGACTACATCGGCGTGAAAAACATCGTCTTGCACCCGGGAGCTTTTACAGACAAGGATGCGGAATACGGGGTAGCCCGAATTGCGGAAGGGTTGAACGAGGTCCTCAATGGCGTGAAGGACACCAACGTCAATATCGCGCTGGAAACCATGGCGGGCAAAGGCTCGGAAGTCGGTCGCAGCTTTGAAGAAATCGCGGCGATCATGGAAAAAGTAGAGGACAACCGCAGACTCACCGTTTGCATGGACACCTGCCATATTCACGATGCCGGCTATGATATCGTCAATGATTTTGACGGCGTGCTCGAACAATTTGACCGGATCGTCGGCTTGGACCGCATTGCCGTCGTTCACCTGAATGACAGCAAGAGCTTGCTCGGCACCCGCAAAGACCGCCACGCCCCGATCGGTGCTGGCATGATCGGCTTCGACGCGATGCACTACATCGTGCACCATGAAAAAATCCGCCACCTGCCGCTCATTTTGGAAACACCATGGATCGGGAAAGAAAAAGGCAAGGAGCGTCCGATGTATGCGGCGGAAATCGCCTTGCTTCGCGGCGACCTGGAACAGCGTTTTGGCAGTGACTTCCTGAAGGATGTGGAGCAATTGACGTTCTTCTTCCGCAAGCAGGAGATTGATCGACGCGAGTTTGTCATCCGTACATGGGACGTGCTGAAAAACGACGCCAAAGCGAAGAAAGCGGATGGACGCGAGCCGATGGAGCGTCTGTACGATATGGTTGAGGAGGCCCAGCTGTTCGAAAGTCTTACGGAAGAGCAGATCAATCAACGACTGATCGCCTGGTTTGCGATCGGCAAGTAGCCTCATACAAAAAGAATGCCGGAGCTGCGATTCGCACAGCTCCGGCCTTTTATTTCATGAGACGTTTTTCTTTCAGAAAATCATGCAGCAAATCGATTCCTTTACGTATTTCCTCTGGCTCCAGATGACCATAGCCAAACAGCAGCTTGCTCGCATGCTCGCCCTTTCGGATGCAATGATATTCCACAGGCGTAATGCGGATTTTTTCTTTGCGGCAATCGGCTACAAAGGAATCATCGAAAGTCATCCCCGGAAACTCGACGGCCAGATGGAGCCCTGCCGCATCTCCCCAGGCGTGCCACGTGTCTTGGAAGCGCTCTTTCAACGCTGCCAGCAGAGCCTGTCGCCGCTCTCCATACAGCTTTCTCATTTTCCCCAGATGCCTGTCAAATTTCCGTGTACGCAAAAACTCAGCTAATGCCGCTTGTTCAAACGGCGGGTTCTGGACATCCGTATGGGTGCGCAAATGGCGCCAGCGCTGATGCAGCTCACGCGGAAGAATGACATAGCCGACCCGAAGCGCCGGGAAGAGGACCTTGCTGAAAGTGCCGACGTAGATCACCCGCCCGGGATCCATGGCATACAGCGGTGCAACGGGATCACCATAATAGCGGAACTCGCTGTCATAATCATCTTCTACCAGATAGCACTCGTTTTCCCTGGCATAACGGATGAGTGCTGTGCGGCGAACAGCCGGCAGAATCCCGCCTAAAGGAAATTGATGCGAGGGGGTGACATAAACCGCGCTCGCACGCTTCCCATGCAAGCATTCCGTCTGCAGGCCAAAGGCATCGACCGGTATCGGTGAAATCGGGTAGCCTTTATTTTTCAGCGTCTTCAACATCCCGCGATTGCAGGGATCCTCTACGAACATCTCTTTTCCTTCTTGATAGAGCAAGTCGGCAATCACATGGAGGGCATGCGTGGCTCCCGCCGTGATGAAGATATCACTGATATCCACAGAAAGCCCCTTGCTGCGATACAGCCAAGCGGCAATTTCTTCCCGCAGGCTGAGCAATCCCTGCGGACCGCCATATCCGTAAAGGTCTGGAGATATCTCTTGCAGCGTTTTTTGTACCATCTGCTGCCACAAATACCGGGGAAAATGCTGCGAATCAGGCTGACCCGTCCGGAAATCAGCCAAAAAGCTTGGCGGCATAGGTTCCTGCTTCGTTGTTTCTGCACCGTTTTTTTCCTCCAGATACACCCCTTCCGCGACCCGTGTCGGCGCCCCCTGATGGCTGAAAACATAGCCCTCCGCAAGCAGCATGTCATAAGCTTCATTCACCGTATTGCGAGACACCTGCAGCTCTCTCGCCAACTCACGGGTGGATGGCAATGCTTCGCCTGCTTTCAGCTTGCCGTCTACCATTTGCTTCCGAAGCGCTTGGTAAATCTGACGCTTTAAAGATACTTCGCTCTGTCGCTGCAGCTCGATTCCCCACATATGCCCTCCAACTGGTTCCTTATCTTTCGCGCTGGACTGGTCCTTTTCCCGGACCAGTTTCTTTACTACGATTGTAGCATGATTTTCCAGCGGTCATTTCAACACTTTTGGGAGGATGTGATTTTTTGGCACGATGGAAAGGGATGCTGTATTTGTTCGGCGCTTTCTCGCTGGCTGGGACCTCTGTGATTGCGGCGCGTTTTATCAACGGGCAATTAGGGATCTTTACCACTACTGCTGTCAGCTTATTCTTTGCGCTTCTATGCTTGCTGCCGTTGGGGTGGAAGGAACTGGCGAAAGCTGTCCCCCATCTGACAGCGAGAGATTGGATTCTTTTCGCTGTTCAAGCGCTCTTTGGCATGTTTTTGTTTCGCATGTTTTTATTGTACGGACTTTCCCGTACCAGTGCGGGCGAGGCCGGGATCTTGACCGGTGCGACTCCTGCGGTGACCGTTCTGCTGGCTATGCTCCTGTTAAAAGAAACGATCAGTCGGGCTGCGTCTCTCGGCATTCTCAGTACTATCGGAGGGATTCTGCTCATGCAAGGGCTGCTCACCCCCGGACGCGACCATGCCTTCTCCATGGAGCATTTGGCGGGGAATATCCTCGTGCTTCTCGCTGCTGTCAGCGAATCCTTGTTTAACATCTTTTCACGCAGCGCCGCCGTGAAATCGGCTGCTGCGGAACGTGCGCCGCTGCATCCCCTCGCGCAAACAACCCTGGTGTCGGCCATGGCATTGCTTCTATGTGTGATCCCTTCGCTCTATGAAAGACCATTGGCTTCCCTGGCGATGATCGGTTGGGCTCAATGGCTCGCAATCATCTGGTACGGCCCATTTGTCACCGCACTCGCCTTCATTTTTTGGTACGCGGGGATCAAAAGATGTGAAGCATCAACCGCCGCAGCATTATCGGGGATGATGCCTTTTACCGCATTAGTGCTGTCTGTCACGGTCTTGGGGGAGAATGCCGGATGGCTGCAGTGGGCAGGGGGGCTGCTGGTGATTCTCGGGATGGTTCTGATTGGAGTAAATCCGGAGAACGCGGAGAAAAAAGCAGGTTCGGTCGAAGTCTTGGATTCATAAGGAGGAAAACGAAAACGGGTACCATATGCTCGCTTCTTCAGAAAGCTTGCATGTGGTACCCACACATCCCGGATTGCCGTATATTGGAATGGATCCTTGCTTTATTCTTTAGGTCTCCGGAATCAGCACTAGTGCCGTTTCCGGCTACAGTGCTGATGACGCCGCGCGATGCATAGACTTTTCCTCCCCACCCCGGCAGCATTTCCATCTGCAAGATTATCCTCGTGCTTTATATCTGGGTCTACAGTTATTCCCAGGTCAGATTAGGAATTTACAAACTTCTTTTTTTCATTTCGGCCTCAACTCCCTGTTTGGAGTCTGAACATTATTGCCGATGTTACGAATTTTTACATCTGCCTTGACGTCTATTGTCAATCGCCGGAAAAATTCACTCGGCCGTTGGCGTAATTCCTTATACAGGTCCCGCTCATTCTTGAGCCTCGTCCTGAGCCGCAGTACATCTACCCCGTATTTGTTTCTCACCTTTTCTGCCGTTCTCTTCAACCGTATCCTCAACATATCGGAGACGATCTGTTCTAAACGTTTAATCTGCTCTGGTTTTTCGAATGAGGCGCCCAAACATTGGTATTCCATCATTTCACCTTCAAGTTCCACGTCGAATGTAATATGTGGATGGCCCTCACGTAGTTCCGGTTTAATTTTGCAATTGCCCGCAATGATCTGAAGTCCAGTTTTTTTTCCTTGGTAACACGGAAAATGCAGGACTCCTCTTTCTATCTCATCCTGTAAGACCGAGATGTCCATCATTTGTTCTCGTGACAACGTACCGATCATTTTGAATGTGTCAAACACGGCCACTTGATTAATCAGAATCTCTTTATTTTCATTCATTGCGGCTTTTACCAAGAGAAACGGCGATTGGGATCGGACGCTTTTGCTCACCGTCCCCAAATTGGATACCGGCATCACAATCGTCCGCTGAACGTTGTCTATCATCTCCGCGATGTGGAGTGCAGGAGTAGGTTCAGACACGCTCGGTGTTGCGAATAATTGGGAGATGGGGCCATCAAACACAAGCATCTCCGTGTGTCGGCGCATCTGAGGAAACCTTGCGAAAAAATCATACAGCTCGTTAATGCCTTTCCTGGCCACCTTCTCCCCAAGGGCGATCGTCTGTAGATGAGACATATTCGGCAAGCGATCGCTCCGCGTCACAACACGTTCGATCCCATCCGCTATCGAGGGCGTCTCGATGACGAAATTGGTGTAGCCGCTTTGCTTCCCCGATGAACCGAAACCTCCTCCCTTCTGATCACCCCCGTCTTCAGCAGCCGCTTCTACGATCTGCACCACTACTTGATACATCCTTGTCTCAAAGCCGTTGCTTCTAACGGGCGGCAGTTCATCGATTCCCAGTCCGACTATGATTGCACGATCCTCCAATTCTTGATAGTCCCAGCAACCTGCAGTCAGCAAACTAATGCAGGCGATAACTAGCATGGGCAAGACCCAATTGAAAATTCGCATTCGAATCACGATTCCTCACCTTCCTGGATTCCTGAAGCGGGGAGGAGTCCCAGCTTTCGGCGAACGAATACACCTGCCAGAAGCAAAAGTGGGTATACAAAGAGAATAAACATTCCGATGACCCCTACATAATTGGTCCACCTCTCCATCTCCATTAAATTGTCGGGAATCAAGGTGAGAACGTATATTACCGGGATACTCAACCCCATCCACCACCTTTGTGAAATCCTCGGAAACATACGGTTCATGGTAAAGGCGGAAGAAAAAAACACCACCAGATGAGTAGTGTAAGCAAGCGGTAGCCACAGAATAATGAGAAGCAATTCAGCCCGCTCTACAAACTGGCGCACAATCTCGATCATTTTGGCCATAGTCACAACCGGATAGGTTTGGGTCATCGTAACATCGGGCCCAAGCGTAAGCAGCGCTCCCAGCACAATGAAGCTGTAAAAAGCTCCGGAGAGAGCTATTCCTGTTGACGCATTCCAAAAGCACTTCTCCTTTTTAAGGACAAATGGATAGTACAGAAGCAGGATTTCAAATCCAAGATAAGAATAAGTGGTATCGGGAATCGGCTGGACTACCCGTAGAAATCCTTCAGCGAAAGGGGCTCGGATTTCATACCAGTCAGCTTCCAGGTATGCGATCATGAAAAATAAAATGATTAATAGGAAGGTGATAGGCTGACCTGACTCGTTTATCCGCACAATCGGCATGAGACCGTCCCACGCCGCATAAAAGATGGTGATGAGCATTGCGATGATAATCGCTTCCAATGGCGTAAACGGTAGCATCTCCGCCCGGACCACTTCTGCCATTGTTCGAATTCCCGTAACAGTGAACAACAGAAAATACTCCGCAAACAGGAGATTGAACAAGAAGCCGCAAAACCGGCCGAAAATTTTTACATTGTATTCAACCAAGGTATCCTTCGGAAAAATACGCGCCGTACGCAGAATCAGCCAAAGGGAGACCAATGATACGAAACCTGCTAGGATAATGGTAATCCATGCGTCCTCACGCGCTTTTTCAACCACTCCTCGGGGCAGCGTGATGAAGCCGACCCCAACAATTGTACCGAATACTAGCAGGACTAATTGAGTAGGGCTGATCTCTATCGGTCTTTCAAATCCCTTCATATGTCACTATCCTTCTTCACTGATATTGGAGCCCCTACTCCTTCCTTTGATTTTTGGAAGTCATCGCAAGGGGTTGAGCTTTTGTCGGATTCTGTGATGCGAGGAACGTCGGGCGATGGATGAGGCGTTTAAACGAAAATCGGAGTACCGTATCCATCCAATCACGGATCCGAAGGGGCGAGAGAGGGGCAAGATACGGAACGCCAAAGGAGACAAGTCGGGACGCATGGGCGTGAATGATGAATAATCCCAATAAAAAGCCGTACAATCCGAAGATACTGCTGCACAGGAGCAAAAAGAAGCGCAGTATCCTGTACGTGATCCCGAGAAGATAGACGGGCGCTGTAAATGAAGATATAGCCGTTAAGGCGACAATGACGACCGTGACCGGACTGACAAGATTAGCGTTAACCGCTGCTTCTCCTATAACAAGCCCTCCAATGATACTTACAGCTTGACCCACTGGCTTGGGCAGCTTGATGCCGGCCTCCCTCAATATTTCAATCATGATCTCCATTATGAAGACTTCCAGTACAATCGGCAGTGCAACTTTCACCCGGGCCGCGTCCATCGAGATGACAAGCCGAGTGGGTATGAGTTCTGGGTTGTAGGCGATAAGCGACAGATAGAAGCCTGGGGTCGCAATGCTGAATAGCAAAGCAACCATCCTCACCAAACGAATCAATGTCGCATATTGCCAACTGCTGTAGTAGTCATCAATTGTAGTAATGAGTTGATAAAAAGTAATTGGCATGATCAGAGCATGCGCCGCTCCCTCAACCATCAAAACAACGCTTCCTTCCAACAGGTAGGAACAAACCACGTCAGGCCGCTCCGATGGACGCATTTGCGGAAACAAGGAGTAGGTGTTATCTTCCAGCAGTTCTTGCAGATGGAGTTGCCCCTGCAATGCACCGACCTCGATGGACATTACGCGCCTCTTCACTTCCTCTACGAGAGCAGGATTCGCGACATCATCCAGATAAAAAAGGGCAACCTCTTGTTTCCCCCGCTTCCCCACCTGAAATGACTCAATGTACAGATGAGGATCGCGCAACCGCTGGCGGATCAACGTAATATTGGGTCCGAGAATCTCCACAAAACTTTCCCGGGGACCTATGACGCTTAGCTCTGTCTCTGGGGGCGATATATCTCTCTTTTCCACTTTTGCCAATCCGATCGCAAGCCCAACCGCCACACCGTCTACCAGCAGAAGCACTTTTCCGTCGAGCAGTTCATCGACTGCACAGTGCCAGTCATTTACCAACTGAGTGTCACTCAACACGATACAACGTTTTATTTCCGCTAGTGGATCGGATACCGTTGTTTGTACCTGCTCGCATGCCACGACTTGTTGCAGTTTTGCGTCCCATTGTTCCTTTAGAGGAGACACGACCCGTTCGGTCAAAAGCTGAACATCGACGAGAGATTTATAGAAAAGCAAGGTTGCCTGCCATTCTTTACATACTAAATCGTTGACCAAAAAATCTGTATTTTTTCCCAGCCGGTTCTTCAAGGTCTGGACATTTTCTTGGAGTGATTCGTTCAAAAATCCCGATAATTCGATGTTCTCCCGATGGTTGATCACCGACTGCTTTTTTTTGTTCACGTTTCTATTGCGAAAAAAATTGACCATCTATATCACTTCTTTCCGCATGTCTTGGATTTTCTTAGTATCCCCCCAATATGAAAAATTACATGCATAAACTTGCTTCAATTTCCTGTTGTTGCATGTTTTAGAATCCGACTTTGCTGCAGGATTTTCGAGCTGCTTGCGTATAATCCCGATTACTGACCACCCATGCCTCACGAGCCTTGCAATGAGCGATTGATGCCTGTGCCTGCTGTACAGCTTCGATACCTACATTTTACTGTGCAGCTCGATAAAATTGACGTGCCCATTGATGGCAGTTGGAAAAAGGACATTGACGTCTCTGATGAGAGCGCTGTTTCCATAGACGTTCTGGACAATAGTCGCTTGGAGAGTGAACTTGCAGAAAATCGAAAATTGAAGGAAAAAATGGCAGATGGGCCTTCGCCAATGATGGTATTCACTGGAAGTCCTGAAACTGAGGATGAAAGAAGAGAACGCCAGAGAGGAAGCAATCTAGTTGCAACTCCTGGCTCAACCAATCATTGAATAATCAACAGCAAAACCTACACCACAAGAAGAGATGGCGGTTGCCGCAGCATCAAGGAAAGCTGGGAGAAATCGTTGTGGACACTTATGGAGAATCCGTAGGAAGGCCTGGTCGTAGGGGCTCCTGTGAAACCATTCCGTTTGAAACGAATGAAGAGGCGGGTTTCCGCCTCTTTGTCGATTCCATTTAATCCCACGCAAACCGTTGTTCTTTCCACGGATTAGCGTGCAGATCCAAAAACTCATTATTGGATCATCGCGAAAGAACACTGCTTTGCTTGGGATTATTAAGACGAAAACCTTTCAGCTGGCGGTAGAGCCATCTTAGCTATAAATGGGCGTAGCATACCTGAGTCTGACCGGATGATATTAATCGCGTGGAACCGTGGAAGTTTGATCGCTTGCTCGGGCTTAAATGGTACTATTTCCTCTTTGAGCTTATTATAGGTTTCTTTAGAACTGGCGTATAGGTGATAGTTTGGCCCCGCCGATTTAATGATTTCGACCAGATCGGCAGGCAGCTGCTCAAACGAGTGAAACATCCACGTATATTTGATTCTCCATTTCCGGCTAGTTACTGCTGCGCCTTTCCATATTTTTTTTGCTCTCAAATACTGATGTGGTTCGTCCATGAGGAAAAGGAAAGGAAACATGTCGGGATCATCGTCATTGTCAGGCCGTAAAGTCATTGCAGCATCCGCTTTTGTACATAGAATATTGACCAGCAAATCTACTGCCGCGGCTCCCAATTTTTTGACCGGAACATCGATGATGATAGCCTTTCGCATTTTGAATAACTCTACAAAGTCCAATCCCGCCCTGGTCCGCATGCACTCCTCCAGGTAGGCATCACCAAGGACACAATCCAAACGGTTATATATGGGGCGTAGGATCTTTCTACGCATGGCAGGAGATTCCTTACCAAATTCGATTAGTGTTGTCTTATGCATGCCATCCGGCATTTGTCTGATTATCTTCTCTCTATGGGCATCGTCCTCAAAGATCTCCAGTATCTCCTGGAGTCGTCCTGTCTGCATGCCATAGACTGCTGCCTTAATGTGCCGCTCTGTCTCCGGCGCATCCTCGTTAATATCCTGGAATACTCCCATGATGATCCCCGCGAGCTGCTGCTTAGCCCGCTCAGCATGGAGAACTTCACGCCAATCCAAACCAATCGGCTTTTCTCCTAACCGTATCCTCATTACCTTCTCTGGCGGCAAAACCTTTTCCACCTGATCCCCGATCTGTCCTTTTGCTGGATCTATTACGATCCCCCCATAGCCCGCTTTGACCATTTCAACAATCGCGTTTGCCGCATATCCTTCTGTCTTGCCGCATCCCATCGGCCCGATCACAACGTCCGGCAGACATAAAAGATCCCAATTCTTCGTCGGCTTATATACGGGAATTTTTTCTCCTTTGAAAGTAGCCGTTCCCAAAAACAGTCCCGATTTTGTGACTTCCTTTGGCAGATCAACCTCTGGATGATTGATCGTATCGATGATTGGATAATCCTCCTGGAGAGAGTGCTGTGGCAGCTTAAAAAAGTGTCCGGCTTCTTCACCGGATACCAGGTTGCGTCGCCCAAACAAGAATGGAGTATCAATTTTTCTGTCTTTCATTTTTCTAATCCAATGATTCACCCTATATTTAGGGACCTTCTTCCCAACAAGCTCATTGTCGTGATCTAGCTGTTTGAATGCTACGATCAACCCCCTCATGATCCGCAGCTGCCGCCGAACATCTTCGGACCGGACAACGAGCCGTAGGGTAAAATCAAATCCCGCTTGTGATAGTTTTTTGTCGGTTGCATCACTGATCTCCTTCGACTTCTTCCAGGAACGGGGTTTCTCTTTCTCAAATACTTTGCGGTCCTGTTCTGCCTCTTTGTACCACATCGTTTCGGCTGGCTGGATTCCAAACTGAATGTAGACTTTATCGTTCTCCTGTAGGAAACGGGAAAGCTCCAGGATCTCTCCGAGCGGCTTCTCCTGCAAGCGCCTGTCGGTTTTCAGTGAGAGGAAATGAGGGAAGCGGAGACGTAGATCGTAGCAAAGAACCTGTTCAGCGGATAAGTCCTCCAGGGGATCGGTAGCCTCTTTTATCGTGGAGTGTCTCCAGATTGATTGCGCTTGGGCGCGGATGGTATCTTTTAGCGCGGGCAACGTGACGATGTGGCTTTTATATGCGCCATTTGTCATCGTGGATTCCATAAAGATCATATCTTGTCTCTTTGCTCTTGACCGGACAAGACGATAAAATTCCTGGTATCCATCCGCAATGATCTCGGCAAATTGATGCGCGTAATCATTTTTTACCGTAGAGTGCGGCGTGATCTGGAAAAATGCGAATACTGGTTCGTTGTGAACTATGGTCTGAATGTTATCCTGAACTTCTACAGCCACCGCAACTTCCGGATAGATCGGTTCCACCTTCTCCCAGGCGACACCCTTGCGCATGTAGGTGAGTGTGATCCGTTCCTCGGGGAAGCTAACAAGCATCTGTGTTCCTCCTTACATTTTGATGTTTTGCAATACGTTCCACATCGCATCGTTCATATATCTACCGATGATCGCTAGGAGTAGGATCGCGGATGGGCAAAGGAATATCGCTAGGATAATCAAAGCTGTCCGCATGATCGTTACTTTCCCGAGACGTTTGTTAAAGCCGAACATGGCAAACCCCGCGATTAAGGCAAGTGCCCCCAATCCCATAGCAAGCTCTTGGAAAAGATCAGTTAGAGGTTTCATCTCTTTTGCGATTGAACCGACCGCTTGCACATGCTCATTTGCCAGGATCGTGCCCGATAGGGTCCACAACGTAATGGCAATTTGTTTCATTTTCGGATGGATTGTTTTTCTCCATTTGATTGTGGGCACTTCATCGAAGGGCGCTCTTTCTCTCAATGGCACACCGTTGATCCGTACAACCATATCCATCTTATTCCCTCCTGTATAAATCGTCTAAATAGATGCCAAACTATACGTATCAAATCCGATGGGAGGACCCAAAATGCTGATTCCTTTGCCGCTTGTTTTAATCGGAGCTGGTGCTGGTTTGATCACTTTTGCTACCCTGATGAAATTCCTTTGATCCAACAACTACCCTAATTCCCTGGGATGGTATAGTACGCCCTGCGCTGGCTTCGGCTGGCGCATTATTTTTTTCCATATCACGTTGGATCAATCGCTTAACGTAAGTTGCAAAACGTCCCTGCCTGTTGGCATGCTTGAGGAGTTGGCACTCAAATGGATCGGCTTGACTAAAAGTTACACTCTTGACTTTCCTCTTCCGCTTCATCGTGTATCCCCCTGTCATTCCCTGGTTTGAACCTCTGCATTACTACGGTATGACCGTATCCTTTTGCACATTCCGAGTAAAAATAAAAAAAGACCTCCCCCCGATTTCGGGAGAAGGCCGTAGTATCGCCCATGCGCTAGATGAATCTAGCGTATGCGTGTGTAAGCAAGAACATTCCACTTTTCTCGATAAATAAGCAAAAAAACGCACAAGGCATAAGCACCTTGCGCGTTTCTCGGAGGAAACAAAATGGATTGGAGAACGGATGTATTAAGCATAACACATGTATATTTTTATGTCATTATGTGTAATACCGTGTAAAACTAAGTCGTGACGACCGTAACCGTCTTTGTTGACTGGTCCCAGGCAAGCTTGTACTTGAATAGATCGGCAATTTCCTTCACCTGGCAATACCCTGTACTCCGTTTCTCGGTTTCTAATATTGTTTTCGTTTTGAGCTTTCTGCCATTCAGTGAAATGGAGTGATCTTTTGGCTCATAAGCGACTTTCAAACCTACCAGCTCGGCAAAAGGACGGATTGGAATATACGCCCTCCCATCCTGGATGTACCCTTTCGTCGGTATCCCCATGTAATGCGCAGGGATTGGATTGCCGTTCACAATGAAAGTTACATCTAAGAACTTATTTTCCTCCTCTTTACGAATCGGAATCGGGAATTTAAGCAGCTTGTCATGCAAGGCGAGAATACTTTGACCATACGTTGTACCTGGTACGGCCCAGCGCCCGTTAAGGTCCTCCCAGGCAGGCGCAATCCCTCTCGTAACCAGATGAAAGCGCGGATCAACGATCTTTTCTCCTGTTGGTAAATCCGCCTTTGTCGCGTAGGCGTATAAATGTTGAATCTGAGCCGTTACTCCTTCACGAATGCTTGAGAACGCAGCACCTTTGACTCCCTTCTTCGTTACCCCAAGCCCGCAATAATTATGCTGATCGGGAGTGACTGCTGTTCCTCCTTCAAACTTAAACCAGCCTGTCTCGTGGATCGATTGGCAGAAGGCAATGTCACCCCTGATCCCGTACAGCCGCCCAACTTCCAAGAACGCTTTCGCTATTTCCTCATCAAATTGGGGATTCTCCTCTTTGACAAATGCTATCATCTGCTCGATGGCTGCCTTACTCTCCCCTAAAATGGGTGTTTTCTGGAGCGCAGTTTTCTTCTTTAAACCGAAAGCCAATGCTACCCCGTTAGCGTGTCCTCTTGCCACATTTTCAAGGAATCTCGGGTCCTTTAACCTCGCAGCATCGTTGGCTACATCAATAAAAGCCATTTCGGTTAGAACCGCAATGGCTTCTGTCTCTCGGCATACATGGAGGTCTTTCTTTTTCGGCCCGCGGTCGATCCCGCCAATCAGCTTCATAACTTCCGCGTGAATGAGCTGTTGTACCCTCTCTGTCTCCTTTAGATCTTTTGCGGGGATTTTGTGATAGATGAACGACTCAAATCCACCTTTCCCTCCGCCAGCATTAACATGGATGCTCAGAAAGAAGTCAGCTCCCCACGCATTTGCCATATCAGTAGTTTCTTTGAGGGATACCGTTCTGTCGTCTGTCCGACTCATTTTGATTTCAATATTTTCATACTCGTTGAGCAAAATATCGCGAATACGCATTGAGACAAGCAAGGTGATATCTTTTTCCTTTAGCCCATTTGAAACGGAGCCAGGGTCCGCCCCGCCGTGCCCGGGATTTAAGAAAAATTTCATTACGGGTTCTCTCCCTTCCGTTTTGTCGCCCTTGCAATCTTCGATTCAATCTCAGATGCCACCAAGTTCATGAGCCATTTTGGAATCCATTTGTCCCAGCCCGCGCGGTATGCATTCGCCGTTACGCTTTGCCAGTAGTGGAACATTAGCCCGCCTGTCACGCCATAAAACAATACTTCTGTTGTGCCAAGTGCGTTATCCAGGAAGCGAGCGAGAGCAGGGAAGCAGATCACAAAAATTGTGCGCAGGATGCCGTTAATGCCGTACTCGCTGGATAGGGTCCCATCTTTAAAGCTGGCAGCGATTCCTGTCAACCAGTCCAGGGCGATAATGATCAAAAAAGCTAATGCGACATAATAACGCATGTCTCCGATTTCAGCGTTATACATCGTTTGAATAAACCAAGCTACCGATCCGGAAATTATCGCAGCGCCACCTGTCTTCGCGTTTGCAACTTCTCCGATTGCGAATTGATCCATCGAAAACCTCATACCTAACACTCTCCTTTTTTGGTCATAAAGAAAGAGCGCAGCTATTTTGCCGCGCCCGTATTATTGGGTTGCTTTCCTTTTTGCTTATCCTTCCATTTGATGTATCGGTCAGTCAATTCCATCATTTCTAGGAAGTTTGGTTCGTCTAGTGCTTCCTTTCCAAGCATTTTACGAGGTAAATCGCGGAGAGCTTTGTTGATCTTCTCGATGTTTGCTTTCTTCTGCTCTAGGCTCATGCCTTTTTCGTTGAGCAAATCGGATCTCATGTTGCGTAATGCCGCCATAAACTTCTGTGCTTTTCGGTGGTTGCTCACGATAGGCTCAGGATCACCAGGTACACCATATGAACTGTGCTGCTGTTCCAATTTGTCAAGCTTCTCATAAAACTCATTGCCGCTGGCTGTCGTTCCATCATTAACCGATCCAACGAACCGGCTGATCAATGGGTTTGTGTTACCGATTTTATCTTTTGCTTCCACCACGCCAGCTTTCTCCAGGGAGAAATCACCGATAGAGGATACGTATTTCGCTGCACCACCTGTAAAGCTCCGAATAGCGTGATCGATTTTTGCTGGTGATACGTTCAGCCAATCCCCCAGCAGCTTGTACATTTCCGGAGTATTGTCGTTGTACTGATAGCGCGGCTCCATATCTTGCGTATCCATAGGAACGATGTTTCGCCCCGTCTCATAGTCCACGCCTGTCCACAATTCGATCCAAGGAATCATCGTGCTGACCATGAGGGAAGGCGTGGCGGTTTGCCACCAGTTTTTCCAGTAGTCCTCAAATTCTGCCGGATGTTCCGTGAACGCCCGCACCGCTGCGTACTCAATTCCAGTTTTGAACGTCAGACCATACTCAAAAGGGATTGGGATCTTGAGGAATTGACCGTCACCAATTTTGATGATATAATTCCGGTCCCTCTCCTCCTGGGTAAGCTCCCAATATTCCTCGTCGTCCCAGTTCATCGCCAGCAGGATAATGGTTGGCACAACAATACCCACCAATCCGCGCCCCCAGGTATTCTTGTTTTTCAAGGACCGGAAGAACATATCCAAGCCTTGGACCCCAGCATTGAAGAACAGAGAAGTTGCGTTGATGTTTCGGCCCCACGATCCTGCCCTTTTGTGGTCATAGTCCACCATCCGGCTGCGTACAGCCGCTTCCTCATTGGACGCGCCTTTCTTTCTTGCTCGGGTATATTCTGCGATCTTGTACATTTCATTGATAGCATCAGATAGGCGTTTGTACGATTCCGCTCCCTTGACCGTCTTGCGCCAAAGCCCCTTCGCCTTTTGCTCCTTTAGGATCTTCTTTGCTTTAATGTCCAGGAAATGCTTTGTGCTGTAGTTGATTGTGCTGTTTCCGGCACCAGTGGATTTCCATTCATAATACGTGCTGTCTTTTTTGAGTGCATGATAGAAACCCATCATCACTTCCAGCGGGAACCGCCCTGTAAACCAATCGATCATGTTGAATGACTTGGATTGCAACGCCATGACCGCCGCATTTCTCAGGATCGACAACATCAGGAAGTCAGGTGTCATTGTGATCCCTGTGCGCAATACATTGGTTACAGGCGAAACGATCTTGGCTAGGCCGTTCAGTGTCTCCGGTACAAGCGCTTGGAACGCGGTATAGAAAGACTGATCGCGGATCTTGAATGTTTGCGCCTCTCCATCTACATAAACTATGGTTTCGTTTTTGCCTGTAGTCGGCGTAAACATTGCCAAGAACCCTTGCCTTACCGCCTCTTCATTCAACTCGACACTAGCATCCTCCGTGGCGTTTTGATCCCCGAATAATGCTTGCATTTGTTCAAAGGTAATCCCTGGAGTCGCTACGGTATCCACACGTTCAAAGATAGGTGTCATTTGCTCAGGGAAAAGCTCAGCTGTCTTTGCAAATGCTACCCCTACCTTGTTGCGCTCTGCAATGCTCACGTACAGATACGTGTTACGAACGATTGATTCCACTGGACTAATGACATTTTTCGTTGACCCTGTTTCGCTCATTTTGCGGATTGGGCTTTGTAATCCACCCATCTTTTTGTGTTTGTGGGTATTGAAGTAGCCATCAACCTTTGCCTGGAGTCCGGTATCGCTTTGTACACGGTAGAATGGCACATAGAAGTTATGATCCTTAGTAAATCGATCAATATCCTCTTTAGAGAAACGTCCCGATTCTACTAGAAGATTGAGCAAGTCGCGCTGATATGCATACAGCTCTTTCGCAGCTTCAAAGTATTGGCGACCCTCTTTCTTATCGCGCAATTGCGTAATCATCCGGCGTGCTTTGGCAATGTCCACTGGCGTTTTGGTTTTTCCATGAACATCGCTCAATTCCACTGAGCGCAATGCAACCAGCAAATCATTCAGTACGTTCAGATCATCTACTTTTGATAGAATTTCAGTCAGGCCCTTACCGATCTTTTTCCCTTCGTTGTTGACTACACCATACTCCAGGAATGTTTCTGCTTTTCCGTCCGATCCTCTCCAGCGGATAATTGCCCCAATTGGATTGAATGCATCCGGTACTTTGTCCAGGTTTCTCCCAAGCGCACGTTGAACACGGCTAATCATAGGATACATATCGTCTACGATCTTGGTGTAAAAGTTCTCCCAACGTTCCCGCATCGGCACTTTACGTTCCGTTGTTTCTTGCCATCCGGCACGAACGTGGGCATCTGGAGACTGTCCAATCCAAGTCTGGATCATTTCACGTAGGGTCCGAATGTCTTTTAATTTGCCCTGGGCTTTCAAGTCCTGGTCAAATGCGTCCAGTAAATTTGGAGCTACTGCCAGCAGTTCCTCCGAGCTATACAGGTAGGTGCGCATAAATTCTGCAAATCCTTCCCGTTGAATCTGCTCGGGGTCCATGCCCACCGGAATCTCTAGTCGATCAGCGAGAGCTTGCAACTCATCAGCAAATGCAGGATCTTTGGAATATTTTCCGTTGCGATCATACGCATGACCAATCTCATGTGCCATCTTCTCAAAATCACCGTAGTCTTGGCTGCGGATTACGTTGCTTTTCCGGTTGTATAGTGCGGGAGCGACCCCTTTGGTATGTCCAACTCCCAACTGTACTCCCAATTTATCCTTGATGAATTGGCTTATCTCTGTCCGCGTTACCCTCTTATCTGTACGCGGTGCAGGACCTTCCGACGACAGGACAACAGCCTTCCCATTTATCACATCATCAATAGTAAAAGGCGCAGTATCGAACGACTGCGCCTGGATCGCTTTAATTTTTTGTGGAGCTGGTGGTTTACCGGATGTTCCTTTTGATCCCACGAAAGTATCGATGTCTTTCTGACGAGCAGCAGCCGTTTCCTGTTGTGCCATTGCCGCACTGTCCTTGTCAATTACAACCATGTAGGTTTCAACTCCGGTAGAACGCTCACTATCCTTAAATGATCCAGATGGGTTCTTGGTGTATTCCGCGCCCAGGTCATCGAGCCACTGACGGAACTCGGTGGACTTCTTATCGCTGCGCCCGAATGGTCCGGCGCTCATAATGGCTACCAGCCTGCCGCCTGGTTTCAGCTGCTCATATGCATGGCGCACATGATCAACGTCCTGCAGGTTCTCAAACGGTGGATTCATGATGATCCTGTCATATTGTCCGGTATGCTCCAGGAAGTCATCCCCGACCACGTTATGCCCTTTATCTTGTAGGAAGCTGGAGAGCGAATGATTGTATTCAACTACATCCAGGACCGCATTCGGATGTTCTTTACGGATCGCATCGGCAATATTCCCCTTGCCTGCAGATGGTTCCAGGACAGTCATTCCATCCTCAATGCGGGCGTAATCCAGCATCTTATCGATCAACGGCTTCGGTGTAGGGAAAAATCCATCGACTTTCAGCTGCGCCATTTCACGCTCGCGCTGTTTCAATTCCAACTCTTTGCGCTGTTCGGCAGTCATAGCGGTTCCGTCACGGAATTTGAGATACTCACGCAAGGCTGATCGGAATTGCTCGGCTGTCTTGATCCCCATCGTTTGCAGTCGCTTGTTATGGATCAGAGAGTCCTCGATTCGTTCGATGGTGTACTTGGCATCCTTCACGCCTTTTGCTAGGTCCAGCAACTTCTCGATGTTATCCATCTGATAGCGAACGTCTACCAGGTGGGTCTTGGCATTCGCCATTTGACCGTTTAGAGAGCGAGCTGCCATCTTACCGCCTTTTAGATCTCCTGCGTACTTGATCAGATCACGGAGAGTGTCTTTGTGCAGCTGCGGATATGGATAATCCAGTCCCTTGATATGCTCGGGATCGAAATCGATTTTCTGCGAATCCGAGTAGGAGATATTATTCTTTCTGATGTACTCATTTCGAGCCATGCGCAAGTAGTAGGTCAGTGTCTCTAGGTGAGTACGAGCGGATACCCCTTCCAGGTGGACTGCTTCCCCGCTCTCAATACCATCGGCTACGTTGCGCATGATTTTGGAGAAAGTGAGTTCTCCTTGCGCTGCTTCTTCCGCGTGAGCCGCTTCTCTTGCCCGCTTCGCGGTATTGGTCAGGCGATCACGGCTCAACGCCTCGTTAGCCCGCGCTGCCATGCCATCAGCTAGCGTCCGCAGCTTGTCCGCTACTTTCTTGCGTCGAACAACTTCGGCATCTTCCTGGCTGCCCTGCGTCTCCACAGCGTCCTCCAGGCTCTCCGTGTACTGCTTCAAATACTCGGTTGGATCAGCGTTGAACAGGAATCCTTTTGCGAACGTGGAGTAGCCTGGGTGTCCCTGGTCTTTCATGCGTTTGTTGAGTGCGGTATATGCCTCTTTATCCAAGCGGGATTTCAACGCGACCTTGAACATTTTCGCTCCAGTCTTGGTATGCGTGAACGATTCGACCGGACCAAACTCGATCTTGCCGGAGACTTCCGCCACTTGTTTCTTTCGCTCTTTATCACGTTCTTTGGTGGCTTGTGCCTCTAGCTCGTCCAGGCGTTCTTGCTCCTGATCCGTCAGTCCGTATTGACGCTTCTTATCACGCAATTCCTGCAGCGTTTCGGGGTTGTTCTTGACCTTTTCCGCATAGTTGCGAGACTTTTCTCTTTCTGCGTTGTGCTTGTCCAAATCCGCCTGGGTGAGTCCCACGATCTTATTCTCGACCGCTCGCTCCTTCGCTCCATCCTCAGACGGGTTGTAAGAGATCCCCATCCCGTCAACGCTTGCCAGGGTGTACGCGATTCGCTCATGCGTCTTGTTCGCCAGGTCCGCCAGCGTAGCGTTACGCTTCTTCTTGTATTGATCCATCGTTCTTAGCTTCGCCACTAGCGATTCCTTGAAAGTGTTGGCATTCTCTTTGAGTGCCTGGTAGAATCGTTTGATTTCCTCAACGTCCTCTACCTTCCCTTGCTGCACTCGCTTTTCAAACATTAGGTAGCGGTCCACGATAGTTGGATTTACTGCGCTTGCTTTTTCAGTCGCTTCTTTTGCCGCTGGAGCTTGATCAGGCTGTTCTTGCGTTTGTGGCTCCACCGCTGCTTGTGCTGCTGGTGTTGTTCCCTGGGCTTTTGCCGCTGCTTTTTCTGCCCGTTCTTTTGCTCGTTGTTCCTTCGCAAGACGGTTCGCCTCCTTCCTGATCTCGGCATCCAGCTTGGAGAATGCTTTGTCCATTCCCATCTTGTGACCTGGACCGTCCCAAGTATTGTCTCTGCCGCTAGTCTCGCTGAATCCCATCGCTTTGAGCGGGCGGATCATGCTTTGAGTAGGGTTTCCGTTAAAGACAACGCGAGTACGCTCTCGACCGCGATACGTGAATGTGTCTCGCGTATAAGCGGTTGCGGTTCCGTATGCTGCCTTTTTCTCCGCTGCCTCTTTCGCTGCTGCGGTTTTCTTCTCATTCACACGGTTCTGGCGACGATCATTCCACTCACGATAGAAAAGGAATCCCTCTCTATCAGAAGAAAGTGATCCGTTTGCCTGGTATTCATCGGCGCGTTTTTTCACTTCTTCATCCGAAAGGTTTTTGATCCACTCGGGGATTGGACGAGCTTCGTATTTTTCACCATTTGACCTGCGGGTTTTCAGTGTTTCCTCGTAGATTTTGTAGTCGAATCGTTCGCCCGAGTTCAACGAATCATTCTGCAGATCAAAAACTTCGTACATCGGCATGGTCTGCGCTGCGTCCCACATCGCGGTAACACGATCTTTTTCCGCTTGAATCATTCTTTTCAAGGATGGTTTCAAATTCTTCGCAAGGAGGTTATCCAAGTAATCGATCCGCTGTTTGTAATTGCGATTGTAGCCGCTCTCTGTTTTCCAGGCAGGATCTACCGTTTCATATCCTCTTTGATTTCCTGCAGCACTTTCTTTTTGCGATCGTCCGATGCTTTCCGTATCTTGTTCAACATATGGTTTCGGCTCGTCAAAAAGCGTGACTTGTAACTCTGCTGCTTCTCTTGCATTTCCATCCGTCCTTTCGATTTCCCGAATTGCCGCCTCCAGCAACTCTTCTTTTGTTGGATACTCTTGCCCAAATAGAGACATTTGCGATGGATCGCCCACTGCTTGCACGTTATGCGCGTAGGTAAGCAAGTATGTTGAGATACGTTTAGCGCTTCCCTTGAAACGTTCAAAGATGCTTAACCACTCTTTTGCGATTGGGGAAAGGTCATCGCCAAACATTGATCCTTGATCCAGATATTCTTGCACGCTCCTGCCCTCTTCTCGTAGCTCAGAAAGGACTTTGACAGCGTTTGAGAGGTCTTGGCTAATATCTGCATCAATTAACACACCCGCCTCCATATCGGCTTTGAGCGCAGCGAAACGGGGGGCAGCCAGAAGGAGAGCATTCGTGATGTTGCGAACATTGTTGTCTGGATCTTCTGCCAGCTTTTCAATCACAGCTGCGTCACCGTATGCTTTTGCGAATACAGCATTACGAATGCGGTTGATCCCGCTTTGTGACAATGCCCCTTCGCTGGTCATATAGAGATTACGTTCGGCACTCCCCACAACGGTACGCATAAACTCCGTGATAAACTCTCTATTCTCTCTTGTCTGAATTTGCCCTTTCTCGTCCGGCGAAAAATATTGCATCAAGCCAATCGATAGTTTTGCGGCATCGGCCTGCGCTTGTTCAGAAGGTGAAAGGGTGACTACATCTGACTTATTTGCAGCTCTGGCAAATTCTTCTCGGTCTAGGTCTGTAAGCCGAACCCGAACCAATACGGGATGTTTATAAGCGTTTACCTGATTCTCAGTTAACCCAAAAATATCAGCCTCTTTTTGGAGCCATTCGCGGTAACGCTTTGCGCTTTCCATGCCCTCTTGGTACGCATTTTTCAAAGCTATGGTCCGCCCGTTGCCGGACTCAACAACGCCATCCTCCCCGATAATCGGTGCGCCCTCAGATGCTTTCGGACTCTTTCCCAGGTATTCGGGGATTAAGCCTTGTGCAATTCGCGTGATCTGATCGCGGTATGCCTCGCGGGTACGATCCCGGGGCTGCATCTCTTGCGGAAATTCTTCATTGACCGTCAGATCGGTATTGTGGGACGTTACCAGGTTGCTTGCGTCCACAATCGCATATCCGACCTGGACCTCTTCCTGCTTGCCGTTCATTTCAACGATGACACTATCGCGGTTGCCCACGTCCGGCACAATGATGTTGTCCGGTTGCTGTTCATTGGATTCACGGTCATTTTTATCATTCGAGCTGTTATCGATCGTTTTCTCCCTTGGTTGCTCGATAGTACCAGCGGATTCTTTGACCATTTCCACGTAATGCTTGAATAGCTGGTCATGCGATACATCGATTTTATTGCCGTTTCGCATCGTGATAGAAGTTTTCCCTGGAGGGTATGCGCCATTCCAAAGAGCTAGATCGTTACCGCCGCCCGTGTTCTTCGCTTGTTCTTTGAATAATTTTCGGGCGGTTGCTAAGTCGTTGTTCCTGATCGCTTCATCAATTTTATCTTTTGCGTAACCGACTGCTTGCCAAGCGATATGGTCCTTCACTTGGTTCTCAGTTGCGTTCGCCACTTCATCAGGGGTGAATTTTCTTTTGCTCGCAAACTCAACTCTCGTACCTGATAGACCGCCCCCAACCGCGTTTTTAGCTTGTGTAACGTCAGATCCTTCCGATGATACCGACTGATCTGGAACGGCTGTATTTTGCTCGTTTGCGGCTGTCTGCTGCAACTTCTGCACCTTTGACCTTCCAACAGGGATCTCTTGCCCGTTTGGGAATCGTACTTTTACGGCAGCTTGGTCCTTCACATCGACGACTTCATATTCGCCTTTGCGTCCATCAATGGTGACTTTATCTCCGACCTGGATCTCTTGCTGGAGACGGTTCTCTTCCTGCAATTCCTGTCGCAGTTCATCCAGGGATGGCTCTTGTTCGATGACTTCTTGCGCAGTTTGTTGTGGCGTGTACTTATTAACAACGTTACCCATCGCTTGCTGGAATGCTGGACCTGTGAGTTGCTGATCACGTACACTAGCCACATCATTTGCAAACTGGATCAAGTCATCGCGTGTCTGTAATCCTCCAGCATCACGAACAAATTTAGCTGCTTGCAAGAGTGGAGATACTTGCCCCGCTTCTTTCACATCGCCTTTTTGTACCTTATTCCACAGCATGTCGTACATGTTTTCGGTGATTCCAGAAGTCATTCCAGATCCCAATTGATCTAATCCAGTTTGAGATTCGACAGGTGTAACGCTTGGTATATCAATCGAATCAACCGGAGCGACTTCTGGCGCGGCTTGATTCGCTGTAAATTCGATCGGTCCCGCTTCCTGTTGATTCATCGAAGGAGCTGCAGCCGCCTGGCGGTTTCGTTCCTGGCGACGAGCAATCATCTGCGTGGCAACATCGAAAGCCTCGTTAGGAGACAAGCCGAGCGTTTCCTGCAATTCCGTCATTGATGGATGAAAGTCAGGGAAGGTTTGCTCTGCCTGGATGACTCTAGCGGCAAGATCCTCCTCGTCAAGCGTCGATTTATTTGTGCGTCCCGCATTCAGATCGAGCGCATCGATTACGCCAAGATCGAGAGCCGCTTTCGCTGTTCCCTGGGCGGCTACTTTCTCTTTCTCCGCCTCTCGTTTGGCATGCTTCTGTAGCACTTCCTGGACAATCTCTTGCGTCTCCGGCATTTGGATCAGATCGTCCATCACTTCGTTCAAGGCGGTTGTCTGATCTGCACCTTCTTTAATGCGGGATTCTGTGTAGTCCTGGACGTGCTTCTTGATCTGTGGAGGCAGGGCATTTACAACGTCACGCTGGATGGTTTGGATACGTTCGTCGCTGTATGGATCTACGACTGCACCGACTCCAGCCATACCTCCACCGATCAAAGCGCCGATTTTTGCTGCATCCCAGGTTGCTTGATCCCAATTCATCGGATTATAGGAAACGTCCTCGCCCAATGCGTCACGCTGGATAACGTCTTGATACCCCTCTTGACCGCCCTCTACCACAGCACCCGCACCAGCCTTACCGATGGTTGCGGCAACGCGGTTAAAGCCCCTTACAGGCGCGAATGCCGCTAAGAACTCTGCCAAGTTCGTTCCGCCAACTAACCCTGCGTTTTTCACTAACGCTTCATTGGCTGCTGCCCGGGATTGTTCCAGGGTTTCGCCACGCTCTCTTGCTTGCGCGTATGTATCCCCTGCTTCCATCGCAGACTCAAACGCCGTCGCTGGAATCGCTGCGCCCAAAGATCCGGCTACATACGTACCAAGCGCACCCAATCCAGCTGCACCTGCGATTGCTTCGCCACCCAAAGCACCCCCGATTGCCACCGGAGCGGCTGCTGCAGGGAATGCCATGCTTCTTGCGAGTGTGGTAGAGAAGAATCGCGGATCGTTCATATCTGTCACTTGTTCGGTTTCATAGCCCTGGCGTAGAGAATCGCCTCCGCGTCTGAGCGAATCCCCAATGCCGGAAACCATTTGGCTGCGTCCATCTCCCAGGTAGTGAGCGGTGTTTCCGGCTGTTTCTAATACGTCACCCAGGCCAGCTCGGAAGTTTGCCCCGGCTTCCTCCAGGTAATTACGGTTTTGTTTATTTGGAGTGAATGCACCTTCCAGCGCTTCCGAGATAGGCGCGGTTGGGCCTTGCGTAAGGATCGGTTTCACCCATTCATTCAAATATGCCTCTCCATATCGTTTCGCTGTCTCTCCGAATGTTGGCCCTTGTGCAACTGGAGACGTTACGCTGTTTCGTGCTTGTTGATTAGCCAGGTATCCCGTTACAGGAGAAGTCTGTACCGGAGTGGACTGTGCTGGAGTTGGAGACGGAATGTTGTTTCCTACTCGTCCGGTCAAAAACTCGCTCATTGGACTGGATGACTTTGCATCATTGATCGTAGGGAGTCCCTGCGATTTCAATGCCTGTGACGTTTTAATCTCTTGGCGGGAAATGTTCGCGCTTGGCGAGATCGGCTTTTGATCATTCAGTACCTTCTGCTTCGCTAAGAAGTTGGTCAGATAGCTGTTGGTATTCGCTGTTGGTTTTGTTGATGTTTGGCGATCCGGCAAAAACGGACCATGTTGTGGAGCTGGTGCTTGTGATAATGGTTTCGATGGCAAGAATGGGCCATGCTGCTTCGGAGTAACAGAAGAAGGGGAAGGCATTGGTGCCTCCCCCTCGCTTACTTTATTCCCCGAATATGACCATTCTCCCTCAAGGTACGATCTTTTCGCCTGGTATCTACGATCCATTTTGAATGGTTCCAGGTTTGGATCGTACCACCGTCCTTTAGAGTCAAATGGCATTCCGATTCCTCCTATGTTGCGTAGTTCCCCAACACCTTCGGCACATAGTTCTGTGTCTCGGCTGGTAGGTATCTTTTAACGACATTCCAATCATTCGTTCCTGCTTGTTGAATCGCTTTCTGAACCCGTCCAGGACCAGCGTTGTACGCGGCAAGCGCAAGCTCTCTCGATCCGAATCGATCAAGCTGCTGCTTGATGTACTTTGCGCCTCCCATGATATTCTGCTCGGGATCGTAGATATCCGTTACGCCCAGGGATTTAGCTGTAGCTGGCATGAGCTGCATCAGACCGGAAGCGCCAGCGTGACTTTTCGCGTTCACATTGTAGCTGGATTCTTGCTTCATCATCGCAGCGATAAACTTCGGATCGATGCCGACTGCCTGAGCCGCTTTAGAAATCGGAGCCTGATAGGATTGCGGCACTCCTTTCAGGCTACCTACTCCCCCGAGCTATTCCAGAAAGATCCGCTGCTGGTCCCTTGTTCTTCCTGGAGACGCTGCTGTTTCAATTGCCCTTCCAGGATTGCATTTTGCAAAGCGACTTTTTCTTTTTCACTCATTCCGCCCCATCGACGTTCTACCGCATCCATGATCGCCATCACGTCTGCACCATCATTCGCCATGCTACCACCGTATTTCGCGATGTAATCCAGCGCTTCATCACGGCTGCCCAGGGAAAGGACAGAGGACATATAGCCATTTGTAGCGATTTGAGAATTCCGTTCAAACTCTCTATCGCGGATTCCCGATTCTTTGTATCGGTTGTCGTAACCGGAATTGATAACATCCTGGTTATAGCGAGCCTGATCCAGTTGGTAATTGCGGTTGGAGTTGAGTACGTCTTGTTCATACTCGTTTTGTCGCATCAGTTCATCGAATGCGCGGTCTTGTCTGCCCGCAAGGAAATCACGCATTGCTAGAGTCTGAATTCCTCCTCCACCTGTTGACGCGAGATTCTGCAGAGCTTGGTCATACGTCACGTTCGATCCGTAGAGGGAAGGGTCCACGCCATTTAGTGCTAACTCTTGGCGAATCGCGTCTCCTTGCGCCTTGAATGCCGCCATCTGCTGTGGCGTGGCTCCGCTTGCCGATGCCTGGTTAGCTTGCTTTTTCAAATTCAAAAGGTTGTTGATCAATCCTTTTGTATTCGCTGCACCGGAAGCACTCATTGTAGACATGCCGGCTGGTGATCCAGATGCGGACATTGCGTATCTCGCGCCTCCACTTCCAGCTGAATACGGGTTGTAGATCCCTGTCAATTCTCCTTCGCGCAAGCGGTAGTCGTTGTCGTACTCGTACTGCCGCTGATCCATATCGTTGTCGTATTCGTATCGACGTTGATCCAGCTCAGAATCTCGGTAATCATATTCCCGATCAAAAGAATCGCGCCGGAAATCCAGATCGTCATAACGGAAATCCAGGTCCTTATCGTACTCGTATTTCCTTTGATCCATATTTTCATCGAATTGACGTTGATCCTCATAGAATCGGCTGGAATCCAACCATCTGCCGAAGTCAGCCTGTTGTCGTTCCAGACCAAACTCTTGCGACCATTGATTCTGCCCCATTTCCATACCAGTAACGTCTTTCAAGTTATTCAGATAGTTTTGGAGCTGCTGCTCTTGGAAGGTCAGACCGTCCATGTAACCGGACGCAGCACCAGTAGCGCGATTCAAATCAAATTGGCGGTTGGACTGCTGTTGGTTGAAACGTTGATCGGACTCACGCAATCCAAGATCCGCGTAGTTCAATCCGAGTTGCGCGGCTACTGCTTGTTGATCTGCCTCGATACCAGCCATCTGACCAGCCAGTGCATTTGCCCCTGCTCTCGCCTCTGCAGCTGCAGCACCGGAGGCACCAAGTCCGCGAGCCGCCCATTTGCTGTCGTTCGCTTGCATCGCCTGGTTGAAGCTGGACGTTGCCGCGTTCTTCTGCGCCTGAGTCTGCGGAGCCAGCACTTCATTCATCTGCTTTAACAGATCCGCCAAGTGTGTAGTGGTTTGGAATCGTGCCGGATCAACAGCAACATCAGCACCGCCCGCATTCGCGATACGGTCAATATAGTTTTTGTACTCTCCGAGATTCATATATTGCGTTGGACGAGAGCCGATAGCGTTTTTCAATCCGCTGAGATCCACGGTTTTTCCAGGCGTGTAGGTAGGATTCGGAGTCAATCCGCCTGTCGTAGTTTTTGGCATCACCTGTGTAGATAGTTTAGGGGATGTGGTAGTAGTGGTAGGTTTATTGCCGACTGTCCCACTCGTTTTCGGCTTTGTGGAGCTTTTTCGATCCTCTGGATCTTTGCGCTCCTGGTAGTGCATTTCTTCCACAGAATCATAGCCAAGACGATCCGCTTTCGCTCTTTCTTTCAAGAGAGATCCCATGTTGCCGCCTTTTTCTGCGTATCTTGCATCGCTTTCTTCTTGCGTCAGTTTACGTCCCCCGACATAGTGGCCGTCTTTTTCACGGTCAGTCGTTCCACCGAAGATTGACATTTATGATTTCACCTCGTTTTTGTGGTTTAGCGCGGGCTGAGATTGTTATAACCTTGTCCACGTCGATACAGTTGCATTAATTGCTGCAGTTGTGAAAGCTGAGGATTTGCTGCCGCTTGATTCCCAATCACTTGTGGCTGCAGTCCTCCAGCAATTCCGGTATTCCCGTTCGCAGGAATGTAAGGGTTTCGCTGTGGCATTTCCATTTGTCTGCCGCCAGCGATACCCGTGTTTCCGTTTGGTGCGGTTGGCTGATATGGAAGGTAGCGCATTTGGTCAGTTGGTTGTCTGAGCATTTGATCCGCTGGAATACCTCCAGGGAACGCCCCTGCGCCGCCATTTGGCGCGGTTGGTCTGTAGGGGAGATATCTGGACTGTCCGCCTGGTTGAGACTTCATAAAGTCACCAGGCGCGGTCATACGCTCGTCGTTGACTGGTCGTGTTGGTTGGTATGGCATGATCCGCATTTGGTTGGTCGGTTGACTCTTCAAAAGATCCGGTTGATTAACCATCCGTTCATCGTTAAACGGTCTTGTTGTTTGCATGCGCCCCTGGACCATTGGCTGAGCTGGTTGTGCTGTACGAAAACGATCGGTATTGATCGGAGGCTGTACCTGTTTCGGGGAAACGGGTTGCACCTGTGTTCTCATGTTGCTAGAAGGTGCGCCTGGATCTTTGAGAAATTGGCTGCCCTGTACGGAGACGCGGTTTTCATCGCGAGCCGGAACGCTTCCAGTCATTTTTGTGCGCCCGCCCAGGCTAACGTTTGTCGGTACGCCAGCTCCGAAGTTTTGCGGTTGCCCTACAGTTTGCCGTTGTACGGTCCTTGCATTTTGTTGCTGCGGCTTGAAATTCAATGTGTACCACTCCTATTCGCTTTTATTGGATCTTCCATGAATGCGACCGCGGGTACTGTATTCTAAGCCGTAGCCCAAAATAGCGATATCCTGTCCAGGCACATTCGCATTGATACGGATCTGTACGAAGTTACATTTCAGTTGCGGCTTGAACACCACTTCATAAATGTGGATCGGCTCGCTTTGTTCCAGTTCCAGGAACGTATCTTTCCCTACCTTCACATTCACTTGATCAACGTCGAATACTTCACCGTCATAAACCACGCTGATGCTGAGATCTTGATCCGTACCGCTCATGATCGTTACGTCCGGATCATCCCCTTCATTGAACATTTGCACGTTAAAGGGGGTTCCCATGTAGAAGATCGACGTATTCGCCTCTCGTCCCTTGGACATAGCGTAGATGAACAGTCGTTTCAAACGGGACGGACCGTATTGCAGATCCTCCCTGCGGAATGCCACATAGAACGGTATGCCCATATCATCGTCCAGGAGTCCTTCCGTGAACGTGTGCAGCTTTCCGAATCCCAATGTCGCCCCGTACAATTTCCCTTTATCAATGAAATAGCGGGTGGAGCGCGGCCCCGAATCAATATACCAGTTGGGTCCGTTTTGGAGATTCAACCGGAATACTCGGTCCTCTTTGATCGCTTTCGGGAAGCACAATCGATACTCACGGTCATAGTAGATCGCTACCGATTCATTCGCGTAGTCCGCCATCGCCACTTTCAACTGCTTTCGGATATCGTCTCCGAGCGGCACAGCCTTTTGCTGGTTCTCAATCGCGGTCACGCCCTGGAGCGCATACACGTTATCGGTTCCCAGGAACACGATCCCCACACCTGGAACGTTCGCGATACTACGACGAGAGACGCACCCCATCGAGGCATCCTGGAGGACGAGACTGGCGCTTGGATCAGTGAGATCACTCCCGAACATCGCCCATATGTCTCGATCGCGGAAAATCACCAGGGAGTTGTACCAGTTTGCAAGACCGATGATCTTCGAACCATCATCGGGCAATTGCAAAACCTGCTCTGATGGATAGTAAGTCGCGTCAAGGGGAGCAGACAGGTACACCGTGTTTGGCGACTGCGGATCTCCAGCTAGGGCAATCCGTTGTGACAAGGAAGCGCGGAGCACGCCAAACTTGCATCGTGCAGGACCAGTTGTAACGTCCTGGAGCGGATAGAGATACTTCCAGGTAACTGTGCCATCGACAATAGCTGTTCCCGTGCCGCTTGGCGCTGTCGTGCCGGACGTACCCGCTACCGTACACTCATAGACATTGCCGTTCGCGTAGACTTTCGCGCCTACGGTATAAGCGGTTGTAGCTGCCCAGGCATTCCCGATATTAGCGTTGAGAAGAAGGTTAGGAGTCTCTCCAGACGCTGGGACGTATGGGACCGATAGCTTACTTGTTGTTCCATTCGTCTCGATTACCCCGTTGCCAGCGAAGATATAGGCGATCTCCGCCCCACTTCTTGACCAGCGGATCACACACGCCTCGTCATTCGCTGTCTTTCCGACGAGATCTGAACCGATCTGTGTATGTGTTTCGTTATCGTTTACCAGGTAAATGTTACGATTCCAGATCGCGAGTATCTTGTTAAAGGCACTCTCCGCCTCCTGGATAGGTCCCACCCCGAGATCAAGACCTGGTAACGTCTCGCTTCCCCTCCGAATACGCAAAATGCCCGCTTCGTCACTTCGGACGTTACGGGCCTCTGAGAGAGAATCGGGAGGAATTGCGGTTGGATCAAGGAGAGACTTGATCCCGCTCACAAATCCCGTTCGGATTAGTGGAGGCAATTGCATCGGTTTCCCCCCCTTTATAGCATCATTTGATAGCCTTTTCTGTGTTGGATCGCAAAGGCAGCATTCGATTCATCCCACGGGCTATAAGCCTGTCCATCGTAACCACGAACACGGACAAATGCCTGGTTAGTCTCAGGCTCCGCACTAAAATCGTAAAGGTAAGAAGTGACTCCAGCAGCCGTCAGAGCAATCAAGTCCTTCCAAGATCCCTTGCCGTTGGTCGATAACTGAACCTGATATTTCGCATTAGAACCTTCGTCATAACCGACTTCTAACCAAGCATCAACATTTGCGTCTATGTTTGTTCCGTAGTACAAGTTGCCTCCGGAATAAAGGTTTCCGCTCGACCCGATGATATTAGCGTCACCGGAAGACGTTACTTCCGCAGCTAACACTGTTCCAACCGGAAACGTTAACGGATTATTGCTTAAATCAAGCGTTACGTATCCTTCAGCGTCGATCCTGACATCTTGTGAGGCGTAGATTGTATTCCCGCCATACCCGTTAGTCACGTTGCACAATCGTACGGTTCTAGCTAATCCCTTGGCATCAAATTTCAACCTGATCTTTTTGATCGGGCGATTTTTGGTAACGGTGAATGTTTGTCCTAGTCTTGATCCAGAACTTAATACTCCGCTATTCGGGATAGTCGGCAACGTTCTAAGGTAAGATAGATTCGCCTGATCATAGTAGATCCGCGTACATACGTCACCTGTCATAAAACCCACATTAACGTTGAATGCTTTCCCACCTAGATACCAGTCTACATTAGATCCCACAAGCACAATGGTGTGAGTAGGAGACTGCATACAAATAGCTAGTTTTTGCCCTGCTGTAACCGCTAATGGTGTACTTAGAAGGAATCCCCTATATGCATTAGAGGAGTCTGTTTCTACAGTTGCAGACGCTTTCACCACTCCATCTGGGTATCCATTTGCATCAACGCCCTCGATAGTCATTGTTACAGAAGCGGCTGCGCACCTTCCATACATTTCGACGCGGGTGATATAACCGTCCTGATCAACTGTAATCGTTTGACCAACTTTTGAATTAACAGTAGGAGTCGCAACGGTATCTTGGTTGGTCATTCCTGTAGTAATACCCATTACAGGCGATGACGGCAATCCGGAAGCGGTCCACGCTACAGTATATTGAGCATCTATCGTTTCTCCTCCATTGGGAGCTGTTACAACAGGAGTCGTTGGATTATCGAAAACAGTTTCGTATTTCAATGCCGAGGAACCAAAGTCCATCCATACGTAACCAAAAACGCCTCCTGAATCCTTTTCCATAAGGCTTGGACTTCTTTGAGACGCTTGTTCGTTCGTCAAACGAGTAGCAGCACTCCAGGAAGTACCATTGAACATTAATCGGTAAATCTGCTCGTACTGCTCGTTGAACGTGGTGAAGAAAAGAACAACAGGCTTGTTGTCACTGGTTAATCCAATGGATGGGTATGAGCCTGTTGTGCCTACACCGCTAGTAAGTTTTTCGGATGTTGACCAGTTGACTCCATAGTCTGTTGATTTGGAGTACCTTACGTTTCCGCCTTGATCATTGCCCTCCAGGCTGTGCCATACCAAGTGAATAGTTCCTGCAGAGTCTAAAACAGCGCATGGGAAGCTCTGTGCGTAGTTTCCACCTGCATAAACAACCTTAGTAAACCATCCATTTACTGTCTGGTTAGGTAATCCGCTTTGCTTAAAAACATTGATGTTGTGGACTGACGATCCGTAATAGTATTCAGCTATAATAACAGGTTCGCCATTTGCAAAAACGATGGTCGGATTTGTGTTTTGTTGCATGTTATTATTGTTATTTGTCACTTGAACTTGCTGACCATACGTTGCTGACCCGTTCGCGTCCACTGTCGCTTTCAAATAAAATACGTTTGCAGAGTTGGAGTATGTTCCAATGTTCTTACAAAACGCTACGTGCAGAGCGTTTATTCCATCGTAGGTAATGGAAACCCCGCTTGGAGGGTAACTATACTCTTGGTAGTAATATTTCCTTTTAGTTGCAAAATCGCCGGAAATGTTCGTGTTGGTCTGTGTTGTTGCGTCGATCTCCCAGGCTTCAATCGATCCGTTGCTGTAACTGACAATCCAGTGGATCTTGTTGCCGACACTCGCTATTGCATGATCGCTTAGTGTGTACCCTCCTGACACGGTGTAATAACATAATTGCGACCAGTTGACTCCGCCATCCTTCGATACAAAAAGCCTAAACTGAGTGCTGTTTGAGTAGGCGTTGGAGGCAATTAACCACCCGTTGCTCATGCGAATGAGCTTTCTTCCGCCGTTGGCTTGAATAGTCGCGGAAATACCATTGGTAACGACAGTAGGGTCAATCAAGATCGGATAAACACGCTCGTCAGATCCTACCCAGGCATTATCCATAACGATATCGAACGCAAGCAAACCATCTTCGTTACTCTTCACGCGGTATCGTCCATGCATTTCCGAACGATCTGGCATGTTGGAGTCATACGCTACGATTTTCGGAAGGGTAAATACCAGGCGATCACCATCGTAAATCTTAATATCTCCATCCGTTTCAAACGGACCGACGATGTTCATACCATCTGCATGCACCTGGAGATCCGGATCGATACGCAATTCCCCGCTAATGACAAAATCGATCCGGCCCGAAAGAAACGGGACCGGATCGCGCTGCCAGCTTTGTATCAGGATTGCATGTTTTAGATGATCATCCTCAACGATAAAGGAATCATCAATGTCCGGCATGGGACGATTGATTTTGAGTTTGTTCCCCTTGTATTCCATGACCGCATCTTTCACGGTATACACTTGGTCCTCAAAACCATTTTCGTCTACAAACATCATGGCAGTAGGTCGCCATTCTACCGTTCTGCCGCTAGATTTATACACCACTCTGTTTCCGATAGGGTGAAACTCGCTTCGAGACGTTCCGTTATCGGCAACCAGGATTCCGAGGGTCGAATCGTACCGGATAGTGTTATCCGGTTTCGTAAATGACATAATGTTACTCAAACGTTGCACCCCCTATGATCGGGTTTTATCTGGAGACTATTCCGGAAACGCTTGCGTCAGATTCAGCAATCCGGTTTCTTTGTCAATGTCAACCGTGAGAATGCTGCCATCGTACATAGAAAACTGCTTTTGATAAGCAAAGTCTGTTACCTTGCCATCGTAGTACCAGGTCTTTGTCGGAACATAATACGTAAAACATCCGGTGTTGTGCCCTACAGAAAAAATGATCATCTGATCGATAGGAACAGCGCCAACATTCACATCGTAATACATGAGATTTGATTGCCCGCCGCGCAGTCTGGAACCATCTTTCAATTGAGCTTGCCAGTTAGTAGCCTCGATAATCATTCAAAACATCCCCTTTTCGATGGTTTTATTGGGTGTAATCGATAAAGATGGTGAATGACAAATTCTTAGGAGATCCGGATACGGCTGTAACGACGAGCTGCAGCATGTCGTTGTTGGATAAATCAACGTCTGTCACATCCCAATCAGTAGCGGTTTGTGTGACGTTGGCGGGACCAAACATATCCGCGCCGTTTCTCTTGATGTAACACGTTACGCTCGTACCGGAGTTGATTCGCGCTCTTACTTTGGCAAACTTTGCGGTTTGTCCAGACGCAAGCGATACAAAGAACGGAATGATATAATCCGTATCTCCAGATGCCACTTTTATATCTCCAGGGATCGCATATGTGTGACCAAATCGAACGGTTTTTTTGTCAGTTTTCAGCGCATAGTTGGAGAGCTGGGAAGAATCAACAAGCTCGCCATATGTGCCGGACGTGAATCGATTCTCCACGAACGCCCCTGCATTATGAGTGGCTGCTGTGGTTCCTTCTAATCCCCGTTGAACACTAGAGAAAGTATTCGTACTCTTGTTGATCGCGCCCACTTCCATGATCTCGCCGTCGATTGTTATGCGAAACGGAGCATTCGGAAATGATGCTGCATTCGTCACCGTAAATGATGTTGCTGCAGCTGTCAGGGAAGCCGTTAGGGTTGTCTGCGCGTTATTCGCTGTTTGTAGACGAGGCAATCAATTCGACCTCCAATCTTTCTGCTGTTGATTTACATCTCTCCATATCGATCCTGGATTCGGTTCATCTTGCCACTGTTCCAGGTATGGATCTGTTTGTTTGCCCCAATGGAACAAGAACGGATTGGCTGCCATGTTCATTGAGATCGGTAAATTCGATTGACCGGACATAATCGCATTCGGTTCAATGTTCATAACGACTGAGAACGGATAATTCACGCCCTCACCAAACCGCAGTCGGACCGGATTCGCTGTCATTTCGGCAGTCATCGGAAGTGAAGTCGATCCAACTTTCACCGCTGTCGGTTTCGCACCGAGTGTAATCCGCATGTTAAAGCTGCACGAAGCGGCTAATTTCCCGTTTGCTTTGAACGTTGTACCAAAGAATCCGTAAAAGATAGCCGATCCTTGTTTGATCCCCGAGTCGTTATACATCCTTGTGCCATACCGACGATTTAACATAAGGCTTACCCTCCTGCTTAATCTCCGGTAAGATCAATCTCTCCTGCTCGGAGTACGTATTGGTCGCCAGATTGAATAGGCTTCGCTACGGTCGCCGGACCGTGGAACAGCATGTTCCCTCCTGTTTGTGCATCAAACAAGGCGACATCTACGATCGTTCCCCAATCAGAAAGCGCTACGGGGAATATAATATCTGCGGTATTGGAAGTAGCCCCCGCTGTGGAGTCCGTAAACACCACTTGCATGCGGGTGTATCCAGACCCAACGGACGTTACCTCTGTACCTCCTCCCGCTTCTGTAGTAGCCGTTGTGAACAATGCTACATAGATAGCTGTAGGGGGTGTGTATGCTTGACCGCGCAGAACGTGGTTGATCAGCTTATTTTCAAGGTAGTCGGTCATCGCTGACATGCGTATTCACCCCTTTAGATAAAGTCATGTGTCCGGTAGACCGTTTTTGATCGCGCCCGAATCTTGACCTTTTGCGTGTCTTGCTCCAGGTCATTCCGGACTTCCAGGTAATCGTTGTATAGATCCGCTTTTTCCTGCTCCGAATCCTTCCAATGCTGCGCATGGCGCGCGGCTGCATATAGCGGATAGATCCGATGGTATCGTGCGTGTAGAGTCGGAATCTGTGCCAGGAATGCCGGATCTTCCTCTCCGCCATCAAATTCTGTTGGCGGCAGGAATTTTGGCAGCGTGGCATAGTATCGAATCTGCAAAAGACCATCGCTAGCGGGCTGTGGTCGGATCTCTACCGTGTTCCCGAACCACTCGTAATAGAATGGTCCGTAGTCGGATAACGGGCTATCCTCGTAGGAATCATGCGGCTGCACAACGCCAACTGAAAGCATCCGTGTGAAATGCTTCCCGTTTGGCTTGATCTTTAGCTCGGCTATGTCCACTAGATCGATAGGGAGTGTCACAATCGGCTGCGAGCTTATGTAATTCGCCTCCGCCATCTTCGCGTAGCCAGCTACATCGGCAATCGCCTCCGAACACTCATTGAACATCATCACAATGTCCGCTGTATCTACTTCCACGTTGATTAGATACTTGGCCCGTAGGATCAATTCGCCCAGGCTTGCCATTCGGTCCCTCCTTCCCCGTTAGTAAACGGTTTTCATGTGATCCAGACCGAGAGAGCTGAGCGCAAATTCTTTGCGGGTTTCCTTGCCGACAGCCTCCACCCAATTGCTAAAGTCTCGTTTGCGCTGCTTCTCCATTTTTCTTTCGTGTTCCTCCAACTCTTTAAAGATCGCTTCCCCTCTAGCGCGGATATCGTTACGCTTCACGTAGTCGAGCGTACGAGCGTCCAAGGATTTATACGGAAGGACCGTACCACCAATCAACGAGCGATCTGTCAAGCTGTGGATCTCAAAGCGTTCGGTCTTGTTATTGAACAAGATAAAGAGATTCGGATCGTACTCTCGCAATCTCTCAGGGATGCGTAACGTGCTGGTGAATACAGGCGAGCATTCCGGCTTTTCTACCAGGCGTGTTTGCACCTCATGTCTGAAAAACGTATTCATCCGATTTCCCTCCATACAAAAAAACGGGGATCAATCGTAAAGATCGATCCCCATCCTTTTACCACGAGAATATTAGTGTTCAACGATTCCTGTTGCGATGAAGTTTCCGCGTGGTTTGGAGCAGCCAAGATCCGCGTATTTCGCGAGAACTGCCTCCCAGGCAGCTTTATTCGCTACGCGGGACAATACTGCACCATCCTCTTCCAACCAGTCGAAGTCCATGAGCTGGTATTGCTTCCAAGTGGATGTGTCCAAACCGTACAAAGTACCTTTGGGATTGTATTTATCCACGGAGAATGGCATGCCGTTGTAGCTCAGAACTTTGTAACCGCCTTTGAGATCCATTACTTCTACGATCTGTTTGGTAGCCAGCAGCAAGTTTTGGTAGCCACGACGAACACCATAAGAGCTGGAGAGGAAGTCAATCTTGCCACCCGCGCGACGTTCTGCCTCGTCAATCAGCTCTTGGATGCCGATCTCGGAGATTTCACCGCCGATTGGTTTCACAATTGGGTTGAACCATTTGTTTTGTGCGCGGTTGATGTTGTACAGAGTGTTATCTGGCGTGAATACAGCGCCGAAACCAGTCAACTCCAAACCGTAGTTACCGGATACAACCAGGATATCGTCTGCGTCAGTAGTGACAGGTGCACTCAATTTTACGGATGGTGTAGCGGATTGATCATCCACTTCCAGGATCTCCAGACCGGAGTGTTTCACCACGCCATCAGCAGGATTCACAACGTCAACGATCATACCTTCAAACAGGTATTGAGCGTTGTCTACTTGTACAGTAGCAGAAGCAGCTGTAGCTGCGGTTGTTGCGAGCTTACCTTTGCCATCGCCGAATACTTGGCGAGCCAGGTTATCCTTCGCATCGTTTTGCGCATCTTCCAGATCAGCCTCAAGCAAGCTCACGAATGCACCTTCGTTAGAACGGGAAGCACGCATGGTTTTGTCAGTGATTTGGATACGAGCAAAAATGTTTTTGGTATCCCACTGTGCTTGCTTTGTTTTGCGGCTGTTAGCAGTTGGCAAGTCGCCATCATCGGCGCGGTTTCCGATACCGCCGTTACGTCCGTAACGCAGTGCCATTACGATCTTATCACCGAATACATTCTCCGAATCACGCTCGATCACGGAAAGGATCGGGCTTGCGTAGTTCAGCTGCTCGCGGAGTCCATCCAGGTAGAAAAGTTTGAGTGCTTGGTTAGCACGCGTCAGATTCAAAATTGCCATCGATCAATTCACGCTCCTATTGTTGTTGGGTTTTCATCCATTCACGGAAGGCTTTCCCGCCCTCTTGGATGGTTTTTGGCTTGTTAGGCGGCACAATTGGCGCTTGTGCCAAGCCTGCCCCTGCTTGTCCGATAGTCGGAGGCGCTTGGGTTTGTTTCTGCTGCACGTTTTGCACGTAACCACGAACGATCTGATCTCTCACTTGCTGATTCTGTAGGATCTGCTCTCTCCATTGAGGATTCGCGAGAATATCATCTACGCTGCGCGGTACTTGCTGTACGATTTGATTCGCCATTTGGCCCTTTGCCATGAGATAAAGAGTTTCCATTGCATTCGGCAACTGTTCCAGGTGTGGATTCGCCTGGAGGATTTCCGCCATCGTATCCGCATACGGATTGATCGACTCACCATATCGAGCTTCTAATGCCTGTACGGACTGATTGAATTTGCGCTCCTCAATGATCGGAGACACTTCGCCCAAGATTTCCGCACGTTGTTGCTCTAACGCTTGCTGAACCACTTTCTGCGTATGCTCGTTGATCGTGTTGAGCGGATCTTCCCACAAACGATCCAGAAACGCCTGGTTCTGCTGTTGGATCTGTTCCGGTGTTAGCTGCGGTTGTTGCGGCTGCTGTTGTACCTGTTGTTGCTGCTGCATGAATTGCTGCATCATTTGGTACATTTGCTGTGCTTGCATTTCCGCTTGCTGCGCACGTTGGTTTACCAGGTGGAAAGAACGATTTAACTCGCTCCAATCACCATGTAGCTCGCGCAAGATCGGATCATTTACCGGAACCTGTCTGCCTCCAAAGTCCAGGTATTCCACCTGTGGCTCCTGGTTGAAAGTCGGATCTTCGGCAAAGTCTCCGCCATCCGGGACCACCGGATCGGAAACGGGTTCACTTTCCCAAATGCCCCCATCAAGCAGAGGGTTAACTCGTTGCGATTGCTCCCCTGCGCCCCCTGCCTCACCTCCATGAACAGGTTGAGCGTCTAGTGTAGGTTGAGCGGCTGCAGCATCCCCTCCTCCGGCAGATCCATCGTTGAAGTATTGCAGGTTCAGCGGCAAAAGCATCTTTACTTGCGGTACGCTATGTGTCGTTTCCATGTTTTCTCTTTCCCTTCGCGACTGTACGCCCCGTTAGACCGCTGTACGACCTTCCCCCTAGATTCACCATCGACCCAACACAAAAAACGCCTGTACAGTCAAATACGGCGGTCGTGCGCTATCTGTGGTCCGGTTGCCCTGGCGAACTACGGTTTGCCCTGGTCGTAGATTTTGTATGTGAAGCCTATTGGCTTACTACCCTATTGTGATTCCTCTATATCTGGTTGCATTGGCATTCCCGCCATCGCTGCCATTTGCTCCTGCAGCTCCATCATCTGTTGAGCTTGCCTATGCTCCGCGATGTGCATTTCGATGATCTGATCAATCATCGGACCGAACGGAGTAGCAAGGATCTCCTCATAATCAGCCTGGAGACGCATGAGGTTGTGCTGCGTGACATGGATATCGTGATCGTCATAAGACTTCACTTGCGGCATTACGCCGTTATCGATCAGGAGGCTAAGCTCACGCATAGCTCTGGCTCGGTGAAGCTCGGTCCCATCGTCCCAACCACTTTCCCAATCGCCATACTGCAGAAGCGAGAATACCTTTTGTCGTGCCTCGTTGGATAGATTGCTGACCTCCGGCTTATTGAATAGCCCCTGAGCAAGCAAATCGAACACCATTTGACGGCGCTGTGAAGGAGTTTCCGCAAGTGCAGAAGCGTTCTCAATGATTACGTCATCGGATTTCAGATCGCTTGCGGTCCATTCTTTCACTTCTACAAGGCGAGCTGCACCCACGCTACGCAATACACGCGGCTCCTGGACGAATTGACGATACAAGCGCAACCAATACTTGCCCATCTGCTGCATGGCATTCGCGATATTGGAAGCGGTAAGACCGATCCTGGTATCGTCCTGCTCATTTGCGATTGATAGGGCTACACCCGATTTCACCCCGCTAGGAGCTTCCGAGAAGCGGCTCAGCTCAGATACACCGGATACGGCTGTAAATTCGCTCAATAGCGTCTGGATCTCGTTCTCAAACGATGATGGAAGGTTAGGGTGCTGGACTGGTTCCGGCTTTCCTCCATTCGGAGTCATCTTGTAGCGGATTCTGTTACCAGGCGCATTGTTCAGTTCGGTATCATCGGATAGTGATCCCTCTGGTTCGTACCACTGTCCGATCGCAACCAGGTTCAGATACTCGGCTTTGCGGTTACGCAAGGCATTGTATCGACGTTGGATCGGAATGCATCGTTCCACAACAGATACTCCCCAAAAACACCCTGCCTTTTTGATGGATACGGTCCGCACGAACGGGAACGCTGGTTTTCCATCCTCTCCGATCATGTACGGGAGTGGCCCGGAATGCAGCGTCTTGTTTCCAGCGACCACAATAAAACGCCCATGCGGGTATTTAGCCGATGGACGCTCATAATACTCTTTTACAATGGCGTGGTTACGCAAGCGACGAGAACTACTTCTGAATGATCCGGAGTTGTATCCCAATCCGCCAAGCCCACTGGTAATGTTCTGCAGCGTGATCGCATCGACAGGTTCCTCTTCCACGACTTGCCCATACATTTCTTTGATCTCGTCAACGTGATACGCCCTTGCATGGATGATGGAGTCGCAAAACTTCACATCATCACGCCAGGAGGAATCCGGATAGATCTCGAATGGAGGGACAATGCACGTTTCCAAGTCACCCTCATAGACGCGTATCACTTCCTGCCCGTGATTAAAGACAACTTGTGTCTTTTCCGGAGCGTCATTCACGTTTGAGGTTTGTTCTTCCTCTGGATTGATCGGCTGTGAATCCTCAAATATGAGTCTGCCCTTATCCTTGTTCCATACCGTTTTGACGAATACCGTACCCGTTACTTCCATCCAGGGAATGTACAGATCGTTATACGCCTGGTCCATCTCTTGATCGTGCCAAGCGGACGCTAAAAGCATGGAACTGATACGAGCTGCAGACTGATCGCCATGATCAACGGAAGCTGGACGTGTTTTAAGCAGCGGCTTTTGCCTGGTTAGGCGGCTGATCCGCGTCTCAGCAATTGTTGCTACCTGGTTAAATACCTCTCGTTCCGTCCACCAAAACGGTTTCGGGATCTCTTCGATCGCCATCGTGTGCGGATTGATCTCTAGGTACTGGTTTCCATTCACAAATTCCATGTTCAAACGCCATTGCAGCTCAAACGGCCTGCGTTCGGTCTGTCGGCGCGCGAACTCTGCATTCACGAATTGCGCCAGATCCTCGCTAAAATCAATCTTATCCGGTGGTTGACCTCCTCCGAATCCTCCAGGCATCAATTGCTTCCCTACACCTGTGAGGCTTTTAAGCATCGAAACGGCTTTACCCATTAAATTAGCCAACTGTTTTCACCCCCTTCCTAGCTGGATCGGTTATTCCTCCACATATTGCATCGCTCGTTCTCTCGCCTGGGCATCATATGCCTCTTTGAGATAGTTCTTTGGAGCTGGTGCAGATGGTGTCGTGACCTGGTTGTGGAAGGAATAGTCGTGTAGATCCCTCGCCATCAGGCGGGAATACAGCTCTTTACGCTCTTTTCGGTGCTGGTTATCGCTATAAACGATGAATCCAAGCAATCCGACAATAATGAGCAGGAGAATGACTTCACTCATCCACCATTACCTTCCCATTTCTCAGGGTGTGTTTGGATGATATGGGCTTTCAAACCGCGTTCGCCTTTGAATGTTCCGCTGCAGTATGGGCAGGGTACGCGATCAGGGGCGGCTTGTTCCGTTTCAGATGGATTTTGTACCTTTTCAGGCGGGTTTTGTACCGCATCCAGCACATTTTCTACCGCTTTAACGGTTTCTTGTACCGGAATTAGCGGCTGATCTGCTTCCTGTGCAGGAACAAGAGGTTGTTCGTCAACATTGACTTTTAATTCTGCAGCTGCATCAAGAGACAGTTCGACAAATTCCGGATCTAATTCTGAGGCAGGGACCAGGATCGCCTCTCCGTTTGCTACCAATGCCTCAGCTTCCAATCCTGTTATTACTGTAGCAGCAGAAGAAAACTCTTTGAGTCTTTCTGCTACCCTCTCTGCTACTCTCTCTTCTACGAGAGACTCAATATCCGGCTGTTCTTTCTCCGGCAGCAGCTCAACTGGTGCTGTCGCTATCAGGTTGCTGGCGCATTCCTTGCATAGCTTGTGACCTGTGCTCAGAGGCGTGTCTTTGCCCATAACCAGGTACTCTGCGTATTTGCGGCAATTATGCGTCTCGCATGGCAGGTTCTTGAATGGATTCGGTTGAAAAACCGCTTTACTCACGCAATTTCCTCCTTCTTGTGTGGTTGTATAGGAAAAACCGCTACAATCGTAGCGGCTCAGTCCTCCTCTTTTAACCAGTTATTCGTGATCATCGCTTTGGCAGCTTCCAATACAGCGATAGCTTCAAATGTCCGGAATTCGTTCTCTTTGATAGCCAGCTCTCGCGTGATTGGATTGTACGTGACTGTGATAGTCTGAATCATTTCATCGTCTCCCGATCATCTTCAAAGTAACCTAGTGTAAATTCGTAATAACAACCATCTACACTGATGTTACTCGTCTGTTGAACGTGCTGAATAACAGACATTGTGTACTCGATTCGCAATTCTCGCAGCGATCGGATCAAATTGATAATCTCATTGATCGCGTGACCGTTCATACATGCGTATCCGTTTTTCATCAGATACCCCATAGCCACCCTTGAACGATGTTCTGCTGTCGTTTCTGTCCCAGGAATCTCGCTGTACTTGATTTTGGCGTAACGATTCAATTGCGTTTGTTTAATCTTCACTTCACATCACTCCACTTTCACATTTTTTATAGAAAAAGCCCCTGTCATTTGACGGAGGCTTGATCTTATTCTTCTACTTCTTCGTATGTAGCCTGGAAAATATCAGGCTTGCATGGGTACACTTCGCCTTGTACCCCACAAATAAGGTAATCGTAATCGGACACGTTCATTTCGCCTTCTAGGGTATTGACCTTTATCCATTCAGAGTTTTCGATACCCTTCGTTCGTCCGCCTTTCAAGTGTGGGAGCGCCCATTCTGGAAACGGCCCTAAGTTTTGACGCATATGCGGTGTTACCTGTACCGCTTCTATAACAACCGGCTTTTTTCGGTATTTCTTGACTACGTTTGACATCATTTTCTCCTCCTCTATTTCCTTGAGCAACCATTCCGGAGGTTTCCCTAACGGTGGTTCCGGCAAAGGTTTCATATTGGCAAAATCCTTACTCAATTCGACACGCAGAATCCCTTCAAAGATCTCCCTTGTCATCGGTTGTGCCGGATTCATTCTACAACTTGCCAATCTTCTGCAAGCATATCTGCCTGAGACGCAAGCCACCCTGGTTGCCATTGACCAGTTGCGGTCCACATCGCGATATATGGTTGTGAGTCGAGAGGCTTATCTTCTCCAATGTGTTTGCGAGTGCGACCATTGACCATACCTGCTTCCAGGTACAAAGCTGGCATAAGAACAATCCACATACCTTTACCGTTCCAGCCAGATCTCGCTACCTTTTTTCCATCTTTCAATGCTTCCAATGCTTGACCGAAGTTCATGCTCGTTTCCTCCTATTTACGCCCATCGACGCGTTTGGTTTTTGGCTTTCTTTATGATTCGTTCCTTGTGACGCTGAATGACGGTCTTTTCCGGTTCCGTCCGCTTAGGCGGCTGCGGTCTGGACATTAATCCATAACGCAACGTGTCGTAAGCGTGGTCTGGAGCGTCCGTATCCACGTCATCCGGATTGTTCGGATCTGTCGGCAACGTAGACAGCTGCTCGATCAGGTTCTTGCATGTATCGAATATGTGAATGCGGGATTTCAGTTTTCCGTCCGGTCCAATGATCGGCTTCAACCATTCATGGACGCGGGCTTTGCCCTGGAGACGGTTCTTGTCTGCTTGCCACACTTGCACACCGTTATTCATGTACGTTTCGGCTACAGATTCCCCGAACTGATTCTTAGCCCAGCATGCAGAGTCCAAGATCGTGAAATCGATCTTCTCCGGTACTTTCTCGTCCAGGTCATTGAACATCAGCGACAGCTCAACGATCTTGCTTGCTTGGTCAGATGCATGCGGCACGACCCCATACAGCTCGCGATATACCCATATCTCGCTGTCCTGGTCCACGGCAAACCACAGGCAGCAGAACGGAGCGGCTTGCCCATAGTCAACCGCTCTAAAACGTCTCCAGGTTTCTGGTATGCGGAATGGCTTGCATACATGCAGATCCGGCTTCCACTCAGGGAACGCCATGCCCTCAAAGTAGTCCCATTCCCCATGCAAGAGCATCTTCTGCTGTGATTCCGGCAATTCAAGCAAGCGAGCCAGATAACCCGGGTCAACTGCCAGGAGCTTTTGGTTATCCTGCAGCTTAGCGGGAATGAACACCCGTTTCCGAGGCTCTACTGCTAATCCCTGGGCGGCGAGCGATGCTTTCACTTCATCCGGCATTTCAGCTTCCCATACAACTTCCGGTTCGTGTCCGTCGATCCATCTGCCTTTTACCCATGCATGGCCGCGTGATCCAGGGTTACTTGCAGCGATGATCTTTGGTTTCAGACCGGACGCGATGAATCTTGCTTCCGTCGATCGGTTACGAGAGAGAAGGTAGATGTATTGAGACAAGTCAAAATGTGTCAACTCGTCGTAAACGATCAACGCATACTCATGACCTTGATAGTTTTCTTCGTCGCCCTTCTTCTCCAGATAACCAAACTTGATCGATCCGCCAGAAAAGAAAATCCATTGGCGTTTCGATTCTTTGTAAGTCGCCATAGAGCGCGGTATGAGCTGCTTGCTTCGCGGGATAGGCTTTCCTTCCAACTGCGCATAGGTGCGGCGCAGGAACAGCACATGACCGCCATTTTGGGCATAAATAATGGCGGCGATCAGTAAGGCATCCGTTTTCCCGCCCCCTGCTGCGCCGCCATATAGGATTTCATCCGCTCCGTTAGGGTCCATGACCTCATTTAGAAAGCGAGACTGCCGTGGCTGTGCTACCCATGTTACATCCACTATTCCCCCTCCCTTTTTGTCGATACTTGTCGTAATTTTATACACAAAAAAAGTGGCTTCCCTGTGGATAAACGGACATAATCATTGGTAATACGACTAAGGAGACAGAATGATTATGAGAAGTAATCTACAAGTAGCAGGAAGCATCTTGATTGGCATTGTTGTGTTCGTGATTTACTATGGATTGTTCCCAAGCGGGTTGTTCGATTTCACATCTGGTGCCGGACTGATGATGATCGGTGTCAAACTTGTGCCGTTCGTCTTGATTATCGCTGCTATCATCTTTGCATTTAGGCTCTTGTTCCGTAAATCGAAACAGTAATCATCCATTTCCATTGCCAAGCACGATATTCAACGAGCCGGAATGGACCACTTCCCCCTGCACGTCAACTTCTGATTTCACCTGGTGCCGCTCCGAATACATGCCTGCCATCGCCAAAACGATCTTTGCATGTTGGTGTGATCCTTCTTTCGCCTTTTGAACAACCGCGTTAATGACAGGGCCGAGGGAATGCTTAACCAATTCAAATGATTTTGCCTCATATAGAGCGACAAACTCCGGCTTTTTCATCGCATTGTAGTATGCCTGCCTGCTTTGATCAGCCGCTTGGCATATTTCCGCAACCGTCATGGTCTTGCTGGAAGGGTCCAGGAGAACTTCCAGGAGCCTTTCTTCCGCCTTCGTCGGTTGATAACCTAGCTCGATCTTGCTCATGTGCGTTCCTCCCTTCTTCGATTTCATCCTCGCCTACCCATTCGCTCGGTTCATCCCGATAGACAGGATCTCTTCCCTCCATAGTGGCAACAATTGCTTCCATTCCGTTGTACATTCCAAGCGTGAATGGATCTTCATCCCATGTGCCATCCTGCCCCTGGATCTCAAGCAGCCAATTTGCTTCTTTCAACCGCTCATCCCATGTGGTTTTCCCGTTAGAAATCCACTTATCTGGAGGACTACGAAAATTAGGCTCTCTTCCTTCAATCGTTGACAAGATCATTTCCATCCCGTTGTAGATGCCGTGCATATAATGATCATAGTTCCAATTGCCGTTTTCTCCCTGGATATTGATTAGCTCTCTAGCATCCTGCATGCGTTTGGCAAACCCAGGCATGAATAGAGCGTCTTGATCATCTATCACAGGAGCCTTTGCTATGCCACTGGCTTTGGCGAGCTGGTCGTCACTCAAGGGAATAAAAGAAGCCCTGGGGCGCTCCCAAGGCTTTCTTACTTTCCCCGAATCATCAATGATCCGCGTTTGTATTCCATAGCGCAGCGCATCCAGTGCATGATCGGATACTTTCTCCTTCTGCTTCTCGATCTGCTTCATCCGGTTGAGCAGCTGAAATATTTCCTCGACTGTTCCCTCAACTACGATTCCGTCGATTGACGTTTTCATTTGGTTTCCCTCCTATTCAGTTGTTCTATTTGACGAATTGATCCAGCCACTCTTTGACGATTGGATCGGATAACTGAATCACTTCACATCCAGGCACTCGACTCCAGGTTGATCCAAACAGCTCATTTACGCTTGTTTCGCGCTTGATCACGCCGACCAGCTCACCGAATTGGTTGAATACTCCGCCTCCGCTGTCTCCCTTATTAGCGTCGATGGAACAATCAAACATCCACGGAATAGGAGGGATAGACGTTGTAATCGATGGACGGTCTACCTTGCCACGCTTCACTTTGCCGAATGCATCGCCATGTACAACCGATAGCAGCTCTTGATTTCCATTTACACGACCGTTTTTATCGCGCACAGCGTATGGAAGCTTTCCGTATAGATCTGGATCTTTGATGCGATACAACGAGAGATCAACCATTCCGCCTTTCTCGTCGTCTACTTTCGGATGGTCGGCTACCCATTCAGCTTTCCATTTGCCATTATTCTTCGTTAGGAACGAGAATGGATTGCCCCACGCAACGTGTCTTGCTGTCAGAATGTAGCCGCCTGGCAGAAGCGTGCCGGACCCGATAACGCCATTCATATCGATTTTGACCGATACCTCACTGGCGATCGTTTGCACCTGTGACCAGGTAAGCGGCGTTTCAATTGGTGATGGATCGGGTTTATCCGGCACTTCTGGATCAGGAAGTGGGGGAGCTTCTGTACTGGTTAGAATCCGATACAGAATAGCAGCCATATCACCCCGAGTAATCGGTTCATCCACTCCGAAAGTACCGTCATCTTTCCCTTTGATGAATCCACGATCAACCAGGTAATTGACTGCCTCGATCTGATACTGTCTTTTTACGTCAGGAAATTTACTTGCCATACTTACCCCTCCCCTTTACTTTTACATCCTCTTACTGTTGGCATTTCATCCATCATGTGTTGAAAGTCTGTCGGATAACGTAACGTGATGATTTCCCTGCAGACGCGGCATTGATACGAAACTTGTATCGTGCCGTTAATATCTCGAAATGAACCGTTCCATTCTAAGGCGTGAGGCCGAAATCCAAACCGTTCTTCTGTCCAAAAATAAAGGAGCGTGATCAGCCATACGGCTGCCGCCCCGATGAATACGCCAATACTGAACAGGATCATGTCGGCTCAGCATCCTTGCAGCCGCATAGATGCATGACATACTTCCATTTCTCTTCCGTTGTGTGACCATCCCAATTCGGCTCAATCTGCGGCAGATCTCCCAAGTCGAAGTCGTCCGGTACATGGAATGTGATTTTACCATTATCCAGGCTAAGAACGCGGCTCCACCCTTCAAATCCCTCTCCTTGATGTGGATACCACCCGCAAATTCCATAGTGTGGAGTGTGATAGTTGATGATATTAGACAACAGCAGAGCGATCATATTGCGCTCCCAATACGCTCCATCCTTCTCTTTCGCACGATCCGCAAGCGCCTGTCGAACGATAGCTATATCGCGATGGTAGTCATCGTGTTCCGATGGATCTGGCATACTCTTCTCACTCAGACGATCCAGAGCCTCGATTGCATCCTTCTGATTCACTCCTGGCTTCCATACGTAAATGCCCATCCGATTTCCTCCGTTCAATACCAATCTGTTTTTCTTTCTTTCTTGCCGCATTTGACGCATTCGTAAAAGCGCAATTGATTCAGTCCAGCGTCGATCATATATCGATGCTTCAATATCCAGTCATGCTTGCAAGTGATCCGTTTCCATATACTCGGTAGGAACTTGATCATTGCCTTCACCTTCCTAAGCAATGCCGTAACCAATCAGCAGCGATAACAGCAAGATCCGCACGTAATGGAAAGTCTGATCGATCTCAATCAGCACGAAAAAGGGTAATGTGCTGATATCGTAGTCTTTTCGTCCAGCTAATCGCCTCTCCAGGAAGTTCTTCCAGGCAATCACTGGCTTGCGGGTATCGATCCATAGGTGTTCCAGGAACGTGAGCGCGAACACACACATGGCTATGATCCAATCAAACGCTAGTAGCATGATCAATCCGATTGTGATCGAATAGACGGTTACATGCTCTACTAACGCACCGTTATGCTTCGTTTTGTTATTCGCCTGCCAATCCGTCTGCAGCAGATAATCACCGATCCGATGACCAACCAACTGCAATATGAAAGCTGTGCAGAATAATGTGAGATCCATCCGTTTTCCCTCCAGTTCACCGATCACTCATAAGGAGCGTCAGCTACAAAATACATGCCGTTCTCGTCCGGCTGCTCAATCCCTCCTGGTGTAGCAAACCGGAGGCGTAGCTTCGTGTTACACGCCCGACACTTGGTGTATTCATTCTCTTCCGCATTGAACCGGATGCCAGCGTCACCGCATTCACATACATAGCGTGTGGGATAGACCATCTTCCCGTTTGTCTCGAAAGGCATAGGTCTATCGCTGTTCACGATGCCGATCTCCCGCATTTTCTCTCCCAGGTTCTGCATGAGCGTCCGTTCCCCGTTGATCACTGGAAGCTGCTTTGGTCGGGAAATCACAGGGTTTTGCTTCACCTCTGTGGTGTTCGGTACCTGGATGTTGGTTTCAACCTTCTGGACCTGGATCGGTGGAGCCTTTGGAGCTTCTAGCGCCTTTGTTTCGACCTTTGCAGCTGTTTCTGATCCGCTGCACACAGGTTTTCCAGTACCGCAGCCATGCAGCTCTCTCGATGGACGGTCAATCAGCACGCCGAAAACACCCGAAATGATCGCCGTTACGTGCTGGGATTCCGCATTCGTTACTGATAACTCCGCATTTGCGCCTTTTGCATTGTTGATCTTGAGTGATACATCCGACATTTCCGTTCTCCTCCGCTTCGTATCTTTGTTATAAAAAAGCCGCCCATTGCTGAGCGGCAGATAAAGGGGGTTGTAACTGAAAAACAAAGGCACGTTGATACCACACCCATTGCATAGCTCACCCTCCACAAGAATGTGCCTTACCTTGGTGAGCCTCCCTTTCAGATCGCGCTGAACCGCCATATACGCCCATAAGAAAAGCCGCGTTGTTCTCCTGTCAAAGCGAGAGAAACGCGGCTTATTTTGACCTAAGCGCTTCCTGGTGACGTGGTTGACACGTAAGCCAGGTGTAAACGTGGTTGTTTGTCTTGATGTAATCGACTTTTTCGATTGTTAGTGGGCATTTGATTCGTTTCGTTGATGTAAACTTTAGTATCGTTTTTGCTGTGCGTTAACAGCCTGACTTTGGATCAATCTGAGGGTATTATACTCGCTTATCATACGATCCATTTCGTACACCGTTCCACCTTTGCTGATCCAATCCTCCAGATCCTTCATCCTGTCTTCCAGTCTGGGTATGTCGATATATTCGTACAGGTAATCTTCATACGTTTTCATTCCGTTTCGCCTCCATCGTCTACACGTTCTCTACTCGCGTAAATCGCGGCACTTTTCGTTTCCCTTTCCCCGGACTCACCAGCTCATCGAAAGAGCTTTGCGGCTGCACATAGAGTTTCAATGTCTCTATAGATCGATATGCAACCATTGGCGTTCCATCCTCGATCCCTGGGATGTTGTGTGCCTCCATGACCCCTTGCACCCAATACTGATCGCCTGAGTAATGCTTATACAACCCCACTCTTGCCATCCTATTCCCCCCGCTCAAACAAAAAAGAGCTAGGCGTGTTTGCCCTAGCTCCTTGTGATTTACTTGTCTGGAGCCATTGTATCACGAATGATTTTTCCCTTTCAAATCTCGTCTATCCTGTACATTCTGTTCGTTCTGTATAGCATGTATCGTGTGTTTTTTCTGTCTTGATGTACATTAATAATTGGTAATGCTTGACACTTTTTTACGTATCGTGCATAATTGTCGATACAACTGAATAAATAACATCTACTGATTTTTTGTATATTTTTTATAACAGATTAGATATTAACGGATTCCGCTACCTTATTGCGGATCGCAATTTACGCCGAACAATCCCGTTAAAGTATTTTTTTATTTATCTCACAGTAGAAATTAAGCGGACTCCCAGCAGGGAGAAGTCTGTCCAAGACTGAGCTTAATGTGACCGATTCATATCAATGAGGCACCCGTCTGCCCTTTGATAATGATGAAATTCACAATGTGAGATTGGTAGAAAATACTTTGACGGGATTTTTTATTTCCACACGAGAGGAGAAATGTATTTATGGACAAGCAACAAAAGGCTTACGGTGAGATCATGTCTGCCCTGGAGGAAAACAGCTGCTCAACTGATTGTGTGGCTGATCTAATCGATAGCGTCGAACAGGATACCCGCCTAACTCTTCTCGCAGGTGTTTTAAAGACCTTCGGCATCCAGGATAAGCACATCCGACAATTCTTCACCATCATTCAGCAAGGCAGCTGATGAGCTGGTACCGGAAATCCCGCCGCTTTTATTTACCTGTGGCGGGATATTCCGCTTTATCTAAGAATGGTCATCGTAATATTTTTCTATGATTCTTTCCCATCTTGACCAATCCATTTTATCGTTCATCTTCTCAACGTTATCCAGCAACCAGCGTATATCCTCTTCCATTTCATCCGCTTGCTGCCCTAAGTACACAATATAGTTGACCTGATCGGCATTTTCTTGAAGGGCATGCTTGACCAGCTGCTTTGGGGTCCACTTGGCTTTCCCTAGAGGTTCGGGGTATTTCTCTGCCCCTTTCATGATCTGTTCCCTATGCGTCTCCAGCCATATTTCAGCGGCTTTCTTGTATAACGGATCATTAAGGTGCTTTTCTAGTTGTATCTTGGTCGGTTCCATGTTGCGCCTCCTCTAACCAACCGACAATAGCTGCTTATCGTTGGTTCCCTGGAATCCATTCTCGTAGATCACCTTCACCAGCTCCGCTTTCGCTTCCTGGATCGCGGTGAGAAGTTCTTCAATAGACTGAGCATCTGATCCCGCGATATCTTTATTCAAAATGGCGATGCATGCTTGCTCCAGGTTAGGGTAATACCCGAGTGGTCGCCAGCTATCTTGCTGCTTCCGTTCTTTCGTCGTTTCTTTTGGTTCTACTTAAACTGATAAGGTGACATTGTATTCATCTGATGTGATCCGGTAGATTCGGTTAAGCTGTATTAGCATTCCTGTTTACCTCCCGCATTCTTCAATATCCATTGTGGTGAACGATCTCATTTGAATATTGCTGCCGTATTTTCCACTCTCGCTTAAGCGACCGCTTTATAAGTGAAATGTATGATTGATCACTTAAGTCTGTGGTATACCATTGGCCGCCTAGTAACGATATGCTTACCTTGTTGTTCCAAACGACTGTTAATATTGGTCCCGTCTTGTCAACGTCAACGCTACCGTAATCGATTTCTTTCATTCCCTTCCTCCGTTCACCACAAGTAATGTGGTGAATCATTCGTTCCAACAAATCACCACAGGCTTTTCATAAACAAAATCCGAACCCAAGAACTCACCGAATGTCAAATCTTGATAGCCCTCTTCTGCTTCAAATCGCCCTTTTTTGTCCAATGGGACTTCTGTCACGCCTTCAAGTGTTTCATGCCATTCCGCATCAACCATTGAGTTGTGATATTCCAAAGCTTCTTCTTTTGTCTGGGCGACAATGTAAGTTGAATAATCTTCGCCAACTTGAAAAATTTTAAAATCCATCTTTACCCCTCCCGTTTATCATAAAATTGTTTTTGCGTATTAGGGCTCACCAAGTGTTGCGCAATCTTGGCAAATGCCGCCTTCTTCCACTGGCAGCAATTCTTCATCCTCATTGCAACAAACGCATTTACCGATGTAGTTGCAGCCTTCGCTCAAGATCTGCATTACCGCGTTACAAATGGCTTCTTGCTTTGTTTCCTCGTGATATGATCGTCCTACTTTTCCATCGGACGTAACTCCTTTGAAGGAATACCCGCCATCATGCTTTTGCAAATTCCACTCTTCACCGAAAGCTCTTTCTGCTAATTCAATCGCATCGGCTGTGTTTTTGAGTGGATTCCATTGCGCACCGTTTTTCCTTGGAGCGAGCCATAGAATGTATTCGTCGCCCTCTTTCGACAGGTTCGGGTAATTCGACTCATCACCTAACCACTCCGTCCATTCTTTGTGATTCATGCGGTATGCTGCATCGGGCATTAATTTCCACCCCATCACCTTAGTTGCCAGCGTTTCGATGATCTGTTGCTCGGTCATTTCCTCGTCTATTTTCCGGTATTGAATGCCCATCATTTCACCCCGTTTTGTGAGTTGTGTTAAACACCCAATGCTTTCCGCGCTTCCTCGATTGCGGCATACCCTCTCCCGTTCACTGACGTGTGCGCCATATCCCCTACATCAAACGCCAGCAACAGTTCTTCCAACGCTTTATGCATCCGCTCATTAGCGTCAACCAACTTGAAGTATTCTCCGTAAACCTCGACTTGCTTTACGCAGGGCCCGACAGTCAATGCCCCAACCGGATCAATCGCGGCCCACTGCCGACTAGCTTCACCCATGATGTACCCAAATTGATGTTTATTTCTCGCTATGAAGGCTTGCACCTCATCCATTTGAATCCCCCATTCTCCTCAAGAACTATTTATAAAACTTGACTTCTTTCCAATGCAGCGTATCTTTGGTTCCATCATCGAAAACGATGTGATATGCGTGGTACATATACGGGTGCCAATAAGGATTCGCATAAACCCCTACCGCATTTCCTTTTTTGGTTATTGGTCGCTTTCCCCTCCCTTTTTGGGGATAGGTAACTTCACAACGTATAGGCGTGATTTCCATGATGTTTTCTTTCATCCGCTTCATCCGTTCTCCCCCTGCTCATTCATGGGTGTTCAGTTATCACCGTAGTCACGGCATGTACCTCCGCATTATCCCAACTAATCTCCTCGTGAATGTCCTGGATCTCCTCGACATTTCCTTCCTGATCCAATACGACCGTTGCCTTTTCTACAACGGTGCGTGTGATTATGGCTTTAACCACTCTTGGTTTTTTCATCATTCGTTCCCCCTTCCTATCTGATCGCCTACCCATAATCCTATTCCGAATGCGATGAATATCACGCCTAATGACAGCAGCATGAACATTCGTTTCACCACATTTCCCCGATATCAAATTCCGCTGCCACTTCCTTTGGCTTATAGATCCACTCGATGTAGCCCTGGAGGATCTTCCGAATCTCTGCGGCTCGCTCGCTGTGCGCGGCATGGTGGCATGTTCCCGTTTGAGTAACAGGCCCGCATAGCATTGCCAGGTTCTTTGGTTCTCCAACCCCTCCCTGGGACCGAAATACAATGTGATGGCAATCCAGGGTGTATGGGATGGACCGACGAACAAAGGGAAATCCACACAGCACGCAGCTCTCCTCATCGCGCTCGTTGACTTCCCTATAAATGTCCTTGCTTATCTCTCCCTGCTCTTTCCTGGTCGGAGACTGTCGCTTGTGATTCGGTTTTGGAACTGGATTGTAATCTCCTATCAAATGTTCCCACCGCTTTCGATGCTGTTTTAGATTGTTTGGCCCTTAGAATGCGGCAGTCCATATTTTTCTTTCTTTTTCGGGGACGGTTATTCTCTTTCTATACAACGGTAGTAAGTCGTAAGGAACCATCATCCTGCTCCCCCTCTCCGGTTTTTAGTGCTTCCATGCAGCTTGCCGCTATTTCATCAGCCATTTTCATGACCAGGGCTAATCTCGTGTTTTGAAGAACGAAATATTCCATGAATCCTGCGATATTTACCACGCCAATAATATGAACGTCTCCGACTTCCGGCAGCTGTTTATGAACTCCTGCGCCTGGTTTTACTGGTCCTGGCTTTATCTTTATAGCTCCGATATCCCGCCCGAGAGCTGCATCAATCGCCACTATGGTATGGTCAGGATAGTCCTGTTTTACGATTTCAATTGTGTCCGCAATGTTTGCCGCATGAACCGGATCATCAATGGTTCCAAACACGGGTAATCCCTTTTCGCTCAGCTTCTTTCCTACTAGCGGCCCCAACGAATCGCCTGTACTTCGATCTGTTCCTATGCAGAAAAACAATACTGGCTTTTCTTTTGGCAACAAATTGCGTAATGTGATCGAGTAGTTATTCATCCGTTCTCGCTCCCCCTAGGTTCCTGTTAAAATCGGTAATTCCGCAATGCGTTCCATCTGATCTGTCCATGAGTAAATTTCCTGATTACGTTCCGTCCAGCAGGTAACGCAATAGGTGCCTGTCCGATCAAAGACTATTGGTGTTTTGCCCACCTTTAGTGATCGAGGGCATTTGCAACAATTCTTCACTAGCGACTTCACTGTTTTCCCCATCCCTATCCCTTTCCTGGGGCATAGATTGTTGGCTACGCCCCAGGCTATTTTCACTCAAAAACTTTGCCAATCGGTCCCAACATGTCATTTTCTCTAAAACCCCTTAATCTCGTGAGTTGTCTATCCAGCCATATTTCAAAGGGGATCTCTCTTATCCAAGGCTTACAAATCGATACCATTTCACTGGTGTAATACTTCCCAAGATGGTCCAGCAGCTCGTCGTTCAACACCAACGGATCTATTATTTCGTCATTCGCGGCTATCATTGTTCCTCACTCCAATCTTTGAGGACGATTCGATACCACTCGTCGCTTATTCTCTCAACTGAGGATTTCACACGGTATTTGCCTAACAGGTCTGCAACTGAGCTGTAAAATTCCTCTCGGGTTACAAAGCCATATCCACGTTTATTCATTTCATCTGCAAGCAATATTATCGGCTCTCTTCCGCGCGGATGCTCCCGCTTTATCCGGTTATAGGCGTGTTGCCAAGCGGGATATTCTCCCCACCAAATCCTGCCTTGATAAGCATCTGGGATCTCTTCTAGTGATGCAATTTGGAATGCAGTTTGTGCAGCTGTGTACAAATTATCGAGTGTGTAAAGGTCCGTTTCTTTCCCAGCATCGTGAAGATGTATTATCGTATCCAGGGCAAAGCACCAGGTTAACCCGCGTTCTCCCTCACTGTCGTAACGATCGGTCATGATGATATCCCCACTTCGTGTAAATCCGTATTGGACCCCATCTTTCTCGTAGGTGTACGTGATATCATCGTCCATTCCGCTTATTATCACATCGTCCAAATCAATCATTTCCACTGTGTTCTCCATCATTGCTTCCTCCTTTGTTTTTACACATTATGCCTGCGACCGGTTCTCTCCAGTTACCTTACGTCTTGATTTACGCCGCTCCCACGCTTCCAAAATCATCGATGCGATCCAAAACCATATCAACATGACGGACACGTAATAAAAGAAAAGCAGCAATCTCAGTTTCATCCCCTCCTCATTTCCATTTTTTTGTTGTTTGGTGCGTCTACACACTCATCATAATTACACGACACGTGCAAGTCAATACCTTTTTACATTTTTTGTGGCAAATTTTACACACTATGTGTTAATAGTGCGTATAAAAAAAGAAGGAGGTTCTTGTCCTCCTTACTTTTTCATATACATGAGTTGAGCCATATTTCTTATAGCTGCCTTTTCCATTTCGTAATACTTTGAGGGAGAAACGCGCAATATCTTGGCGATCAAACGCTTATGAATCCCATCCATAAGGTTCTCTATTATTACAATCTGCTTGTCGTCGGTGAGCTGATCCAGCGCGGTTTCCACCCGATAGACCGAATCCTTATAGGTCTTTAACAACCGCGCTTTCCGTTCCCGCCGTAATGCTTCGCGCTGAACTTTATCGCTGTTGGTTCCCTGTGGTTTCGGTAGACTTGCTTCAATCCCATAGCCGGATGTTAAGCCGCTCTCTCCAGCGTAACTCAACTGCGCCTCTAACATATCGATCTGCGCTAGTCGATAGGAGTAGTCCATTATCGCCTGAGTAGTCTCTTCCAGGATGGCCTTGTCTATGTCTTCAACCAGAGGACCCACCTCCCAAGCCCCTTTCCCTTAACAGTTAAGCCGTTCTCCCTTCAACCAATAAAGCGGTCGCGATCCCAATCCATAACAGGGATGCCTATCTGTTCGCTTACCTGTTTTGCAATCCGTTTTGCCTGCCTCTCTGGATTTGAATATTTACTCGCATCGTGTAACAGTTGATCGCTTTTCGTTACAAATTGGTCCGCAGTTACTCGCCACCCTTTGTCAGTTGGGGTTTTTACCACAAACCATGTGAATTTATTAACCATTTTGTTTCCTCCGTTCATCTTACAATCGGTTCTATTGGCAGTATTGGCACTGATTCGTTTCGTTGTGAGCTGCGGGTACTTCCATGGACGACATGAAGATCTTTCGCAGTTCGCATTTCTTCCAATCCGTTTTCTTGCAACCAACGCAATTTTGAGTCACCGCGTGCTCTACTAATGCCCAAATATCGTCCTCTTTGAACAACAGATAATTCGGATCTCTGCTTGTTCTCGGTACCAGCTTGATACGGTAATTTTTCTTCAATTTCTCGAAGTTCTTCATTTCCATCGGATCGCACCCATCAAGCACTTTCATAATCCCTTTGATAATCCAGGTGCGCCCCGCTCGTAATTCTTTCAATCCTGGTTTGAAGATCCGTTCCATTTTTTCGTGTTCCGCTTCTTCCAGGTACTCTGTCGGCAAGCCGAGGAGGGCGATAATTGCCCTCTGGTCATTGGTTAGATACTTGCTCATCAGCTTTCCCCTCCGCGATTCTGTCCCACATCGTTCTACCTTCTTTGCCGACTGTCTGCATGATCAGCTCGTAAAGGCTTTCCCAGGGTTCTTTGGCTCGGCTTGTCAATTGCTCATAGGTGAATGACTTGTCTCTCAATGCTCGCATGGCTTTTGTCCAAAGGTGAATGTGCGGGCCGTGGTAATCGTAAAGATATTCCCACTTCTCCTTGTCAATCTTGAGACAGCAGCGCCACATATCGTCTACGATCTCGACGGTTGCCCCCTGCGCTCCCCGTTCAAATAAACGCTGGGTGAAAACCGTTTTGATCAACGCTTCCTCCGAATACTCCAGGAGAAACGGTGGCATTACGTAACCCACTGGCAAAAGCGATCTTGCATCCTCCAGGCGTTCGGGTGAAATGTTGTCACCCTCTCGTCTGATTTTTCGGATCACATTGTTGACTGCCTCCATGCCCTCGTGTGAACTCTGTGAAGGGTCCTTTGCTCCGGCTGGTACCTCATACCCCCAGGGAAGGTTTGCACGCTGTCCAGCGGCGATCCTCGTCGGTCTGCCGACAGTATAGGTTGTAAGGTGGTCGTATACTGGTTTCCCTACCCCGACGTAGAGAAAGAGGATGCTTTCTCCTCTGATCGGTTCATACGAATGCCCTTGCTTAACCATTTGATCCAGGAATCGGCGGCGATTGTCCATGTCTTTGTACTTGCTCATGTAGATTGAGGATTTAAAGGAGGAGTAGAGGCGGTCCACATCCGTAGACCGGACCGCAATCACTCGACCACTTTGCACAACCTTTGTGCCCGTTTCTTGTTCCAGATATTGCAATGCCTTTTCAATCTCATAGACTTCATCCCATACCCAATCGCAAAGCGTAACTCGCTTATTCGCCAATATGTTGTACGGATCTATCTGAAACATTGGTCATGCCCCCTGTTTATAGGATCTTCCTAGCCTTGGTTAGCTGCTACGTCAGCGGCTTCCTGGAACGCTGCGATGACGTTACTGACTGTACCATCGCCTTCAACCGTATAAGCGGTGGCGGGCTTGTCCGCTCCAGTAGAAAGATCCATTTCCAGTTGGCTGGTCCCTATCTCCACATCGACGTTCGTATTCACCAACGACAGAGAGGCGATTTTCATAAATTCCGCATCGTCTAAGTCGCGTGGCAATTCAAGTTTGACTGTATTTTTATTCCCCAGCTTGATCTCTTGTATCTTTCCAACGACGACACATTGTTCCATGGGTTTGCCCATTTCACTCACAAAGATTTCTACGTCCGACTTTTGCAAGGTGTAGAGGATAGCAATCGCATCAGGTTTGATTTCTGCATCTGCATGCAGAGTAACATTACGCTTCTTCGCAGTCGTTTTTGCCTCGTTTACTTTGCCCAGGAATTTCACGCGATTGATCATTATTGTTTTGCCCCTTTCTTTTCCGCACGTTTTTGTTTGTTATATTCTTTCAGTTCCACGAACGATCCGCCTCTTACGCGTTTCAGCAGGACCAGGCGTACCGTTGGATAGTGGTACTGGAACATTTTGAATTTAAGTAGGGAAGCCTCGCTCGGAAGTCCCTTAACGTCAATTGCTTCTAGCTTTCCGTCAGGATACTCAACCTCAAAATCTGCCTGGTATCGAATTGGCTGAAGGTTCTCTCCCCATCTAACGCAAGCTGGCTGCAGTTCATACTTTGGCTGCAAAGTGAGATGAGTAATTTCACCTCGCTCCTGCTTGTCCAAGAGAATCAGGTAATATTCTGCTTCCGCCTTTGAATCAAACGGAAGGCCATCGATATGAAATCGTTTCGCTTCATCCAGTGGGATTACTTTCCGGTCCCTGGTTACTACAACTTTCTTGTTCTTGTACTTTTGCTGCTTAACTTGCCCATCATCGCCCGCGTTTCGTCTGCGATTCCCAAATATTCGCATCCGTTCTCCTCCTTAGTCCGCGTTATATTTGCCGTTGTATTCGGCAATCAATGCTCTCAGATACAGCTTGCCAGTGTTGATCTTCTCTTCCTGGCTTTTATAAGCAAGCTCCCAACGTAGCAGCTCCGCTTCCAGTTCGGATTCCCTTTGCCGCAATCCCAACGTTTTCTCTCGGGCATATGCTTCCTTGTCAGCAACGGTGCCGCTTGCTTCTTTCTTCGCCTTTGCAAATTCATACTTACGCTGGGTACTGATCGAGCCAAGCTCGTTCTTTACGTCTGCCTGGTACTCCCCGATTAAGCCCAGGACACTTGCCATGAGCGTGAGCTTTTTGGAGAGTTCCTTGGGTAACTCGTCAGAAAGCTCTTGAATTTGTTGGAACAAGGTATTCATTTTGAGTTGGCGCTTTTCAATGCGCTGCCTACGCTTGTCCTCTTCTGTTAGTACCTCGCTCATACGTCACCCGATTTTGCAGTTTCATGCACATAGACCGCCATAAATTCCTCGATTCCTTCTGCGATCTCTTCCATCGGCATCTTGCCATCAAACTGCACCGCAACTTGCGGTATGCTTAACCGATTTCCCGTGCGTAAAAAGTGATCTTTCATGATCGCAAATACGTGCCATCTGTTCATTTATCCGTATCCTCCCTATCGAAATAACTGAGTGGTACGAACTTGCTGTATTCTTTGAGGAATGCCAGCTCCACAGTGCCTGTAGGACCCTCACGCTGTTTATCGATGATGACTTCAATCACATTTTGATTCTCTGTTTCTCTGTCGTAGTAATCATCACGGTAGAGAAGTGCGATCAGATCCGCATCCTGTTCAATCGCTCCTGAGTCTCTTATGTCGGACATGGCTGGACGTTTGTTTGCTCGTCCCTCCACACCGCGATTGAGTTGTCCTAGCGCGACGATAGTCGCTTCAAGTTCCCTTGAAATTTGCTTCAATTCCCTAGAGATTGCGGCAACTTCATTCGTCCGGTTATCCTCTTTCGTGTGCGGCTTCATCAACTGTAGATAGTCGATGATCCCAATGATCGCCCTATCAGGATTATCTGATCGAAGCTTCCTCAAGATCGAACGAACATCATGAGCTGTGATCACAGGCTCGTCTACGATTTCAAATGATGTGGTGTTAATGATCCCGACTGCATGAGCGAGTTTTTCCCAATCTTTTTCATCAAAAAACTTCTGCGGATCGCGGAGCTTGAGCGAGTTGATCATGCCAACAGCAGACTGTAAACGCTTGATCAACATCTTTTCGCTCATTTCGAGCGAGAAAAATACTACGATCGCCCCGTTTGTTGCTGCCGCAAACCCAATGCACAATGCGAATGCAGTTTTTCCTACGCTTGGCCTTGCGGCTACCACCCAAAAATCTCCGCCGCGTTGTTTGAATCCTCCAGTCATGGCATCCAACGGTCTGTATCCCGTTGAGATACCTTTGAGTGCGGTTGATTCGTACTCTTCCCACATTTCCAGCATGATCCTACGCTTATCCACCAGAGCCGCTTTGCCGCTGTCCTGGAGCTTCATCATTCGCTGGATTGCGGCATTCACTGCTTGTGTCCGTTCCCCGCTTAGCAGCGCTTCTTGTAGCCACCTAGACGCTTCAAACGCTTCTCTTGCTTGCCAGGCTTCTAACACCAACTGTTCGTAATACTGAAAGTTGTGAACGGTCGGAACACTAGAGGCTAGTTTGGTTAATGCAACTGCCCCGCCGACTCGTTCCAGCTTTCTGTGATCCTGGAGGATTGAAGTGACATGGACCATATCCGCGGGCTTGTCCTGCTTTTCAAGCTGTCGCATGGCCCATAAGATCAATCCGTTAGTTTCAGTCATTTGCTCCTGTTGCAGCCGACAATCTTTAATCAATTCCGGCTTTAGAAGAATACAACCGATCACCGTTTGTTCGGCTTGCTCGTTATAGATCATCTTCATCACCTATCGAAAATCGTTTTATGAAATTCTCATCAACAAGAGGCTTTCTTCTTGGATCAGCAGGCTTGTCCGGCTTTTCCTTTTGTTCAGGCTGCGGGCTGAGGTAGTCCACGTATTTATCGTTTGGGCCTAGGAAGGTGGATGGATGCATCATGTAGCGTTCCTCAGTCTTGTCAGCTTTGCATTTCTTCGCGTAGTTTGTAGCAGCTAGGATCAACTCCTCTTCCGATACACCACTGTTTAACCGAGCTACCCATTTGCTGAAAGCCTCTTTCTTCCCGATCCGTCTAGGATACACGCTCCAGAATTGTTCAAAGGCTTCCGTATAATCTGTCATTTTGGGAGAGGAACGCACACGTTTTGTCTGTGTAGTAATCTTTGAGGTAATCTTTGTATTTGTCTCCCGTTTCAACGTGATAGCCTCTCCCGTTTGAACGTGGTACCCTCTCCCGTTTGAACGTGATAGCCCCCCATCCCCATAAGTCAATTTCTCCAGTTCCTCGGGGTGAAGTTCGATAAACAAAACGTTGTTTATATTCGTGCCATTAACGGTAACTGTTCTGAAATGCCTTGTGACCAGTTTGAGATCCTCCAACCGCTTCATAGCGTCCTGCGCCTGCCTCTTGGTGATCCCAAACTGTTCAGTGAAGGAAGCGTATGACCGCTGCAACAGATCCGCTTTGAATTTCTTTCTGATCCCTAGTACACGGCCTGTATCTTCGTCTTTCTCATAAGTTGCTCGGTACCAGTAGACGATTTCAGATAACATGACAATAGCAACCAGGTCAGGCTTATCACTTAGAGTGATTTTGTGGTACCAGGTGTGAGGGATAATGTTGCCCTCCAGGTGCATCTTGCTTATTCGATCAACTATGTCATTTCCGGTGGTCCATTCCATGATTCGCCCTCCCACAATGGCGCGATGTTCCGACAATAAAAACGGTTTTCGACGGAAAGATTCGACAAACCGTTTTCAAAAAAAAGAGGGGTAAGCCAATGGCTTAGAAGGGTAGATCATCATCCGAGATATTAATGGGTTTTCCTGCATCAGCGAATGGATCGCCAAATGGATCGTCGTTGCGCTCGCTCCTCGATCCCTGCTCATTGCGCGCTCCCAGGAATTGCACGTTCTCAGCGACAACCTCAGTCACATAGACCTTTTTACCTTCCTTGTTGTCATAAGATCTTGTCTGGAGCCGCCCCTCAACGGCTGCCTGTTTCCCCTTGTGCAAATACGTTGCGCACAGATCAGCGAGTTTTTGCCATGCAACCACATTGATGTAGTCTGCTTCTCTTTCTCCTGCTTGGTTCGTACGCGGACGATTGATCGCCAGGGTGAAGGTAGTAACAGCGGTTCCTGATGGTGTATAGCGGAGTTCTGGATCTTTCGTCAGATTGCCAATTAGAATCACTCGATTCATTTACGGACTCCTATCTGCAAAGCGCGGTTATTTCGCCGCGCTCTGCGGTTGTTTCTTCATTTCAATAAAACCCTCCAGGATCTTGATCGTATCGCCATATAGTTTGCCTGGGATCTCAGTTAGATCGCGAAGCACAACATGAAATTCTTTGTTCAATACCTTGAAGAGAGATTCATGGATCTTCTCTTTTGTGCCTCCGAGCGCAATAAGCTCCTGGACTTTCAGATTAACGTTGCCGATTTGTTCAGAAGTCAGGGGATCAATTTGCGTCGGCGGCTTCTCTTCCTGGGCTTTCTTGTTGCCACGGTTGCCCTTGTCATCCTGACCAGCATTTCGCTTATCTGCTTCCTCGTCAGCCTCCGGATCATCACCAGTCGGGATCATAAACAGTTTCATCAAAGCGTATTTCTGTGTGCCGGATTCCGCTTTGTAAATTGCCTTATCTCCTACGTCTTGACCTTCACCGCGCATCATGAGTACCAATCGCTCGCCAGTCTCGCCATCCATAAACGTGAATTGCATGATGGTGCAAACGATGTATTCCGTATTACCGGACTTCGTTTTGGTATCACGAGTCTTGTGATCGAGAACGCTTGGGATCATGATCACCTTTCGCTTGGCGATCTCTTCGCGGATTTTTTCATTTACATCAGCTTCCGTTGCGTATTTGTAGTTGTGAAACTTGTTATGTCCGCGTTTTTGAATGTACTTTACTGTTTCCATCACTTCGGCAATTTTGAGGATGATCTTGTGGTCATCGTTCCATCCAGGGAAATACGCTTGCTGAATCTGGTACTGGATACCATCTACTTCGATTGAGGTTTGCTCGAACATTCGACTACCCTCCTACTTGTTCAGCTTGATGGTGATTTTGTCGGGACGATCCAGTGCGATCATACCTGTAACTTGCTCGCCGTTTTCATCGTAGAAACGTCCATCATTGTTTCGAGTGAAAAGCTTTTTCAGCTCTGATTTATTGGCGACTTTCTTCTCGACCTTCACCTGATCGTAATGTTCATGCCCTTCTAACCACTTGATCAATTCTTCGTCGTTGTAGATAAATTCTGGCTGTTGCTTGACGAAAGCTACTTCGCCATAAGGCGTGATTTCCTTTTTGAATTTCGGATCTTCTTCACGGCGTTTGTGGAGATAAGCCTCGATCAACCCTTTGAAGAAGTTCTCCGACTGTTCAATTCCTGCCAGCTGGTTCTGTTCATATCGAGCGATACGTTCCCGTTCCAGATCGGCAAGCTGCTTTACCTCGTCACGTTTGGCCTCCAGTGCAGCCAGCTTACGAACCGTCCAGTTGAGTGAAGGGAGATCCTTAATTTCAAAGCGCTGTTTAGCTTGTTCCTCCGATTGCTCAAACAAAAGATCCTCTATTTCTTCCAGCTCATGTACCATGATTGGGTTTACCATATTCATCCGTTCTCACTCCTTTTTAATGTGAAACTGCTTTCGGCAGCTCGAAATCCTTTTTGTCAAAGAAAGCTGACACTTGAATATCTTTTCCATTGCCCGTTTCTCTGGCATCGATCCATCGGGTTCTGCCTGAGTCATGCGATTGAACCTCTGCATTATCCAGGAGATCACGAACCATTTTCTCCGCTTGTGATTCGGTCCGATCAGGCGATCCGTGTAAGCGAATGTTTATGCCAATGTCCTGTTTGCGAAGCTGGTACGCCAGGCATAATACGTTGTGCAATTGTTCCAGCAAAGTCGCTGGATCGCCCAATCGACTAAAGCTCACCAGGGCAATGCGGATAAGCTCCCAATTTTCACTTAGTGTGTAACTGTCCGAGTTAGCTTTTATTTCAATCAAGTCTGCAATTACTTCATCCAAAACAACTTTCAGATCGTCATTTGACTTGATCCACAAAGGTACTTTTTTCATCCATTTTGTCCTCCTTTGTCGTGATCTGTCTGAATATGTTTGTGTAAAATCCGTTGTAGGTGTGTTACACTTTTTTAAGCTGTTTTTTCCTCCGAAAGTTGCCATTTTGCCGAATGGCAGCTTTCACTGTTCAATCCCTCATTGGCCTCATACTGCTGTTGTACCAACGCGGGAACGAAGTATTTGTTGATGATCTCAATCCATTTTTCGGGAGGTAAAACGATCTTTTTACTCACGTTCAGAATCCCCCGTTCTCCATTTGTGTAAATTAATGCACATAATGTGTAACTGGTGGTCAAAAAAAAATTACGTTGTTTCAGATTCAGTTACTTCCAGCAGTTCTTCCATTGGGCATTCGTAAATCTGTGACAACTTCCATGCATTCACAATGTCCAAACGGTGACTGCCGTTTTCGATATGCTGCAATCCAGAAGAAGAAGCAAATCCAAGTTCTTTTGCAACATAACTTTGCGGGAATCGTTTTTCAAGGCGAATTTCTCGGATACGTAGTCTAAAGCTTAACCCTTTGAACAATGACATTGTTGTTCACCTCCCTCCTTACTTTGCACGTATCGTGCTTATATTTACACTATATATCCAGAAATTAGCTAAGTCAAACGGTTTTTGCACTTTTCGGGTAAATAATTTTACGTTACGTAAAATCGTGATATCATAAATTAATGGCAGGTGATAATTCATGAGCATCTTAGCGAAACGTCTAAAGGAAGAACGTAAGAGGAGCAGAATGACATTAAAGGAGGTTGCTGATAAACTCGGGCTGAAAGGACATTCGACTTATTCCAACTGGGAATATGGTTTCAGAGAGCCAAGTATCGATGATCTACAGGCGTTATCAACCATTTTTGAAGTAAGCATTGACTACTTAACGGGGAAAACTGATCAAAGAGAACCTGGTGCTGATAATCAAAAAACGGATGTCTCAAAGACCAGTAATATCGGCATCACTCCCGAAGCGTATGAATACGCAAAGCTGATCTCTTCGCTAGACATGGAGACGCTTGAGCTTGCTCAACAAATCTCACAATTGCCTACAGAGAAAATTAATATGATTCGTGAGCTGGTTGAACTCTATAAAATCAAAAACGGCCAATCCTAATCGCTTAGGATGGCCTTTATTTTTTGGTAAATCTCTTGTGCAAAATCGTCTTTTTCTTTGTTGGAAACAATTTCACTGAGAGTACGGAAGTCGATATCTAAGTTGCATTGCTTTTTCGCCTTTTCGTCGATTTTTGGAAAAACGTGAAAAGATGCCCCTTTTGCGACTCTTACTACTCGTTGCATCTGCATATACAGGGCAAATTCGACGAAAAAAGCGCGGACAGCGAGAAAGCACGTTTCATGAAATGTGATGTGTACAAAAAGCTCCCCCCCTTTGGCATCTGTCTGTTTATTCTATAACCGATTGCCACCTAGAGCGGGGGTCTGCATAACAGGAAATTATCGACAGTAATTGTCGAAATATAAGATTAATTCTTCTTACCAGCGTGGTCCCTCTTCATAAACTATTGTCGAATTCTCCTGATTGATTGTTTCAGCATGCGCTCCGAATGTCGGAAGCAACACAATTGCCAGGATTACAAGGATCTTTGCGGCTTTCATAAACTGATCTTCCCCTCATTCAAAAGTTTAGAGTAAAGTTGGATAAATTCACCTTGTTGTTCTATTGTACATGATTCTTTGTATTGAAACATTAGCAAAGAAATCATAGTTGCTTGCTTTCGTAATTTATGGCGTAACGACAACCTGGTTGCCCCTAAAAGCTCCGTTATTCCCTCCGTTGTCTTTCCAATCGCAAAAAAATACTTGGCTAAATTGATTAATGCCACTACATTTCTCTTCGCTTCAATTGGATTGTTAGGTCTGTACAAATTAACAAGCCCCTCACTATGTTCACTAAGAGCCTTTTGAATAAGATCCAATCGATCTAATTCCACGCACTTTTCAAAAAGGTAATCAGTAAACCCGGGAAATCCATATTGGCTGGCATATTGGTATAAATCATCAAGTTTTTCCGATTGCCCCTGATCGATAAGGACATATAGCCGATTCCCAATTGCCCACCTTCTAAACTCTTCGCTTATACGCTCATATTGACTTATGTAGAACATCGCTCGCGTGTACTGCCTGTTTACCCTGGCTACAATACCAAGATATACTAATGCGTCACCATACATAATCGGATCATGTTCTTTGGATAGATCGGCAAGGGTTTGGCTCAGCTGCCGGACCAATACCCATTTCTCTAAAATAAAAAATACGGCTATGACTTTGCTGTACGCTTGCCTTCTGTCCTCTCCCTCAAGCTCTTTGATGTGTGGGGATAGTAGCAGAGCGGTATCGTACGCATAGTCAAAGTCAATTTCCCTGGACATTAAAAATATACGGTAAAGGGAAAATGCGAGTCTGCGAGAATTAAAATATCGTTCGTTCATGTAAACATTTTGGAAAAAATAAAGTGCTTCTTTATATCTATTTTGGGCATAAAGTGTTTCCCCGCTTTCAAGGAGAAACTCCAAATTTCTTTGGTCTTCCAATATGTGCGAAACGATCCGATCAGCAATTGATATCTTATCCAACTCCAGACATTTGACGATTAAGTCCTTGAGATTTTGTAAGGAAACCTTTCTCTTTTCAACAAGCCATGAGCGATAAAGAGATTCATAAAAATACCCTGGTTGTAATCCTAGCACTTGAGTAATTTGGTCTATTTCTTTGACAGAAAACAAACCCTTTCCAGCAAGCTTCTTGTTCAGATTTGAGGGCTGGAGATCGATCAGCCTGGATAAGTCTTTTTGATTAATATTTGCTTTTTTCATCTCAGTAATTATCCAGTTTTTCAACATGTTGTGATTAGTACCCCCGCGCCAAGGTGTGTTATCATGCTGTAAAAGGTCATTACACTTTTAGTGCAATTAATTTAATTAAAACTAAATTTATAAGAGGTGACAAGGGTTGAAAGTCGGAATATACTGCCGTGTCTCAACGGAAGAACAAGCTAAAGAAGGTTACTCTATCGACGCACAAAAGCAACGGCTGACTGACTTTGTGAGTAGCCAAGGATGGGAAATACATGACTTCTACATTGACGATGGGTATAGTGCAAAAGATTTAAACCGTCCCTCTATGAAACGGTTAAAGGATGATGTAAAGCGGCGAAATTTCGATGTAGTCCTGGTGTATAAACTTGATCGAATGGTTAGATCCGTTACCAACCTTCATGAGTTGCTTGAGTTGTTTGACAAACACGATGTGAAGTTTAAATCAGCAACCGAAGTGTTCGACACCACGTCTGCAATGGGAAGGTTTTTTATTACCATCGTTGCTGCTATGGCACAGTGGGAACGAGAGAATCTGGCCGAACGGGTTAAGATGGGGATGGACACGAAAGCACTCAAAGGGGAAAGAAATGGCGCTGTTGCTCCATATGGTTATGACCTCGAAAACGGAAACCTGATTATCAATCCGATGGAAGCCGAGATCTTAAAAAGAATTTATTCCATGTACGTAAACGGTCATGGAATTAAAGCTATTGTGACTGCTCTTAACCGTGAGAAGGTTCCTAAAAGGGGCGCTGATTGGGCATATGGAAGCGTCTACTACATCCTGACCAATCCCGTTTACTGCGGCAAGATCCGCTGGAATTATCGGCAGGCTGGCGGAGAATTAACAGGTAAGGAAATGCTTTCAGATGGCACTCATCCCACTCTGATTACTGAGGAAGAGTTCAATATGGCCCAGGAGATCCGTGAGGGGAGAAAGAAGGACGGAAAGCGTCAAACCTCCGACTTCATTTATTCGGGAATCCTAAAGTGCGGTCGATGCGGAACAGCGATGATTGGCGGTGCGCGTCCAACCAAAAACGGACGGAGAAGGTTTTATAAATGTATGGGCAGATTCCATAAAGGAATGTGTAATATGCCGATTATCGGGGAGGATTCAGTAACCAAAACTCTTCTCGATAATTTGGAAACCTTTGATGAACGGTTATTAAACGATATTGCTATACCGGAAGCAAACAACGTGGAAAGTGAATTTGAAGATCTTATTAACCAGCTTGAGCGGGAACTGGATCAGCTCAAAGCGCGAAAAAAAAAGTGGCAGTTTGCATTCGCCAACGGTGCCATTTCATTGGAAGAATTAAAAGAACTGACAGCGGAAGATTCAAAAACAGAAACATATATCAAAGCTCAACTTGAAGAGTTACCACAAAGAAAAAAGCGCGAGCCTGTTGACGTGGAATCCATCATCAACAAGCTGCGCAACATTAAACTTGCCTGGACCGAATTAGATCAGCTTACTCAGAAACAACTCGTTCGTGATTTGTTTGAATCCATCGTTGTTGATGCAGATGAAACAGATTTTAGAGGAGGACCTGGTAGCTCCATGCCTATTTCTCGTTTCAAGTGGAAACTGAATGATCTTTAGCGCCTATGATATCCCAAAGAGTTAATATGGTCGATTAGTCCCAAGCGAATCTTTGGGATTTCCACGGGCTTCCTTGCAGATCCAAAAACATTAATCCCAAGCGAATCTTTGGGATTTCCACGGGTTCCCATACATATGATACCCATTCTTCTCCCAGAACCCCGGCTTATCCTTCTCCAAAAATTCTACCCCGCGCACCCATTTCGCGCTCTTCCAGAAGTACAGATGTGGAATCACGAAGCGCAGCGGATAGCCATGATCCGGAGTCAGCGGCTCGCCATTATGCTTGAACGCGAAAAGATTGCCCGGCTTCAGGAAATCCTCCAGCGGCATATTGGCCGTCCAGCCGTGCTCGGCATGAAGCAGTACGTATTTCGCCTCTGGCTTGATGCCCGCCAGCTTGGCAATCTCTTCAACCGGAATGCCTTCCCATTCGTTGTCCAGCTTGCTCCAGCCGGTCACGCAGTGAATATCGTTTTGCACCTGATTCGTAGGCAAGGCCATCACTTGCTCAAAGGAGAGGGTCATTTCCTTCTCGACCAAGCCGAATATCCGAAAACTCCACTCTGTCGCCAAATCGGTGTATTGCGGAACTTCCCCATAATGCAAAACAGGAAAGCCGGTAGTCACCTTTTGATTCGGTGGCACACGATCCTGCGTCTGGTCATTTCCCTTGTTAAAAAACATCTGTCAACCGCTCCTTTTGCACTGCTTTCACCAAAAATCCTTACCCCCTTCTTACCATATCCTGCTCTGCCACGCAATATTGAAACTGTGATTGGATGGAAAAAACCCTCGTGCTTTCGAGGGTCTTTTCGATATCCTAAACAGTAAATTTTCCAACCTCATGCTCCAGCATGTCTGCTTGTTGGCGCAATCGAAGGGCAGCCTCTTCCAGCGTGGAGAAAGACTTGTACAGCTCGTCCGTCGAAGCGGCAACTTCTTGGGCGCTCGCCGCTGATTCTTCGCTCACGCTTGCGATGCTTTCCATATTCGCCACGATTTCCGCTTGCTTCTGATCAATCTGTTCCATAAAGGTAACCAAGCGTCCCGCTTGATCCTCAATATCCCCGACAAATTGCGAGATCTCCTGGAAATGCACTTTGACTTGCTGGAAGGAACCTGTTTGCTGCTCCATCACGTGCTGCATATTGTTCATGGTCTCCACCGATGTCTCGATATCTTCGCTGATGTCTTTCAAGAGCGCGGTGATATCTTCCGTCGCACGGCTGGATTGCTCGGCCAGCTTCCTCACTTCATCGGCTACCACTGCGAAACCTCGCCCATGCTCACCGGCACGCGCCGCTTCGATCGCCGCATTCAGAGCAAGCAAATTGGTCTGGCTCGCGATGCTGTTGATCAGGCCGATAATATCGCTGACACGCAGCGATTTTTGCTGGAGGCTGCTGATTTTCTCCACGACATGAGCCACTGTTTGCTCGCTTTCGCTGACACTGCGCTGCATGTTCTCCATCTGCACGAGCCCTTCGTTGCTTGCAGACATGGCCCTGTCACTCGTCTGATTCATGGAGACGATGCTGGTGGTCATCTCTGTGGTCATGTCTTTGACTTCACCGACGACTCCTACACTTTGCTCGATCTGCTCGGCCTGCGCGCTGGCTCCGGTGGCGATCTCGCTCACCGCACGTGCACTTTCCTCCATTTGCTGCAAGCTTTGACGCGTATGGTTCATCACCTGATCGGAGCTCTCATGCAGATGCAGCACAGAACCCTGCAGCTGGGTGAGCAAAGAACGAATGCTTTTCGCCATATAATTAAAGCTCGTGGATACCTCGGTAATCTCATCGCTGCCTTTCACCGCAAGCTCTACCGTATAGTTGCCAGCAGCGACCTGTTCCAATCCGTCTTGCATCCACTTGATCCGGCGTGTGAGGCTCGAAGTAAAGAAGTAAGCGATGGCCATGCCGATCACGATGGCCAATCCCGTGATGATGATCGTATTTATTGCGATACCTTCGCGTGCTACGTGACTGAGCTGTTTCAGATTTACGTTAAACCCAACAACGCCGATCACTTCGCCTGACTCATTGACTACCGCTTTTGCCAACGTGATCTCATTGGTTCCTTTGGTGACATCATATCTGGAATAGCTCGAAACGACCTCACCCTTTTTGCTCACGGCACTTTCAAACCAGCTTTCCTCTGCTGGATCATAGGAAGAAAGGTCCTCTTTCTCAGGCATTGGCGCGAGATAATAGGCCCCTTCCTTGGTTGCCATAAAAGCGCGGGTCAGATATGGATTGGAGTTAAGCGTTCCTTGAAAATAATCGAAAAAGTGCTGATTCAGCTCCGGCCGGTTGACAGCAGGCAGCTTCGGGAATTTTTCCCAAACGACCCCTGGCTGGATCTTGTCGATGCGGACTTCCTCGGAGGCTGCAACTTGTTTGAGTTGTTCTTCCCACTCGGTGAATTTTTCCGCAATATCAGAAGATTGTGCCGCAATGGTTTCTTTCGTTCCCATCAGTACGGTAACTTCCATGATCTCCGTATTGGAATAACTAATGAAGCCAAGTGTGGTCAAAGGCACAATGATAAGAAATGCAAACATCAATAACAGTCTTCCGCGAATCCCTAGATGCAACTTTCGTTTCACGTTCAATCACCCTGCTTGTCTATTGGAATAGTCTGTTAGAACCAATTTTACATGAAAATTTTCTTGATCAGGATAAAAAATAATTAACTTCATTAAAATTTCTATAGGGCGTATTTTTTGAACAGAAAAGAGACGCCCTATTCGTTTTTACGAAAGACGTCTCTTTTGCTTCTTACTGATTACGATCCAGTAGATTTTGTTTGATGGATGCTACTGGCAGCAGATTGTCGTCGATCCTGCATGACGCCGCAGATTAAGAGTCCAATGCCCAGCAATGTAAGGAGGGAGGAAACAATCGGCAATTCTCCGAGACCATAATGACTATCCACCACATATCCCCCGATGAATGCCCCTAAAGCATTCCCCAGGTTAAATGCGGAGATATTCATGGAAGAGGCTAGATCCTGTGCACCCTCCGAATGTTTCAGCACTTGGATGTTAAGTGGAGTAACAAGAGCAAAAGATGTCACTCCCCATAAAAAAATCGTTATTGCCATCGGGATGCGAAAGTGACTGGTGATCGTAAAAGCTGTCATGATGAGTGTTACAAGGATCATGCTGCCCAACAAAGTGGCAACTAATCGTTTATCGGCAAGCCTCCCTCCGAGGAGATTGCCGATCGCGGTGCCTACTCCAAATAGCAGTAAAATATGAGGAACCGCTGCTTCAGGCAGCTTTGTATGTTCTGTCAACAACGGTGCAATATAAGTGAGCACCAGAAAAACGCCTGCAAAGCTAAATACAGTCGTGAGCAACGCTAACAATACCCGAATCCGAATGATTGCACGCATCTGTTGACGAAAATGGGGAGCTTCTCCTCCAGGAAGGTGCGGTACGACTTTAGCGATGCCTAGTATAGTCACCAGTGCCAGAATCGCTACAGCGAGGAAAGGAAAACGCCAACCCAGTTGCTGGCCCAACAACGTCCCCAGCGGCCCCCCCAATACTGTCGCAAGCGAAAGTCCTGATCCGACTAACGCGATCGAGGAGCCCCTTTTCCCTGGTTCTGCCAGCTGACTTGCCAAGACAACCGCCACGCCAAAAAACGCTCCATGTGCAACAGCACTAATTTATCTGGCAATCAGCAATACCGGAAACGTGGTTGCCAACGCGCTAAGCAAGCTTCCTGCTAGAAAAAGTACCAGCAAAGCCAGAAGCAGCTTTTTTCGCGGAATCATTGTCGTCAAGGCTGTCAGCAGAGGACCTCCGGCTACGACACCAAGAGCATATACACTCACTACTAACCCCGCGGTCTTGATTGACACTTGATATTCCTCGACAATCTTCATTAATAAGCCGAGCGGAAGCATTTCCACCGTGCTGATCGCAAAGACACTGGCAGCCAATAAATAGATGGATGCTTTGTTTCCTGGGGTTATGTGTACCGATTGCAACACTTAGACCCTCCCCATTCCCGCAGAGATTGGCATCTGCATTTCAGCCATAAAGGTTGTGCCATCGAGGGAAGATACATAGATTTCCCTACTGGGGTTATCTGGGTGGATCGCATAGCGATGTTCTTCAAGAAAAATCCCCAGTCTTGCTGACACGTTGCAGTACCCTTGTGGTTGGCACTCATGTACAAGACAAGCGGCAGACGTCGGCTCCAAAAGTCGAACGTTCACCCGTTCCGTTGACTGTGCCTGTCTGGCAAGTGGGATCGCTACTTCAAGGTCAACATGATCCTCACATTCCGCACATTGATGCCATAGCACCATCCAGGTCTTGGGCTCTGCCAGCCCCTGTTGCTGTGCATATTGTTTCAACTCCTCCCATAATCGGAAAACTGTTGCCTTTGAGGTCACTTCCCGTATCGAGGCGATCCAGCTTTCCTCAATCTCCTTAAAGCTAACCGCTAATTCGGGACCATTTGAACGATCCCGCTCCAATTGAACCAGTCTGGATTGTATCCGCTGCAGACGGGCCTGCTCCTTTTCCAAATGCGTCTTCAACTCCGCTTCCTTATGAAGCAGCATACTGCGGATCTGATCAGCTGTGAGATCCTGATCGAGGATAGGTATGATTTGCTCCAAAGTAAAACCCAGATCCTTCAGTGCATATATTCGGTTTACACGATGAAGCTGATCAGCCGAATAATAGCGATAACCATTCACCGCATCGACATGAGAAGGCTTCAGCAGTCCGATCTGGTCATAGTAGCGCAGCGTTTTGGCTGAAACCTGGCATAGCTTCGAAAACTCACTGATTTTAAACATAACTTTCCCCCCTTCTTGACCCGAGTATATACCTTCCAGTAAAGTGGAAAGTCAACGTCACGTTTGTTAGAAAAAAACGACCACCCAATAGGCAGTCGTTGTTCTCGTTTTATTTTCTTTTCACCAGCAACGCATGATCCACTTTGATACATTGATCCATCACCGGAACAATGCCACTTTCCGCCACGAGATCAGCTGCATCTTCATTATAAATCCCTTGCTGCAGCCAGAAAACTTTCGGCTTGATCTTGACCGATTCTTCTGCGACTGGCATGACTTCCTCACTGCGGCGGAATACGTTGACGATATCGACAGGTTCCTCGATCTCACTGAGAGAAGCAACCACCTTTTCCCCCAGCACCGTTTCTCCGGCAATCACCGGATTCACCGGAATGATTTTATAGCCGGCATGCTGCATCGCTTCTGACACCATGTAGCTGGTCCGGTCTGGCTTGTTGGATAGACCCACTACGGCAATCGTTTTCGCTTGCTGCAGAATTTCACGTCTTTGGTCGTTTGACGGATTTTGAAAAGGCATGGTACGCACTCCTTTATGGTTTTATGGTAAAATAGGAGAACCTCGTCGATGTTTCGTGATGCTGATTGCTTATGATTCCCCGATTAATGAGAGGCTAATAGTGGGTAGCGAAATGCTTGCGACTTGTGCGAAGGGTATGGTGTCCTCCTCCGGCAGAGCCGCCAAACATTGATCCAGATAGGTGATCACTCGCTCCACATCCAAGTCCCAATAAACGGGCGCATAGCGTGACAAATATTTGCGAGCGTTGCCAAACATCCATCTGGCGCCTTTGATGTTTCCGTATCCAAAATGGTAAAGTCCTACCGAGAGTTGCAGCATGCCCTGCAAAAATTTGTTGGTTTTCTCTTCCATCCAAATTTCCTCAAGCAGGTCATGGCATTCATAATACTCCCCTTCATTAAATTTTTGAAGGAACAGATAGTACTGTTCAGGATAGATATTTTCCATCGTTTGGATATTCCCTTCCGTGCTTCTCACCCTTTATTATAGAGAAGCTTGGCATTTTTTCCTAACAAATTCTTAGCAAATGTACACTTCCCTTTCTGTTACAATCATCTTATCAGCATATCGGAGAAAGGAACGATTGAACCGCATGACAGCTTTTTTTAGCAATTTTCCACTTTGGGCTGCATTATTGGCGATCGTGATTGCCCAGTTTATTAAAATTCCTCTGCACTTTATTGCGACGCGTACGTGGCAATGGGCACTGATGTTCAGCACCGGGGGGATGCCCAGTTCTCATTCCTCGGCGGTGACGGCGCTCTCCACAGCAGTTGGCTTGCGAGAAGGGTTTGGCAGCAACATGTTTGCCATCTCGGCCATCTTGGGCATCATCGTCATGTTCGATGCCGCTGGCGTACGCAGACATGCGGGAATGCAAGCAGTCGTCCTTAACAAGCTGGTCGATGAATTCAACCATCTTTTGGAAGGCATGAAAACCTTCCGCGTGCGCCCCAATCAGGAAAAAGCCAAGAAGCTAAAAGAGCTCTTGGGTCACCAACCGATTGAAGTCTTGGTTGGCGGTTGGCTGGGGATCATGATTGCGATTGCCATGCATCCGTTTTTCACTTAATCCCAAAAGGGTGGATCTCTATGCGCATCGTTTCCATCTGTCCAAGCAATACGGAAATCCTGTACTACCTCGGGCTTGGCGAATATGTAGTCGGCCTGGATGATCATTCGGACTGGCCGCTGGAATGGCAGCATCTGCCCAAAGTGGGTCCGGACCTGACGATTGATATGGATAAAGTAGAGAGCCTCCAGCCTGATCTGGTCATCGCTTCGCTCAGTGTACCGGGTATGGAGAAAAACATCGCAGCGCTTCAGGAACGAAACATTCCCCATATCATCCTCAATCCCTCACGCATCGGCGACATCCCGGATGATATCCGGACAGTCGGACGGGCAACAGGGTATGAAGACCGTGCCGAGCAGCTGGCCCGCCATTTTACAGACAGGATCGCGGAATTGAGGGAGGCTACCTCCTCTCGTACACACCGGCCAAAGCTGTATTGGGAATGGTGGCCGGATCCGATCTATACCCCTGGCCGAGAAAACTGGCTCAGCGACGTCAGCGAAATAGCGGGTGCACGCAATATTTTTGATGATTACGCGGTGGCCAATGTAAAAGCGACAAGAGACATGGTCCTTGAACGCGACCCTGATCATATCTGCATTGTCTGGTGCGGCATTGAGCTCAGACGCATCAAGCCGAAAATGATTACCGAACGTCCGGAATGGCAAGAGATGACGGCGATCAAAGCCGGTCAGGTTCACCTCTTGGAGGAAGGCTTATATTGCCGCCCTTCTCCACGCATCCTGGACGGATTGGAAAAGCTGATCGCCCTCATTCATCCCTAGCGTGCCGGCTATTTCAAAAATTTGGTTTCTTTACGCACGATGTCAAAAAGGATTTGCCCGGCCAGACGGCTTGGGACAAATCCTTTTTTTGTGTATGGTAATCACTGATAAGGCTGCGCCATCGCGGCGATTCCTTTTTCATGCAACAGATTCATCATCGTTTCCGTTATTCGCCCTTCCCCTTTATGCAAGACAAACACGTCCAGGGTCTTTTTCCCCCATTGGTTGTAAACATCCTGCTTGGTCGGGAAGTAAAGATCGATTTTATTCCCGCGAATCGCTCCTCCTTTATCCGCCACCACGCCGTACCCATATCCCGGTATGTACAACACCGTCCCTAACGGAAATACGCGCAGGTCAGCCGCGATTGTAGAATATTCGCCCCGTCGTACTTTCACACCTGAGTAGGTGACCCCATAAGACGGATGCGTCGGGTCTTTCCCTGTCGATTCAACTCCTGCATAATAGCCAGTGGCCACGACACGAACTCTTGGATAGTGAGCCAATGCCGGGTTCTGTGCATTCCATTCATCTGCCATAGTAAGGGAGCTGGCTCGCACGTTACGCTTCTTGATTGTTTGCGAGCCCTCTCTATTTTCCTGTAGTCCGTAGGTCGTTTTCACGGCAGTGATCCCCGCCAGATTGTAAGTATAGCCACTGGGTGCAAATGCGGTAATGGCGATGATACTTACAGCAAGAACACTGCACAAACGTCTCCATTTCATCTGTGTGAAACCTCCTCTCGTCTCTAGTAATGTCCCAGAAACGAGAGTTATATACATAAATTGCTAGAGTTGTGGAAAAATTTGGTTAGTTCTTCCAGCAAATCAATTTGAAAAAATTGTGTTTAAAATCAGTCTGTTTTATCCAAACTATTACTGAAACTTCAAATAAAAGGAGATGAGCAGTATTGGATCTATCGTTAAGCTCTGAGCAAGTTCGTCAGCGGATACGTGATCTTCGAGTACAAGGTGGCAATCTCTCCAAGAAGTCAGTAAAATCAACCGATCCTGAATTAATGCGCCATGCACTGTTTTACTTTCCATCTTGGGACAGTGCACTCAAAGCAGCCGATGATGTAGATATTACGTAGAAACATAAATGGCGCTCAAGGGAGGGCATGCCTTCCCCTGAGCGCCATAAGCTTTTCACCTTTCGTTTAAAACATCCGGTATCCTTTTTTCCGCAAAATTTGAATCGTCCATCCGCCACCGATCGTCCCAGCTAACCCGCAGGCAAGAATCGCGACATCAAAAACGTTTGGAACAATCCGGTTATACACGAGAATGCCAACCACCAGACCCAGTGCCAAGACAACCGGCAGCCATGTCGTGCGCAAAATCATGTTTATGATAAAGCCGATCCCAAATCCTAGGACGATGAACAGCACGATGGATACAATAAATTGCAGCAAATTCATAAGAAAACCCTCCAGCCGTCAGCATTACAGCTATAAGTGTAACGAAAAGCTGGGTAAGGGTCAATGCAGACAGCACCGTGAAGCAAATCTGGATGTGTCAACTGTGTGACAGAAGACTCCCAAGCTTATTCTTCTTGGTGATTCCCGGTTCCTTCACAGCTGGGGCAATTCTCCGTGCCGCCCAAAATGACTTGAAAGTAACCTTCTCCTTTGCAATACGGACACTGTTCTTGTTGTTTCATGTCCCAGTCTCCCCTCTCCTAATTTTGCTAATTTCTATATTTTCTGAATATTAAATGTGATAAGCAACACTATAGCAGATTCGCTCACTTTTTTCAAAATAGCGAATAATGTGAATATAAGCGCTATTTATTGATGTAAGCGATAACATTCTTGATTATCTCTCTCATGCTTACACTATCTCTTGGTTGTACGTACATACATTGTGGTGGGGGAAGGGAAGAGAGGGCGGTGCTCCGAACTTGCCACACCTGCAAGGAAGCGTTGACTGTCCGGTTCCGCTTCCAAAAACGGTACGTCGCGCAAAAGGTTCGAGGAAGCCTATTCATACGTAGAGGTTGCGCAACAAGCGTGTCCCGTTTTTGGAAGCTCCACCTTTGTAGGCGCGGCAAAAACTCCGCCCCGTCCCTCTCTTCCCTTCCTCACGTGGCTGTTGCATAAAGTCGGCGAAAAAGACAGTAATCTTTTTGCAATCTTTTTATCTTTTTATAACAGCTTCTGCTACGCTGGAGAGCATGTTTCGGAACGGAGCGCCTGCGAAGCCCGACAAAGCGGAGCAGGAAATCGCAGGAAAAAGGGCCGCAACCTGCCCGTGCTGCGTAGCGGCTACCACTTTTGCGGACCCCTGCGATTTTCTGCGGAGCGGACAGTCTCCGCTCCCTTGCAGGGCGTAGAATGAAGCGGAGTTGCGAAACATGCTCTCCCCACCGCAGCCCCTTACATTAAGATAAAAAGCTGCCGCATATCTGCGTCAGCTTAATCTTTCGCTTTTATCGTTTTACTGATGCCGCCATACGTACATACGTGTGACGTTTCCCGCGAATCACGATCGAATAGTGCATGATGTTTTCAGGAATCGCGATCCCGCTATACCCTGCATCGCCGATATGGAACAGATCCGCTCCAGCCATTTTACTCATCAGAGCGATCTGACGGATTGTCGCTTCGTCGGCGCCTTCCTGACTTGTCCCCGTCGCGAGCATCGAGAGCGCCCCATGCTTGCGAATCGAATTGACCATCTTTTTGCAGCTTTCCAGTGTGATTCCCGGGATTGTCCCTGGCGATGGCAGCAAAATGACATCGGCACCGGCTTCCACGAAGTTGATGATATCCGCCTCGCTGACAATATCCTCCCCCGCTTCTCCAGCTACGCCTGCTCCATGCATTTTTCCCGCGATGATCAGCGTTTCTTCCCCCATGACCTCTCGCGCCGTTTTGATCGCCTTGGCGATTTCCGCATTGGTGACGCCTGTTTTCGGGTTTCCTGTCAGACATACGAAATCGAAGCCCAATTTTTTCGCCTCTTGGAACGTCTCCGCCGTAGCGAGACGCCCTTTCGGAAGCTCCAACAGGGTCTCTGCCTGCTTCGCTGTGACGTCGACCGGCTCCAGATTCAATCCGACAGGTCTGCCTATGTATTGTTTGAGCGTACGTACGACTTCCTCCGGTTGTTCCACCGCCAGTCCTGCGATGCCAGGCTGAAATACATCAAAGAAATTGAGCAAAATGATGTCCGCACCAAAGGCAGACGCCATTTCAGCATTGGTCACAGCCGGGTACAACGGCGTCCCTGCACAGATTACCTCTGCAAGGAGCGTACGCCCTTCTGCCGCTTGTATCGAAGCTTTCAGATCGCGGCCTGTCATGCGGCTGAAATCCGAAGCGGTGCAATCGAGAATGCGTTTCATACCAGCACATCCTTTCCGTATGTAGAAAGGACAGGAAGCCTTTCACGGCTTCCCGTCCATGTTGATGTTCCTTACAATTTCTTGATTTCGTCTTTCAGCTGCTCGGATTGGGTGCCGAAAACAACCTGCACACTTCCTTGGCCCAGCTTCATTACGCCAGCCGCTCCGATTGCTTTCAGACCTTTTTCATCGACAACCGTGTCGTCCTTCAGCACAAGGCGCAGACGAGTGATGCATGCATCGATGTTGGTGATGTTCTCTTTGCCGCCGATCATCCCCAGCACTTTTTGTGCTTTATCTTGCATGCTGGAGGCCACTCCTGGAGCAGCGTCGGTGGCGACATCATCCACCTCACGACCTGGTGTAGCGAGATTCAGCTTCACGATCATGATGCGGAACAAGAAATAGTATACGACCCCGAAAGCCAGACCAATCGGAATGATCAGCCACGCATTGGTCGACAGCGGGAAGTTCACCGCATAGTCAATCAGACCGGCCGAGAAGCCAAACCCATGCTTGATCCCCAGAGAGGTGACCAAGAACGCGGATACACCAGTCAGCACCGCATGCACAGCATACAGCAATGGTGCAGCAAACATGAACGCAAACTCAATCGGTTCCGTAATCCCTGTCAGGAAGGAAGCCAACGCTACTCCCAAAAATACAGCGGAAACCTGCTTGCGTTTTTCCGGACGCGCTGTGTGGATAATCGCCAACGCAGCTGCCGGAAGCGCGAACATCATGATTGGGAAGAAGCCCGTCATAAACATACCTGCGGATTTGTCACCCGCAAAGAAGCGATTCAAGTCACCATGTACCACTTTACCCGCCGCATCGGTAAAGTCACCGATTTGGAACCAAGCAATGGCATTCAATACGTGGTGCAATCCAAACGGAATCAAGAGACGGTTGAAGAACGCGAACAATCCGGCACCTGTCGCGCCAAGACCTACGATGAATCGACCGAAAGCATCCAGCCACTCTTGAACCGGACCCCAGATCAGACCAAAAACAAGACCGATAATGACCATAGACAAGGACGTAATAATCGGAACGAAACGTTTTCCTCCAAAGAAACCAAGCCAGTCTGGCAGTTTGATGTTGTGGTACTTGTTATAGAAGTAAGCGGCCACGCCACCAGCCAAGATACCGCCAAGCACACCCATGTTCAATTTGGCTTCATCCGGAATGAAGTCAAATGCGGCCGGAACCTTGCCCAGAACAGATGTGAGCACCAAGTAAGCGATTACAGCAGCAAGTGCAGCAACAGCATCCCCAGCAAGACCAATCGCAACCCCTACAGCAAAGATAAGTGATAAATTATCAAAAATAGCAGAACCACCAGCGAGCAGGAAGGGAGCGATGTACTTGTTCAAAAATCCGCCTAAGCCTTCACCCAGATGAAATTCCGTCACGTAGTTGATGGCACCGAAACGGAGCAACAGGGCTGCTGCAGGCAATGTTGCGACCGGGAGCATGAGCGCCTTCCCAATCTTTTGCAAAAAAGCCAACATAAAAAGACCTCCTTTGTAAAATGATTATATTTCAGCAAGCCTTCTCCGCGGATTGAAACCGCGGAGAGAGCATAACTGACACAAGGGATAGATGACTGCTTACGCTTCATTTACGCGGCTGGCCAAGTAGCTTTGCACCTCAGCCACAGTCGGCAAGGACAGTGCCTTTTCGGCAATCTCCTTCGCTTCCGCCAGGGAAATGGAGCGAACGCGTTGTTTGACCTCGAGCAAGGAGTTTTGGTTCATGCTGAACTCATCCAGGCCCATGCCTACCAACAGCTCGGTAGCCAACGGATCCGAGGCCATCTCGCCGCACATACCGGTCCAGATACCGTTGCGGTGGGAAGCATCAATCACCATCTTCATCAGGCGCAATACCGCCGGGTGGAAATAGTTGTACAGCTCGGAAATGTTTTCGTTCATCCGGTCAACCGCAATGGTGTATTGCACCAGATCGTTGGTACCGATGCTGAAGAAGTCGACTTCCTTCGCCAAATCGTCAGCAATGAGCGCAGCCGCCGGGATCTCGATCATGACGCCCACTTCAATCGCTTCGTCAAACGCTTGCCCTTCGCTCTTCAGCTCTTGCTTCACTTCTTCCAAAATGGCCTTCGCCTGACGGACTTGCTCGATATGAGAAATCATCGGAAACATGATGAGTGCTTTTCCATGAGCGCTTGCACGCAAAATGGCACGCAGCTGGGTTTTAAACAGATCTACGCGGGACAGCGAGATACGAATGGCTCGCCAGCCCAAGAACGGATTCATTTCCTGAGGCAGGTCCAGATATGGCAAGTGCTTGTCGCCGCCAATATCCAGGGTACGGATGATGACAGGCTTCCCTTGCATGCCTTTTACCGCGCGCAGGTATCCTTCATACTGTTCTTCCTCTGTCGGCATCGTTTCCCGGTGCATGAAGAGGAATTCACTGCGGAACAGACCGATTCCCTCTGCTCCTTTTTCCAACAGCTCGGCTGGATCTTCCTTGCCGCCAGCGTTGGCAACAAGGTGAACGCTGTGGCCATCGGTTGTTTCTGCGTTCAGGCCGCGGAGCTGCTCCAGCGCCTGCTTGCGTGCTGCTTCTTTTTCCTGTGCAGCTGTATATTGACGAATCGCTTCCTCGTCCGGATTGAGCAAAATATCGCCGGTTGCCCCGTCGATAATGACAAAGTCCCCGTTCTTAAAGCGATTCAGACCTTCTTCGCCAATCCCCATGATCGCCGGAATGCCGAGTGAGCGGGCAAGAATCGCTGCATGGGACGTAGCTCCCCCTTTTGCTGCGACAAGCCCCTGGACATACTGGCGCGGCATTTGAATCGTATCGGACGGAGTCAAATCATCCGCGATAATAATGGTCGCTTCTTTTATATCGGCAAGCCCGCCGCCTGCCTCGCCTGACAGATTCTGCTTCAGTCGTTTGCTCACGTCACGAATGTCCGCAGCGCGCTCCCGCATGTAGGTGTCATCCATGCTTTCAAAGATCATGATGAACTGTTCCGCCACTTGCTGTACTGCGGATTCCGCGGTGATTAATTGCTCCGCGATCTTGCTTTCCATTTCGCCCACAAATGCGGGGTCCGACAAAAATTCCATATGAGCCTGCATGATGGCGGCCTGTTCAGCACCGGCTGTCTCTTTAACCTGCTTCTCCAGTTCGGTCAGCTGACGCGCCGCAAGCTCTACACTCTCTTTCAGTCTGGCTTTCTCTCTGTCTACTTCGCTTGCCTGAATCGATTTGATTTCATGATGTCCTTCTTCTGTACGGAGCACCATCGCTTTCGCAATCGCAATTCCTCGTGAAACCGGGATCCCCTTCATCATCGTTTCATGCATCTCCTATCCAAGCCACTCCAATTAGATGGCGAAATTACTTGCAAAAAGCTGTTTCAGTGCTTCAGCCGCTTCCTGCTCATCGGCACCGTCCACTTCAATCTTCAATTCTTCCCCTTTTTTCACGCCCAAGGTCATGATATTGAGGATGCTCTTGGCTTCCGCCGTTTTTTCCCCTTTGCTAATACGGATCTTCGAATCAAAAGCATTTGCTTTGTTCACAAGCATGGATGCAGGACGTGCGTGCAGACCGCCCTCTGCTTCTACTTTTACTGTGAATGTAACCATGTAGATGCTCCCTTCTCTTCTATCAGCTGTGCCGCTTCCTTGTCGATGACCAGCGTCACATGCGGATGCAATTGCAGCACGGACGCAGGTACCCTCGGATCCACAAACCCGGAGTAGATATGACTCACGGCTTCTGCCTTGTTTTTTCCGCTGGCCAAAAGCAAAATGGATTTCGCCTTCATGATACTGCCGACACCCATCGTAATCGCTTTCCTGGGCACCTCTGTCTTGTCTCCGAAAAAGCGTGCATTCGCTTCAATGGTCTCTTCCGCAAGATCGACCAAATGTGTCGAGATTTCAAAGGTATCTGCTGGTTCATTGAAGCCGATATGTCCATTCGTGCCAATCCCCAATATTTGCAAATCGATGCCGCCCGCTTCATCCATTTGTGCTTCATACTGACGGCAAACAGCCTGCGCATCCGTAAAGATGCCTGGCGGGAAATGGATCCTTTCTTTCTTCACATTCACCTTCGAAAAAAGATTCTCCCACATAAAGTGGTAGTAGCTCTGGGGGTGCTCTCTGGTCAAACCGACATACTCGTCCAGATTAAACGTGGTGATTCCGCTGAAGTCAACCTCACCTTGGTTGTATTTCCCGATCAATTCTTCGTATAACCCCATAGGAGTGCCACCTGTTGCAAAACCGATGATCGCTCCGGGCTTTTTTTGAATCTGCTCAGCTACAACCTGCGCTGCCTTTTTGCTCAACTCACGATAATCCTCCGTCACGTATAGCTGGATCATTCGTTTTGTTCCTCCCCATTCGCGACATGTTTGTCTACACGACACACCATCGCGTTCCTTTCGTTACTTGAGAAGCGCTTCCATGACGATTCCCGATCCGGCTTGAACCTCAGCACCCGCTGTAAAGGTGATGGACGCAAGCATCTCATGGTTGGTAATCAGCACTGGGGTTATGAGTGAGTAGCCCGCCGCTTTGATTTTCTCCAGATCAAAATGGATCAGCTTATCGCCTACGCTTACCTGGTCACCAACTTGGACGAAAGGCTGAAAGCCCTCTCCGTTTAATTTCACCGTATCGATGCCGATATGGATCAGCAGCTCGAGACCCTCCGCATTTACGAGACCAATCGCGTGATGAGTCGGAAACACATGCGCGACCTTTCCTGATACAGGCGAGACCAAAAGACCATCCGTCGGCAGGATCGCGATTCCGTCACCCGCCATTTTCTGAGCGAAGACCGGATCCGGCACCTCTTCCAATGGCATCACGCGTCCAGTCAGCGGTGCAGCAATCGCGATCGTTGTGGACTCTTTTTTCTTGGAAAACCATTTTTGAAACATGCAGACCTCCCGAGATGTTTGGACCCTCTTAGGTTTTCCCAGTTGCAACAAAAAAAGCATGAGACAAGGAAAAGAAAGCGAGCAGCATGGCTTGCAATCTCTCTTCTTGGCTCATGCCTAGTCGAACTAGTAACACGCCTTTGAGGATCTATTCTTGATTTCTTTCCATCTGTTGTGCCAAGCGGAAAATATGCAGCGCTGTGTAGGCACTTTCTTCTTCCGATACATGGATCTCCAGCTTCTCTGCAATTTGCTTGGCAAGCTTTGTGGCAAGCGCAAATGATTCCGGCATGGTGATCTTGATTTGGTCCAACAATGGATTGGAGATGGATGTTTTGTTGCGAATGCGTTCGATCGCATGTCGCAAATGGAGAATGAATCGCACATACTCGACGCTGTCCTTATCGAGTCTACGTCCAATCGCCTGCTCCACCTTCGCCACCAAGTCAGAAATCATATTGGTGACCTGGACCGCTTTCGCAACGGGTATGTAACTGACGGCAGAATGGATGTGCAAGGTCAAAAAGCCAACTTCACTCTCCGGTACGTCGATCTGAAACTGTTCCTCAATCATTTTGGCAGCCCGCTGCGCCAACGCATACTCCTTGGCAAACAGTGTCTGTATTTCCAAAAGGAACGGATTGACGATTTCCAAGCCATTGCGGAGGCGGTGGATGGCAAAATTTATATGATCCGGCAAAGCCACATGGACATGTTCATTAATGTCAGGGGAGATTTCCTGTGTAATGAGGCTGATAATCTCCTCAGAAATGCCGATGACAGCTTGGTCCACCTGTTTAATCATGGATTCGTACTGCCTGAGGTGGTGCTCCTGCTCCAGTCGGAATTTCTTTTCGATCCGCGTATCATCGTAGTCGATCTCACCGTCGACCTTTTGGCCAAAACCGATGCCCTTCCCCAACAAGATAAACTCCTGATTTTTAGGGAGGTCGTGAACCAAAATGACATTGTTATTAAAAATGCGGCCTATCACAAATTTGCGTTGTTCTGCCATCAGGAATCACCATCAACCAATAGTCGCGCTTGCTTGGTCGGGCGAGGCTCCTGAAAAGTAAGAAAAACTTCAATAGAAGCCCTCTCGAAGAAGGTAACAAGTCCTTCTTTCGCAGACGTTTTTCGTGCTGTATCAGATTGATTAATTGAGAAGTTTATACCTTCTGATACAGTAAGAAAAGGCCAGAAAAAGACTCTCTTTTTAAAAAGATTCTTTTCCTGGCTCATGCCTGCTTATCCAGTAACACGCCATGAATGGAAGCGCTTTATTTTCTTTCATATCTATGATAGTACATTGTATCGAATCTTGTCAACCTGATTGTATGCATGCCAAACAAGGGCTGTGCTTCCAGAGCCCTTGTTCGTCAGCTGTCACGCCAATCTATGATCATGTCACGCCAGCCATTCTCAGGAATTGCAATCAGGTCATTCCTGGGCAACCAATACCTCCACTTCATTGGCTGCAAGGATTTGCGACAACTCGTCATCCGGCTGCTGATCGGTCACCAGCATATCTATTTCATCCCAAGCGGCTACCTGCATGAACAGCCTCACATGAAACTTGGAATGATCCGCTACGACAATGACCTGCTTGCTTTGTTTCATCATCGCCCGGAGCAGGTAGCTTTCCTCCTCCGTATAGGTCGTTAATCCCTGGATGCCAATCCCGCATGTTCCTAAGACTGCTTTATCTACATGGTATTTGCCCAGCATTTCAATGGCATGGTGGCCGTAAACATAGCGATGTTCGGGCTTATATATCCCGCCAAGTAAATGAACCGTATTTTTCCCGTCGCTGGCAAAGGTCCCGGCTATATCGATGGAGTTGGTCACGAGGACATGCCGCTCTGTTTGCAGCTGCTCAGCGGTAAACAGCACGGTGGTCGAAGCGTCCATCATCAAGTGATCCCCGTCTTTGATCAAGCTCGAGGCAAGAGCAGCGATCCGCCGCTTCCCTTCATGCTCCATCTGAAGGCGTTCCGTGTATTTGGGCAGCGCTTTATGCATAGGAGGCAAAATGGCTCCGCCTCTCGTCCGCAAAATCAAGCCTTGTTCCTCCAACCGCACCAAATCTCTGCGGGCAGTGTCGCGGGATACCCCGTATAATTCGCATACATCTTGAACACTCACTCGCTTGTGCTTGCTCAGATGCTCGATAATGGCTGCTAATCGTTCCTCTTGGTACATACCTGTTCTCCCATTTGAGCTGCGCGGTTATATTTGCTTCTTCATTATAAGTGTTTATAATCGATTTTACAAGCGATTGTAAGTATTGTTAAGTGAATATAAGTCATTAAAGCGCAAAAAAATCCCCCTGGTCGGTTGAACAGGAGGGTTTTTTGCGTTCTTTTACTTAATCATCTTCATCCATATCGAGAAGACCATTGTCGATCATATAACGAAGGTTTTCCTGATCTCGCTCGCGCCCCTTTTCCTTCAGGCGCTCGATTGCAGGCTGAACCAGGATATCCACTTCATTTTGAATGCTGCGGGACAAGTCGTAGCGATTCGCTTCTTCAAGGAAATGGCCCACTTCCATCAAAGCGTTGTATCTGTCCAGCTCTTCCTTGGTCAACAGTCCCCTTACCTGCACACTGGCATGGCGCATACAATCCCTCTTACAGTTTGACTTTGCTCAAAGCCAGGCCAACCCCGCCGATTTTGTAGAGGTAGCGCAGGTCGCTCGCCTTTTTCATCAGGGCAGCGCTGGTTCCAAATACTTTTTTGCCGCCAAAAACTACGCCCATGCCTTCCCCTTTTCCGAGGGAAGCCAATGTACCTTGCAGAGCAGGGACGAATGGCGTCAATGGAGCGTTGCGGATCAACGCGACCAGGTTTTGTGCCGTATTTTCTCCTTCTTGAATGGAGATTTGTGCCGTTGGCGGATATGGACGTCCTTCTGGATTGAAGACGAGCGCACAGTCACCCACTACAAATACGTTGTCATGTCCTGGGGCACGCATGTATTCATCCACTTTTACGCGACCGCGCATCACTTCAAAGCCGGATTTCTCCACGATGCTGTTGCCACGTACGCCACCCGTCCAGATGACGGTTTTGGATTTGATTTCCTCGCCTGTCGCCAAAACGACACCATCCGGCGTACATTGTTTCACCGGAGTGCTGATGCGGAATTCTACGCCTTTGCGAGTAAGCACGTTCATGGCGTATTCAACCAATTCCGGATCAAAGCCTGGCAGGGCAGTCGGTGCTGCTTCGACGCTGTAGATTTTCACCAATTCAGGATCTACGTCAAATTCCTTGCAAAGCTCAGGCACGCGGTCAGTCAATTCCCCGCAGAACTCGATACCAGTAAAGCCTGCTCCACCGACAACGAACGTCAGATAATCGGTGCGATGCGGCTCGGTCTTGTATTTCGCAAACATATACTCGATATGCTCGCGGATTTGGCGAACGGAGTTGATGCTGCGGATTCCGAATGCATACTCCTTCAATCCTTCGATGCCGAAAGTCTCGGATTCGCTTCCCAGGGCGATGACCAGGTAGTCATAGGACAGCACATCGCCATTTTCCAGCGTAACGGTTTGCTCTGTGGATTGAATGGACTGGACAGCACCTTTGACAAACTTGATTTTTTGCATGTCGACAATGCGATCCAATTCGACACGCGCGTGATCGGCACTGGATGTTCCTGCAGCCGGCTCATGCAGCCAGGTTGTCAGATAATGATAGGTATGCTTGTTTACAAGCGTAACCTCTGCTTCGTTGTAATTCAGCTTTTTTTGCAGCCCCAATGCTGTCAAAAGCCCGCCGTATCCGGCGCCAAGAATTACGATTTTGGGTGTACTCATCGTTGATCCCTTCCCATTCCTGTTTTTGTAAAGCCGGGCCCTGCCGACGACATTGTACGGCAAGAGCCTTCCTATATGGAAACCGTTTGGAAGTTTGTGCGTTCTTTCACGTGGGTTGTTACAGGTAAGGTGCCCAAAAGGAATCGATGTAAAACCGTATGAGTGCAAGCACCAAAACATCAAACTGTGAAAAAAAGCACAATCAAGTTCACAAACTGTTCACAACCACTTACATAGTAACAAGAAACTCCATATTCTTCAAGCCATAATTGATTTCTTTTTGTACCTATTTTCACGTTTAATCATTCTGCTTCTTTTCTCCTTTGTTTCGGCTTCCATTGAAGCTTTCCTTATTTTCCAAGGATGTTTATAATAGGAAAGTGTGCTCAGAATTCTGACTTCTCTTTGGAGGTGCTTGGGTTTGGGTTTGTTACAAAAGGACGAGCAGATCTTTGATATTACCGTCATCGGTGGAGGTCCTGCTGGATTATTTACGGCTTTTTATGGTGGTATGCGACAAGCGAGCGTGAAAATCATCGAAAGTATGCCTCAGCTTGGCGGCCAGCTCGCCGCTCTCTATCCTGAGAAATATATTTACGATGTTGCCGGTTTCCCGAAGGTATTGGCTCAGGATCTCGTGGATGGACTGAAGCAGCAGATCTCCCACTTTGATCCGCGCGTATGCTTGGAAGAGAAAGTGCAAAATGTAGAGAAAAAAGAAGACAATGTCTTTGAAATCACTACGGACAAAGGAATTCACTACTCTCGTGCGGTGATCATTACCGCAGGTGTGGGCGCCTTTGAACCGCGCCGTCTGGAAAATCCGGAGGCAGCGAAATTTGAAAAAGCGAATCTGCACTATTTCGTTACCGATTTGAACTCTTTCAAAGGTCAACGCGTCGCTGTCTTTGGCGGCGGTGACTCGGCAGTCGACTGGGCTTTGATGCTCGAACCGATTGCCAAAGAGGTGCATCTGATCCATCGTCGTGATAAATTCCGCGCACATGAGCACAGTGTCGAAACACTCATGAACTCAAAAGTGAACGTCCTGACATCTTATGAACTTACCCAGCTCCAAGGTGACGAACAAATCGAAAAGGTCATCATCCAAAACAACGCCTCGAAAGAAGAAACTGAACTGGATGTCGATGCGGTCATCGTCAATTTCGGCTTCATTTCTTCTCTTGGCCCCATCAAAAACTGGGGATTGGAATTCGAAAAAGGCTCCATCCTGGTGAACTCCAAAATGGAAACCAATATTCCCGGCATTTATGCTGCGGGTGACATTGCCACCTACCCAGGAAAAGTGAAGCTGATCGCCGTAGGCTTTGGCGAAGCGCCAACCGCCGTCAACAATGCGATCACGTATATTAATCCGGAAGCGAAAGCACAGCCGCATCACTCTTCCAGCATGGAAGGCTTCAAATAGCGTCGAATCATCGTACAACCCCCTGATTTCAATCGTCAGGGGGTTGTTTTTTTGCATGTATATCCGCTATGACAGATGCACACAGTAGACGTGGGAGGTGACAGAGCATGAATTACATCTGTCCCATTTGCAACGGATTTCAATCCCTTTCCACTCATTGCGAATCTTGCGGTCAGCCTATGGAAGACGCCGGACGGCTCTATGATTATTACGGCGACTACAGCCCCTATCGCCCCATCGAAGACAGCAAGCTGACAAACGGCTTGCCCGATGCGCAGCAGCATCTCTGTGTTCATATGGGATGGTGCGAGCATTGCAAGAAAGAAGTGTGGCTGGCCGTCCAGGAATGGCATCGCTAGTTATTTTTGCTTCAGCTTGCTCGCGATATATTGGTTTTTCTCCTTTTCCTGTGCCAGCAGCTTTGGCAGCACGCTGCGAATCGCACTTTCATTGCCGGATGCAATCGCTTCGTCAAAAGCTTGACGGGTCTGTCTGAATGCAGCACGGCGCTCTCTTCGTTCCGCGTCCAGCTTGGCCTTCTCCGGAAAATTCTTTTCCTTCCATTCGGTGAGCATCGTTTTCATCTGGTCTTTGGTAATTTCACCGTTGCCTACCTTTTGTTTCAAGACGTCCCTGTATTTTTTATACTGTTCCTTCTTCTCTACCAGATGAGGGTCCAGTTTCTGTTTTTCCCGCACACTCTTCCATTTCGCGAAAAGCTGTTCGCGCTCCGCAAAGACCGCTTTCCATTCCGCCACTTTATCCGGAGTATATTTTTCCGCCAGCAAAAGCATATATTGCTGCTCATGTGCCTTGTGAGCTCTGTTGCCATGAACTCCTTTTTTCCAGGCCGTCTGCATAGTCGGGGAGTGGCCTTCTTGCTGCAAGATCATGGTTTGGGCAGCAGCGGAAGCAGGCGCTGCCAATGCCGCGACCAATACAGGTGCGATGAGATGTTTCGACCATCTGTTCATTGCGATTCACTCCTTGTCTAGGATCGTTTCGTTCTATCTCCCATACTATCTGCATTTTGTTTCCAGTTCATTCCTATCTCCTTATTCATCAAAGATGTCGATATCATCCAATACAGTATTTGCGCGAAAAGGGGATGAAAGCTCGATGCAGGCGAATGAATTTTTTCCTCAATGGATTAAAGCGAATCAGTTGTTGAGGTTTACGCGTAAATGTTCCTCTATCGAGCCTTCCCAGTTCATCGGGAGGATGCTCTGTTTTCATGAGGATCAACAGCTTGTCCTGATTTATCATGATGATGAAAAGAAAGTATACAATCTCTCATTGGATGAGCTCGAGACGATATCGATCGTCTAATAATCGAGTAGGAGGGGGCGGCTAGCCCCCGACCTCTCACA